>NZ_SJSN01000009.1 GCF_004331675.1 Pedobacter frigidisoli | reverse complement strand
GCCTTGATAATTACTCCGTTTGGGTAAATAACCTCTACAGCTGTCGAAATAGCAACTGGAGGGATGGTAACTCTAACAAAATTGGGAACAGCTTGTTTTCGTCTATTGCGCGATACCCAGTTGGCAAAAGTGGTACGTTTGACTCCAAGGGTCTTGCAGTATTCATTCTGGCTAAGCCCACTGGTGCGCCAAGCCTCAACTGCTAACATTTTTTCTTCTGATGTTCTCATATATTTCTTTTATGCAAAGAAAAACATCGTGAAAGTTATTTAAAAGATGTACTTGGTAGGCTGCTTACGTCCACTTCACACTCTTCAAACATTTTTTTTACGATTGTTTTCCATACAAATGTGTCAAGCGGAACCCCTAAATCGTAATTCAAATTTCCTTTATCAATTAAGTCAAGAATATTTTCAAACTGCTCGAATGATATTGTGAAAGACTTTCTGATTGTGTTGGTAAAACCATTTATGGAACGTAGGTATGTGTCAATCTTATTTGTGATTCTTGTTATTTCTGTCTTTCCTTTGGTCTCAAAACCATAAGGATACTTAGTTTTATAACTGCGAAGAGTTGTTACATTACCTAAACGAATTCTATTTGGGCTTGTTGGTTTAATTCTTCCTTGTTCGCTTGCTTGCATTAGAACAATTTCGTGGTCTGTCTTCTTCTGTAATGATTCTCTCAACGCTTCATCAATCTGATGGATTTCTTTCATTCTTTCAAATATCCTTTCAGTTGTGTACATCCTTGTTAATGCAATATCTGCCTTTGAACGATTACCGTACATTCGGGCGTGTTGTAAAACGGTGTCCATTTGAGAGGTTTGTGGGTCTCTACCGTAAAAAATTCCAAGTAGATTATCTATGGTGATTCCTCTGTCAAGTACCTGACCTCCAATAAAGAAATTTAAAGCTGTTTCAAGTCTTAATTGGCCGTCGTCGTTAGCTAAATCTATTACTCGTTGGTCAGAGTTAATCACGAATATTTGATAATCCTCCAACTCCAATATTTGTGAAATTACTTTTTGAACTTCTTTGAAATTCGGTACGTTCTCAACCCAGTCAAGTTTTTCGGCTTTCTTGAACGAAATAATTAAGTCATTTTCATAATGGTCTTTGTACATATCAATTGCATTGCCATTATTGTTTTTCCATTCCGATTGTAAAAAGTCTAAATATTTTTGGACTAATGTTTCTTGCCAAACCATTTTAGTTTTGGCGGTGTCTAGATGAAAAATGAATGAATATTTAGAAAGCTGATAGTTTTGTAATACTGCTGAACCGCCACTTTTAATTTGTTGAGCTCTTCTAATTGCAACTGCTACAATAAATTTTTCAATGGATTTTCTAAATACTTGAAGCTTGTCAGTTGTTGCAACATTTCGTTCAATTCTTAAATCTTGTTTTTTAGATTTTAAAGTTGCTACATCAGTTGGTGTAGCCTGTATATGTATGTGGTAGGCAGGATTGTCTATATCCTCGCTATCTTCAAAATACACTTTTCCACCAACGTAGCCTGGATAAGCCTCCAATATTTCAGTAAATTTCGGTCTTACTGGTTTGTAAACTCCTGATGCTGTAACTATTTCGTTTGGTTGAAGATATAAAGCATAGGGCGTTGCTGTAACTTGTAAGAAATATCCTTTCTCTAATGCCTTTCTAAATTCATTTAGTTTTTTTGCAGTTTCTAATAATTCAACTTCATCCTTTTTCCCTTTTGCACCTATAGAACCTGTGTCGGCTTCATCATCAATTATGAGTACATTTTTACCACATAATTCTGAATTATTTATTTTGAATGCTTTTGTTAGTTTTCCTATACTACTTGGATTCTTAATCGCAATAAAGACTTTCTTATTCAATAGTTGAGATTTTTTAAGAATGGTGTCGCCAAAAGTATGGGTATAGTAGATGTTTATGTGTCCTTGCTCCTCAAATTCCTGAAATTCCTTTCTTATTCTTCTCGTAGTTTGCGTGCCAAGTAATTCTGAATTTTTTGTCAGAACAACCGCAACATCAATTCCTCTGTCAAACGCTTCTGCAATAACCCCAATAAATGCTGTTGTTTTGCCACTTTGAATTCGACCAAGCAAAACACCAGGATTTTCGGAGCTTGTCTTGCTTGTTAGTAATCTGTCAACAGTACTTTTTACAGTGTCCTGCAATGGCTTACTGTATTTTCTGTTGGCCGAATGAATTGAGTAAAATTCCATATAGTCTTAATATTATTTGACTGTCGAGTTGTTAAGGTTAAATGTAAATGCTCACTAGTTGACTGGATGCTCTCTTCGGATATCATGCCATAATAATAAATTAATAGCTGTAATCACTTTAGTCCATAATTGATTGAGGTTTAAAACTAAAATACTCCGTCTTAGTAGATTATCTTTTATTTCCCATTGGTGTATATATTGGGTTTATAGAAACAAAGCCATGCTCTGAATCTCTAAAATTTATTGTTTTTAGTTCAAATTTGATATTCGCAGGGAGTTCTTGAATTAGAGTATTTAATTTAGCAATGGAGTTTGATAATATAATTTTTTTAATAATATCTTTTGAAATTGGTATTTTCTTATCATTTATTTTCTTAATTAAATCACTTTTTTTCATTTCCAATGAGATCTTTATTTCAAGTTGGAGTAATATATTATAGTCGTTACAATCAAGAATTTTGTTTTTGTCAAAATCAATTCTATTAACGCTTAATTTTTTAATTAGAAGTCCCTTTTTTATAGGTATGCGAAGTTCTCGCAAAAGTTTATTTTTTTTGTCAGGTTGTTTTAAAATCAAATTAAATTCGTCAATCTCGATCTTAGAAAAACAATTTAGGCTTTTTAAAGCATTGACAATTGAGGTCATTTTTTTTTCTTTCATTGCTCTAAATTACATCACAATCATTAAGTTGCAACTCTTAAATATATAAAATCATACATTGAAATAATTGCTTATAACAAATGTTGAAGGCCCAGGTCACCAGACCGAAAAAACTTTCTATATAAATGCTATAGACATTAACTTTTTTTACTGGATAATACTTTAGCAGCATAATTCATTTTTGATTTGAATTACAACGCTGTTTTCAGACAGAGTTGTAGTTTTCATTAAAAGTTTAAGTGACCACGAAAAAAGTGAACATTCAAACCAGAGGGGTCAGTACTTATTTCCTAAAGTCTATATTTTCCATCTGATTTTCTTTGGTAGTCTTTTGGGTAATAATCGCCATCAGCTTTCCTTTCAAAGTTCTTCGGATAATAATTACTGTCAGGTTTTCTTTCCCAATTTTTTGGATAATAATTTCCATCAGCTTTTTTTTCAAAGTCTTTCGGGTAATAATTTCCATCTGCTTTTTTCTCCCAATCTTTTGGGTAATAATTGCCATCTGCTTTACATTCTGTGGCTCCTGTTTTGTAATCCATTATTTGCTGTGCAACTTCAGGGAAAATTGATACTAAATAATTAATCTGATTATTCATTTTGTTTTGATTTAATTGATAATCTTTGGCTTTGAGCAGATTCAATAGTAAGTTACCTATTCTTTTAATTCATTGTCTTTTGACTTGCAGCTAACCCGTGAACATACCTAACTCGATATCGAATAATATCACTCCATACCTCATTTGCATATTTATAATTGCGTTTTTTAATTGTATTCACTAAACTTCAAAGAAGCCTACAGTAGTTCTAGAAACAAACCAACATAATGAGCGCATCGATTAATTTAGTTCCCTAAAGTAATAATTTAAATTCCTCCTCCACTACGGGAAACCGTAAAACATTGTGATAATTATCAATGCAAATAAATTTTTGAAAACTGATTTATTTTTCCAATATTGCTTTACGATTTCGCAACATTAACCGTTCTGAAATCATCCCTGATAAGATCTGAATAATAAAATTGGTCTTCGCCTTTCGGCTTGTTTTTAAGCAATAAACATCCTGGTTCTTGCTTAAATGTCTAAATAAAATTTGCAAAATCAGCCTAAATCTTCCCTGCGATAATTTAATTTTTAACCGCTAAAACCAAATATTATGGCATCAACATCAGAAGTAGGCTACGCAAAACAACTGGCCGAGTAATGAGGTTGCCACGTTCCGATGAAAAATTGTCTCTCGTAATGACGAGTGGGTTAGCCAGGGTGTTAGTTTGAGCATTATTTGGCTGTAAAACACTCACGGTTCCTCCACTCTCTTTCTGCTCTTTTTCCGTCCTTGCGAGAACATTCTCCGATTCTTCATCGGTAATGTTCGTGGCAATCTCCACCTTGCTTTTGCCAGTTCAATAGCAGCAATGAGGTTGCCACGAAACAATGAAAAATTGTTTCTCGCAATGACGAGTGGGTTAGCCAGGGTGTTAGTTTGAGCATTATTTGGCTGTAAAACACTCACGGTTCCTCCACTCTCTTTCTGCTCTTTTTCCGTCCTTGCGAGAATATTCTCCGATTCTTCATCGGTAATGTTCGTGGCAATCTCCAGCTTGCTTTTGCCCATTCACTAGCAGCAATGAGGTTGCCACGAAACAATGAAGAATTGTTTCTCGCAATGACGACCGTCCTAGGCATGCCGCTTCATTGCCTGGTGGCCACCGACCCACTTTAAAATTATAGCAACCTAGCCAATCCTAGCTGTACTATTTTCGCCACCTAGCCCCGTTAGAGCGGAAAGCCCGCAATGCCGATTCTTCATCGGCAGCGGCTTGCAGAGATAGCGGGACTAACAATAATCATCGCTTCTGCCATTGCGCTCCAAATCCTTAATCAATAGTGAGATTTCTCTATCAAAACATAAGATTTCCACTCATTCCATTGCTTAATGGCTTACCAATGGACTTTAAAAATTATAGCACCCAGCCAAACAAAGGTGTGCCATTTCGCCACCTAGCCCCGATAGTAGTGGAAAGCCCGCAACGGGAGCAAACATTATAATTGCTTCTATCCCTGCGCTCCAAAATCCTAAAAACATCAAATCGCTATTTTTTCTTAAATTACCTTCCTAAAATATCCTCATGAAGAAAACCATACTTTACTTATCGGCCATCGCTTTTTGTATATCTTCCTGTAAACAATCAGTAGAAAACAGTTCAGATGGACCAGATTCGACCGCTATAAAAGCCATTAATGATAGCAGCCTCACAAAATACTTATCGGTAATTGCCGCCGATAGCCTAGCGGGAAGAAAGCCTTTTACCGCGGGTGAAACCAAAACCATTAACTATTTAAAAACGGCATTTGAACAATTGGGTCTGGAGCCCGGCAATGGCGATAGCTTTTTTCAGGAAGTGCCGATGGTAGAAATTAAATCGGTTCCAGAGGCTAAAATGTTGATTAAGGGTAAATCGGCAAGCTTAAGTTTGAATTATCTGACTGATTTCGTGGCTGGATCGCGTAGGGTGCAAGATCAGGTGAGCGTTACCAATGCCCCATTGGTTTTTGCTGGTTATGGAATTGTGGCGCCAGAATATGGTTGGAACGATTATAAGGATTTGGATGTGAAGGGAAAGATTGTGGTGGTGATGATTAACGATCCAGGTTTTGCAGATTCTACCTTGTTTAAAGGCAAAAACATGACTTACTATGGTCGCTGGACGTATAAATTTGAAGAGGCCTCGAGACAGGGTGCCGCCGGGATTTTGATTATTCATGATACGGAACCTGCCGCCTACCCATGGACGGTGGTAAGAAGTGGCTGGTCGAAATCGAAACTTACGCTTCAAATGGCAGATAATGGCATGAATAGGACGGTAGTGGAGGGTTGGATTACGCTTGATGTAGCCAAACAGCTTTTTAAAATGGCCGGACAAACTGATGCGCTTTTCAGTGCCGCCCGTAAGAAAAATTTTAAGGCGGTTGATTTAAACTTAACTACATCGCTTACGGTGAAAAATAAGATTAAAAAATCGGTTACTTATAACGTGCTCGCTAAAATTTCGGGCGATAAGAAAAAGGATGAAGCCATCATTTATTCTGCCCATTGGGATCATTTAGGCGTGGGAGAGAAGATTCATGGCGATTCGATTTACAATGGCGCCGTGGATAATGCAACTGGTGTGGCTTCGTTATTTGAAATTGCCTCGGCCTTTAAAAAACTACCAAAGAAACCTGAAAGAACGATTTTATTTATTTCTTATACCGCAGAGGAGCAAGGTCTTTTGGGTTCGGAATACTATGCCAAACACCCAACTTTTCCCTTAGCAAAAACGGTGGCAAACATTAATATGGATATGATGGGCATTGCGGGGAAAACGAAGGATATTGTGGTTTATGGCTTCGGCCAATCAGAACTGGAAGATTATGCTGCGGCATCTGCGAAGAAACAAGGTCGTGTATTGGTTCCTGATCCGGTTCCATCGTCGGGCTTGTATTATCGCTCTGATCATTTCAACTTGGCAAAGGTTGGAGTTCCATCTTTATTTACCGGATCGGGCGTAGATAATGTTACAAAGGGTAGGGAATGGGGCTTAAAGCAAGTGGCCGATTTTACGAAGTTTCGTTACCATTCTCCACAAGATAACTTCGATGCCAAAGCCTGGGATTTATCGGGTATTGTAGAGGATGTGAGAATGCTTTTCGATATGGGTTATCGGTTAAGTAATGAGGATGTTTATCCGAAATGGAAAGATGGATCGGAGTTTAAAGCGATTAGAGAGCAGAAGTAATCTTTGGGAGTGTAATCCATTTTAAAAAGGCCAAAATTATTTGATTTCGCTCTGAAATCAATTACGGCTTATACGGAATTAATGAGCAACAAAAATGATGATTTGGAAAACGAAGTTCAGTATTCCATGGAGGTTTTTAGCCCCGCCATTCGCTATAGCCCCGATAGAAAATAATCGGGGGCTGCCGCTGCTGTCTGGTTTATTTAACAAACGTTAGCGCTTTTGGCTAAACAAATACCATGGTCGGTCGTCCTCCTTAACTTGATTCAGGATCTTATTGCCCTGCAATGATTTCAAAACCAAATTAATAAGTTTTCTTCAACACGAAGAAAAACCACCCCTTGCCCCTCCTTGAAAATAAGGAGGGGAGCTGGGCAGTGCATGTTGTAAGTTTGATGATCATATTTATGTCGTTGGATTTAAAGCTACCGAACCCAAAATTTATGTACAAAACTTTCCTTAGTACATACAATTCCCCTCCTATTTTAGGATGGGGTTAGGGGGTGGTAAATGCCAAGCAAGGTCTCCATCCTGAACTTGATTTTGGATCTTAATGGCCTGGCAATGATTTCAAAACCAAATTAATAAGTTTTCTTCAACACGAAGAAAAACCACCCCTTGCCCCTCCTTGAAAATAAGGAGGGGCAAGGGGTGCATGTTGTAAGTTTGATGATCATATTTATGTCGGTGGATTTAAAGCTACCGAACCCAAAATTTATGTACAAAACTTTCCTTAGTACATACAATTCCCCTCCTATTTTAGGATGGGGTTAGGGGCTGGTAAATGGAATAAACGGTCATTTTCCTGAATTTGATCCCGTCACTATCGGACTAGGATCAATAGAAATAACTAACCATACAAGGAATTTAAGAACATTTAAGTTGGGCTCGTAACTTATATTGCCTTATATTCCTTATATGGTTAGATCTTAATGGGCTTGCAATAGATGGACAGGATAAGCACAGATAAAAAAACTCGTAAATAAATCTGTGTTTATCTGTGTAAATCTGTGGCAAAAAAGGCTTAAGTTAATGTCATTGGGGAGTTAGAGATGGTAAACTTGTTGCAAGAACCTGTCCTAATAAAAAAGCCATAGATGAGCAGATTAAGAATCTGCTCATCTATGGCTTTCGCTTTGTAAAATATTCCGATTAGAAATGGAACTGTACGCCCAATTTTGGAGCAAAAGTATCTGCTTCTAAACCGAATGAGTTTGCTGTAGCTTCGCCACCAGTAATTTCGTTTTTAACTTTAAGGTTGTTGTAACCTAAACCATTAACCGAAACTTCGATACCAATTCTCTTTGTAGGGAAGAAAGCAAAACCTGGTGCTACGTTAACACCAATTGAAGTTGTTGTAGCATATTTAGCGCCCACATTTCCTTGTGCATCTACAACTTTGTTGTTTCCAAATTCCATTGGCACAGAAAGTTGTCCGAAGAATTTAAATTGATCTGATAAACCAATGTAGTAACGGCCGAAAGGCGCAACTTTAAATGCTTGGTTTAAATTGTTATCGCTAACTTCTTTGTTGTAAGTATAGCCAACTCCCGTACCGATTGCAAAGTTATCGCTTACAAAATAACCAACACTTGGTACTACGCTGAAACTTAAATCTGATTTTGCAGCACCTTCTACTTTTGTAGAATTAAAGCCAACATTACCACCTAAAATGATTTTTCCTTTTTCTGTTTGTGCGTTTGCTCCATACACTAAACCTGCTACTGCTACGATTGATAATAATAGTTTTTTCATCTTTTTTATTATTTATTTGTTTGAAAAATACAGTCAATTTTTACTTTTTTAATTTCTGACTATATTCGCCTAAAAGTCAATATCGATGCCAAGAAACGCTGTCACAGTCATCTAAAAATCAGTTTTCTGTCAACTGCTTAATAGATAATCAGATATAAAATTGGTATTAATTCTTTATTATTTTTGTGTGACGAAAAACTAATCGTTTGATTAACTTTTTGAGTGTGCCAAATTGACAATCTGACTTTTTTTGTATAAATGTCAGTTTTTAATCGGAAGCAATGACATCTTTTAGGAGTACTCTTATGGCGATTAAGATTGAAGTAGTAGAATTTTGCTCTGTAATTCTAAGTTTAGACTTTTAACCACACAAGGATCAAAAGAAAATTAGTTTCTAGTTATTTAATTTTCTTTTGAATGTCTTGTGGTGATATTTTTAGTAAAATGCAAATGGAAATTGATAGACAATTCGCCAAATATTGCTCCCATCGATTTAAAATAATCACCGTAGAAAATCTGCGAAAATCCTCTTAATCTGCGGGAAATATTTTTAGGTTTCTGCTTCAGCATTAAGATTCTCGCGTATGTGGGAATGGCGAAAATCTATATCACAAGAAATTTGATCTAAACGCTACAAGCAGAAATTAGGTTTTCGATTTTTCTTTTGATAATGCCTATTGCAGCTTCGTCAATTAAGTTTCCATCGGCATCGAATTTATTCTGCGCCTGTGCAACTAAAACCTCTGGCTGTAAAACAGGATTCATATTTAGAAAAGTGAAGACAGGAAGAAAGGCAGTCTGCATGCGAACAGTTCCCCACATACCTTGCGTAGCACCCATTAAGGCGACAGGTTTATGCATTAATGGCGAATCTTTTCCTCTACTGGCCCAATCGATAGCGTTCTTTAATCCGCCAGGGATAGAATAATTATATTCTGGTGATACAATAACAAAGGCATCCGCTTTAGCCAAAGCATCTCTAAACTTAACAACACTTGCTGGTCTTTCCGCAACCTCTGGAATATCATCATCTGCGTTATACACAGGAACATCATCAAAAGATGCGATTTCAAAATCAATCCCTTCGGGAACTAGTGACGCTGCAAATTTGAGAAGCATTGCATTATAAGATCCTTTTCTAAGGCTTCCGCAAAGGCCGACAATTTTTCTGTTTTTTTCCATAGCTAATAAACCCCAACTTAATAAAAATGTTTCGACACAACAAGGACATATAGTGCCACCTGCAAAAATTATTATGTTTATTTTTGGTCAGTTTAAAATTATGATGAACGAGCAAACCACCACCCAAAACTTAGTAGAAAAAACCGTATTTCCGATTCTATTTGCACTGAGTTTTTCTCATTTATTAAATGATACCATCCAATCATTAATTCCCGCTATTTATCCAGTTATTAAAACAAGCTATGGATTAAGTTTTTCACAAATTGGATTAATTACGTTAACATTTCAACTGGCAGCATCGCTTTTACAGCCTTTTGTGGGTTTATATACTGATAAAAAACCTCAGCCGTATTCCTTGGCGATAGGCATGGGCTTTACCTTAACCGGATTAATTACGCTTTCTCAATCATCACATTTTTACACCATGCTAATTTCTGTGGCATTAATTGGGGTAGGTTCTTCAATATTTCATCCTGAAGCTTCTCGAATGGCTCATGCTGCATCTGGAGGGAAGAGGGGATTGGCACAGTCTGTTTTTCAGTTGGGCGGAAATGCAGGCAGTTCTTTAGGACCTCTTTTGGCAGCCTGGATAATCGTTCCGTACGGACAATTCAGTGTGATTTGGTTTTCCATCATCGCCCTTTTGGCCATCGTAATTTTAACCTATGTTGGAAATTGGTATAAGGGATTTGTGCTTGCCCGCAGTAAGAAAGCCAATGTTCAAGCTGTGGTAAATCAGTTTTCGAGAAAGAAAGTAATTTTTGCGGTATCGATTTTATTGCTGTTGATTTTCTCGAAATACTTTTACATGGCGAGTTTAACTAACTATTTTACTTTCTATTTAATCGATAAGTTCCATGTTTCGGTTCAAACTTCGCAGATTTATCTTTTTGTTTTCTTATTCTCGGTAGCTGCGGGGACATTATTAGGTGGCCCAATTGGTGATAAAATTGGTAGGAAGTATGTGATTTGGGCTTCTATATTGGGAACAGCACCCTTTGCTTTGCTATTGCCTCATGCCAATTTATTTTGGATAGGGGTTTTAATTGTTCCTATTGGGATGATTTTGGCCTCTGCCTTTTCTGCGATATTGGTTTATGCGCAAGAATTAATTCCTGGAAAAGTAGGCTTAGTAGCGGGCTTGTTTTTTGGCTTTGCTTTTGGAATGGGGGGGATTGGATCGGCTTTATTGGGTAGACTAGCCGATGCACAAGGCATTAATTATGTATTTAATATTTGTGCATTTCTGCCCCTTATCGGATTATTAACTGGTTTTTTACCGAATATAGAAACCAAGAAGAAATAGCAATTCCTGCCTATTTCAAGGCAGGAGTTGTTATTATAGTAAAGAATTACCCTTTCAATCAATTAAATATTTAAAGTTTTTATTGACTGTTTTTCTCATGAAAGCTTTATTAAAAATGAAAATTAATAGTGAAAGTAGGCGTAAAGTTATCAAGTGCAAACCTCAGGTTATTCGTTTTGTCAAAATTGTATAGTGATTCTGACGCATAGTAATTCTGATGGAAGAATGTTAAAATCGGGAATGAAAAGTCAATGCTCGAATCATCAGAGAGAAGATAAGTGAAGCCAGGCGTTAAACTAGCTCCAAGTCCTTTAACCCTGGCATCAGTCTTTATTAAATAACCCTGATCGTCTATTCTATTAAAAGTATTGATTTGAAGTAGCAAGTTCGCTTGAGCGAAAAACTTAAATCGATCTTTAATGTCAACATATTTGCGAATAAAAGGGGAGAAGCCGAAACTAAATTCTTTTGGGCCATATCGATCTTTATATCTTCCTTCCTCTTCATCCCAAGAAATGTAGCTTTCGCCTCTAAGTTTCGATAGATTTAATGGTATTTCTAATCCAACAGCTAAATTATTGGCCAAAAAATAGCCTCCACGAGGTGTTGCCGTAAAAGTGTTTAGCGCAGGTGTAATGCTGTTCTGTTTGGAAGTTCCGAAGCTGAGACTTATTCCAGCAAAGCCAGTACCTTTCTCTGTTGTTTGCGCATAGCAATGCCAACTGACGGCGCATAGAAGCGCCATGATCATTAATTTAAGTTTCATTTTATTTGTGTTTTTTTGTGTGTAATCAATAATAATCATTATCGAAACAAAAAACAAAAAATTAAACTATCAAATTAGTTACTTAATGTGTTGAATAACAGTGCAAAAAAAAAATCCCACAGAAATTAATCTGTGGGATTTACTAAGCTTATTTTTATACTGTTTTCTGATTGAGGAATACAAAATTATGATCGAACATATCTAACTTAATTTTGCTGTCTTTATCTATCTTACCCGCCAAAATCTCTTTCGAAAGCTCGTTTAAAATTCTTTTTTGAATCACCCTTTTCAATGGTCTAGCACCAAACTGCGGATCGTAACCCAACTGTGCCAACCAATCCAAAGCTTCATCGCTGGCTTCCATTTCAATGCCCATTTCTGCAAGTGTTTGCTGAACATGTTTAAATTGCAAGCTTACAATGTTTCTAATTTCGCTGCGGTTCAACGGCGTGAACATAATCAACTCATCAATACGGTTTAAAAACTCCGGACGAATCGTTTGCTTCAGCACCTCAAACAACTCATTTTTGGTCTTAGCAATCACTTCATCACGATTTTCATCACTCAGATTTTTGAAATTATCCTGAATCAAGTGTGCGCCAATATTCGAAGTCATGATGATGATAGTGTTTTTAAAATTCACCGTTCTGCCTTTATTATCAGTTAAACGGCCATCATCTAAAACCTGTAACAGTATGTTAAACACATCTGGATGTGCTTTTTCGATTTCGTCAAGCAATACCACCGAATAAGGTTTACGTCGAACGGCTTCAGTTAATTGTCCACCCTCATCGTAACCAACGTAGCCTGGAGGCGCACCAATTAAACGAGAAACCGCATGGCGTTCCTGATATTCACTCATATCAATTCTAGTCAATGCATTTTCATCGTTAAATAAAAACTCTGCCAATGCTTTGGCTAATTCCGTTTTACCAACACCAGTTGTTCCCAAGAAAATGAACGATCCAATAGGCTTTCTTTTGTCTTGCAAACCTGCACGAGAGCGACGAATCGCATCAGAAATAGCTTCAATAGCTTCATCTTGACCTGCAACACGTTGGTGAAGTTCCTCTTCAAGATTCAATAATTTTTCACGCTCACTTGCAATTAGTTTTGTAACCGGAATACCTGTCCAACGGCCAACCACACCCGCAATATCATCAGCAGTAACCTCTTCTTTAAGCATTCGGCTATCGCTTTGCAAGTTTTCAAGCTCCGCTTTTACCTTTTCTATCAAATCTTGAGATTCCTTGATTTTTCCATAACGAATCTCTGCAACCTTGCCATAATCTCCAGCACGTTCAGCTTGCTCGGCTTCTAATTTATAGTGTTCAATTTGTTCTAGTTGATTATTTAATGAATCAACCAAATCTTTTTCGCCTTGCCATTTTGCTTTTAACTGATCTCGTTCGGCAGATAAATTCGCAATCTCTTCTGATAAATCCTTAACCTTTCGGTCGTCTTTTTCTCTTTTAATGGCTTCACGCTCAATTTCCAAACGCATAATCTCACGATCAAGTGCATCCACGTTTTCAGGCACACTATCCATCTCCATGCGCAACTTCGAGGCCGCTTCGTCCATTAGATCGATAGCTTTATCGGGTAAGAAACGGTCGGCAATATATCGCTGACTCATCTCCACAGCCGCAATAATTGCCTCATCCTTAATCCTCACTTTGTGATGCGTTTCGTAACGTTCTTTCAACCCACGAAGAATGGAAATCGCATCTTGGGTATCAGGTTCATTTACCATTACCTTTTGGAAACGACGTTCTAGCGCTTTATCTTTTTCTAAATATTTCTGATATTCATCCAAAGTAGTTGCGCCAATAGCACGTAATTCTCCACGAGCCAAAGCAGGTTTCAAAATATTAGCGGCATCCATTGCACCTTCACCACCACCAGCGCCAACCAAAGTATGGATCTCATCAATAAAGAGTACAATCTCTCCATCGCTTTGCGAAACCTCTTTTACAACGGCTTTCAAACGTTCTTCAAACTCACCTTTATATTTTGCACCAGCGATTAAAGAGCCCATATCGAGCGAATAAACCACCTTGCTTTTTAAGTTTTCAGGTACATCGCCTTTTATAATTCTGAAAGCAATACCTTCAGCAATCGCCGTTTTACCAACACCTGGTTCGCCAATTAAAATTGGGTTATTCTTTGTTCTACGAGATAAAATCTGAATTACCCGACGAATTTCTTCATCGCGACCAATAACCGGATCAAGCTTTCCGCTTTCTGCGTATTCGTTTAAATTACGAGCGTATTTGCTTAAGGCTTGATAAGTTGCCTCCGCATTTTGATCGGTTACACGGTTATCACCACGTAATTCGGCAATGGCTTTTTTAAGGTCTTTTTCGTTAACACCTTGCTCTTTTAATAACTTTGAAGTGCTATCATTAACGGCTAAGATTCCAAGCAATAGATGTTCTACAGAAACAAATTCATCTTTAAATTCTTTTAAAAATGTTTGCGCTTTTTGTAAAACGCTATTGGTATTTGATGACAGATAGGCATTGCTTCCACTCACTTTCGGGAATTTTGCGATCTCGTTATCTAAGTTTTGATTCAATGAATTTAAGTTAACGTTCAATTTCTTTAATACATAAGAAACCACGTTTTCATCAACAGTAAGCAAACCTTTAAGTAGATGTGCCGTTTCAATAGCCTGTTGCTGATTGCCTTGGGCTATTTCGGAAGCCTGTTGAACAGCTTCCTGGGCTTTTATCGTAAAATTGTTGAAGTTCATATTACCGTTTTAGTCAAAACAAATGCCATGATGATTTTGATTTTTGAATCGGAAATTTTGTCGGTAAGGATTATTTTTGTGAGACTAATTGGCTGAAATTTAGTGATTTATACTGAAATTTTGTCTTGCTAAGAGTATTTAAAAACGATTTGGAAATGTATGTTTAATGCTTGGCAATTGCAGCCCTTCTTTCCATTACAAGGTTGTGTTACAAATGGGTAGCACCTACGGCGCATAAATACACATTGCCTATTTTACAAACAGGTAGCCCCTATGGGGCAAAGATACATGCTGCTCTTGTTAAATTGGCCTCCCCGATGGTGCAATAGGGGAATGTAGGCTTGCTGTAAGGTAGCGCTTACCGCCCAAAGATATCCTAGTGCTATGCAAAATGCATAACAACTATATGCCAAAACTAGCATCTGCCCCATCGGGGCTACCCATTTGTAGAAAAAAAGGCATTTGTTAAAATGTCTTTTTATGAAAATTTTTTATTTGTTTATGCCCCGTAGGGGCTACCCTTAAGTATCGAGTAAATCTTTAAATAAATATTTGTCGTCGTAATCAATTTTATTATCACGAAGTA
Source organism: Pedobacter frigidisoli (assembly GCF_004331675.1). Lineage (GTDB taxonomy): Bacteria > Bacteroidota > Bacteroidia > Sphingobacteriales > Sphingobacteriaceae > Pedobacter > Pedobacter frigidisoli. The sequence goes on along the minus strand of NZ_SJSN01000009.1, from coordinate 238,305 downwards.
TCGATATATATTCTGTTTTAAAATCTTTCTTTTTGTGGTGTTCTTTTTGATTTAGAATATATTTAACGACGGCATCAATCTGGGAGTAGCTATTGCTAAATGCACCATATCCTTCTTGCCATTGGAATTTTTGATTCGTGAAACCCTGTGTATTAACAAATTCTGAGCTATCGCCTTTGACCAATCTCATCAAATCTGAAATGGATTGCTTTGGATTTAATCCAACAAACATGTGCAAATGATCGGGCATGGAATTAATCGCAAGCATTTTATGCTCATTATTTTGAACTATTCCAGTAATGTATTTATGTAAGCTATCTTCCCAATCTGAAAGAATAATAGATTTTCTGTATTTGACTGCGAAGACGAAATGAATGTGCAATCGAGTGTAAGTGTTTGGCATAAAGTAATTTGGTTAAAATTTCAATCAAATTACAAATTTAAAGTGATTAGTTAGCGAACCACCTTAACCCCTCTAGGCGCTTTAATTTTGGTTTTAATTTTTCCGTTAACTATGGTATGTTTAACACTTAAAATTCCATAAGGCGTTGGAAAAGTACCTTTTGCGAAAGTTAAATCTACTAGGTTGGGTTTAATGCGAATTTTTTTGCAGCCAGGTTCCAGAACAGAAATCCCTAAAACATGTTCTGTTAGCCATGGCGTAGGACCTGAAGCCCAACCATGCGCTAAACTATGGCGGAAACCGATATAACAATAAGCGCCGTAAGCACCATGGGTATCTATTTTACCTTCAGGAACCAACTCATCAATCCGACTGGCATTTTTTAGCCAATCCATATTAAAATCTTCCCAAAAAGTTGTTGCGCCTAAGTTTAGCATGGCACCCCAATACTCACGGATAATATTAATGCCACCTTGATAATCATCAGCTTTTGCTTTTGCCTGTAACATGTAATAGCCAAAAAAAGTAGAGAAGTTTTTTGAACCACCATTAGAGATGATATTGTTTGCATCCTTAGCACTCATCAAATTCGACAACGAAAGAAGTGCTGCAGCCTGTTTAGAATCATTGGTTTCTGGCAAATGTTTCTTTAATCTCGAAACTGCTTCCATGCACTTGTCTGCTGTTTCTTGGTCACCCATTTTGCCAATTAAATCAGCTCCAGCATCTAAGGATAAAATCATCATAGATTGTAAGCCCGCATGAATTGCTTTAGGATCTTCGCTCGATGGCCAATCTAAAAAACGTTGGCCATCCAAATGCTCTTTATTGTCAGCATCGATTTTTTGAATGAGGAGATTTAGTAAATCTTTAAGGTAGGTTTGTTGCTCTTTCAAGTAATTTAAATCGCTATTGTGATAATACCAATCACGTTGATTAATAATCCACCACATAGAATAAGCGCTAATTCCGTTCATCCAATTGGGTAGCGGTGTGGTTTCTTTTGCAAAATCCAAAGATTTTGGAACTACTTCATTATAACCGAATACTGCATTTATAGTCGAAATTTCAGGATTTAAATCACCCACCCAAACTAATCGATCGCGTTTAACGCCATCCCAAAGATAATCTTGCATATTCAGCTGAACGGTGTAGGCACCAGTTTTCCAGATCTTATTCAACAATGTATCACTACAGTTAAACGATCCTTTGTATTCCAAGTTTCTATATCTCGAAATTGCCCGAGTTTCTTTCAGAATAAGTTTAGTATCATTATCGAGCAGATCAATCCTAACAAAACGAAAACCTGTATTCCCGATTTCTGCAATGCCCAGCCATGGTAGCAAAGTTTCTTGATCTCGAATGGCATGATCATTAGTAGCACCGCCTTTTCCACCGATATCAGACATCGCCTCGCTTGCAGATTCGCCAAAACGGATACGAACTTTAATGGGTTTATTTCCTGCCCAAATGCCAGTTACAATCTGAATTCCACCTTGAAGCTCTTTGCCAAAATCTAATAAAATACTGGATTTAGAACTTTGCTTATTCTCCAGAATACACATATTCTCATTTCGAACATCTGCCTGACCTGTGCCGATTTGTAAAAGTCTGCCTTGATTTTTTACATCACCAGTAGTCCATAAAACCCTTTTCGGACTAAGGTATTCGGTTATTCTTTCTTGGGCATTTAGTTTTGTATCAAAAAGAAGCATTGCTATAAAAACAAAATAAAGGTGGAGTCTTTTCATTTTATTTCCAGTCGAAAGTATAAGAGCCAGATTCTAATTGTGCTGTAGAGTTGGATATAACTTTTCCATTCAGGTAAACTTTTAAATCTTGCTCTTTTGGAAGTACAACTGATGCAGTGGAATTTGCGGGAACAATAACTTTGTATGAAATTCCATTGCCGCTTCGTTTCCAAGAGGAGGTAATTTCTCCGTATGGACCAGTATGTTTCGCTTCAAATTGATCGAGTCCTTTTACAAAATGAGGCGCTAAAATCACGTTTTTAAATCCAGGTTTTTCAGGATCAGGCTTAATTCCTCCGGGAGATTTATATAACCAAGCACCAATTTCACCGAACATGATGTGGTTCATCGAAATATCTGATTTTGCATCTATTGGCCAATTTTCATACAATGTTGTTGCACCGTTTTCCATCCACCAACCCCAGCTTGGATAGGTTTTTTGTGCAGCAATTTTGTAAGCAACATCACTATATCCATTTTCTGATAATGCATTCAAAATGGCTTTAGTACCCAACAATCCAACATCTAAATGGAAACCATCAGCTTCTACTTTCTTTGCTAAATTACTAGCAACTAATGCTATAGATTCTTCTGGAACAATTTTCCAATAAAGCGGAACACTCATTTCCGTTTGTACGCCTGATGCATAAATTCCTGTAGCCTTATTCAAATATTTTCCATTAAATGCATCTTTGATCTTTTTCGCCAATGCTGTATATTTTTCATAGTCAGCTGTTTTGTTTAGAATTTTGGCAGCTTTTGCTAAAATGATTACGTCGGCATAATAGTAACAAGTTGAAGTTAGCTCTACTGGAGATTTAGATTTAACAGGAATCCAATCACCTAAACCCCAGGTTGTTAATCCTGTTGGATAAGTTTCATCGATATGATTCACATATTTTCTGATATTTTCATAGCAATCGGACAGCAGTTTTTTATCGCCATAAAATAAATAAACATTCCATGGAATAATGGCGATGGTGCTCGTCCAATCTGGTCCATTTCCCCACTCGTAACCCCAACCATCAGTTGGTATAATTGATGGAAGAACTCCATTTGGCTGCTGCTCATCACGATGATCAGCTAACCATTTTTCATAAATCGTAATGCCATCAAAACCATATAGGCCAGTTTCTATTGCGATTTGTGCATCACCAGTCCAACCGTTTTTCTCCCTTTGCGGACAATCAGTTGGATAGCCAAACAAGTTTGATAAATAGGAATTATTTGTAGCGTAATAAATTTTATTGATAATTGGTTCAGAAGATTTTACATCGCCTAAAACAGGAACATCGCTGTGCATGAAATAACCAACGAGACTTTCTTTTTTGAGTTCGATTGGGCTGGAAGTGGTTACTTCAACATATTGAAAACCTTTATAATTGAAATGCGGCATGAAACTTTGCTCACCCTTACCACTTAAAATTAAAATATCAGTTTGAAATGGGTCGGTATTATCTGTTGGGCGATAATGTGCATCGATATTAGAAATATCCAATCTGCCGTTTGTATACAAACGCTCCCCATGTTTTAATCTAACCACAGTTCCGGAAGCTCCACTCAAAGTGATTTTACTCACACCTGAAATATTTCTACCCAAATTAAAAAGATAAGTAGTATCATTAATTTTCTTTAAATCTTTGGTTGCAATTTCTTCTACGTTGCGGATAGGATGGAGTGCTTGTGCCACAATATTTCTAGATGGAGCAGAACGGTAGATCACATTTTTCCAATCTTTATCATCAAAATCTACCGTGTTCCAACCCGCTTTTTCAAGTCTTGCATCGTAATGCTCAGCCGTGTAAATGCTGTTAAAAATTATCGGACTCAAAGCCGTTTTCCAGTTTTTTCCAGATTTGATAATTTCTACCGTACCATCATCATAAGTAATTCGAACATCCAGACAAAAAGTTGGTCGGTTGCGCCATGGAGCCTTTTCAAAATCCCATACGGCAGTAGATTGATGATTGTACCAACCATTTCCAAGCAGTACACCAACAGCGTTTTTGCCTTGGATAATTTCTTTAGTTACATCGTAAGTCACATACAGCGTTCTTCTATCAAAACGAGTGTACATTGGATCCATACGGTGGTTGCCAATCTTTTTCCCGTTGATGGAGAGTTCGTATAATCCGCCAGCGGCGATGTAAACTCGGGCAGATTTCACTTTTTTTGCTGTTGTAAATGTATTTCTGAAATAGGGTGCAGGTTTTAGCTTAATGTTTTCTGAATCGGATATCCAAGCGCCTTGCCAATTGGCCGTGTTCATCATACCCATTTCAAAACTGGCAATTTTACTTATCGTCTTTTTCGTTGAGGTAGTAACTTCAACTCTCCAAAAATATTTAGTAAAAGGTTTTAGTGATTGGCCAGAGTAGGTAATCAAATTATCACTTGACTGTATGATCCCGGTATTCCAGTTTCCATTACCTTTTAGTAAAGCAAGAGAATCGGTATTTACAGAAATACGATACGCATTTTGTTTAGCACCCTGACTTACATCAGCCAATTGCCAAGTAAATCGTGGGTTAGCATTATCTAATCCGATTGGATTAACCAAATATTCTGTTTTTAATGCGATTAATGAAGATTGTGCAAAAGAATTGGCAATAGGGAAAAGGCAAAAAAGCGAGACAAATATCTGTAGGGATTTTAGCTTCATAGTTTAAGGGTTATTCGAAAACTAAGGTATCAAAATTTAATTCCTGTAAAAGAAAAGCAATGGAATTTTTACGTATAAAAAAAGCGAAGATAAATCTTCGCTGTGTATATAAATCTGGTGCCAAAATAAACTCAGCATCACTATGAATAATTATCCTAAAATTTCTTTTAGCTTTTGAGTTTGATGATCAACTAATTTTTGAAGTGGACCAGAAGCCAACATTTTCATCATCATATTTAAATCTGCAGAGATAATGTGTTTAGCGGTTGTTGTACCGTTTCCGTTATCTTCAACAGTCCATTTTAACTCCACATCAAATGGTGCTTTTTCTGATGGAATAGCTTTTAATTCTTGATTTTCAACACGATTAGAAATCTTAATCGCCAATTTAGCCATGTTTTGAATGGTAAAACGAGCATCATCCTCTGTCGATTCCCAGTTGTAAATGTTTTCGGGCATTAACTGTTGATGATTGTTCATATTTGAGAGAAAAGCATAAACCTCATTTACAGGTTTATTTACTTCAACAGCGCTTTCGATAATCGTCATTATATATTTTTATAGGTTAGTTTTTTTTTAGATTTGGAAATTCAAACTTAAGACTCAGGACTTATAACTTGTCCCCATTCTGATGGATTCAAGCGCCATTTTCCTAATAATTCCATATCATTTTTTGCGATAATACTGTGCTCAGCGGCATAATCAATTAAAGCTTCGTAATTTGATAAAGTGATGTAACGGCATTTAGCTGCTGCAAAATTTTCATCCGCTTTTTCAAATCCATAGGTAAAAATTGCAGCTAAGCCAGCAACAGATAAACCAGCTGATCTTAACGCTTCAACCGCTTGTAAACTGCTTTTTCCTGTTGATATTAAATCTTCTATAACCACCACACGTTGACCTTCTACTACTTCGCCTTCTATTAAACTTCCTGTTCCGTGTTCTTTAGCTTTTGCCCTAACGTAGATAAAAGGTAAACCCAATTCTTGTGCTACCAAAACCCCCTGTGGAATTCCAGCTGTTGCCACACCTGCAATAACATCAACCGAACCAAATTCTTCTTGAATTGCTTGTGCAAGTTTCTGACGAATATAAGTTCTAACCTGAGGGTGGGAAAGGGTAATTCGGTTATCGCAATAAATTGGCGACTTCCAACCAGATGCCCATGTAAAAGGATTATTAGGTTGTAATTTAATTGCCTTTATTTGTAATAAAAATTCCGCTACCTTTAATTCAATATCACTTTTATTATACATGGCCCAAAATTACAGAATTTATATTAACGATAACACCTTGTTTATCTCTGATGTTTTACCTGAACAAAAAGAAAAAATTCAACAGCTTGAATTTCAGGATTTTGATTTACAAACATTTTACAAAAAATTAAAAAATGGGTCGAGAAAAAGCTATATTTTCTTAACCAAAAACCCCAAAGAAACTTTTAAGAAGCTTAAAAAGGATTGTACCATAATAAAGGCTGCAGGTGGTTTGGTAGAAAGTGTTAATGGTAATTACCTGTTTATTTTTAGAAATAAAAAGTGGGATTTACCAAAAGGTAAGCTCGAAGATGGTGAAAATATGAAAGAAACTGCTGTTCGTGAGGTAGAAGAAGAATGTGGAATTAGGGTTTTTAAACGGGAAGAAAAGCTTTGCAAAACGTATCATGTTTATCCAATGGGTTCGAAAATGGTTATTAAAAAAACCAACTGGTATAAAATGAAAGTGAAAGGCGAACCAAAGCTAATTCCTCAAAAAGAGGAGGGAATTGATGAGGCGGTTTGGTTGGATAAAGGCCATATCGGTCCAGTTGTTAAAAATACTTTTCCATCGATTATGGATGTGTTGAGGGCTGGTGGGATTTTGTAAGATAGGGTTGTACCCATGATTGAAATCATGGGTAATATTACAAATTGCAAAGTTTACAGTTCAATGCCTCGCTGCATAACCCACGATTTCAATCGTTGGAGACATGAAAAATCTGCGTTCATCCTTTATATCTATGGTTGAAAATAGGTTTCTAACTCTCATAATCCAAATCATCAACCACTTTTTTAACACGTTTCAGGTACTTTCCGTAATAGTACCAGGCCCAGAGTTCGGTAATTGCGCCAATAATCAATATGGAAATAAAACAATTTAAGATAAGGTAAACAGGAGAAAGCTTGCTCAGAATTCTTGCAAATATAGAGGCTTGCTCCACAAACAGATAAACAGCGAAAAATGCCAGTCCGATAAAAGCAATGATGTAAGTAAGCGCTTTATAAAGTTCGATATTCAGTTTCATTTCATAGAAAAACCACAGAATACTTTTCCGACTGTCCATACTCATATCGTACGAGTTTTTGTAAAATCTATAAAATTTGAAAAAATAATAAGCTGTGAATCCACAGGTTACAGCGTAGAAAACCATATAAACCATTTTCATATTAGCACTGAAATTAAAGAAATATGGAATAACAACCATTAAAACCAAAGCCACAATTTGGTAATTAAACTCGTGTTTCATCTTTCTCCTGATGATATCAATTGGTGTACGGGCTTGTTTAATTTTAAGCATATCTTCCGAAATGTTGGTTTCTTCAGCACCATCTGCATTCCATTCGTTTTTTAATTCGTCAAAATTCATAACCATTTTTCTTTATGATGAATTGTAATTTTTCTTTAGTTCTGTTGAGTTTTACTCGGGCATTTACTTCACTGATACCCAGGTTTTCGGCAATTTCTTTGTGCGATTGATTTTCGAGAAAGAGAAATATTAAAGCTTTTTCAACCGCATTTAATTCCTGAACAGCTTTGTATAAGTAGGCGAGTTTTTCTTCTTTTGATTCATTTTCGTTAACATCAATCACATCGATGTTTTCATCAAGCGGTGTTTTGTCAATTTTTCGATTATCCTTTTTGAAGTAAACCAAAGCAGTATTTAGGGCTACCCGATACATCCAGGTAGAGAATTTGCTGTTACCCTTAAAAGTTGGGTAGGCTTTCCAAAGCTGCATCACGATTTCCTGAAACAAATCCCGCTGTTGCTCAGCATCATCCATATACATCTTCGAAACTTTATGTATAATCGCTTTGTGCTGATTTATCAGGGAGAGAAATATGGCTTCAGTTTCTTTCATTTAAGGCTTTTGGATTGGCTAAATGAATAGAATTAGTTGAAAATGTAACAGGGTTTTCTAAAAATCTTACATGTTTGAGTTTTCATAATTTAATTTATTTACTCAATTGGTATTCGATTTTTAAAAACGTTACATCATTTCAGAAAAGATTTTTTTGAGTTGAATTTTATGGTTTGTACAAAAAACCCAAAGCTTCTTTAGGTACAAACGGACTCACATCACCATGATTTCTTAAAATATCGCGAACGATGGTTGAACTGATGGCCGAATACTCGGGTTTGCTTAAAAGTAGAATGGTTTCTACTTCGGGCATCATGGTTTGGTTAATTTGAGCGATGGCTCTTTCGTACTCAAAATCTGATGCAGAGCGAATACCACGAACCATGTAAGTAGCATTTATTTTACGACAAAAATCGACAGTTAAACCCTCGTAGGTTTGGATTTCGATATTTTGATAGCCCGCAAAAACTGTTTCTAATATTTGAAGTCGCTGTTCTGCTGTAAGAAAATTTTGCTTGGAACTATTTAACCCGATGCCAATAACAATCTTATCGAAAAGTGGCGTAGCACGCTGTAGGATGTTTACGTGAGCAATTGTTATCGGGTCGAATGAACCTGGAAATAGCGCTATCTTCATAATTCAAATATAGATTTTTAAGCGGAAAGGAGAAAGGTTAAAGTGCTATGCTTCGCACCTCGTCATTGCGAGGTACGAAGCAATCTTAATGCATTCGCTTTAAAACTAAAGTTGTAGGATTGCTTCGTGCCTCGCAATGACGACCGTTTATGTAAAGAGTTAAGGATTTGCGCAGTTAGCGCTCTTTGGGGTTAACCAAACTCAAAAAAGCTAAAAGAAGAATTGCCGTATTTTCTGGTTTCGGTGTAGCCAGGTTGGCTATTCAGTTTCATGTTGCTTTGGTGCTCCACAACCAATAATCCATCAGGTTTAAGTAATTGGTGCTCCTTTACCATTAATGGAATCAATGGAATATTTGGCATGTTGTATGGCGGGTCGGCAAAAATTAAATCGTAAGAACCTGTCATCTGTTTTAACAATTTAAAAACATCGCCCTTGCGAACTTCAATCTGGTTAAATTCGTGATTTTTAGCCGTTGTTTTAACCCAGTTCACACAACCATAATCTAAATCTACAGCTAAAATACTTTCAGCACCACGAGAGGCAAATTCGAAAGTCAGGTTTCCAGTTCCGCAGAACAAATCTAAAACGGAGCAGGTTTCAAAATCGAATTTGTTGTTTAATATGTTGAAAAGCGCCTCTTTGGCCATATCCGTAGTGGGTCGCACAGGTAAATTTGCAGGCGGCTGCAAGCGAATTCCTTTTAATCTGCCTCCTATTATTCGCATAAATCTAAAGCAAGCAATCCGCTGAAATAATGTTTAGGCATATCGGCCAATAATTCACTGTTTTGTTTTCCTGCGGGAAGAAAAAAATAAAGGTTATTGAAATATTTTAAAAGTGTGTTGTAGTAATCGTCATCCTCGTTAATAATACCTTGCAAGTAAACTGCCATTGATTCTGTTAAATCCAACTGCTCAATAATCAACAATAAAAAGTAATTGAATTCTTCAGCTGTTTCTGCCTCATAATGGTTTTGAAAATTGATTTTATCATCCTTAACAAACAGCACATTAAATGAGGATGCCGTAAAATCAATTAGCAAAGCATCGCCAGATAAATGACTAAACAAAGCCAATAATGGCGAAGATTGAGGGTAAAGAACTGTGTCTGCAGGAAGTATTTCTTCTGCCTTTTCATTTAATGAGAAAAGCGTATTGAAGCCCAATTCATCATGATGTTTGGTGTAAACTTTACCATCTGAACTTAAAAATTTGGAATAAACCGAAAGGTTATCTGCATCAAACCATTCATCAGGAATGAAAATGAAATTTGAAGTATGAACAGCTGCTTTTATTGCACCATATTTTTGAGATAAGTAAGCATCAGTTTCGAAAGCAGATTTCAAATCTTGCTCTACATCGCTACAGCCTTGCTTATCGAAAATCACATTAATCTCGTCTGAATCTTTATTAATTACCGCATAAGAAAAGCTATCATTGGTTATTTTTAATAATAAATGGCAGTTTACTGATGCATCAGCTTTAAAATTCGGGTCGACTAATAAAAGGCTGTTTTTACTCATTGAAACAAAAATAGAGTTTTTTAGAGATTAACCGCAAAGGGTGCAAAGTTTTTTCGCAAAGGACGCAATTTGGGCGCTTCAAATTTCCTCATATGTATTAAATGGTGAAAAAATCTGCAATTAACTTCGTGTTCTTTGCGCCTTAGTGGTTAAGTAAATGCTCTGCGTTCTTTGCGGTTAAATCAAACTAAATCTTTTTACCAAAATCAAACCTTTCCCTTATCTAATATTCGAAATATTCAGCTTAAATTCGAAACATGAGTTACAAGCCTACTTATAAAGCTGCAAACACCATTTCAGCTAAAATTGAGCAACATTTTATAAAGCTACATGAAAATGCAGTGGCGCAGGGTGAGGTAGATTTGGCAACACAGCCGGATAAGAAAATCATTGAAGCTTTAATTGATGTAGCTTTTTGGAGTAGCTTGCGGAAAGAAGAGGGCCATTCGCCTCGTATTTCGATTGCTTTTTTACCGCCGTCGCAAACCTCAAAACCGTTGAAATTCGCCAAGCCTTTGCCTCTAAATGCCAACACGCTTACTAAAATTGCGCCCGGAATTGAGCGTTCGGGCATACATTTGGGCGTTTGGGAAGAAGATGGCGAGCTTTTTATTTGGGGTACGACTTTAAACATTCCCAACTTTTGTTTTGTGGTCGATGTTTCTGAACCTGGACTTATCGTGATTAAACACCGCCGAATTTATGGCATCGGGAAATTTACGAATGTTGCTGTTTTAAAAGGCGAGCAGATTAGAATTGTAGATGATACCTCATGCACAAACCGCGATTGTCCGCCGATTTTAAAAGCTTTGCTTGATTTAACTGTACTCGCCAGTTGGAACGACCCGATAAATATTTTAATTCAGTTTTCTGTTTCTATGCGTAGTCATGGGAGAGGTGGAGCATTGCTTATCGTTCCGAAAGGGGATACAAAATGGGAAGAATCCATCATTCATCCTATACAGTATTTAGTGGAGCCGCCTTTCTGCGGATTGTCGAATCTGGCTAAACAAAGTGGCAACCAGAGTGAGATTTTTTCTCAAGGTGCTTTACGTCGCGAGGTGGAACATTTGGCTGGTTTAACGGCTGTTGATGGTGCTACAATTATTAATGAGCAATTCGATTTGATTGCTTTTGGTACTAAAATCGGTCGGGCAAAAGGTAAACCAACCGTAGAACAAATTGCTTTTTCGGAACCAATTGTTGGCGGCGAAGATAAAATCTTATATCCTGGACAGTTGGGTGGAACAAGGCATTTTTCTGTAGCGCAATTTGTTAATGACCAGCCGCAGGCTATTGGTTTGGTTGCTTCGCAAGATGGGCATTTTACCATTTTTAGTTGGAGCAAACAGCAGAATATGGTAATGGCGCATCGGATTGAAACATTGTTGTTGTAACGCAAATTGTTTTATTGTTGAATTGCTTTATTGTTGGAATGCGTTGCTGCAAATTTGTGGCGTTTATGCATTTCGCAGGAACTAACATTAAAAGAAGCTTCTATATTTGCCGCCTAAACCGTATTGTAGCGGCATCTTTTTAAATTTGCAGCTCCTTTGAACATGCTGTCATGCTGAGGTACGAAGCATCTGCAAACGATGAAACAGATGCTTCGTGCCTCAGCATGACAGAGGTTTTAAAAAATACAGCGGAAAGACGGACTATCGCAACTAATCAGCATTGCAATTGATTTCCATAAACTAAAATTGTGGCTATTAAAAACAATTTAACAATAGAGCCATTTAACAATTAAACATCATCCATGTACATCGATAAAAGTCAACTCATTGCACAAGCTTATCCACACACGCCAACGAAAGAGCAACTGCTTTTTTGCGAGCGCATGTCCAAGTTTTTGCAGGAGAATGATGAGTACAAGTGTTTTGTGCTGAAAGGTTATGCAGGCACGGGTAAAACGACTTCGGTGGCCGCGTTGGTAAAAGTATTGGCACAGTTCAATTTGAGGAGCGAATTATTAGCGCCAACCGGGCGGGCGGCCAAAGTGATGAGCCAATATTCTTATCGGAAAGCCTTAACCATTCATAAAAGAATTTACAGGAAACGCTCGGCGACATCGCCCGAAATGCAGTTCCAGCTGGCGCCAAATTTATCAGAAAATACACTTTTTATTATTGATGAGGCCTCGATGATTGCCGATGAATTTAATGAAACAGGTTCATCTATTTTGAGGGATTTGCTGGAGTTTGTGTACAACACGAAAAACTGTTTTCTGCTTTTTGTGGGCGATACAGCACAATTGCCGCCAGTTGGAAGTTTGGACAGTCCTGCTTTGAATGAGCAGTATTTGAAAGATAAGTTCGCTTTAACGATAACTTCTGTCGAATTGAAAGAAGTTGTTCGGCAGGAAAAGAAATCGGGTATTTTGGCTAATGCAACGATGCTTAGAAATCAGATTTCTAAAAATCCTGAGAATCCATTACCTAAATTCCTCACTAAAAATTACAAAGATATTTACAATATGGCCGGCGCTCGTTTGGTTGAGGGTTTAGAGTACGCTTACCGAAAATTCGGCATGGAAAATACGTTGGTGGTTTGTCGCTCAAATAAATCGGCGAATATTTACAACCAGCAAATCAGGGCGAGGTTGCTGTATCGCGAAGAAGAATTAACTGGTGGCGACCAGATTATGGTGGTTCGGAATAACTATTTTTGGCTCCCCGAAAATGATGAAACGGCGTTTATTGCCAATGGTGATATGGCCAAAGTGATTCGCGTTCGTGGCGAGGAAGAACGTTATGGTTTTCGCTTTGCGGATGCTACATTGGAATTTATGGATTTCCCGGCTGCAGGACAAATCAGCTGTAAAGTGATGTTGGATACCTTGAACTTGGAATCGGCTAACTTGCCTTATGAACAAAATAAAAAGCTTTTTGACGGCTTGAACGAAGATTACGAACACATCGCAAATAAGCGCCAAAGAATGCTTGCCATAAAACAAGACCCTTTTTATAATGCTTTGCAAATCAAATTCGCATACGCAGTTACTTGCCACAAAGCACAAGGCGGACAGTGGGATGCTGTTTTTGCCGACCAAGGCTACTTGACCGAAGAAATGATTGATTTGGATTTCTTGAGGTGGTTGTACACGGCTGTTACCCGAGCCAAAAAGGAGTTGTATTTGGTTAATTTTGCGCCACAGCTTTTCGCTAAGACGGCGCAAGAGGACTATTTTTAGAAGATGATTACACAGATTAGGATGATAATTTCACAGATTGAGAGATTATACTGATTTTAGATGGCAAGCAGATTCCAAATACATAATGGCTCAAATGTTCTTAAATGTCTTATATAGTTCAAAATTCTTTGAATATTAATCTGCGAATCTGCGGCTAACCACACATAAATTCTTAACTTGAATTGCTAACCAATTCGTATTATGAAATTCGCCTTTAGTCTTAAAAACAAGTTGAAAATTGCTTTCTTGCTGTTCTGCATTATGTGTTGCACCTTGCTAATTCGTTTCTTGGAAGATAAAAGTGTAACCAAAATAAATGAATCATTCATTTCGATGTATAACGACAGACTAGTTCCTGCAACGGATTTATTTTTCATTGCCGAGAACCTCTATCATAAAAATGCGATTCTGCAGGATGCTTTTTCGAGTGAAATTCATCCATCGAGCAGCATTTCGAAAATTAATAGACACAACCGAAAAATCGATTCGGTTATCAATAAATACGAATTAACTTTACTTGTAAAACAAGAAAAAACCTTTCTTAACGATTTTAAAAATGCCCTGAATGTTCAACAACAATTGGAAAATAAGATGTTGGGTTTAGCAAGTAATGAGGGAAAAGAAATCTACGAATCAATTGGAAGAAGTGCTTCAGCGAGAACCCTTGAGAAACTTTCTGCGCTGATTAAAATTCAATCAAAAGTTGGAGATGAGCTGATTAAGGATTCTAAAATCTTTGTTTCAGGAACGAAAATCTACTCTACTTTTCAAGGTATTTTAGCCGTTATTATAGGAATTATGATTGTGTCGATTATCTCGGCATCAAACATGGTGAAAATTCAGAACGATAAGTTTAATTTGAATTAGTTATGTAGCGGTTAATAATTAACCATATAAGACATATAAGAACATATTAGCTTAAATGTTCTTATATGTCTTATATGGTTCAAAATTCTTCGAGTAATAATCTGCGAATCAGAGGCAAAATAGGTTAATTATTCTGCGTCATCATCAGTCAATAACCGAATCGAATCATCAGAAAGCACAATTAATCGCTCTTTATAAAGTGAGCCAATCGTCTTCTTAAAAGCACTTTTGCTAATTTGGAAGCGATGATAAATTTCATCAGGAGAACTTTTATCGCCCAATTCAATTACACCGCCGCTCTTTTTCAATTCAGCCAGAATCATCTCTTTCGAGTCTAAAATATGGCCATAACCACTTGGCTGCAAAGTCAAATCAATCTTGCCCTCTACACGGATTTTTTTAATCCATCCTTTACGCTGTTCGCCGACTTGGATATTATCAAAAACCTCGTTGTGGTACAGCAAACCGATATAAGTGTTATTGATAATCGCGTTGAAACCTAAATCGGTTTCTTCTGTAATTAACAAACTAACCTCATCGCCCTCTTCAAAATCGAAGTCTTCCTCTTCAACAAAATCGTACAATTTCGATGATGCCAAAAGGCGTTCGCTATTTTCATCCAGGTACAAATAAACCACGTATTTGTAACCTTTTTGCATCGGTCTTTTTTGTTCTTTGGTCGGCACATAAACATCTTTATCGATGCCTAAATCTATATAAGTACCGTCATCACCATCTGCAACCACTTTTAAGAAAGCAAAATCCCCGACTTCGGCATAAGCTTTTTGGGTAGTTCCAGTTAGACGTCCATCTTTTTGGATGTAAACAAAAACGCTTAAATTATCGCCAATTTCCAAACCTTTTGGTACATATTGGTAAGGCAAAATGACTAATTTATCGCCATCTGTTAAGTTTAAACCAGCCTCAGTTTTGCTTAGAACTCTTAATTCGTTGTATTTTCCTATTTCAATCATAATATGGGAACCATTTTCTTCAATGGTTGCTGCAAAGGTAGCAATGTTTGAGTGGATTATGTTTTTTAATTATTTGGAAAGGTGCTGTTGTGTTTCTTCGGATTGGTCCAGTCGGGCTGTTCGCTAAATCCCCGATGAAAAATCGGGGTATATCGCTGCCATCCCGTTTAGGAATAAAGGATTTCGCAAAAGCAAGAAACACCCCGCCTTTCAGGCACCCTCCGAATATATCGGAGCAGGCACTCTGAAAGAGGGGAATTACCCCTCAAAGGTTTTATGCAATTAGTTTAAGCGTTTTGCATTCCCCTCTTTTAGAGTGGTGTCCGCAGGACGGGGTGTTTATTTAAAATTCCGTTGGTTGAAACCAACGGCAATGAAATCGAGCGCAAGCCTAATTTCATGACATGAGAATCAATCTGTGTTTATCTGTGGTTAATAACAGTAAACAACATCATCAAAAATTAAAATAACATACCATCTATTCAGATAATTGGGTTAAATTTGATGTTTACAAAAGTTCATCTCACAACATGGCAAAACCCAAAGAAGCTAGAAAACCAAGCGTTTTTAGTTTACTTGCATCATATAAAGGCTTAATTTTCCTGCTGATTTTATTCGCTTTATTAAGTAATGGAATCAATTTATTGCTGCCGAAAATCATAGCCCACGGAATCGATTCGTATACCAATAAAACCTTTGATAAAAATTCCATTTTATTCCAGTTTGCGCTGGCGATTATATTGGTTTTTATCTTTACCTACCTGCAAAGCATCGTGCAGACTTATGCGTCAGAACGTGTGGCCAGAGATTTGCGCACCAAACTGTCAGACCAGATTTCGCGGCAGAGCCATGCTTATATTATCCAGGCGAACCCCTCAAAACTTTTAACAAACCTCACTTCCGATGCCGATTCGATAAAAATGTTCGTTTCGCAAGCCATAGTTTCATTGGCATCGTCTATATTTTTAATTGTTGGGGCCAGTATTTTGCTGCTGATGATAAACTGGAAACTGGCGCTTTGTGTAATCGCCATTGTACCCATTATTGGAGGGGCATTTTTCTTCGTTTTGAAAAAAGTAAGGGTGCTGTTTATTAAAAGTCGTGAAGTTATCGATTGGTTAAATAAAGTAATCAGCGAAAGCATTTTAGGTTCTGCGCTTATTCGTGTAATCAATTCGCAACAACTCGAATACAACAAATTTCTCGATGCCAACTCGAAAGCCAGAGATTTAGGATTGTCAATTCTCCGCCTTTTTGCGGGCTTGATTCCAATTATCGTTTTCGTTGCTAACCTTTCTGGATTAACCATTTTAGTACTCGGTGGTCATTTTGTGATTAACAACAGCATGAGTTTGGGAGAATTTGCCGCTTTCAACAGTTATTTGGCACTTATTATTTTTCCGATTTTGGTTATCGGTTTCATGAGTAATGTGATTGCACAGGCAACCGCCTCTTACCAAAGGATAGAAAGTGTTTTAAATGCACCCGAAATCAAACACCCTGGAACTTTGACAGATAAATTAGTCGGCGATGTTGAAGCAAAAAACGTAACGCTAACCATCGGACAGAAACCAATTTTAAAAGACATCTCATTCGCTGCCAAAGCTGGTTCAAAAACCGCAATTATTGGTCCTACAGCTGCGGGAAAAACGCAATTATTGTACATTCTTACGGGTTTAATCAATCCAAATGCTGGCGAAATTCTTTTCGATGAAAAAGAAATTAACCAATATAATCAGGAGAATTTCCACAAGCAGGTAGGTTTCGTTTTTCAGGATAGCATCATGTTTAACATGAGCATTCGTGAAAATATTGCATTCAGCGATACCGTTACCGATGAATCCTTGGAAAAAGCAATTCAAACTGCGGAATTGAAAGATTTCGTAGATAATTTGCCGGATAAATTAAATACCATTGTTTCTGAACGTGGAAACAGCCTTTCTGGCGGACAAAAACAACGAATAATGTTGGCAAGAGCGCTGGCTGTAAATCCGAAAATTTTATTGCTCGATGATTTTACGGCAAGAGTTGATACGAACACCGAACAAAGGATTCTGGAGAATATTCAACAAAATTATCCTGGTTTAACGTTATTATCGGTTACCCAAAAAATAGCGTCTGTTGAAAATTACGACAAAGTTATCTTGCTGATGCAGGGCGAAATCATTGCAGAGGGAACGCATCAGGAATTACTAAAAAGCAGCCCTGAATACGTTCAAATTTACAATTCACAACAGAGCACCAGCAATTATGAACTACAATCTTAACCAGCTTACGCAAAAGCAGGAAAAGCAATCTACATACCAAGCGCTTAAAAGATTGCTGAAACTCATATCCGACGAAAGAAAAAATCTTTGGCTGGCTCTGATTGCAATTTTAGTAAATTCTGGGTTATTGCTTTTGGGGCCGCTTTTGGTCGGCCATACCATTGATAAATACATCCGAACCAAACAATTTCATGGCGTTTTAATGTTCGGTGGAATACTTTTAGTAATGTACTTGATTGCCATGGTTACAGGTTATTTGCAAACCAAATTAATGGGTAGTATCGGACAAAGAATGCTTTATACGCTTCGGAATGCCATTTTTAATAAGCTACAGGAATTACCTGTTTCATTCTTCAATCAAAACAAGGCAGGCGATTTAATCTCTCGGGTAAATAACGATACGGATAAATTGAACCAGTTTTTTTCGCAATCGCTGATGCAGTTTATCGGTAGTATTGTAACCATGATTGGTGCTGGTTTTTTTCTGTTAACCATCAATTTCGAACTTGGAGCTGCAGCGCTTTCTCCAGCGGTTGTAATTGTGTTTTTTACTGTGATTTTATCCCCATGGGTTAAAAGAAAGAATGCAAAAAATCTGAAAAGCGTCGGCGGAATGAGTGCCGAAATTCAGGAAAGCCTGAATAATTTTAAGGTTATAATTGCTTTTAACCGTCGCGATTATTTTAGAAAGCGTTTTGATGAGGCGAACAAAGAAAATTATAAAACGGCAATCGGCGCAGGTTTAGCCAACAATATTTTTGTTCCCGTTTATGGTTTACTTTCAAGTGCCGCACAATTAATTGTACTGCTTTTCGGTATTTATTTAATTTCCATTGGAAACTTTTCATTAGGATTGTTAGTGAGTTACATTTCCTATTGTACCAACTTTTACAATCCATTGAGGCAATTGGCTGCTTTGTGGACAAGTTTTCAAGTAGCCATGGCGGGTTGGGACAGGATTTCTCAAATCCTTTTGCTGGAAACAAATCTTACTCAAGTTGAGGGCGATAAATCGGTTACTTCTGATGCCTTGCTGGAATTTAAAAACGTTCATTTCTCTTATGACGATTCGAAAGAGATTCTGCATAACATTAATTTGAAGTTCGAAAAAGGCAAAACTTATGCCTTGATTGGTCCAACGGGTGGCGGTAAAACAACAACGGCGTCTTTAATTTCTCGCTTGTACGATGCCACAAAAGGGTCTGTTTTATTGAACGGAAAGGATATTCGCTCTTTCAGTGCCGAGGAACGTACACAGAAAATCGGTTTTATTCTACAAGAGCCGTTTTTATTTACAGGAACCGTAAAAGACAATATTCTTTACGGCAACAGTCAGTATAAAGATGTGAGTGACGATGAGTTGAATAAGATTATTGAAGATGCGAACTTGAATGCGCTTTTGGCCATTTTTGATGAGGGATTGAACACACAAATTACATCAGGTGCTGATAGCATCAGTTTGGGGCAAAAACAGTTAATTGCTTTCATGAGAGCCGTTTTACGTAACCCTGAATTATTGATTTTAGATGAAGCAACGGCAAATATCGATACCATTACAGAGCAATTGTTGAGCAGTATTTTGAATAAGTTATCGAAAGAAACAACATTAGTAGTTATCGCACACCGTTTAAATACCATCGAAAACGCCGATGAAATTTACTTTGTAAATGAGGGCGAAGTGCAAAAGGCAGGAACACTAAACGATGCGCTTGATATGTTATTGAAAGGGAAGAGGGTAAGTTAAATACGTTATTACCTCGCCATTTGTTTTGTCTTTCTCTTTTCTCCGTCATTGCGAAATCGATTTTTCATCGATTGAAGCAATCTCACTAGTGGAATTGTTTAAACAATGAGATTGCCACGAAACTATGAAGAATAGTTTCTCGCAATGACGACACAGTTTAACACAACATTTTTACTTGCACCGCAAAAGATTAATCCCCACTTTGCCAACCAAATATCAACCCATGAAAAAGTATTTCTTTCTTTCTATTCTAATTTCGATTACTTCATTTTCTTTTGCGCAATTAACAAATCCAATCTTCGTTCAGGATAGTTTGAAACTCATTTCTTCCCAATTCAAATTTACTGAGGGAGCTTCTGTTGATAAGCAAGGAAATGTATTTTTTACCGACCAGCCAAACGATAAAATCTGGAAATATGATATCAATGGAAAACTGAGTTTGTACCTGGATAAATCGGGGAGGGCAAACGGAACTTATTTCGATGAAAAAGGAAACTTAATTGTTTGTGCCGATGAAAACAATCAAATCTGGTCTATCGATAAAAATAAAAAGATAACGGTTTTATTCTCCGATTTTGAGGGAAAGAAAGTTAACGGTCCGAATGATATGTGGTTGGATGCGAAAGGCGGTATTTACTTTACCGACCCGTATTACCAACGCGATTACTGGACCAGACAGAAACCTGAAATAGAAAGACAACGTGTTTATTATCTCGCTAAAGGAAAGAAAACTGCCATAATTGTAGCCGATGATGTGATTAAACCAAACGGCATTGTTGGTACACCTGATGGTAAATTCCTGTACGTTGCGGATATGAGTTCCAATAAAACTTATCGTTATCAAATTAATACTGATGCAAGTTTAATCAATAGAGAAACCATTCTCAATCAACATTCTGATGGAATGACTTTGGATAACAACGGCAATATTTACGTAACCGGCAAAGGCGTAAATATTTACAAAGCAACAGGCGAACAAATTGGCCACATTGATGTGCCTGAAGAATGGTGTGGTAATATCTGTTTTGGCGGAAAGAACAGAAATATTTTATTTATTACAGCATCAAAATCACTTTATATCATCCCTACAAGCGCAAAAGGGGTGGAGTAATTTACGCAATAGGAAGTTTGATAAAAAACGTTGTTCCCTTTGAAGTTGTACTTTCAAACCACAACGAGCCGCCATGTGCCTCCACAATCTGTTTAGAAATTACTAAGCCCATACCGTAAGATTTCTCGCCATTCGTTCCGCTTCTTTTGGCCTCTTTGGTAATATTGAAAATACTATCATTCATTTCTGCTGGAATCCCAATTCCCTGATCTTTTACCGATATAATGATATGATCTGAAAAAATATTAGTCTCCACCAAGATATTGGTTTTAGGTGGACTAAACTTGATGGCATTCGTTATCAAATTACTGATTACCCTCCAAATCTTCTCTCGATTGATATTAAAAGTAATGGCTTCACTTTTCAGGATAATTTTCTGCTGCTTTTCGGAGGCTTTGTATTGCAAAAGGTTGGTACAGTAATTTAGGAGCGCATTCAAATCAACAGATTCTTTCTCTAATTCCTCACTTGCAGATTCCCAGTTCAACAAATCATCTACAAATTTTAAAGAATCTGCACCAGAAATTTTGATCAGGCCAATTAAATGTTGTTCCTCTTCTTTTAATTTTTGATTACTTAACATAAATCCCGCTAGGCTAACAATGGCGCCGATCGGACTACGTAAATCGTGGGCTACAACTTTCATTACGCGTTTGTTCTCATCCTGACTTTGTTCAAGCGCACTTAACGCTTTTTGAAGATGAAGATTCTGTTCTGTTACCTGCTTATTCAACAGCTTAAGCTTATCGTTGGTAATTTTTGATGTTT
This sequence comes from Pedobacter frigidisoli, assembly GCF_004331675.1. Taxonomy (GTDB): domain Bacteria; phylum Bacteroidota; class Bacteroidia; order Sphingobacteriales; family Sphingobacteriaceae; genus Pedobacter; species Pedobacter frigidisoli. Next base: position 217,284 of record NZ_SJSN01000009.1, on the reverse strand, counting down.
TTCCATTTCGCCACAGTTGATAAAGAATAAACATCGACATTACCGAAAAACCTACAGCAATAATCAGGTATAAAATGTTGAGCTGATTTTCTTTTTTGAGTAGAGTGAGCTCATAATCTTTCTGCAAGTTGTAGAATTCAGTTCGAGCATTAACACTGTTTAATTTTTGAAGCTTTAGATCTTGTTTTGCTGCCAATTGCAGGTAATTAGGAATATATGTTTTAGCTTCCTCATACTTCCCAGTTAAATTTAAATAGTCAATTCGCAATTTTTGCCAATCTACTTCTGTCTTTGGGCTCGGTAAAGAATCCAATGATGATCTAGCGAAAGCCATGATTGAGCTAAAATCATTATAACGACCTGTGTTTAGGTAAAGGCGAGCCAATTTCACTTCAGCAATTTGTGCATTTCTTTTTTCGGTACCGAAAGTTCCGTTAGAAGCAATTGCTTTCTTTAAATATTCCTCAGCCTTTTCGTTATTGCCACTATCCAGGTATACATCGCCTATGTAATGGTAATTTACACCTTTGGCAACTCGAGTAAATGTTTTCTTGTAAGGAAAAAGATGCTCGTTGCTTTCTAAAAACTTTAATGATTTTTTAAAGCAGATCATCGCACTATCAGTCATTTTGATGTGGTTATAGCTTAATCCCGCATTATCTAAGGCGCCTTGTATTGCTGCATATTTCTCATAATCAAGCTTACAGGCTAAGTTGTTTTTATAAGCCTGCAAAAAAAGTGATGCGGCTTGCCTGTATTTATTCTGGACGTAGTTTAAGAAAGCAAATCGACTATTAAAATCCGCTTGATCGCATGTGCTTCCAGATTCGTCTGCCAAAAGCTTTCCTTTATTAAAGAACAGATAAGATTGTTCATATTTTTCTTGCTCTAAAAGGACGTCGCCTTTTAAAAAATTAGCAATGCTTAGCTCCCTCTTGTATTTTACCTCTGCCTTATTTGTAGCAATAAGCGCAAGCATACTATCTGCATAAATAAATGCTTTTTCGAGTTCTATAGAATCTTTATTCAGTCTTGCAAAAATAAAATTTTGCGATTGCTTAAAGTAGAATTTTTTCCATAAATCGCCAATCCCAGGGTTTTCAATTTGCTTAAAGCATGAATCTAGGTATCGATTAGCCTGTTCTCTTTTCTTTAAATCGCCTAAATGAGATGCGCTATCGATTATTTTATCTACCAATACAGGATGATCTATCTTATTATTAGATAATTTGCAAGAGTATATAAGGACAATCAATAATAAAAATAGCGCTTTATTAAATGGCATATTGGCTAGTAAGTCTAAATTCGGTGCTTGAATTTACATAAATTAAGCAATAACGGCCTAGTAATGTAGATAATTGTCAAATTATTTCCATTTGATTATATTTTTATTTTCAGTAAATTTTGAAAGTTTAATAATTAATTTTATGTTTGATTAACAATTTAAACACTATGAAGATATTTGAGAATAAAATATTTTTAGGATTTTTAATACCGAATGCCATTCTGCTCTCCATTATTGGAATCAATAGATTCTTGAATGTTGGGAGTGCAGGAGTAATAGTTTTTTCGGAATTTGTAATCTTACCAATGCTCATCGGAATAATGAGCGCCTGGTTTTGGAAAGACTTTAAGTTATCAAGCAAAATGTTAATATGGAATTCCATTTTAAACGGCTTCATTGCCATATTACTTAGCTTTTTATTTCTGGGTGAAGGCACTATCTGCTTAATCATTGTATCTCCATTAATATTTGCATTTGTTATAACTGGAGCATTTATTGGCAAGGTAATGTTCAAAAAAAATAATCAAACACTTAATACAAGTTTTATTTCTTTATTGATGTTAATTTTTATTGCCGATTCTCTAGCAGATCACCGCTATGAAAATATGGTTTCGGATGAGGTGATAATTAAGGCAACGCCAGAAAAAATTTGGAAAAATGTTGTTGCTTTTGATAAAATTAAGCAGCCAAATACTTATTGGTTATTTAATATTGGTATGCCTAGCCCAATGCAAACAACTGTTACCGCTTATAAAAAAGGTGCGGGAAGAAAATGTATTTTTAGTAATGGATATGTTTTCGATGAGCAAATCGTAACTTTTGATAAGAATAAAAATTTAACTTTTGATATTGTTAACCAACCAAAAGACCCAGAAATTATGGGCCACATCGATATTAATAGGGGACAGTTTTTATTGCAAGACAATGGAAATGGAACCACAACATTAATCGGAAATAGTTGGTATAAGTTACATGTTTTTCCCACATGGTACTATGACCTTTGGGCAGAAAGCATTACTAGAAATGTGCATTTAAGGGTTATGGATCACATTAAAGTTTTAAGTGAGAAATAATGTTTGGCTTTATCGTAAAATATTTAAATTTTTTAAAGAGGATACCATTATTCGCACTGATATATGATAGTTGTTTAAAATTACTCTTGTTTTTAACTGAGCCTATGAAATTAACTTGGTTTGATGAGATTGAAAACGAAGTGCTTAATTGGGAACATACAAGTATAAGTTTGCATAAATTCGGCGGTACCCAATTTAATTATCGTAAAACAGAAATAGGACATTTACACAGCAATGGTATTCTTGATATTCTTTTTACTAAAAAAACTAAGCAAAGGTTATTAGATGAACAGAAAGCAACCTCTCATCATGTTTTTGAAAAATCTGGATGGATTAGTTTTTATGTACGAAACGAAAAAGATGTAGAAAACGCAATAGCATTATTAAAACTTTGTTATGATTTAAAACTTAAAGCTTATTCGCAAAATGATATTATATTAGCTAGAGTTTAATCATCGCCATGAAACTGAATCTTATTTATTTAAAATTACTTTGTTGCCTAGCAATAATCTTCTTTCTTCAAAGCCACTCATTTGCTGCAAAGCCTGGGTATTACTATCAAATAAAAATTTACCACGTAAAGGGAGAGGCACAAGAACGAACTGTCGATTCTTATTTAAAAAATGCTTACTTGCCAGCGTTGCATCGCTTCGGTGTTCAGAATATTGGAGTTTTTAAGCCTGTAAAAAAAGATTCTTTGGAGCAATTGATTTATGTTTTTATTCCATTTAAAAAGATAGATAATTATTTGAATCTAGATCAGGCTTTGACAAAAGATCAGGCTTATTTGGCAGCGGGCAAAAGCTATTTAGATGCCAGTTTCGACAATTCGCCATTTCTACGGATAGAATCCATTTTACTTAAAGCTTTCGATGCAATGCCATCACCAGCAATGCCTAATTTATCTTCGCTCAAAGCCGAAAGAATTTACGAACTGAGGAGTTACGAGGCAAGTACAGAAAAACTATCACTCAACAAAATTGGTATGTTCAACGATGCGGAAATCAGCATTTTTACCAAGCTGAACTTTAATGCCGTGTTTTATGGCCAGGTAATTTCTGGTAGCAAAATGCCCAATTTGATGTATTTAACCACCTTTAATAATAAGGAAGATCGAGAAAAACATTGGTCGGCATTTGGCCCTGAATATAAAAAGATTAGTGGCTTGCCTCAATATCAAAATAATGTTTCAAAAAATGTAACCTTATTTCTTTATCCAACAGATTATTCAGATTTTTAACTTGTTCGTTGGTAACTTAAAATTTGAATGGAAATATTTTCTGTTCAGTTTATTCAGACTCCAAAAATATTAAAGTCATTATATAATTTTGTTCTTCCTACTTATATAGGGATAGACGACTATAAAAAAGCCCTTTCAGGATTGAAGGGCTTTTTTACTTTCATGGCTTTGTTCTTCGTAACAGCTATCTTTAATTAATGAAAAGAAAAATAACTTGTTTGCTTTTTGTGGTCGTTGCCCAATTTACGCTCCTAAAAACCCATTCTACTGCACAAAATAAATCCTTTAATATCCGTTGGGATCAATCTACGCTGAATCAAGTAACACCTATCAATGAACCTTACGCGAATTACGGACGCATCATTCAAACTAAAACAGCAACCTAATTTGTATTTATGAGAGCAAAAATGGTATCGAATGCGTCAAAAGCATTGATTTAGGTAACACTTGGGCTGATGCTGTTTTAATCGCAGAAAATATAGCTGGGATAAACATGGCGGTTCCAGAAATTATCGAATTAAAAGATCATTCGCTTTTGGCTTCATACAATCCACGACCAAAAAGCGGAAATGCAGATACTGCAAAACGTTTTGGTATCCGCACAAAAAAGAGCCATAACGATGGAAAAACCTGGGAAGATGAAAGGTTAGTTTACGAAGCCAGTTATAAGTTTGAGGATGGCTGTTGGGAGCCCGCTCAAATTCAGTTGCCATCAGGAGAAATTCAATTATTCTTTTCTGATGAAAAAATATATACTGAATCTGGTGAGCAGAATATTTCTATCTTTAGATCAAAGGATGCTGGCATAACATGGACTAAAAGACCAGAAATTGTTTCCTTTACCGCAAATCATAGAGATGGAATGCCTGTTCCAATCATTTTACATGGATCATATGAGATCTTATTTTCTATTGAGGATAACGCTCGAGGACAGTTTAAGCCAACAATAATTCGCAATACGCTTAAAGAGAATTGGAAAGAAGTTGTTGGCAGAAAGGATAAAAATAGGAACGACGCTTTCATACCAAACTTGCCTGATAGTGTTTACGCAGGAGCTCCATATTTGAGGCAATTAAAAAGTGGCGAAACGATATTATCTTTTCAAAGCACGCTAAATAGAAATAAAAATTGGGAGTTAGCCTTTATGCAAGTTGCTATCGGGGATAAAAGTGGCCGAAACTTTAAGTTGGTCGATAATCCTTTTAATATTCCCTTAAATAAACATGGTTTATGGAATTCCATTTGTATTTTAAATGATGATACCATAATTGCTGTAACCTCAACAAATGTCTTTGGAAGAAATTCTGTGTGGATGATTAAAGGCAAATTGGTTAGGGAATAAGGTTAGGGAACGGGTTTAAGCGTTCCCTAAATAAATTATGCCAATGCTGCTGCTCCAGCTGATGCTACTTCGTGGTCTTGCTCTACAGAACCACCAGATACGCCAATTGCGCCAACAATTGTTCCCGAGCCATCTTTAAGTACAACGCCACCAGGAAAAGTAATTAAGCCTCCGTTAGAATGTTCGATGTTATAAAGTGGTTGACCAGGTTGCGAAAGTTTGCCAATTTCTCCGGAGTTCATATCAAAAAAACGAGCTGTTTTGGCCTTTTTTACTGAAATATCGATCGATCCTAGCCAAGCATTATCCATGCGATGAAACGATTTTAAGTTTGCGCCCTCATCCACAATGGCGATATTCATTGGAACGCCAATTTCTTTTGCTTTTGCCTTTGCTGCTTCCGACAGTTTTTCTGCCTGCTCTAATGTTAAGCCCATAGTTTTATATTTTAAGTTAAATGCCTAGTTGATATTGATTTAAAGTTCAACATAAGCAAATACTTTAACATATAGCAAATGATAATGTTCTGTTGGCCTAATTATTTAATCAAAACTGTAAAGAATATTGCAGCTGAAGATCATCTATTCTTACAAACCTTTAATGTACTTGTTGGTTGTATAAACTGACCACTATTCCTTAATTTTAAAACCAAGCGCAAATTAATCCTTAAAACATGAAACACTTCGATGCCATTATTATAGGCTCCGGTCAGGCGGGAACTCCCTTAGCAAAAAAGCTTGCTCAAGCAGGAAAAAAAACCTTAATTATTGAGAAAGGCTTAGTTGGTGGCACTTGTATAAATGTGGGTTGTACGCCTACAAAAGCGATGATCGCCTCTGCAAAAGCGGTTTATCAGGCTAGGAAAGCTAGTGAACTCGGAATAGATATCGGAGAAATTAAGGTTAACCTAAAAAAAATTGTTAAACGCAAAGATGAAATCGTAGAAATGTTTCGGGGCTCTTCAGAGAAAGGCTTAGGATCCACAAAAGGTTTGACACTTGTTCACGGTGAAGCCATTTTTACTGGTGATAAGGAACTTTCGGTGAAGTTAAATGATGGAGGTGAAGCACATTTCACCGCTGATTGGATATTCATCAACACTGGAGCAAAAACAGTGATTCCGAAAATAGATGGTTTGGAAGATGTCGATTATTTAACTTCAACTTCGATTTTAGATCTTGAGGAAATTCCTGAACATTTGGTGGTCATTGGAGGAAATTATATCGGCTTAGAGTTCGGACAAATGTTTAGTCGATTTGGAAGCAAGGTTACTATTTTAGAGAAATCTGAAAGGTTAATGAGCAGGGAAGACGAAGATGTTTCTGAAGAAGTTACCAAAATTTTAGCGGCTGAAGATATTAAAATATTAACCAATACAGCTATAGAGAAGATTGATAAACAGCAAGATAACAAACTGATTATCCATTTTAAAGCAGATAATAAAAACAAGAAAATTACTTGTAGTCATGTTTTAATCGCGACTGGCAGGGCACCTCAAACGGATAGACTAGGATTGGAGAAATGCGGTTTAAAAACTGATGACAAAGGTTATATCGTTGTCAACCACAAATTGGAAACCAACATTAAGGGCATTTATGCTTTGGGCGATGTAAAAGGCGGACCAGCATTTACGCACATTGCGTACAACGATTATACAATTGTTTATCGTAACTTAATGGAGAAAACAAACTATACCATTTCTAACCGACCTATACCTTATTGTATGTTTACCGATCCTCAATTGGGCAGGGTTGGGATATCAGAAAATGAAGCTAAGGCACAGAAATTAAATTATTTAATAGCCAAAATTCCGATGACACAAGTAGCGAGAGGCATTGAAACCAATGAAACCTTAGGTTTTATGAAAGCGATCGTTGATGCGAAGACAAAGAAAATTTTAGGTGCTTCCATCTTGGCGGCAGAAGGTGGTGAAATTGTATCGGTGCTGGAAATGGCAATGGAGGGCGGCATTACTGCTGATCAGATTAGGTACTGCGTTTTTGCGCATCCAACCTATTCAGAATCGCTGAATAATTTGTTTATGAAGCTAGAAGATTAATAGATTATGATTAAACTCCAAAGTGTAAGTAAGCGTTTCGGCAATACTAAAGCCGTTAAAAATATTTCTTTTGAGGTAAATAATCAAGAGAATTTGGTTTTGCTTGGCACTAGTGGTTGTGGTAAAACGACTACCTTAAAAATGATCAATCTTTTAATTCAGCCCGGTAACGGAGAAATCCTAATCAACGATAAAGATATTACTTCAGGAAATCCGGAAGAGCTGCGACGAGGGATTGGTTATGTGATGCAAAACATTGGATTATTCCCTCACTATACGGTTGCCGAAAATATTGCTGTGGTTCCCAACCTTTTAAAATGGGATAAGCAGAAAACCAATCAACGTACTTCCGAGCTTATTCATAAACTTCATCTTCCAGAAAGCTGCTTAAAAATGTTTCCGCATGAGTTAAGTGGAGGTCAGCAGCAGCGTGTTGGCCTTGCTCGGGCCTTGGTTACAGATCCTCCAATTTTATTGATGGATGAACCTTTTGGCGCTTTGGATAATGTGACTAGATCTAGTATTCAACAAGAATTTAAGGCCTTAGAAGAGCTGAAAAGAAAAACAATTGTAATGGTAACGCATGATGTATTGGAGGCTTTTGAACTTGCAGATCGGATTTGCCTCATGGATAAGGGAGAGATTATTCAAATCGGAACGCCAAAGGATTTACTTTACAATCCAATCAACGATTTTGCGAAAAGCTTTTTAGATGGACAAAGATTGGCGCTCGAATTTAAGGTGATTAAGCTGAAAGATATTTGGAATCATTTACCAGCATCAGAAAGCAAAGCTGATAAAAAAGAGTTGAATCATGAGCTTAATATTTGGGATACATTGGAAATTTTGCGGTCAGAAGTTATTGCAGAAAATTTCGTTTCTGATGGAAATGGGCATTTTAAAACGATCGATTTTGCGATAGTAACCGAGGCTTTTAATCAATATAGATACACGGCGCACCATGATTGAGCAACAGCAAAGTTTATGGAGTTTCATGTCAGAGCAATCTGATAAACTGTTAAACCAAACCTTGCAACACGTAGGTTTAACTTTTATATCGCTGCTTTTAGCTATCGCAATTGGTTTGCCCTTAGGCGTCTTCATTGCCCGAAAACGTAAATTATCGGGTGGTGTTTTAGGTTTGGCTGGCGTACTGCAAACCATTCCTAGTATTGCCTTACTCGGTTTTATGATTCCCTTTTTAGGCATTGGTGCAAAGCCAGCAATTGTGGCCTTGCTCATTTATGCGTTATTGCCAATCATCAGGAACACTTATACGGGTATCATCGGGATTGATAAGCATATTATCGAGGCTGCAAAAGCCTTGGGCATGAGTAAAACTCAAATTCTTTTTAGAGTAGAATTGCCATTGGCGATGCCTGTTATTCTTGCTGGAATCCGTACCGCTACGGTAATTAATGTGGGCGTAGCAACCTTGGCGTCTTACATCGCTGCCGGCGGACTAGGAGAATTCATTTTCGGTGGTATCTCCCTCAACAATACCAATATGATTCTGGCCGGCGCAATTCCAGCAGCGCTTTTGGCCATCATTTTAGATTTTTTACTTTCGCTTATCCAAAAATTAGATTTTAAGAAACTGAGGAAAGTCCTATACGTTTTCCCTGTCGCAATTCTGGTGTTAAGTGGTTTCTATATTTTATCATCAGCCTACGGATCGGTACTTACGGCTGGTTTTACACCAGAATTTATGGGCAGACAAGATGGAGATTTAGGGCTGAAGTCTGTTTACGGACTAAAAATCCACACTATAGTGATCAGCGATGCGGTGATGTATAAAGCAGCGTATGCCAAAGAACTGGATGTAATTAGCGGCTATTCTACCGATGGAAGATTGAAAGCTTTCGATTTGAGGATTTTAAAGGATGATAAAGGAATATTTCCACCCTATTATGCTGCACCAATTGTTCGTGAAATTGCCCTTAAAAAGTTCCCTGATCTAGAAAATGTTTTAAATCTACTCGCTGGAAAGATTACAGATTCCATCATGACGGATTTAAACTACAAAACCGATTACCTCCATCAAACACCAGAAAGAGTGGCAAAAGATTTTCTTGTTAAAATGGGCTTGTACAAAGAATCTAGAAATGGCAATGCTGGCTTAATCCGTATTGGATCGAAGATTTTTGGTGAACAATACGTTCTAGCAGAAATGTATAGCATGTTGATTAAAGGCAATACAGATTACAATGTGACGACCAAAACGGGTTTAGGCGGAACAAAGATTTGTTTCGATGCCTTAATGAATGATCAGATAGATTTTTACCCTGAATACACAGGGACGGGACTTTTGGTTTTACTGCAACCTGATCCTAAATTATCAAAGGAGATTGCCCATGATAAGGATCGTACCTACGATTATGTAAGCTCGGAATTTCAAAAAAAGTTTAAGATTAAATGGTTAAAACCCATAGGTTTTAATAATTCTTACGCTTTAATGATGCGACAAAAACAATCAGCAAAACTTCATGTTAATACCATCACAGACCTTAAAAACTACTTAGATAAAAACTAATGAATCTTGTAGAACAATATAAACAGATCAGGAAGCACTCCGAAAAAATCTGCGAACCCCTAGAAACTGAAGATTACGTAGTGCAACCTGTCGAGGATGTAAGTCCGCCGAAATGGCATTTGGGGCACACTACTTGGTTTTTTGAGACCTTTATTTTAATTCCCAATGCGGCTGAATATCAAGTTTTTAGTGAGAACTATAATTATGTGTTTAATAGTTATTATGAAACCATTGGCAATCGTGTAATCCGTACCGATAGGGGAAATTTGAGCAGACCGAGCGTTAACGATGTTTATCAATATCGTGCTTATGTAGATGAGGCAATGGAGCGTTTTCTTCAGACAACAATCAGCGATGAGCTATTGGAACTGCTCATTTTAGGCTTTAACCACGAGCAGCAACATCAAGAACTTTTACTTACTGATATTAAATACATTTTAGGGAATAATCCGTTATTTCCGCCTTATTCTGCAGATTGGAAAGAGGAAAGCTATTTGGCAACGGAAGCCAAATTGATCACCATTAACGAAGGCGTTTACGAAATTGGCTATGATGGAGGCGATTTCTGTTTTGACAATGAGCTTAATCGGCACAAGGTTTATCTCCAAGAATTCGAAGTTTCTTCTGAATTGGTTACCAACGGTGAATACCTTGATTTTATAAAAGATGGAGGTTATACGAATTTCAATTTTTGGCATGCCGAGGGTTGGGACTGGGTACTGCGAAACCAAATTAAAGCGCCAATGTACTGGCATTTAATTGATGGAGAATGGTGTAATTATACGTTAAATGGAATTTCTTTAATAGATGCAAAACAATCTGTTACTCACATCAGTTATTACGAAGCTTACGCTTTTGCAAGTTGGAAAGGCATGCGCTTGCCAACAGAATTTGAGTGGGAAGTAGCAGCAAAACAACTTAATTGGGGCAAAAGATGGGAGTGGACCGAAAGTGCGTATTTGCCTTATCCTGGATTTAATAAAGCACCAGGCGCAATTGGCGAGTATAATGGAAAATTCATGGTTAACCAAAAAGTGCTTCGTGGCGCTTCGGTGGCTACGCCAGAAAACCACAGTAGAATTACGTATAGAAATTTTTTTCATCCACATTTAAGATGGCAGTTTACAGGAATTCGCCTTGCTAAATAGTATTTTATGAACACCGTTACCACCGAAACAACAACAAATAAGGTTCAGTTTTTAGCAGATACTTTAGCCGGTTTGCAGGCCGAGCCAAAGCGTATGCATTCGAAATATTTTTATGATGAGGTTGGAGATCATATCTTCCAACAGATTATGGATATGGAGGAATATTACCTTACGGATGCCGAGATGGATATACTTTCTCATCAAACGGAAGAACTTGCCAATGTGATTTCTGCTCAGGAAAGTCCTTTTGATTTAATTGAGCTAGGTGCTGGTGATGCAACGAAATCCATCCACTTACTTCAAGAACTATTAGATAAAAAATTGGAATTTTATTATTTCCCAATTGATATCTCTGATCATGTAATTAGTTACTTGGAAGAAACGTTGCCCGAAAAACTGCCAAATTTGCAGATGAAAGGTCTAAATGGCGATTATTTCGAAATGTTGAAAAGGGCAACTGAAATATCAGACAGGCGAAAAGTAGTCTTATTTATGGGCGCCAACATTGGCAATATGAATGTTGCGGAAGCTGCAGATTTTTGCAAAGCCCTAAAAGAATTATTATCAAATGGCGATATCTTGATCATCGGCTTCGACCTGAAGAAAAACCCACAGCAAATTTTATCAGCTTACAATGATAGTCAAGGAATTACGCGTTCGTTTAACCTTAATTTATTGCAACGCATCAACAGAGAATTGGATGGCGATTTTCAATTGGAAAACTTCGAGCATTATGCCAATTACGATCCTGAAACAGGTGCATGCAAAAGTTATTTGATCAGTTTAAAAGATCAGCATGTAAATATCGGCGATTCGCAAACGATTCATTTTAAGGAAAACGAATATATCTTCATGGAAATCTCCCAAAAATATTCGCTTCAAGATATAGATGAATTAGCGCAATCAGCGGGTTTTAAGCCTGTTCAGAATTTCTTCGATGAAAACCAATATTTTGTAGATGCAGTTTGGAAAGTAGGCTAAATTACTTTTGATCTAAAACGGCTAGCATTTTATCCAAATCATCCATCGCATTGTAGAAATGGAAAGAAAATCTGGTTCCTGCACCACGAGCAGAACATAGAATTTTAGCACTCTCTAATTTAGCAACCATTTCCTTTTCTAGTGGCAGACTGATAATATTGGATTGCACCTTTCTATTCAGCATTTCATCGCTAATCAAACCTCTATCGTGAAAAGCTGTTCTTGCCTTTTGACTTATCGCTTGGATGGTTTCTTCGATAAAATCTAACCCTAAAGATTGTAGATAAATCAAGCTTTGGTTCATCGAACCGAAATTTAGAGTATCTAAATGTCCTGGTTCAAAGCAAAGCGAAAGGTAATCTCTGCCTGTTAAAAATGTTGCGGTTGGCAAGTTATTTTGCTTTCTATCTTTATAAAATTCTGCTTTTATTTGATCAGAAAGAAAAGCATAACCATTGCCATAACCTGATAAGAGCCATTTATATCCACTTCCTAAAACGGCATCAAATCCTGATGAAGCAAAATCAAACTCACCTGTACCCATAAATTGCGTTGCATCGCCAATTAGAAGTAAATCGGGGTAGGTTTCCTTAATCTTCTTGATAAATTGCGGATCGATTTTAATACCGCTGATGTATTGCACCATGCTAAATGCAAAAACCGTAGGCTTAAATTCTGCTATTGCTTTTAAAATATTCTCTTCCAAATGTTCGTTAATCCCTATTTCAAAATGCTTAAAGCCGCCGCTGGTGATGGGATAATTTACCGATGGATAATCTTCAGTAAGTAAAAGAAAACGGTGATTTTTATCGAATCCATTGAGAATTATATTAAACCCAACAGAAAAATTCTGGACGAGGTAGGTATTTTCAAACTTTGCACCGAACAGCTGTGAAACATTCTTGCGGAGATCGTTGATGATCTTTCCATTCTCAAACCTAAAAACACTTCCATTTTCTGCGAAATCTTGATCGTGGGTATTTCTCCAAGCCACTAAATCATTAGAAAGCATACCAGAATTGGCCGTATTTAAATAAGTGTAATTATTAAGGATCGGAAATTGAGATGGAAAGTTCATGCCCAAATTTAAAATAAATCATCGAAATGAATGGCTGTTTTATCTTAATCCTTAAAAACCTAACAGTAAGATGATTGTTAGATTGGTAGTGTTAATTTAAAAACTATGGAACAAGATATTTTAATCTCAGAATTAAAAAATTTGCTGAATGGCGGCACTGCACATGTTGGTTTTAAGGATGCTGTAGCGGATTTGCCGTTTAGTTTGTTGGGCGAGCGACCGCATGGATTGCCTTATAGCATTTGGCAGTTGGTTTCTCATATTAAGATTGCCCAATGGGATATGCTTGAGTTTAGTAAGGATGCCAATCACAAATCGCCAAAATGGCCTGATGAATATTGGCCAGAAGCCACAGCTCCAAAGGATGAAGCCGTATGGAATGAAACCTTAAAACAGATAAATGAAAACCTAAGCGAATTTATTTTATTGGTGGAGGATAAGAATCTCTTTGAAACTATTCCGCATGGTGATGGCCAAACTATATTAAGAGAAGCGCTTCAGATAGCAGATCATAATGCCTACCACATTGCCGAAATAATTGTTTTAAGGCGATTATTAGGCGCCTGGAAAAGCTAAATCATTGTCTTGTTTGATCCGTGAAGTTGTCTCATATTACCTGATCAATCTATTATTATATCAATAACTTTATAAACGCCCCCAATTAATTTCACTAAAATATAATGATCATGTTAAAAGATTCAAGAGTTTTTAGTTCCTTTTCAGTAGATGATTTGGACAAAGCAAAAGCATTTTACCAAGAAATTTTAGAATTGGAAGTGGTTGATAATCCAATGGGATTAATAGAAATTCATTTTCCTAATAATAATAACATTATGGTTTATCCAAAGCCCAATCATATTCCTGCAACTTTCACGATACTTAATTTTAATATTACCAATATTGAAAGTATTGTCGAGGGACTTACCGCAAGGGGTGTCGTTTTTGAAAAATATGATGAAGAATACATCAAGACTGATGAAAAGGGTATATCTCATGGTAATGGCCCAACTGTAGCATGGTTTAAAGATCCTGCGGGCAATATTTTTGCTGTAATGGAAGAATAGAATTACGAAAAATTGTTTTCTCCACATTTTTTTAATCTGAATTTTAGTTTAGTGTAAAATTCTTGTTCCTTAGGGATTCTTTACTCTTAAAAGGGATAAATTTTGGTACATTTAAATGGATTAAAACTTTATCATATATGGAAAATATTGAAGAATATGTAAAGATTCCTAGCTTCCTTAATCGAATCAAGTCCGAATGGCCAGGAAAAATTGAAAGATTTGAGTTCAAAACGCCCACGGTTATTTATGTCCATCTCAAAGAAGGTATTTCTAGCATAGATTTTCTTGGAAGTTTGTCCTTAAAGATAGAGCGATTTATAGATTTTAGTATTCCAATTATTTTATATCACGTAGAGCGGGATGGGCTGAATCTTCGTTCACATCCAATTAATTGGTATTCAACTTTAGATAGTGCCTCATAACGAACCAGATTTTTTGTTGAGGACATGCATATTTAGTTATTGGAAATATTAGTAGTATGATGAATATTAACATGGTGTTTGTATTCATATACTGATTAATGCAAAATCTAAATTACAGTTGAGTAAGCTTATCAGTATAACTCATGGCTATGCTTAAGCTTTTCATAGCCATTTTAATGCCCTCCGCATAAGGTGTATATATTTTTCGCTGACGTGGACTATCGGCATCTGCATCCCATAGGCCAGAATGGTGCCAATAATGTAAATGATCCCAATCTGGCCTATCGATAATTGGATAGAGGCAAATTCCCTCAAGCGGAATTCCCATTATTACAGCTTTAATACATTCTTTAGCAATCAATTCTATCCAGTTAGGCCGATGTTCGCCTGGGTGGCTTGTTTCGGCAAGTACAATCGGCTTGCCATAGCGTTCATAAGCTTCAAAAAACAATGTTGAAAGTCCTTTCCATCTTGGATCTGGTTCTAGGTTTGCCCATGGTAAACCCGAAAAATCGCTAGCCACCCATTGATTGTTATAGTAGAAATTGAATCCCATGTAATCTACAAGCTCTAACGAGCCACCAAGTTCTGGACACATCTTACCTGTAAGCATATCTGTAGCCTGAAATTGCACTTCATGTTGTTCGGCCGCCTGCATTACCATTTCAATATCTGCATCAAGTGCAGGTACAATGTTTACGATGGGCTCAGTAGTCATGATTAAGATGGTTGGATTAATTTGTTTCATTGCCTTAATGGCATTAATGTACGCCCTCACCAAACAATACTTTACATCCCAACCCATACCTCTGGCATAAGGCGTAGTGCTGGCATGATCTCCGCCTAGCCAGGAGATAAAGCCAACTTCATTAATTGGCGTAACAATCAATTGCTGATCTGGGCAATGCGTTTTGTGGAAATTTGCAAAGGCACTGCAAATTGCCACAAAACGATTTTGAAAATGTGGATGAAGAGGTGTAAGGTCATCAGGATATCCAAAATGGCAGATATCCCAAATTTGCTGAATACCTGTCGACTTTGCTGCGGCCATCATTTTTTCTACTACTGAAAAATCATAAACGTATGGTGTTTTTTCTACTTGGCTCCATCTAATACCCTCTCTTACAGTTGAAATTCCAAAGTCTGTTAATAATTTATAATCACTAACTAGGTTGTCTAAATGACCCGTAATGGTTAGTAAATCCACACGGTTTCCATAGTGGTTTAGCTGATCTGAGCATTCGAAGCCAGCCATCCAAAACGATTGGAACGGAGATTTATGTCCCATTAGCTCGCCAACAGTTTATTTATTTCCTGAAGTGACCATATCATGTTCTTTTTCATATCCTCGAAAGTATTGTCCCACGATTTATCTTTTAAAAACAAATCGACATTTTTTAACCAAGTGATGTTATCTTTTGCTGAAAGATATTTTTCAATAGCAATAATAAATTCATCAGCATTAGCTGCAATTTCGACCAATCTTTCTATTCCATAGGGCTTGATAACGTCATTAATAGGAGTGGAGACTACTCGAAGACCAGCCGCTAAATATTCTGGCGTTTTGGTAGGACTAATAAATCGAGTAGAATTATTAATTGCAAAGGGTATTAATGCTATATTCCAGCCCGATAAATAGGATGGAAGTGTATCGTAAGACTTTTGTCCTAAATAATGAAGATTCGGCCCACTTGGCAGTGAATCTACAGAAATCTTAACAATTGGTCCTAGTAAAATTAGCTGCCATTCAGGGCGCATTTCTGCTACCTGCCTAATCAATTCAGCATTAAATCGTTCATCAATTACGCCAATAAAACCCAATTTAATTCCGCTTATATTTTTCTGATCTTCGGGTTCGTTATTTAGTGTTCTTGCTAAACTAAAATGTTCCTTATCAATACTACTTGGAAATACGTGAATATTATCATGAAGATGACGTTTTACTTCATGTAGTGAATGGCCGCCCGTGAAAACAATATCTGCAGTTTTTAATAAAGACATTTCCAATGCTACAAGATCCTTGGGTGCAAAATCGAATGCAGAAAGTTCGTCCATACAGTCAAAAACGGTCAACCCTGCAGAGAAATGATCTGAAAAACGGAGCGACATTGGAGTGTAATACCAAAAAATCCAATCTTTTAGGTTAGCTCCATCCAGAAAATGACTAAGAAGCGATCGCATGATTGAAGTCTCATCCTCATGTTGCATTTCGGCAGGAAGGTGGGGAATTAAAATGGTGAGATTGTCATTCTTCTTGTGAGCCGAAATTGTTGGTAATGCTGGTGAATCATAAACGGGTTCTTCTAAGAAAAACACATTAATTTCCTTTGCAAAACGGCTCATGAGATGTTGTGGACGTTGAAAAACAAAATCCCATCGCAGGTGTGAGAAACACAATAAATTATTGGGTAAACCAAATTGTTCTATTTTCATATATGATTTAGGGTAAATGTTAAACTTGTACTGCCTCTTTAAAATGTTTTCTAACGGTTGTTAAAGCCGATGCGATGATTTGATGCATATCATAATATTTGTAAGTTGCCAATCTACCTCCAAATATTACACGCTCCTCCTTTTCGCATAACGCTTTATACTGGCTAAACAGCTGGTCGTTATGCTGATCATTTATTGGGTAATATGCTTCTTTTCCTGGCTTCCATTCTTCAGGAAACTCCTTTGTTACAACCGTTTTGTCTTGATTTCCGAATTCGAAATGCTTATGTTCTATGCTTCTTGTATATGGAATTTCCCGTTCAGTATAATTAACTACAGCGTTTCCCTGATGATTGTACTCGTCATAAACCTGATGTTCGAATCTCAAACTGCGGTATTCAAGCTTTCCGTATCTAAAATCGTAAAACTGATCTATATTTCCTGTGAATACGATATGCTCTGCCATTGATGACCATTTATCTCGATCGACAAAAAAATCGGTATCAAGTTTAACTTCAATATTATGCAAAAGCGCATCTATCAGTTTATTATATCCGCCAATTGGAATGCCTTGGTACTTATCATTAAAATAATTATTATCGTAAGTATATCGTACCGGTAGTCTTTTGATGATGAATGCAGGCAAATCCTTAGCCGATCTGCCCCATTGTTTTTCAGTATATCCTTTAATCAACTTTTCATAAATATCCTTTCCCACTAAAGATAGAGCTTGCTCTTCTACGTTTGTGGCTAAACCACTAACAGCGTTAATTTGAGCGCTAATTTTTGCTTTTGCTTCCGCTGGAGTTCTTACACCCCAGAGCTGATAGAAAGTATTCATGTTAAAAGGTAAATTGAATATTTCCCCTTTATAATTGGCAATTGGACTATTGGTATATCTATTAAATTCTACAAATGAATTAACATAATCCCAAATGTGCTTATCGTTTGTATGAAAAATATGTGCACCGTACTGATGTACATTTATACCTTCGATATTTTTGCAATATACATTGCCACCTGCATGATTTCTCTTATCGATTACCAAACATTTCTTGCCCAATTTAGTCGCCTCATGCGCAAAAACGGCTCCGAATAAACCACTTCCAATTATTAAATAATCATATTCCTTTTGCTTTTCCATGAGATTTTTTGGGTATTTTAGATCAGAAGCCGTACTTATATCACATTCTTCAGATAAGATCATTATACGAAAAGGCCCAGTTTTTGGGCCTTTTCGTAGAGATATTGATATCGTATTCTTACTCGTTTGTAGCAGCTTGATTTACAAAGCTTACCGCACATTCTGTAAGTGCAACGTCTGTAGCTTTTTCGTTTTCAAGTGTTTGAGCCAATAGTTCAGCTACATCAGAGCGATCCATGTTCTCTGCGAAAACTCTCAAAGTACCGTAGGTAGCGATTTCGTAGTGTTCTACTTTTTGCGCTGCAAGAATTAATCCCGCATCACGGATCATTGTTCCTGCATCTGTATCTTCAATGATGCCGTTTGCTTCTTCCAATAAGCCAGCCATAGCATCACATTTTTTTGCAGCAGGTTTTTCATCTAACAGACCGAAAACCTGTTCTAAAGTTTCAATGTGTTGCTGTGTTTCCTGTGTGTGTTTTTCAAAAGCTGCAGCAAGCTCTGGACTAGTCGCTGCCTTTTTCATTTTCGGAAGCGCTTTAACCAAATGTTTTTCAGCCCAGTAAATATCTTTTAACTCATCTACAAAGAATTCATGAAATTCTGATGGTTCTATTTTGGCATTTGTTACCGTTGCTGTTTTTTTTGCTGATGTTTTTGTCGAAGTTGCTTTGCTAGCTGGTTTACTAGCCGTTTTTGTTGTAGTTGCCATATCTTACTTTTTTTAGTTTTTGTTTTTTAATTGATATGCTAAAAACTTACACGCGGTACAAATGGTTTTCAGTTTAATTGAAACGGGTAGTTTACCATTTTTTGGCAGGTATTTAGCGCAGAAAGTGTTCGATACGTGAATTGAGCCTATTACAAGAATATTAAAACAATTCTTCAACGCCTATGATTTTAGATCATATAAATCAAATGGAAAAGGAAGACTTAATACCCAGCCAGCAGATTGGTAAGCAAACCGATGCAGAACAAGAAAAATTGTTTTCTTCCCCAAAAGCTGCTGGTGAAGCATATCACCTAGCCATGGTAAAACTACTAGATGTAAATGCTTGGCATAAAATCTCAGGTATTGATACAACCTACTTCGAATTATTCGATCGAAATGGAAATTCACATCATCACACCGCCAAGGAAAGCGACTATATACGTATTGATGTTTCTGGAGCGGTTGCGAGCGAGGGCAAATGCTATTGGGTTTGTATAGAGCACATGGAATGTTATTCTCAACATGAAACTGATGTAGAATTTACACTTTTTGTTGCTCGGCCCTGTAAGGTTCCGGGTGAGATCGGTGGGAGTGTAGCCCACTTTTTTACAAATCGGGCGACTTCCACGTTTATGGTTTTTAGGCGAGGAAATGTATTAACCGCTGGAATATATGGACGTAATGAAGTCGCTAATACAGTTCCAGATGGGATGTTAGATAAATCTCGAAATGTGGTCTATAAAAATGGCAGTGCGGATGGAATGTCGTTTGCGCAGTGGCAACTGGTGCTTGCTGGTATTCTGGCTTAAAGTTTAAATAACACTAAAATATAGGTAATTGATGTAGTTGGTTACGTGCTTAAATTTAAAATACCTGTTTTTTTTATAATGAAAACCAATCAATCTTTTTTCATGTGTTTATGCTGAAGATTACAAATAATCTTCATCATCCTAATTACTAACAAAACAAAAAGCTTATGTTTCATCATTCAAAAGATTTACAGTTTAACGCAAGGGTTTCCAGGCCAGATCCAGTATTCGCAAACATTCTTTTAGAACAGTTTGGCGGAGAAAATGGCGAGCTCGCAGCAGCCATGCAATACTTTACACAGGCATTTGGTGCCAAGCAGCCGCATCCAGATAAATATGATATGTTAATGGATATCGCTACGGAAGAGTTTAGCCACCTTGAAATTATTGGCGCAACCATACAGATGCTATTAAAGGGCGTTAATGGAGAATTAAAAGATGCAGCCGATGCATCGGAAATTATGCAGGTGCTTGATGGTAAGGCTGCAAAGGAAAATATTATTCATGCTGCATTATCTGCAAATCCTCACTTTGTAATGTTGAGCAGTGGTGGGCCAAGACTTGCAAATAGTCAGGGTATTCCATGGTGTGCATCTTATATTCATTCCAATGGCGATCTTACAGTAGATTTACGCAGTAATTTGGCTTCAGAATCAAGGGCAAAGTTAGTTTATGAGCACCTGATGAAGTTTACAGATGATCCTTATGTGAAAGAAACACTTTCTTTTCTAATGACCCGAGAAGTTGCCCATTACAAAATGTTTGAAGCAGCTTTAGATACCATTAGCCCCAACTTTCCTCCTGGCGTATTGCAAGCAGATCCAAGATTTACCCAGCAATACTTTAATATGTCTCCAGAAAATCCATTTACTGGTCCATGGAACCAAGGCGAAATGCCAGGTATGGGCAAAAACTGGGATTTTGTGGAAGATCCTATAGCTTTTGTTAAGGAAACAGCTGGACTGACCGATCTCCCAGACCGAAAAGCTGAGGAGTTAGAAGAAACTGAGGCTTTGAATGTAAAAATGAGTGAAGAGAAAAGTGCAGAAGTAAAGGCTGCAGAACCCGATGGGATAGCTCAATGGAGCGATTATGAGGAGAAAAATTAGGTTTCTAAATGTTACACACCGGGCAAAAAGCCGTGCCCGGTTGTGTATTAATACTCGAAAATTGCTTCCATAAATATAAACAAAACTTTCCGTAATCGGGAATGTTCTGACTGTGCCTGACTCTCTCGAGAAACAAACCAAACTTGCCTTGATCACGCCTAATCAAAATGAAAAATATTTTTATAGCTGACGATCATAAGGTCATTAGGAGCGGACTTAAAATGCTTCTTGAATCTACCAATCACTACAAGGTTATTTCGGATGCTGGAAATGGCCAAGAGGTAATTACTGCAATAGAAAATGGAATACAGATAGATTTAATAATTTCAGATATTACCATGCCAGTTATGGATGGGATAACGATGTTGAGAACCCTAAGGGAAAAACAATGCCGCATACCAGTATTAATTATGTCCATGCTAGATGATCAAGCGCATTTATATCAGGCCATTTCCGCAGGTGCCAGTGGTTTTCTTACCAAATCTGTCGATTCCAATGAACTCTTTTTTGCTGTATCTAAATTACTTGCTGGGGAGCGCTATGTATGTTCATTTTTGGCACTAAAAATTATTGATCAAGTTGTTGAAACAGAAAATTCTCAACTTTTTAAAGTTAATATGCCAGAGTTTTCTACCCGTGAGGTCGAAATTCTTCAACTCATAGGGCAAGGACTTACAAATGCGGAAATGGCTGATAAACTGTTTATATCCCGCCGCACTGTGGAAGGGCATCGCCAAAGTCTTATCGATAAAACAGGCGCTAGAAATACTGCTGTCTTAATGCGTTTTGCCTATACAAAAGGCATCATCAACTGATAAAATCATTTTTTTGATGAGTGGGTGCAATAAATTTTGAGATAAAAGGAGATTCGCCATGAAAAAAAATCCGCGAGATTATTGAAATTTCGCGGATTCTTTTAAGGATCTGTGGAGCCGAAGGGAGTCGAACCCTTGTCCAGTTGTGAGATAAATTATACCTTCTACATGCTTATTTTTCAATTGATTTTCGGGAAATAAACGGGCTGAAAACCGACCTTATTTAAATCCTTAGATACTTTATCTCACTCAAAGTCATATCTCCTTTAAGCCAGCTTCGTTGTTTCGATGCCCCGGATTCTAACCCAACAATGCAGCAGTTAGAGGGACAAAAGCTAGTTAGTTCTAAACTAAGCAGCTAAGGCGTAAGTATTTTCGCCAACTAAAATGTGATCGTTCACTTTAAGTGCTCTCCGAACAACGCACTGCATGCTAACATAACTTTCGCCACCCCGTCAAATCCAAGAACGGCCCCAATTTTCAGTTTGCAATTATCAATTATCAATTATCAATTATCAATTATCAATTATCAATTATCAATTGCAAAATAGAACAGCAAATATACAAAAAAAATGGTTAATTGTTTAAATCGGTTAACTGTCCATGTACTTAAAGCAATTAACCAATTTAAACAGTTTAACACTTAACCTTATTTGCCGGGATATTGCTGTAAAGCTATTTCTAGGCAATCCATCGATGCATTTAAATCATCTGTATTTAAAACATAAGCCATCCGGACTTCGTTTTTCCCCGATCCCGGGGTAGAATAGAAGCCAGTTGCTGGCGCCATCATTACCGTTTGGTTATTATGGCTAAAATCTTCCAACATCCATTGGCAAAATTTATCAGCATCATCTATCGGGAACTTAGCCACCACATAAAATGCACCACCAGGATTAGGACAAAAAACGCCATCAATATTATTTAGACGGCTCACCAATGTATCTCTACGCAACGTATATTCCTTATTTACTTTTTCGAAGTAGCTATCTGGCGTATCTACTGCTGCGGCACCAGCAATTTGTTCAACCATTCCTGGGCTTAATCTAGCTTGTGCAAACTTTAAACCTGAAGCAATAACCTCCTTATTTTTAGTGATTAAACAGCCTAAACGAGCACCACAAGCACTATAACGTTTTGAAACTGTATCCATAATCACCACGTTTTCATCTAATCCATCTAAGAACATTGGAGAAATAAATTCCCTGCCATCGTAACAGAATTCACGGTAGGCCTCATCAGAGAATAAGAATAAATCGTATTTCAAGCATAACGTTTTTAACGCTTCAAGCTCTTCTTTCGAATATAAATAACCTGTCGGATTGTTAGGGTTGCAAATAATGATGGCTTTGGTTTTATCGGTAATCAATTTCTCAAACTCAGCAATAGGAGGCAAGGCAAAACCATTTTCTATGTAGGATAGAATTGGCTTAACCACAACGTTGCTCATACAAGCAAAGCCGTTGTAATTTGCATAAAATGGCTCTGGAATAATTATTTCATCACCCTCATTTACACAGGTTTGCATAGCAATTGTAATGGCTTCAGAACCACCGACAGTTACCAATATATTTTCTGGTTTAATATTGTATCCCAGTTTATTGTAGTATTCTGTCAGCTTTAAACGGTAAGCAAGGGTTCCTTCAGATGGCGTGTATGCCCAAACATCAAAATCGATATTTTTGATCGCATTTAACATGCCCTCTGGAGTTTCAATATCAGGTTGACCTATATTTAAATGGAAAACCTTTTTACCATCTTGTTTAGCTTTATCTGCAAATGGCGTTAACTTTCTGATTGGCGAAGCAGGCATCTGCAAGCCTTTTTGTGAAATTTTTGGCATGGTACAAAAATAAAAAAGTCCCGATGAAAATCGGGACTTTTTTAATATTATCGTTTAAAAATTATTTTGATACTGCTGCAACAGTTTCACCCTTAATGTAAAGCACTTTAATTGGTGTTTTAGCATTTGATGTAATGGTTACTGCTTTCGAGAAAGTCGATGGACCAGCCGCCGCATTAAATGTTACTGAAATTACACCAGTTTCACCTTTTTTCAATGGAGTAGAAGTGTATTTTGGAACTGTACATCCGCAACTTGCCTCAGCCTTGGTAATAATTAAAGGCTCTTCACCAATATTGGTGTATTTAAAATCGAAAGTTACTGGTTTGTTTAAAACAATTTTACCGAAATCGTGTGTTTCAGATTCAAATTTAAACTCTGCAGGTTTAGCTGCGGTTTGTGCATTAGCAACAATACCGAAGCCTAAAACAAAAGCGAATAATACTAAGATCTTTTTCATGTTATGTGATTGTATTTATTTTTTAAAATTTCTAAAACAAATTTAATGTTTTCATTCTAAAACAAAAACTATTCCACTTATATTTTATTAACCCATATATAATTTTACATAAGAGGATAAAGGCAAACTTTTAATTTTGTATATATTTGCCACAACCAATATTTGATTATGACGCAGAATGAAAAATTTATAACCAACTCTATTGATGCTTCTGAATTAAGTTTCAACGATTTTAAATCTATCGTTATAAACGACTACAAAATTGCCTTTGAAAGTAGGCAGGCCAGTGTTTTAGGCCGTAGGGAGGTATTAACAGGTAAGGCTAAATTTGGCATTTTTGGAGATGGTAAAGAGGTTCCTCAGGTTGCAATGGCCAAAGCATTTAAGAATGGAGATTGGCGCTCGGGTTATTATCGAGATCAAACCTTTGCTTTTGCCACAGGTATTTCTACAATTAAGGAATTTTTTGCCCAATTATACGCAAATCCCTCAAATGGGGCAGATCCATTTTCTGGCGGGCGACAAATGAATTGCCATTTTGCTACAAAATCTATTAACGAGGATGGAAGTTGGAATGATTTAACACAAATAAAAAATTGCTCATCAGATATTTCCCCAACTGGTGGACAAATGGCTCGTTTGGTAGGGTTGGCTTATGCCTCTAAATTGTTTAGGGAAAATAAGGAACTGTCATATTTAAAGAATTTTTCTGTTAATGGTAACGAAGTTGCTTTTGGTACAATTGGCAATGCATCAACATCAGAAGGGGTGTTTTTCGAAGCAATAAATGCTGCCGGCGTTTTGCAAATTCCAATGGCGGTTTCCATTTGGGATGATGCTTATGGGATTTCTGTGCCAGCGAAATATCAAACCACAAAGGAAGATATTTCTGAAGTTTTGAAAGGTTTCCAACGCGATGAAAAAAATGCCGGCTACGAAATTTATAAGGTTAAAGGTTGGGATTATCCCGCTTTGTGCGAAGTTTATGAAAAAGCAATAAATGTTTGCAGAGATGAACATGTTCCCGTTCTAATTCATGTTATTGAGCTCACTCAGCCACAAGGTCATTCTACGTCAGGTTCTCACGAACGATATAAATCTAAAGATCGTTTAGCCTGGGAAACTGAACACGATTGCATTTTAAAAATGCGGGAGTGGATGCTAGAATCGGCAATTGCAACGGAAGATGAGATTTTAGAAATTGAAAAAAAAGCAAAAATATTTGTTCGTAATGCACAAAAAGAAGCTTGGAACGAATTTTTGGATGATATAAAACCCGAGCAAAAAGAGATTATCGATCTAATTAATGGAGTCGCAAAACATCAACCAGAAATAGCGAAAATTTCTGCGAGCCTCTCTTCTACAGCAGATGCCCAACGTAGAGAAGTGTTTACTGCTGCCCGCAAAGCCATACGTTTATCGGTTAATTTTGATTCTCCAGAACGCAATGCATTGTTGGCTTGGTATAAAAAAAACAGGGAGCTTAATCACGATAGGTACAATTCGAAACTGCATACTGGTGGCGTTGAAAGCCCTAATATGATCCCTGTAGTTGATGCGGCTTACGATGATCTATCGAAAATGGTTGATGGTAGAGAAGTTCTTAATGCTTGTTTCAACGAAAACTTTGCTCGCGATCAGCGCTTGGTCGCATTTGGCGAAGATTTAGGAAATATTGGCGATGTTAATCAAGGTTTTGCGGGCTTACAGGCGAAATATGGGGAACTTAGAATTACCGATACCGGTATTCGCGAGATGACTATAATGGGGCAGGGTATTGGTTTAGCCATGCGTGGATTGAAACCAATTGCCGAAATTCAATACCTTGATTATTTAATTTTTGCATTAAATGTTTTGAGTGATGATTTGGCCTCACTTTCATATCGTACAAAAGGAATTCAAAAAGCACCAGTAATTGTTCGTACACGTGGACACAGGCTTGAGGGTATTTGGCATTCGGGTTCGCCAATCAGCATGTTGTTGGGCTCTTTAAGGGGATTACATTTGTGTGTGCCTCGAAACATGACCCAAGCTGCAGGCATGTACAATACACTTTTTAGGGCAGATGAACCCGCTGTTGTAATCGAGTGTCTTAATGGATATCGCCTAAAAGAAAAATTACCTACAAATGTTGGTGAGTTTACGGTTCAATTGGGTAGGGCTGAAGTTTTGGAAGAAGGTACTGATATTACAGTTGTTTCTTACGGATCATCATTAAGAATTGTTCAAGAAGCAGCGGAAGAGTTAGCCTTATTAGGAATTTCTGTTGAGATTGTTGATCCACAGACCCTTTTACCTTTCGACATTACAAAAGTTTGTTCAGCATCTCTAGCAAAAACCAATAAACTTTTGGTTGTGGATGAGGATGTTCCAGGAGGTGCATCGGCATACATCCTCCAAAAAATAATAGAAGAACAAAAAGGATATTTTTATTTAGATGGTCAGCCAAGAACACTCTCGGCAAAAGCACACAGACCACCATTTGGCTCAGATGGCGATTATTTCAGCAAGCCATCTGTAGATGATGTAATTGAGACGATTTATCAAATGATGCATGATGCAAATCCTGTAAAATTCCCACCCATTTATTAATGGCTACAGGGCGATAAGTATTCAAAATATTTACAAGACATTAAAAAAAATAAAGAATTTACATAAGGGTAAAAATACGGTTACATAGTAATCGAATTTTTATATACATTTATACATTATCCCTATTAGTGTGTCTTATGCCTCAATTTATGTCCCATGTGAAACATTACGTTTCACGAAAAATTATATTGTCATTCTTTTTTGATTTACAAAAATCATTAATTGATTAATGGTGAGGTTATTTGCCTTTGGACCTAGTTCACATTGCCATTTATCCTTTTTAAGGACATGGGTGTTAATTCTTTTTACCACAATTTCAATATCGCCCTGTTTTAGTCAGTATGTATCCTCTCAAAAAAAATTGGATAGTGTTTTGGTACTCAACCGAAATTATTTAAAACAGGACTCGGTCAAAATTAAAATTTTAGAGCAAGTTTATCGCCAATATTTAGGGCAAAGAAAGATTGATTTAGCTGAAGAATACATAGGAAAAACGATTCAGCTAGCACATGAAAAAAACCTTAAGAAATTTTCTGCGTTTGCTTATTATCGAAAAGCATTAGTTTATCATGGAAGAGGTAATTACATCAAAGCCGAAGAAAATTATCTTCAGGCCGTAATCGATTTTTCTGCTGTCGGAAACCTTGATATGATTGCTGGTACATATTTAAATATGGGAGCCTTATATAGCAGCATTCCCGATTATGTAAAATCTTTGGAGGTTAACCAAAAAGCAATATTGATTTATGAGCGGTTGGATAATGAAGTTGACATGGCGAGCTGTTATACCAATGTTTCAACCATTTATCAAAATTTAGGAAACCAGAGCCAGGCGTTGGTTTATATGAATATGGCCTTAAAAATATTCTTAAAAGATGGTGAAAATACAAGAGGTGTTGCTGTAGTTTATAGCTTAATTGGTTCTAATTATTTCGAGGCATCTGATAAAGAGCTTGCGGAAATGAATGTGCTGCCAAGTCAGAAGAAAAATTTGGCATTAATGTATTTCAATAAATCGCTTAAAATAGCTGAAACCATTGGCGATATAGGTTTAATTGTGAGCAATAAGCGAGATTTAGGAAATCTTTACAGCTCCATCGGACAAAAGGATGCTGCCTTAAAATCTTATCAAAAATCGGTAGAAATGAGTAAAGATAGGGAAGATCAAGATTCTTATGCATCGAGCCTTTACGCACTAGGAAATTTTTATCAAAAAGAAAATAATTTAAACAACGCTATAGATTTATTGAATAGCAGTTTGAAAATTACCCAAGAAAATAAGTTGTTAGAAACAGAGAAACAAGCTGCTTTAAGTTTAAGTAAAGCTTATGAAAAGCAGGGGGATTATAATAAATCCTTAAATTATTATAGGCAATACATCACTGCAAGAGATAAAATTTTTGATCAGGAAAAGGAAAGGGAAATTACCAGAAAACAGATGCAATTGGATTTCAGTATAAAGGAGCGAGATTATTTATTGAAGCAGAAAATTACTCAGAGCGAGCTAACTAGGCAAGAACAGGAACTTGTTTTACGAAGCCAGCAATTAAAATTAATTGATAAGGAGAAAAAACTAGATCAACTTACTTTTGAAAAGGCTAAACTCGATCTTGATTTACAACGATTGGCACAGGAGAGCAATTTTCAGAATCAAAATACATTGGCAAAACTGGAAGCTTCTGAAAAGGATAAGCAGATATCGAAACAAGACCAGCAAATTAAGTTCGATTGGCGGGTGAAGCTATTCTTAACCACTGCTACAATATTAGTTTTGGTAATAGCGATAGTAATTTTTTTTAATCAGCGAAAAACAACTCGATTAAATAGGATTATTAGCAATCAAAAACGTGAATTAGAACAACTCGGTAGGGTAAAGGATCGAATTTTTAGTGTGGTTAGTCACGATATGAGAACGCCTGTAAACTCTTTAATCTCGTTTATACAGTTGCTTGAAGGTGGCGACATCGATCAGGAAAAGCTCGGTCGTTATGCAGCATCCCTAAAAAATAACCTTACTTATACCTCCACAATGATGGAGAATTTACTCAATTGGGCTGCGAGCCAAATGCAGGGCTTTAATCCATATTTAGAATCGCTTAATGCTCATGATTTGGTGTCTGATGTAGTTAATTCGATACAAGATATTGCAGATCAAAAAGATATTACTATCTCTAATGCAATACCTAAAACTACCATGTGCAAGGCAGATGCTAATATGCTTACCCTCGTGGTTCGTAATTTGGTTAATAATGCAATAAAATTCACTCCTTTAGGCGGTAAAATAGCAATTGAAGCCTCAGATTTAAAGCAATGTGTTGAAATTAAAATTGCAGATACTGGATTAGGTTTAACGCCAACTCAAATTGCACACTTTAATAAGCCTGGGTATCTTGGAGCTGGGGTAAGCACGCCAGGAACAAATAAAGAAAAAGGTACTGGACTAGGTTTATTGCTCTGTAGAACTTTTATTGGCCTAATGGATGGGAAAATATCTGCTAATCTTAATGATAAGGTTGGAAGTCATTTTAAGATTTTGTTGAAGAAATAGCTACTTTAAAAACCTAGAAAGTATTTTCTTATCTATAGATTTTTCTAGTAATTCTTGTCTATTGGCGGCACTTATTGGTACCACAAACTTATGATTTAAATGAACCTCGTGATTAGTTAAGGTAGCGATATGATTAACGTTTATAATATATTGCTTGTGCACCCTTTTGAAAATTTTAGAGGGCAATTGTTTTTCTAAATTCTTTAAACTTACTAAAATAACATGTTTATCGTTACTTGTAAATAGTTTAGAAAAGTCGCCCATACTTTCTATGTAGATTACATCATCATATTTTAATTTTGTAATGCCCTTGGTTTCTCTAAAGAAAAAGTAGTCATCCTTTATTTCATTATCGAACGTTAAATCTTCAAGTGGTAATTTTTCTACCCTTTTTTTTAACTCGATATATTCCATTGCTTTATTAGTTGCTTTTAAAATGCGTTCGAAAGTTGCTGGTTTTACTATGAAATCTATAGCATCGAGATTAAAGCTCTCTGCAGCATATTCACTAAAAGATGTTATGAAAATAAATTGAGTTTGATTTTTTAATGTTTTTAACAATTCCATACCCGATAACTCAGGCATGTCGATATCCGAAAAAACAATATCAATACTTGTGGTTGAAAGGATTTGAGCGGCCTCTATACCGTTGGTGCAAACAGCTATAATATTTAATGAGGGAATCTTTTTCAGATGCATTGTTATCGCATCTCTTTCAATTTCGTTATCATCAACGATTAAACAGCTGTAAGTCATTTAGGGATAGAATTTATTTAGAGTAAGAAACAAGTATTTATAATTAATGTTTCGAACTTTATTGCAAAATACGCATTTTAAGACAACACTTAGTATTTACCTTATAATTTCTGTCTTTGATATACTACTACTGATGTTTTTTTTGACCACTAAATATTAGTTCCCCAGATTTAATTTCTAACGTCAAATCATTTTCTTCTGGTGGAACTGGGCAACGATAACCATCACTATATGCACAATACGGATTGTAAGCTTTGTTGAAATCAACTTCAATCTTATTATCCACGATTTCTTTTGAACTTAAATCAATATACCTACCCCCGCCGTAGGTTTCCACACTATTAGTTTCATCAGTAAAGGGCAAAAATAAGTGATCTTTGTAAACAGGATTTGCAGACAGAGATACACTTTTATAGAGCGTCATAATGAGCACTTTATCTTTTAATTTGAACTTGATTTTTGCAAATCTAAAATAATCGCTACTTGTACCTGCATAGGTTGGCATTTTGAAGATCTTTTCATTTTTTAAAATTTCGACTTCAGCCAAAACTCTATATGTGCTGTCAGCATTGTAGAAATGAAGATGTTTTAAGTCATCTGCCTTTAAAGGTGAATTAGATTCCTTGATAAAATCCTGTTTGTAGCTTTCGCGATGTTTAGCAATTTGCTCGGAGTAGGATTGAGCAAAAGAATTTAAGCTGATAAAGAGGAATAGGATAGGGAGTAGTTTTTTCATGATTTTTATTTTGCTATCGTCATTTCGACTGGAGTGTAGCGGGAATGGAGAAACCTTTAAAATTGTTAAATATAATTCAAAGATTTCTCGACTTCGCTCGAAATGACGGTTAAAAATATTTCACCCTGAGCTTCTCGACTTTCATCGGGAAGTTTGGAGTGAAATACTGCCTTATACCATACTCACTTTATTTCTTAGAAACTGGTCGGCTAAAACTAAAGCTGCCATTGCCTCTACAATTACAACTGCTCTTGGTACCACACATGGGTCGTGCCTGCCTTTGCCTTTAATTTCTGAGGCCTCGCCCGCTGCATTAATCGTTTGCTGATTATGCATAATCGTAGCAACAGGTTTAAAAGCCACTTTAAAAGTAATGTCCATTCCATTGGAAATGCCTCCTAAAATACCTCCAGCAAAATTTGTTGTGGTTTTAAAAACTTTAGCATCTGCTGCTTTTGGTTGAGGAATATCATTATGTTGAGAGCCTCTTAATTCACTACCTGCAAAACCAGAACCATATTCAAAACCGTGAACTGCGTTTATGCTTAACATCGCTTTACCTAAATCTGCATGTAATTTATCAAAAACAGGTTCACCTAAACCCGCCGGACAACCTTTAATTACACAGCCGATTTTACCACCAACGGTATCGCCATCTTTTCTTACAGAATCTATAAATTCAATCATTTCATGCGCAGTTGCTGGGTCAGCACAACGAACAATATTTTCTTCCCTGATATCAAGCAAAGCTGATAAATCGTTACTTTCTAAGTTTGGCGCTTCAATGGTTCCAACTGAAGTTACATGAGCAAAAATCTCAATGCCTTGTTGCTTTAAAAATAGTTTCGCAATTGCACCTGCAGCCACACGAGCAGCGGTTTCGCGGGCCGATGAACGGCCGCCACCTCGATGGTCGCGGATGCCATATTTTGCATCATAAACGTAATCGGCATGGCTCGGGCGGTAAACATCCACATTGTGTCCGTAATCTTTAGAACGTTGGTCTTCGTTAGGAATTAACAAGGCAATCGGCGTTCCTGTACTTTTGCCCTCGAAAACACCCGATAAAATTTGAACGGTATCGCTTTCTTTTCTCTGGGTAGTAATTTTCGATTGACCAGGTTTGCGTTTATCCAATTCTGATTGAATAAAATCCATGTCGATATCCAATTGCGCCGGACAGCCATCAATAATTACCCCAATGGCCACGCCATGAGATTCCCCAAAAGTGGTGATGCGAAATAGTTGTCCGAATGAGTTGCCTGCCATGTTTTAATTATTGAATGATTGAATTTTGAATGAGTGAATGGATTTCAATGCCCAGTCTTGATACTTGATTCTCGTTACTTGATACTAATGTCAAACCCCGCTTTTTTCAAATCCTCCCAAAAATAAGGATAAGATTTCTCTACAACTTGCATTTCTTCGATTTCCACTTCGTTGATTAATAACGCAAGCGGAGCAAAGGCCATAGCCATGCGATGGTCTTCGTAAGTGGCAATGGTAATTTTCTCCGGGAAATGAAGCTCATCAGTATTCAAAGTGTAAACCAAATTATCTTCAATTAAATTAACACCGATTTTAGCGAGCTCATTTTGTAAGGCTGCAATGCGGTTGGTTTCCTTAATTTTTAAAGTTTCTAAACCTGTGAAAGACATGTTTTTACCTAGTGCCGCTGCAATAACCACAATGGTTTGTGCCAAATCAGGACAAGTTTTTAAATCCAGAATCTGATTAGTTTCCAATGATAAACCTAGGTTGCTGATTGAAATTCCTTTTTCAGTTTTTTCTGTCGCAATCCCGAAAATTTTCATGATTTTTTGGATTTGGCTATCGCCTTGCAAGCTTTTTTCTTTCAATGCAGGCAAACTGATCTCAGCTTCATCAGCCAAAGCCGCAATGCTATACCAATAAGATGCAGCACTCCAGTCAGGTTCAACAACCAATGTTCCTGCTTTAAAAGTTTGTGGCTTAATGGAAATCGAATTGCCATTCCACGAATGTTCAATACCCACTTCCGCTAGCATATCCAAAGTCATATCTACATACGGCTTTGAAGTCAGCTCACCCTCAATTTCTAATGTTAAACCTTGAGGCAGGATAGGGGCAATCATCAGCAATGCTGAAATATACTGACTACTTACATCACCTTTAATTTTAACCTCAGCAGTTTTCTGGTTTAATGGACCTACAATATTTAACGGTGGAAAGCCATCGTTTTCTGCATAAGAAATATCTGCACCAATAGTTTTCAGCGCTTCCGCCAAAATACCTATCGGGCGTTGTTTCATACGCTCGGTTCCGGTTAACAAGAAGTTGCCGTTTTTTGCAGAAAGGTAAGCTGAAAGAAAACGCATCGCCGTTCCTGCAGGGCCAACATCAACCGTTTTCGATTCTTCAATCTCTACTTCTAATTCTTCCTCCAAATTATTTAAAATTCCGTTCAATGTTACCGTATCAGCAGCATTTGATAAGTTTTCTACTTTAACCAATTTATTGCTTAAAGCGCTAATGATTAAGGCTCTATTGCATTCGCTTTTTGAGCCGGTTAACTGGATTTCCGTATTAATGTTCTTGGTTCCTTTAAAAGAAACTAAGGCGTTTTTTGACATTGTATTCTCGTTTTATTCTCAAAATACAATTGTCAGATGTTGCCATCTGACAATGTATATAATCTTTTAAGATGCTGAAATAAATTCAGCATGACGACCGTTTTTTAGTAAATGGGGCTTGCTTTAGACTTTGCTTTTCACTTTGGTCTTTTCGCTTTAGTCTTTAAGCTTTTATCTCGCTATGTTGTTCAGCAGCAATTCCTTGTTCGGCTTTACCAGCATTCATAATTTCAGTTTGCTTACGAATAGATTCGCCGTGCATCAATTCTAAGAATTTCTCTGTGAAGTTTAAATCTAACTTTAAGGCTTTTGCAAAAGCATGACCCTTTTTAATGATGGCATCCCAACGGTTAACCTGTAAAATAGTAACTTGATTATCGCGTTTGAATTCGCCGATTTTCTCAACGATAGACATACGTTCCGCCAATTTCTGTAATAAGATATCGTCGATTTTATCGATTGATGAACGTAAATCAGCTAATTTATCAACGAAAGCTTCGTTTGTAGATTCTGGTTCACGAACTGTTAAACGGTCAACTAATTCAGCTAAATCCGCTGGTGTAACTTGTTGTTTGGCATCTGTCCATGCAACTGACGGGTCAACATGAGATTCAATCATTAAACCTTGCATATCTAAATCCAAAGCTTTTTGAGAGATGTAAGGGATTAATTCACGGTTACCGCAAATGTGACTTGGGTCGTTGATGATAGGCAACTCAGGACATAAAGTTTTCAACTGAATCGCCAGCTCCCACATTGGTTCGTTACGGAAAGAACTTTTCTCGAAAGAAGAGAAACCACGGTGAATAGCGCCAATTTTAGTGATTCCTGCACCGTTGATACGCTCAATAGCACCAATCCATAACTGTAAATCAGGGTTTACAGGGTTTTTAATTAATACCGGAACATCAACACCTCTTAAAGCATCAGCAATTTCCTGAACTGTAAATGGGTTTACTGTAGAACGTGCGCCAATCCAAAGGATATCAACACCTGCAGCTAGAGCCTCTTCAACATGTTTTGCATTTGCAACCTCAACAGCTGTTGGTAAACCGGTTTCTGCTTTAGCACGTTTTAACCACTCTAAACCAATACTTCCTATACCCTCAAATTCTCCTGGACGAGTACGCGGTTTCCAAATACCGGCTCTTAAAACTGATACTTTACCTGTAGCAGCCAATAAATGAGCTGTAGTTAATAATTGCTCTTCAGTTTCTGCACTGCAAGGACCAGAGATGATTAATGGTTCGTTATTAACGTTTAACCAAGTGTTTAAGGGTTGGATGTTTAAATTAAGTTTCATGATATTGGGTTGTTTTTAGTTCGAAAGTCCGAGGTCGGAAGTCCGATTTATATTTTGATTTTAATTATTTGCGTTTTAATGTTTGTCATCGGACTTCCGACTTATTTATACTTTATCGTTTTTTAAATATTCTCCGAGGATGTTAAAATTTGAAGTGTATTTTAATGCTTTTCTAACGGCCTTATCGTACTTTTCGGTACTTGGCCATTCTAAATCAACGTAAAAGTAATACTCATTTCTTTTTCCTAACACCGGCATTGATTGTATTTTTGTTAAGCTTACCTCTTGCTCGGCGAAGATATTTAATACGGTTGCCAAAGAACCTGCTTTGTGGCCAACCTGAAAACAGATTGATGCTTTATTGATTTTCTTGCCCTCATCCGTTTTGTCTTTCTTAAGGATAAGAAAACGGGTATAGTTCTTCTTGTTCGATTCTACACGGCGCTCTAAAATGTTTAAGCCGTAAAGTTCTGCAGCTAAACTATTTGCGATAGCCATGGTATCTGTTAATTTTTCTTCTTGGATACGTTTAGCACAAGCAGCAGTATCATTACTTTCTACGATTTTGATGTGTGGGTAATCGTAAAAGAAATCGATACATTGACGGATAGCGATAGGGTGTGAGGTTACAATTTTAATATCCTCGAATTTCACGCCAGGTAAAGCCATTAAGTGTAATTGGATTGGAAGATAAACCTCGCCAACTACCGAGAAACCATAATCGCGGATTAAAGTGTAATTTGGTAATAAGCTGCCCGCGATAGAGTTTTCGATGGCCATTACTACAAAGTCAGCTTCATTTTTCTCCAGCTTATCGCATGTTTCTTTAAATGAATTGCACTCTACAGTCTCGATGTTTTTACCAAAGAATTTGTAGGCCGCCTCTTCATGAAAAGATGCTTTAATACCCTGAATTGCTACTCGTTTTGTCGTTTCCATTTTTGCGTAAAACAAAAAAGTCCCGGCTGTTTGCCGGGACTTTTTTATACATTTTAATATTGTTATATATCTTTTTGCATATTAGCCCCGGCTCTTACTAAAATAGTAAAAGTAACCAAAGTAATATGTGTTGAATAATTTCATTTTTCTTTTTGAATGAGCCAAATGTAATAACAAAATTTAATTTGTCAATAGGAAAATGAAAATAATTTTAATAAAATTTAATTTTGTTTGGTTTAGCCTGTTTTGAGGATGGGGCTTTTCTTTAATGAATTTTGATAAAAAACAGATTTTTATATTGATTAGGCCTGGTTTAAAGTAAATAATATTTTTTAATTGGAAATGTGCATCTGTGCAGGTGATTTACAACCCTACATTAACGGTCGTCACTCTGAACTTGATTCAGAGTCTTGATTGTATGGCGGCTTAGCATGAAAGATGCTGAAATAAATTCAGCATGACGAGCGCCTAAAAACAAATGCTCAAAGCGTTTAACTTAAATCGTTAACTAATGATAAGTGTTTCTTTTTTAATTGTTTTGCTTTTTGATGAAAGTAGGGGAATAAATAATTTTGATTCCCTCTTTCAAATATCGCTTAACCATAAAGGTGCAATTTTTCCGGTTTTAATATCCTTTGCCTCTTTTAAACCTTGCTTAATTCCATCAAGCAATTTGCTTTTTGGAACTTTGTATAACTTTTGCATCGATTCTTTTCAGCACTTCCAAAAGAAATTGAGTGTCGTTATCTTTAACTTGGATGGAAATGTTGTCATAATTAAAATCGACTTTAATCAACATAACGAATTAAATTATTGAATTAGAGCGTTGAAATTTTTTCCTAAGAAGTATATTTTTTGTTTCGTAAACCTGATAGGAATGGGAATACTTTTAAAATTGTAGCTACCCTGAATATGCTGTCATTCTGAGGCACGAAGAATCTGCCAACGATGAAACAGATTCTTCGTGCCTCAGAATGACAGAAGTTTTTAAAAGATTGTAATGGATAGCAGGGCTGGATTAGCCAATAGCGCAGAACCAACCATTTCCTAAATTCTCTTAAACAAAAAACGGCCTATGAAATACAGACCGTGATTATGATTAACTTATTGTCACATAACCAACGATTTCAATCGTGGGAAACATGACTAAACGCCTATCCTGTCGAACTTAACGTTCGTTGTTGCTCATTTATATCTTTAATCTTATTGTTTTCTTTATTTTGCTTTTCCAATTCTTCAGCATCATGCAATTCCTTTTGCATAATCTTTGCAATTTTTGTGCTGCCATCGTGGCTCCAACCTGGTGGATTAAATAAATATTTTACCTTATCCATAAAAGTTGGTGCCTTTTTCACATCAGCTTTTAAAGCAATAAATTCGTGGAAAATTATATTTACCGGACCAATATCTTTTGGTTGTGTTGTTAAGCCGTATTTAATTTCATCTTCAGGTAATTCTGCCTGGAAAGTACCAAACCATCTGTCCCAAAGAATTAAAACCATACCCATGTTTTTATCCAAATAACGCACATTACTGGCGTGATGAACACGGTGATGCGATGGCGTTACGAAAATATATTCATACCATTTTGGGAAATTAATTTTGTACTGCGTATGGACCAGATTGCCATAAATTTGAGTTACCAGATAAGCAAAAAGAATATCCATTGCAGTGAAACCCATAAACGCTAAAGGCAAATAGAAGAACACACGATACAAAGGTTCAAAAACAGTTGAACGAAAACCCGTAGTTAAATTGAAATGTTCTGATGAATGATGCGTAACATGCATCGCCCAGAAAAAGCGAACATAATGGCCAACCGTATGCAAAAACCAATATAAGAAATCTTGTGCCAGAATTAAAACCGTCCAGTAAATCCAAATATTAGAAATTTGGAATAAACGGAATTGGTAGCAATATTCTAACAAAAAGAATGTCGCCGTTTTCATGCCCAAGTTAATTACAATTGCCGAAACCATTAAATAAATATTGGTCCAGGTGTCTCGTTTCGTATATAATTTTCTGTCGTGGGCGTAGCTGAAATACATTTCAACCAAGGTTAAGACGAT
The DNA here is from genome assembly GCF_004331675.1 of Pedobacter frigidisoli. Taxonomy (GTDB): domain Bacteria; phylum Bacteroidota; class Bacteroidia; order Sphingobacteriales; family Sphingobacteriaceae; genus Pedobacter; species Pedobacter frigidisoli. Next base: position 180,179 of record NZ_SJSN01000009.1, on the reverse strand, counting down.
GACAAAGCCAAACAATGTGCCTACAGAAATATCACTTCCGGTGTACTTCATTTTATAAACTGTTATAATAATCTAAACTGCTCAAAATATCAGCTATGCTCACACGGCAGTTAAACGTGCATTTGCCAGTTGTTTCCAGTAAAGAGAATAAAATGTTGCCATCCTCATTCTTTTTATCGCTTTTCATTAGCTCTAAAAGCGTATCGAAACTTTCTTTTTTAATATCATATTTGGGATATAACGACAAAATATATACGGTAATATCTTTCAATTCTTCTTTAGTCAGTCCACTGTTTTTGATGGATAAAGCTGCCTCACAAACAAAACCAATGGCAATTGCCTCGCCATGAGTCAGTGGATTTTCATCATTTGCTAAGGAATAACTTTCTACCGCATGACCAATGGTATGACCGAAATTCAAAATCTTACGCAGATTTTTTTCATGTGGGTCGATGGTTACCACTTCGTTTTTAATCTCAACAGAACGATAAATATCTTCAGCTGATGGGGTTAAATAAGTGCTAGCCTTAAGCTTTTCGTAATAAGTTTTATCATAAATCAAGCCATGTTTTATCATTTCGGCAAAGCCGGATAAAAGCTCTCTTTCGGGTAATGTTTTCAAGAATTCTGTCTCAATAAAAACCATTTGCGGCAAGGTAAAAGTACCTACCATGTTCTTCACATTATCGATGTCAATTCCTGTTTTGCCACCTACTGAAGCATCAACTTGAGAAAGTAGGGTAGTTGGAACGTTAATGAAATCGATGCCGCGTTTATAGGTTGAGGCAATAAAACCACCCATATCGGTAATTACACCGCCACCTAAATTTATCATTAAACTCTTGCGGTCGGCCTCAAAATCCAAAAGGGTTTTCCAAATACCGATGCAGAAATCGATGTTTTTATTTTCTTCACCCGCAGAGGTTTCAATCAAATCAAATTCGGCATAATCATCCATCAGCGATTGAAAAACAGGCAAACAGATTTCGCTTGTATGCTCATCGGCAAGGATAAACACTTTGCTGTATTTATTGCTTTCTAAAAGGATTTTTAATTCTGCTAATCCACTTTCGAAATAAAGCGAATGGCCTGCGCTAGTTAATGGCTCCATTATATTACTTCGATTTTATCAGTTCCAAATATGATGATATCGCCAATTCTAACCTTGTAGCGTTTACGAAACTCAACTTCACCGTTGCATTTTACTAAGCCATCCATTACAGCAGCCTGAGCATCACCGCCGGTACCGACTAATCCGGTCACTTTTAAAAGCTGAATTAATGGAATAAATTCGCCCTCTATTTTGAATTGTATCATTTTGCTGCAAAAATACGATTATTTCGAGGTTTTACGTTCGTAGAATGGATGCTTTTTATAATTTTGCATCCATCTGACTTATTATACATCAAATGATTGATTCAATACCCAATAAACAACCCAATTTCGATAATACTGAAGTCGCTTTCCGTCAAAAAACCAATGCCGAATTAAAAAAGGCTTTTTGGCTTTTTAAGATGATTGGAAGCAACTTCTTAACTAAGGTTGGCCCTGCTATTACCAATTTCTTTCTAAAAATTGGCATGCCCATTCAAGGAGCAATTAAGGCAACCATTTTTCAACAATTTTGTGGTGGCGAAACCATTGCAGAATGCGATAAAGCAGTTGCACAGCTTGCAAAAGGTGGCGTTGGAACCATTTTAGATTATTCGGTTGAGGGCGAAGAAGAAGAAGTTGTATTTGATGAAACTTGTCAGGAGATTATCCGCACCATTCTTCGTGCCGATGGCGATGTTAATATTCCCATTACGGTTTTCAAAATTACGGGTATTGGCCGTTTTGCTTTATTAGAGAAGTTAGATGCGAAACAAACTTTAACAGCTGATGAACAAGCAGAGTTTGAAAAAGTAAAATTACGTTGTGAAATGATTTGCCGCACCGCTTTTGAAAAGGGCGTGCCGATTATGATTGATGCCGAAGAAACCTGGATTCAGGATACAATTGATGAACTGGCTGTGGATATGATGCGTAAATTTAATCAGCAACGCATCATCATTTACAATACTTATCAAATGTATCGCCACGATAAATTGGCCGATATGAAAGCCGACCACCTCATTGCAAAAGCCGCAGGTTTTATTTTGGGTGTCAAAATGGTTCGCGGTGCGTACATGGAAAAAGAGCGTAAACGTGCTGCAGAAATGGGTTATCCATCTCCAATTCAGCCCGATAAAGAATCGTCTGACAGAGATTACAATGAGTCGTTGCGTTATTGTGTTGATCATATTGAGGAAATTGCCATCGTTTGTGGAACACACAATGAAGATAGTAGTCGCTTGTTAACTTACCTTTTGGATGAGAAAAAAGTGGTTCATAATCACCCACATGTGTATTTCGCACAGCTTTTAGGCATGAGCGATAACTTGAGCTTTAACCTTGCTGATGCAGATTATAATGTGGCGAAATATGTTCCTTATGGCCCGATTAAAGCGGTGATGCCATATTTGTTTAGAAGAGCACAGGAGAATACTTCAGTTGCAGGGCAAACAGGACGAGAATTAGGATTGATTGAAAGGGAATTGAAGAGAAGAAAGCTTTAGTTTTTCTGTCATTCTGAGGCACGAAGAATCTGTTTCATAGGTTGCAGATTCTTCGTGCCTCAGAATGACAGCATGAATAGATTGTTGCTATCAAAATACAAGTTTCATACGATTGAAATCGTGGGTTATATTTTAGGCACCCACATTTAACATGCTAAACAATGCAATTAATAACATAACCCACGATTTCAATCGTGGGCATCATCAACCACAAAACCTTGTTTACCCGTTAGCAAATCATAGAACAAAATAAAATCACTCGCCAAGCTATAACCTGGATATTGAAAAGTTGCAGGTTTATTTTTCTCAAAGAAGAAATGCCCAACCCATGCAAAGCCATAACCTAAAATGGGCATCGCTAAGAAAAAGTGCCAGTTGTGGAAGAGAAAACCAGTAAAGAATGTTAGCGCTACTAAACCAGTTCCTATAAAATGTAGTATACGAGAAGTGGTATTCGTGTGCTCGCTTAAATAATATGGATAGAATTCTTTAAGCGATTTAAACCTTTTTTCTGCCATAACCTAATTTACAAAATTCCATTCGCTTTCAAAAAATCTCCAAGCTGTGCTGGCTTTTCAGTCATTAAAAGCGTATTCAGTCCCACTTTTTTAGCGCCCTCAATGTGTTGCGGACTATCATCAATAAACAACGTTTCGGATGGATTGAGGTTATTTTCTTTTATAACCTGCTCAAAAATATTGATGTTTGGTTTACGCAATTTCATGTGTTGAGAGAAATAAGCTTTCTCAAAATATTCATCGTAATTGTTAATTTGAAAGGTTGTTTTCAAGTAATTAATAATCCAATCGTAATGAATTTCGTTGTTATTGCTCAACAAAAAAGTGCGATATTTCTCCTTAACCTTTAAGAGCAATTCATGGTTTTCTTGGATAGTGCCAATCAGCAAACTATTCCAGGCCTCATCAATTTGTGCATCTGTAAGCTCGGGTTTATTGGCAGCTTTTCTAATCCCAACTCTAAATTCTGCCGGAGAAATTGCACCAGTTTCAAAATCATCAAATAATTGATTATGTGCCTTGTGTGCAAAGAAATTTTCTATATCTGTAATGCCAAGCTTTTGAAATGAGGCTTGAGCTATTTTAAAATCTATGTCGAAAATTACGTTTCCGTAATCAAAAATGATGTTTTTAATATTTTGCATGGAGGAATATTTATCCCGCAAAGATATTAACCTAAATGAATAGATGGCATGGGCGAAACTGTTTTTTAAATAAAAAATCCCGAATGAGTTATTCGGGATCTCTACTTGTTTTATTTTGAATCTACTATTATCGATTTGATAATTACACGACTCTTATCTGTTCCAGCCTTGACCTTAAAAATAAAATAGAGGGAATGCATTTTTCCATCGCTAATCAAATTTATTGGTGTTCCGTTTCTAAAAGTAGATTTCCCAATTATGATACCATCTTCTCCGTCCATCCTTATTTCTATTTCGCCATCAGCTCCCGTCTCTAAATTTGCAAATGAAAAATTAAAATTAGAAATCCCAGTTAGGTCGATGTTTTTTAGTGCAATCCATGCCGACTGCTCAGTTAGCATAAGCTTATCGCCACCATAAATATCTTTTTTCTCAAAACCTTTAAAATCCTTTATTTCACTCGCTTCAATTTCATTGCTCTGAAGATTGATGAGGTTGGTTGTAGTTAGCGGTTTTAGAATTGCAGATCCAGCATCAGTATAACTTGCTTTTAAAGTCAACACAGATTTCTTTTTATCAACTGCTGGCGGAGGAATGATCTTACCTGTGGTAGGCAAAGAAGCCGCTATCGTTTCTTTGTTGCCCAAAGTCATAATCCAATCGGTAATTTTTTTCACGTCAGCCTCTTTCATGGCTGTATGTGCTGGCATTGGCACTTCACCCCAAACACCATGACTTCCGTTTATCACTTTCGAAGCAAGATAATCAACCGCTTTACTGTCGTTTTTATATTTTACTGCAATTTTATCGAAAGCTGGGCCAATAGAAACTTCAGATTCTTTGTGGCAGGTGCTGCAATCAGATTTTAACATGAGTGTTTTCCCAATAACCGTTTGTGCAGCTTGTTGATGACCCAATTGTGCGCCAGCTAAATCAGTTCCTTCAGTGTAAGTATTTGAGATGTAAATATTGGCATTATTTACTTTAGCGCCCTTATCGCTTACCAAAACCTTATAATCAACTGGTTTATTGGGGAAATAAAAACTCTTATTTCCCGCCAATGCAATGCTAACATTTGGGTGTTCATTTCCAGCAAAGACTGGTACAATCAAACTTTTTGCCGATGCCTTATTTTTATCCATCACCGTAACACTGATTGGATATTCGCCCGCTTTTGTAAAAGTATACTGCAGGGTTGGCGTTGTAGTAGTTTTAACAACTCCTTTTCCTAAGTTCCACACGTAAGTAAGTGCATCGCCATCAGGATCTTTAGCATAAACTTTAGCAGTCATTTTATATGGAAGTAAGCCACTGGTTTTTGTAATATCCAAGCTTTTTACCGCTGGAGGTCTGTTTCCTTTTAAGTAATCGATTCTTACAATTCCTGCATCAGGATTTTTCGAAAACCACCCCTTGCCATACTCTAAAATGTATAATTTTCCATCAGGACCTTGTTCCATATCTATCGGTGCTGCCAAAGAAATATTCGAAATAAATGGTTCCATGCTCACATAATCTCCCTGGGCATTCATGGTAACGGCCTTTACCCAACCGCGAACCCATTCGTAAATAATTAATTTCCCGTTGTAATAAGCAGGATAAGGCGAAGCATTTAGTTTGGTATAATAAACTGGGCCAGCCATTGCTGTTCTACCTCCAGAACCCACCTGAGGAAATTCTGCAGATTCGCCATAAGGATACCAAATAAAGGCAGGTTGGGCAGCTGGAACTTTATCTAATCCAGTATTATTTGGAGAATTATTTATTGCTCCCGATGGCTCGAAAGGTGCTCCGTTTTTGCCATCAGTATAATCGTAAGCTTTGTAAGGATAGTTATTTCCTATGAAATATGGCCAACCAAAATTGCCCGCTTTTTTAGCTTGATTTACTTCGTCGTAACCTCTGGGGCCACGCAGAGCATCATCATTGCTGGCGTCAGGACCAACTTCTCCCCAATATAAATAACCAGTCTTTTGATCAACAGAGATTCTGTATGGGTTTCTATTCCCCATTACAAAAATTTCTGGTCGCGTTTTTGGCATATCTTTTGGAAACAAATTTCCCTCAGGAATGGAATAAGTTCCATCATCATTCAGTTTTATACGAAGAATTTTTCCTCTTAAATCGTTGGTATTTCCTGCCGATCTTCGAGCATCATATTGTTGCAAACCTTGGCGGTTATCCAAAGGAGCATAACCTTTATTTACGAATTGCTGTTTTGGAACATCAAAAGGAGTGGAGTTATCTCCGGTAGAAACATAAAGCAGATTATCCGGTCCGAATGCTATTGAACCTCCTGTATGGCAGCAAATTTCTCTTTGAGAATAAAATTCTAAAATAATTTTCTCTGACTCTTTTACGATTTTATCGTTCACTAACTTAAACCGAGAAAGGCGATTTACAGATTTATCAAACGGACTATAGAAAAGATAAACGTAATGATTAACTGCAAATTTCGGATCTGCGGCCATTCCCAGCAAACCTTCCTCTGCATTTACATCAGGCGTATTGGTTTTGAAATAAACATCGAGCTTTCCCGCTTCAGTAACTTTCTTAGTTTGATTTTTATAAATCATCACCTCGCCTCGTCTTTGAGCAACCAGAATATCAAAATTTGGCAAAACAGTAAGTTCTGTAGGTTCGGTAAACTCTCCATGAACGAGATCAACTTTTACAAAACGATCTTGATCGGGCGTATCTATTTTGGCAAGTGCTAGAAGACTTAGCTCCTTGCTTTCGAAAGATTTTTTACTAAGTGTTGTGGCGCAAATGAGTACGAATGCAATTGCGGATAGTAAAAACGTAAAGGTAGTTTTCATTTATTTGGTTATGTATGTTGGCCTTAAATATAAACCATTGTTTAATAGCTTGTTGAATTGTATCAGAATTTATGCTTAACAGATCAACTATTTTGTGTTAAGTAAAACATAATCGGCCAAGCTTTCTATATCTTTTTTGCTGATGGCGCCATTCCAAGCAGGCATTCCTTTATCTACAATACCATTTGTAATATTGTTGACAATCGATTTTTTGTCGCCACCATGCTTAAATTTTCCGCCAACTAAGCTGTAAACTGATGTTGAGCCCTGAAGTTTATCGCCATGGCATGAGGCACAAAGTTGATTAAACATATTTGCTGGAGATGATTGAACGATATCACCTTTATTATTCGATATAATTTGTTGAGCTATAATTTGATTTCCTTTTTCTGTTGATGGACTTAGCCTTAAAATCATATCATAAGGTCTTTCCCCCTTGCTTTCTGGTAAATCAAAATTGGATGTAGAGATGTAAATAAATCCGTCAGGACCAACCACTATAGAACGAATTCTTCCATACTGCTTTTTAAGTAAAACCTCTTGTTTAACCACTTTACCTTGATCTAATTGTATTCTTAAGATCGATTCCCCTCTAAGACAAGCAACAAGTAAACTCCCTTTTAACTCTGGAAAAGCATTTCCCTTGTAAAATGTTGCTTCAGCTGGGCCAATAGATGGCGTATATTCTAAAAATGGTTTAACCATGCCATGTTTAGTCTCTTGATGATGGATAACTGGCCAGCCATAATTTGATCCTTTTTCAATAACATTCAGTTCATCGCCACCGGTTGGCCCATGTTCTGTTGCGTAAAGTTTATTAGTAAAAGGCTCGAAAGCCAAGCCTTGTGGGTTTCTGTGGCCGTAAGACCAAATCTCCTTTTTTGCGGTGTCGTTTTCTATAAATGGATTGTCCTTTGGAATGCTACCATCATCATTAATTCTTAAAATCTTACCATTGTACGTTTTTAAGTCTTGGGCAAGTATAGGCTGATCCGCATCTCCAGTGGAAATGTAAAGTTTCTTATCTGGACCGAAAACTAACCTACAACCTGTATGGTTTCTCGCCCCAGGAATCCCTTGTATTAAGGTTTTTGGGTTGATTAAGTTATCTTTCTCATAAAGATATTGAACCACTCTTAGTCTGATCTTATTATTTTCTCCGTAATTCTGAGCAATATAAATTAAATGATTCTTGATAAAGTTAGGATGCAAAACCGTGCCCAATAATCCAGTTTTTGATTCAGCTTTTATATCATTCACTTTAAGAACAGGTCTTTCGCTCAGTTTTCCATTTCTTATAAGCCTAACCTCGCCAGTGCGCTCGGTAAAAAGCATCGTTTTATCTGGCAAAAATGTAATTTGCCAAGGAACAATTAGATTGGCAGCAAGCGTGTCAATTTTAAAGAAAACCTCTTTACCATACATATTCTTTTTTCTGTAATTGAAGCCACTCAAAAATGCGAATCCTAATACTAAAGCTAGGCTAGCCAAATGGTTTATTCTCATATTCACTGGGATATCGTTAAATCGTTTTACTAAATAAATATAAAAATTATTGGATATAGTTGGTATGCTTTTGTATGGCTATTTAATTACCAAGATCGTTCCGTCATTCTTGAGCTTGTAGTAATATTGCTTTCCTTGTTTGCAATCTAAAATCTCAATATTAGATACCTCACCTTGTTTGCCTGTATCATCTTTTATTTCATCGCCTTCTTTAACATTCTCAAGATCTTGCATGGAACTTTTTTTGGTTAGCTTTTTCATATTAGGGTAGATTATATAGACCGAACACCTTAGTTTACAGATGGTTTTAACTAATTTCGCTCAACTCAATGGTTAATATCATAAAGATTCGGTATTCTAAATCAACTAAATTTGATTGTAAATCTATTTTTTACATATGAATGTCTATTTGAACAATTTTATCAATTTATTTTAAGCTATTTTTATATCGTCTTTTATCCTGATAACATTATGATTGGAGTAATTACAGCTTACAATAAGCAAAGAGGTTTTGGTTTAATTTCGCAAGATTTAGTGATAGAAAGTATATACTTTGATATTATAGATCTAAAAGCCAGAGGTTTATATATTGGAAGTACGGTTGAGTTCGAAACAACCTTTACAAAGAAAGGTGTAGTTGCGAAAAATATAACAGGCATGGCAAAGATAAAGGTCAGATCAACAAAATTTGTTTAATAAATTTACTGACTCAAAATCTATTAACCTCTCAATCTAATTAGTATCATTGCTCATCTCCGCATTAAATTTCGAATAACAATAAAAAGACACAACTATTGGTTGTATTTGTTGCAATTCATATTGTCAGTGTATTGTCATTCATCTTTTATGTGTACTTTACAAAATGGGCGATAAAGTAAATTTTATATTAGGAGTAATTTCAATCTTCAGTGGATTTAGTGTTTTCTTCATAATTTTTAGTGGTAAAAAACGTTAAGCTGATTTCTGATTCTCATTTCTATAGAGTTTTTCTCTTTGAAATGTTTAATTTTGAAAATGCAACAAAATCAAGTTACTGATAAATTATCAAATTCATTTTCTGGTATTCATATCGATCAAACTCAATTTCGGGTTGCAGGTATGAATGATGATAAGTGTAAGTTAACCTCTTTTAATAGGAGAGATTTTTATAAAATTTCTCTAATAACAAAAGGATGTAGCACTTTGCTTTATGCCAATAGAGATATAGAAATTTCTAAACCAGCACTTGTTTTTACTAATCCACTTATTCCGTATTCTTGGGATGTTGCTGCAGAAGATACCGTTTACGATGGTTATTTCTGTGTGTTTAGCGATGATTTTTTGCACAAAGGTGCCCGTATGGAAAGCCTGCAAGAATCTACCTTGTTTAAGGCAGATGGAAATCCTGTATATTTATTAGAAGACCATCAGCTGGAATATCTAAAAGGTATTTTTATTAGAATGCAGACTGAAATGGATGGTGACTACATTTACAAATATGATTTAATTCGAAATTATGTTAATGTACTTATCCACGAGGCCGTAAAAATGCAGCCTGCTGTAGCTTACTTCAATCCACCCAATGCTGCATCGCGAATTACTAATCTTTTTTTAACCCTACTCGAAAAGCAGTTTCCTGTTGATTCTCCTCAGCATCCGCTTAAATTAAAAAAGGCTAGTGATTATGCTGAGAAATTGGCGGTACATGTAAATCACCTTAATGCAGCAGTTCAAGGAGTTACCGGAAAATCGACAACAACGATTATTAATGAAGCAATTGTTGCCGAGACAAAATCCTTACTTATTCATACCGATTGGAGTGTTGCCGAAATTGCTTTTAGCTTAGGTTTCGAATACGCCTCTTATTTTAATAACTTCTTTAAAAAACATACCGGTTTTACACCAATGAAAATTAGAACTGGAATTTCTACTGTTTAACTAATCATTTGAATTGTGTAAGAAACACTTTGATTTGTTTAATTTCTAAAGCATCTCTATAAGTAACTTTGTTCATATTAAAATTTAAAGAATTTATATGAGCACAATAAAAAAAGTAGCCTTGGGAAGTCAAGGTTTAGAAGTTCCTCAACAGGGGCTTGGCTGTATGGGCATGACAACCATTGCTGGAGGAGATATTTATGGAAAAGCAAATGAAGCAGAATCTATCTCAACCATTCACAGGGCTTTAGAGATTGGTATTGATTTTCTAGATACGGCAGATTTATATGGCCCCCTACTTAACGAACGTTTGGTTGCAAAGGCAATTAAGGGCAATCGAGATCAATATACCATTGCTACAAAATTTGGTTATGAGATTGATGATCAAGAACAATTAACTTGGGGTTTTAATGGAAGGCCGGAATACGTTAATAAGGCAATAGATCGATCGTTAAAGAATTTGGGAACAGATTATATTGATCTTTATTACTTACATCGTGTTGATCCGAATACGCCAATTGAGGAAACAGTTGGAGCAATGGCAGAATTGGTTAAAGCGGGGAAAGTTCGTTACATCGGCCTATCTGAAGTTTCAGCAGAAACCATTAAAAGAGCAAATAAAATCCATCCCATTACTGCAGTTCAAAGTGAGTATTCATTGTTTGAGCGTGAAGCTGAAACCAATGGGGTGCTAGAAACACTAAATGAGTTAGGGATAGGTTTCGTTGCTTATTCGCCACTGGGTAGAGGTTTTATTTCTGGCGATATTAAAAGTCCGGATGATTTTGCTGCTGATGATTTCCGTAGAACCATTCCACGTTTTCAAGGTGATAATTTTTACAAAAATTTAGAGTTGCTGAAACAAATTCAGGAAATTGCTGTAAGTAAAGGAGTAACGCCATCTCAATTGGCACTAGCTTGGGTAATTTCTAAAGGAATTGTAGCCATACCAGGCACTAAAAGAATTAAATATATTGAGGAAAATGCTGCTGCATCGAATATTATTTTATCTGCTGAAGAGCAATTAAAATTAGAATCTATTATTCCTGTTGGTGTAACAGCAGGTAGCCGATATGATGATTCGCAAATGCAGTTTGTAAACGCTTAGTGTTATTTAAAAATTAGGGAAGTCGTGGTTTAAGGCCTGCGACTTTTTTTTATTTAAGCTGTTTTTAGCTCCTAAATTACTCATATCATCAAAAAATATTCCTTAATCTATTAATTTGTTTAACTAATCTATTATTTTAGATAAACTTTTTTGTTTTAAGTATGTTTATACATCAAAATTTAATTTAATGCAGGGAACAGTAAAATTTTATAATGAGTCTAAAGGATTTGGATTCATCACAACGGCAAACGGAGAAGAAGTCTTTGTTCATATTACATGTTTAGTTGATAAGATAAAGCAAGATGATAATGTGGAGTTTGAAATTACCCAAGGCAAAAAAGGACCAAATGCAGTAAATGTAAAATTGGTATAATATGAGGTTAGGTACTGTTAAGTTTTACGACAACGACCAAGGATTTGGATATATCACACCATCAAATGGGGGTAAGGAAGTAAATGTTTTTGCCCACGGTATTATTGATAAAATAAAATCGAACAACATTGTTCAGTTCGATTTAGCGTTTACACAAACAGGCTTAGAAGCGATTAAGGTAATTGTGTTAAGCAGCTAAACTACACATCCAAATTATTTTTTATAAATTGTAACCTCCAAATTATTATTAGTTTTGGAGGTTTTTTTATGCAATCGATTTACGATTATAAAATTAGTTTGTAACCAAGTTCAATTAGTTTGGTCTTATGTGGAAATTATAAGGCTAAGAATTAAATTTTTATGATACAGCTTGAACCAATCTCTGGTGTTTTTAAAAAAGAGCGGGCCTTACAAGCTGCATATCCAATGCGGGTATTAATTGTTAAAGAGGCAAGTGGCTTACTCTGTATGAACGCTGGCGACCACAGGCTTTTAAACCACAGAATCTTTTTTATCCCCGAAGAAGGACTTGTAAGACTTGAGGGCGAAATAAAATCTGGATACTGGTTGAGCTTTAGCAATAGCCTATATGCAGAGTTTTTATTGCAACATTTAGATCCGTTGGCTAAAAACCTGTTCCTAAATTTATCTTTTAGAGATTTAGAAAACGAATCAGCTCAAACTTACAACTTAATAAATCAGTTAAAAAAAGATATAGAAGCCCAAAAAGATTTACCCTTTTTAGCACAGTACATTTCACTTTTCTTAGGTTTTACATCAGGCTTAGATGGTTATCTTGCCGCCTGGACCTTAGATGAGTTACAGCAAGTTCTGCGTTTTAGAGCCATCCTTGAGCAGTTTTACAAACGCGAAAGAGCAATTCAGTTTTATGCCGAAGGGATGGGAATTAGCACCGGAAGGTTAAATTCATTTCTAGGAAAGGTATTGGGTAAAAGTCTTTCTTCACTTATTAAAGATAGAATTATGAGGGAAGCTGAAGAGTTATTGCTGCATAGCGACAATTCTGTTGATGAAATTGCACAAATCTTAGGCTTCGAACAAACATCAAGCTTCATTACTACGTTTAGAAGATATAAGGGAATTTCAGTTAACCAGTTTAGCCATTTAGGCTAGTGAAATAAAAATTGGTGCGCCTGTTAAAGATATGTTCTTCGCTGACTTTGTCTCTTCTAGAAAACAGGTTTCCTAATCTCACAACATTAAATCGCAATACTCCGAACGCGTAAGGCTTTGCTTACTGTAAGCTATTATTCAGCCGCACCAATTTCATATCGCTAATTTATAAAATCTATGTTTAAGTTAAATGCGATATTCCAACAGGTGTTAGGAAGTTGCATAAGTTTAAACTACAACATCGCTTAGCGTAAAAAAATAAAAAGTCTAGTAAATTTGTAGTCTATTCAAAATAAATTATATTTGGCAAAAATATAATCATTATGACACTAGAATTTACTAAATCAAAATCGGCTAAAAGTTTGCCATTCCTAAGTTTAAGAAGCTGTTATTGTTGTAGTTAACATATAATATATTGCTAGTATCCGTATCGGAAAAAGCAATAAAAAAGGAAAATACAAAAATGCATTTTCCCTCGGCTAGTTAACGAAACAGGAATTCAATTGGCGTTGCACCTGTTTCAATCAATTCAAATCACCTATTTCAAAGTTATGCAAAATTTTGAGAAAGTCAATCCCATATCTGGGGCTTTGGCTTTACGAAGTATTACATCCAAGCTGAGCTTGGGTTTCTGGCTAATCAGTCCAGCTTTATTATTCACCTTATTTTTTCTTTTCCCCAATTTTTCATCCGCTCAAAATCCAACAGAGCCAACCATTAATGCAACATTATCGGGAACAGTTATCGATGCAAAAACAAAGGAAACCTTAATTGGTGCATCCGTTAAAATTCAAGGAACAACCAATGGCTCGTCTACCGATCGAGATGGTAAGTTTCGTTTAATTACCGGACAGAAGTATCCCTTTACGCTTTTAGTAAACTTTGTAGGTTACAAGCAAACGTCAATTGTGGTTAATCAAAATCAAATTACCGTAGAGCTGGTAGAGGATTACAATCCACTAGATGATGTTGTGGTTGTTGGTTATGGTACACAAAAAAAAGTTAACCTAACCGGATCGGTATCTACCGTAGATGCGAAAGCCTTGGCTAATCGGCCGATTACAAATTCCACTCAAGCATTACAAAATGTACCAGGCGTTTTTACCAACCAAACCAAGGGTAGGCCTGGAGCAGATGCTGCAACCATTAGAATTCGTGGGGCAGGAACCTTAAATAATAACAACCCACTGGTTCTGGTTGATGGAATTGAATTTCCTTTGGGTGATGTAAATCCAAACGATATTGAAAGTATTACCGTTTTAAAAGATGCTGCATCGGCTGCTATTTATGGAAATAGAGCTGCAAACGGTGTAATTTTAGTAAAAACGAAAACGGGTAAAAAGGGAACTTTTTCCGTCGATTACAGCTATTACGTAGGTTCTCAAAAGGCAACTCAATTTCCAGATGTTGTTACCAATACGGTAGATTACATGGTTGGTAAAAATAGAGCATTGGCAAATGAGGGAAAACCGGCTGAAAGTAGTGAAGCTTTAATAAATGAATTTAGAAATGGTACCGACCCATTTATTTATCCAAATACGAATTGGTTCGATGTGATGTTTCGCAGTGCAACTATTCAGGAGCACAGCCTTCGGTTTTCTGGCGGAACGGAAAAAACTTCATTTTCAATTTCTTTAGGCTACTTAAATCAAGATGGGATTTTAATTGGCTCATCGGGGAAACGGTACTCATTAAACTCCAATATCAATTCTGATATTACCAAAAATCTTCGTGTTGGCGCCAGTTTATCGGCTAATTTTTGGAACAGCAGAGAAAGTGCTTACAGTGCCGATGATGGTAATGGTGAAGGTGGTTTAATGGGCTTAATTTATCGTGGCTTGCCTTTTCAAACAGATTATGCTCAAAACGGAACTTATGCCGATCAATGGATTCGTGTTCCTGGGCATAACTTTTTTAGAAATACAGTTGCGCTTGCCAACGAGGGTTTTAATAAAAATAATCAATACAGAACCTTGGCAAATGTATTTCTAGAGTACCAATTGCCATTCAATATTAAATATAAAACTACGCTCGGCGCTAATTTACTTTTCGGGATAAATAAATATTCTTATCCATCGATAAACTTAACGAATACTAAAACTGGCGTGATTACACCAATTGGAAATACGCCGGCTCGAGGCATCAGACAGGTAAGCCAAAACAACATCAACATTACCAATTTCCATACCTTAACCTGGGAGGGTAGTTTAGAGAAACACCATTTTGGCGCTCTAGCTGGTTTTAGTTTGGAACGTTTTGATGATGGAAATTTTTCGGCATACAATGAGGGTTATTTGGGCAACGATTTAACGGAGCTAAATGCTGGCAGTACCTCGCCACAGGTTACGGGAACCGGTGGCGCATCTCGACTACAATCGTATTTTGGCAGGTTTAATTATAACTACAATGAAAAGTATTTGTTCGAAGCTAATTTTAGGTACGATGGCTCATCTAGGTTTGCTGCAGATAAAAGATGGGGATTTTTTCCCTCATTTTCAGCAGGATGGAGAATTAGTGAAGAGGAATTCGTGAAGAATTTGAACGTATTCAGCAATTTGAAACTTCGTGCCTCCTACGGAAAACTTGGAAACCAAAATGTTGCGCTGTTTAGTTATGTTGATGCGATTGCACTCGGACAAAATTACAATTTCAATGGAACAATTGTAAGTGGTGCAGCCATTACACAGCTCAGCGATCCAAATATTACTTGGGAAACTACAACCATGAGCGACATCGGTTTTGAGGGTGGATTCTTCAAAAATAAACTAACATTTGAGATTGATCTATTTAATAAGCAAACCTCTAAAATTTTAAGGCAAATTAGTGTTCCGGCGCAGGTTGGAAATTTAACCGGACCAGTAAAAAACATTGGTGCCGTTAACAATCGTGGTTTTGAGGTAACAATAGGTTTTAAGGATGCTTTTAACGATTTTAGGTATAATATCGATGCAAATATTACCTACGTTAAAAATAAGGTGACGAATTTAAATGGACAGAAATACTTTGGCTCGGGTACTATTATTCAAGAGGGGTCGGCGATAGATAGTTTCTTTGGGCTACAAGCAGAGGGTATTTTTCAAACCGCAGATGAAGTTAAGGCACATGCTTTTCAAAATGCTGGAACCGTTCCTGGAGATTTGAAATATAAGGATATTGATGGAAATGGTGTAGTGGATAACAATGACCGAGTGGTGATAGGAAACAGCATTCCTAAATATGTTTATGGCTTTTCTGGTGGATTTGGTTATAAGAGATGGGATTTTAGCTTCATTTTTCAAGGATTGCAAGATGTTGATACTTACTTAACCGGCAACCTGGCGCAGCCTTTCAAAAATGGCGCCGGCGTTACTAACGATTGGTTAACAGATTCTTGGACACCAACGAATACAGGTGCGTCATTACCAAGATTAACAACATCTAATGGATATCCCCAAAATTTCCAAACCTCTAGTTTTTGGGTGAGGGATGCCTCTTATCTAAGGTTGAAGAATGTTCAGGTGAGCTATTCCTTTCCAACGAAATGGGTAAGTAAGGCAGGGATTGATGTTTTAAAGGTATTCGTCAATGCTCAAAATTACTTAACGTTTTCGAATTTTAAGTTTAGCGATCCCGAAAGGAATTTAACCCGTGCAGATTTGATTGAATATCCAAACGCAAAAACAATCAGTGCAGGAATTAATGTATCATTTTAAATAATACGCCATGAAAAAATATATTTTACTATTAATGATTTCATTCCTCTTGTTTGGCTGTAAAGATTATTTGGAGGTAACCCCAACAGATCGTTTTACGCAAGACACCTATTGGAATACCAAAGTACAGGCCGAAGCAGCGCTAAATGGTGCTTATGCGGCAATTTATTACAATGTTTACATTGCAAATTCAATTTATCTCGATGCCTTAACTCCAAACACTTACCAATACAATAACGATTACAATATCATATCTAGGGGATTGCACAATGCTGCTACAGGTTATTTTAATGAAACTTGGAATGGAAGTTATAAAGGCATTGGTAGGGCGAATAATGTTTTGGCCAATATTGATAAGGTAAGTATGGATGCTGCCTTGAAAGATAGATATAAGGCAGAGGCAAAGTATTTAAGGGCACTTTACTATTTTCCATTGTGGAATTTGTTTGGAGGAGCACCATTAATTACCAATGCTACAAATTTTGATACACAGGCTAATTTGCCTCGAAATTCTGCTGATGAATTATTGACCCAAATTTTAAAGGATTTGACAGAGGCATCATCAGGAACGGTTTTACCATTAAGCTATTCTGGTGCAGATAAAGGTAGGGCAACAAGAGGGGCAGCCTTAGCACTCAAGGCCAGGGCTTTATTATATGCAAAAAGATGGAAAGAGGCTGCTGAAGCTGCAAAAGCAGTAATGGACTTAAAAACCTATAGCTTGTTTGCAGATTACCGTGGTTTGTTCTATCTTGAGAATGAGGGAAATAGTGAAGTAATTTTCGATGTGCAATACAAATATCCAGAATTTACCCATTCGTTGGATATAAGTTTGGATCAGCAACTTGGATCGGCCCCATTACCAGATTTGGTAAATACTTATTATGCAACAGATGGAAAGCCCATCACTAGCTCATCGATTTATAATGCTGCAAAACCTTTTGAAAATAGGGATAGCAGATTGCAGGCCACTATCATTTTGCCAGGAACGCAGTTTAAGGGCGCAACGGTAACTGCAATTCAATATCCAAGTACGGGTTATGGATTAAAAAAATATACTATTTTTAAGGATTATGAAAAACCAGTCGCAGCGCCGACAAGTGGAACATCAGAATTAAATTTAATTTTAATTCGCTACGCAGATGTTTTATTAACCTATGCCGAAGCTAAAAACGAAGATACTGGTCCAGACCAAACCATTCTCGATGCCTTAAACCTGATTAGAGCAAGAGCAAAAATGCCAAATATTCCATCAACATTAAACCAAGCAGAACTAAGAGCAGAAATTAGGCACGAAAGAAGAGTGGAATTGGCAGGCGAAGGGCTTTATTATTACGATATTCGGAGGTGGAAAATTGCCGATCAGTTATTGAATGGCAACATCGCCAATAGCGCTGGAGCGAGAATAGATAGCCGCTTATTCGATGCCAACAAAGATTATTTATGGCCAATTCCGTCTATCGCGATTCAAAATAATCCATCATTAAAACAAAATCCTAACTACAATAAATAATATGAAACCATCATGATTTTTCAAACCCCATTAGGGCTCATTCGTGCCGAATAAAAATAATAATCCATTACGAATAATCACACAATGGGATGAATAAACCGAGCCTGCGAGTTCTTGAACACCAAAACACAACAAGAACTTGAATTTGTGAAAAAATCATGATAGCTTCATCACCTTTAAAAAACAATAATATACAGATGAAAAATGCATTCAAAATAATTGTATTTGCGGTGCTGGTGGGCAGTTATGCTACCTCGCATGCGCAAACTAAAAGAAAGCCAAATATCATTTTTATCCTTGCGGATGATTTGGGATATGGCAACGTCCAATCCTTTAATTCAAACTCCAAAATACCTACTCCGAATTTAGATAAACTGGCAGGAGAAGGAACCAAGTTTACGCGGTTTTACTCCGGAAATACAGTTTGTGCACCATCACGCTGTGCATTGATGACTGGCTACACCATGGGTCACGCTTGGGTAAGAGGGAACGCGAAAGGAAAAGATGGTTTGGGTGCATTACGTGCTCAAGATACCACTTTAGCGCAGCGACTTCAAAACAATGGATATAAAACAGGCATGTTTGGTAAATGGGGTTTGGGGGATGAAGAAAGTAAAGGGGCACCACATTTAAAGGGCTTCAATAGTTTTTATGGCTACCTAGATCAAAGTCATGCGCATGATTATTACACCAACCACCTTTATGAAATTGTGGGTGGCAAAACGGTAGAGATTCCAACCGATACCACAAAATATACGGAGGATTTAATTGTAAACAAAGCCGTAGATTTTATCAATGCGAATAAAGATCAGCCATTCTTTTTGTACATGCCATTAACAGTTCCACATGCAGAGTTGAAAGTTCCTGATGCCTTGCTTAAGAAATTTCAGAATGCTGATGGATCGAGCAAATTTCCACCAGAAACACCTTGGGAGAAGAAAGGTAATTATGATAGTCAGGCGCAACCCCATGCTGCTTTTGCCGCAATGGTAAATAAATTGGATGCCGATGTGGGAACAATTGTAGAATTGATTAAAAAATTGGGATTGGATAACGACACCTACATTTTCTTTACCAGTGATAATGGTCCGCATAAAGAGGGTGGGGCAGATCCTGTTTATTTTAATAGCGCCGGACCATTTAGAGGTGTAAAAAGAGATTTATATGAGGGTGGAATTCGCGTTCCATTAATCGTTAGGGCACCAGGAAAAGTTCCTGCTGGTAAAAGTGAGGCTTCACCTTGGGCCTTTTGGGATATTTTGCCAACATTTGGCGAATTGACTGGCACTGCTACTCCAAAAAACATCGACGGACTTTCATTCTTCCCTCTTCTAAGTGGAAAAAAACCTGTTAAAGAACACGAATATTTATACTGGCAATTTAATGAAAGCGGTTTAAAAGAGGCCTTAACCAAAGGAGATTGGAAATTGATTCGTTTTAAGGAAACCGGATCTCCTGAGAAATTGGAACTCTATAATTTAAAAAGCGATATCGGTGAAAAGAACGACATCGCAGCAAATAATGCCGCAACAGTAAAAGAGCTTTACGCCCTGATGAAAAAGGCAAAAACACCAGCTGAAAATCCTCGTTTTGATTGGTCGGAAGTAGAAAAATAATTTATTTGCTGGCCTGAGCATAAACTCAGGCCAGCTTCTTAAAACTGAATATGTTTAAACAATTTCCAAAGTATTTATTAGTTGTAGCCATTGCTTTTATTGCTTGCAAAACCAAAAACACTAAAGTGGTAAACTCCACTAAACCATTTCCAAAAGTAGTATCCTGCTGTGAATCGAATATGCCATCACGATTTGGGGTAAAAAAGTTGAAGCCTTTCGGCGAGGGTAATTTAGCAAAGAAAAAGCTATAGCTCCCCGATACCTAATCCTCAAAAAGATACCCGCTATAAGCCAATCCTTTGGCTACACTTTTAAAGTTATCGCCAGAATTTAATGGAATATGAGGAAATTTACGCTTGAATAAGTTTTGGATGGCTGATACCATTGATGTTCCTCCGGTTAAAAACAAACAATCAATTTCGTTGGCATCTATTTTATAGGTTTCCATAAACTGATCAAGGTAAGCCTCAATTTTATTCACATCTTTTTCGATAATGGCATTATATTGAGCCAATGAAATGTCCTCATCAATCTCAATTTCCATATTTGAGTAAGCAAAATTAGAAAGTGGTTGATCGGAAAGCTCGATCTTGGTTTTCTCAATTGATCTGAATAAGGAATAACCTAAATTGTTTTCGATAAGCGTAATTAGGTTCTTAAATTTTGGATCGTTTCCAGAATAGTAATAATATTCCTCAATCTCTTTCTGGATCTTCAATCCATTAAAAAAGTTCATTTTATCCCAAGTGCAAATATTGGCAAAAAGCGATTTTGGCACATTTAAAACTTTTCCAGGCGTAGCTTCGTACATGGTGTTCTTTCCGAAATATGGTGTTCCCTTATCCCACATAAAAGCAGAATCGAGACTGTCGCCACCAATATAAATACCACCAGATGCAATCATATCGTTTTTTCTATCCTTACTGCCAACTTTATCTGGATCCAGAATTAGGTAAGTAAAATCTGTGGTACCACCACCTAAATCGGCAACCAAAACCCTTTCCTTTTTGGTAATGGTTTTTTCATAGGCAAAAGCTGCACCAATCGGTTCAAACTGAAAACGGACATCAGTAAAACCAGCATTTTCAGCTGCCTTTTTTAACCTCGTTTGTGCCAAGGTATCTTTTTGGGTATTGTCATCATCAAAAAAAACTGGGCGACCAATTACTGCCCTTTCACAATCTTCGCCAATTATTTTATCTGCTTTTTCCTTTAAATCCTTTAAGATTAAGGTAACCAAATCAGAAGCTGTATATCTTTTATTGTGGATTCGGGTTTCGGTAAAAGTAGTTCTCGAAAGAATCTGTTTAATGGATTTGATAAAACGCCCTTTCATTCCATCGCTCAAATAAGCATCAATTGCCTTTTCTCCAACAATATGGCTTTCTCCATCTATAAAGCTTTTGGTTTCGGTAAAGTAGATTAATGATGGGATGGAAATGGTATCCACAATTTCTTTTTTCTCTTCATCATAAATGCTTAGCGCCGAATTGGTTGTTCCAAAATCGATTCCGTATAAAAACTTACTCATGGCTGGATAATTTAATTGGGTATTGCTGGAAATGGGGGCTGCGAAATTATCAAAAAAACTGCTTAACACATAATTAATTTAACAAAACTTATTGCCTTATCAAGCGTTATGTGCTATCTTTAACCATCACCCCAAACCATTATATTAAACGTCCCCTTGAAAATACTTAAATGCTTTCTGTTATTGGTTTTTGGCCAATTGTTCCTCATAAATAATAGCCTGTTTGCCCAAGCAATTAATCCAGATACTGTTAAAACCGGAATTTATGTTACGAGTATTCACGATATTAATTTTAAGGATAAGGAATATACTGTAAACTTCTGGCTCTGGCTTAAATATAAAAATAAGGATTTCAATTTTGTAGACAACCTCGAATTACCGCAGGCTAAAACAGTTACCAAGTCGTTTTCTACTATCGATACCAGTGGAAATGAAGTGTACCTTTTAATGAAATTGCAATGTGTAATGAAAGATTCTTGGGCGATAGACAATTTTCCGTTTGATCATCAAACGTTGAGGCTTTCCATAGAAAATTCGCAGTTCGATGCTCAATCATTAATCTTCGTTCCTGATACTTTGGGGAAACAATTCGATCCAAGGTTTACACTTCGTGGATGGAATATTGATAGCTTAAAGGCTTCATCTGGAATTAAGATTTATGAAACCGCATTTGGAGATCCAAGCGTGAAGGCTCCACACACAGAATACAGCAGTTTTAAGGTTAAGATTGGTTTGAGTAGGGATGCATTTGGGCTTTTCTGGAAGATGTTTTTGGGGATGTACGTGGCTTTTTTAATTGCTTACATGTGCTTTTACATTCATTCAGATAGTATCGATTCTCGCTTTGGATTGAGCGTAGGTTCACTTTTTGCTGTGATTGGTAACAAGTATATTATTGATGGTTCGTTACCTGAATCTACAACTTTTACATTGGTTGATACCCTGCATGGCATCACACTTATCTTCATTTTAATCGTG
This sequence comes from Pedobacter frigidisoli, assembly GCF_004331675.1. Classification (GTDB taxonomy): domain Bacteria; phylum Bacteroidota; class Bacteroidia; order Sphingobacteriales; family Sphingobacteriaceae; genus Pedobacter; species Pedobacter frigidisoli. The sequence goes on along the minus strand of NZ_SJSN01000009.1, from coordinate 158,233 downwards.
ATTGTTTCTACGGCTTTTTCGCTTAAAATGATTAAAAAAGGTAATGTCGAAAAGGCAAATCGTTTTGATCGAATATTTTCGATTGGTTTGCTAATTATCTATATTCTGTTGAACATCTTTTTTATTTTGAGTGCCATTAATTCTTAGGTTTTTAGAATAATTCACTCGTTCCTAAATGTGTGTTAACGATTCTGGTAATGTACTGCCCGAGTTCTTTTGCGTTGCCAATACCCACACTTTTTATTGCCGCCAGCTGATCGGTTGTTCTCGGCATTTTTTCTGCAATGGAAAGTAATGCTAAATCAGAAAGTACGGCATAATCCTGTACGCCTCTTTGGGTCGCCACTGTTTTTCGCCATTCCGTTAAGTTTTTATATACCTGCGGATTTGTAATTTCCTTGGGTTTTATGCTCGATTTTATGGGTTTATTTTCAGCAGGTTTTCTGTTGCTGGCAGCGTGAAAAGTATCAATATATGTTTTAATCGAGAATGGAATCCAAGAGATCTTAAACAAGGCCAACTTCAATTTTAAGGCGTCATTACAATCTTTGAGTTTACTTAATAATTTCTCGGAATGGATGTCGCTGTAGAAATTCAGGGCAACAATTTTATCCATCAAGGTAATAGTAGATTCGAGCTTTGGAATAAAATAGGCAGATGCTTTTTGCAAACGTTCCATGAAAGCATTTTGGGTTGCTGGATTTTGATCTAAAGAAACCTTGGCATATTCTTGGGCGATGAAGTTTCTGGCTACTTTAAATATCGAGTTGACTAAAATTTCATTGTCCTGCTCGTACAAAGCTAAAAAGGCATTTTTTTCCTCCTTATCAATCAGCTTCGACCTGCCCAACTTTTCCCAATCTTTTGCCACCAAAGAAAAATCCAATAACTCGCGAATTAATCCCCAAACATACTCCTGACTACATTTTTCCAGTAATTCGGCATTGGGTTTCTGTTGATGGCTGTTTGCCGTAAACCGTGTTACTTTTTCATCCGTTATGATGTTCTCCAGCTTCACTGGCGATTTTAAAATCAAACCCTCCAAACTTCGGCAACGACTTAAAGCTACATATGCTTGGCCATGTGTAAAAGCCGTGCTTACATCAACAATGGCTTTATCAAAAGTTAATCCCTGACTTTTATGAACTGTAATTGCCCAGGCCAATTTAAAAGGATATTGAGAAAAAGATCCAGTACTGGTTTCGTTAATCTTGTTTTCTTCGGCGCTGAGGCTATATTTTACATTTTGCCAAATTTCTCTTTCTACCTCAATTTCGTTCTGTTCGGTTGTAAAAACTACTTTGATAGTGTCTTTATTAATCTCGGTAATCTTCGCTGCCTTACCATTATAAAATTGCTTTTTGCCCGATGAATCATTTTTGATAAAGATAATTTGTGCGCCTAATTTCAAATGTAATTTCTCATCTGTTGGGTACGCATCTTTCGGAAAATCGCCAGTAATTTGCGCATCAAACTCAAAAACTTCACCATCAAGCTTTGCTAAACAACCTTGGTTAATTTGCGAAACCAATTGATTGTGAGTAGTTAAAGTGATGTAATCGTCTTTCCATTCCTGATCTAAAGTTGGATCATAGCGCTCGTTTAATTTTTCAAGAAGCTCGCCATCCAAACTGTTTTCCCGCATTCCGTTTAAGATATTCAGAAATGTTGGATCCGATTGGCGATAAACCTTATCCAAAGTAAAAGTGATCATCGGTGTAGAACGAAAAATTAGGCTGTCGAAAAAATACGGACTCTTATAATGTGCGCTCAGAATATGCCATGCATCGTGGAAAATAGGGGATAATTGATACAAATCGCCAATCATTAAAACCTGTACGCCGCCAAATGGCCTGTTCGAACCCTTAACCGCTTTTAAGGTACGGTCGATAAAATCGATAATATCTACCCGAACCATACCAATCTCATCGATTATCAATAGTTCCAAACACCGCAGTAATCTTGTTTTTTCATCAGAATATTTAAGCTGCTGGCTTTCGTTACTTTCATCAATTATCGGCACTAATGGACCAAATGGAATCTGAAAAAACGAATGTAGTGTAACGCCACCTGCGTTAATTGCCGCAACCGCTGTTGGCGCCACAATAGCAAAGTTTTTCTTAGTGGTGTCTCTAATTTTACGGAGCAATGTTGTTTTTCCAGTTCCCGCTTTTCCGGTTAAAAAAACAGGTTGGTTGGTGGTGCTTAAAAAATCTAAAAAGAGTTGGTTTTCCGAATCGGGGGTATTCATATCTCATGCAAAAATAACCTATTCAATGCTCTTTTTAAGGAAGATAATAAGCCGTTTTATCAACATTCTAGTTTTAGAGCGATGTTGTTTAACCAAAATGTTATGAAATGTTCCATTAGAAAGATTTACATTTAATCCTTTAAATTTTCATTACTAAATCGATTAATTTAGTAAAATGATGGCAATTATGATTAAAGGAAAAAGACTTAAAAATTATTTGACCGTTTTGTTGGGATTAGTAACTTTCACTTCATTTTCGCAAGATTATGCGGGTGCAGGAAATCTTAAGTATGTTGATCCAAGAATAGGGAATGTTGGGCAACTTTTAGAGCCCACACGGCCAACTGTGCAGCTGCCAAATCAAATGATTAGGATGTTCCCTATGCGTAAGGATTATATGGACGATCAGATTTCTAATTTTCCATTAAACGTGGTTTCGCACAGGCTTGGTGAGGTTTTCTCAATTATGCCAACGGCTAACAAACTAAATGTTAATAGTTGGAGAAATAGGTCGACTTACGATCATGAACTAGAAATTACCAGACCTTGGTATTATTCTACTTTTCTAATTGATGAGGATATTAAGGTAGAATTTGTGCCGGGTAAAAAGGTTGGTTTTTATAAATTTGAGTTTGCAGATAACACACCAAAATCGATCTTGCTTGGTGTTTACAACGATGGCGAAAGCAATTTTAAATTCATTTCCGATACTGAAATAATGGGCTTGGAAACCTATCACGATAAAGTTAAGGTTTATTTATATGGCGTTTTTAGTGCAGGAGCAAGTTTGGGTATAGCGAAAGATGGTCAGCTTTCGAACGATCGTTCCGTTAATGGAAAGGGAATTAAGGCTTTCATTGCGTTCTCTCAAAGTTCTAGTAAAAACGTATCATTTAAATATGCTATATCTTATATAAGTGCAGCACAGGCCCGTAAGAATTTTGATAACGAATTTAAAAACCAAAGCTTTGAATCGTTAGTTAAAAACGGTGAAGAGGCATGGTCGAAAGTGATCAATCAGATTAAAACCACCGGCGGAACTGAAGCGCAAAAGCGATCTTTTTATACGGCACTTTACCGCACTTACGAGCGAATGGTGGATATTACTGAAGATGGGCAATATTATAGCGGTTACGATAATAAAATTCATAAAACTGTTCGCCCTTTTTATGTTGATGACTGGACTTGGGATAGCTATTTAGCACATCATCCGCTTAGAACCTTGTTAAACCCAAAACAAGAGGAAGATATGTTAAATTCTTATGTTTCGATGTATGAGCAAAGTGGTTGGGTGCCTACATTTCCAGTTCTGTTTGGCGATAATCCTTGTATGAATGGTTTTCATTCAACAATTGTTTTTCTAGATGCCTATAATAAGGGCTTAAAAAACTACAATGTTGAAAAGGCCTATGAGGGAATGAAAAAAAATGCTGATGAAGCCACGATGATGCCTTGGAAGAATGGAAAAAACGGGCCATTAGATCATTTTTATTATGAAAAAGGGTTTATTCCAGCATTAAAACCTGGAGAAAAGGAAACTGACACTGCGGTACATTCATGGGAGAAAAGGCAAGCCGTTGCGGTTACACTCGGAAATAGTTTCGATGACTGGGCATTAGGTCAATTCGCCAAAAACCTAGGTAAAAATGATGATTACAAACGTTTTAATGCTCGCGGTCAAAATTACCGTAATCTTTGGGATTCGAAAAATCAAATGTTTATGCCAAAGGATAAGGATGGAAAATGGATTAATATCGATCCAAGTTTTGATGGCGGAATGGGAGCTAGAGATTATTATGATGAAAATAATGGTTGGACCTACATTTGGCAAGTTCAGCATGATATAAAGGGCTTGCAGGAATTGTTCGGTGGATCTCAAAACTTTGAAAATAAGCTTGATCAGCTTTATAGAGAAAGTTTAGGAAGAGCAAAATATGCTTTTTGGGCAAAATTGCCAGATGCTACCGGTTTGGTTGGTCAGTATTCAATGGGTAACGAGCCGAGTTTTCATATTCCATACCTTTATAATTTTACAGCATCACCTTGGAAAACCCAAAAGCGCATCCGCTTTTTGTTAGATACTTGGTTTAAGGATAATGTTTTCGGCATTCCTGGCGATGAAGATGGTGGCGGAATGACAGCCTTTATGGTATTTTCATCAATGGGATTTTACCCTGTTACACCAGGAATTCCAATGTACACGATTGGTAGTCCTGTTTTTGAAAACGTAACCATCGATTTACCTAACGGAAAGAAATTTCAATTGATTGCGAATAAAAGCTCAGTGATCAATAAATATATTCAAAGTGCAAAATTTGACGGAAAGGTTTTAAATACGCCTTGGTTTTCTCACGAGCAATTGATGAATGGCGGTAAGCTAGAACTCGAAATGGGTGCAAAGCCAAACAAATCTTGGGGAGTAAGCAACTGAAAATGAGTTTATCTCGATTTTTTTAAAATTTTCGATAAAAACATTTTCCAAAATCGAATTCAAATTTGTAACATTGCACTCGCAAAAAACAAATGTTTTTTCCCGGGCCTATAGCTCAGCTGGTTAGAGTAGAAGACTCATAATCTTTTGGTCCCTGGTTCGAGCCCAGGTGGGCCCACTTGCTTCAAACCCCTTTAAGGATAACTTAGAGGGGTTTTTTGTTGCTTAGAAAAGTTGTTTTTGAGCTTTGTTTTCATTACACTTTATAAACCGTAGCGCTATTGAAACTTATGGCTGGGGGGCAACTATTTTTCAAATTAGTGAAAGGATGTTTATCAGCAGAAAAACTGATGAAAGTGCAACAAGAAGATTGATGGGTTTTATTGGAACAAAAAACAGTGTACAATTAATATTCTATGCATTGCGGAATGGAATTGTAAAATAAAAAAGCATATCGTTTGCATTGCTACCATTCTAAATCTCTAATTAAGAATATAATTAAGCTATCTGAAAAGAGATAGCCCTTTCATGGTTTTGCGGGGACAAACCTATAATCGTTCTTTCTTCCGAAAGTACAAAGGTCGCAAGAATTTTCTCATCGGAAAGGGAGTGATTGATAAGAGGCTCAATGGAATTTTTAAATACAGCGATACATAATGGTAATGTATTGCCCAATGTGCCGTCAAGGTCAAAGATCACGGCCTTAATTTTGTTCACACGAATGTTGTTTATTTGATCAGGCGTTAGGGCTATTCTTTCTGATTACATTGGTTTCCGAAAGCCACCACGTTTCCAGGTATGGAGCGGGTGACTACACTACCAGCTCCACTAACGGTGTTTTTCCCGAGGGTACCCCTGGAAGAATAATAACGCCGCCATCGATCCACACGTTATCCTCTATCCATAAAGGAAAGGCGAATGTTCGGAAATAGGGAATCCCAACAGTCCCTCCTCAGTTTTCAAGGGTGCATGGTTTTGAAGATTTTATTATTACACGAATTTTGATCATATTGCATGGTTTAAATTTAGCCGTTAATTAGGTAGCGAAACTCCATGCAAAAGATAAAGTCGGCGGTGAAAAAACAAAAGTTTTATCATATTTTTTCTATAATTGCGGTATCAATGCTGTTATCGATTCATGCGTTTGCAGATGTAGATAGCTTGCAAAAAGTATTGAATGGCAGACTTTCCAATCGTGGTGCTTTCGATCAAAAAAAGGTATTTTCAATAGAACGAATAAGGGCCAACTTAAACCAAGATTACGGATCTCTACCAAATCGTTACAAAAATTACGACAAGCTATTCAATGCCTATAAGTCTTACATCCACGATTCAGCTTATTTTTATTGTAAAAAACTGAATGCGACTGCTCGCTCGCTTAATGATGATCAAAAGATCAATCTTTCCAAGATAAAAATGGGTTTCGTGCTCGTTTCGGCAGGAATGTTTAAGGAAGGTTTGGATACCCTAAAGTTGGTAAATTTGTCTAAATTGGATGCAAGGGCAAGGTATGAATACTTGTTTTTGCAGGCGAGAAGTCACTTCGATCTAGCAGATTATGATAAGATTGCCGATTATTACACTCAATATAATTTGATAGGGTTGCGCTACTGCGATTCCATCTTACACGAATCTGAGCCTAAATCCTACGAATATCTTTCGGCTGCTGGACTTAAGTCGATCAGGATGCAGGAATATCAAAAGGCATCGAATATTTACGAGCATATTCTTGGATTAAAACAAACTTATCAGGATAGTGCAGTTAACCTGAGTTGCTTAAGTTTCACATATTTCGAGTTGAAGAAAACTCAATTAGGGTTAGAAATGTTGCTAAAAGCGGCTATTGTTGATAACACAAATTCTACAAAAGAGGGGGTGGCGCTAACAAATCTGGCCAATTATCTTTACCAGCAGGGCGATATTAAGACGGCTTTTAGTTATATTAATTATGCCATTGATGATGCCAATTTTTATGGCGCAAGACACCGCGAAGCACAGATTAGTAATATTATGCCCATTATCCAAAGTGAGAAGGTTAATGGTATTGAGAAGCAGAAAAATCTGTTAACAATCTATGCCTCTACCATTACGCTACTAATTGTAATTGTTTTTGTGTTCGCATACATCACCTTGAAACAACTCAAAAAATTAAGGGTAGCCGATCGACTCATCATCGAAAAAAATGCTGATCTGAATAATGCAAATGATTCCTTAAAACTGGTTAATTTTGAGCTCGATAAATCCAATAGGTCATTATCGCGAATTAATACCAAATTGGATGAGGCCAATCTCATTAAGGATGAATACATTGGAAATTTCTTCAATATCCATTCTAGCTATATCGAGAAGTTGGATAAGCTAAAAAGGGCAGTTGAAAAGAATATTAAGGCTGAAGATTACAGTGGAATTAGCCTAATGATGAGAAAATTGAACACTGATCTGGAGCGGGAAAACCTATCGCATAGTTTTGATAAGGTATTCTTAAACCTGTTCCCAAACTTCGTAAATGATTTTAATGCCCTTTTTATTGAAGATTTTCAAATCATACTTTCTGATAAAGATCTCTTAAATACTGAACTTAGAATCTTTGCCTTGATTAGACTTGGGATTGATGAGAACGAAACCATTGCCACCATTCTTAACTATTCCGTAAATACGATTTATACCTACAAAACAAAAGTTAAGAATCGCTCTTTCGTTCTTAATGAAGAATTTGAAGACAAAATTATGCAGATCAAAGCAGTTAAAGAATCTACCGAATAATTACTGCTTAAGTATTAAATAGGCATAGGGATTTAATAAAATGCTTTCGCCAAGCTGATACACCGCTCCCGTAATCGCATTTACCCATTTAGAATTGATGAGCTTTTTTGGAGTGGCAAATTGAACCTGTTTGTTCCGAAGATTTGATAGCACAAATACCTTTGCTTTACTTTTGATTTTTGTAAAAGCACAAACATCATTTGTGGTGTAAGAAGTTAATTTGCCAGTTCTCAATGCGAAACTACTGTTTCGAAATGCAATAATTTGTTTATATGATGCAGTATATGATTGATTAGTATTCCAATCGATTTTTTTACCAGTAAAGGGGAATACAAGTCGGTATGGTGTGCCAACTTCCTGCCCGTTGTAAATCATAACAATACTATTCATGTACGTAGCTACAACAAAGGCAGCCATTGATCCATCTTTACCTCCAAACAAATCTTGTGGTGTGCCATCAGAACCATTAACATCATGATTGGTAGTGTATCGAACAATTTGCTGCCCGTTTGAAGCACCTTTATGCTCAACTAAATTAATGGTGTCGATAGATTTTACAGATTTCTGTTTTGCGAAAATATCTTTTAAATCCTCGAAAAAAAGAAAGCCGAAATTATAATCAAAGCCAGCTTTGTAATGATCACTTCTTTTACCCTCGGCCAAAAACATCAACTTATGATTAGGAATGGCTCTCAAGGTGGCAATGGCCTCTTTCCAAAAATCGAAAGGCGGACCATCGGCATAATCACATCTAAAACCATCTACATTGGCATTCGTGATCCAATATTTCATGTCCTTAATCATTTCAGTCCTCATATCCATGTTCTTGAAATTTAGCTGGGCAACATCCAGCCAATTTGTTCCCGGTGGACTTAAAATTTTGCCAGTGCTATCCTGCAGATACCAAGATTTGTTCTTTATCCAGCTGTGATCGAAAGCGGTATGATTTGGAACCCAATCTAATATAACCGCCATTTTTTTACTATGAATACTATCAACTAGTGTTTTTAGGTCGGCAAAATCGCCAAATTCTGGATTCACCGACGTGTAATCGCTCACACAATAAGGTGAATTCACAGAATTAATTTTACCAATGGGGTAAATGGGCATGAGGTAAACTACATTTATTCCTAAATTTTTAATGGAATCCAGTCGCGGTAGAATGCCTTTTAAATTGCCAGTTTTACTAAAAGTGCGAATATTGATTTGATATAAAGTAGCATCACTTCGTTTAGGTAAATGCGAAACAGTTTGCTGCGCTACCGTACTAATAATTAAAGTAAAAAATAAGGTTGTGGTGGTAAGTATGGTTTTAATTTTTCTCATGTTATCATTTCTGCATTGAATTCTACTAAAGTACCATTCGTTAAAATCAAATTTGCCTCACAAATCTGCGGTATAGAAATTACATACACTAATATCGATTAAGGCTTTGGAAATAAGTTCTTTGTGGTGATCGCGAATCTGAATCAATATCAAAAAAATAAGTCAAAATCTTTAGACTAAACTAATTATGAAGCCCTCAATGTGGTTAATAACTATCTATATTATTGTATTGCTGAAAAAGATTTAAATTACTGTATATCAGTATTTTAATGTTTGTATTCTCTTGATATTTTTAATATTCAACTTTTAGGATATTGATTGATCTCTAAATCCTCCCTTTCTTTGATCTATAGCAAAAAACCATACGCTATACTAATCCAATTAATAACCAAATATAATTACTATGAAGCAAGCGTACTTATACAAGTATGGTCTGGCCATTCTGGCACTCCTTTTTTCAATCAATGTTTTTGCACAAAGCAATACTTTCAAAGGTAAGATCGTAGATGAGCGAAATCTTCCTCTTCCTGGCGTAAGCATAAAGGTTAAGGAAACCAATCAGGGAATTACCACTGGCAATGATGGTAACTTTCAATTTACCTCAGCTGGCAAAGGCCCACTAACCTTAACGATTAGTTATGTAGGCTATGATCCGATTGAGAAAACAATACTAGCTGATTTAGCAATCACTGTTGCGTTAGTTCCTAACGCAAAATCACTTTCTGAAGTGGTAGTTGTTGGATATGGAACGGTTAAAAAATCTGATTTAACGGGTGCGGTTTCCACAATTAGCAGCAAGGATTTGAACCCAGGTTCCATTACAAACCCATTGCAACAACTTACAGGTAAAGCTGCTGGCGTTAACATTAGCCAAACGGGAAGTGAGCCAGGAACTTCACCAAGTGTTCGTATCCGTGGTATCACTTCCTTAATTGGTGGAAACGATCCATTGGTGGTAATCGATGGCGTTCAAGGAAATATGGATCTTTTAACCCAGGTTCCGCCAAGTGAAATCGAATCAGTAGATGTTTTGAAAGACGCCTCTGCAACAGCAATTTACGGTTCTAGAGGTGCTCCAGGTGTAATTATCATCACCACTAAGAAAAATAGGGCAGGCAAATCTAGCGTAGAATATACGGCCAACGCTTCTGTAGATGTTCTTCCAAAGGGAATAAAATTGCTCGATGCCGATCAATGGTGGCAACAAGCACAACTTTACAGTGTTCCAGCATCTGCAAACCATGGCTCAAGCACAGATTGGTATAACTTGCTTACACAAACTGGAGTTACTCAAAACCACACCATTGCTTTTGGTGGTGGGGCAAACAGTTTCAATTACAGGGCCTCGCTTTCGGCTATTCTACAAACTGGCTCGGTTATCAAATCAAACTACAAAAACTATATCGGTAGAATTCAAGCAACACAAAAGGCTTTTGATGATAAATTAACCTTAACCATGAACCTGAATAACGGGATTAATAACACTAATTATAGTCCGACGGGAGTGGGTAGAGAAAGCTTTCGTTCCAATTTAATTTCGAATACGTACGTAACTCGCCCAACAGATCCTGTTTACAATACCGATGGTAGTTATTACTCAGATCCAAATGTTTTTCAATATGTTAATCCTTATGCAGTTGCCAATACGGTTGTAAATGAAAACCACATTAACAGTTTGTTCGGAAGTCTTCGTGCAGATCTGCAATTATACAAAGGCTTAAGTTTGGGCTGGTTTGGGAGTTGGAGAAAGGTTGATGGAAATTCTGGATATTATCTTCCTGCAAGTTCAACGGTATCTTCGGCTATTGATAATCAGGGTATTGCAAACATCAATAACTATCATAATGATGAGAAATTGATGGATATCAGTTTAAACTACAAAGTCAATTTTGGTGACCACAACCTTGATGCTGTTGCCGTTTACGAAACGCAGGGACAAACTTACAATGGTAATTTTGCACAAGCGAAAGGTTTCATTAATGATATTGCAACTTATAACGCACTTCAATTGGGCGATCTTTCTAAAGTGACTCCTGGTGATATGTCATCTTATAAAAATGATAGAAATCTTGTTTCTTTCTTAGGGCGTGTAAACTATTCTTATAAAAATCGCTACCTCATTACGGCAAGTTATAGGAGAGATGGTTCTTCAGTATTTGGCGTAAATCACAAATGGGGTGATTTTCCATCAGCGTCCATAGCTTGGAAAATAGATGAGGAATCTTTCATGAAAGATCAGAAAATCTTTACCTCACTTAAGTTACGTGGTGGTTTTGGGATCACCGGAAACCAACAAGGGCTATCTCCGCAAGGATCGTTGCAATTGGTTGGCTATTCTGGGGTAACTTATTTTGGTGGTGCACCAATAACCAATTTTGTAGTAAGCCAAAATGCAAATCCTGATTTACGCTGGGAAACTAGGAAACAGACCAATATTGGTTTGGATTTCGGATTGTTGGGCGGCCGCATCAGTGGAACTATTGATGCCTTTACGGCAACTACTGATAATCTTTTATTTGGCTATACGGTACCTCAGCCACCTTTTCCTTACCCAAATATTACGGCTAACGTAGGCAGTTTGGAAAACAAGGGTTTGGAGCTAACTTTAAGTTACGATGTGATCAAAACTGAAAATACGGTTTTAACGTTAGCGGGTAATGGTTCGTTATTGAAAAATAAGGTGTTGAGCCTAAGCGGTAGCATTGCAGGTGTTCCATTAAATACAAACTACGTTTCGTGGGGCATTAATTCATACTTAATTGAGGGTATGCCAATCGGAACATTTAATATTTTGCAACATAAAGGTAAGGATGCCGCTAATGCAGAAACCGTTGTAGATCAAAATGGCGATGGTATTATCGATCAAGGAAATCAAAGTCCTGATCGCGTAATTGCAGGTTCGGCTATTCCAAAATATACTTACGCTTTTACCCCAAGTTTCAGGTATAAAAACTTCGATGCCTCCATGGTTTGGAGAGGATCAGGTGGCAATAAAATTTATAACACCTTGCGCCCAAGCCTAAGTTATTTTGAGAGTTTAGGAAAATCGAACGTATTGGAAAGTGCCATTCCCCTTGGTTTGTACACTTCGCAATATAGCTCAGATTTATGGCTGGAGAATGGCGCATACTTAAGATGGGAAAACCTTTCATTCGGCTACACAGTGAAAACGGAGAAAATCAAATATGTAAGTTCTTTAAGGTTATCGCTTACTGGATCGAACCTTTTATTGATTACGAAATATACAGGAATAGATCCAGAATTAAATGTAAGTGGCGGAAGTGGATCTGGCTCTGATGGCGGAATTTATCCAAGAACAAGGACATTTTCTTTGGGTTTAAATGTGGTTTTTAAATAGAAATTAAGATGAAAAAGATATTATTAAGCTTAATCGTTATCACATTGGCAACACAGGGTTGCAAAAAGATTAATGAAAGTGTTTACGACAAATATTCGGCTACAGAATTTTATGGCTCTTCGAAAGGAGCAGATGTAGCATTGGCGAATGTATATTCGCAGGTTTCAGGAAATTGGGGCACAGGTTATGCTGGCGCAGATAACTGTTGGTACGATTTGAATACCATGTCGTCTGATGAACAGGTAATTCCTCACCGAAATACTGGAGATTGGCAGTTGGATTTTGCCCAGCTTTATCAACGCCAATGGTTGCCAAGTTCAGGCATCATTAACAACACTTGGAACTGGCTATACAAATCCATTTATACTGCAAATTTAGCGGTAGATCAATTGCAACAATCAAATGCGGAGGCATCGAAAATTGCCGAGGCAAAAGTGTTAAGGGCTTTCTTTTATTATCTTTTGATAGATGATTTTGGATCAGTTCCATTTTACACCGATAACAACATCACGGTTGATAAAATTCCGCAGGCCAGTAGGGCAACGGTTTACAATTTCGTTGTTAAGGAACTTACCGAAAACGTTGATAAACTTGTACAAACCAAGGGTGGTACGTATTACGGTAGATTTAACAAGTGGGCCGGATATGCATTATTATCAAAAGTTTACCTTAATGCTGAGGTTTATACTGGCACGCCGAAATGGGCTGAATGTTTGGCTGCATGCGCTGTTGTGGGGCAAGGTGGTTTTACACTTCACCCGGGAGGCGCAAATGCTGCAAGTCCGCTAGGTTACCAATATTATGAATTGTTTGGAGATAAACTTCCAGAAGATGAAACCATTCTTTCGATCTATGCAACAGCTGATATCGTTTCCAGAAATATTTATGCCTTGCGTAGCGTTAACGGACCGAATGGGGTTGCTTTATTCGGTTTTAGTGGATGGAATGGTACAATAGTTCCGAGGCCCTATTACGATCGTTACGACAATAATGATATTCGGAAAAAACAATTCTTAGTTGGCGCACAGCCAGGCGGCGTTACTTACACGCTTGATGTAACCTCGCTAGATAATCCTGGTGCGGGCCCAAATGAGGGCATTAGGGGCGTGAAATTTTTTCCGGTTCCGCCACAGAATGGAAGTGGAGAATCAAATGATTTCCCCATTTACCGTTATGCCGATATTTTATTGATGCAGGCAGAATGTAATGTGAGGTTAAACAATGCAGCATTGGCTAAACCATTTATCGATCAAGTTAGGCAACGTGCTGGTTTAGGTGCGTTGGCAGCAAACCCAACCTTGGAAGATGTGTATAACGAACGTGGTTTCGAGCTAAATTGGGAAGGACACCGCAGACAGGATATGATCAGGTTCAACAAGTTTTTGCTGGCACATGATTTCGCTCCAGCAGTGCCGGCGTTTAGGTTATTGTTCCCAATTCCAACCAGTGCGCTTAATGCAAATACAGGTTTAAAACAAAATCCAGGCTATTAAATCTACAACGATGAAAAAATCTATATATCTATTTATAATTCTTTGTGCAGGGCTTTTTCAATCCTGTAAAAAAGAAAGGGAATTAACGGTACTAAAATCAGTATCATTTAGTTCCTCACTAACCGCAAACAAATCAGCTGTGATATTGTCTTCGGCTACCGATACCTCATCTGTAGTTACGTTTTCGTGGCCGGCGGTAAGTTTTCCCATTAAGGCATCTGTAACTTATACACTCGAAGTGGATGTTCCTGCCGATACCGTTGGTGCGGCTGCATGGAGCAAGGCTACCAGTGTGGCGGTGGGTAATGATGTGTTAAGCAAATCGTACAAGGGGAAAGACCTTAACGATTTGGCTTTATCCATGGGAATTGCAAGTGGTGCAACGGGCAATCTTGTATTTCGTGTTAAAGCCTACCAAGATCGTGCAACTTATAGCAAGGCTGTTTCTCTAAGTGTAAAAACGTATCAGGCGCAAGCAGTTTATCCGTTATTGTACATTCCAGGCGATTACCAAGGCTGGTCGCCATCTACAGCGCCAACTGCTGCTGCATTGCTGCCAAAAATTTATGAGGCCTATATTTATATCCCGGCAGGAGGAACCAATTATTTTAAAATGACCTCAGCAAAAGATTGGGATCACATTAATTATGGCGATGGAGGCGCAGGAAAAATTTCAGTAGATGGTAATGCCGCAGGATTAATCGCACCAGCATCGGGTTACATTCAGGTTTCGGTAAACCTCAACACCAACACTTGGTCAGCAACCAAAACAACTTGGTCTATTTTAGGCGATGCCTCACCGGGAGGATGGAGCACCGATACGCAACTTGTTTATAATACGGCAACACAGGTTTGGACAGTTACCGCAGATATGGTTTCAACTGGATCATTTAAATTTCGAGCAAATAATGCTTGGACAATTGATTTTGGCGTAGATGCCAATGGGAAATTAGCTTATGCAGATAGCCCCGTTTTTGGCTATAATGGCACGGTGAACAACATTACCGTACCATCGAGTGGAAACTACACCATTACTTTAGATCTTCATGATCCATCGAACTATAATTATAAGCTAAAGAAAAATTAATATTTCCCCTATAGCTTGCCATAGGGGTTTAAAATAAGCCAAAATGAAATATAATAAAAAGCATATCATGCTGAAGACTTTCTTGTTCTTAAGCATATCCCTTTTTACCTTTTGCAAAAAGGATGGGGCAGAGGTGGTTTCCGATTCCTCGTACCCACAATACGGTACACCATTCGCTGCCGTTCCAGCGACTACCGATGCGGTAATTTATCAGGTAAATTTAAGGGCTTTTAGTCAGGATGCTAACTTTAAAGGCGTTACTGCGAAAATGGATTCCATCAAGGCATTGGGTATAAATGTTGTATACCTTATGCCAATTTATCCAGTAGGTATTTTAAAATCTGCAGGTGGGTTAGGTTCTCCATACGCCGTTAAGGATTATAAAGCGGTGAATACCGAATTTGGTAATCTTGAGGATTTGAGAGCATTGGTTAACGCAGCACATGAGCGAAATATGGCCGTTATGTTTGATTGGGTGGCCAGTCACACTTCTTGGGATAATGCTTGGATGAGCAACAAAAGCTGGTATAAACAAGATGCAAACGGTAATATTATTCCGCCAACAGGAACAAATTGGACCGATGTAGCAGCGTTGAATTATAACAACCAAGATATGAGGTTGGCCATGATTGATGCGATGAAGTATTGGGTTTTTACAGCAAATATTGACGGTTTCCGTTGTGATGCTGCCGATTTTGTTCCACTCGATTTCTGGAAACAAGCCATTGATGCGCTAAAGGGAATTACTACACATAAACTACTTATGCTTGCCGAAGGAACCAGAAATGACCACTTTAAAGCAGGTTTTCAAATGGTTTACGGTTTTGGTTATTATTCAACTTTGGAAAATAAGATTTTTGGAAATGCAAACTCAGCAACCCTGTTGCAGGATTTGAATACTAGCGAATATGCACCTGCATTGTCCGGATCGCAAGTGGTGAGGTACATTACTAATCACGATGTTTATTTAACAGGTGGAAGTCCAGTGAGTGTTTACGGCGGAAAAACTGGATCAATGTCGGCATTTTTGATTACCTCATTTATGAAAGGGGTTCCAATGATTTACAATGGACAAGAAGTTGGTTGCACTAGAGGTATTGATTTCTTCTACCGTACACCAATTGATTGGACAACCAATCCTGATATGAAAGCAGAGTATAAGAAAATAATCAACTTTAGAAAAGGTAGTGATGCAGTTAAAAACGGCGATTTGGCGGTTTACAGTAGCGATGATGTTGCTGCTTTTACCAAATCTTCGGCTACACAGAAAGTATTTGTAATTGCAAGCGTTCGCGGTAACGCAACAACTTATGCTATTCCTACTGTTTTGCAAGGTGCTTGGAAAAATGGATTTACGGGTGCTGCGGTAACTTTAACCAGCCAACTTTTCCTTCAACCATATCAGCACATGGTGCTCACCAAATAAAAGGATTCAAAATTATTTAGCCTAACCCCATTATACAAATTCAATGATATCCTTTAAACGAATCCTTTTTCCAACTGTTGCCTTTTACTTGCTTTCAATAAGCGCTTTTTCGCAACAGTCCTCTAAAATATCAATAAGCATGAAATATGTTGGATTGAATTTACACTCAATTCAAATGGTACACCGCAATATTCGGTTTATTATGGTAAAGATAAAGCTGTTCTTTCTTCCTCAATGGGATTTAAATTGGATCAAAACATTTCTCTTACCGAAAATTTTAAGGTTACCAAAATAGATTCTACATCAGTTGATGAAACTTGGAAACCAGTTTGGGGAGAGGTATCACAAATTAGAAACCATTACAAGCAGTTGACCGTTCATTTGGCGCAACAAGGTGAAAAATCTATTCTATTGGATATTATTTTTAAGGTATTTGAGGATGGAGTAGGGTTTCGTTACGAATTTCCATCTCAGCCGAATTTGAAATCTTTTATTGTAAGGGATGAAGTGACTGAATTTAATATGGCGGGCGACCATAAGGCGTTCTGGATTCCGGCAGATTTCGATTCCAATGAATATAAATATACAACCTCGCCGTTAAGTCAGGTTGATGCACGAAAATGGGGATTAATCTCCAGCGGAAAAATTGAGGTAAATATTCCTGATCAATATGCGGTTCAAACGCCGTTAATGCTGAAAGCTGCTAATGGATTATACATTAACATTCATGAGGCTGCTTTGGTAGATTATTCATCAATGCAGATGCATGTAGATAGAACAAATTTCAAACTTACTTCTAGCTTGGTGCCCGATGCCCGTGGAAATAAGGCCTACATGCGTGCGCCCTTTAAAACACCATGGCGTACCATTATTGTAAGCAATAAGGCCACAGATATTCTTTCCTCAAAAATAATTCTTAACCTAAACGAACCTGCCAAAATCGAGAATACATCTTGGATAAAACCGATGAAATTTATGGGCGTTTGGTGGGAAATGCAGGTCGGCAAAACCAGTTGGAACTATACCGATCAAATGGATAGTTTGTATCTAAAAGGAAAATATATCCCAAACGGACGACATGCGGCCAACACTGCAAATGTTAAGCATTATATTGATTTTGCATCAAAAAACGGTATTGAAAGTTTACTTGTAGAAGGTTGGAATAAGGTCTGGGAAGAGTGGACAGATGATAAGGAAGATAAATTTGATTTCGTAACGCCGTACCCAGATTTTGATGTAAAAGAAATCTCAACCTATGCAAAAGAAAAGGGTGTAAAAATGATTATGCACAATGAAACTGGTGGTGGTGCAACAAGTTACGAAAGGCAGATGGATACTGCTTTCCGCTTTATGAATAAGTATGGTTATGGATCATTAAAAACTGGTTATGTTTCAGGCATTATTCCGCATGGTGAGCATCATGACGGCCTGTGGATGGTTAATCATTACATCCGATCAATTAAAAAGGCTGCAGATTACCACGTGATGATTGACATTCATGAACCCACTCGCCCAACAGGCTTGCAGCGTACCTATCCAAACTTTATGGCCTCTGAAGCTGGTAGAGGCAACGAATGGAACTTTTTTGCAGATGGAAATCCACCAGAGCATGAAACTATATTGCCATTTACACGCTTAATTGGTGGTCCGATGGATTATACACCAGGAATATTTAAGTTGAGGAATTATGCGCCCGGCGTTCCAGATAGGCAAATGCATTCTACATTGGCTAAGCAATTGGCGCTTTATGTTACCATGTATAGTCCACTTCAAATGGCTGCTGATATTCCTGAAAATTATGCAGCCCACATGGATGCTTTCAAGTTTATTCAAGATGTAGCTGTAGATTGGGATGATACGAAAATTGTTGAGGCAGAGCCTGGCGAATTTCTTACCATCGCCAGAAAGGCGAAAGGGAAAGTGGATTGGTTTATTGGTGCAATTACCGGAACAAATAGTAGAGAATCAGTTATAAGCCTTGATTTTCTTGATAAAAACCGTACTTATATGGCAACAATTTACGAAGACGGGAAAGATGCTAACTGGAAAACCAATCCAGAATCTTATCAGATTAAAAAAATAAAGGTCACCCATAAAAGTGTGCTTAAATTATTGCTCGCTCCAGGTGGGGGAGCTGCGGTTTCAATTAAGCCTATTAATAAATAGAGGTTTGTTGGATAGGTAATAGGCATAATTTTTATGCTTAAAAAACTTAGATTGCGATCTAAACAACTCAAATAATTACAAAGGGGCCGAAAAAATTTTATCTGATGAAAAAAAACAGGCCTTTGCTTCTTTCTTAGTAGTTATCCAAGCTTCAATAAGCAGAAATAGACAAAGTATGAAGTAAGTTTCTTTTTGCCAAATAACAAGCGTTATCATTTTTTTAGTATGGAGATTAATATCATCATCTAAAACTTAAAAAATGATATCCACCAACAAAGCAACTTAAAGTAGCAACATAAAACCTGAAACAACAATAGTATTGAACACAAATTCTCAAATTGATAAAGCATTTTCTGATGACTATAATTCATTCAATGCTGAAAAATGTGCTGACGATTGCTAAAAATGATTGGAGAGTGGACAATTAGAAAGTGGGTCTGTTTGGGAATTATAATTTCTCCAGGTTATCTGAATCTGCCAAACTAGCCAATGAAGTTATAAGGTGGTTCGAGAATTGGCCTCTTACCGACCCTAAGTTTTGAAAGCAGTTCTGCAAAGAGCTGCTTTTTTGTTTTCGTGCGCCAAGCATGGCAATCGACTATAGGATTCAATTCCCGAACACGATTTGCAGTAGGAAGTGTTAGCCAGAGACATGGGTGTGGTGTGTAACTCCTAGCCTGAAATAAGTTTGCGCAAATATGGAACTTTGGGAAACAGAGCCCCAAAACCGTCACATTTCACATCTATAGGGCTGGTATCCAGCGCCATTAGTCTTCTCAATAAAAACATTGCAGCTTGCTGATGCTACAAAAGAAATTTTAGAGGTGAGGAGCGATGATGGCTTAAGCTTGTCAATCGCTGCTATTGACCCCGAATGAATGGAAAGCTTTCGTTAAAATTGCCGATGTTAGGGCACTTGGCAACCTTACCCTCGATTTTGAGTGGAAAGACGGAAAAGTAACTACATACAAAGTTTATAGCCTGTTGCCAACCAAATTAAAAATCAGGATTAATGGTAAAATGATTAATATTACGAGTCAAAAATCTTAATGAAAATGAAATTTTTATCATTGTTCAGCAGCAGTTTTATGATCACATTTCTGTGGTTACTCAGTGTTACTTGTCTGGCGCAAAAAATTCCCTATGGAAAAAATTCATTTGTCAATTATAAAACAGATCAAGGTACTTTTGATGTTTTTGTGAACGGAAAGCAGGTTTTAAGAGATGGTTACTCTGAGGTTTTGGTTAACAAGAATAAAGTAACTTCTAAGGATTATGTTACAAGAACAACTTCCAGAAGTAGTTTTAGAAATGCAATTGGCAAAGGTCTGCTGTATAAGTTTAAAACTATAGATAAGTCTGGATTTGGTATGGTACAATCAATCTTTGCTTACACAGACCAAGATTTTTTTGTGATTGATGTTACGGTTTTTGGTACAGATCTAAGTAGCAATCAAATGTTTCCATTAAAGGGTGAATTAATAGGAGTGAATGATTTTTCAACTCAAACTAGCCTATTCGTTCCTTTTGATAACGATACTTTCATTAGCTATCAAGCCAATTTATTAACCTTAAAAAAAGAAAATGTTAGTGCTGAGATCACCTCTGTTTATGATAACGGAAGCCGAAAGGGCTATGTTGTAGGCACCTTAAATCATAATGAATGGAAAACAGGGCTAAAGACTCGAATGTTGAATCAGTCTAACTTGCAATTGGCAACCGAATGTGGTTACACCAATTATGATATTACCCGAGATAAGATTGAGCATGGTTATTTAAAAGGAAACTCCATTTCATCCTCAAAAATCCTATTTGGTTATTTTGACGACTGGCGTAACGGAATGGAAATTTATGCGAAGACTGTTAGGGCAGTTGAGAAACCTATAGTTGCCAATTGGAATGGCCCAACGCCAGTTGGATGGAACAGTTGGGGTGTAATACAAGAGAAGCTTTCTTATGAAAAGGCAACCCAAGTTGTTGATTTTTTTGCCACCAACCTGAAAAGCTTTCGCATAGGGAATATTGCATACATCGACCTAGATTCTTATTGGGATAATATGCTTAAAGGCAATGATTATACGATGTTGAAAAAGTTTGCCGATTATTGTAAAAGCAAAGGGTTAAAACCTGGCATTTATTGGGCACCCTTTACCGATTGGGGCTTTCATGGTGGGCCGCAAAGAAAAGCTCCAGGCAGTGATTATACCTTTGGAGAGATGTGGACGAAAATTAATGATGGTTTCCACGATTTTGATGGCGCCAGGGCTTTGGATCCTACCCATCCTGGTACACAAAAAAGAATAAATTCCGTAATTTCGCATTTAAAGGAAAGCGGTTTCGAAATGATCAAGATTGATTTCCTAGGGCACGCAGCTGTAGAGTCTACCCAATTTTATGATCCAAAAATTACCACTGGAATGCAGTCTTATCGCATAGGAATGGAATATTTGTTAAAGTGTTTAGATAATAAAATGCTTGTTTATGCAGCCATTTCTCCAAGTATGGCATCTGGAAAATATGTGCAAGTAAGAAGAATAGCTTGTGATGCCTTTAAAAGCATTAAGGATACCAAATATACCCTAAATAGCGTAACCAATGGCTGGTGGCAAACCTATCTTTATAATTATATTGATGGAGACCATGTTGTTCTTGCCGATGAAAGCGAAGCAGCAAATGTATCCAGAACCCTATCTGCAATAGTAACAGGAACATTAATTGTTGGTGATGATTTTTCGGTTGATGGGCAGTGGAAAGCAAGAGCCGAAAAACTATTTCAAAATGAGGATCTGCTAAACATTATTATTGATGGGAAAGCTTTTAGGCCTGTAGATGGAGATATGGGAAAAGGCGCCTCGAACCAATATATAAAAGACCTAGGGAAAATAAAATATGTTGCGCTGTTTAATTTTGAGAATAGCCATGCAACCGCAAAAATTGATTATTCCAGACTTGGGATTGATGAAAGTTCCATCATTTCAATCGAAGATTTAGTTGATCATCAGATCGTGAATCCTGAAAATTATCACCAGAAAGAACTAGGAGCGGCACAGGCAACTATGCTGAAAATTAACATAAAATAGTAAATATTACTAGCATGAAAAATAACTACATCCATAAATTTAAACGCCAATTTTTAGTATTAGGTCTACTGGGAATGTGCCAGTTTGGCTTTTCGCAGGAAATTATTTCCATAGAAACGGCAAATAATGCCATGGTGCTAGAGGCTGTGGTTGGCAAGGACATCAACACCATTTACTTCGGCCAAAAGTTACATTCAGCTATCGAATATGCACAGGTTAACTCCACATATAGGCAAACAAGTGATTACACAGGGCAACTCAATTCTGCTTATACACCTTCAGGCTCCCGCAATTTGGTAGAGCCCGCCATAAGCGTTACGCATGCCGATGGGAATAAGGGGCTTAACTTAAGTTTTATTCGATATCAGGTGGAGAACATTAACGCGAATGTGCGTTTAACAACAATTGAATTAAAGGATCCTATCTATAACTTTAACGTTAAGTTGTATTATAAAAGTTTTTTTAAAGAAGATGTAATTGAACAATGGACGGAAATAAGCCACAATGAAAAGGGTTCGATTACCTTAGAGAAATTTGCATCCGCAAACTTATATTTAAAGGCACAAAGTTATTACTTGAGGCAATATCATGGCGATTGGGCCAAGGAAATGCAACCTGAGGAAAGTCGCATTACACATGGCATAAAAACTTTAGACAGCAAGTTGGGTACACGGGCGAACTTATTCCAGCCATCTGTTTTTATGGTATCGCTTAATGCTCCAGCAACCGAAACCCATGGAGATGTGCTTTATGGTGCAATGGAATGGAGCGGTAATTTTCGTGTCGACCTAGAACTGGATTACCAGGATAACCTGCGGATTATCGCCGGAATAAACAATTATGCTTCTAACTTTAAACTTAAACCAAATGAGCGTTTCGTTACGCCTAAGTTTTTATACACATTTTCCAATAAAGGCAAAGGCGATGCAAGTCGTAAGTTGCAAAGTTGGGCAAGAGATTATCAGCTTCTGGATGGAAAAGGAGATCGTTTAACCTTATTGAATAATTGGGAAGCTACTTATTTTGATTTCAATGAACAAAAATTAGCCGTTCTACTAAAGAATACGAAAGCACTGGGCGTAGACATGTTCTTATTGGATGATGGTTGGTTCGCTAATAAATATCCACGTAATGATGATCACGCAGGTTTGGGCGATTGGCAAGAAAATAAACAGAAATTGCCCAATGGTATAAGTTCCTTAGTTAGCGAAGCTGATAAGAATAATGTGAAATTTGGTATTTGGATAGAGCCTGAGATGATAAATCCTAAAAGTGAACTATATGAAAAACATCCGGATTGGGTTGTAAAGCAACCCAAAAGAAACGAATACTATTTCCGTAACCAACTGGTTCTGGATTTGTCTAATCCAAAAGTTCAGGATTTTGTATTTGGTGTGGTTGATGGTCTCTTTACCAAAAACCCATCTTTAGCCTACATTAAGTGGGATTGTAATGCGGTGATCTACAATGCCTACTCTTCACACTTGAAAGATCAGGCATCGTTTTATATTGAATATGTTCAAGGATTGTATAAGGTGCTGGAGAGGATAAGGGCCAAATACCCTAAAGTGCCTATGATGCTTTGCTCAGGTGGTGGCGGTAGGGTAGATTATGCCGCCCTAAAATATTTCACTGAATTTTGGCCAAGTGATAATACCGATCCAATGGAGCGGATTTTCATCCAATGGGAATACTCTTACTTTTATCCGGCTATTGCCAGCTCCAACCATGTTACCGATTGGGGAAAGCAGCCCATAAAATTTCGAACTGATGTGGCGATGATGGGAAAATTGGGCTTTGATATCGTGGTTAGTAAATTGCCAGAAAACGACCTTAAATTTTGCCAGCAGGCGATTAGAAATTACAATGATTTAAAACAAACCATTTGGCAAGGAGAACAGTACCGTTTGGCAATCCAACAGAAGGTAGTGTCGCATCCATGTTATATGTGAGTCAAAATCAGTCCTCAGCAGTCAGCTTTAATTATTTGGTTAATAACCGTTATAATGAAGGGAGCAAATTGCCGGTAAGGATGCAGGGATTAAACAGTGAAAAAAAATATCGTTTAACTGAAATCAATCTTTATCCAGGTACAGAATCAACCATTAAGCCAAATACAATCTACAGTGGCGATTTCTTGATGAAAGTTGGCTTCAATCCGAATTTAAAATCTGAAAGGACCAGTGTGGTAATTAAAATTGAGGAAGTTAAACCTTAGGGAAGTTTTTTAAAAGGTTTTGGTTCAGTTATTTAACCTTTAGAATATAGCCTTGGTCATATACATTTTCAATGCTAACCATTGCCGAGGCTTTGAACAGTCGCCTTAATCTCGAGATAAAAATCGCAAGGCTTTTTCCGTTAAAATAATCATCACTGCCCCAAAGGGCCAAAAAGAGGTCTCGCTTTTTTACCACCTGATCGATATTTCCAGATAGGTGCCAAATTTAGAAAAGTTATTGATCAATGAAAAAACTAAAGCACTTTTACTCTTATTTTATTGTTATCGTTTTATTAGTATCCATAGGATATGTTTTTCATGGCCGTTAATTGTTTCCTTTTATAATTCGAGCGATATATCAATATAAAATGGTAGCGAGACGGGATTTAGTTAAATGATTGTCTAAATGCAGATGGGGAGAAATCTGTCTTGGTTTTGAAGAGCTTGCTGAAACTTTGTGGATGTTCAAAGCCTAACGTATAGGCAATCTCGGTAACAGATAGATTAGTGACCGACAATTTTTCTTTCGCTTTATCTATCAATTTTTCGTGGATGTGTTGTTGGGTATTTTGGCCTGTGAGTACCCTCAATAAACTCCCGAGATAACTAGCGGAAAGATTTAAGCTTTCCGCGATGTATTGAACTGTTGGTATGCCTTTCGCAATCAGGTCATCATTATCGAAATAAGCTGTTAATATCACTTCCAAACGTTCTAGGATTTGATGATGGTTTTTTTCTCTTATGGTAAACTGGCGGTTATAAAATCTCTCAGCATAGTTGAGTAGGGTCTCAATGTGAGACACCATAATCTGTTTACTAAATTTATCAATGTTGGAATGATACTCCTGCTTTATATGCTCAATGATTTCAAGGATTACCTTTTCCTCTTTTCCCGAAAGAAACAGCGCCTCGTTAACTGAATAATCAAAATAATCGTAATGCTTTATATTTCTTGCAAGCGATGTGTTCCAGAGAAAATCTTCGTGAATAAGTAACATCTGGCCAGTTGGGATTGCAGTACGATCATTTATCTCCAAACCAAGAACCTGATTGGGCGACATAAAAGACAAAATGCCTTCGTTCAGGCCGTAGGCTTGTTGTCCATACTTAGCTTTTACGTTCATAGAATGTTTAAGGGATATAAGGTAAAAATCGAAAACCATTTTTTCTGCTGTGGCAAATACCTTAATATCCTCCATATCCACCACGCTAACCAATGGATGTTCTGGCTGAGATAAACCCCTTAGGGAATGAAACTCACTTATTGATCTTATTCTCCTCATCTGTCTTAAATACAAGTTACAAATTTAATCTTTTACTGTGAATGATGCGCTGTGAGTAGCTCTTTACTAAGCAGCCACAGTTGCTTGCCAACTGACTTATCAAAATTATTACGCATCTGAATGATGTTGCCTTTTTCATCAAGGAATTGTCCATTTATGGATTTGGCATCTTTTTTTGTTGCAGCATATACGCCACTTTCACATGTTTCTGGAGCATTTCTTACTGACGAGGAAAGACTGAGGATGAATTTGAGCCACCAGGGTGCGCCACTTGCCAGATTTGATTTAACAAAGCCAGGATGAATTACCACAGCACTAACAGAAGTGCCATTTAGTTGGTCTGCCAATTCGAACCCAAAATAAATTCGGGCAACCATTCCATATCCCGCCGCCTTTAGTCCTCCGTACGATCGCTGAAGTTGTATATTGTTTAAGTTAAGTTTTGGTTTTTTTAGAAAAAGTGGATTTCCACCTATAATGACTACACGTGAGTCATAAGTTGCTTTCATTATGGATAGCAAGCCGTTAGTAAGCGCAAAATGGCTTAGGTAATTAACGGTAAAAGACTTGTCGAACCCTTCGGTTGTTAGCGATTTCTTAAAATACCAGGCGCCTGCAGCATTTACCAAGCCATGTAGTTCTTGGTGTTGTAAGCTGAAATCCTTGCAAAGTTGCGCAACGGATCCCATCAAACTTAGATCGGCTATAAGAAACGAAATGTTCTTGTTTAATGTTTTTTCCGAAATTTCCTTAACTATACTTACAGCTGTTGCTGCATTGCGGCTAACGATAACTACTTTTGCGCCCGTTTCGGCAATTCCAGTGGCTATAGCCTTTCCCACACCAGAAGTTCCACCGGTTACTAGATATGTTTTCATCTTTATAATTTATCTTCTTACAAAATTACTCCAGAGATTTGGTATGGGTGAAGCTTAAATGACTGTATCTGTAGTCAAATCGATTTATTGTCATCAATATCAAATGCTGATCTGAAATATTTGGTGGACTAATAATTTTCGGCAAGCCTTATAAATTAATGCTATTCAATAATGCTAAATCTGCTGTATAAATATCAGACAAAAGAAGCGCTTATAAAAGATAAGCCCTAGCTTTGCAGCAGTGAGAAATGCAAAAGAGAGAAACATTACATTAAAGGCGCTAGACTTCAATAATCAGGATCTGGCCGATGCGGTACGGAATACCATCACAGTAATTGTACCCTTTTCAGTTTTCTTTTTTTTAGGGATGCCATCGGCCGCTATGGGAGTAGGTACGGGTACGCTTTTAATATGTCTGACTGATCTTCCGGGCAACCGGGCAGAGAAAATGTTTAGTGCTTGGTTAAGTACGCTAACTTTTTCATTACTGGCCGTGTTGATATCGTTGTTGGTTTCAAACATTTATGCATTGCCCTTTGTGGTAGGTGGCCTTACATTCCTGCTCCTTATGATGACCTCGCTTGGTCAACGGATGGGCGTAATCGGAATGATGGGCCTAGGAGTGGCTGCATTTACGATCGGTCTCCATCCAACAAATCCGCTAGCGTATGGGATGTACATTGCAATTGGTGGTATTTGGTATTCTCTGGTAAGTTTAACCCAGGCTTGGCTTTTTCCATATCATTCTCTAAAAAGGGCATTAGCCAGAACTAAAAAGAATACTGCTGCCTTAATGCGTTTAAGGTCAATTGGCTATGACATGGAGGCATCTCTCGCAGGCTTTAATGCCAAAAATATCAAGCTTCACCTAAAGCTGACCACCGATCACGAATTGGTGCGGCGATTACTGCTCGGCGATAGATTCAACATCAGTTTTGAGGATATTTCTGGAAAGCAACTATTAAAGGAAAGCATCCTATTAATTGATCTTTATGAAAAGGTTAGCGCCCTACATTATGATTATACTAGTATGCGCAATACTTTGGCGGGATCAGGAATATTGGAAAAGATTAGAAATTTGATTGGATTCACGGCAGATAAACTGGAAAGTAATACTCCTGTTCAAGCAAATTTTGATGAATTTATTGCTGAGATACACCGCTTGACTGTAGCATCAGAAAAACACAGAGACCTTGTTGCGGGTATTGTCGTGAATCTTGAGGAAACTGGAGCACTTGTATTTGCACTTGATGATCAAAGGGATTTGGATACGAAGATGCTTTCCAAGCAATTTCCGGCTTTTTTAACCGAGGGTAAGATTTCCTTTAAGATGTTAAAGGCACATTTGACTTACGATTCCCAGGTCTTTAGGTTTGCTTTAAGGATTTCGCTCTTGATGATGGCCGTTGTACTTGTGGTTGCAATGTTACCTAAGGGTAGCTATGGATACTGGTTGCCGATTACACTGATCGTGATCAGTAGACCGAGCTACGGGATGACGATGAAGCGGAACATAGAGCGTGTAATCGGTACTTTTGCAGGGCTAATAATTGGCTGGTGCCTGATTGCATTAAACTTGCCCATTGCTTTGCAACTCTGTATTGCAGTTTTGGGTTTGTTCCTTTTCTTCGGTTTTCTGCTCCTAAGATATTGGGTAAGCGCAATGGGAATTACCTTAGCAGTTGTTTTATGTCTTTCCATCTACCATGGGAATACCACTCAAATTCTTTCAGAACGACTGCTATTTACCCTTTTGGGATGTTTAATTGGACTAGCCGCTACCTTTCTGTTCCCTGTCCGGCATAGCTTCAACATAAAAATAGCTGTTCAACAGGCAATCTCTACCAATAGTGATTATTTATCGGCAGTCATTAATAACGCTCATCAGGACGTGATTCAAATTAAATTGGCAAGGAAACAGTCTTACCTTGCACTTTCTGCCCTTAATGAGGCAATATCTCTTGTGGCAAGGGAACCAAAATGGAAAAGAAAAGAGTTAAGAACATTAAGACAGATAGAACTGCTATGTTTTCAGGTCAACGCCTTAACCGCAGCATTATCAATTGCGGATAAAGATTTAAGTTCCCTAAATATAAAACCGATTGCAGATCTAAATTATTGCGTTGAAAAGTTGAACGAAATGCAGCACGGGCAGGTATTTGCCTTAATGCCCCTAGAGCGTTTAGATGGGCAGCTGAATCTCAGTAATGTCGCCGTAAAATTAAAGACCATCTTTTCAGCAAGTTAATAGCCAATTAAAACAGAATAATTTGGATGTGAGAAGCAAGCAAATTATAGCTCGAGCTATGACGAAAATCTCCTTTGCATAATAATTTTATCTACCTAATTGACTAATTAATCTATCCTATATTCCTTACTGTCGCTTCAGCGAATCTTTCGCACGTTTCTTAAAAAAGCCACGTAGTAAAAAATTGCTTTGTAGTGCCTCAAGGTCCTCGTCTAGCTTCTTACTGCTTTTTTCAAGGTTGAGCATAATTGCTTTTACTTGTTTAGCGGTAGCTTCATCATTTAGCAATAAACCAGCAGCATTATCAGTAGTTTTGAGTTTTCCTGAAGCGGTTTCTAGGTTTGCAGCCATCATCGAAGCCGATTGGGCAGTCTTCTGCAGAGTTTGGGCTGATCTCTCTAATTTTGCGAATACGGACGTGTCTGTAAGCATTTTATCCATCAAGCCATTCTTGGTATTCAATGTCTTCCCAAATTGACTTAGCTCTACTGCTGTTTTGGATGTAGCAAGCGAGGTACGGTTCAGGTTGGATACCATTGCCTTAAAGTCTTGTGCCAACTGCTCATCTGACAATAGAGCACCTGCTGCACCCTTACCATCAATAAGATTACGAGAAAGCACCTTAAAATCTGAGGTTACATCCACAAGGTTTTTATTGTTAACCTGAAGGGTCTTCATAATGTCGTCTGTCGAGAGTGAGTTGTTTACCTTGAGCATATCACCATCCTCCACAAAAGGGAATTTCGGAGTTCCGCCAGTGATCACAACAATTTTGTTTCCAATTAATCCGTCTGCACTGATGCTTGCACCGGCATCTTTATGGATGTATTTATGCACATCCTCCTCAATACTTAGGAGCACCTTTACCTGGGAATCGCCAAAAAAATCTATCCTTTTGATCGTACCGATTTTAACTCCAGAATACCAGACGTTATTTCCCTTTTTAAGCCCTTGTATGTCTTTGAATACCACGCTGAGGTTGAAACTTTTAATAAAAGTTTTTTTCTGGCTTCCCAGTGTGAATATTGCCAATACAAATATTAATATTCCGATGGCAATAAATATGCCTACTGTAATCTTTTTTCTATTATCGGTCATGGTTATTGAATGAAATTATAATCAAAAAATGGTTGTGCCTGCTTATCTCCCGAACTAAAGATCTCATCGAAACTTCCTTGCCGTTCAAAACGTCGTTCTACTAACATGGCAACTCTATTGCCTACTTCTTTTGCACAGGTTAAGTCATGCGTAATAACAATGGCACTGGTATGGTAGCGTTCCTGAACATCGTTTATTAATTTATTTATTTCCTTTGAGGTGATGGGATCTAATCCTGCCGTAGGCTCGTCATATAGCATAATTTCAGGCTTTAAGATCAGTGTTCGGGCAATACCAATGCGTTTTCTCTGTCCTCCAGATAGTTCAGATGGCATTTGGTTAATGGTTTGCGATAACCCAACTGCATCCAACATTTCTTCTACGGTTTCATTTACCTCTGGCCTTGTCATATCCCTACGGTTGCGTACCAGCGGGAATTCGAGGTTTTCCCTGACCGTCATACTATCATATAATGCACTATTTTGAAAAGAGAAACCCACACGTAACCTAAGAGCTAGCAATTCTGCGTAGGAGATCTCATCTATTGTTTGTCCTAATACTTTCACCAATCCTGCATCGGGACTTAATAAGCCAATTATAATCTTAATCAATACCGATTTTCCGGTTCCACTCTTACCCAGCACCACTAGATTTTCACCCTTGTAAAGGTTTAGCGTGGCATCCTCCAGCACATCATAATCTCCAAATGATTTATATAGGCTTTTAATCTCTATAACCTTTTCGCTATGCTCATCAGTTCTTTCCTTTGCTAACATAATCTAGGTATTAAATAAGCTAAATATCTGAACACATACTACTTCCTCCACAAAAATGAGGAACATTGCGGTAACCACTGCCGAGTTTGCAGCTTTGCCAACGCCCTCAGTACCCTTTGAGGAGTGATATCCTTGGTAACATCCCACAATGGCAATGGTAAAGCCAAAGAGGATGGCTTTTATGGTGGAGGCGATAATATCAAGATAGGTAATGCTTTCTAATGCACTCTGGAAAAAGGTTACAGTACTAGTACCCTCATTTACAGATACATTAAGCAATGCACCTAGCATACCAACCATTGCGGTGTAAAATGTTAAGATGGGCATTGTTATGGTAGCGGCAAGTACTCGAGTGCCTACCAAGAACTTAAATGGATTGGTTGCGCTAACTTCCATAGCGTCTATTTGCTCGCTAACCTTCATCGAACCCAATTCGGCGCCAATACTCGATCCTACCTTACCTGCTGAGATCAATCCCGTTAATAGTGGGGCAAGTGTTCTCAATAATGCAATTCCCACTAATGAGGGTAGCCACGAAGTAGCTCCAAATTCAGACAATGATGGCCTAGATTGTTTAGTAAATACCATCCCAGTTATAAAACCTGTGGTCGAAATAAGCAACACTGAGCGATACCCAATTTCGTAGCATTGGCGCATCAGCTCCTTAAATTCGTATGGAGGTAAGAAAGCCTCTTTAAAAAACCTGGCAATGAAACGATAGACCTCATAAAGCCCTATGAACCAATTTGCCAATTTTCCAGGAGGTGGAGCGGATTTAGGCATTTCGGTTTTTTCTTGTTCTTTTATTGCCATCGCATAGTCTTTTCTAAGTTCAGGGAGTCGGTTGACCGCTCTTTCATTCGCTTGTCTCTGTAATTTGTAATATTGATGGTATCGCTAGGCGATAGGCTATGGAATAAAATTTTATAGGTTGCCATCAGGCTTTTATACCGTTCGGAAAATAATGATTCGCTTAAACTGCCATTTTCTCTTTTTTTTTGTAGTTGGATCGCTTGGTCGATAATCGCCTTTGTAGAGTCTACAATTGATGCATTAGATAGGGTAGTATTTTTCTCAACCTTTTTACCACCAGAGCCCTGATCAGGATTGGTATTGTGGCAACCAAGCATCAAAAGAAGAAAGGGCAGCGCAAATATTTTTCCCATATTTGTAATACAGATTAATGGCTTAATTGTTTGCTGTTTAGGTGATTATTTTTCCCTTGTTTGATCATCACTTTTGTCGCTCAAAAAATCTTGATAATTCTAATGAACTACCTTTTTTCATTTACTTTATGTTGAATTTTCAAGCTATTCAATTTGGTAAACAATCTTCACAGGTCCCAGCAGCCCAGATGGCAGCAATGGACTATCTCTATTATACTGCTTGCTTGTAGTGAAAGTATAGCGACCACTTTTTCTGGGTTGGTTATTGAGCAACCATTCTGGCCATGCATCTCCAGTAATTCCATCGTAAGGTTTCTGTTCATCCCCAATGAGGCGGTTTGGCCAGAGATTGGCTACTTCTATCTCAATTTCGTTTTGCCCTTTTTTTATAAATTCCGATAGGTCTAATTGCCAAGGTGCTGTCCAAAGTGTGCCGATAAGCTTCCCGTTTAACCTTACCTTTGCCATATTTCTCACCTCTCCAAGGTCGATCATTACTCGCACTGAATGATTATGGTTAAACACGAATTTTTGATGGTAGGTAGCTATTCCTGAATAGTATTTTATACCATCAATGGTGATTTTACTCCAATCTGATAATGTATCCATTTTAACTTGATTCGGACCGCCCCACTTTTCATCAAAGTTCACTACCCATCGACCATCAAGTGGCTGCATTGCGAAATCTCTGGATACAGTTTTTTGACTGGTATCTACTCTGTTATCTTTTGAGAAGACAATGAAAGCGCTTTCGTAGGCATCAAGATTGATCAGAATATTACTTATATTATTTGCTAGCTTATAATTTCTTATGCTTTTTGTTTTCCCATCTATTGGATTCCAAAGCTCTGGTATGCCTTTTACACTTCTAAACTTTGCATTCGCCGTAATTCGATCTGGTGTCGTGTTCGAAATAAAGTAAATGTCCCATTCATTCGAAGTACGGTGTGTGTACCTAATTTTTGAGTCAGAACTAAAATCCTCCTGAAGCCCTCTCGTTCTTAAGATATTTGTGGTGAGATTATAGTTGGGGTAAAGCTTATCCTGTGCGTTAAGGATTGGTTTCCCCCAAATTACGGTACCCAAACCATAACGTCGATGGGTAAGGGTTGCTGGCACTGAGAAATTTCCCCATATCTTTTTTACAAGCTCTTTAATCTTTTCATCGCATTGCGGATAATTGGTTAAACTGGGTGACCTCAACGGCGGATTACCGATAACTGTTGCACCCTGTCGAATTAAGTTCCCAATTTTCTCTAATAATTCTGGAGTCATGGTTTCGTAAATTGGCAACACCAATATTTCATATGAAGCACCAGATGGAAATCTAATTTTTTTTTGCCCTGCAGTTGCTGCAAGTAATTGTTGGGGTGCTATGCCATCGAAATTATATCCTTTCCGGTCTCCAATGGTATCACCCAAAATTGCGGATGACGGTGGCACAAATACATGAGGTGAACCCTCTGGGGTGAGGTAAAGGAGATCCGCAACCGTTCTCCCTTGCTGTAAGAGATATTGGCAGCGGGTAACATAATTGTGATAACTATCTACCATTGGCCACCAAGTTTGGCTGCGATCCCAATGTACACCGTATGGGCCCATAGTTGCTCCCGGTTTTAGGGTGTCTGGCAAAAACTGATTCTGAAAAGTATGGTAAACGAAACGATTGATACCCGCTGCAAAGGCCCAATCCCCCTGATTTTTCATTGAGCCAGGGTATTGTTTCCATCCTTCATTATCCTGTGCCGTAAAGGCTTCTGCGGGCACTAATGTTCGTCCCATAACGTGGGCGATAGATGTTGCCTCTATAACACTATAGGTTGAGTTAAAACCAAAACCCTTGCTCCAAAATTCTGCCATTGGTACATCCGCAACACTCCCAAGTTCAAGATCGGATGTGGGATTCATGTCGTAAGGCTCGATCGATAGCGTTAGGTTGTGTTTTTTCGCATAGGCTTTAACGTGTTGAGCGTGTTTCTCCAGCACAAGCTCCTGACTGGTCTGTCTAAGATCCCATAAAAAGCGCTCGCTTTCACTTACACTGCCAACAATATTTCCGGAGTATACAGGATAATACCTTAAGGGATCATATCCTCTTCGTTTCGTAAATTCCTGTCTAAATGTTCCAGTCCAATTTTGTGCACCCATTTCCCAGCTATCCATGTGCAGTCGTTTCAGGCCACCAATTTGATTTTTTTCTATCGGATTTATCTTGTTCAAGATCTTACCCAAGTATGCATCTAGATGATTATTTAAGGCGGTTGTATCAAATTTATCTGATTCAAAACCAATACCAGGAAGCGGTGCAGGTCGGGTAATTGCTCCATTATTTCTACTGCCAAAACGCATAATTTTCCATTTTCCAGCTGGAGGATTCCAATTTAGGTATCCATCTGTATTGAGCTTTCCGGTTAAATCGATAATGCTCTTTTTAGTAATCGCGGATATCGATTTATCGTTCAATTTACTTGGTGCCTGTAAGTTTGCGGTTACTGTACCAGAACTGTAGGGCGCACGTTGGTAAAGTGCCACTTCATCGATATTATTTATTTTCTCCTCCGATTTCGGAAGTGGAAATGCTAAAATCGCAACGTCTTCATAGTATTCTAGCCACTCTTTTCTAAATTCGGGAATAAAACCACCCTCGCCGAAAAAAGGTGCCTTAGGCTTTGGAATAGGGAGCAAAATTTTTTTCTTGTCTAACGATGAAACAATTACTTCGCTTGATACAAGGTGTTTCATTGATTGCTTTCCTTTTACCCAAGGACCTCCACTACCTGTCCACCCGGGGCCAATTCCGAGTGTAACTTCTATTCCCAATCTTCGAGCTTCTTGCTCTGCATGAGCGAAAAGTTGCAGCCACTGCTCACTCAAAAAATCTACCTTTCCTCTTGGTATGCCAACATTCACCTCTAAAAAGATCAGGTTTCCTATGCCCGATTTTTTCATGGATTCTAGATCCTTAGTCATTGTTTCAGCGCTCATGTTGCCATCCATAAAATACCAATAAACACCAGGCTTGTATAAATCATTAGGGGTTAAAAATTCCGATTTCATTTTCTTAACCTGTGCGGAGGATAGGGAAGCTAAAAAGAGGAAGAATGCGAGTGGGATGAGTGATAGTCTCGGCTTCATGATCTTGTTTTATATCTTTAAATTGAATTTACGTCGTAATCGGCAAGATATCTCCAACCATTTTAATTTATCCAAGCTACATACTTTTCCGAAAACTTGTGGGTTTGATTAGCGTCTTTATTTTTTAAAACTCTTTAGGGATAACATTGTACCTAATAAAAACGAAATTGGGTTTGCGGCTAGGCTAGCAAAACCTATTCAGATCATAATTATTTAAGCATTATCAACTACACGAATCTTAATTGAACTTTTCCATTGTATTTATTTCTATATATTTCTGCAGAAACAGAATATGATTCTTATCACTATCTACTACATGGTATAATCTACGATAGCAGATAAATCACTTTGAAAATAAAAAAGAGCATCCTGTTAGATGCCCTTTGTGTTAAATAAAATCTACAGAAATTTATCCCTCATTGATATGACGGTGCATGTACTCTTCCACATTAATCAAGTCATTGTCTACTTGTTCTTTTGCCGTTGCAGAATCGTAATGCAAAGAATCTTCTGCAAATTCGCTAAATAAAGTAACCTTAATTTTCTCTTCCTCCGAATCACTATCCACATTAGCCGCTTGGCCAACAACTGTAAAAATTCCTTCTAAGCCATCATGCACAAAGCTATATTTTACTTCAAACTTGTCTTCATCTGTGGTTGGCACTTCTGCAATTTCAGTATATTCACGCTCTTCAACAGTTTCTAGTCCCTGCTTTAACAATTTAATTGCTTGTTGTTTTTTCTTTTCTATCATGCGTTTATATTTTAATGTCATATACATAACAGCCCAAATGCACTTAAGTTTTATAACCAGAATTCGAATACAGAAATTGCCTGGATCTGTTTTGATTTTTCAGATATAATTTACCTAAAAACCAAACCTTAGAATATTGGTTATAATAGGCGCAACTAACATAATTTTTAATACTAAGCTTATGATAATTTTAGCTATCAATTGGACTGAATTTTTTATTGGCAAAGAGGATTGGGAATTTCTGCTGGAAATTGCCCTAAGAACTTTTGCAATGTATGTTATCATTCTAACTGGATTACGGCTTTTGGGTAAGCGTGGAGTTAAACAATTATCTATATTCGAGCTTGTTGTGATTATCTCATTAGGATCTGCTGCCGGAGATCCCATGTTTTACAAGGAGGTAGGGTTAGCCGTTCCCGTTATCATTTTTGCAGTTATCGTATTGAGTTATAGATTAACAACTTATCTAACGGCAAAAAGTCAGACTGTCGATGATATTATTGAGGGGAAATGTGCTTATTTGATTGAGGATGGCGAATTTTCTGTTGATAATTTTAGTAAGGAAACTCTTGCACACGATGAATTCTTTTCTGAATTGAGGCAATACAGCATCTCACATTTGGGCCAGGTGAAAACAGCTATCTTAGAAACTTCTGGATCTATAAGTGTTTATTATTTTGAGGATGATGAAGTAAAATATGGTTTGCCCATATTGCCCCGTCTCTTCGATGCGGGCTGTTGTGAGATATTGGAAAGGGCGCATTACGCCTGTTGCTTCTGTGGAAACGTTGTTCTGTTAGCGCCTACAGAAAAAAATGAATGCAAAAAGTGTGCGCATGACAAATGGGTAAAAGCTATTTCAGATTTAAGGGTGAAATAGATTTTTAACAAACCACTTCTATTTACCAGTAATTGCTTTACGATGGGCAATTCCCCATTCGGCCAAGTTGCTAATAATAGTTTGCAATGTTTTGCCGTAATCTGTTAGTTGATATTGGACAGATATGGGTTGAGTCGGTAACACCGTTCGCTGAATCAGTTTATTGAGCTCCAGTTCTTTCAACTCCTTGCTCAACATCTTGTTGGATATTCCTTGCACATCATTTAATACATCAGAAAATCTCCTTTTATTATGATAACAGATTGAGGAAATGATGGATATTTTCCATTTCCCATTCAGCACATCCATGGCATCGTGAACAGCCATTACCTCTTTCTTGTGCCCTAATATACATTCGTTCTCAGTCATAAGTTACTTTGTTACCCTTAAGTTACCATTACTTTTGGTTACAAAGTAACTAAAATAAACTTACCTATGCTAGCTTTGCAGCATAAACAATTAGAAATATAATAATGGATTTTAAAAACAAAAACGTCGTTATAACTGGCGGAACTACCGGAATAGGATTGGCAACTGCAAAAGCATTTATTAACGCAGGAGCAAATGTGTGGATAACAGGAAGAAATACTGAAAATTTAGCAAAGGCAAGTGCGGAGATTAACAGCCCAAAATTGATTACCGTGGTATCGGGTACATCGATACTTGCGGATATTTCAATTTTGGAAAATACAATCGCTGCCAATGGAAGTAAGTTGGATGTTCTTTTCCTAAATGCTGGAATAGCTAAATTTGAATCAATAGAATTGGTTACCGAAGCAAATTTTGATGCGCAATTCAATACCAACGTAAAGGGACATTTTTTTACACTGCAAAAATTACTTCCATATCTGTCAGATGGTGCAGCAGTAGTATTTACATCATCAACAGTTGCAACAGCTGCAAACCTTGGAGCCAGTGTATATTCTGCCACTAAGGGAGCGCTGAATAAAATTGCGCAAATAGCAGCAAACGAATTGGCTGGAAGAAAAATTCGTGTAAATATTGTAAGTCCGGGCCCTGTTTCAACACCTGGTTTAGAGTATGCAGTGCCTGCGGAGGCAAAAGATTTTCTAGCAGGTGCTACAGCCATGCAAAGACTTGGTAATGCTGATGAAATTGCTAAGACGGTGTTGTTTCTCGCTTCAGATGCCGCAAGTTTTATCACTGGCACAGAGCTAATCGCAGATGGTGGTTACCTTAACTACGCATTAAAATAAGCTGTATAATATCGGGTAAGAGAGAGCGGCAAATGCCGCTCTTTTTATTTATATAGGTTGAAAATAGAGATCAATAAGCTTTCATAGTTTGATGAAATTTACTAGTCCATATCAACCCAAGGCATATGAAACGAAGTGTACCCAAAATTATGTAGCAGTCGTGAATCGGAGGTTTAAGAAAATTGGAATCAATTCAAGGGAACTTTTTTAACTATTTTATGTTAATCTCAAAGATTTGTCGTCACGTAATCGCATAGCGAAATTAGAGATCGTTATGGAGAGTACTAAAATGCATAAGCCTCTATCTTATAATAGGCATAAAAAAATATTAAATGAAAAAACGAGGCTTGGTTTGGTTTAAGAATGATCTCAGGGTTCATGATAACGAAACGTTGATTAGGGCGCAAGAGGAATGTGAAGATTTACTTTTTTGCTATTGCATAGAAAAGAATGATTTTGAAAATCTTGATCTTGGTTTCCGAAGAATAGATGTTAACAGATTTAAGTTTTTGGAGCAGTCGGTTATCGATTTAAGAAAAAAATTGGAATCCCTTGGTGGTCATTTAATTATTGGAGAAGTTTCGGCACTTGTTACCTTATCAGAGTTGGTTAAGGAATATGGAATAACCGAGATTTATGCTGAAGAGGAATATGCGAGTTATGAAATTAATCTTGTTAACAAGGTAGTGAATGCCTTGCCAAATATAAATTTTCACTTTTTTTGGGGGAAGACACTTTATCACAAAGATGATATTCCTTTTGAGATCCCTAAGCTTCCACTTACCAGTAAGGCCTACAGGATTCCCGTTGGCTCAAAGTCTAAACCTCGACAAACTTTTAGGCAGCCCAGTAAATTAAATTCTGTATCGCAACTAAAAACTAATGAATTTCCATCTTACACCATTTATGGATTTAGTGACGATGAATATGAAAACGCTAGTCCTTTTGTGGATGGTGGAGAAACCGCGGCGCTAGAAAGACTTGAATATTACACATTTAAATCCGAATGCTTAACAGGATATAGATGGAGTAGAAACAAATCAGATGGTTTGGACTATAGTACTAAACTTTCGCCATATCTAGCATTGGGCTGTATTTCGGCAAGAGAAATATATGAAAAGGTAAAAGCTTACGAAGCTGAAATCAAAAAAAATCAGAGCACATGGTGGCTGGTTTTTGAATTGGTTTGGAGAGATTACTTTACGTTTAAGGGAATGCGCTTCGGTAATTCTATCTTTCTAACTAAGGGTTATAAAAATAAGGATATTGATTGGGAAAATGATCCTC
This sequence comes from Pedobacter frigidisoli, assembly GCF_004331675.1. GTDB lineage: Bacteria > Bacteroidota > Bacteroidia > Sphingobacteriales > Sphingobacteriaceae > Pedobacter > Pedobacter frigidisoli. The sequence goes on along the minus strand of NZ_SJSN01000009.1, from coordinate 119,912 downwards.
TTAAATTTGAGAAATGGTGCGTGGGCAATACTGGGATTCCCTTTATTGATGCGCATATGCGCCAATTGAATCAAACCGGATATATGAGTAATCGAGGTAGGGTTAACTGCGCAAGCTATCTTGTACACGATTTGAGGATAGACTGGACTTGGGGTGCATCATATTTTGAGGCCAAATTGATCGATTATGATGTGAGCTCAAATTGGATGAATTGGCACATGCAGGCATTTGAGATTTGGTACACCAATCCAGTGCATCAATCCAATAAATACAAGGCACAACATTTCATCCGTCAATGGATTCCTGAGCTTTTGGATCGTAATGATATCGAGGTTTTGATTCCCTGGGAATTCGATATTCCCGCTTATCCAAAGCCTATTGAGGTATACAAAAAGTGGGGTAGGGCTATCGGTTTAATAAAGAAAATAGCCGTTTAAGAAATCAATAAATTATTATCTGTTGATCATTTATTTAGATAGATACTTACGAGATGCAAAACAGAAAAAGGATAATCATTAAAAACTCCATGTAAACGATACTCACATCTAAAGAAAATCTGATGATGAAATGGAGACATCGAAAGGTGATTGTTTTCTATAGACCGTATTAATGATATTCAAAAACTAGCTTATTATCTTCAACATAAATATAAGTGGTTTGGTTACCTAAGTAATTATGAATAGGATATTTGCTATCCATATCTTTTATGGAATTAACTAAGCTTTTGGTAACCATTTGGAGCCGTTGCTTGCAAGTATACCTTTTTGTTTCCAAATCTGTAATCTCCGTCTCATCGATAGAAGCATCAATGTCATGACCAAGATTGTGGATTTTATTTAGAAGATCTAAATATTGATTAAATTGCTCTTGAATGGTGTAGGTACTCATATACTGCCATTAACGAAAAATTTGCGCAAATAGTTTTATTTTAAATAGAAAACCCACCAATGATATAATTTTTTTAAGAGCGCTGAAAGCCTGCTTATAAAATAACGGTCATCGTTCCAATATTTCAGAGCATGTATGTATTAGAAACTTGAAGCTGAGGATAGAAGTTTAGCATATTTAATCCCCATCCTATAAATGCCTTAAGCATAATTTTAAATCTTTATTCGTATTCTTAAAACTGAAGTTGAATACTAGAAGTGGGGATCTTAGCCACACCCTATCCAAGAAGTGGCTACTCACCCAAAAAGATCATATGCTCCCGTATATGAATTATAACAAATGTAAGGCTAAGTTTAATACTGATATATAGCCCAAATAGGCTATATTTTATTAAAAAAAAAGACCTTTCAAATTTGAAAGGCCTAATGATGTAAAATCGTCCCATTGATTTAACAACTACATTTACGGCGTAAGGATTGGTTTGGATTTGCTTAGTGTAATTTAGACACTAATATGATATTTGCCTAAAAAATATTCAGCCGTCTTCAAAGGTTTTAACAAAAGCCAATTGTAACAATAAGTTATCCAAGTAATCAAACTAAAAACAATATTTATGATCATTCTGAAATCAGACTATTTTTCAAGCCACGAACGGCTGACGAGGTTTATCAATGAAAATCAGATCAAGCGTGCTGATATTCTTGTAATTACGCAGGATTCGGGCATGCTTATAATCTTTTTTTATGCTGAGGATACCATTAAGGAAATTACTCACGGAATATTTTCTTAGGGAAATTTGGTTTTTCTACAAATATTCAAATGTCGATATTATGTTACATGCTGAAATTTCAAATTGATTTCTTACCTATCATTCGATCATAAATACTACATAGGAAATACATAACCTCCTACTCATTTTTAAGTATTTTTTATTTCTACAAAACTATTTTTTATCCCTTACGTATTTTTACGTACTATGAGGAAAGGAATTATCATATCCTATAATCGAGCAAAAAGGGTTGGTTATATAAAAGATTTAAACGGACAGAAAATTAGGTTTTATAACGAATCTAAGATTGATTTGAAACGAAACGACTTGGTCGATTACAGTACAAAAATCAATGATGGCGTGTTGCTCGCAATAGAAATCAAGGTAATTAAGGTGAATATTGATGATTCGATTGTCTCTCTAACTAAATTAAAGAATTAGCTTAATTCCCAATAGAATACAAAAGAGTTCAAGCCCCCGTATCAAAAAAAAAAATGAAGCTAAATCAAACGGTGAATTTCTTTCTATCGCATTGATTTCGATAACTCTTGTGTACCTTTATTTCCATTTATGCCGTAGCAATATAATAGTGAAAGGCTAACGGATAGCTGACAAAAAGTTTAAATATAATTAGAAAACCAGCAGGAAATATCAATCCTCCTTGCTTCATCCAAAATAAAATGAAAAATATATTATTAATTTTTGCTTTTGTAACCACATTGGCATCATACACTTATGCACAAAAAGGATTAACAGCAGGTTCGATTGCGCCTAGTTTTAGTGGTGTCGATCAAAACGGCAAAAAAATTAACTTAAAGGCTTTACTTAAGAAAAATAAATCTGTGGTATTGTTTTTTTACCGTGGCCAATGGTGCCCTTATTGCAACAAGCACATCGAAGAACTTCAAGACTCTCTACAATTACTCACCGCTAAGAATGCTTATGTAATCGGTGTAACGCCCGAAACAACGGAAAATATTGCGAAAACCATACAAAAAACCAGTGCAGGTTTTTCTATCATTCAAGATAAGAATGATGACATTATTAAAGCCTACGGCGTAAACTTTGAGATGGATAATGCAACTTTTACCAAATATAAGGGCTATGGCATTGATCTTGAAAATAACAACGGCAATACGAGGCATACGCTTCCTGTACCTGCAACTTACATTGTAGATCGTTCAGGGAAAATTAAATATGTGCATTTTGATCCCAATTATCAGAAAAGGGCATCGGTAAAGCAATTATTAACAGCGCTTTAAATTATAAATTGCTGAGCTAAGAACTTGATTTACAATCCCTTTAAGCGTAGCCTATGATGCCGTTAAGTTAAATTGATTTAAGATTAACATTAGGTTCACATGGCGATGTTTAATTTGTAGCTAATAAATACCAATTCAATAGTATTGCTTTATTACCTTGAATTGTAAATCATTTCAAATTATGGCTAATAGACGATTATTTCTTAAAGGCAGTTTAGCTGGGGTTGCATTGGCAGGTATTTCTCCTTTAATTTCATTAGCCGATCAAAGTCATGATCACACTCCATCTTTAGGGAAGAAAGTAAAATTGCGTTTTGCAATTGCATCAGATGGCCACTACGGTCAGCCAGGTACCGATTTTAAAAAAGATCACGAAAACATTGTGAAATGGCTTAACGAAGCTCACGATAAATCGCCACTCGATTTGGTAATTATCAATGGAGATTTGGTTCACGATCGGCCAGAATTGCTAGCAGAGGTGAAGAAAGATTATTACGATAAATTAAAAGTTCCATTTTATGCAATTCCTGGTAATCACGATCATGCAGATGCGAAGATATGGAAATCAGTTTTTGGTTATGAGGATAATTTCTCATTCGAAAAAAATGGAATCGGCTTTGTTTTGGCCAATACTTCAGATACAAAAGGCACCTATCTTTGTCCTGATAATAAGTTTTTAAAACAGGAGTTTGAAAAGTTTAAGGATTTGAAAACGGTGTTTGTAATACTGCATATCCCGCCTCACTTTTGGGTTCCTGAGAGCCCTTTTATAGAATGCCCTGAAACCATTAATCTATTGCACAGCTATCCAAATATCAAAGCCGTTTTTCATGGGCATGACCATAGTTTGGATGCTGTTTTTTATACAAACAAGCTGCCGCATTTTTTTGATGCGCATATTGGTGGCAATTGGGGAACCGCATATCGAGGTTACCGCATCGTGGAGATAGCAGAAGATAATAAAATTACGACCTACCAGGTTAATGCCAGCAAAAATCCACAGCTTAACGAAACTACACTGTAATACGGTTTTTCGAAAAGGTGTTGCCCTTTCTATTATTTTTCGATTTTTGGCACAACCTTGCCGAAAATCTTTAATCCTGTTTTGAAAATATCATTATTTAACGCTCGATTCAAATCCATGTGGCGGGTAATTATTAGCTTTTAAGCCAGTCTGCAAAACAATTCGACCTAATTTTATAAGAATATGCCTAAACAAAATAGGGCAGGTGTTGTTAATGGTACTGGTTACACGAATATGGAAAACTACACAATAAGCTTGAGGATCGAAGAAAGCGAACGGCATTTTGAGATCGGGGAATACATGCATCATGACGGGGAACGTTGCCGATTTAAGGTGTTTGAAAACAAATCGCTCGTTGCCAGTTTCGATCCCGATAAACATCAAATTCTACAGGTGTGTACAAATCCCGCAAAACTTGATATGGAAATATTGGATCTCCTTGCTGAAGCCATAGAAGAACATCATCCACATGGACCAACAAGACAAAACTCCCTTGAGCATGATGATGCAGAGACACAATAATTAAATAGTGTTGGAAATTCGAAATTGATGATTGAAAGTTTGTTTAAATATGAACAAACTAGAACAATTTCAATTGGGAGATAATACAAAACAAATTGTTATTTTACGAAACTTTAAATTTAGATATGGCTTCAGGTTTTTTTGCAATTTTAGATGATATAGCAGCCTTAATGGATGATGTGGCCGTAACGGCCAAGGTAGCGGCGAAAAAAACCGCAGGAATATTAGGCGATGATCTTGCTGTAAATGCAGAGAAATCAACTGGCTTCGTTTCTTCACGAGAACTGCCAGTACTCTGGGCAATAACCAAGGGATCATTTATAAATAAACTGATAATTGTTCCAGTAGCATTATTATTAAATGTCTTTTTTCCCGTAGCGATCAAAGTTATTCTGGTACTTGGAGGAGTTTACTTGGCTTATGAGGGCGTAGAGAAAATTGTTGAGTATTTCTTTCACCCTAAACATGCACCAGTTCCTACTAATGCACAACCATTAGAAGATAATGAGGCCGAACGTACGAAAGTGAAGTCTGCCATTACGACCGATTTCATTCTTTCAATTGAAATTGTGATCATTGCGCTGGGAAGCGTTCTGGATGAAAACCGTACCATACAGATTGTAACTGTTTCCATAATCGCTCTCTTGGCCACAATTGGTGTTTATGGCATTGTAGCCGTTATTGTTAGGATGGACGATGTAGGTCATAGTTTAATTAGACGTTCTGCAGACAAGGGATTTCTTTCGAAGTTGGGTAAGTTATTGGTTAAATCTCTTCCCATAATTATCAAGGTATTAAGTATCGTTGGAACAATTGCCCTTATTTTGGTTTCCGGTGGGATTTTTGTTCACAATATCCCTGCATTTCACCATCTATTACCTACTTGGCCATCGATAATTAAGGAATTAATTTTTGGTTTTTTAGCGGGGCTGCTTGCCGTTGGGTTGTTTAAGGTGGTTCAAATGGTGATATCAAAAATTAAGGGAAAGAAATAAGCCATTTAATAGAGGTTATTTTATCATTACAAATGGATTTTCTTTATTTCCCGTCCATTTGTATTTATGTATGGTTGTTTGCTCCAAACCATTTTTTCCTTTTTTATTATGAGAGATATAAAATTGTCCATCTCCAAGCGGAAGCATTCCTGTTGCGCCCCAGGGAAACGACCAACCTGTAATTTCCGATTGTGGCGCTGCGGTATTATCGTTAACAAGTGATAACATTTGCACCTTTAAGTTTTGTCCGCCCGCATTGATAAAAGCGCTATTTGGTTTTTTTTTACCATCAATTACAAATAAATCATAGTTGATAAAATTAGGCTTTGATCCCTTATATACTGCAGCGAACAAATTACCGCTAAATGGATCGTAAGCAAGGTTTTGAATCCCATATCGTGTATTCCCAGTTTTTACAAAATACTTTTCAATTGGTTTTTGTGGGCCATTGTGATGCATCTCACTTTGTGAAAGTGGCTGGGCATATTTTTTCCAATTACTCACATCGTACTTTAGAATAACCTGATGATCATTATCTTCTCTGTTTAAATCGCCATAAATACCATAAGCCAGATATAGAAATTTTTTGCCGTCACTGCTATCGCCAATTGAGGGCGCAAATGTAATCCCATCTATGCCAGAACACCCAAATCTATGCTGTTGTTGTTGCCCAATACCTACTTTAGCCTGGTAATCATCAACAGCTTCCTTAATATACACCGTTTGTAGCAGGTCTTCTTTTTCGGCATTCATATCTACCTTAAGTATCTTCGAACCATCGAAAATGGCGACATAAAAACCATCGTCACCTTCGGTTTCTACTTTCAGTTTCTTTTTAATCCCCTTACCAATGGCATCATTTTTATATTCTAGCGAGCCATAGATTTTTCCGTCGGGTCCAAGAGCTACATCTCCCAAATGGCCAATAAAGCCAGTTACACTGCCAATCAGCTTACCTTGTAAATCCGTCTTTACTAATTTATCGGTAAAGGAGAAATAAAAGTGCCTATTAGTGCTATCAAGCACAACACCCTGTACATGCATCTTTCCCTGTTCACCGGAGTAAATCGAATCGGGCAAGGCAATTGTTTGAGATTTAGCCAAACTTCCGATGGTAAAAAAGCTTATTAACAACAGTATGTTTTTCATCAATTGAATATGAATAGGAAATATATAGGCTTAAAGTAACAGTGGAACAAAATATATGGAATGTATTTCCAAGCAATTGTAAAGTCGATGCAGAATTATCGCTTTAGTAAGACAATTATTAGCCCTTACTTATTTCTGAATAATTTCGTTAGTAGCGTTTTCCCGTTGCAGGTTTTGGTAATCAATAATTTGAGTATTGAGGTTGTCTTTTCCATAGGAAAGATTGGTAAACTTAAATATGTTTAGGAATTCGGCTCGTATATCGCGATCGATTTCTTTTTTAAGGTCAGCTATCTTCATGTCTTAATTCTTTATGCTACTAAGTAATAAGCATTGGCAAATGTATTAATTAACTGTTTACTTCAGGTTAGAGAAAAATCAAATAATTGTTAATCGCCTCCTTATAGTTATGAATTTTAGGGCTAGATTAATTCATGCTATATTTTGAGGTTTATTGGTTAATGAGTAAAGTGGAGTTAAAAACTTATAAGTGCTTCATTCTACGCTTTTTGCTTACCCATCTATATCACCTCCCTTATCTCGGTATTGTAATTATACAGATACAAGATTTCCATTTATTGAACAAATTAATTGCTGGTCAATTTAATAATATCCTTATTGATAAATGGCTTAAACGATCCAAAATTAAATTAGGATTAAGTTTAGATAAAAATTTTGTGTCTTAAGGTATATGTATTACTCGTTTCGGAGAGCATTTATTTTTTTAAATAACTGATTATTAGATTTTTGATTATATTTTTCGGCTATTATCGCAATATTCAATTTGTGAGGCTCATTTAATACGGACTTAACTTTTGCGTTAAGTTAAAAATCAACCTTTGCGCCAAGGAAAACTAATTAAAATATTAATAATGAAGAAAAATTTACTTGCGCACGTAAGGAAACGAAGGTTTTGCACCCTTAGATCCCAAAAATTATGCTGCGTCATCCTGATGCTCTTTTTTGCCCAACCGCATTTAACGTGGGCTGGTGAATCTTACAGGTTATTGTTTCAGGCAAAACAAAACATCACCATTAAAGGTAAGGTGGTAGATGAGGCCGATAACCAACCACTACCGGGCGTTAATATTATGGACGCCAATAAAAAAGTATATGCAATTACAAATAATGATGGCGAATACACGGTATCTGTTCCACTAGGAACCGAATTAAATTTTAGCATGCTTGGCTACTCGGTAGTAAAAAGAGTAGTAAATCAAAATACAACCGTAATCAATATTCGTTTGACTGCTGGTAGCAACAACCTTAATGAAGTTGTGGTTACAGCATTGGGTATTAAGCGTGAAGAACGTTCATTGGGTTATTCCGTAACCAAATTGGATAGCACCGAATTTACCAATGCTGTTGCCAGTAATTGGACTGAGGCATTATCGGGTAAGGTTGCTGGCCTTAATTTGGTAAGGAATAGTGGTCCAGCGGGTTCTAATAAAATTATCTTGCGTGGAGAAAACAACTTAACGGGAGATAATGAGGCATTAATCGTAATTGATGGCGTAGTTGCCAGCAGTAGTGCTAGGCGTAGTTCGGCTACAGGTGGTGGTGTTTACGGAACTTCTGGAGATATTATGCCTGCCGATTTTGGTAGTGCATTGAACGATTTAAATGCTGATGATATTGACAACGTTACTGTGCTTAAAGGACCTGCAGCTTCTGCACTATACGGACAAAGAGGTGCAAATGGAGCAGTAATCATTACCACAAAATCTGCTACGTTAAATAGGAAAAAGTTGGGTATTACTTTTACATCAAACAGCGCTTGGGAAGAGGTAAATAGTGGGCCAGATAGACAGCAAGAGTTTGGGGCTGGTGTGTATGGTAATTCTTATTTCTCCTATGGAACAAGTCCTGATGGGCCGAGTACCAATGCAACAAGTTCTACTTGGGGCCCACCGTTTTCATTGGGTAGTACTTACTACCAATATGATCCAGCTACTAAGGCTAGGGGAGTAGATCGAATGCCATGGGTTGCTTATAAAGATCCTGTTGATGCCTTTTTTGTTACAGGATTTGAATCGACAAACTCAATAAGTTTAGATGGTACCTATAAAAAAGTAGGACTTCGCTTTTCGGCAAGTCACGGAAATAATGAGTGGATTGTACCTAATACTGGTTTGGAAAGAACAAGTTTATCGTTAAATGCCAATACTACAATAGCTAAAAAACTAACCCTAAACCTTAAGGCACAATATAGCAATAGAAATAGCGATAATTTACCAGCTACTGGTTATGGAAATCAATCTCTAATGTATTGGTTTATGTTTGCCCAGCCCAATGTAAATGTAGATTGGTATAAAGATTATTGGGCTACGGGAAAGGTTTTAGAACAGTTTATCAATATTACCACCACCAATCCAGAAAGTCCGTATGCCATTTCCGAGCAATATCTAAATGCGCAAAGGCGAAATGGTTGGTTGGGTAACCTATCGGCAAATTATAAAATTACACCAGAGTTGAGTTTAATGGTTCGTGCATCGGCAGATTTAAATAACGATGTTCGTGAAACCATGCGCCCTTGGGATGCTTCTGGAAATAAGTTTGCTCAAGGTTCTTATAGATTAGGTAATATTCGTTCTTACGAAATCAATGCCGATTTTATGTTAAGATATGAGAAGAAATTCGGTAAGGATTTTCAGGTGAGTGCCAGTTTAGGCGGTAGCCAACTTCGTAATGAATATAACAGATTAGAAACCAGGGCAGATGGATTGATCATTCCGGGCGTGTATTCGTTAGAGAATAACAAAAGTCCACTTGTTTACGCTCCAGATACAGCTCGATATAGAATCAACAGTTTCTATGCCACCAGTTCGATGAGTTATAAGAACTACTTATATTTAGATCTTACTGCCCGTCAGGATTGGAATAGTACGTTAGCAACAATTACCAGAACAGATAATGTAGGTTTCTTTTATCCATCAGCAAGTCTTGCTTTCATTGCATCTGATTTTTGGAAGCTTCCAAAATCCATCAGCTACGCTAAATTAAGAGCTTCAATTGCTCAAGTAGGAAGTGGCAGCACTACGCCTTACCGAACAGAGTATGCTTATTTATCAGCAGCCGATGGAATTTATCCTGATGGTGCATTAAATAATACCCGAACATTACCCAATCCAAATTTAAAGCCATTGATTACCACTACGGTAGAGGTTGGTTTGGATTTAAAGCTATTTAAAAACCGCTTAAATTTTGATGTAGCGGCCTACTCTGGGAATACCAAAAACCAGATCTTAAATAGGATTGTAGACAAATCTTCAGGATACAACGTACAAGTAGTGAATATTGGTAGAGTAGATAACAAAGGAATTGAACTTGCCGTTAATGGTACACCAATTCAAACTAAATCATTTAAGTGGACGCTGAATGGTACTTTCAGTGCAAATAGAAACAAGATCAAGGAATTGGCAGATAGTTCATTGGTATTGCGCACAGGAGCGCTAGGAAGCGGACAAGTTGTTGCCAATGTTGGCGGAAGCATGGGCGATATGTACGGACGAGGGTATCTTCGTGCACCAGATGGTCAGATAGTTTTCAATCCTTCAACAGGTGTTGCATTAGAAAATCCAGATTTAATTTATCTAGGCAATACCACACCTCAATTTAGGTTCAGTTTTGGAACGGGGATTACATATAAGCAAATTAGTGTAACCGCACTTTTCGATGCACAGTTGGGAGCTATTGGGCATTCCCTTACTTTCTCAAGAATGGCATCATTAGGAAAGCATGCTATTACCTTACCAGGTAGATACAACGGTGTAATTGGCGATGGAGTACTTCAGAATGCTGATGGTAGCTACCGTAAAAATGATGTAATCGCCACAGATGTTGCCGCTTATTACGAATCCTTATATGGAAGCGGTCAGGCCGAGGGAAGTATCTTTAAAACCGATTACTTGAAATTTAGGGAAGCAAATATTACTTATTCCTTTAAGAAAAAATTCTTGGCAAGGCTTGGTCTTAACAAAATGACTGTTGGTGCTTATGGCCGTAACCTGTTCATTTGGTCAGAATGGCCTGCTTTCGATCCTGAGTTTGGTACTCTTGCTGGCTCTGATATTATACAGGGATTTGAAACCGGACAATTGCCATCAACCAGAACATTTGGAGCTCGTTTGGTCGTTGGCCTTTAAACATAGAAATCATGAAAACAAATAAGAAAAATATTTTATATATCGTACTGGGCATATTTAGCTTAACTATCAGCGCTTGTACAAAGGATTTTACCGAGGTTAATACCGATCCTATCGGAAGGCGTAGCGCCGAAGCGCATCAATTGCTTACCCCAGCATTGGTTAATGTTCTCAATACAAATATGGTTCGTAATTGGAATTTCACTAACCAATTGATGCAGGTAACTGTAGAGGTCAACGATTCTGAAGGTAGGATTTTCCGTTACGATGTAAGGAGAAATTTTGCCGATTATTCATGGAATAACTGGTACTTAAACCTTACGGATTTAAAGAATATTTATACAATTGCCAGCAAACCAGAATCATTAAATAAATCCTATCAAGCAATATCATTAATTACTCAAAGCTGGGTGTACTCACTTTTGACTGATACTTATGGCGATGTTCCATATTCACAGGCTAATTTAGGTCAGGACGATAATTTGCAGCCCATATTCGATAAGCAAAAGGATATTTATAGCGATATGTTCGCAAAGCTGGAGCAGGCGAATGAGTTGTTAAAAGCTGGAACTGCAATCGTGCCGACGAGTGATCCAGTTTATCAAGGAGATATTGCCAAATGGAGAAGGTTTGGAAATTCATTGTACCTACGTTTATTATTACGTGTTGCTGGAAAAGCTGAAGTATCTGCAGCCACAATTGCTAAAATTAAACAGATGGTTGATACCAATCCTGCAGAATACCCAGTAATGGAGAACAATAGCCATACTGCAAAAATCCTTTGGAATGGAACAAATAGTAGTACGGCAGTTTTTTCTTCACCTTTCATGGTTAATATACGAGCGGTGGATTTTAGGGGCATGCCCGTTTGTGATTTCTTCTTGAGTAAATTGGTTACTTGGGAACATCCTTGCGTAGTGCCAAGTTTGGGAACTGCCAGTGTGCCACGTTTTGGTCTAGATAGAGGTGCCGATGGTTGGGTTGGAATATCTAGTGGTTATTCTCCAGGTTCTGGAACCATTATTCAAACGCATTTCAATTCAGATACAGAGAATAAACTTACGCTTCAAACTGATCAGAATACGGGAATCATCATGAATAGTGCAGAGGTTGCCTTCATTAAAGCAGAAGCAGCAGCAAAAGGATGGATAAGTGGGCCTGTTCAAAATTATTATTACAAAGGCATGGCCGATATGATTAATTATTGGATGCCTGCTTATATTACTAGTCCTACTGATGCAAGATTTGTGAGCTACGTAAATGACGCGAATTTGCAGTGGGACTCTACCTTGCCATTGGACGCCACAGCCTTTGGAAGTAAAAGCCAAATGGAGATGATTCAAATCCAGAAATATTATGCCATGTTCTTGGTCGATTTTCAGCAATGGTTCGAGTATAGACGAACAGGTCATCCAATTTTGCCAAAGGGTCCAGGCCTAGTAAATGGTCAAAGAATGCCAGCAAGACTTAATTATCCATTGATTACCCAATCTACTAATCCAGCTAGTTATAGAAACGCTGTTGCCGCACAGGGAGCAGATGATATCAATACATTAGTTTGGTGGCAAAAACCATAACGCAAATTATAATCATGAAAAAGACCTTAATCATATTTTACACGGTTGCATGCACTGTGCTATCAACCTTAATGGCTTGTAAGCAAGATCATAATTTTGTAATTAGTACACCAAGCCCGTATATCTCCAATTTGGATTTACGTAAACTTCATCGCAATGGAGAAGTTACATTAACTACGGAATTAACCCGTGGTGCAACGATTATTGCTGGGCAAGTTACTTCTGATCATTCTGGCAATAATTTACCAGCTGGGTTACTATTTGTTCAAAACCTAAGAAAGGTTAGTGCTACCATCGATTCATTGAGGGGTATAGCTATAAACATTGGCGCAGCTGCTGCCAACTATGTTCCAGGCGATTCTGTACACATTAAAATTGAAGGTGGCGTTTTAAAACGCGTAAATGGTATTCTACAAATTACCGGTTTGCCTGCTGCTAATGTGCAAAAGGTTGCTTCGGGTGTAACTGTTATTATGACACCCGTTTCTGCTGTAACTATGCTTACCAAGCCCGAGAATTTCGAAGGTCTTTTTGGAGTGATATACAATTCTAATTTTAATCCTAACATTGGCGTAGAACGTATTGAAGGTGTAAAAACCTTTAATGAGGGGTCTGGCGATATGCAGATGAATGTGAATGGTACAGCAACATTTAAAACGGAGTTATTGCCTTATTCGGCTAACGTTAAGGGAATCATTATTCCATCACCTACAACATCAGTTCCGCAGATATGGCCTCGTGTTAAAGCTGATTTTATAGCAACCAGCATCGTAGTCGATCCAAGTATTCCATTAGGGCCAAATCCTGCAATTATAACAGGTTATTTGGCCGATCCAGAAGGTACGGATGCAAATTATGAGTATATCCAATTGATGGCCACCCAGGATTTAGATTTTAGGCAAAAACCTTTCTCCTTATTCACAACCAACAATGCGGGTACCTCAACTCCAGTAGGTGCTCCTGTAGGCGGTTGGGCAACAGGTGGGTTGCGTAGCTATAAATTTAATATTACACGGGGAACAGTTGCCAAAGGCAAGTTTTTTTATGTTGGAGGATATAAACTTATCGCTGGATCAAATTCATCAGATATTAGCCAAGCCAATTGGGTAGTGAGTAAGCTTTACAATAACTTAGATGGAGATGATGGAATTGGCGATAAAACAGCCAACCTTTTGGCCAACAGTGGAAATGCTGCTGGAATTGCGATATTTCCAACCACCAATGTAGATCTTAACACCGTACCCTCTGATGTAGCTTTCTATTCTGGTACTGGAAATGCCTATGTTGGCGGTTTTGGATATGCAATATGTGATAACGATTATTATAAAAGATACAATGGCACCACCTTTCAGCCTTTTTACAGACAGGGAAATAACACGAATAAGATTGGAGCAAACCCCGAACCTTATCAGTTTAGTTTTTTAGGCGGGGTTTATGATGTTGCCAGTAAAACCTGGACAACAAAACGTGTACATAAAACTGTTGCGGTTGGTAAAACAGCAGATCTATCTGTTATCCAGGAGGTAACAGGTGTAACTAAAATCACAAATTAATTGATACAGCTGGCCTATGTATAGCCAGCTGAAAATTAAACTCGCAATGTTTTCTTTGTGTAAAATGAAACCTTTTGGCTTTAATACAGAGACAGCTTTGCCCAAAATTAATACAATGAAAAGAACTATAATTTCAGTAATCCTCTGCTGGCTTTCTGCAGGAAGTATATATGCACAAGAACAGCACGTTGTACTGATTAGCGTTGATGGTCTTCGACCAGAATTTTATATGGATCAACAATGGGGAATGGTTAATGTTCGCCAGGCGATGAAAAATGGCTCGTATGCTGAGGGCGTTAGAGGAAGTTTTCCTAGCGTAACCTACCCATCTCACACCACAATAGTAAGCGGTGTACTTCCTGCAAAACATGGAATTTATTACAATACTCCTGTTGAGCCGCTTGGGGTATCTGGCAAATGGTTTTGGTATTATAAAGATATTAAAGTGCCAACCATCTGGACAGCTGCTAAAGACGCAGGCTTAATTACTGCGGGCGTGAGCTGGCCAGTAACGGTGGGTGCGCCGATTGACTATAATTTACCAGAGTATGTTATCCTCCCGAAAGATAAAAGTGAGAAAAAGGATGAGATCAAGGCGATGTTGCTAGAATCTAATCCAAAATCACTTTTTCAAGAAGTTCAAAATCTTGCAGTTGGTCAGTTTGTTGAATATGGTGCAACAATTGATTTTTACACCAGCGATCAAAATAAATCGAGGATGGCAGCCTACATCCTAAAACGGTATAAGCCATCATTTTTAGCACTTCACATTGCTTTGTTAGATCATTTTGAACATGAGCAAGGTCGTGATGGTGATAAGGTGAGATCTGCGTTGGTAGGTGTTGATGTCGCCATTAAAACAATAATGGATGCAGCAGAAGTTGCGGGTATTAGCAAAAACACCACCTTTATTATCACCGGTGATCATGGTTTTGTAGATATTCACACCCAATTTAAGCCGAATGTACTTTTGGCCAAGTTAGGTTTATATGATGATGCCAAAAAAACTGAATGGAAAGCCTATTTCCAACAAAGTGGAGGATCCGCGTTTTTACATTTGAAAGATCCAAAAGACAAGGCAGGCTTAGAGAAAATAAATCAAGGACTTAAACAACTTCCGTTAGGTATCCAAAGAATGTATCATGTGCTAGATAAGGAGGAAATAGCCAAAGCGCAGGGCGATCCAACTGCTTCTATCGCATTGGCCGCAAACCAAGGCTTTAGCTTTGGCGCTAGCGCAACGGGAGAGATGCTGGCTGCTGTAAGTGGAGGAACTCACGGTTATTTACCAACAGATTTTAAAGAAATACAAACTGGCTTTGTTGCTTTCGGTAAGGGTATTAAAGCAGGTACGGTTATCCCTTTAATGGGCCAAGAAGATATCGCTCCACTCATTGCTAAGCTCCTTAACCTAAATTTAAAAACCGACGGAATTTTATATCCAGGACTGTTGGCACCAGCTAAAAAATAAGGGTTTTATCAAACTGACGGACAATTATTTAAATTTGAAATTCATAGATATGGGATTATTTGATCTCATTAATATTGAAAAAATAATGGATAAATGGAATGGCAGGTGGTAAAATCCACCTGCTTTTTTGTTATCTAACGATTATAATATAGTTCCCATCTATTAGCCCAAACCTAAATACCGAGGAAATCCCTACGGTTATAATTCGGATAGAATCAACCTCTGCTCCTTTATTGAAATATTTGATATGATCGCCAACTTGAATGGAAATGAGTTCGGACATTGTGGTCTTCAAATTTAAAATAATCATGAACTTATCAGTGCTAGGTAAACCTTGGAGAAAGGTAATGTGTTTTAGCAGTGTTAATATCAAGTACAAATACGGAGCTTCGCTACAATTGTTTTAGTTTAATTTATTTTAGTGTAAATGATGTACTTTATCTGTAAAGAACATTAAGTGAAGAATCTTTTATCGATATGCCTATGGTGTTTAACAACCCAGATTAGCCTATTCATGGCGTATTTTAACAATTCTTTTGTAAAATAAACAAGGCATTATTGTTGTTGAGTAAGATCGACGAGGTTTTTGTATAAATTAGCGTAATTTTATATTCAATAAAAAAAACCAAAACAATTTAGGTTTTAAAGTATTTTAAGAAAATGCATTTCCCTCAAAACAATAAATTATCTCAACAAGAATACATTCATGAATTATAAACAATTGCAGGAAGATGTAGAAAAGCATGTTAGCGATTACTTCCACACACATAGCGATCCGCGATTGGTTTATCATAATTTAGCGCATACTAAAGAAGTTGTTAACGCCGCACAGCAAATTGCCAACCATTATCAGTTAAGTGAGCAGGATTATTTTACGGTAACCGTTGCAGCTTTTTTTCATGATACAGGTTATTTTGAAGATGCCTTAAATCATGAAGCCAAAGGCGCCGAATTGGCCGATGATTTTTTGGTAAAGCATAAGGTTGGTAAAGAAATTCGTGATAATGTTAAATCTGCAATTTTATCGACAAAAATTCCACAAACCCCTAAAAATGAAATTGATAAAATAATTTGCGATGCAGATTTATTCCATTTAGGCTTACCAGATTTCCGTAAAAAGGGTAAGCTTATGCATAAGGAAGTAGAATTGATTCATAAAAATGATATTAAAAAGGTAGAGTGGCGTAAAAAGGATATCCAATTCATGGAATCTCATAAATACCAAACCGATTATGCCATATTGTTATTAAGCGATCAAAAGCAAAAAAATATAAGTAAGCTCAAGAGTAAATTAACGGCTCAACAAGAAATTAGTACCGAGCTAGAAGAAGCCAAAAATTTTGCACCAACTATTGTGTTGGATCAAAAGAAAAAGAAAGATAAGGATGATCGGCCAGACAAGGGAATTGAAACCATGTTTAGGATCACCTCTGCAAATAATCAGCGATTAAGCGATATGGCCGATAACAAGGCACATATTTTAATCACCGTGAATTCAATTATGCTTTCCTTAATTGTAAGTTTGCTGCTTCGCAGGCTCGAAGATCATGGGAATTTAATTATTCCAACTTTTATATTACTCATCGTGAGTTTAACCTGTGTGGTAGTTTCTATTTTATCTACTCGTCCATCCATTCCGAAAGGAGAATTTACTCAACAGGATATGGAT
Source organism: Pedobacter frigidisoli (assembly GCF_004331675.1). Lineage (GTDB taxonomy): Bacteria > Bacteroidota > Bacteroidia > Sphingobacteriales > Sphingobacteriaceae > Pedobacter > Pedobacter frigidisoli. The sequence continues at coordinate 102,888 of NZ_SJSN01000009.1, read as the reverse complement.
AATAAAAAAGTTAACCTATTATTCTTTGGTAACTTTTATAAAATGAGCCTGCCAAGTTATACCGATGGAATGATTAAGGTGATGAATGATAAAGACTTTCTTTACGGCACGCTAATTACCGATGTATACTCTCAAGGAGTGGTTTTGGGTCGTAAATACAAACTGATTCGATTGGCCTACAACATTTTTATGTTTGGTTTAATTGCTGCGGTATTTGCATTTGTAATTGCTTACGCAGCTTACGGTAAACTTTAATGGCAGAAATGATTGCAACATCTTTTTTCAATAGGGATTTAAGTTGGCTAAAATTTAACGAGCGCATATTAATGGAGGCCGAACGAAATTCGGTTCCATTATTAGAACGCATCAAGTTTTTATCTATTTTTTCTTCTAATCTGGATGAATTTTACCGGGTAAGAATGCCTGTTATGCTGGCTTTTGAGAAATTAAGCAAGCAGGAGGATAACGATATCCACATTGATGAAGATCTGCTTAAAACAGCTAATCAACTTATTTCAGATCAGCAGCAGCGTTATGGAAAAGCGCTTAAGGAGGATATTATTCCACAACTGAAAGCCAATAATATCAATTTAATTTATGGTGAACGTTATCCTCGGGCTGTTGAAAAATCTGTGCTACAATATTTTTTAAGTCAGGTTTTGGCATTTTTGCAGCCCATTTATATCGATGAAAATACCAACTTCTTTCCCTCAAACAATGAACTTTATTTTATCGTTACGCTTAAGAATGGAGAAGAAGAAAAACCTGTAATTTTAAATATTCCATCCGATCAACTGCCACGTTTTTATAAGGTAGTATCAAAAGAAGAAACATTTGTAGTTTTTTTAGATGATATAATTCGTTTTAATCTAGACCGCATTTTTCCAAACGATGAGGTAACAGGTTGTTATAGTTTTAAGGTTACCAGAGATGCGGAAATTGATCTGAAAGATGAATATTCTGGCAGTTTATCAGAGCAGTTGGAGGGCCAACTCCTAAAGCGTGATTTTGGTCTGGCTACTCGATTTTTACATCAGCCAGGTATTCCTACGAATATTTTTGAATTGCTTAAAAAGATTTTCAATTTAAAAAAGGCAAATAGGATAATAGGCGGTCAATATCATAACTTGAAAGATTTAATGGCTTTTCCTGTAAAATCGGATGAGCTTTCTAACGATAATTGGCCCAAGCTGTGTAATACCGACTTAATCGGAGGAACGCTAACCGAAGAAATTTACAAAAACGATATTATTGTACACACCCCTTACCAAAGTTATGATAGCATTTTAAGGTTCTTTAACGAAGCTGCAATCGATGAAACGGTTAAGGAAATATATGTAACACTTTATCGGGTTGCCAGCGATTCGAAAATTGTAAACGCTTTAATTAGCGCTGCAAAAAATGGTAAAAAAGTAACGGTTTTGGTCGAGCTTAAAGCCCGTTTTGATGAGGCCAACAACATCAAATGGGCAAAGAAAATGAAAGCCGTTGGTGTTGATATCATTTACAGCGTTACGGCTTTAAAGGTGCATGCTAAAGTGGCCTTGGTTAAGCGCAAAATTGAGGGCAGAATGCGTTACATTGGCCTGTTTGCAACCGGAAATTTCAACGAAAGTACGGCTGCTTTTTACACCGATCATATTTTAATGACAGCCAATAAGCAAATGCTTCGGGAGGTTGAGCTGCTTTTTATTTTTCTTGCCAAACGCATAAAGCCATCATCTGCAGATCTCATTCAATTCGATCATTTATTGGTTGCGCAATTTAACCTTCAGCAAAAATTTCTGGCTTTAATAGATCGAGAAATCGATCATGCAAAACAAGGAAAGGCAGCTTCAATTACCATCAAAATGAATAACCTCGAAGAAAAGGTTTTGATTAATAAACTTTACGAGGCATCAGAAGCCGGTGTAAAAATCGAAATGATGGTTCGAAGCATTTGCCGCCTCATTGCTGGAGTTAAAGGTATGAGCGAGAACATCAAAATTACCAGAATTGTTGATCGATATTTAGAACACGGTCGCATTTTTGTTTTCCACAACTTGGGCCAAAATGATGTTTTCCTAGGCTCTGCCGATTGGATGAACAGGAATATTTATCGCAGAATAGAAGTATGCTTTCCAATTTACGATCAAAAAATAAAAGAAGAGATTTTAGATATCATCAATATTCAAAAACAGGATAACCTGCAAGCTGTTGTTATTGATGAGCACATGAATAATATTCCAATGAAAAAGGGAGCAGTTCTTGTTGCATCTCAGCATGATATCTATCAATTTTTAAAAAATAAAAATTAAATTTTCATCCTATGAAACCGTCATGATTTTCAAAACCCCTTTAGGGCTCATTCATACCAAATAAAAATAATAATCCAGTACGAATAATCACTTAGAGGAAAGAATAAATTATGACAGCTTCATAACATATGAAAGCAAAATATAAACATATGAAAAACAATAAAATTAAAATAACCTCTATGTTAATGCTTAGTGCAATAGCTTTTGCAGGGGTTTCTTGTGTAAATGAGAAACAAGAAGATAAAAAATCTAAAACTGGAGAAGTTGCATCAAATACCGATTCTAAAGTTGCTTTGCCCTACGATTTAGAAAATCCGGTGAAATACAATATGCCACAAAATTTGTTTGAAATTTCCGGAATTGTTTTTCACAATGGCGATGCGAAAGAGGTTTTTGCCATTCAGGATGAAGACGGAGATTTGTTTCATTTAGGTTTAAGCGATAAGCAATCAAAATTTACAAAGTTTGGAGGCAAAGGCGATTACGAAGACCTAACGATTATAAAAGATCATGTTGTGGTTTTAAAAAGCAACGGCGAATTGCACACCTTTCCAATTTCTGAAATAAATAAACCAGAGGTTGTCGATGTGGTAAAAACGAAAGATCTTGTTCCAAAAGCTGAATACGAGGGCTTAGCTGCCGATGAAAAAACTGGGATGGTTTACGTTTTAACGAAAGATAGTAAGCCAGATTCTAAGGCAAAATCGTCGAGCATTTATGGTTTAACATTTTCTGCCGATGGATCTTTTAAGGCTAGCGGCGAATTTGGTTTATCACACAAGGATATTGCGAAATTTTCTGGGAGTTCAAAATCAAGGTTTCGCCCATCAGCGTTGGCTAAAAATCCATCAACTGGAGAATGGTATGTGCTTTCATCGGTAAATAAATCATTAGTGGTAACTACAGCCGATTTTAAGGTTAAAGCTGTATACCCATTAAATTCAGCATTTAACCAACCAGAGGGTATTGCATTCGATAGCAGCAACAACCTGTACATTTCAAACGAAGGCGGAACGTTAGCCGCAGGAAATATTTTAATGTTTAAACTGAAAAAGTAGTCAGTCTAAATTTATTTATCTTTATACAAATGCTGGGCTATGATTAAAAGATTTACCCTTTTTACAATCTTACTATTGCTTAATTTCATTGCCTTTGCGCAAGACGATGTAAAATACCGTGTTATTCTTTTTGGCGATGCTGGCGAAATGAATCCTGCGCAAATGCAGGATTTAAAAAATGCTGCCAAACAAATAATCCCTAAAAAAACAACCGTAGTTTATTTGGGAGATAATATTTATCCAACTGGAATGGGTTTGCCTGGAAGTTTGGAAGAAGAAGAAACCAAAAAGATTTTGCAATCGCAATTCGAGCCAATGCGTAAAATGGGTGCTGCGGTTTATTTTGTTCCTGGCAACCACGATTGGGATAAATCTGGACCGAAAGGTTTAGCCAAGATAAAAGCGCAGGATGATTATTTGAAAGCCCAAAATGATCCGCTTTTAAAGCTTCTTCCGGCCAATGGTTGTCCTGATCCTGTAGCGATAAATTTAACAGATAGGCTAACCATAATTGCTTACGATAGCGAATGGTGGTTGTTTCCTTACAATAAATCTAATCCAAATGGAGAGTGCGATTGCCGTACAAAAGATGAGGTTATTGTAAGAATGGAACAATTGCTAGAACAGAATAAGGATAAAGTAATTTTACTGGCTTCCCATCATCCATTTCAAAGTTATGGTCCGCATGGGGGTTTTTTTAATCTTAGAAATCACCTTTTTCCGCTAACCTCATTAAATAAAAATCTATACATACCCTTACCAGGTTTGGGTTCGGTATATCCTTTATTAAGATCAACTTTGTTAAGTCCAGAAGATTTAAATCATCCAGCTTATCGCGATATGATTAAATCAGTAACGGGCGTTTTTGGCGATTATCCAAATGTGACCTATGTGGCTGGTCATGAGCATGGTTTGCAATTAATTAAGGGAAAGCAATTGCAAATTATCAGTGGTTCTGGTTCAAAGGTATCGCCAAATAAAGAGGGAAAAGCATCTTTATTTCATGAGATGCAGCAAGGTTACGTGGTTGCAGATCAATTAAAGAATAATGATATGCGCTACGAATATTACATCTATTCTGATACTAGCGTTAAGCGTGTTTACAGCTACACCAAAAAATTCGAAACACTTCCATCAAAAGTTCGCAATAGAGATAAACCCATTACGGCAGATAGTGTTTTTGTTCGCATAAAACCCGAATATGATAGTGTTGGTCGTTTCCACCGTTATTTATTTGGTGAAAATTACCGCAAGGAATACGCTGAAAGAACCAAAGTGCCGGTGTTGCGTGTATCACAAATGATGGGTGGTTTAAAGGCTACCCAACGTGGTGGAGGAAATCAATCTCGATCACTACGTTTGGAAGATAAGGATGGCAAGGAATATGTGCTGCGTAGTGTGGAGAAATATCCAGAAGTTTTACTGCCAGAAGCCTTAAGAGCAACTTTTGCTAAAGATGTGATCAAGGATAATATGTCTGCACAACATCCATTTTCGGCTTTAGTTGTTCCAGAGTTAGCGAAAGCGGCTAAAATCCCGCATAGCAACCCAATTATTGGTTGGGTTTCACCCGATGATAACTTAGGCGAATTTGAATCTGCTTTTGCCAATACACTTTGCTTATTTGAGGAGCGAGAACCCGTAGGAGAATCGGATAGCTCCCCAAAAATGGATAAGAAGCTAACGGACGATAACGATAATAAATTGGACGGTCCTGCGTGGGTAAGGGCGAGGGCTTTTGATATTTTGTTGGGCGATTGGGATAGGCATGAAGATCAATGGCGCTGGAAAGAAACCAAAACAAAGGATGGTTCGACTTATGCACCTGTACCTAGAGATCGCGATCAAGTATTTTTTAGATCAGATGGCTTTTTACAGCGCTATACGCAATCATCATCTCTACTTCCAATGATGCAAGGTTATGAACGCCCAATTAAGGATATCAATTGGTTTTTGTGGGAGGGAAGAGAGATTAGTAGCCGGTGGACAGCTAATATTGATGAGGAACAATTTGATAAAATTGTAAAAGATTTCTGCGCAAATTATAATGATGCCGTTTTTGAAAAAGCCTTGAAAAAGCTTCCAGAACCTAGTTATACCTTACATCATGATGTGCTTTTGGCTACTATGCGAGACAGAATTGCAAAATTGCCGAAAATGATGAATGATTATTATCATTTCTTTAACCGTATTGTAGACATTGAGGTAACCAATAAAAATGAATTGATTCAAATAAGCGATGCTGCAGATGATGGCTTAAGGGTAAAAATTAATAAGATTTCGAAAGAGGGGAATGTAAAGGATGAGTTATTCGATAGAAAGTTTGATCCGAAAGTGACAAAGGAGATTCGCGTTTACATGCACAATGGAAACGATAGCTTGATATTGAACAATAAAAACTCGAATATAAAAATCAGAATTATTGGAGGCAAGGGCACTAAATATTACGATTTTGCCCAAAGCAATGGAACCGTAAAGCTTTATGGCAGAAAAGATAAGGCAACTTATGCTGGCGATGATCAAGATAAAATCAGAAAAATAATTTCTAATGATACTGCTAATTTCAGCTACATTCCTAAAGATATGTACCGCAGAAACTCGGGAATTCTAAATTTTGGATACAACAACGATGATGGTATCTTATTGGGATTAATTTATAAGCAAACCAATCCAGGCTTCAGAAAGCAACCCTGGAGAAATTCTCAAACCGTTTCTTTCTTACACTCTTTCTCCACAAAAGCATTTAGGTTTAATTACAAGGGAGAGTGGTTAAAAGCCTTAGGTAAAGGCGATTTTATATTAAAAGGCGATGTTTATGCCCCGAATAATTCGCAAAATTTCTTTGGATTAGGAAACGATACTCGCTTTGATGAGCATGGTGATGATATAAAATATTACCGGGCTAGGTACAACCTTTATAATATTGAAGCATCTATTAGGTGGCGTCGCCCGAAGTCGACCTTAAGTATAGGTCCATCTTACCAATATTACAAGCTCAATCAAGAAGATAACGATGGTAGGTTTATTCAAAATCCATCGCAATTGCATTCTTCAGACAGCCTAACGGTTCGCAATGAGAAAATGTTCGCCGGCGCTTTTGTAAATTTTACCAATAATACCCGAGATAATGATTTATTACCAACGTTAGGTAGTTATGTAGATTTTAGATTGGTAGGCTTTAAAGGCGTAAATAAATATTCTAATTCTTATGGACAATTCACGGCAAGTATCGCCCTATATAAAAACCTTGATGGCAGAAAAAACTTCATCTTGGCCGATCGTTTTGGCGGAGGTGTTACAATAGGTAAACCTGCATTTTATCAGGCACTGTATCTCGGTGGACAAGGAAATTTATTGGGCTATCGCCAATTCAGATTTGCAGGCGAACAAAGTTTTTACAATAATTTAGAGTTGAGGGCTAAAATAGGAGATTTAGTTAGCTACGTTTTGCCCGGACAAATTGGCTTATTAGGTTTTTATGATGTAGGTAGGGTTTGGAAAAGAGATGAAGCATCTACAACATGGCACCACGGCGTTGGTGGAGGGGTTTACTTCGCTCCGGCATCACTCACAGTTGTGCGATTTGTGGTTGGACATTCCACAGATGGTTGGTATCCATACGTTTCGCTAAATTTTAGGTACTAAATTTGTGTAACATATTTATAGATGTATTATCCAACTATTACCTTCAGCAGACGATTGTTACTTTAATGAGTATGTATCTTTGTATTGAATTAATAAATAGGATAACCTAAAAATTTACACTTATAGCAAAACTTATACAATGAATACCGACGTAATCCAAATACATAAAAACGAGTGTATAAATTGCCAGGTAGGATCATCGCTATCTTTTCGCCCACTTGTGGAATATTTAAAAGATAGATTAAAGACAGAAAAATCGGTAAAATCTGAGTTTTACAGGTTTTTACTTCAAAAAATCGAAAAAGATGATGTGCTTTTAGGCACTATCAGCGCAGAAGAACTATCAAAATATAAAGATACTTTAGAATTAATTTTTACCATTCTCACCCCTTTAATGGATGATGAGGATGATTTATTTTGGGCATTGAGTACACCAATTCCCGATCAAATTTTCTTTAGTACAAATGCCTTTTACAAATTTTTTAAAGATCACGATCCTAAAAATAAAGTCGGACAAGATAGCGAGCCTGTTGAAAAAAAACAGCTTAAGTTTATCTACAATATTATCCTAGGCCGTTTTTACAATTTTACTTCCGTACTTAAAAATGAAATTATTTACGGGCATATAAATCAAGAAACAAAGCTTACTCAATATTATAATATCCAAACCGACACCAAGTTTGTTGATATTATTCATAAAGGTGATTTGCCAGAAATCAATTTTGAAGAATTAGGAAGACATTTTCAAGAGGATACCGAATTAGAGTATTTGGTTAAAAACCTTCCGCTTGGTGAATTTCATTTTGAGGGTTTCAGCATTATTTCGATAACCGATGTTACGTTACAACACGCCATTGACGGGATTAGAAATGCATTGGTTAATCACAATTATCAAACAGAGGCTTACACCCACGTTATTCAGGCCTTAAAAAGTTTAAGTGGCGATGGTAGATTGGAATTTGGTTTGATGCCATTTTTAACGGTAAACAAAAAATTAGTCTTCGATAATAAGGAATTTTCTCAAAGCATGTTGATAAATTCGGCAAAGGCTTCTAATTTAGAGGAAGAAGTTTTTTATTCTTTAGTTGATAAGTATAAGGAGAATCCAAGAGCCATTTTTGTTAGTGCTATTAATGATGATCAAATTACGAAAGATCCGTTTCTAAAGGTTTTAAAAGCCGCTGGTGTTTGTTCTTATTCGGTTCTTCCGATTTATTATAACACACAATTGGCAGGTGTTTTAGAGGTTTACTCTAATCAAGAGGTTTTGGTTGATGATAAATTGTTATCAAGATTACGTTCGGCCCTACCATTAATTGGTCAACTTTTTCAATACAGTATCGAAGAGTTTGATTCGAAAATGGACGAGGTATTGATGGATAAATTTACAGCTTTGCAACCATCTGTACAGTGGAAATTTAATGAAGCAGTTTGGCATTTTCTTCAAGGTAAAAACAGCAATAGAAAATTAAAGGAAATAGAAACGGTTACTTTTAAAAACATGTATCCGCTCTTTGGTGCTATTGATATTCGTAATTCTACAACCGAGCGTAATAAAGCCCTAAAAGATGATTTAAATGTTTTGCTAAACAGCCTAATCGATACCTTGAAAGCCATCCGCAAAATGATCACTTTGGATCTTACTGATAAACTTTTGTTTAACTGTAAGGATTGGATTAAACGCATCGGTAGTTTTGCCTCATCAAATGAGGAAAATCAATTAAATGAATTCTTAGAGAACGAGGTTTATCCATTCTTATCCATTATAAAAGGCAATTATCCTGAAACTGCGGAAACGATTAATAATTATTTTCAGGTAATTGTTCCAGCAACAGGCGATGCTTATGCTAATCGCAGGCAATTGGAAGTTTCTATGCAGTTGATTAACACTGAGGTTAGTCAGTATTTAGAAAAATCGCAGGCGAAGTTACAGGCATCATATCCTTGCTATTTTGCGAAATTTAGAACAGATGGTGTTGAATATGATATTTACATCGGACAAGAAATTGCACCCGAAAAACCATTCGATCTGTTATATCTAAAAAATATTCGCTTATGGCAATTAACCTCAATGGTTGAGATTGCTCGTTTATCAAAAGGATTAATTGGTGAAATGCCTCGTCCGTTGGAGACTACGCAAATGATTTTTATTCATTCTAATGCGATTGATATTAGCTTTAGAAATGATGAACGTCGTTTCGATGTAGAGGGTGCGTACAATATTCGTTATGAAGTGGTTAAGAAACGTATTGATAAGGTTTTAATTAAGGGAACAACGGAGCGATTGACACAGCCGCACAAAATAGCCTTGGTTTACTTCAATCAAGACGAAGCTAAAGAGTACATGGAGTATATCAAGTATATGCAGGTTCAGGGCTTCTTAAATGATGATTTAGAAGGGTTAGAACTAGATGAATTACAAGGTGTATCTGGCTTAAAGGCTTTGAGAGTTGGTGTTAAATATTTAGATAATAAAAAAGAATCGCCAAAAAAACTTAAAGCTAGCGAGTTAAAATCTATTGAAAAAGAGATTGCTAAAATGCTTCAGAATTAGTAGATATTAATTTAATTTATAAGCCTGTTGAATGTTATTCAACAGGCTTTTTTGTTTCATAATTCTATCACTTTGAAAGATATTATTATAAATGATCTAGTTTTCTTATTTAACTGAACTATACAAATATGGTAATTTAATTATTTTAAAGTTTGCTAGCTTTAACGATGGAAGCGGCATCTCCCGATTTTTCATCGGGAATATAGCAAACAGCGTGTTAAACCGAGGCTTTGCTGAGCTCATTGATGCCAAAAAATAGAAACTTATCAATAAACGCCCAAATTATTATTTTTATATACATTTATTAATCGAATTCAGATCATTACTTCAACCTCAATTTACCATCGGTGAATAAATCAAAAGCTGTCTGGTAATTAGCAATGCCCTCATTAACAGTTCTTAGCGGCAGCTTAAAGGGCTTTTGCTCGTTTTTCGCTTTGTTATACAAATAAGTATCAACTTTGCGCTGTGGACTTAAAAGCACTAAACTATCGCCTTTTAAATAAACCAATTTTTGATAGGTACCAAGAAAGACCCTAGGCTCATAAGTATCTGCTAAAACATCCTTTCCATAGAATTCACTGGTGTAATTCCAGCCCAGCAAACTCCAAAGTGTGGGAAATAAATCAATCTGTGAAGTCATTTTTGAAATATTCATTTTGGGCTGATTCTTAAGGTTTAAAATCATGCATGGGATTTGATATTTAGAAATGTCGATTTCATTTTTTCCCGCACTACTAGCACAGTGGTCAGCAACAATAATCACTACTGTATTATCAAACCAAGGTTTGGTTTTAATTTGATTTAGGAAATTCCCAATGGCATAATCTGTATAGCGAACGGCAGCTTCTCTAGATCCGACTGGCATATTAATTTTATGATCGGGAAAGGTATATGGCCTATGATTAGAAGTAGTCATAATGAAGTTATTGAACAGCCGATGCTGTTTATATTTTGTATCTGCATCTTTAATAACTACATTAAAAATATCGCCATCACAAATTCCCCAAGCATTTTCGAAAGTAACGTCCTTATCTTGAATAAGGGTTCTTGTTCCTGCATAGGTTTCGTTCAGCAGTTTTCTACCTCGATCTACAATATTGTAACCATTGCTTCCAAAAAAGTGGTTCATGTTATCGAAGTAACCATCTCCACCATAAAAAAATGTATTTACATAACCTTTATCCTTAAAAACATGGCCAACAGTAAAAAGATTTTCGTTATCCATTCTTCTAACGATACTACTGCCTGGCGTTGGGGGAATGGCCAAAGTTAAGGCTTCCATGCCGCGTACCGTTCTCGTACCGGTTGCATACATATCGCTAAAAAAAATACTGTTATCGGCAATAGAATCAAGTGTTGGCGTTAGGCGTTCGGTATTGCCATAATGCGCTAAAAAATCAGCACTTAAACTTTCTACAGTAATGAGAATTACATTTGGTTTATAAGGAGCCGCTGTTCCTTTTATTTCTCGGTAGATGGAATTAATACCTTTAAAAGTAGTTCCTTTTTCGTTGAGCTGATTTCTAACAATTTTAAAGGCGCTATCATTTCCAATTAAGCTGTAAAAATCGTGATAATTTAATTCATTGTTTTTAAAGGCAGCAAAAAAAGAATAAATGCCAGCTTTGCTTAACTCATTTACATAGCGGTTATTTCCGTGTTCAGCAGCACTATTTTTTATAAAAGTCGCAAAAAGTATCGCTAGAATAATTAAGGATGATGAAATAACTATTCTTGGTTTTCGAGGAGTCCGGCTATCAAAACTATTCTCAAAAAGTTTTAGCCTATAAAAGATATAGGTAATTACACTAGCAATAATCAACATTCCAGCGATTAAAAGTGGTAGCGGATAAGATTCGTTAATGTTATGAATCACTTCGTACGTGTAAATCAGGTAATCTACTGCAATGAAATTAAAGCGACTTTCAAATTCTTGCCAAAAAGTTAATTCGGCAAAAAAGGAAAAAAGCGTAATCACCAAGAAAAATAAGAAGATTAAAAAAGTAAATATCCTATTCCATTTTTGATGGTAAAACCGCTCAGGAATTATTAAAAGATAAGCAGAATAAAGTGCAGTTAAAACCAATGCTGTACCTAGATCGAAAAACAAACCAACTGTGTAAAATCTTAGCACTTCGAAAAAGGTAAACTCACTGTGTTGTGATGAAGAAATAAATAGGATGCTTCTAATTAGGAGTGAAAAAAGCAGGAAATAAATAATAAAACCTAAAAGGATTGCATATCTGCTTTTAAAAAGATTAGTCATTATTGATGAGGATTTTGCCTGCAAAGTACCAACGGATTCTGAAGAAATGCTGAACTTATGTTTATCGCGTAAAAACACTTAAAATATAGGTGTAGCCTTGAATGGCTCTACTTTTATTTCTTACGCATGAAAATCGATTTTCTTATTAAATGTTTCTACTTATTTCAGTTTTGCGCAGTTTTAAATTATTTTTACCTATAATATTCCTTATAATCTTACACATCAGCATATAACTTGGCAGAATATTTTGATATAGCCTCATTCGAAAACTTGTTTAAGAAACATTACAAGTTTTTGGTTCTTGTTGCGTACCAAATTTCTAAAGATGAAGCTGCCGCAGAAGATATTGTTCAAGATTTCTTTATTAATTTTTGGAATAGGAGGAATGAAGTGCAAATAGAGACTTCTTTCCAATCCTATGCTACTCGAGCGGTAAAAAATCTTTCCTTATCGCACATCAAAAAGCAACCCAATGCAGTTGAATTAACAGATCAAATCTCTATGGAACTTCAAAGCGATTATTTGGAAGAGGAAGAATCTTTGCAGTTTAAGGAAATCGCCGATGAAAAAGTTTTGGGTTTAGTTAATCTGTTACCAAGCGATCGTAAAAGAGTGTTCCTGCAATATGTGGTTGATGGATTAAGTTATGCTGACATTGCAAAGGCAAATAACATCTCCATCAATACTGTAAAAACCCAAATGAAAAGGGCCTATGCTTTTCTAAAAGCTAAAGCTGCTGAAGATCCGCTCGCTATAATTTTCATTGCAATCCTTTTAGGTAAAGGAAAATTCTAATCAAATAATAAATTTATTTTATTGTTAGTCAGTTAGTTATGAATTATTTAATAATTTTTTAATATTACTGTCACCCTAAATTAACCTAAATCATACTATTTATTAATCCGTCATAAGAAATGAACGCAAAAGAAAATATCTGGGTTGAAGTTATCCAACAATTAAACAATAATGAATTGCCTAATCAGCAATTGTTGGAACAATTGAGTCTTGAAGAAAGAGAATTGATTGATGCCTTACAGGCAGATAAAATGATTGCAGGTGCAAATCATTTAATAAATGCAATTAACGAAGATTCGGCATGGAACAAAGTTCGTTCTAATTTCCCAGCCAAAACCGTAAAGTTAATGCCAAGGTTATTGCGCTATGCAGCTATTTTCTTATTGCCAGTATTGATATTGGCAGGTGGGGTTCTCTATTATACTAAAAACAATCAGCCTGTAGAATTAAGCTTGGCAAAACTTCAAGCAACTGATCATCATAAAGCGACCTTAATTTTAGCTGATGGAAGTAAGGTTGAACTTTCTGAAAATCCAAATAAACAATTAGGTGATGTTGCCGGAACAAGCATCACTAATAAGAACAAGGAACTGCTCAGCTACAAGACTGATGGATCGGCATCCACTGAACAGATTTTTAATAAATTAATCATCCCGCGTGGGGCGGAATATAAACTTGCCTTGGCAGACGGGACTACAGTAATAATTAACTCGGCTTCGGTGCTTCGCTTTCCGGTGAATATTAATGCAGCAAGTTCTCGCGATGTTTATTTAGAGAAAGGAGAGGCTTATTTTCAAGTGGCCAAAAATCCGAATAAACCTTTTATTGTTCACGCAAACGGTATGGATGTTAAAGTATTGGGAACCACATTCAATGTAAATACCTACACCAAAACAACACGTACCACTTTGGTTGAGGGTAAGGTTGAGGCCAAATCTGCCAATAACCAAATTACAGTTTTATCGCCAAACCAACAGGCGATATTCAATCAACAAACAAATGCCTTAATCAAAGCAGATGTTGATGTGATGCCTTATGTGGCCTGGGCAAATGGAAAAATTGTTTTCGAAGAAGCCACACTTGATGAAGTAATGGATCAGCTGAGCTTATGGTATGATTACGATGTAGAATTCCAATCGGATAAAATTAAGCAAATTCATTTCTCGGGAGAGATTGAAAGATATAGTGATATAAAAGTGATACTCAATATCATTGAGCAAACAGGAGGAGTAAAATTCAGTATTAAAAACAGGAGGATATATGTAGATCAACGTTAACACGACATCTAACCAAACCAAAATCAAAAATCAACCAAACTATTCAAAACTAAATGAAAAAATATTTACAAAATTATTTTTCGCCTAGATTAAGCTTTTTAGCAAAAACGATAACTGCCACATTCTGTGCGATTATAATTTTTAGCTCTTCTACCAAAGCTCAAGTGCCGGCAAACATTTCTATCAATGTTAAAAATGCCAAACTATCTGATGCTGTAAAAACAGTAAGCAGACAGGCGAAAATGCAATTCTTTTACAACGCCGATCAGTTGGATAAAAATCCAAGGATAACAGTTTCTCTTAGAAATAAAAGTTTAAATGTTGTTCTAAGTGCGCTTTTAAACGGAACGGATATCACTTTCGTAATTGATAAAGAAGTGGTAATCTTCAAAACAAAAGCAGTTTCATCTTCAGGCAGTCCATCCCTTTCGCAAAAGAAAATAAGATTAACTGGAAAAATTACGGACAATAAAAACAACGCCATGCCTGGAGTTTCTATTCAGTAAGTTGGGCAGCAAAATACCACTTCAACCGATGGCAATGGAAATTACGTGCTTTTGGTCAATGAAAATAGTTCCATCCGTTATCAATACATTGGTTTTTTGCCTACTGTTAGAGCTGTAAATACAAACAACGAAGTTTTGGTAATGAATATCCAGCTGGAAGAATCAACACAAGGGCTTGAAGATGTAGTGGTTACAGGATACCAAAATATTGCCAAACGCGATTTCGTTGGTTCTATTTCTTCTGTAAAAATGGAAGACATAAAAGTGGCTGGTGTTAATCAGATCGATAAATTACTACAAGGACAATTGCCGGGTGTTGCGGTAAGCAATTCATCAGGTTTGGTAGGTTCTAAACCAAGGGTTAGGGTTCGTGGTACATCAACTTTGTTGGGTAATCAAGAACCAGTTTGGGTGGTTGATGGAATTATTCAGGAGGATCCAATTCCTTTTGATTATCAGCAGCTAAATTCTTTAACACCAGGCACTTCTGACGATGCCATTAAAAATTTGGTTGGAAGTACAGTAGCTTTTTTAAATGTTGATGACATTCAGGATATTACGGTTTTGAAAGATGCAACCTCCACTGCGATATATGGCGTAAAAGCTGCAAATGGCGTGATCGTAATTACTACTAAGAAAGGAAGAGTTGGTAAAACAACAGTAAATTATAGTACAAATTTTACAACTTCTCAAAGACCGAATTATGGTCAGTTCAATTTAATGAACTCAAAAGAACGTATTGATGTTTCGAGAGAGATTTATGCAAGAGGGTTACAGTTTGAAGTTACTCCAGATCCCGTTTCTTACGAAGGTTTATCAGCAGATTTATTCGACAAAAAAATAACACAAGAACAATTTGTTGCAGGTGTAAATAAACTGGAAACCAATAATACAGATTGGTTTGACTTATTATTTCAGGCACCAGTTAGCCAAACACATAGTTTAAGTTTGGCTGGCGGCTCTGATAGAACTACTTATTACAGTTCGATAGGTGTTATGAATGATAAAGGAAACACTAAAGGAAATGAGCAGAACAGATATACAGCTTCAATTAATATTAATAGTACACTTACCGATAATTTAAAAGTTGGCTTTAAATTAAATGGTGCAAAAAGTACAACTGAAGGTTTTTATGGTGTAGATCCTTTTAATTACGCATTTAACACCAGTAGAACTATTCCTGCTTATGGAGATGATGGTCTTCCTTATTTCTATACTAGTCCTAACACAGGTGCTGGAGCTTTTAAATATAGTATTTTAAATGAACTGGCAGAAAGTGGTAATGAAAATAAACTAACTACCATTAATGCGTCTGCAAACCTCGAATATAAATTTCTAAAATTATTTACATTTCAATCATTACTTGGTTATGGCTATAATCAAACCAATCGTGCAACATACTTAACAGAACGTTCGAATTCTATCACGCAAACTCGTGGCTTTGAATACGGTACAGCTGTACCAAGTTCTATAGATTATTTGGCTTCGAGATTGCCTGTTGGGGGCGTGTACAATTCCTTTTCGGTAAATAATCAAACCACAACCTTTAGAAACACCTTAGCATTTAACAAAAGCTTAAGGGGTAATAAAGACGGCTTAAACGTAATGGTTGGCCAAGAAATAAGAAGCTCTAAGTATGATGGTTTAAAGCAAATGAATTATGGCTACATGCCAGATCGAGGTCAATCTTTCGCCCAGGTGCCTGCAACAGTAGTAAACACTGGTGTTACTTTTGTGAATGGCTTATTGCAGAACACAATTCCAACTATTACCGACAGGATTTCTAATTATGTTTCTTATTTTGGAACAGCAACCTATAACTTTAACCAGAAATACGTATTTAATGCAAACATCCGTACAGATGCATCGAATCGCTTTGGTCAGTATGCTAACCACAGGTTTTTGCCAACTTGGTCCATTGGTGGTAAATGGAATATTGCAGAAGAGGGCTTCTTTGATAGCATTACTTGGTTAAATCAACTTTCTGCTCGCGTGAGCTTTGGTTTTCAAGGTAACGTTGCCGAAAATTTTAGCCCAGATTTAGTTGCTCAAATTCCAACAGGCGCATCAGCTGTGAATTCAATTTCCGGTGATCCTATATTATTAATTAAAAGTTTAGCATATAGAGATTTACGTTGGGAAAGGAACAAGACGCTAAACTTAGGTTTGGATTTTGCATTTCTGAAAAATCGCATCTCTGGAAGCTTTGAATATTATAAAAAAGCGGGTTTTGATGTTATTGTACAAAAGACGATTCCGTTAGAGTATGGTTTGTTATCAATGCCTGTTAATGCTGGTAATATTACTAACAAAGGATTTGAATTTACTGTAAACTTATTTCCAGTAAAAACCAGAAATTTTGAATGGGGAATTAATTTTAATACAGCAAAAGTTGCGAATAATGTTCAAGAGTCAGGCGTTATTTCTTTAACCAATTGGCAAGCAGCAGTATCAGGCGGCTTATATAAAAAGGATTTTCCTGCAACTGGAATTTGGTCATTTGATTTTGCTGGCCTGGATAGCCAAAACGGACGACCTTTATTCAATGGTTTAAATGTAGCTACCAATCCAGGTGCGGCAACTGATGTAACCAAAGCATTAGTATATTCTGGGCAGTTGGACCCAAAGTTTACAGGCGGTTTAGGTAACAACTTCCGCTACAAATCATTTACATTAAACACATTTTTTTATATTAGTACAGGTAATGTTAAACGATTAGCACCTCTTTATACCTCTGTTCGTGCCACCACATCAGCACCTTATCCTTTCCAAAATCTCTCAGCAGAATTGAACAATCGCTGGCGTCAAAATGGTGATGAGGCTTTTACAATAATTCCATCCCTTCCAACTGCTAATTCAGTTGCTTTAAATCAAATTCCTGTGCCAGGCTCAACAGGGACATTTTCTCCATATCAGCTGTATGATTATTCAAATACAAGAATTGTTGATGCAAGTTTTATCCGACTTAGAAATCTTGCATTGGGCTATATCGTTCCAAGTGAAAAAATCAAAAGAATCGGTTTAAAATCTTGCCAGTTGCAAGCATCGGTTTCTAACTTATTTTATATCGCAGATAAAAGATTGAATGGACAAGATCCAGAAGTAAATGGGAATAATTTACCTATTCCAAGAACTTACTCTTTATCACTAAACATTGGTATATAACAAGCAAATTATGAAAAGATATTTAAAATACACTGCCCTTATTTGCTTATCAATAAGTGCACTATCATGCAAGAAAGGCTTTTTGGAAGAAAGTAGCCAAGATCTTGTACGCCCAACAACCACAGCAGCATTAAACCAGTTAATGACTGGTGAAGCTTACCCCTTAAATTCTGTGATTACTGAGTTCTCAGATTTATTAACAGATGATATTCAATCTGAATATAATGCAAACGCAACTGTTGTAACTGCGCTAAATAAGTATGCACCTGCTTTTACCTGGCAAAAAAATATGATTGATCGGTTATTGGAAAATTCAGCAACCAGTTCAAATATTTGGTACAACTATTACGCTCGAATTAAGGGCTGTAACGTAGTTCTTGATTATATCGATCAAGTTGATGGAACAGAATCTGAAAAGCAAAACCTTCGCGGCCAAGCTTCATCATTAAGATCATTCTATTACCTTATGTTGGTAAATTATTTTGGAAAGCCATATTATGGGGCGAGCGTAAACCCAAAAACTGATTTAGGTGTTCCATTGATTTTAACTGCAGATGTAACAGACAATCCAGTTGGTAGATCGACAGTTCAAGAAGTGTACTCACAAATAGAAAATGATTTGTTAACAGCAATTCCCCTTCTTGACGCAACTGGTGCTGGAAATCATGTTTATAAATTCAATGGAACATCTGCAAGATTTCTTTTGTCCCGTGTTTACTTGTACATGGGTAACTGGGATGCGTGTATCCGTTATGCTGATGCAACATTACAGAAGAAATCCACATTAAAACTAATGAATGAAATTACTACAGTTACATATGGAATTTCATCTGCAGTTTCCTCTCCTGAAGTAATTTGGGGTTATGGCTTCAATGCTGAGCTTTCAGTTATGCCTTTTGGTGGCGGACAATCTGTTGCGAAAGCTGCTTATTTTATATCTGATGATTTAGGAAATACTTATCCAAGTACAGATTTAAGATTGAAATATAGTTTTACCAGTAATATTTATCTTACTACAACCATTAATTCGTATAAAGGAAGATCGGCAAAGTATGTTGCGGGAAATACGAATGGCAAAGCTTTTAGAACGGCAGAGGTTTATTTGAATAGGGCAGAAGCATATATTCAAAGAGCGATTGCTGGTGATGCTTTGGCGTTAGGTAAAGCATTGGCCGATATTAATTTACTTAGGTTGAACAGGATCACTACAGCCGCCTACATACCAATTGCGATCAATAACCCTCAGGATTTATATGCTTTTTGTAAGGCAGAACGTAGAAGAGAATTGTGTTTGGAAGATAGTCGTTGGTTTGATTTACGCCGTTGGGGAATGCCAGAGTTAAAGCATAACATTCAATTAAGTGCCGGTACACCTCAAATTGAAACCCTACAGCAAAATGACAACCGATACACTTTATCCATCCCAACAGAAGCATTGAGCAGAAACCCAAACCTTATTCAAAATCCATAATCTTTAAAATAAAGAACATGAAAAATCTAAAATATTTAATCTTCTTTTTAACAATTTCTGTAATCTCCCTTGGATGTAAAAAAGAGGCGGAATTGGAGCCATCAGACATTGAGGTGCAATATAAATTGCCCCAAGGAAACCATGATTATGATCCAATTTTGGTTGCTCTTAATAATAAATATGGAACTTTCTTCCTTTATAAATTTAATGCAGTTGATTTTGGGGCGACTCCAGTTTATAGCACATCAAACTTTGGAAATAACTATACAGTAGATATAGCAGATGAAGCTTATGTAGGTAAAGTTTTAAGTTTCGTACAAAAGAATTGGTTAAGTTATTACTCTGATAGTTTTTTGAAAACCAATTTACCTTTTAAAGTTTTACTTGGGCAGAATTTGAGAAGCAAAGCATCGGCAACAACAACTTACACTGTACTTTCTAGCTATAACCAAATGACATTGAATAACTTTTCTGCATCTTTTGATACAATGACGGATGCTCAGAAGAAAACTTATGTGAACAATTTACATGTTGAGTTTTTCAATTTCATTAATAATCGTGGGAAACTTGATATCCCTGCAGAATTTTTAACCATAACAAATTACACGCAAACTGGCGTCACTGCAACTAACTTTTATACATACGGTTATGTTTCTTATGTAGTTTCTTTGCAAGACAACAGACCAACGAGAGATTTTCTTTCCTATATCGCCTTAATCACATCAAAGACCAAAGTAGAGCTTGATGCTACGATTTTAAAATCTTCAAATGATACCGCAGGCTTGGTAAAAAAGAAATACGATATCATCATCAATTATTACAAGACTAAATATAATATCGATTTACAAGCCATCGGAAACGCAGGCGTAATTTAATTTATATGAAAACGAAATTATTCAGCACGCTATTTCTATCGATACTTTCTGTTTCGGCGTTCGCTGCAACTATCACTGGAAGTCGGGTTGGTGCAAATGAAAAGTCATCTGGTTTTTTTGTTGAGGCTTTTTCAGCCAAAGGCAGGGTACTTTTTAAAAGTCTAAAATTCGATCAGAATGGGAAATTCACTCTGGATTTCCCTACTAATGAAGCGCTGGTTTATTGGATTGATAACTTTCCGGTTTACGTTTTGCCCAACCAAAATTTGGATATCATTTTACCTGCACGTCAGTCAGCAACCTTTGTAATTGGTGGATCAGCAGATCAGACGGCTGCGAAACCAACCATGCTTACAGAAGCTAATATTAAAATCAATGGAAAATCTGAAATTGATAACCTGTTGATTAATAAGATTCAATTGGCCTCGGCAGATTTAATCAAAGAAAAAAAAGCGGCATTATCCATTAAAGAAATTGATCAGCAATATGCAGATGAGGCAAAATTGATTAGTAAATCTAAAAACCCTGGTTTGGTTTCAACTGCAAATTTCTATAATGAAATGCATTACATGGAAGTGAAACTGCAATACTTGCGCAGCCATCAGCCTACCAATGTTGATGAAAACTTTTTTAATATTATAGATAAAATCTCGTTAAATAATCCTGCAGTAAATTCTTTGAAAGCAATCGGATTGAGATCATTAGTAACCGGTTATTATACATTTTGGAGGTTAAAAGAGGGTGCTGATATTAAGGATGATGATTTAATTGATAATGGCTCGGTTGGGAAAATGGAATTTTTGCTAAAAAATGTAAATAATGAAAGGTTGATCAACGAGCAATTAAGCCAGAATATTATTTATCATCTTTCCATAAGTGGTTGGGATGCTCATTTGGATAAAATTATGGTTGCAGCAATAGAAAAAACTACTGATGCTTCAGCAAAGAAAAACCTTATCGAATTAAGAGAAAAATACAGCAAGGTATCTAAAAATGCAATCGCACCAGATTTTTCTATTTCTGATGTAACAGGCAAGCTCGTAAACCTAAGCGATTTTAAGGGAAAGGTTGTGGCGATTGATGTTTGGGCAACATGGTGCATTCCTTGTATGCACTCTTTACCATATTTTTTAAAACTTCGCGATAAATATAAGGACAATCCAAATGTTGTGTTCGTTTCCATTTCTACTGATAATTCAAAATCGAAAGATAAATGGCTTAGTTTCCTTAAATCAAAAGACATGAACGGCGTAGAGCTTCATGCGGGTGATGAAAAGTCTTCTGCTTTTGAAAAGGCTTATAATATCACCGGAATTCCGAGATATATTCTGATTGATCGAGAAGGAAAAATCATCGAAGATCATGCGCCACAAGCATCAGAACCTGAATTTGAAAAACTAATTGAGACAGCCTTAAAATCTAAGTAAGCTCCAAAGATTTACTAAGAACC
Organism: Pedobacter frigidisoli; assembly: GCF_004331675.1. Classification (GTDB taxonomy): domain Bacteria; phylum Bacteroidota; class Bacteroidia; order Sphingobacteriales; family Sphingobacteriaceae; genus Pedobacter; species Pedobacter frigidisoli. The sequence goes on along the minus strand of NZ_SJSN01000009.1, from coordinate 81,526 downwards.
AAAATCATCAAAAATGAAAAAATTAACAGGCCTTATTGGGGTCTTCATGCTGCCGCTATGCCTTTTTGCACAACAAAATAAAGGCTTATCGGATGCTAAAAAGAAAGATTTGTTTACGCATCATCCTCAAAATTGGCACATGCTTTCTTTTGCAAAAGATAGTGTTTATGGAATTGAAGCTAATAAAGCATACGCAGAAATCCTGAAAGGTAAAAAGGCTAAAAAGATTCTCGTTGCGGTAATTGACGCAGGTGTCGACATTAACCATGAGGATTTAAAATCCATCATCTGGACCAACAAAAAAGAAATTCCGGGTAATGGCATCGATGATGATGGCAACGGTTACATCGATGATATTCATGGATGGAATTTTTTAGGTAGCGCCGATGGAAAAACAAATATCGAATTTGCTACAAGTGAAGATGACCGGGAATATGTACGATTAAGCAAGGTTTACGAGCATACCGATACTACAAAACTTAATTCGGCTGATAAAAAATATTTCAACTTGGTTAAACGCAAATCTTCATTGGCGCAATCTATACGTTCTTTAGAGGGTTCCAAAAACTTAGCCTCAAAAGTAGATTCGATTGATCGTTACTTCGGAAAAATTTTTCCGAATAAAGTCGTTACCATACAAACTTTGTATGATACAAGACCTGAATTTGAGAAAGATAAAGAGCTTGGCTTGATGTACGAGCTTTTGAAAATGAGGGCACAGGCCAATAAATATAGTCCTGATTTGCCAATAAACGTAGTGTACAAGCTGGCGCCGTTTATGGTTTCCAGTTCAGAAAATAATCTTCAATCTCAGTATGTTTCTTCCTTAAAAGATGGCAGAGCGGTTGTAATGGCTGGTTTAAAGCCTGGTCAAAATTGGGGAAATAATCAATTGAGCTTTAAAAATTCAGATCACGGAACACACGTTGCAGGGGCAATTGCTGCGGTTAGGGGTAATGGTATTGGAATAGATGGCATTGCAGATCATGTAGAAATTATGCCAATCAGAGTTGTTGTGCCGCAAGGCGATGAATATGATGAAGATGTGGCAAAGGCTATTCGTTATGCCGTTGATAATGGCGCTACTGTAATTAATATGAGTTTTGGTAAACGTGTTTCTCCAAAAAAACAATTGGTAGATGATGCGATAAAATACGCAGAGAAAAAAGATGTACTCATTGTTCGTGGTGGCGGTAATTTTACCGAAGATACCGATCAATTTGTTTTTTATCCGTCGCAATTTTACAACAATGGTAAAGCGGCAAGCAATGTAATTACTGTCGGCGCAACGAGTCCGTTTGGAGAGATTATGGGTTTCTCCAACTATGGTAGAAAGTCGGTAGATCTTTTTGCACCAGGTTTTGATGTTTACTCAACAGGAATTGATAATACTTATTCGGGTATGCATGGAACCAGTATGGCATCGCCTGTAGTTTGCGGCGTAGCAACGCTTTTGCGCTCGTATTACCCGAAATTATCTGCGGCAGAAGTTAAGAACATATTGATGCAAACGGTAACCATCGTTCCGGAAGAATGGCAAGGAAAACAGAAGTTACAAAATATCTCGGTTTCCGGTGGAATAGTTAATGCTTATCAGGCGTTAAAATTGGCCGATCAACAATCACAATCAACCAAGTAAGATGAAGAAGTTATTAATTATAGGTTTATGCATTTTTGCCAATACGGCTTTCGCACAGCAAGAACCAAGTGATGTTCAAATTAAATATGCACTGCAACTTTTTGGGCAAAACCTAAAAAAGCATAATGTTAAAGACATCGCTGCGGTTTTAGATGAAACCTTTCACATTGCCGAATACCGCGATCGGGATTTAACCAACGTTTTGCCGCAAGTAATTAATCCTGTCGTGCTGGATACTGTTTATTACGGAAATGTTGTTAAACGTAATGGTAAAATTTACGCACAGCAAACCGTAATACCTAAGAGTGGTCCTAAAATGATTTCTTGGGTACGGATGAACAAATTCTTGATGTTCGATCGTATTGGTCATTTTGAGCAGATATTGGGTTTGGTCGATCCTGTCGGACAAGAATTGCAGCCCGCAAAACTACTTGCTAAGACACCGATTTCCCGTTCATCTTCTTTAATGTTTATTGATGTAAAAATTAAAGGCAGTGATGAAGTTTATCACTTTTTGTTTGATAGTGGTGCAGGAGCAACGTCCTTAAGTGAGCTGGTCGCAACTAAATTAGGTTTAAAGGTAAACCAAAAAGCAATCGACATTAAAACTGCCGGAAAAGGTGGTCAGTTTAAAACAATTGATACCTTGGATTTAAACATTGGTGGCGTTAATGTTAAAGGGAAGCAACTTGTGGTGGCAGATTTGAGTGGATTGCAAAAAGTTATTGGCCGACAAATGGATGGTATTATTGGATTTGACTTATTAAAAGACTACCAAGTTGCCATTAATCTGGATGATAGTGAAATGAGCATTTATAATTTTGGATATTCTGAAAACGATTCGCAAAACGCATTGCCAATAAAATTGACAAATAACATTCCAAAAATTGAGGTTACTTTGAAAGTAGATGGATTGGATTATAAAACCAGAATGCTTTTTGATACAGGTGCAGGTGGGGCAATTTCAGGGAATTATTTTTTGAATGCTTATACCAATGGTTTAGAGGAAAAACTAAAGAACAAAATGGCATCAGCATCAATGGATTTAAGCGGTAATGTTAGCAAATCCGAAATGGGAACAATAGATGCGATTACCATTGCGGGCTCAACCTTAAATAACCCTGCCATGTCTCTAGATTTACCTAAAGAACAACCACCTTATGGTTTCGATAGACACGGTTTACTAGGCATGTCATTGCTAGGGAAATTCAATTTCAGATTCAACTATAATGTAGGTTATATTCAAATGTCGCCTAATAAAACATTTTCAGTTCCAATGGTTCCGTTGTATGCTTTAGGTTTAGGTTTTGAGCAAAATGGATCGAAGTTTATTGCCAAACATGTTGATGAAAAAGGCCTGGCATATAAAGCAGGATTGAGAACTGGCGATGAACTGATCTCCATCAATCAAATTAATCCCAATTCTGTTGATCAGATTACACAGCAATTGAGGAAACTAGCAAAAAATAAAGTTCCTTTGGAAGTTAATCGCAATCAGCAAAAGGTAAAAATCGAATTGAAAAAGTTTGATATATAACATTCTAAAACCTAGTTATTTTAAATGACTAGGTTTTTTATTTTAATAGAAATTATCTTTTCAAACCAATTTCAGCCTAGATTTTTAATATGATTACTAAGCCGTAATGCTAAAGCAACAATCATTAGCGTTGGGTTTGCATGGCTTCCTGTTGGAAAAACTGAGCTTCCTGCAATATATATGTTTGTTAATCCGTGAACTTTACAATTTGCATCAACAACACCATCTTCTGGATTGTTTGCCATTCTCGTTGTACCTAAATGATGTGCTGCAGAATCAAAATTTTTAATCCTATCATTTATATAATTTCGAAGTGCTTCTTCGTCGAAATAAATTTGGCCCAGGTTCATTTCCTTAAATCTATCGACAAAAATTTTGTGGGCTTTTACAATTGTATCTACATCTTGTTCAGTAAATTTTATGCTTACACTTGGCCGGGGCACGCCATTGGCATCTTTTTCGGCTGAAAGCCTAATTCTGCTTTCTCTATTTGGCAAATGTTCCGATTGAAAATATAAATGAAAAGATTTTGCATTTTTTGGTGGGAGAATTTCTGGTAATCTTCTGCGATTGAGCCTAATTTTTAAAAGTTTTATTATCTCTGGCAAAACCATCACCCCATATTTTATCGAGGTTTTAAAATGTAATAATAAAATTGACTTTACAGATTTTAACTTTTTGACAATAAGCTTTGGTGATTTTTGTTTTAATAACTCACGAAACATTTTTGCCGTGTAGAAAACTGAAAATACGGGATCTTTTTCTCCTAACCCATCAAGCGGACGATCTAAGAAGAAAATAATGTTTCCTATTTCGTTTTTCAATTGGGCTTCAGGTGAAATCCACCATCTTCTTCTGCAGTAAACCCCATTGGCATCCCTTTCAAATGTGTAAAGAAGATTTTGTCTATCTCTAGGTATAACTTTCGAAAATGTTCCTTTTAAATGGCACATGTAATACCGGCCAACATTATCATAATTATTTCCCAATCCATTGGGTTGCGTTATCGATCTTGAAGCTAACAGCAATCTGGCATTCTCTATCCCGCCGGTAGCTAAAATGAAATGTTTAGCTTTAAAGGCATTCTTTTTTTTTCCAGTTATGGTAAAAACACGATCAATTTTTGATGGATTCTTATCGGATACATTTATTTTGGTGACATGTGTATTAAGAAAAACGGTAATATTTTTTGCCTCTTTTAAAGTTTTTTTAAACTTAGTGGCAAACCTTGTTGGCGTACTGTACCTTTCTAAAGGCCACGAATAAATATCTTCATTATCCAAAGTTTCAATAATCTCCGATTGAGTATTGGTAAATACTTTTCTGGCATCAAAGTTAAAATCTCCAGCGTCACATAAATCAAGGGCTTTGCTAATATGTAGTTTTAGTTCATCTTCGATTATTGGCCAGCCACTATTGGGTAACCAAGGTCGGTATTCAAAATCTATTGCATCAAAAGGGACACAACGACCGCCCCAAACCGCTGTCGATCCTCCGAATTGTCGCCGTCGGTTTTCCTCCAATGCTTCGTGGTTTCCCTCTACAGGAACAAACCCCTTGTATAAATCTTTATTAACAGAGGTTTCTTTTTCATTGCCACCAGTTATCAACGCTACCTTAAATTTTGTGTCGATAAAATCGAGGGCCATACTTATTCCAGCCGCACCACTACCAATTATACAAATGTCAAAATCCAATTCTCTATCACTCTCAATTTTGGTGGGGTCAATTATCATGATGAGATAGTTTGTGTTGATAAGCTATCTACTGGAGCGGCTACCAGATAAATTATTTATTCCCTAAAGTACTTAAATTGAATTAAGTAATCAATTGGTTATGCAATATTGGTAATTTGTGTGCATTTTGGTGAGCAAGCTTTACACACCAGAATTTAATAATTAATCTTAAAAGGGTTTAAAAACAAAAAGGCTTTCCGATCATATCAGAAAGCCTTAATCATTTCTGTGCGAGTATATTATTTTATAGATGCAATCTCTTTATCAACCGCAACAATTTCTACCGAACTGATATTGGTTTTTAAGGCAGCAAATTTATCAATTGTTAATTTTTGTGTTTTGCCCATTACCAAAGTATGGCTATCTGTAGATCCACTCAATTTAAGATCTGCATTGTCTTTAATTACAGTATATAAACCTTCGGTACTTGTATTGATATCTGCATGCGCATTACCTTTTAAAAAGATCTGTAAGAATTGTGTTCTTAATTTACCTTCTGTTTTAACCACAGCATTTTCTGATGCCTCGATTCTAAATAAGTCGTTTACATACACGATTAATTTTGTAACGCCTTTATCAGCAGAGGAAATTTTAAGAATATCACCATCCTGAATAATTTTTGCACTGCCCGCATTATCATCAGCGTAAGAAACGCCAGCTGTACCTCTTTGAATTAGTGTAACTTCTACATTTCCTTTTACAGAAACTCTCTTAAAGTTATTTACTGTTGAAACTTTTACTGGTGCAATTTCATTTGCCGAAACACTAGTAGTAAATACAGCTGTAGATAAAACGATTGCTGTTAATGATGATGCGATTAGGGTTTTGATTGAAGTTTTCATAATATTTTTTATTTAATAATTAAATGTTAATTAATTGTTATTGAATTGTTTAAGTACATTTTGTTTTTGTTTTGTAGATAAGACGCCACTAATGTAAAAACGTTGCAGGCACTTTGTCGTTTTTATACAATCGTTATATTTTACTCGACCAACAGGCATTAATTCAAGACGAAAACTTGAAACTTTTTTAATTATGGTATTCAAATATTAATTAGAAAGTGAATGTTCAGTTTTTTTGTGGCGGCTTTTCGCCCTGCTTTTCGTTGCAAGTCCTCAACCCGATGCTATTTTAGTGCTGGGTATTTGGGGCAGAAATCGGGTTTGCGGGCTTTTCACTCCAATCAGGCTTAGAAACAATGTACTGCTACTATAGGACTAATAGCTCCGAAAAAAATACATGCTTTACAATTATTCTTTTTCTTATCTTTAAAAAAAAATATTCCTATATATTTTATGAAGAAAAAGGTTGTACTTGTTCAGGATAATAAAGATATCCTTGATATAATGGACCAAGTGTTGGAGGAAGAGGGTTTTGATGTTACTGCATCATTAACAACCGAGCCTATCGAAAAAATTGATCAAATAGATCCTGATATTGTCATAGTAGATGATCACATAAAAGGAAAGGTGAGAGGATCAGAAATAATTAAGGCATTAAAATCTGATCCTGAAACAGAAGATGTATCTGCAGTTTTAACTTCAACATCAAATAATTTACCTCAACAGGCAGCAGATTGCGATGCAGATGACTACATTGAAAAACCATTCGATATTGATCATATGGTAAAAGTAGTGAAGAAAAACGCTTAATTATCTATTTAAGGTCGGCTCATAAGTATCAGTATTCACTGTGGCGTTTAATTCGTTTAAAATTTGATACAGGCCAAAATTTGTACGATTTACGTAGATAAAATGTTTAACACCACGTGCCTGTTTAAATTCAGGTATTTTAGAAATCTTTTCGCCATAAGCATATAATTGCTCGAAAAACTCTGGCTTACTAAAATCGAATACCTTGCTGGTGTAAGGTTTCGCAAAAAGGCTAATCATTTCTTTATATGATTTGTAATAAAATTCAACCTGTTCCTCAGTATCATCATGATGAATCATATCGAGTTTTCTAAAAGCATCAATCGTTTTTCCCTTATCATTAATTACATCGGTAGAAATTAACGAGAAAAACGGATAATAGAAATCATTTGGCAATTCCTTTATACAACCGAAGTCGATTACACCCAAGTTTTCATCGGGTGTAATCATAAAATTTCCTGGATGCGGATCGGCATGTACTGCCCTTAATTCGTGCTGCTGAAAATTATAAAAATCCCAAAGTGCTTGTCCGATTTTATTCTTTAATGCTTGCGATGGATTGGTTTGCAAAAACTCTTTCAAATGCATTCCCTCAATCCAATCCATGGTAATAATCCGCTTTCCAGATAACTGGGGATAATATTTTGGAAAGACAATGTGATCTAAGTTTTTACAAGCATCAGAAAATTCAATTGATCTTCTTACCTCAAGTTCATAATCAGTTTCCTCTATCAAACGTTCTTCAACTTCCTTAATATAGATGTTCAGTTCACGTTCAGACATCCCCAGCAAACGAAATGCAAATGGTTTTACCAGCTTTAAATCTGATGAAATGCTATCGCCAACACCAGGATATTGAATTTTTATCGCCAATTTTTTTCCATCAAGCGTAGCTTGATGAACTTGCCCAATAGATGCCGCATTGCTCGATGTTAGGTTAAAAGTATCGTAAATCTGCTCTGGCGTTTTGCCAAAGTTTTTGGTAAAAGTTCTCACAATTAGCGGTCCTGAAAGGGGAGGAGCATTATATTGCGATTGCGTAAACTTATCTACATACGATTTTGGAAGTATGTTTTTATCCATACTTAACATTTGTGCAATCTTTAAGGCACTTCCTTTTAGCTCACTTAGCGATTTATAAATATCGGTTGCATTATCTTCATTAAGCTGTTCTCTATCCATTTCGGGATTAAACAACTTTTTCGAATAGTGTTTGATGTAATTGCCGCCGATTTGAAAACCTGTTTTAACAAATTTTGCCGAACGCTCTACTTTTGTTGTTGGAATACTCTGTTGTGTCTTCATTAAATTTAAAATCCCATCTTTTCTTTAAACTTTCCATTTCTCGATAAAAACTTCCCGTAGTCTATCAAGTTATCAATTGGAGAATGCTGAAAAAGATCGAAAGTAACATTGATTCCTTTCTCTATCGCTTCATCACTTTTCTCAAAGCCATCGCTATCATCATTTATCCAAAAATTAACGATAAAGGCAAATTGAATCCAAAGTGCATCTTTATATCGCTTACTTAAAAATCTGCGTTCGGCCAACTCTCCGCTATCCAAACCCTCATCAATAACTTCTTGTGCAAAGTTTTCGAAGATGGGTTTAACACCAGCTAAAATATCTGGAGTAGAGAATTTACCCTTATAGTTTTTCAAACTGTAAATCACAAAACTTCGTTCACTTTTTAGGTTTTCTAAATAGCTGTAAAAGAAAGAAAGCATTTTTTCTCTTGAGGTATATTGTAACCAAACCTCTTGCTCCTTAATCTTACTAATGGTTTCGAAAGTAAATTCGAACCAAATCGTTTTCTCAATACTTTCGAAAGAAGAATAGAATTGGTAAAATTCTCCCTCAGTAATTTTATTCTTTTTAGCGAAGCTGTAAACCGTTTTAGGTTTCTCATTGTTGGTTAAAACATAATCGATATATGCTTTTCTAATTTGTTGAGCGGTTGCCATATAACTGTTTTTTTACAATAATAACGTTAAAATTATTTGCTTGTTTTTATTAGCGATCTATAATTGATCATGGTTTTGTAATAATAGCTTTCAAAATATTTGAAAGTTGGTTTTTGTGCTAATAAGTTTAGTTTGTAATAATATATTGTGGAGATTTATATTCTAAATATACTAAAATAATTAGTAATATTGTTTATTAGTTTTCATAATTAAAAGGCAAAGAAAGTATGATTCAACTCAGCGATTTTTTATATGGTAAAATGGAATTTGAACAAGTATTTGAAGATCTTTTAAATACAGATGCTTTAAGGCGTTTAGCTGGAATACATCAAAGCGGGGCAATATTTTTGGTTAATCCAGATATTTGCCATTCTAGATTAGAGCATGCCATTGGCGTTACCATGTTGGTGAAAAAAATGGGTGGCTCAGTACTTGAACAAATTGCCGGTTTACTGCATGATGTTTCTCATACAGCCTTTTCGCATGTTGGCGATTATGTTTTTGGCAATGCAGATGAAGATTACCATGAAAAGGTTTTCGCTGAAGTAATTTATAGATCAGAAATTCCAGATGTTTTGCTTAAACATGGTTACGATGTCAATCAAATTCTTTACGGAACATTTGATATTTTAGAACAACCTTTGCCTTCACTTTGTGCCGATCGTTTAGATTATACTTTACGAGATGGAGTACACGGTGGAATAATATCTCGCCAGCGTGCTCGAGAATTTCTTACCTCCATTGTTTTGAATGATGGAAAAATTGCAGTTAATGTAGATGCAGAGGCGAATTGGATTAATGAGATTTTCGAAAAATTAAACAACGAGGTTTTCAAACTTCCGCTTCATTTATATGCCAATGGGAAAATCGCAGAACTTATTAAGAAGTTCTTAGATAAAGGGTTGCTAACAGAAAGTGATATGTTTAAAACTGATACGCTATTGTTAAATAAAATTAGAACAACCTATGCTGGGTATGAAGCTATAAAATCTATAAAACAATTAAAGGGCTTTGCAGAATTTATGCGTCATGGCGCTGTACCAAAGATAAAAGCGAGAACTTTAAAGGCAATGTTGGTTTAAGTTTGTTTTTTTAATTTGGATTTCGGAAACAATCACCGCAATTTTATCGTATATTATAAAAAAGAAAATATGTCGGCGATAGAAATTATTTTAATTGGGGTGGTAATACTCTTAATTTTTGGGGGAAAGAAAATTCCAGAATTAATGAGGGGAATTGGTAGGAGTGTTAAGGAATTTAAGGATGGTAAAAATGAGCCACCTGTAAAATAACAGTATTTACAAAACTTTCCATTCTTATAAATGTTCTGCTTTAAATAATCTCAACAATGGATAATCAATCTAAAGACCAAGCTAAATCTAAAATAGAATTTACAGATCAAAACAAAAAAGATCCTGCTAAAGGTTTGGATAACTGGAATGATCGTTTAGATGAAAATCTAGAATCAAACGATCAAAACGATACTCTTGCTGATGAAAAGGCGAAAGATTTTTCAGAAAAGCTAGGAAGTGGAGATCAATCAACTGATGCCAATAACTGAACCTTTATAATTTAAACCGTTTCGGTAACTGTTTGATAGCTTTTTTCATTTATTTGCGTTAAATCATAAGCGGAAAAAATTAGATTGATGTAGGAAAGAATTTTTTCAAGTTCGCTTATATCATACAATGGAGTTTCTAACTTGTGTATGTTCTCTTCAAGCTGATTTTTATCAGCTTCATCCAATTGATTTGTTATAAGTCTGTAGCCATCTTTTACAGCATTGTGAATATGGTTTCTTAAAAAAAAGAATGCATTTCTATAATCCAAGATTAAAGATTCATCTCCAATAACTGCACTTTGCAATTTAAAATGAGCTTTGATCATTTCCTTATAAAACTGCATATCTGGTTGGTCATTAACCCTAGCAGGATAAATTTTGTTCATCAAGTATTTATATGAATTCATATAAAATGCATTTATTATTCTAAAATAATTTGGGATGAATAAAATTAATTTATCAAACAGACTTGCCTGAAAATTTTAATTGGGATGAATGCTAATTTCCACTATGAATTTTAATCGATGTAGTTTTTTACACCAATCCCTGCAGTTTTTTACACCAACCCTGTATTTCAATAGCTAAAAAGTGTTAATTCTTATTTTTGATGTTTTCGTTGTATCCGATAAATGGTATATTGCAAATCTATTATAGAATAAAATGTATTGTCTAGGCCAAATAAACTAATAAGTAATGACTAGGGTTGGGTTATTAGTTTGCGTTATCTCTTTCTTTGTTTTTCCTTCCTTAGTTTCTGCTCAATCGGCATCAAATAAAGGAAAGGATTTTTATTTGCCTTACGCTGCGCATGTTGATGCACTCACATCTCAAATGACTTTGATTCTATCGGCAGATTTTCAAACAGATTATAAAATTTCCGTTGGAAACACTGTAATCGCAACGGGAAGCATTGCACCAAACACTTCACATCAAGAAGTTATCAATCCTAATACTGGCAATTACATAGGATCATCTGAATCTATCGAAACGAATAAGGCCATTCGAGTAGAAACTACAAAAGCGATATCATTATACTCGATTATTTCTCATAGTGCTCGAACGGGTGGTACAATGGTTATACCTGTAAATACGCTAGGAAAAGATTATTATGTTTTTTCTCATGAGAATGGTGGTCCAAATGGTAGTAATGTTTATTCTCAATTTACTATTTTAGCAACAAAGGATGGTACAAAAGTTAATATCACTCCAAAACAGAGTTCAAGAACAACCAATCATCTTGCAGGAGTAACTTTTACAATATCCTTAAATGCAGGTGATATATATCAATATCAATCAGTTAGTGATTTAACTGGAAGTTATATTACTTCTACTGGAGACTGCCAACCAATTGCTGTCTTTTCAGGAAATACTTGGGCTTCATTTTGTGAGTCAGGAAGTTCAAGATCTCCATCTGGTGGGGATAATTTATTTCAGCAGCTATTTCCTATCAGCGCTTGGGGGAAAAATTTTGTTACTTCTCCATTTTACAATACTTTGCATGGTAATACCGATGCCTTCAGAATTATCGTAGCAGAAGATAATACAACAATAACTGTTAACGGCAGTACAACCGATGCGAATGGTTCTTTACTAGCAAATCCCTATCCCAAAGGTGCGGTAATTAATTTTTTCTCTACAGGTCCAAATGTTGTTTCTAGCGATAGGCCGATTGCTTTAGCACACTATCAAACTTCTCAAACTTGCAATCTGAATAATTCAGGAACCAATGTTAATGTCTATCAGTTTCCTGGAGATCCTGAAATAACAATGCTAAATCCTGTTGAACAAACGCTAAACGACATTACAGTGTTTTCAAATATTAAAAGCATAGGAGTTACAACTGATATAGTTAAGTATTACATAAATGTTGTAATAAAAACAGAAGATGTTGCATCATTTAAACTTGATGGTATAGCATATTCATCTTCTTTTAATGTTATTTCCGGATCTTCATATAGCTGTGCAGTTATAGATGTTACAAATCTACAAGCCCAACATCGTTTAACTGCAGCAGGCGGTTTTTCTGCAATCGCTTACGGCTATGGTAGGGTAGAGTCATACGCATATCTCGCAGGTGCTAATGTTCAAAGTTATACTTTCCAAACAACAGATTTGGCCGAAAACCTCATTACCTCAGGTTGTGAGGGGCAAGGTTTTAAACTAAAAATTAATTTAACGGGAGAAGCCTCACAATTGATTTGGAATTTGGGAGGCGCAAATGTAGTTACTCAAGATGCACCGGTTGCTACACCCACAATAAAGGATGGTATAGAATATTATACTTATTCATATCCCGTAGATATAGATATTGCGGCCCCAGGAGACTATACTTTTAATGTTAAGATAACCTATAAAAACACCACAAATTGCGGAAATACGGAAGAGATAAATAGTGGTTTCACAATCTATGAAAAACCTAACGCAGATTTTAATGCGCCATCCAAAATATGTTTTGGTTCATCTGTGTCGCCAGTATTAAAATCTACAAATGCAAATGTTGGAATAACAAAGTGGAAATGGGAATTTGATGATGAAATTATTGAAGAGGAAAGCCCAACTTATACCTTTAATAAATTAGGCGAACACACCATTAAGTTATCGGTTTCTAATCAAGGTGGCTGTTGGTCGGATGTTGTTACTAATAAAATTATGGTTAACCCAGTGCCAGTTGCCGATTTTAAGATTTTAAATCCAACTTGCGTGCTTTCAGATTTACAATTTTCTGATCAATCTACGGTTACAAGCCCGAGTACTGTAACGAAGTGGGAATGGTTTTCTGATGATGTGCTTTTTTCTACAATAAAAAATCCAACTCATAATTACAGTTTGCCAGGTAGTTATAAAATTAAATTAATCATTACTACGGCAGAGGGTTGTACGAGTGAGGTCATCAAAAGTATTGTTGTAAGAGATTTACCAAAAGCCGATTTTATCCTGCCAGATGTTTGCTCCAACGATGGTGTGGCAACTTTTGTAAATACTTCAATAGATGCAGTTGATGGAGATGGTACACTTACATACAAGTGGAATTTTGGTGACCCAACAGGAACGGCAAGTTCAAATGTTTCGGCAGATAAAGATGGCAAGCACCAATATGTTAATCCAGGGCCTTATACAGTTACTTTAACTGTTACCAACCTAAATGGCTGTGAATTTACCACTACGAAAAACTTTATTGTTAATGGACGAGTTGATAAAGCAGAATTTAAAGTGCATAATCCTGAAAATTTATGTAGCAACAACGATGTAATTATCACAAGTGGCTTCACTGCCTTGATCGGGAAAATAGTTAAGCTAGAAATTTATAAGGATTATAATTTAGACGGGACAAATACAATCTACAAAACGGTAATGTATCCAAATAATGTTGATGATATAGCGTTAACATACGCTTCTTTTGGGGGAAATACAGATAAGAAATTTACCATTAGAATTGTTGGTTATACAGGAGATAATGCTGTTTGTACAAAAGAGGCACTTCAAGAAATTACATTAAAACCAGTACCACAATTATCTTTTAACGATTTAACCTCAATTTGCGAAAATGATGGAACAGTTGAATTTACTAACGCAAGCGAAACCTCGGGCATTATAGGAAAGGGTGAATACTCAACAGAAGGTAAAGGACTTGCAGTAGATGGTTTATTTAACCCGAAAGTAGCCGGAATTGGTTTTCATAATATTACGTATACTTACAAGGCTGAAAATGGTTGCGAATCATCCATCACTAAAACCATTGAGGTTTACGAATCGCCAATTGCTGATGCTGGGCAAACGCTATACATTTTAGCAGGCGGACAAATTACAATTCCTGCTATTGCTGAGGGTAGTAATTTAAAATACCAATGGTTGCCCGCTGTGGGCTTAGATAAAGTTAATGTGCTTAATCCATTGGCTGCTCCAGAAAAAGATACCGAATATACATTGAACGTTACTACGCAACCCGATGGTTGTATTGCTACAACAAAGGTTTTGATAAAAGTTTTAGAGGCATTGAATCCTCCAAATACATTTACACCAAATGGGGATAACATAAACGACACATGGATTATTAAATATTTAGAATCTTATCCAAATGCGACGGTAGAAGTTTTTAATAGAAATGGAAATCGAGTTTTCTTCAGCAACGCGTATAAAATTCCTTTCGATGGTAATTATCAGAATGAACCCTTACCTGTCGGAGTTTATTATTATATTATCAACCCAAGAAATGGTAGAAAATCAGTAACTGGCCCACTCACCATAATCAGATAAAAACCTTGAAAAAGCTCATTCTCATCATTGCCATATTGGTGTCTCTTAAAAGTTTTTCACAGCAAAAACCCCAATATACACAGTATATTTTTAATCAATATCTGCTCAATCCCGCACTATCGGGCATCGAAAATTATGTTGATTTTAAAGCAGGCTATCGTAAACAATGGGCTGGAATTAACGATGCGCCTCAAACATCTTTTGTTTCTGCGCATTGGGCCTTGGGCGATAATCAATTGTGGAGTAATGCACTAACTTCTTTTCCAGAACAAACAGGGAATCCGATGGATAGAAATTACATGCAAAATTACATGTCTTCGCCCTCTCATCATGGAATGGGCGTAACTGCGGTTTTAGATAAAACTGGTCCTTTAAAAAGATTAGATGCGAACGTTACTTATGCCTACCACTTGCAGCTGAGCAACGATTTTAATTTATCTGCAGGCGTTGCAGCTGGTATTTCGAGCATCTCTTTAGATATAAATGCATTAACATTTGATACGCCTTACGATCCTGCATTAAACAGAGCGCTAATTAATCAGGTTAAGCCCGATTTGAGTGTAGGTTTATGGTTTTATGGCGCTCGGCTTTTTGCAGGCGTATCTGTTCAGCAAATTCTGCCACAGAAGTTAAGTTTTACAGGAGATAATTCTTATAATGCTGGTAAGGAAGTGCCTCATTATTTTGCAACTGCAGGATATAAGTTCTTTTTTGATGATGAAATTGCCGCTATTCCATCAGTCATGGTAAAATATATTGAGCCAAGCCCAATGTCGGTAGATTTGAATATGAAAATAGCCTTTAAAGATAAACTTTGGTTGGGTGGGAGTTATCGTAAAGATGATTCATTCTCTGCAATGGCAGGATTTAACATTGGTAAAATGGTGAATCTAACTTATTCTTACGATTTCACCACATCTGATCTAAATCAAGTGAGCAACGGAAGTCATGAGATTGTTTTAGGACTACTGCTAAACAACATCTACAAGGTTCCATCTTACATTAGGATGTGGTAATCTGGTTTTGAATAATTCGCAATTCCTTGCTTCTTTATAACTTATGTATTGGCGTTTTGCGAGCCCTAAATAGCAGCACAAACCCAATTTCTTAAACGGGATTGGAATGATATCCTTTTTGATGCAGAGAATTTGAACTGAACAGAAACTTCCACAAATAGATTAAATGTAAAGCCCGACGAACATTAACGGCTTTGTAGGTTTTGCTTTCCAGAATATAATGGAAACTTAAAATATTTCTTAATTATGGGGTTAACCATAATCTTAAAGGAAATATCTTGTCGAGCAACTGAGAACTACGAATTGCCAACTGCAAACTGAACTAAAGTTCTTTTCTTAACCTGGCGACAGGGATATTCATCTGCTCACGATACTTGGCGACCGTTCTTCTGGCGATGTTATAACCTCGTTCCTTTAGAATGTCAGTTAATTTTTCATCAGCTAAAGGTTTGCGTTTGTCCTCATTTCCAATGCAATCCTCAAGAATTTTCTTAACCTCTTTGTTCGATACTTCTTCGCCATTTTCAGTTTGAATTGCTTCAGAGAAAAATGATTTTAATAGGAACGTTCCAAATTCAGTTTGAACATATTTAGAGTTTGCAACCCTCGATACAGTAGAAATGTCCATATCAATTTTGTCGGCAATATCCTTTAAAATCATGGGACGCATTTTACGTTCATCAGAAGTTAAAAAATATTCATATTGATAATGCATAATTGCATTCATGGTTTTAAGCAAAGTCTGTTGCCTTTGTTTAATGGCATCGATAAACCATTTGGCAGAATCTAACTTTTGCTTCACAAATTGAACAGCTTCTTTCAGTTTTTTATCTTTTGAAGATGCTTTATCGTAATGTTCGAACATTTCTTGGTAAGAACGACTTACCTTTAACTCTGGCGCATTCTTAGAATTCAGCGTTAGAATCAAAATGCCGTCATTATTACTGATATGAAAATCGGGAATGATTTGCATTTGCTTAGTTGTAACCTGATTTGCATCTCCCGGTTTAGGGTTTAAACGCAAAATTTCGTTTACAACTTCCTTGAGTTCATCATTATCCAAGCCCAAACTTTTTTCGAGTTTATCGTAATGCTTACGCGTAAACTCATCCAAATAATTCTCAACAACATTCATTGCCTTTACTATAATTGGATTGTTTGGGTCTTTTCTTTTTAACTGGATAAGCAAACATTCCTTTAAATCCCTGGCACCAATGCCTGGAGGATCAAAGCTTTGGATCAGTTTTAGCATTTCCAAAACATCTTCCTCCTCAACCATTACGTTTTGAGAAAAAGCTAAATCATCAATCATAGAACCCAATGGACGGCGTAAATAGCCGTCATCATCCAAGCTTCCAATAATCTGTTTGCCAATAATAAAATCCTGATCAGATAGCGGAACAAGGTCTAGTTGCTCTTGCAAGCTTTCGAAGAATGTACTTTCAATGGCGATTGGAGTTTCTTTTTTCTCTTCATCATCATCGCCGTTATTGTAGTTGGTGCTATAATCGTTGGTGCTATCATCTTGCAGATAATCATCAACATTAAATTCATCCATACTGTTATCTTCTGATGACTTTTCGTAATCATCAGGACCCTCGTTTAGATCATCATATTCGCTTTTGGGCTCATCTGCGGTCATTAGACTAGGATCTTCTAATGCAGGATTATCTTCCAGCTCTTCTTTAACACGAGTATCTAAAGCAACAGTTGGTACCTGCAACAACTTAATAAACTGTATTTGTTGTGGCGATAACTTTTGTAGTAACTTTTGTTGAAGATGTTGCTTTAGCATATTATATATAAAGAATTGTGGCAAAAATAAACAAATCATTTCAGATATTCTTTGGATTTAATCTAAATGAGTTGATATGTTTTGGTTTTTCAAATTATCGGCTAAACATTTGTATTCAATTTAATGTTTACTATTTTCGTAAATTAAAAAATCATCTAAAACTTAATTTATGGGATTTGTAAAAGAATTTAAGGAATTTGCCATTAAAGGCAACGTTGTAGATTTAGCTGTCGGTGTAATTATCGGTGGCGCTTTCGGTAAAATTGTTCAGTCGCTTGTAAACGATTTAATTATGCCGCCCATCAGTTTGCTTATTGGCGATAAGGGCTTTATAAACTTTTATGTTCCGTTAAATGATAAGGTTCGAACGGCTTACGAAGCAAATCCAAACTTATCTTTAGAAGATGCAAAAAAATTAGGGCCAGTTTTTGCCTGGGGTAATTTCGCGACAGAAATAATCAATTTTATCATTCTTGCCTTTATCATATTTTTAATGGTTAAGGCCATCAACACCTTAAAACGTAAGGAAGAAGCAGCACCAGCGGCTCCAGCACCACCAACTAAAGAGGAAATTCTCTTAACAGAGATTAGAGATGTGTTAAAAGCAAAAGCATAGTCATTAATCCGCAGGTCTAAAACCTGCGGATTTTTTTAGAAACTTCTTTTAACCTTTGGATCGGTAATGATGATGTAATCTCCCAGATTCTTAAATTTCTGCCAATCTGGTGTTTCGAAGCTTTCGTCGCTAAAAGAGGAAATATTCATTATCCTCAATTTTGGCGCATATTTTTGCAGTTGCGCCAATGTTCCCAATTTTTCATCGCTATGAAAGCGACCATTTAGTTGGAAAACCTTTATTCCTCTATTTGCTTTCACGAACTTTGCGATAGACCATGCCATTGTAGCATCCCAAAAGTTTTGTGTTTGATAAACTTTCATCGAGCCCATGCTATGGCCACCCAACAAATCGGTAAATTTTTCATTGTATCTGCCAGTTGCAGTATCAATTGGTAAGGGTGGTAAAAAATTTAACGATGCTTTTGGAAAATTTTTTAAAACACCTAAACCTCCTACTGTAACAGCGTTGCTATAGCGTGCGGCTGCATTAGCGGCAATTACCTGTAGCTTATTATCTTTTGCATATTCAATTAGCGGCTTATAATCTTTATAGTTAGACCAAGCTCTTCCTTCTTTAATAAAATTCTTCTCTGAGATAACGTTCGCCAAATACTCATCAATTTCGGGCTGAACATCGGTATGGAACATTTCTAAGCTCAGCACTATTTTCTGCGGAAATTTTTCATTCAGCTTCTTAAATATTTCCAGCTCTAAATAATGGCCAATCGAATCGTTATGCTCTTCTCCAAAGAATAAAACATCAGCATTATTCATATCTAATGCAATGTCATTAAGGGTAATTTCCTTTTGCTTTTTTACGTCGTAAATTTTAAAACGACTATTAATGTCTTGTGCAAATAAGTTGGAGGTTAGCGCAAAGCTGATAATTAACAGGAAATATTTCATGCCCTCAAAATAGGAAAATATTTTTCACCGATGAAATGACGATGCTTACCGTCGTTTGGCTAATTCTTATAGATTTAATATAGACCAACCAAGGTTTTATAAATACTTTTGGTTATTAAATTATTCGACAAATGGAAAATCTAAATATAAATGAAAATAACCACATCAAAAACTCAGGTCGAGTTTGGAGCGGAGCACTCATAGTAATCATCGGACTAGCGTTTTTACTGAACAACATGGGGTTAGATATTCCAAATTGGGTATTCAGCTTCTGGACATTTTTAATTGCATTAGGTGTATTTATTGGCGTTAGACGTAACTTTAAAGGAATTGGATGGTTAATTCTAATCTTAATAGGAACTTATAATACGATCGATAACATGCACTTCGATGTTGATGTTTCTAAATATGCACTTGGTTTTGGCCTAGTAATTATTGGTGGTTTCTTAATATTAAAGCCTAAAAGTTCGCTAAGAAACAAAAGAGGATTTAAAGAGGATTTAAAAAGTGAGTTTGGAATTGATAATGGAGATGGAACTTCATCATTTAAGGCGGCTGATAAAAACACAAATAGTAATGATATAATTGATGTTACTGCTGTTTTTGGAGGATGCAATCAAACCGTTTATTCAAAGGATTTTAAGGGTGGCGATATCACAGCTGTTTTTGGTGGTGCCGATATCATCATGACACAAGCCGATTTTACCGATACAATTTCTTTGGATGTTACTGCGGTTTTCGGAGGTATAAAACTGATTGTTCCACCTAATTGGGCAATTAAATCTAATGTAACAGCATTATTTGGTAGTGTAGAAGATAAGAGAGGACACATGTTACCCATAGATCAAATGCAAAAAACATTGGTTTTGGATGGAACAGTACTCTTCGGAGGAATTGAGATAAAGAGCTTTTAATTTTCTCAGCATCCTCATTAATATAAATTACTGATGTGGCGAGCACAAATCGCCACATCATACAGTAAGACATTACTAACCTAAACGCTTTGACAAACAGACCACTTTCCGTTCCTCAAATACAAAAAACATCGCTCGCAATAGCCATTGCATGGGTGGTTTTGTGCGCCATCGGTTTACACTATGTTGTAAATTTTTCGTGGGTAATATCCCTAGCCGATAGCTTTATAAACAATTTCCTGCTCATCATGGCGTGCATTGGTATTAGTAATATGTTAGGCTATTATCAACCGAAAAACGAACGTATCCTTTATGTATTAATTATCACCCTGGCCTTAACTTTTGTAATTATTTACGCTGCGAAATATGCTATGTTGTATGTATTTTCCGATTTTAAGGAATACAAGGATTTCTATAACTTCTCTTTCGCCTTCCGCGGATTGATTTCTTTTATGTGCCTGGGCTGGTGTGCCTTGGCTAATATTTTATGGTATAGGTTAGAGGAACAATCAGAAACTCATGATCGGCTTTCTGCTGCAAAGGTGTTAGCCAAAGAGGCTGAACTGAACAAATTACGACATCAATTACAACCCCACTTTTTGTTTAACAGCTTAAATTCTGTTTTTGCATTAACAATGGTAAACCCAAAAGAAGCTGGCGTAATGATTACCAAATTAGCTTCCTTTCTTCGAGGAACCTTAAAAAGAGATGATGAGTTATGGGTTTCTGTAGAGGAGGAAATGGAATATATCCAACTTTATTTAGATATCGAAAAGGTAAGATTTAGCCACCGCTTAAAAATTGAAGTTAATGTGGCTGAAGATACCCTAAATTTATGTTTACCAGGTACGCTGCTTCAGCCAATTGTAGAAAATGCCATTAAATTTGGATTATATAATACCTCTGCAGGCATAACCATAAAGGTTGATGTTACCGTAGATCGGAACATTTTGGAGTTGCGGGTTCAAAACCCTTTCGACCCTGAAATGAAAGCTGCCAGCGGAACGGGTTTCGGTTTGAGTGCCATTAAAAGAAGATTATACCTATTATTCGCCAATCCACATTTATTGCAGACCGAAATTGAGGCAAATAATTTATATATTACCACCTTAAAAATTCCACAAAAAAATGATCAGAACGATACTAATTGATGATGAACCTTTAGCGAGAGATATTGTTAAATTTTATCTTACCGATCACCCTGAAATAGAAGTTGTAGCCGAATGTTGCGACGGTTTTGAGGGATTAAAAGCAATTACTTTGCATAAGCCCGATCTTATATTTTTGGATATACAAATGCCTAAAATAAGTGGTTTCGAAATGCTAGAGCTTGTTGAAGATAAGCCCGCCGTAATTTTTACAACTGCTTTTGATGAGTACGCAATTAAGGCTTTTGAAGTTAATGCGGTAGATTATTTGCTTAAACCAATCGATAAAGCAAGGTTTGAGGCTGCGATTAAAAAACTTCCATCACGTTTAAGCCAAGGCCAAAACACTGAAGCCGTTTTAGATGCTGCGGCTTTAAGTCCGGCGCAAAATAATAGGGTAGTGGTAAAAAAAGATGGCGTGATAAAAATTATTCCAACCGGAGATATTAATTACCTCGAAGCCGATGATGATTATGTGAAGTTAAGCACCATTGATGGCGCTTTCTTTAAAAATAAAACCATGGCTTATTTCGAGCAAACGCTAGACCCAAGTCAATTTATTCGCATTCATCGTTCCTATATTATCAATCTTGCGCAGGTTACAAAAATCGAATTGAAAGAAAAGGATAGTTACGTGGTTTTGCTAAAATCAGATATTTGGTTGCCTGTAAGCAAAACGGGCTATGTGAAACTGAAAACCGCTTTAGGGCTGTAAAACAAGTTAAACTCTTGATTTTATTCACGTTGAATATTGATATTTTTTTTGGAAAGTAATTGAACTGCTCAGATTATCGTCAGTCCTGTTTTACGTTGCAATCTTTCCTTGCAAATTTACTAACGCCAATAATCAGCTGCTTTAGAGGCGTTAGTAAATTTAAAAGCAAGGAAAGGATTTTCCCTACAACCAGGTTTAGATAATTTAAGCCTGTGATTCTATTTTAAGCCTTTTTCCGTTTATTAGCCTATTCATCAAACGTTCCTACGGAACGAAACAAATTGCTTTTGTTTTTGCTACCCATGAGTCGTCCCGCTGGGACGAGACTTAAGCTAGTAGCATTAAGGTCATTCCAATTTCGTCCGATCGGGATGACTCATTGGTATATAAATTTGCAATTACATATTTTCGTTCCGTAGAAACGTATTGTGGTTAAACGATTTGCATGGTGCGGCATGAATAGCTGTAGAAAACAACATAATCTAAACCCGACCGTAGCGAGATGCTGGCTTTTTCTGCCAGCAGAAGCGGGGGCGGACTGAATTTTCAAAAGAATTACTACATTTGCTTTTCAAATAGAAAAATAAAAGTTAATCGTATTTGCAATTGTAGAGAAATCGCTTTATATTTGCACCTCTTAATTTTGAAATTATAATAAGTAATATACAGTCATGAAAAGAACATACCAACCTTCGCAAAGAAAGAGAAGAAACAAACACGGCTTCCGCGAAAGAATGGCAACAGCTAACGGCAGACGAGTATTAGCATCACGTCGTGCTAAAGGAAGAAAAAGATTAACAGTTTCTGACGAACGCAAGCATAAAGCATAATTTTTGATTGCTTTTCCGAGCAATCGGAATCGGCAGATCAAAATCTGCAATTATCAATCAAAATATATGTACACATTCAAGAAAGAAGAACGGTTATGCAGCAGAAAACATTTAGATCTGCTGTTTAAAAACGGTTCTTCTTTTTTATTATACCCTTTTCGGGTCTCCTATCTTTTCGTTAATGAACCTGCTGCTGTACAGGTGCAGGTGGTAATTAACGTTCCAAAAAAGAGATATAAAAGAGCAGTAGATCGTAATCTGCTCAAGCGTCGCATTCGGGAGGCTTATCGTTTAAATAAAGAAGAAAATTTCTATACCCAATTGCCAACCGATAAAGGTTTGCTGCTATTTTCCATTCAATTTGTGGGTAAGGATAAATATGAATTTGCTTTTATCCAGAAAAAACTGATCGCTACTTTTAAACGCTTTAAAAGTTTAATTCAGCCAAATGAAGTTCATCAATAAAATATTTGGATGGTTTTTTTTGGGCTTGATAAGAATTTATCAATACGCCATTTCGCCAATGCTTGGTGCAAATTGCAGGTTTACACCTACTTGTTCACAGTACGGAATTGAGGCAATTCGAAAACATGGTCCATTTAAAGGCGGTTGGATGGCTTTAAAGCGAATTGGACGTTGTCATCCTTGGGGAGCGCATGGGCATGACCCTGTTCCGTAAAGTAAATTTCCATTCCATTATCCATTTTCCATCTTACATTTATTAATACCTTTGCATCATGGCTAAAATACTTCAAATAGAAACTGCTACCTCATTTTGCTCGGTAGCTTTATCAATTGATGGAAAAACAGTTTTTGTGAAAGAAGAAAGCGGTCAAAATTTACATGCTCGAAACCTTACCTTATTTATTGATGAAGTGATAAAGTCTGCGGGATTAGCCTATGCTGATTTAGATGCTATTGCAGTAAGTAAAGGGCCAGGATCATACACTGGACTTCGTATTGGGGTTTCTACCGCAAAAGGTTTGTGTTATGCTTTAGAAAAACCACTAATCGCTATTGAAACCTTGGAGATGATGGCTGCTGGTTTTCTTATTAAAAACCCAAATTACACAGGCTTAATTTGCCCAATGATTGATGCGAGAAGAATGGAAGTTTATACGTCTGTTTTTGACTCGAAACTTGATATCTTGGAACCAACATCAGCGAAAATAATCGATGAAAATAGCTTTGAGCATTTGCTGGCCCAAAATAAAATTACTTTCTTAGGCGATGGTGCTGCAAAATGTGCAGAAACTTTAAATCATGCAAATGCAAACTTTAGCGAAGCTAATTTTAACTCCGCTAATTACATGTCAAAATTGGCAAACGAAGTCTTTTATAAGACTAATTTTGAGGATGTTGCATATTTCGAGCCTTTCTATCTAAAAGATTTTGTAGTGACTCAACCTAAGAAAAAGGTTTAAAATTATTTCCGTCTAAAAATAGAAAATAGATTTTTAAAGAAACTTCCACCTTCATTATCATTTATGCCCGGCATGGTATCACTAAATTGAGGGTGGTTTACAACATTGCCAAACTTAATTCCAACTCCCATGTAAAATGATGCACCATTTGGACCAGAACCTACTGCGGCATCATTATTAAGAATCCCCAAACCTTGGAAACTGGTTGCTACCAAATTATCAGTTCCCATAAAAATCTCGAAATTAGGACTTTGATATTTGCCTTGCAAGCCAACCATAAAAACATCATTAAAATTATAGGATGGCGTTACAGCAGCTGAAAGGCCATTGAGAATAAACTCATTTACAACAGCAACATCACCACCTTTGTAAAAAAGACTTTTGGAAATCGCTAATGCAGGTTTATAAAACCCGTACCGTCTTGATGCATAAACATCAATTTTAGCATTGGTTGGAGCTAAGAACTTTTTGCTTTGCTCATTTAACCTAAAAATGTCCTTTATCTGCTCGTTTGTGTTACTTTGATTAAAAGCTAAATCGTCAATTTGTGTTAGTTGATTAACTGTAGTTCTATGCGTATTGCTGCGCCACCAAATGAAACCCAAATCTTTTACATTGGCCATCAAAAACAAACCTTTCTTTGTTGTGTAATTTGTGCCGAAACTTAAAGATAGCCCAGGGTTTTTAAAGGTTGGGATGAGCGTTTTCTTTCTAAGCTCATTTGTACGTGAAAAACTTCCTGAGTAAACACCAGCAAGTCCAATCTGTAAGGCATCAGATTCAGGGTCGAGGTATAAATAAGAATCTGAAACATCTAATTTATTGTAGGCTATTCCACTTAGTAAACTCGCTTTAACGCCGAAAGCTAGGCGTTTATCCCAATTCTCCCTATAAGTGACGCTAAACTGATGATAGGTTTGCTGATAACCCTTAGTATTGAAGATATCATTATATTCTACTCCAGGATTAAACCGTTCATAAGAATCGAAAATAGCCAACGTTTCATTCGTGTAATCGATATGAGAATCTGATCTGATCTGCCAGGCCAAACCAAGTTCTTTTTGGTATTTGTAGGAGATAAACATTCTAAATGTTGCCACATAAATATTGCTATTCTCGTAGAAATGATTAAGCTCTCCATTTCCAATTGGAAGGGATTTAGTATCGTACACTCCTTCTTGAGTTAGTTTTCTAATGGCATATTTTGATGTTCCTTTATTCAAGGAATTAACGCCAAAGTATGGCAAAAAGAAATTTGATGAAAACTTCCTCGAAGAATCTAGTGTAAATGATTTCTGGGATGGATTTTCGAATGCATCAAACATAGTTTTGCTACCAAATAGGGCATATTGTTGTGCATTAACAGATAGGAAGCTGGCCATTGCCAGTAACGCAAGTAAAAGTTTCTTCATGTAAAATAGTTTTCTAGGCTCGTTTTCTTATTAACGGTTGCTTAATGAATCTGGTATTTCTGGCTTTAAATATTTGTTTAAAAGCAAGTTAGTAATGAACTTGTTTTTATCGGTACTCATTTGATAGTAAAAGGTGTCGAAGCTTTTTAAACCACTATCGGCACTTAAATGTTTATAAAATGATGATTGGATAGTACTTCTAAAAATAGAGAAAGAATTTTTGATATTGATGTAATAGCTTACATTAGATTTTGCAGAAAGTTGGTTCATTGCATCCAAATACTGTGGGGTTTGAATTAATAATCTATTGTTTTTATAATTGTTTAAAAATGATTGAATTGTACTCGCATTGTTGGCAACGATCAAGTTATTGTCGATGATGGTGTAATAAGGCCTGCCGAATTTTTTAAATGGCTCCCCGAAGTAAGCGTACAATATATCCGATGATTTAAAAAGTTTGATATCCTCGTTATAATCGGCGCTAACATCAAGCAAAAGCTGCTTCACCTTTTCTCCATTGTTTAATAATATTGCACCAAGTTTTTCTGTAGTACTTAATTGAAATAATATGAACTGATTTTTGGTGTAAACTGGAAATATGGTGTTCAAATCCGTTCGATATTCATTTTTAATATTTTTAACTACTGCACTTATCTTGTTGGTTTCATTCTTTTGTTCTTGCCAGCTTGCCAGTTTTTTGATCCAATTTCTATAATCATCATAAACATACAAGGCATAATTAGCAGTATTATCAGGTAATATATTTTGAATTGAAGTACTTTGTGGTTGCAGATCCTCAAACAACTTTAAATAATTATCTGCCGATTTTAACTCCGTACTGCCGTTAAACAGAATTTTTTCTTTACTGAAATTGTAGTTTAAGGTCGCGAAACTATTTTGCTTGTTCAAAAAAGTGATCTCACCATTTAAATTTCCTGCAACAATATTTTTCAATAGTAATGGCGATTGATTAAAGTTGATGTAGGCATGTAATAAAATACTCTTCGTTAATCTGTTACTTTCTTTAATGTAGGCGGTAAAAGGATTTTCAGTTAGCCGAATGCCAGCATCTTTAATCAATTTTAGGGAGGTAGAAAGGGTTACAACTTGATTTTGGATTCCGATAAAAACAGTTGAGCTATCATTTAAGTTGGTAGTATATAGATTATCCTCAATTTTCCTAATTTGCTTTTTACCTTTTATTTGCTCGTAAAACTGATTGATATTTTTATCAGGTTGAATTTGAACCGTTAATAGGAAATTAAGTGTTTTATTCGAATCAGGCAGAACGCTGATATAGATTTGCTGATCTTGAATGTAGTTGTTTAGAACGTTATCATTAATAAAGCTTTCTTTCAGCTGCTTTAGCAAAACGGTTTTATCTTCACCGAGTACCTGTTGAATAAGATTCTGTCCTGAAATAATCTGGTAAAAACTTTTATCGTTTTGAAATGCAAACACGATTGCCGCATTATTGGTTGCTGATTGCAAAGCCAAATCTTTCGCCTCATTTTCCGTTCCTAACTTAGAAAAATAGTAGTATGCCATAAAGGCAACACTCAAAAATAATACGCTTACTAAAATGATGATCTTTTTCATTTGCTGTGCAACAAATTTAATTTATTACATTGATTAGTGAGAAGTTCTTTACCAATTTATTAATTTAGCGATTGCTTTAAGCGAAAATTATGAATAAACGAATAATTCTTACCGCCTCGTTTTTTGGTGTTGTTGCTGTTTTATTTGGTGCGTTTGGCGCTCATGGCTTAAAGGCCTCAATCGATAGTGCCTCACTAGAAATTTGGCAAAAAGGGGTTGATTATCAGTTCTATCATACATTTGCATTGCTGTACCTTTCTACTTTTGCAAGGTATAGAAACAAGCTCATTAATATTGCTTATTTCTGCTTTACTTTCGGAATTATTCTGTTCTCAGGCTCGTTATATTTACTAGCAACTCGGAGCATTTTAAAATTAGATTTTGTAAATATAATCGGTCCGTTAACCCCAATTGGCGGGCTTCTATTTGTTTTAGGTTGGATAATGCTATTTTTTGCGGCATTTAAGGATAAATAATGGATACTTTCGAAAACGATATTTTTTCAGAAAGAGAAACACTTTTTGTGGAAGTTATTTTGCCTTTATCTTTGGCGAAAAACTATACTTATCGTGTGCCTTTTGATTTGAATGATCAAATTGAAATCGGAAAGCGTGTAGTTGTTCAATTTGGTAAACATAAAATTTATACGGCCTTAATTAGTGGGATTTCTACAGTTCCGCCAACCATTTATGAAGCTAAATATATTATCGATGTAATCGATTCTGAGCCCGTAATTACACCAACACAATTAAAGTTTTGGGCTTGGATGACCAATTACTACATGTGTAATGAGGGCGATGTAATGTCTGCCGCCTTACCTGCTAGTTTAAAATTGGCAAGTGAAACCATTCTAATTCTACGAGATGATTTTAGCGATGAAATTGTACTCACGGAAAAAGAAGAAATCATTATTAGCGCATTAAAAAAACAAGAAAAATTAACTGTTAACGATGTTTCCAAACTCTTAGGACAAAAAACGGTTTATCCCATTATCAATAATTTATTGGAGAAAGAACTGGTTTTAGTGGCTGAGGAGGTTGTGCAGAAATATAAGCCCTTATTAAAATCGTTTATATTATTGAATGATTTTTATACAGACCAAGAACACTTAAAACAACTTTTTTCGGTTTTAGAACGGGCGCCAAAACAGTTAGATGCCTTGCTCGGCTACCTGAAATTGCAAAAATCTAATCTCCCTATTTCCAAAGAACAGCTTTTAGAAGAGAGTAATTGTGGCGCTGGAGCTTTAAAAGCACTTACTGATAAAGATATTTTCGTAGTGATGAAACGTCCTGTGAGCCGTTTGGCTGCACATGATGAAGAGTTTAGCGTAAATTTTAAACTTAACGATGGTCAACAAAAGGCCTTATCGCAAATCAATCAATATTTCGAAGAGAAAGATGTTGTGCTACTTCATGGTGTTACGGCATCTGGTAAAACTCAGGTTTATATTAAATTAATTGAAGAAATCATCCAAAATACCGATGGCCAGGTGCTTTTTCTCTTGCCCGAAATTGCTTTAACAACACAGATTGTAGAACGGATTAAACGTTATTTTGGCAATGCCATTGGTGTTTATCACTCTAAATTTAACAATAGCGAGCGTGTAGAAATTTGGAATAAAGTAAGAACAGGAGCTTATAAAGTAATTCTTGGTGCTCGATCTGCAGTATTTCTTCCTTTTCAACATTTAAAATTAATCGTGGTTGATGAAGAGCATGAGCCATCATATAAGCAGTATGATCCTGCGCCACGTTATCAAGCCAGAGATGCATCCATTTACCTTGCGCATTTGCATCAGGCAAAGGTTATTTTGGGTTCTGCCACCCCTTCTTTAGAAAGTTATTACAATGCTTTGCAAGGAAAATATGGTCTTGTAGAAATGAAAGAACGCTATGGCGGTGTGCAGCTACCTAACCAACAAGTGGTAAGCATATCAGAAGAAACCAAGAAAAAAACAATGGTTTCTTATTTTTCCAGTGTTTTAATTAAGGATATCGATATGGCCCTTTCAAAAAAGGAGCAGATTGTTCTTTTTCAAAATAGAAGAGGCTATGCTACCATTTTAATTTGTGCAACCTGCGGATACACGCCCAAATGCGTAAACTGCGATGTAAGCTTAACCTACCACAAAAGTAGCGGTAAGTTGCATTGTCATTATTGCGGTTATCAACAAAGTAGCGTAAATATCTGTCCAGCTTGTGGTTCTGTACATGTAGAGCAAAAAGGTTTCGGAACGGAAAGGATTGAAGAAGAACTGAAGCTTCTATATCCAGATGTTACGGTTGCTCGTTTGGATATGGATAGCACACGGACTAAAAATGGTTTGCAACAAATCCTGAATGATTTTCAAGATAAGAAAACCGATATTTTAATTGGTACGCAAATGGTTGCCAAGGGTTTGGACTTTGATAATTTAAATCTGATTGGTGTTATCAACGCCGATACACTTCTAGGTTACCCAGATTTTAGGGCTTACGAACGTAGCTATCAATTATTGGCGCAAGTTGCAGGTAGGGCCGGAAGACGGGCCGATCAAGGCAATGTTTGCATCCAAACTTACGACGCCAATAATCGAATCATAAAACAGGTGGTAAATAATGATTATGAGGGGATGTACAATGATGAAATTGCAGAAAGGGAAAAGTTTCTTTATCCTCCGTTTTCAAGGATGATTTTTCTGTACGTCAAACATAAAGATGCTCATGTATTGGATCACGCAGCATTTACTTTGGCGAATATTCTTAAGGCTAAATTTGGAAAACGGGTTTTAGGTCCGGAGCAACCTTTGGTTAGTCGCGTTCGAAATCTGTACATCAAACAAATAATTATTAAGGCCGATAAGCACACTGCTATTCAAAAAGTTAAGGATGCCTTAAAAGAAACCTTAACTGATTTTAATGCAACAAAAGAGTTTAAGGGCGTTTTTATGCAGATAGATGTGGATCCATACTAATATTTTAATTTTAGTTTTGATTTACTGCAACTTAGGGTAATGTTGATTTCTTTATCTTGCATCACCATTAAAAAAAACTAATTTTGAGACTTCATGGCCTATAAATTTGTTGATAATTACCGAGAACGTGGTGCGAGAAAGAAGCTGGTTGAATTACTAAAATCTCGCGGAATTGGAGATGAAAATGTATTAACTGCAATCGGAAAAGTACCTCGACATTTTTTCTTTGATGAAACTTTTTGGAATCAATCTTACAAAGATATTGCCTTTCCAATTGGCGATGGACAAACTATTTCTCAACCTTATACCGTAGCTTACCAAAGTGAATTGTTGCACATTAAAAAAGGCGATAAAGTATTGGAAATTGGCACCGGTTCTGGATACCAAACCTGTATTTTAATGGAGCTTGGGGCACAAGTTTTTACCATCGAAAGGCAAGAAAATATTTACAACAGAACTATTCAGGTTTTACCTGGGATGGGATATAAGCCAACCTTTTACTGTGGAGATGGATCGAAAGGGATTGCCAAACATGCTCCTTACGATAAAATCATTGTAACCGCTGGAGCGCCTCTTGTACCTGAAATCCTGCTTAAACAGTTAAAAATTGGTGGCATTTTGGTTATCCCGGTAGGTGATGAGAAAACCCAAAAAATGGTTACGGTAATCCGTGTGAGCGAAACTGACTATGATAAAATTGTATTAGATACTTTTAGGTTTGTGCCATTGGTTGGCGATCAGGCGTGGTAAACAAGCTGGGAGTGATAGGTTGAGAGTTGGGATTACTCAAAACTCTAAACCCTCAACTCCAAACTCAGTTATCTTTTCATCGCTCTATCCATTTCACGTTTTACGTCCTTATCTTTCAAGCTATCACGTTTATCGAATTCTTTTTTACCTTGGGCCAATGCAATTTCCATTTTGGCAAAACCTCTTTCGTTAATGAAAATTCTTAGCGGAACAATTGTATAGCCTTTTTCCTCGCCTTTAAGCTTCAGTTTTCTTATTTCTTTCTTTTGAAGCAGTAAAGCTCTATCTCTTTTAATATCGTGGTGATAAAATGAGCTATGGCTGTATTCAGAAACATGTAGGTTTCTAACGTATAAATTTCCGCCAATAAACATGCAGAAAGCATCGGTCATGTTTGCTTTACCTTGTCTAATTGCTTTTATTTCAGTTCCTAAAAGCGCAATTCCTGCTACGTATTTATCAAGTAAATTGTAATCAAAATATGCTCTTTTATTTTTTATATTGATGTCGTTTTTCAAAACTTGTATTGTGTTACGGGTAGATGGTTAATCTACAATTAAAAGCAGCAAAAAATGCTGGGTTGCAAATATCTTAAAATTTGATGTTATAATTGTGTTTTTATTATAATTCATCTTAGGCTAAAATTAACAAATAGAATGTTCATCTGTTTGTAAAAGCTAACGATATATTATTACGTTCGTATTTATTCAATTAAGTTTGAATCTTAAACATTGAAAATGAAATTCAGAAACCTACTCTTAATTCTCTTATTTGCCTTTACTTATCAAGCAAATGCGCAACAGCCAACCCTTTTACCTCAATTTACATTTTTTAAATTGGATGGTAAGGTATTCTCAAATAAGGATTTAGCTCAAGGTAAAAAAAATCTTTTCATACTTTTTGATTGTACTTGCGAGCATTGCCAAAGGGAAACAAAATTGCTGAACACGAATTATGCGCAGTTTAAAAATATAAACATTTACATGATTACATTGGATGAAGCCTACATTATTCCCAAATTTTTTAATTCTTACGCCAAAGGATTAAATGCCAAGCCAAATGTGACCGTATTGCAAGATAAGAATCATATGTTTATCCCTGCCTTTTTACCCAAAATGTACCCAGCAATGTATCTTTACTCACCTGCGGGGAAACTTTTGGTTTACAATGCTGGTGATGGAGGAATAAAAAAAATAATGAAAGTTCTTGCTAAATAATCACTACCTGATAATTAAAACTGGGATATTTACTTTATGTCTTACAGCATCCACAGTTGTTCCGAAAATTAAGTCTTTCAACCCTTTATGTCCGTGGGCACCCATTACTAAAAGATCCAGCCCATTTTTATTGCTAATATCTGCAATAGCCTTTGATGTGCTCCCAAAACCAATGAATGGTGTAGAGTCATAGCCTAAATCTTCTAAGTTGACTTTGTATTTTTCAAGGTTTTCTGCATCACTCTGTGTTTCGTGATCCATTACAATTTCTCCATGATACCTAGCTGCTGCGGTTTCAACTACGTGGATTAAGTAATAGTGCGCATCTTTTCCTCCCTGAATCAAGGCATGCCTAATCGTATTTCTATCATTTTTGGAGAAATCAACGGCAATGCCAATACGCTGGTAATTAATCTTTTCAATTTTACCAATTTCAAGCGCATTACCATGAGGAACCATTTGTCTTTCTCTATTCTTTTTCTCCAACAATGGGTGAAAAAATACGTAAAGAAGCAACAATACTATTGCAATTAAGGCGGGTATTACAAAAACGTAGATCCACCAGTTATTTCCTTCCTTGGCCCATCCACTTATTTCTTCGATAACTAATTTTACATTTAATGCAATAATTGCAAAAGCACTTGTCCACGCTAAAACCTTTACCCAGGTTTTGATGGCGAAATCTTTCATCAATTTTTTATCTGAGTTAAAATGAATCAACGGAATAACCGCAAAACCCAACTGTAAACTCAAAACCACCTGACTCAAAACCAATAAGCCGCCAAGCGCATTCTCTCCATAATGAAGAATGGTGAAAAATGCAGGAATAATGGCTAATAAACGGGTAATTAAACGACGAAGCCAAGGTTGAATTCTTAAATTGATATGACCTTCCATAATAATCTGACCAGCAAGCGTTCCCGTAACGGTAGAACTTTGGCCAGCAGCTATTAATGCTATTGCAAATAGGGCAGGAGCAACATCACCAAAAATATTGGACAATAACTTGTGTGCATCTTGGATTTCAGCAACCTCATGATGTCCGTTTGTATAAAATGCAGCAGCAGCCAGAATTAGAATTGCCGCGTTTACAAAAAACGCAAGGTTTAAGGCAACTGTAGTATCAATTAAATTGAATTTTAGCGCTTCTTTAATGCCTTTATTGGTTCGTTCTATCTTTCTGGTTTGAACTAAGGAAGAGTGCAAATATAGGTTGTGTGGCATCACCGTGGCACCAATAATGCCGATGGCGATATACAAAGCATCTCCACTTAATATTGATGGTTCAAAACCTCGAACAACATCTTTTAAGGATGGCTCTACAATAAACATTTCCACTAAAAATGAAATACCAACGATGAAAACCATGGAAACAATAAATCCCTCCATTGCCCTCATTCCCTTATTTAAAAGGAATAACAATAAAATGGTATCGAAAATTGTGATTGAAATGCCCCAGATTAATGGTAAACCAAACAGCAATTGCAAACCGATGGCCATACCAATAATTTCAGCCAAATCGCATGCAATGATCGCAGTTTGTGCTAATCCAAATAAAGGAATATTTGCCCATCGCGGATAAGCGTGTTTTGAAGCCTGTGCTAAATCTAATCCTCTTACAATACCCAAACGAGCACTTAAAGACTGTAATAACAAAGCAATTAAGTTGGACATTAGTAAAACCCAGATGAGTTGATAGCCGAATTTACTTCCACCTGCCAAGTCGGTAGCCCAGTTTCCTGGATCCATGTAACCCACACTGATTAGATACGCCGGGCCGATAAAGGATAAAATTCTTCTCCAACCCTTCCTTTTATCTGTACTTACGCTTTGATGTACCTCACTTAACGATTCAGTTTTTGCCATTATTGCTGATTAAAATATGTTTCGCAACTTCTCTACTAATATTAATTTGTTTATCGGCTACCAGAATTTCTACTGAACCATCGAAATCCGTAACATCATTTATTTGAATTTGTTTGCCCAGCGTTAAACCTAATTTTTCCAAATGTTTTAAAAAGGCAGAACTATGCTGACTAACACCTGTAATTGTTCCAGAATCGCCTATTTTCAGCTCAATTAGCTTGGTAAAATGGTTTTTTGCAAATCTTCCGTTTTTATCCGGAATTGGATCACCGTGTGGATCAGATTTTGGAAATCCCAAAAATTCATCCAACCTTTCAATTAAATCAACCGATTTTATGTGCTCTAATTCTTCAGCAACGTCGTGTACTTCATCCCATTTAAAATTTAGCTTATTTACGAGAAATACTTCCCATAAACGATGTTTACGAACAATATCAATCGCTGCATTTCTCCCTTTTTCAGTCAAAGTAACGCCTTGATATTTAATGTAATCAACAAAGCCCTTATCAGCCAGTTTCTTAATCATATCGGTTACCGATGCTGGTTTGGTTTGCATTTTTTCGGCAATTGAATTGGTTTGAACGTTGTTTGTTAGCTCTGCGAGGTGGTAAATAATTTTAAGATAATTCTCTTCGGTAAAACTTTGCATTTATATTTATCTAATTTTATTTTTAGGTAAATCTAAAAATTATTTATTAAAATATATTAGATAAATTATGTTAAAATTTAGAATATAATTTGGTTATGTTTGTGTTCTCAATACCTTTGAATTTATATGGCATCAGAATTAGATAAAATTGATTTTAAAATTTTAAGAATCTTACAAGAGAATGGTAGAATTACCAACCTACTTTTATCGCAAGAAATTGGCTTATCTCCAGCTCCAACACTAGAACGTGTTCGTAAATTGGAAATGGCTGGTTTTATTAAAAGTTACCATGCTTTAGTTGATGAAGAAAAACTAGGATTAGGCATTAAAACTTTTATCCAAATTCAATTAGATTTCCATAAAAACAATACAATCCAAATCTTTTTGGATGAAGTAAACCAAATAAAGGAAATTACCGAATGTCACCATGTTACTGGCCAAGCAGATTTTCTGTTAAAAGTTTATGTTAAAGACATCAAATCTTATGAACGTTTAATTATGGAGAAAATTAGCAAGATTTCGGTGGTTAAAACTTTCCAAACGATGATGATTATGTCAACGACAAAGAAAGAGCCTATCGTTCCTTTGGAGTATTAACCCCAAACCCCTAAAGGGGCTTTCCCTGCTATCGTCATTGCGAATTCCGATTTTTCAACGGAATGTGGCAATCTCTTTCGCTCAAAACTACATTGTCAATAATTTTTGATATTTCATCAGCTTGCTGATAAACCATAAAGTGAGTTCCGTTTTTAATCATTAAATCTGGTTGAGCGCTTTTAGAATACAATATTCTATCTGCATTTCCGTGGATGTGAATCAGGTTTTTAGCTTTGATTTCGTTGCGCCAGCTGAGAATACTTCCAATTGCCCATTTCAAAAAAGTGGGATCGGTGTCGCTAATAATTCTGCCCAAAAGCATTTTTTCACTTTTACCTTTAGTACCAAAAAAAAAGTTTTGTGTAAGTTTATTTGATGATTTTAATAACCAAGTAGGAATAAATTTAACTAGATTGAGTTTACCAGCTAGGCGATAAAGAAAAGGTAAATCACTACTAAAAACAGCACTAGAAATAATAATGGTCGAAACTGGGTTTAGAATTTTTGAAATTTCTACAACAATCATTCCTCCAAAAGATACGCCAACTAATGCAAAAGGTAAATTCACGTCAATAACCTTGCTTAATCTTTCAGCGTAATCCATAAGAGATTCATTCTTAAATGGAGTTATCCAATCGATGTGAATAAT
Organism: Pedobacter frigidisoli; assembly: GCF_004331675.1. Lineage (GTDB taxonomy): Bacteria > Bacteroidota > Bacteroidia > Sphingobacteriales > Sphingobacteriaceae > Pedobacter > Pedobacter frigidisoli. The sequence continues at coordinate 46,122 of NZ_SJSN01000009.1, read as the reverse complement.
ATTGATACTTTCATTAAGCCTTAATCTCGAAAATATCCTTTTATCGGCACCTAAACCGCTAATAAAATAAGCGTTCATTATGCTGGTAAATTCCAGTCGATTGGTGTAAGGTTATTTTGCACCAGCAATTGATTGGTTTTAGAGAAATGTTTTGAATCGAAAAATCCATTAAATGCGGAGAAAGGCGATGGGTGTGCTGCAGTTAAAACGTAGTGTTTTTTTTGATCTATCAATTCGGCTTTTTGTTGTGCATATTTTCCCCAAAGCAAAAAAACGATATGTTCGCGTTTTTCAGAAAGGGCTTTGATTATCTCATCAGTAAAAATTTCCCAACCGCGTTTTTGGTGCGAGCCAGCCTCTGAAGCACGAACGGTTAAAGTGGCATTTAAAAGCAATACACCTTGCTCTGCCCAATGGGTTAAATTGCCATGTTGCGGTGTTTTAAAACCCTCGATATCAGTTTCCAACTCCTTGTAAATGTTTTTTAAAGATGGCGGAATTGTTACCCCACGTTGAACAGAAAATGATAATCCATGTGCTTGTCCGGCACCATGGTAAGGATCCTGACCTAAAATAACCACTTTAACTGCATCAAATGGAGTAGTGTTTAAAGCATTGAAAATATCAGCACCTTTGGGATAAACCGTAGCGCCATTTTGTTTTTCCTCCTGTAAAAAAGATTTCAGATTTTTCATGTAATCTTTTTCAAATTCGTTATCTAAAACAGCTAACCAACCAGGTTCTAATGATGCAGGCATATATTTTATAAGTGTTTTGTGAGAATAGTTATGGCTATTTACTATAAAAGCATATTCTATCGGCAAAAGTTTATTATTTCTTTTTATAAATGGCCAATAAATCGCCCTCAAGTGTCGTTTTTGGGTGTTCAATAATTCTTCCTAGCTCTTTTCCTTTTTTATCATAAACAATAAATGTTGGTACTCTTTGTATATCTAAACCATCAATTATACCGTTTTCAGCTTTTTTGCTTCCATCAACTGCAATAATATTCACATTTTTTTCCTTAAAGTGCAAAGCATCTAAAACCTTAAAAAAATTGGGAACGTTAACTTTACTATCTCCGCACCAAGTACCAAAAACAATCTTAATCCTTTCCTTTTTAACCAATTTTTTCAATTCGATCATAGTTGCTGCATCAGGAACATACGCTGCATAAATAGGATCGTACATTTCCTTAAACTCTGGAAAGGTGGTAATTCCCTCACGTGTGCAGGTGTTAATGAGTATGTCTTTGTTTTTAGCTTGATCGTGAATTTTTTTATTTAAATCTTGTGCAGAAACGTTCATTGCAAGTGCGATTAGAGTTATAGATAAGAGTATTTTCATAATAGTTATTGAGGTTTTTTTGTCCTGGAAATTTTTAATGAAATTATTGTTTTAAAATCTAATTTCTGCCATTTAAACACGATATTTGCAAAAAAAAATAATTAGAATAAATTTTATGCCAAATATTATCAGATTAATTGCGGGGTTTGCTTTACTGGGTGGCGCAGTAGCTTTATTTATTTTCGGTTTTTGGCCTTGGGGCATTGTTGCTATCTTGATAGGATTAATCGTTCTAGTAACTTACTTCTTCAACGAAAATATGCTTTTAGCACAATGGTTTCTTAGAAAAGACAACATGCCGAAAGCTAAAATGTTTTTAAATCGAATTACGGATTACGAATCACAACTCATAAAGGTTCAGCATGGATATTACAATCTTTTAATTGGATTAATCGAAAGTAGAACGGCTCCAATGCAAAGTGAAAAATATTTTAAAAAATCTCTTGCTTTAGGGATGCAAATGGATCATAATATTGCTTTAGCGAAATTAAGTCTAGCTGGTATTGCCATGGCAAAACGCAACAAGCGTGAAGCGACTATGTATTTAGCTGAAGCGAAAAAAGCAGATAAAGGTAAATTGCTTGCTGATCAAATTAAACAGATGAAAGAGCAAATGGGCATGATGGACAAACAACAACAAGTTCGTTACCGATAATTAAATGCTATTGTCTACAATATTGAAAGTCATTTTCTTAATTGAAATGGCTTTTTTTGTTTTTATATGATTGATGATATTCCTTTTCAAAATGTTAAAACCAAATCGATTTAAAGATTGTAGTCTATAGAAAATCTACACCTATGGCAACATCACAAGAAGGAAGTACTAATAATACTCAAGAAGAAGACAATATTAAGGATTTAGGCGGTAAAGCTGCAGTCGAAAAATTAAAAGATTTGGCCGAGAAAGCAGAAAGCTGTTTTTTTTGTACCAGCATTAAAACAGGTTTACCTTTGTCTGTTAGGCCTATGGCTATTCAACAAGTTGACGATGAAGGAAATATCTGGTTTATGAGCATGAAAGATAGCCATAAGAATGATGAGATTGCGGCTGATCCATTTACGCATTTGTTATTTCAAGCTGGTGCACATTCTGGTTTCGTAAATATTTACGGTATCTCGGAAATATTAAGAGACCAAGCTAAAATTGATGAACTTTGGAGTCCATTTATAAAAACATGGTTTCAAGGAGGTAAGGATGATCCAAATATTACCTTGATAAAGGTAATTCCATCAGAAGGATATTATTGGGATACAAAACATGGAACAGCAGTGGCATTCTTAAAAATGGCTGCATCTGTTGTTACGGGTAAAACGATGGATGATTCAGTAGAGGGAACTTTGGAAATTGATTAATATTCGGATGTAGGTAACTTGGTTGATGTTTATTTATCATCCAAGTTATCATAACCTTCTAATTCTTCTCTTTGAGACCTTTTGCTTAAGATATCATCTTCCTCCACTTGATTTCTAGAGAAGAACATTGCCTCTGCTTGGATTCTTTTAATTAATTGACGAACGAGGGTTAAGTCGAAAGTATCTTTGCTTAATTTGATGCAGTATTCTCTTTCGTTTATTTCTAGGCTTGAAGTATTCATGGGGTAATCATTTTAATTATCGATTTCCGTAAATATAGAAAAGGCTTGCTAAACAATTGTTAGCAAGCCTTTTAAGTTTATGTTATGTTTTTGTTAAGTGATTTCTTTTTTTATCAATAGGTTCTAATTACTTATGCGATAAAAACAAACCATCTTCCGTTTTTGAAACTTTCAAGATTCCTTTTCCGGTTAAACCTTTCAAGGTTGTATCCCACTTTTTGTTGCTCCAATCTTCTAGCTTAGCTTTCACATCAGCTAAAAGAAACTGTTCACCTTCAGAAATTAATGAATACAATTCTGATTCTTCTGGTGTAAGCTCAATTTTCTTTTTCTCCGGACGCATTTGTGGGAAGAATAAAACTTCTTGAATGGTGCTTTGATTGGTCATTAACATAACAATACGATCAATACCGAAACCTAAACCAGAGGTTGGCGGCATTCCGTACTCTAAAGCACGGACAAAGTCATCGTCCATCGCCATAGCTTCAGCATCACCACGAGCAGCTAATTTCAATTGATCTTCAAAACGTTCTTTTTGATCAATTGGATCATTAAGCTCTGAGTAAGCATTTCCAATCTCTTTACCATTAACAAAGATTTCGAAACGTTCTACCAATCCTTCTGCCGAACGGTGTTTTTTAGCAAGAGGTGTCATTTCAATTGGATAATCTGTAATGAAAGTTGGCTGAATCAAATTGGCTTCCACTTTATCGCTAAAAATTTCATCAACCAATTTACCGCGACCCATGGTAGAATCGATTTCAATACCCAAATCTTTACAGGTTTGTGCCAATTCATCTTCGGTCATTGCCGAAACATCAATACCTGTATATTTTTGGATCGATTCATACATCGTCAGTTTCTCGTATGGTCCTTCGAAGTTGATGTCGTTTTCGCCAACTTTAACTATTGCAGAACCATTCGTTGCGATGGCAACTTTCTCCAAACATTCTTCAACCATAGCCATCATCCAGATATAATCCTTATAGGCTACATAAATTTCCATTGAGGTATATTCAGGGTTATGGGTGCGGTCCATTCCTTCGTTACGGAACATTTTACCGAACTCATAAACACCATCAAAACCGGCAACAATTAATCTTTTTAAATACAATTCATTTGCAATACGCAAATAAAGAGGCATATCTAACGTATTATGGTGTGTTGCAAACGGACGAGCAGCTGCGCCGCCATGAATGGGCTGAAGAATTGGTGTTTCAACTTCCATCCAACCTTGCTCATCAAAATAATTACGCATAGAATTAATAACCTTGCTGCGTTTGATGAAGATTTGTTTAAAATCGGGATTTACGGTTAAATCAACATAACGCATTCTATAACGCAATTCTGGATTAGTAAATCCATCATAAACATTCCCTTCATCATCACGTTTTACAACGGGTAAAGGGCGTAAAGATTTAGAAAGTATTTTAAATTCAGTAACATGTACAGATATTTCCCCTGTTTGTGTAGTGAAGACATAGCCTTTAACTCCAATGAAATCGCCAATATCAAGCAATTTCTTAAATACGGTATTGTATAGTGTTTTATCTTCACCAGGACAAAGTTCATCACGCTTCAAGTAAATTTGAATTCTGCCTGTAGAATCTTGCAATTCTGTAAAAGAAGCAGCGCCCATAATATTGCGGCTCATAATTCTACCGGCTAATATTACTGTTTTGTATGCTGTTTTATCTTTCTCGTAGTTTGCTAATATATCTGCTGCATAAGCATTTACTTCGTATGATTCGGCAGGGTAGGGCTCAATGCCTAATTCACGCAATTGTTTTAACGACTCACGTCGTAATATTTCTTGTTCTGATAATCCTATACTCATTGTGGGTATTTTTTGCAAAAGTAATGATTTTGCAGGGTTTTATTTTGGTGTTAATGTATAATTTTAATAGGCTTGGATAAGCACATCGGTTGGTATTTTGAAACTCTCGTGTAATTGCCTAATCATATCAAGAGATAATTTTCGCTTTCGATTAAGAATTTCACTTGCCCGACTTTTTAAACCCACAACTTTGGCTAAGTCACTTTGCTTGTAACCCATCTGTTCCATTCTAAATTTTATAGCTTCAATAGGATCTGGAAAGCCAATTGGAAAATGCTGATTTTCGTAATTTTCAATCAATATTGCCAAAATTTCTAACTCATCTCCTTCAATTGAACCTTTTTTTGTATCAAAAATAACCTCAAGCCTTTCTAGTGCCTGATCATAATCCTTTAAGTTTTTTATCGGTTTGATGTTCATTTTCTTAGATTTTGGTAGCGTCTATTTTGTCGTATTCTGCATGAGTACCAATAAATCGAATCCAAACCATTTGATATTCGTAGTTTATTTTAATGATCAAACGATAATTATTGCCTTTAATGTTGAATACAATTCTATTTTCAGTTAAAATGCTAGCACTCGGGTAATCACTTTTAATATCATTAGGTTTATTCCATTCGATATTACTAGTTTCCTGAAACCAAGATTTTAACTGTTCTTCACAATTAGGATGTTTCTCCCAAAAATCACGGAGTATTTTTTTTGCTATTATCCTCAACTGAAATAAAAAATATAACAAAGATAAGAAAAGTTCCCTAAATGGGAAATTTTAAATTTGATTATGATTCTGCCTCGACACCCTCTTCATACATTTCATTTATAGCATCATCGTACTTCTTCTCTACAATTCTACGCTTGATCTTCATGGTAGGTGTAATCTCACCCTCATCAATACTAAAAGGATTTCTTTTAATTTTGAAGTTTTTAATGCGTTCGAACTTTGCTAGCTCATTTGAAATCTTTTTGATATCCTGCTCAATCCAGTCGATAATTTCTTGATCACGAATGAAAGAATCACTATCTTCGAAAAAAGATGGCTTAAGTTTAAAAGTTTCCTCAAGCGTTTCTCTGTTAGGAATAATGATGGCTGTAATAAATTCGCGTTTATCTCCGATTAAGAACAACTGATCAATCTTTGGACTTTTAAGATAAATATTTTCTACTGGCGTAGGATAAACATTTTTGCCGTAAGCATTAACGATCATGTTTTTTAAACGATCAGTAATTTGAAGATTTCCTTTATAGAAACGACCAATATCACCAGTGTGAAACCACATTTCCTTATCAATTGCTTCAGCAGTTTCTGCAGGTTTATTAAAATAACCTTTCATTACGCAGTGACCACGAACAATAACTTCTCCTTCTGCGCATTCAAATTCTTCATCAAAGGTATGGTGTGTTTGGATGTTAAGAATCTTTTTCGATTCCACATCCTGTATGCCAACTTCAATACCAGGAATTACACGACCAACCGTTCCATAAACCTGTCTGTGATATTCCGTAACAGACATTACTGGAGAGGTTTCTGTTAAACCAAAACCCTCTAATATCTTGATGCCTAAATCACCAAAAAATTCGCCAACATTTTTAGGCAATGCTGCACCACCGGAGATCATAAATTTTAATCGGCCTCCAGTCTTTTCTTTAATTTTGCTAAAAACCAATTTTTCTGCAATCCCTTTTTTCGCTGATAAAATCAGGCCTGGATTTTTACCAGCCTCTTTAGCTACTCGATATTTATTTCCAGTTTCTAAAGCCCAAGTAAAGATTTTTGCTTTTGCGCCGCCACCAGATGTTCCAGATTTAATCGCTTTATCATGAATGCGTTCCAATAATCTAGGTACGCAACTCATTACCGTCGGACGAACTTCGCCCATATTTTTTGCTAATAATTCTAAACTTTGGGCAAAAGCTATTTTACAACCTTGTGCGCAACATACATGATAAGTTGCCGTACGCTCGAATACATGCGATAAAGGTAAAAATGATAAGAAAGTCTCAGTTTGATCGATTACTGGAATCTGTTGCAAGCAAACTTCTACATTTTTAACAAAGTTAGAATGCGTTAACATTACGCCCTTTGGAGTACCAGTTGTTCCAGATGTGTAAATAAGTGAAGAAACATCACCCGGCAAAACTAAACTTCTACATTGTTCTATATCTGCTTTTTCGGCTGCTGTAATTTGGTGTTTAAGTGCCAAAATATCAGAAAATGCAATTACCTCTACATTTACATCAACTGGTACAGTTACTTTTTCAAAATCCTTAAAAGCTGGAATAATATATTTTAACTCTTTACAGTTTGAGGCAACTTTTAATACTTTACGATAAAGGAAGTTATTCCCAACAAGAATTCCTTTTATGCCAGAATCGTTAATGATGTAAGCAACTTCCTGCTCCGATAGTGTAGGGTAAATAGATACATTGATAACGCCAATCTGTTGAATTCCTTGGTCGTAATAAACATATTCAGGACAATTTTCGATCATCAATCCCAATCTATCACCTTTTTTAATTCCCTTTTCTAAAAAGAATGCAGAAACTGCATCAGCCCTTTTCAAGGTATCTTCATAAGAAATTTCAGCCCATTCAGCTCCTTGTTTATGAATTAAAAAAGTATCTTCTGGTTTGTGAATGTTTTTTACAACATTTCGCAACAGTGTAGGGACAGTTGAAAATTCGTTAATTAATGGCATTGCTTATAATTTGATTTACTCGTTATAATTAACAATAATAATGCTTTTTGGTTTAAAAATGCAAATTGAGTTTGCCCCAGCACTCAGCAGGATTTTGTTATTGGTATAGATTAGGAAATTATTTAGACTTTCCTGCATATTTAAGTGGAAAAGGAACGCAGATATAAACAGATCTAAAGTGTATTCTTCATGAAAAAAAATCCTTTTAGCACTGCGGTTCAAATTTGCGATTATCTGCATGAAAAAACCTATAACACAAAAAAGACCCCACAAATGGAGTCTTTTGTTATAATTTATGGAAATTTATACTGAGAAACTTTCGCCACAACCGCAAGTGCGGCTAGCATTTGGATTTACAAAGTTGAAACCCTTTCCGTTTAATCCATCTGTAAAATCTAATTCAGTACCCGCTAGGTAAAGAAAAGATTTCATATCCAAAGCGATTTTAATTCCTCTATCCTCAAAAAACTGATCTCCAGTTTTAGATTCGTTATCAAAATCCAAGTTATAAGATAAACCTGAGCAGCCACCACCTTTTACAGAAACACGTAAAAAGTAATCAGAACCCATTTCAGAATCCTGCATTAAGTGATCAATTTTATCTTTTGCTTTATCGGTTATCGTTATCATAGTATCAAGTATTTAGTATCGAGTATCAAGACAGAATATCGAATATCAAAACTTGATACTTGATACTTGCATCTTGCTACTTTTCTTCTAGTGGTGCGATTTCTCTAAAACAATTGCATCTAAACCATTTTTAACGCGATAATCGTTAATTGCAGATTTAATTGCATCTTCTGCTAACACCGAGCAGTGAATTTTTACTGGAGGTAAAGCCAATTCTTCAACAATATCCATATTGTCGATAGTTAATGCTTCATCAATCGTTTTTCCTTTTAACCATTCTGTAGCTAAAGAAGAAGACGCAATTGCCGAACCGCAACCAAATGTTTTAAATTTAGCATCAGTAATTACGTTATCTGCTCCAACTTCAATTTGCAAACGCATTACGTCGCCACACTCAGGTGCACCAACTAATCCTGTTCCTACAAATTTGCTGTCTTTATTTAGTGTACCCACGTTACGCGGGTTATTGTAATGGTCAATTACTTTTTCTGAATATGCCATGTTTTTATTTTTTTAGAATTCTGCGAAGGTGATTATTAATTAGTTATCAATTTTCAATTCGAATAGTGCAAGCTGAAAACTGTTAATTGCAAACTGCTAGTGTTCTGCCCACTCAATTTTACTCAAGTCAATTCCTTCTTTAAACATTTCCCAAAGTGGAGAAAGCTCTCTTAAGTGATTAACAGCTTTTTGAGTAACTGCAATGGCTTGATCAATTTCTTCTTCGGTAGTAAATCTTCCTAAACCGTAACGGATAGAAGAGTGTGCTAAATCATCAGATAAACCTAAGCTTTTCAAAACGTAAGATGGTTCTAAAGATGCTGAAGTACAGGCCGAACCTGAAGATACCGCTAAATCACTCATTGCCATCATTAAACCCTCGCCCTCAACATATTTGAAAGAAATATTAGCGACGTGTGGTAAACGATGTTGTGTATTACCATTAACGTAACTTTCTTCCATTTTGCTTAAAGTCGATTCTAACTTATCGCGTAAAGCAGATAAACGAATAGTTTCGCTTTCCATTTCTAAACGACAAAGTTCACAAGCTTTACCTAAACCAACAATACCAGGAACATTCAAAGTACCAGAGCGCATTCCACGTTCGTGGCCACCACCATCCATTTGTGAAGTAACCTTAACTCTTGGGTTTTTTCTACGAACGTAAAGTGCACCAACGCCTTTCGGACCATACATTTTATGTGCTGTAAAAGCCATTAAGTCGATTCCATCAGCAATTACATTAACAGGTATTTTACCAACTGCTTGCGTAGCATCAGTCATAAATAAAGCACCAAATTTATGCGCAATTGCAGCAATTTCTTTTACCGGTTGGATAACGCCGATTTCGTTGTTGCCATACATAATAGAAACCAAAATAGTTTCCTCAGTCATTGCAGCTTCTAATTCAGCTAAATCAATTAAACCATCTTCTTTTACGCCTAAATAAGTTACTCTAGCACCATTTTTTTCTAGGTGTTTACAAGTATCTAATACCGCTTTATGTTCAGTAACCGCAGTAATAATGTGATTACCTTTTTCTTTATACATCTCAAAAACGCCTTTTATGCCAAGGTTATCGGCTTCAGTTGCGCCAGATGTAAATATAATTTCTTTTTCAGTACAGCCGATTAATTTGGCTACTTGCTCACGAGCATAATCCACTCCCTCTTCAGCCACCCAACCAAAAGCGTGATTACGGCTTGCGGCGTTTCCAAATTTCTCGGTAAAGTATGGTAGCATTGCCTCTAACACTCTTGGATCAAGTGGTGTAGTTGCATTATTATCTAAATATATCGGCTGTTTCATTTCAGTTCTCTTATTTGTAGTACAAAGATACGAAAAAACTTATTTAACAATTATAATTAATAGCTATGAGGTTATAGTTAAAACCTGCATTTTTACATTCACATAACCTTATAATCTATGAATAAGATAGAACACATCGGCATCGCCGTAAAAGAGCTCAATGCATCGATAGATCTTTACCAAAAACTGCTCAATACCGATTGCTATAAAACAGAGCAGGTTACATCTGAATTTGTAAATACTGCGTTTTTCAAAACTGGTGATAATAAGGTAGAATTATTAGAGGCAACTTCTGCTGATAGTGCAATTGCCAAATTTATCGAGAAAAAAGGGGAGGGCATTCATCACGTTGCTTTTCTGGTCGATGATATTTTAGCGGAAATGGAACGTTTACATAGCGAGGGCTTTGTACTCCTAAGCGATTCACCAAAAAAAGGAGCTGATAATAAAATGGTTTGTTTTGTGCATCCAAAAGATACAAATGGCGTTCTAATAGAAATTTGCCAAGAAATTAAGTGGATTTAGTGAATCTCTGGGTTTTATTCCCCTCTTTTAGAGGGGTGCCTGCAAGGCGGGGTGTTTCTTTAAGTGTATAAAATTGATTTGGAAACGAACGGTTCTGTCTTCCATTGTTTCTGTAGTCCTGCTAACCGCTATAGTCCCGATGAAAAATCGGGAGCTGCCGCTATTATCAGGTTTATTTAAATCGGCTTATGGTTCTTGGGGAAACCGAACCGCTTAAATTACCAGAATGTTATTATGTTTATCTTATAATCCCTTAATCCTAGTCAGTGTCACTAATTAAAATCATCAGCAAAGATTTCGATATCGAAGAAAACCTTTCAGAAGAACGTTTAAGGGAAACCATGGTTAACGCATTTGCTTATTTGGTAGATAATGATTTTCCTAAATTAATCCAGATTCTGTATAAAGCAGATGTTGATCAGTATAAATTAAAAGAACTACTAGAAACCACAGAGGGGCGAAGTTCAGCAGAAATAATTGCCGATACTTACATTGCTAGGCAATTGGCGAAAATAGAAACTTGGAAGAAATATAGTAAGTTATAAATCAGATTGATAGTGATTTAGGTCGCTTAATCTTGATAATTTTATATCTTTATTTAATGAATTACCGCTTTCTCTTCTTGTTATTTTTTCCAGCTATTGTATTCGCTCAAAGAAATTCATCTTCAGAAATAATAAAGAGCGATCACGATTTTATTTTAGAGGCGTTTAACAATGCCGATAACTACATGAATACCGATCATTATGATTCAGCACAATTATGGCTGAATAAAATTTATCTCAAAGTCAGTTATCGTAAACCATCATTATTTTCTTATTTCTTAACCTCTCGCCAAGCAGAGGTTTACTATTACAATAATTTGCACGAATTAGGGTTGCAAGAGGCTTTTAAGGGAGAAAATATTGCTGTTGTTTTAAATGACAGTCTGTTAATTGCTGATGCTTGTAATTTCATAGGATTGTTCTATATGAACAATAATAAGCTTGAAGATGCTGTGAAATATTTCAAGAAAGGGTTGAGGTTTACACATCAGCCACCATATAGAAAGCAATATATAGAGCTATCAAAACCGCACCACATTTACGGAAATCTTGCGGAAGCTTATGAAAAGCTTCACCTATCTGACAGCGCAATCTTTTACAGCAGGGCATCATTAATTAAGGCAAGCGAAATAGATTCTAAAAGAGGGATGGCAACAGCAAACCTAAATCTTGGAAGTGCGTTTTTGCAGAAACTTCAAATAGACAGCGCAAAGAAGTATTTCGAATCCACAAGAATTACATCAATCGCCAGTACCGACTTCGATGTAGAGTTAAACAGTTATAGTGGTTTAGCAGATTGTGAATCGAGAATAAAAAATCAAAAAGAAGCATTTAAGCAACTTGAAAATGGCTTTAAATTGCTTGATAAATATCCTCAACTGAATGATTTTTATAGTTTAATGTTCTTAGAGACAGCGCTAAAAATCTATAGAAAGTATAATGATCAGCCTGCCTTAATTAGAACATTAGAGCTTAAAACCCAAATTCAAACTGCAACCTATTCTAGAAACAATATTCAGATACAAACCATTTTATTAACTGGATTAAAAAATGAAAAACTTATCTTCAATTTGGAGCTAGCAGAATCGAAGAATAAGCAGAGTTTAGCAAATACACTTTTATATATATTGCTGCTTGTTTTATTATCATTTGTAATTGCCTTTATTGCCTATCGCTACTATACCCTGCAAAAATTGAGATTGGCAAATTTAAGAAGCAAAATTAGTCAAGATTTACACGACGAGGTAGGTGCTACGCTAAGTGGAATAGCAATGTACAGCTACATTACAAAGGAACAGATTAAAAATAATGAACACACTAAGGTTAATCATTCACTCGATATTATAAAAGATAATGCTGGAGAAATGGTAGCTAAATTAAATGATATTGTTTGGGCGGTTAATCCACTCGAAGATAACTTACTGGCACTTTTAGAGAGATTGAAAGATTTTGCCTTACAGCTCACTGCTGTTAAGGGTATTGTATTGATATTCGAAATTCCCAACTCATTATCAACAATAAAACTATCAATGGAGCAAAGAAAAAACATTTACCTCATATGCAAAGAAGCAATAAATAATGCAGTAAAGTATAGTGATTGTAAGGTAATAAAAGTAGAAATAGAAAATCAACAAAAAAACATCAAAATAATCTTAAATGATGATGGTAAGGGATTTCGGTTAGAAGAAGTAAGAAAGGGTAATGGATTAACCAATATGGAAAGTAGAGCAAAAGAAATAGCTGCAATGTTGAACATCGATAGCTCTGGCTTTGGAACATCTATTATTTTAAATTGTAAAATCACCTAATGGGGTATAGATTTTAATTTTAATATGTTAGATATTTAACGCAACATTATAAGGGATGGAAATCAAGGTTGCCATATTTGAAGATAACAAGCTCATTCGGGAGGCATTGCAAACCATCATTAATGGTACGCAAGGCTTTATTTGTTCTGGTATCTTTCCAAATGTAAATCAGGTGGAGGCCGATATTCAGTTTAGTAAGCCGGATGTGGTTTTAATGGATATAGAAATGCCTGGAAGAACCGGTATAGAAGCCACAAAAATAATTAAGGATCGCTTTCCTGAGGTAAAAGTGCTAATCCAAACGGTGTTTAATGATAGCGATAAAATTTTTAATGCGCTTTGTGCTGGCGCTTCTGGTTACATTCTGAAAACAGATTCACCTTTAAAGCAATTACAGGCATTAGAGGAAGTTTACAATGGTGGGGCATCCATGTCATCGGTAATAGCGCATAAAGTGCTACAATTTTTTGTTCGTCAGAATATCATGTTGGTACAGCCAGAGGAAACAGATTTTAATCTAAGTGTTAGGGAAAAGGAAATTCTTTCCTTAATGATAGAAGGTAATAATTATAAAAGTATAGCTGATAAAGCTTTTATAAGTTATGAAACTGTACGTACTCATGTTAAACATATTTATAAAAAACTTCACGTAGCCTGTAGGTCTGAAGCTATATTAAAGGCAAGGCAGCAAGGTTTTTTTTGAGACCATTCTATTTTGGACGACCAATTTCAAAATAATTTAACAGCATCATAAAATATACCCCAAATTAACTCCTCACCGCCCTAATAATCCCACATTGTGGTATTGCTAGGGCTTTTTTTATGTAGCAACTTTGGTTAATAAATCGAAAATTAACTAAAATCAAAAACATGAAAACAATTACAAAAAACATTAAATGGTTATTCATCATTGTTGTGGGCTTCAGTTTTACATCCTGTAAAAAAGACAGTAGCGTAGTAGATGAAATTAATAAGATAGAAATTCAAAAAAAACAAATCCAAGATGTTATTCCTGGAAAGTATTTAGACTCGCTAAAAAAGCTTGGGTTGGTGGTAAATACGGGTGTAAATCCAATAAATGTTGAGGGCTATTACGCTATCAATCCATTAATTTTGCAATCTACCAACATCCCTAAAGACTTTGCTATTGGTTATCGCTTCAGCGATGCAAGATTGAGTTTATCTAATCAGGATGCAAATTTTGGGATAAGACTATTAGGTAGGGGCTTTCTAGCTACAAGCGATACAAGCATTGTAACGGCTATTTCTGGATCTGGAAATGATTTTACCATATATGGCAAGGTTAAATCTCAAAGAAATACTAAAGTTGCAGAGTTCGCAATTATTATTTCAGGAACATTAGAGAATAAGATTATTAAGAACTTTAAGTACGGCTTAATTTGTATCTCCAATAAAAATCCAGAAACGGATTCGAATTTTATAAGAGAGGGGCAAGGGAGAGTTGTTTTAGAAAGTGATGCAATATCTGGAACAATTACAGAGAAAGATTTTGTTTCACTTACACGTGAAAACCAACTTTTGCAGCTGGCTAATCCAGGTTCTCTTCGATATTAGGATTAAAAATAATGAACTTTAAAATATTTCTTTTAGTCTCTTGTAAATCAAAAATAAAATTAGGATATTTGCATCCTCTAAAATAGAGGTTGAAAAGACTAATAGAAAATGTCATAAGCATTCTTGCCAGCAAATTGCAAGAATGTTCTTGGTGCTTTCACACAAATACACTAAATAATATTTAAATGAAACCATCGAAGCATTAGCGAGATAGCTTCATCACAATTAAAAGAAAATAAAAAACACGATGAAAAAAGATTTGCACCCTACTAGCTACAGACCAGTTGTTTTCAAAGACATGTCTAACGAATATGCTTTCTTAACAAAATCTTGCGTAGATACTAAAGAAACAATTAAATGGGAAGATGGTAATGAGTATCCTCTTTATAAATTAGAGATCTCTCATACTTCACACCCTTTTTATACTGGTAAAATGAAATTGGTTGATACTGCAGGACGTATCGATAAATTCAAAAACCGTTACGCTAAGAAATAATTTAGCAATAAAAAAGCATTTTTTAAAGTCCCTTTGCCAAAAGCATCGGGACTTTTTTTATTTTTGCTGCTTATGACAATCAATCTATTTGATGATTCCAGTTGGGCGTCTCTCCGTCCACTTACTTTTACTAGGCCTGTTGCCGATTTACGCACTGGTATTTTAACCATCGCCGAAAAGTGGGCGAAATATTTAAAAGCAGATTTCGGCTTTCAAACCCAAGATTACCTTTCCATTAAGTTTGCACCAAAAAAAAATGCTAATCTTTTTATTAATGGTGCTATCTGTCCTGATGGGCCACTACTTGAAGCTGTAAATGGTTTAAGAGCAGGAGAGGTGCTTCTAAAGGCTGATTTAATTATCGCTTATGCTGCAAGTGAATACAATCGTGATGTAGCTATATCATTCAAGCCAATTCAATTTGAAGGAGATTTCATTAGAATTGTTTATCCTAATGATATTTTTACGAACAATGGAATCGAATTAAAAAAAGATTTCGAACTTTTAACTAAGGGCAGAACATCTTCAACTTTAAGCAACACCAATACTTTTTTAGGGGATAATATCTTTGTAGAAGAAGGTGCAAAAGCCGAGTGTTCTGTTTTTAATAGTTTACAAGGGCCAATATATCTAGGTAAAAATTCCGAAGTTTGGGAAAGTAGTAATATTCGAGGGTCTTTTGCCTTATGTGATGATTCTTCGGTAAAAATGGGTGCTAAGATTTATCCAAACACCACCATTGGACCGCATTGCAGGGTTGGAGGCGAAATAAATAATGCCGTAATTTGGGGTTATTCTTCCAAAGGTCATGAGGGTTATTTAGGTAATGCCGTAATGGGCCAATGGTGTAATATTGGTGCAGATAGTAATAATTCGAACCTCAAAAATAATTATGCAGAGGTAAGGCTTTGGGATTATGAGCAAGAAAGTTTCCGTAAGACAGGTTTGCAATTTTGCGGTTTAATTATGGCGGATCACTCAAAATGTGGTATTAATACTATGTTTAATACCGGAACAGTAGCTGGTGTAAGTGCCAATGTTTTTGGGGCGGGCTTTCCCCGTAATTTTATTCCAGATTTTGCATGGGGTGGAGCACAAGGATTTGAAGCCTATAGCCTTGTAAAGATGTTTGAAACCGCCGAAAAGGTTTATGCCAGGAGAGATTTGCCTTTTGATGACATAGAAAAAGAAATTTTAAACAAGGTTTTTGAATTAACAAAAGAATATAGAAGATTTTAAATCGATTGAAAAAATGCAGTATTGGAACTTTCTAACATTGCAGCTTTTCAACCTTAAACAATAAAAATGAGAAAGAAAATAGTAGCAGGAAACTGGAAAATGAATTTGGACTATAACGAAGGTGTTTCGTTATTCAGTGAAATTGTAAATATGGTTAAAGATGAGCGTAAAGGCGAGCAGATAGCTATTATTTGCGCTCCATTTATTCATCTAAACAGCTTAGCGAAATTGGGTGGTAACGATGTTAAGATCGGTGCCCAAAATATTCACGATAAAGAAAACGGAGCTTACACTGGCGATATTTCTGCAAAGATGATTAAGTCTGTAGGTACAGAGTACGTAATTTTAGGTCACTCAGAACGTAGACAATATCAAGCTGAAAGCGATGAATTATTGGCTGCGAAAACCAAAATTGCATTAGCAAATGACTTGAAACCAATTTTCTGTATTGGCGAAACTTTAGATGAGCGTAACAACGGAAGTTATTACGAAGTATTAAAAAAACAATTGGTAAATGGCGTTTTCAGCCTAACTGAAGAAAATTTTAAGAAAATTGTAATTGCTTACGAACCAGTTTGGGCTATTGGAACAGGATTGACAGCATCTCCAGAGCAGGCACAAGATATTCATGCATTCATCCGTAGCGAAATTGAGGCTAATTATGGTTTCAATGTTGCTGATGATACCACAATTTTATACGGTGGAAGTTGTAACCCTGGTAACGCAGCAAGTTTATTCGCTCAAAAAGATATTGATGGCGGATTAATTGGCGGTGCATCATTAAAATCTCGTGATTTTACAGATATTATCAAAGCTTTAAACAGCTAATGCAATACATAAAAGCAGTATTTAAGTTCGAAAGCATCGAAAACTTTCAACAAGATTTGCTCATCAGCGATCTTGCAGATTTAGGATTCGATACTTTCGAAGATTCTGAAAGTGGTTTTACGGCTTTCGTAATTAAGGAGAATTTTTCTGAGCAAGCCTTGAAAGATTTATTGGCGATTCATGCTGAAGATTTTACAACGGATTATAATTTAGAGGATGTTGCCGATGAAAATTGGAATGCCGAATGGGAGAAAAACTTTAGTCCTTTGATTATTGATGATGTTTGTTACGTTCGGGCAACTTTTCACGAACCTCAACCATCATATCCTTATGAAATTGTAATCGATCCAAAAATGGCTTTCGGCACAGGCCACCATCAAACTACAACGATGGTGATGCAGTATATTTTAGCTGCCGATTTGAAAGATAAAAACATTTTGGATATGGGCTGCGGTACTGGAATTTTGGCAATTCTAGCGGCCAAACTCGGCGCTAAAAATTTAATGGCCATCGATTACGATGATATCTGTTATGAAAGCGCTTTAGAAAATGCGGCATTAAATAAGGTGACTAATCTTAAAGCGCTTTGCGGAAGTAAAGAAGTGATTCCTAACGAAGAATACGATGTGATTTTTGCGAATATTAATCGTAATATTCTGTTAGATCAGATCGGTCGTTATGCTGAGGTTTTAAAATCTGAAGGGAAAATTTTCTTCAGTGGTTTCTATTTGGATCCAGATTTAAGTATGATTACTGCCGAATGTGCAAAACACGAGATCCATTATATCGACCACAAACAGAATGGAGATTGGGTAGCTGCTCAATTTGAAAAATATTAGTAAGTAAGTTTTGAATGAGTGAATGATTCATTTTTGCAATCAACCATTCACTCATTTTATCAATCAAAATTCAATCATTTTAAAGCATGCGCATACATTTTATAGCAATTGGCGGAAGTGCAATGCACAATCTAGCCATCGCTTTACATAAAAAAGGTTATCAAATTACAGGATCTGACGATGTAATTTTTGAGCCGGCAAAATCTCGTTTAGATAAATATGGTTTGCTGCCTGCGGAAATGGGCTGGAATGAAAATCGTATTTCTACAGATCTTGATGCAGTTATTTTAGGCATGCATGCCAGAATTGATAATCCAGAATTGCTGAAAGCCCAAGAATTAGGCATTAAAATATATTCATACCCTGAATATATTTACGAGCAAAGTAAAGATAAATTACGTGTTGTAATTGGTGGTAGTCACGGAAAGACGACAATAACCAGTATGATTCTGCATGTCTTGAATTACTACAATCGCGATTTCGATTATTTGGTTGGTGCACAATTGGCCGGTTTCGAAACCATGGTAAAGGTAACTGAAGAAGCTCCAATAATGATTATTGAGGGCGATGAGTATTTATCATCACCAATTGATAGAAGACCAAAATTTCATCTATACAAAGCAAATGTTGCCGTTATTAGCGGTATAGCTTGGGATCATATCAATGTGTTTCCTACCTACGCAGATTATACATCACAGTTTGACAAGTTTATAGATACCATTACGGAAAATGGAACATTGATTTATTGCCAAGTTGATGCAGATTTAAATGAAATCGCTCAAAACTCTACAGTAAAGATTAGAAAAATTGGTTACGGAATCCCGGCGCATGAAATTATAAACGGCATTACCTATTTGCTTCCCGAAAAAACTGCTTTAGGTGTTTTTGGAGATCATAATTTAATGAACTTGAATGCTGCGAAATTAGTTTGCGAAGAATCAAAAATTAGTGCAGCTGAATTTGATACTGCCATTGCCTCATTTACAGGTGCGGCGAAACGTTTAGAGGTAATATCTGCTGACGAATTTACCAATGTTTATAAGGATTTTGCTCATTCTCCATCTAAGTTAAAAGCTACAATTGAGGCCGTAAAAGCACAATTTACTGATAGAAAACTTATTGCTTGCATTGAGTTGCATACTTTTAGCAGCTTGAATAAAGATTTCTTAAAGGAATATGCTGGAGCGATGGACAAAGCGGATGAAGCAATTGTTTTTATCGATTTAAAATCATTTGAGCAAAAGCGCATGGAGCCATTTTCTGAAAATGATGTTCAAGAGGCATTTGCCAATCCAAAATTAAAATTCTTTAATGATGCGGATAAGTTAAAGGCTTATCTACTGAGTTTAAATTATAAAAATGCTAATCTGCTAATGATGAGTTCTGGTAATTACGCAGGTTTCGATTTGCCAGAATTGGCGGCTGAATTACCAAGGTAAGTAAGCCACAGATTCGCAGATTTTTAAGTATTATTATTAATGAAAAGCATTGGAGAGAATATTAAAAAAAGTAGGGTAGCGCTTGGTTTAAGTCAGGCAGCTGCCGCTAAAAAGCTTAATATTTCTACGCCAGCATTTTGCAAAATAGAAACCGGACAAACAGATTTGAATATTTCTCGTTTGTTGCAAATATCTAAAACCTTTAAAATTCCCGTAATGCAATTGATTTTAGGAGATGCAGATCAATCATCATCTTCTGAAGAACTTTTAGCTTTGAAAAAAGAATTGCTAGAAAAAGATGAAGCGATCAATAAACTTCGTAAAAAGGTTATTGATTTATATGATAAATTAGGGATGTAGTTTTTTCCTGCAAATTATGGGGTTTAAACCCGCAGATTTAAGAAGATATTTACTCAAGCCTTAAAAATCCCCTTAAATCTGCACTCCTTTCTCCTTAAATCTGCGGAAAGACCCTACGCATAGTTAAATGCTTTTTTCCAAATGTTGCACCTGTAGCTTTATGAATAGCAATCATTTGTTCATTAAAATCGCCCACCCAACTTAATTCCAATTCCTTATATTGATTTTTAGGAAGTACATATTCTCCTAGGCTGATAAAAAGAACGGATTCCAGTCCATGCTTTTGGAATTTTGGTTTTGTGCCCATCACAATAGCCCGCATTCGGGTAACACCGACCCAACGGCGATATGCAAATTTCAGTTTTTCTATCAAACCTAATTTCCCATCAAAGCCCTTAATCATTTGGTTAGCATCGGGAATAAGCACTACAAATGATGCTGGCTCGCCGTTAAAGTAAGCAAATTGAATTAAATGCTCATCCATAATGGGTTCCATACTTTTGAAACTTTCTTCGAGTGTTTCCTTTTTTATAGGTACGAAGTTTTCAAAATCCTGCCAGCCATCGTTATAAATTTCCATCAAATCCTTAATATACTTTTCTGAGTTTTTCTTGTCGAAATATTCAAAAGTATAGCCAGGTTTATTTCTTACCCAGTTTGCAATTTTGGTAAAGCGCTCAGGAAAAGGAATGGTAAGGTTGATATGATTGGTTAATTGTTCGTATTCGGTAACGAAACCATAATCATCAAAAAACTTTTTATAGTAAGGGAAATTATAATTCATACCGAAAGATGGTGGCGTAAAACCCTCAACCAATAGCCCCCAGAAAGAATCGTTCTCTCCGAAATTAATTGGTCCATCCATAGCTTTCATTCCATTTTCTGCCAACCAATCTTTTGCCGTATCAAACAATAGATAAGCTGCCTTTTCATCATCAATACACTCAAAGAAACCCATTCCGCCAGTTGGTTGTTCGTAGTTTGTTGCTTTTTTATCATTAATGAAAGCAGCTACACGTCCGATAAGCTTACCAGAATCATCTTTTAAAACCCAACGGGTGCATTTTCCATGACTAAAGAAATTATTTTTCTTTGGATCGAAAACATTTTCCACTTCACTATCCAATGGACAGATCCAGTTTTTATCGTTTTTATAAAGAATTTTAGGCGTATCTAGAAAGTCTTTTTTTAAAGATGAATTGCTTACTGAAATAATTTGCATGGGCAGATTTTAAAATTAAAAAGCATCCTACCAAACGGAGGGATGCTTTTTCAAATATATAGTTTTTTTTAATGATTAATAATCTTCGTCGTCATCATCAAAATTATCGAAATTATCTAGATCATCTAACGGTAAATCAAAATCGTCGTCATCATCATCATCTTGCGATTTCGTTTTCGTTGTTTGAACGTCGTCATCTTCAAGATCATCATCTTCATCTACCTGTTTTTTGGTAGTCGGCTTTGTAGGGAGTTTCTTTGGCGCTTTCATATCACAAAAATAAAAATTGCTTTTATAGTTTAAAAATACATAAAAACTTTTTTTAATAACAACCTGAAGCCAAATAAATTAAATTATTCTACTCAACACTTTCTCCAATTGAA
This sequence comes from Pedobacter frigidisoli, assembly GCF_004331675.1. Lineage (GTDB taxonomy): Bacteria > Bacteroidota > Bacteroidia > Sphingobacteriales > Sphingobacteriaceae > Pedobacter > Pedobacter frigidisoli. The sequence continues at coordinate 24,949 of NZ_SJSN01000009.1, read as the reverse complement.
TTTTCTTCTTTGGCTATATCTTTCAGCTGCGGAAGCTGGTTTAAGTTGTTCAAGCCAAAATAATCCATAAAAAGTGAGCTTGTGCTGTATAGGATGGGACGGCCAGGTGTTTCGGCTTTTCCGTCGATACTAATTAATTCCTTTTCCAATAAACGCTGAACCGAATAATCGGAATTTACTCCCCGAATTTGTTCTATCTCGAGCTTGGTAATGGGTTGGCGGTAAGCAATAATGGCTAATGTTTCCATCGCTGCCTGACTTAATTTTTTCTTCGAGCGATGTAGTTGAAGCTGATTTACAGTTTCATGGTATTCTTTTTTGGTTAAAAACTGATATCCTTTGTTGAGGTTAACCAATTCTATTGCAGAATCATCACGGTTGTATTTTTCTTTTATCAAATCTAGACTCTCGAATATTTGACTTTCTATGTGTTCTTCCTCAAACACGGCGTTTAAGGCAAGTATAATTTCTTGAACATTAATACTTTGAACTGATGAGAAAATGAGGGCTTCAATGTGCCTTGTGAGGTTCTTTTTGGGCATATACAAAAATATAATTTTTGGGCACAAAAAAGCGGTCTCGCTTTTTAAAAACAAGACCGCTTCTTAACACACAAATGAAACCTGAATTAAGATATAGTTTTAGGTTAGGTTATTAAATATCTATATCAATTCTATAAGAACGTTTTGATAAACACTATCGTTTATTTCTAACACAAGTTTAAGGCTAAACACAACGTAGTGTAAGTTCTATTTAGTAAGTGGTATCAATAATTGAGTAAACGGTAAAATCTTTATTTTAACGGTATAGAAATGGATACAGTTGTGCCATTTGTCGTGTTTTGTGTTACATTCAAGTGTATTGGTTTTGCTCCAATCTGTCCTAAAAGGTTTAAGCGCTCTTTGGTAAGTTGCATTCCTTTGCTAATGTGTGTTTCTTTTTTATCCCTTAATGAATTCTCAATTCCGATTCCATTATCAATAATTTCAATATTCAAATAATGTTCATCTAATAATTTAAAATTGATATGAATTTCTCCGCCAGTTTCCTTTGGCATAATGCCATGCCAGATTGCATTTTCTACATAAGGCTGTAAAAGCATCGATGGAATAAAGGTTTCTTCTTTATCAATCTCCTCATCAATAGAGAAAACGTATTTTAATTTATCGCCAAAGCGGTTTTTCTCTAGCTTGAGGTAGAGATTTAGATATTCCAATTCCTCCTCCAAAGAAATATAACTCTTGGTACAAATTTCCAGGTTTTTCCTAATCAATTTGGCAAAGCCTGTTAATACTTTATTTGCCGAAGCTGTATTTTGAGTATTAATATAATGTTGAATAGAGTTCATCACATTGAATACAAAATGAGGATTCATCATGGCTTGCAATGCTTGTTGCTCGAGCATTAAAACCTTGTTTTTAACCAATAATTGCTCTTGTTCCTTATCTTTTTGTTTTCTGGTGATGTACACTGCAACTTTATAGAAAATGTAAGCCACGAGTAAAATCAAAATAGAGAGGAACCATAAGCTTTGCCAAAAGTGCTTTTTAATAGTAAAGGAAATTTTAGCCGATGGACCCCAATTCGCATTTTGGCTTTTCGCACTTACTTCGAAAACATAATCGCCCGATTGTAACGATGAAAAATCCAACCTCCTTGTTCTGGTTTCCACCCAGGCAGAGTTTTCATTTAAACGGTATCTGTAAGTGATGTCGCTGGTGGTAAAATCTACTGCACTAAAAGTGAACAGTATTGTATTATTTCCGGTTTCGAAAGTAAAATTGCTTTGGTTAATGGGCAATCGCTCACTATCTTTCATGATGGAGGTAACATAAACTTTCGGCAGATTTCTACTGATGTTTTTATTATTGTATTTAAATAAAATCAGACCTTTATTTGTGGCAAAATACGCTGTACTATCATCAATAAATAAACTGTTGATATCATCACTTAAAAGATCTTTTCCGTAATCGAAGTTGGCAACACTCGGCTTAGTTGGGTAGTTAGTAATTTTATTTACGCCTTTATTGGTTAATACCCAAATTTCACCGTTCTTGATAAATAGCTTAGTGCAGATATTATTTGTTAAGCCGTCTTTTTGGGTAATTTGTTTTGTAATCTGATTGTTTTTGTAAAAGATCAATCCATAACCATCGGTAGCTAAAATTAAAGTACCATCTTCTAATTGCTGGATATCGTTTATCCTTTTGGTTAATAATGGATGCTTTTCAAAATGTTTAATCAATTTTCCATCACTGAATTGAGATAATCCATTGATGTTAGAAAACCATAAGTTATCATCACGATCATAAAAAACATGATAGGATCGATCCTTAAAAAAGTCTTCTTTTTCCTTGTATTTTAACGAGTTAAAATTGAGGTTATTAGTTCTGTCGGCTAAAAAAACCACTCCTGAAGATAATGCCAATGCTAGGTGATCGTTATTTCTGCCCAAGCTAAAATGCTTAATTACGAACATGGAATTGTTCGCTTCTTTCAGGTAATTTACATCGCCTGTACTTTTGTAGATGTTCTTAAAAACGCCCATTCCATAATCAGAGGAGAAATAAATGGATTGATTTTTCGAATCGAAAGTAAGTTGTTTTATCGTCTTGTATTTTTTGAAATCATCCAAGCCAATTTCAGAAACCTGATAATTATTAATCGTCAAAACATCAATTACGGCATCATCCGTACCTAGCCAAAGTCTGTTTTTGCCATCTTTTGTAATGCTTTTAATAACGTTGCTACTTAGGCCAGATTCTGCATCAATTATCGACAACCTATTGTTTAAGTTCGGCAACATATAAATGCCCACATTGGTAGCAAACCACATATTTTGGTTGCTATCTTTTATCACCTGATTTACAGAAATGTCTTGAAGGTATTGAATTGTTTTCCCACTTTTATCCAAAGCGAATGCCCCATTTGCATTAGCTATCCAAACTTCTTTTGTTTTATTGTCGTAGTAAAAATACCCCGACATATTTTTTATCAAATTCTGTGGAATTGAGATGAGGTTATTGATTTTTCCTCTTGAAAACTCTTTCAATCCACTTTTATCTAAATATAGAAGCGATTTGTTGGCTGTGTTAATGGCCGTCATGTAAGACAGCGGTTGTACCTGAGATTTGATTAATGAAAATGTTTTGCCATCAAACTTTTGAACGCTTTGATCGCTGTAGGCAAAAATATTTCCTTGCTCATCCTCATGAATAAAAGCATTAATGAATTTATCATTTGTATTTGGAGAAACATATTTTTTAATTGTTTTTCCATCGTAACAAACAATAATATTGGAGTTTGTTCCTAACCAAATTCTTCCTGATTTATCCATTAAAAAGGAAACAATTACGGTGTTTAAACTTAATTTTCTCAACAAGTCATCATTATCCTTATTGTAGAACTTTCCATCCTTTAAATAGCTTAACTGTCCGTTTAATGCGAAGAACCAAATTCTGCCTTGGTTATCTTCTTTCATCTGTAGGATTTGGGTATCGGGCAAACCATCTTCAATGGTAAAATTTTGAAAATTGGTTCCGTCAAAACGACTCAATCCGTTATCGGTAGCAATCCAGATAAAGCCTTTCTTATCCTGTAAAATGAAATAACAGTTATTGCTGGCCAACCCGTTTTTGGAAGTGTAGTGGGGGAGGTAAGTAGTTTGGGCAGCAGCTTGTTGAGCAGTATAAAAAATCGAAGTCGAAAATAAAAAGGCAATAAAAGTGTACTTCAAGCTTTGCTTAAATGTAGCTTTAATGCTTAATTTCCTTTCTGTTTTTATCAGATTAATGATCACTGCCTGCTTTGGTAAATAATTTTATTTTCTCAAAAAAATCACTTGCTCTTCTCCTAGAAATGTTGATGCTTTCCCCATTCTTTAAAAAAACCTGCAAGCCATTTTTAGAATTGTATTCCTTTAAATGATTAAGATTTATGATGCTCGATTTATGTATCCTAACAAATTGTTCTGTCGGTAGCAACTCTTCAAACTCCCTTAATACCTTAGAAACGGTAATTTTATCCTCATTACTTAAATGCACAACAGAATAATTGCTGTCGGCCTCGATATAGATAATGTCATCAACATCAATCATCTTAAATCCTTGTCCGTACGGCAAAGTAAGTTTTCTTATTTCTGCTCTCGAATTAAGGCTTGAAGCCAAGTTGCTTATCCGTTCATCATTTCCACTTTGGTTCTTAAATAACTTAATGTGTTGAGAAACTTTTTCAACCGCAATCTTCAGCTCATCGATATCAATGGGTTTTAAGAGGTAATCGAGTGCATTTGCCTTGATGGCTTTAAGCGCATATTGATCGTAAGCGGTGGTGAAAATTACGGCAGCATTTTGCTTTTGGGCGTCGGGTATCAGTTCGAAACCATTTCCGCCAGGCATAGCTATATCCAAGAAAATTAAATCGATGGTATGATGGTCTAAAATATCCTTAGCCTCGGCCACAGATCTGGCTATTCCAGTAATTTCTACCTCCGGACAGTTTTGTTGCAATAAAAAAAACAACGATGATCGTGCAAACTCCTCATCATCAACAATTATGGCTTTAAGTGTGGTCATATTTACAGGTTTGTGAATGTATTAAAATCGCTTTATAAAAAAAAATGTAAAAAGAAAAATCCAGCCTTAGAATTGTCACGTATGTATCACCAAACGGAATCAAAAAACCTTAAAACATAGATGACTATGAAAAACAATGAACTAGAAACAAAAAGTGAACTTCAAGATGAACGTTTATTTAACAGCACCGTAGGAAGAAGATCATTTCTTCAGTACGCTGGTGCTAGTGCTGCAGGTATTGCATTAGTTGCAGCAGGTTGCAGAAAAGATCGCAACTTCCCAGCAGTTCCATCTACAGGTGCAACGCTAGATTTTAAAGATGATTTTGGTGTATTAAACTATGCTTATGCATTAGAACAATTAGAGGCAGCATTTTATGTAAGAGTTGCATCTGCACCACCATCATCATTCTCAACAGCTCAAAAAGCTTACTTTCAGGATATTCAATTCCATGAAGTTGCACACAGAGAATTTTTCAAAAATGCTTTAGGTACAGCAGCAATTGGAAGTTTAGAGGTTGATTTTTCTACAATTGATTTTACTAGTGCAACTAGTGTTTTAGGAGCAGCAATGGCTTTCGAAGATTTAGGTGTAGCTGCTTACAATGGAGCTGGTGTTAGAATTAAAACTGATGCTTATTTAGTTTTAGCAGGTAAAATCGTATCGGTAGAAGCTCGTCATGCGGCTTATATCAGAGACATTATCTCTAACGGAACATTCGCAGATTTAAATTCATTAACATCATTAGGTGCAAGTGTAGCTGGCGGATTAGACGCAGCTTTAACACCAGATAAAGTTTTAGCAATTGCTGGTAAATATGTTAAAACCAAAATCAACGTAATCAATTTATAATCTTAAACTAGAGAAAACATGAATATCGTAAATATATTAGAAGAAATAGAAAAAGTTGATGGCGAAATCTATGAGAGATTAAGCCCAAGAAGATCAGCAATGAAAGATTTTTACTCAATGGGTAAAAAGATTGCTTTAGCTGCTGCTCCATTAGCTTTAGGTTCGATGTTTAATAAAGCATACGGACAAACTTTACCACCTGCTGTTGTTAATACTTTAAATTTCGCCCTTTCATTAGAGTATTTAGAGTATCACTTTTACAATCATGCATTAGTAGCAGCACCAACATTAACTATCCCTGCTGGCGCTCCATTGGCAGCAATTACAACAATTCGCGATCATGAATTGGCCCACGTTAACCTACTAAAAGGTGCATTGGGTGCAGCTGCAAGAACTGAAATTACTTATGCAATGACAGATTTTACCGCTGGTGGTACTTTCCCAACTGTATACTCTGATTATGTAACTTTCTTAAAAGTAGCATGTGGTTTCGAAGATACAGGTGTAAGAGCATACAAAGGTCAAGCAACTGTATTGAAAGGCTTATCAGTTTTAACAACGGCATTACAAATTCACTCAGTAGAAGCTCGTCACGCATCACACATTCGTCAAATGTTAGCTGCAAACGGTGCAACAATTAAACCTTGGATTACAGGTTCAGCAACACAATCAAATGATACAGGTGTATCAGCAGTTGATGCTGTATATGCAGGTGAAAACCTTGATGTTCAAGCTGGTATCACTATTACTGGCATCAATGGTACTGCTGTAACAAGAGCTGCAGCTGTTGAATGTTTCGATGAGCCTTTAGCAACTGCTGATGTAGTTACTATTGCAAATCTATTCATAAAACCAGGTTTCAAATTATAAAAACCAAAATATTCACATTATTGATTAGGTAATGTTTAGTTTAAGGTAGGGAGGTAGAACTTAGTTCTGCTTCCCTTTTTTGTGATCAGGATTTAAGGATTTTTTGATTTTCAAGATCAAATTGATTTGGAAGTTGAGGATCTTTTTCTTGCGAATGAAAATATGAGGTAATGATTAGTTTAAGGTAAGAAATTAGAATTTTCTGCTTCCTTTCTTTATGATCAGGATTTAAGGATTTTGTGATTTTCAAGATTAATTTGGAAATCAGGGTTCGGCATTTTGATGAGTGTTAGTCCTGTTTTCCGCTAAATCTTTTTGGCTCTTTTCTATAGTTTTAAAGGTAAGCCAAAAAGGATACCGCTGCAACCAGTTTTAAAGCAATCAGTTTGTGCTACTATCAAAGTTTTGCTAGCAAATTTTATAACAGGATTTTCATCAAACCAAAAAGCCATTCAAATTTGAAACTGAATGGCCTTTTTTTTGCTATTTACCTTTGGTCTTTAAACTTTATCCTTTCAGCTTACATTAAAATTCAGCATTTTTAGGAAAACGGGGGAAAGCAATTACGTCACGAATGTTGGTCATGCCGGTAACGAATAACACCAAACGTTCGAAGCCTAAACCAAAACCAGCGTGTGGTGCCGAACCAAAACGACGAGTATCTAAATACCACCAAAGTTCATCTTGTGGAATATTCATTTGTTCCATACGTTTGGTCAAACGGTCTAACCGTTCCTCACGTTGTGAACCACCAATCATTTCACCAATGCCTGGGAATAAAATATCCATCGCTGCAACAGTTTGTCTGCCCTCAGCATCCGGTTCATTTTGGCGCATGTAAAAAGATTTAATATCAGCAGGATAATCGGTTAAGATTACTGGTTTTTTAAAATGTTTCTCTACTAAATAACGTTCGTGTTCACTTTGTAAATCTGCTCCCCATTCATCAATTAGATATTTAAATTGTTTCTTTTGGTTGGGTTTCGAAGATTTTAAAATTCTAATCGCTTCGGTATATGTTAAACGCTCAAACTCGTTAGTTAAACAGAAATCTAGTTTCTCTAACAAACTAAATTCGCTGCGTTCGTTTTGTGGTTTTTGTTTGTCTTCTTCCGCTAAACGAGTGTTTAAGAATTCCAATTCATCTTTGCAGTTATCCAAAGCATATTTAATTACATACTTCATCATGTCTTCTGCAAGCTGCATGTTATCTTCTAAATCTGCAAAGGCAACTTCAGGTTCAATCATCCAAAACTCAGCCAAGTGACGGGTCGTGTTTGAATTCTCAGCTCTGAATGTTGGTCCGAAAGTATAAATCTGTCCGAAAGCCATTGCCGCTAGCTCACCTTCCAGCTGACCAGAAACGGTTAAGTTTGTTGCACGAGCGAAGAAATCTTGAGAGAAATCTACTTTACCATCTTCAGTGCGTGGTGTATTATCAAAATCCAAAGTGGTAACCTTAAACATTTCACCAGCACCTTCTGCATCACTTGCGGTAATTACAGGCGTGTGCATGTAAACAAAACCACGATCATTGTAAAATTGGTGTATTGCAAAAGCTAAAGCATGGCGAACCTTAAAAACTGCATTGAAAGTGTTGGTGCGGAAACGCAAGTGCGCAATCTCACGTAAGAATTCCAGACTGTGTTTCTTTGGTTGCAAAGGAAATTTTTCTGGATCACTATCGCCTAAAATTTCTACAGTTGTCGCTTTAATTTCAACAGATTGACCTTTTCCTAAAGATTCTATTAATTTTCCTGTCGCAGAAATAGCCGCACCAGTAGTTATTCTCTTCAACAGCTCTTCTGGTAAATTATTAAAATCAACTACAACTTGGATATTGCCCATGCAAGAACCATCGTTTAAAGCAATAAACTGATTATTACGGAAAGTTCTAACCCATCCCATAACCGTTACTTCTGTGTCGAATGCTGTCGATTTTAATAAATCTTTAATTTGCTGTCTCTTAATCATATTGTTATTTGTAAAGGGCGCAAATTTAGGAAAAAAAACTATATCAGTTAGCAGTTTTCAATTTGTAGTTTTCGGTTTTAATTTAAAAAAAAAGTTACTAACGCTAATAAGCAAACTGCATATTAGCGTTAGTAACTTTACATTGCCAACTGATAACTGCCAACTGAATTATTTTCCCATCGATTTATCTCTTGCTTCCTTAAACTCTGATCCTTGCTTCCAGTTTGGAAAAGTAGATTCATTACTTAATTTTAGGCCAACATTGAATAGGATATTAGCAATTTGTGTAATTCCATCTGCATTCATTTGTGCTGAATAATTATCTGATGGTTGGTGATATTGCTTTTCGTTATAATCTTGTTTCTGCTGTTTTCCCCACTCAGCTCCGTGTTCCTTGCTGGTAATACCATTAACGATATCAATAGCGGGTACGCCAAGTTTTGCAAAATTGAAATGATCTGATCGGTAATAACTTCCTGCACTTGGTCGGGTATCGCCAACAGCATCCAGATTGTTTTTGTTTAAGATGTCAAGAATATAATCTTCCACTTCATTTTGCCCCTTGCCTTTAATGGAGATATCTTTTGTTTCACCATAAAAACCTAAAGCATCCATATTTAAATTGGCAACCGTTTTGTTTAGTGGATAAATTGGATTTAACGAATAATATTCAGAACCTAATAAACCTTGTTCTTCAGCGGTTACTGCCAAAAATATAATTGATCGTTCTGGCTTTTCCTTTGAATCTTTAAAAGCTTTGGCAATGGCCAGCATAGAAGCTACTCCACTTGCATTATCTACAGCGCCGTTATAAACAGAATCTCCGTTAATGGCCTTGCCAATACCAAGGTGATCCCAATGGGCTGTATAAATTATGGTTTCATCTGGACGTTTGCTACCCGTTATTTTCCCGATGATGTTTTGAGAAGTTGAATATTTGTATTTATTACTTAAGCCAACGGTAACGGATTGGTTTAATGCTACTGCTTTGAAATCTTTTTTGCGGGAATAGGCACGAATATCGCCTGTTATGCCATTACTAGTTAACAATTTAGTTGCCGCTTCCTCGGTCATCCAGCCTTCCAATTTGCACCTCGATTTGTGTTTGTCTGCAGCTTGCAAATACAGCCTAGAACCTGTATTGCTGCTAGTGATTACTTGCCAGCCATAACTTGCGGGCTCCGTTTGATGGATAATGATAATGCCAGCCGCACCTTGTCTGGCGGCTTCTTCAAATTTGTAAGTCCAGCGACCGTAATAAGTCATCGTGTCTCCACGAAAAACGGTTTTATCATTTGCCTTAAAACCAGGGTCGCTAATTAAAACGACAACGGTTTTTCCTTTTACATCTAGATTTTTATAGTCGTTCCATTTAAATTCTGGCGCTACAATCCCATAACCTGCGAATACCAAAGGGGAATTTTTCAATTGGATAGTATCTTGCTCCCTACGCGTAAATGCCACGAAATCCTTTACAGCCTTAAAGGTTAAATTTCCCTTAGTACCCGTAATTTCCATATTTTCTGATGGGGTAGAGGTAACTTCCACCATTGGCACTTTTTGAATGTAGCTATCTCCATTGCTTGGCTCAATGCCCAACTTTTTAAATTCAGTAGAAATGTAATTTACAGTCTTGGTTTCGCCAATAGTGAACGGTTTTCTGCCTTGTAAAGAGTCATCAGCTAATACAGCGATGTGAGATTTTATAGCTTGTGGCTCGATAGGACCAAGGCTTGCCGATTTTTTGTTTTCTTCCTTGCAGCTAGAAAAAGCAACGATACTTAGCGTTACAAAAAATCCTATTTTAATTTTATTCATGTTTTGATTTTGTTATTAAACTAAAAGTCATCGGATGAATATGAGCAAAATGCAACAATTCACCAGATGACTTTGTGATAAAGCAATTGATCCTGCCTTATCCTTAAATCTTGTAAATCCTGGTTATTGTTGTTGCTGCTGTTGTTGTTGCATGGCCTCCATGTATTGCTGATAGCTATTTTGTTTTCGCACACTGGTAGTTAAACCCGATGGTTTAGGATAATTTACCTCTTTTGGTTGAAAATAACTTTCGTTATCATTAAAATCCTCATCATTGTATCCAACGGAAACATTAACTTCCATAATATGCTCGAAACCACCTTTATACACACCTTTTACAGGCGAACAATCGGTAAAGTTTCTTCCTACGGCCAAACGAACATGTTTATCATTGGCAATGCAGTTGTTTGTAGGATCCAAGCCTAACCAACCGTATTCTGGTAGATAAGCTTCTGCCCAAGCATGGGTTGCGCCTTCGCCACGCATTCCATCTCTGTTGGGGCAAATATACCCACTAACATAACGAGCAGGAATTCCTGTTAAACGTAACATGGCCGTTAAAACATGTGCAAAATCCTGACAAACGCCAGCTTTTAATTTAAGGATTTCATCGATTGTGGTATCGACAGCTGTAATTCCCTTAATGTATTCGTAATTGTTGAATACATGTTCGCAATATTTGATTGCGGTTTGGTAGGGTGTATCGTCAGTTGTTTTTATGCTAAGTGCTGTTTCTTTAAGCTGAATAATTCCATCGAAAGATTCTTGTCTCAAATAATCGATGTAAGGCACTTCATATTTTATCGCATCTAAACTATTCCATTGTTCACTGCTAAACATATCATCCTGCGGAAGCGGTTTTGGGAAAGTTTCTACGCTCACCTTTGAAAAAATCTTGAGTTGCGTATGCGGTTCATTCTGCGTAAAAGTTCCAACCTCATTTCCATAATAATCAATGAAAATTTCTATTTCTGGGCTACCAGAGATGTTTAAGTCGTGTTTAACAACCTTTTGGAAATCATCTTTTATCGGAAATAAAATAATCTGGTTTGCGCTATCCCGAACTGGCAATTCATATTTGTAATTGGTAATATGTTTGATTTTAAAAATTGGCATATTGTTATTTCTATTTAATTTATTAATCGGGATGATTATTTAAATGTTTATGAATTTGCGAAATAATATTCATTTAACAAGTTTCCGATGCCAAAAAGTTCGGCTCTTATTTCTGTTAAATAGGTGTGAAGCTGCTCTTCTTCCATGGTATTTACCGAACTATAAGTAATCATACTTTTCAATCTTCCGATTTTAAAGGATAAATTGTTGTAGTGTTCGATGTTACTTTCACTTTTTAAACGGCTAAAGTACCTTTCGATATTGTGCATCGAATAAAGGGCCGATCTTGGAAAGTCGTTGTTTAACATCACTAATTCTATGATATTCTTTGCATCAAAGCCCTGGCGATAGGTTTTCAGGTAAAGTTCATACCCACCCAGCGATAAAAGTAAATGTTTCCAATAAGCAATATCGGTTAATAAATCTGGATTATCACTGATGGAACTAAACTTAATATCCAGAATATCAATCGACTGAATACTTCGCTCCAGGTGTTTGCCAATTTTCATAAAACTTCTGCTTTCGCCACGTTCCATAGCGCTATCTGCCGTTCCGTGATAAAGCATTACTTGTTTAATCAGGATATCTAGTGCGGTAATAGGATCATCTTTTTGTACGTACCATAAGAGTTTTTCATCCTTTACGGTGTGGTAATATTCGTTTAAACATTGCCATAAATCTTTTGGTATGTGCTCTTGAACACTTCTTGCATTTTCCCTGGCTAACGTTACTATATTTAAAATCGAATTCGGATTTTCTCTATTCAATAATAAATATTCAATTACCGCCCTGCTATCGTGTTGAATATTCAGCAGTTCATTTTCATCATCAGCAGAAAAAATTCTGATCACTGGCTTCCAGGTAAATTCCTGAATAGTATCTTGAGAGGATGCGTAATTTATCTTCAACATGCGCAACATTCCATCACTGCGCTCCACATATCTACTTAACCAATATAAGCTTGATGCTACTCTACTTAACATATTATTATTCTAAGAAGTTAAAACCCATGTATCTTTACTGCCGCCGCCTTGCGAACTATTTACCACCAATGAGCCTTCTTTCAAGGCAACTCTGGTCAGCCCGCCAGGAACTATCGAAATTCCATCAGGACCGTTTAATGCAAATGGTCGCAAATCTATTCTCCGCGGCGCTAATTTTCCATTAATAAAACATGGGGCGGAGGAGAGGCTAATGGTTGGCTGTGCAATGAAGTTACGTGGATCTTTTAAAATTTCTAGTTTATAATCTTCTGTTTCTTTTTCGGTTGCCGCATAACCCATTAACATGCCATAGCCGCCACTTCCATTGGTTTTCTTAATCACCATGGTGTTGATGTTCTTGAAAACGTAGTCCAATTCATCGCGGTTACTTAATTGGTAGGTTGGAACATTTTTTAGTATGGGCTCTTCGTTCAAATAATACTTAATCATGTCTGGCACATAAGTATATACTGCCTTATCATCCGCAACACCATTACCAACAGCATTAACAATGGCTACATTCCCTTTACGATAAGCGCCCATTAAACCTGCAACGCCTAATACGCTGTTTGGATTAAATACCAGTGGATCAAGATAATCATCATCTACACGGCGGTAAATTACATCTACCTGCTGTAAACCTGTAGTCGTTTTCATAAAGACTTTTTGGTTCTTAACCACCAAATCTCTTCCTTCAACCAATTCTACGCCCATTAAGCGAGCAAGTGTGGTATGCTCGTAATAAGCAGAATTATACATGCCCGGACTTAAAAGTACGATTGTTGGGTTAGAAACTGCTCTTGGCGAAAGCGCCATTAAGTTTTTATAAAGGATTGCAGGATATTCCGTGACACTCCTAACGCCGCATTGTGGAATCAGATCAGGAAATAATCTTTTGGTGATTTCCCTGTTCTCGAGCATATAACTTACGCCTGATGGGGTTCGAAGATTATCTTCCAGCACATAAAACGTTCCATCATGATCTCTAATCAAATCAATTCCTGCGATGTGGATGTAAATATCATGTAACACATTTACATTATGCATCTCCCTTAAAAAGTGAGGACAAGAATAAATTACGTTTATTGGCACAATTTGATCCTTAATGATAAACTGATTGCTGTAAACATCTTTTAAGAAAAGATTTAATGCCTTTAAGCGTTGTTTAATTCCTTTTTCGATAAACGACCATTCGGTTGAAGTAATGATGCGTGGGATAATATCAAAAGGGAAAATCTTCTCAATTCCTTCTCCACTATCATAAACAGTAAAGGTAATGCCTTGACTCATGAAGAGTTTTTTTGCTAATTCTTCCTTTTTGTTTAGGTTGTCGAGAGATTCTTTAGAAAAGTTATCGATGAAATTTGAATAGTGATTTCTATAGTTATCACTATTTAGGAACATTTCATCATAAGTATTTGGATGATTTAAGTAATTTTTTATAAAATTTTCTATCATAAGACTTAAATATTTGTTTAAAGTATGATTTTGAAAGTGAAAAATGATAATTATTGTATAATAAATTGATCAAAAATCATTTTTATATTTATTTATGGATTATTTTTTATCTCATTTATAGAGTTTTAAGTGGTTTTTGTAAATTATTTTAAATTATTTGCTAATAAATCTTGCAGTTATGAATAAAGTTTGTACTTTTGTGATGCTCGTTAATTATTATTATATATTTGGTTTAAAAAAAGCGCTGGTAACGGCGCTTTTTTTATAAAACTCTTAAGACTTATTCATAATCAACATAAACCAAACAACCTAAACTACAAAAGCTTCCAAGGGTAACCAAGGAAGCTTTTATTATTTAAGGGTTTTCTGTTTACGAAATTGTTATCCCACAAAAAAAGCTATCTCAATTTTAATCAAGATAGCCTTTTAATATATGTTTTGTTACCTGTTGTTCTAATCTTCTGAATAGGTGATTTTGTTAACGTGCTTGTCAATTTCCCATCTTCCAGTACCTTCTTCGCCAATTACCTCGAACAACTCTAGTGCTCTACGGGCTTTGTATTCTTCTTCGCGTTGCTCTTTTAAGAACCAGTTTAAGAATTCCATGGTAACGAAATCCATTTCCTTGTGGCATCTTGAAGCAAGATTTTTAAAGCTTTGCGTAATGGCGATCTCCGCTTCCAAGGCATCTTCGAAAACTTCTCTAAATCCGGCGAAGTCTGTTTTAATGCCTGTAACTTCTGGAGAAATTGCATTTCCACCCATATCTAAAACGTATTTAAACAATTTTAGCTGGTGCATTCTTTCTTCCTCAGATTGTTTCGTGAAATAATCTGCAGAAAAGTCGTAGCCATTTTGGTTACACCAAGATGCCATTGATAAGTATAGTGATGAAGAGTGAGCTTCTTTTTTTATTTGCTGATTTAACAATGTTTCAATATCCTGAGATATTAAACATTTGATACGCATTAGATCTTTCATTTTTCGTGCTTTAATATTAATACAAATGTAAAACGAATTTGTTCATTTGCAGCATCTATTTGCTATATGAAATTAGTCTAAATTGCTGATAATAAGTTATTTATAATGAGTTTAAATAACAATTGAGATAAGTTTAGTAATGGCAGATAACGCCATACGATACTGGTTGGAAGTCAATAAGATAGTGGAGAAAAAAAGTTTAAAACTACTAATTTGGCAATTGATAATTAAACAATCAAGCAGGAAAATTAATAATTGAAATGGTTCATCGGGCTAGTACACCAATCTAAAAAGACAATCATTAATTAGGTGATTTAATTTAAACATGGTAAAAGCACCTTGTAATAAATCTTTAAGCGCAACAATTTCTAAGGCATTTAATAGGTAGATATGTTCGCAACCATTAAAGCTTACCAATTCGAAATCGGCTCTTTTTGTGTTTAGAAGAAGCGCTTCAATATCGATTTGTTCTACAACTTTTTTTATCTTTTGAAGAGAAATGCAGTTGAAGCGGGCAAATTTACCGCCAAAATCTACATAGAAGCAGTTTAATTTATCTGATTGATAAACAGAACCATGGGTATTTGAGAATACGTTAACCAGTTCATTAATATCGATACATGCTTTTTCCATCTGATGCAAAAATTGGCATTATTTAGATTAAATACAAATAAAAATAGAAAAAAATTTTTGATCTGACATTGAGCTGTCTTATTTGTAGATCATGTGATAATATAACCCGCCAATAAATTTTTTCTCCTTCTGTATTTCAAAACCTTTTGTCTGGTAAAGTTTTAACGCCTTTTCATTGTCGATTTCTACCAATAACCCAACTTTATTGTGACCAAGTTCTTTAGCCCAATTAATTCCAGCATCAATTAATTGTTTGCCAATTCCTTTTCCTTGAGCATTTGGGTTAACACTAATCGTATCCAAATAAAACTCACCACTTTGGGTTTCATTCTCTGGATTAAAATTTGTCAAACCGTTATGGTGTGCCAAATGATCTAGAAAATTTTTTCGAAGCTCGAGTAGTTTTCCTCTATCATAAGCATTTATTGATCCCAAAATTTGACTATTCTCTTCGTAAACCAAAGTGTTTTCATAACTATATTGGTTATCCGTTTGGCTAAAGAAATATTTAAAGAGGGAAAGTGTTGCGATAGTATCATCGGTATTACTGAATTTATTGGCCAAATTTCCCATCGCCTGAATAATTAATTGCGCAACTTCTTCTGCATCTGCTGGTTTAGCTTTACGAATCATTAAATGTCGGTTAACTTAAAAGTTTCCGCAACCCTAATTCCCTTTTCAGTGCGCTGAAGTGTGCAACACTCATTTATTGGATCGTGTTCTAGGTATAATATGTAATTGTTATTTACAGCTTCTTCTAAAAATAGCTGTTTTTCAGTCAACGTTTTTAGTGGGAACATATCATAAGCCATTACGTAGGGTAGAGGTAAATGCCCTACCGATGGAAGCAAATCGGCCATGTAAACAATGGTTCTTCCCTTATAATTTATTTTAGGGAGCATCATTGCATCTGTATGGCCATAAGCAAAGCTGATATTAGTGTCTTTTCGCCATGCCACGTTTTCTTTCTCTTCAATAAACTTTAGCTGCCCACTTTCTTGGATCGGCAAAATATTTTCCTTTAAGAATGAAGCCTTTTCTCGAGCATTTGGTTCAATAGCCCATTGCCAATGTTTTTCGTTACTCCAATAAATAGCATTTTTAAAAGCTGGAACTAGTTTTTCATTTTCCCGGACTATTGCTCCCCCAACATGATCAAAATGTAAATGGGTTAAAAGTACATCGGTAATGTCTGCAGTGTTAAAACCTAAGTTTGCAAGTGAGCTTTCCAGAGAATCATCACCATGTAAATAATAGTGGCTAAAAAACTTTTCGTCCTGTTTGTCGCCAATTCCTGTATCTACTAATGTTAAAGTATTGCCATTCTCAATTAAAAGGCAACGCATGGCCCAAGTACAAAGGTTATTTGCATCGGCAGGATTGCTTTTTTGCCAGATTGCTTTCGGTACAACGCCAAACATAGCACCGCCATCTAGTTTAAATAAGCCTGTATTTATGGTATGAAGTTTCATATTGATGTAAAACGGAATAGGTAAGATGTAAATTGTAATGTAAACTTGGCTAAAAATAGAAAAAACCTGTTAAACTTAATTAACAGGTTTTCAGTTTAGGTTGATTTCCATTTTCCATCAACCATCTTACATATTTTATAAATGTATCACTTCTCCGTAGGCATCAGCGGCAGCTTCCATAATTGCTTCGCTCATGGTTGGGTGTGGGTGAACAGATTTTATCATTTCATGACCAGTAGTTTCCAATTTACGGGCAACTACAATTTCGGCGATCATTTCGGTAACGTTAGTTCCTATCATGTGAGCACCTAATAATTCTCCGTATTTAGCATCGAAAATTAGTTTCACAAAACCATCTTTGGCGCCAGCAGCAGCAGCTTTACCAGAAGCTGAGAATGGGAACTTGCCAATTTTCAATTCATAACCAGCGGCTTTTGCAGCTTTTTCGGTATAACCTACAGATGCAATTTCTGGTGTGCAATAAGTACATCCTGGAATGTTATTGTAATCCAATGGTTCTACATGTTGACCAGCGATTTTCTCTACACAAATAATTCCTTCTGCAGATGCAACGTGGGCAAGTGCTTGTCCGCCAACAACATCACCAATTGCGTAGTAACCTTTTACCGAAGTATTATAGAATTCATCTGTTACAATTTTTCCTTTTTCAGTTTTGATTCCAGTTTCCTCTAAACCAATGTTCTCGATATTCGCAACAATACCTGCTGCAGAAAGTACGATATCCGCTTCGATAGTTTGCATGCCAGAAGCTGTTTTTACTGAAACTTTGCAACCTGCACCGCTTGTATCTACTGCTTCAACAGAAGCTGAAGTCATTATATCGATACCTACTTTTTTAAGACTACGCAAAAGCTGTTTAGAAACGTCTTCATCCTCAACCGGAACAACGTTATCCATAAATTCTACAATGGTAACTTTCGTGCCCATTGTGGCATAGAAATAAGCAAATTCGACACCAATTGCTCCAGAACCTACAACAACCATGCTTTTAGGCATTTCTGGTAAAACCATTGCCTGGCGATAACCAATAATTTTTTTACCGTCTTGCTTTAAATTTGGTAATTCTCTAGAACGGGCACCAGTAGCAATAATGATATTTTTAGCTGTTAGTTCTTGTTGAGAACCATCTGCACCTTTTACTTCTAATTTGTTTCCTGGTTTAACCTTACCAGTTCCCATCACAACGTCAATCTTATTTTTCTTCATTAAGAATTGAACGCCCTTACTCATGCCATCGGCAACGCCACGACTACGTTTTACAACTGCAGCAAAATCGGCAGTTGCGCCCGCTGTAGTGATGCCGTAATCAGCAGCATGATTAATATATTCGAAAACCTGAGCACTTTTTAATAATGCTTTAGTAGGGATACAACCCCAATTTAAACAAATGCCACCTAAAGATTCACGCTCAACAATTGCAACTTTTAGTCCCAATTGAGAAGCTCTGATCGCAGCTACATAACCACCTGGGCCGCTGCCTAAAACAATAACGTCGTAATTCATACTTTATAAAGAGATTTCCTTTTTAATTGTTCTGTTATAATGTAATCTTCTAGGGAAGAAGTCTCCACATGGGTGGATTTATCTCGGATTGACAGTTGCCCATCAATACACATTACTATTGTTAAATAACCGTTACTCAACAATTGCCAAAACTAAAAAAAAAATGTCAATAGATGAGGTGATTATCGATATAGTGTATAAAATTTACAATGATTGAATACTTCTATATTTTGATGTTTTCAAATGAGATCATATAAAAAGTGAAAACTACAGTTTATCTGTTTTTATTTCTCTCAAATAGACGACAATAGAGGTTTTTTTTGGTTATGAATATTAGTTTTATGTAATTATTAAGAAAATGCTAGTATTCTTTTAAGTTCTATGCCTAAATAATAAATAACATGCTCATTTGTTTAGGAATATTTAGTTGATTAATCAATGCATTGATAAACTGAAAGTTATAAGGCAATAAAACAATGTTAAATGTTGAAAAGTTTTGCCCGAGTTAATAATAATTTAACATTGGATGTTAAAATGTGTTAAATATTATTAAGTACATTTGCGCCAATAAAATCATCCCCGATTATTATTCAACAACAAAAAACAATTAAAAAACAAAGTATGAAAAAATCTTTACTTTTAAGATTAGTACTCGTTATTGTTGCATTTGTAGGTATTACTATTGGTGCAAATGCACAAGTAACCACATCATCAATGACAGGAACAATTAAGGATGCCAAAGGCGCCTTACCTGGTGCAAGTGTTAAAGCAACACATACACCAACTGGAACTGTTTACTCAGTATCAACCAACAACGATGGCCGCTTTACCATTGGTGGTATGCGTGTTGGTGGTCCTTACACCGTCGAAGTTAGCTTTGTAGGTTACAGACCAGAGAAACAAACTGAGCTTTATTTAAAGTTAGGTGAGCCATATTTATTAAATTTAACTTTGGTAGATAATAGTTCAACCTTAGCAGAAGTTAAGATTGTTGGTCAAAGTAGCAATGCTATTATGAATTCTAATAAGACAGGTGCAAACACTGTGATTACTAGACAACAAATCCAAACTTTGCCTACTATTAACCGTAGTGTAAACGATTTAACACGTTTAACTCCTCAAGCTAATGGAACTTCAATTGGTGGTGGTAACTATCGTTCGAACAACTTTACTGTAGATGGTGCTAACTTCAACAATCAATTTGGTATTGGTCAAAACATCCCTGCTGGTGGTTCTCCAATTTCAATTGATGCATTGGAGCAAATCTCTATCAATGTAACTCCATATGATGTTCGTCAATCTGGTTTTACAGGTGGTTCTGTAACTGCCGTTACACGTTCTGGTACAAATGATTTTTCTGGAAATGCATTTTATACCATGCGTGGTGAAGAACAACAAGGAAAGAGAATTGGCGAAACATATAGGATAAGTGCTCTTCAAAAGCTAGATGAGAAAAATTACGGATTCAGTTTAGGTGGACCAATTATTAAGGATAAATTATTCTTTTTTGTAAACTACGAAAAGAAACATACAATTGAACCAGGAAACACTAGAATCGCTGCGACTGCTGCATTACCATATAACAGTGGAGTATCAACAGTGGCACCAGCTACAGCAAATGATCTGGACAATTTAAAATCATACCTAATTTCTAAATATGGTTACGATCCAGGTGTGTATCAAGGATATTCAAATATTAGCGATAACGAGAAAATGTTTGCTCGTTTAGATTGGAATATTACTAAAAACCACCGTTTCAGTGTTCGTTACAACCAAGTAGAAAGTAAATCTCCAAGTTCAGCAAGTACATCTGTGACTGGTTCTGGTGTAACTGGTAACTTAGGTTATGGTAATGTAAGATCTGGAACAGCTACCAATGCTGGTTTAAACTTTTCTAACTCTAACTATTATCAAGCAGCTAACTTATATTCAGCTGTAGCGGAATTGAACTCAAACTTCGGAAGTAAAATTACAAACGTTTTGAGAGCAACTTACTCACACCAAAATGATCCTAGAACCTCAGATAGTTCACCGTTTCCAATGGTTGATATCTTGAACAATACTCAATCTGGAACATCAGCAGGTAGTGTATTAACTACGTTTGGTTACGAAGCATTTACTTACGGAAATTTAAGAGATGTAAAAGGTTATACTTATAGTGATGATTTAAGTTTAGCTTTAGGTAAACATAACATTACATTGGGTTTACAGGCTGAGTTTAGCACTACTAAAAATGGTTTCCAACGTTTTGGAACCGGTTTTTATACTTTTGCTTCTTATGCTGATTTTTATAATAACGCTAGACCTTTACAATACTCGGTTACTTATCCATTAACTCCAGATGGTTCACAAGCTTATCCAAGCTTTAAATTTGCTCAGTATTCAGCTTATTTGCAAGATGAATTTACAATTTCTGATCGTTTAAAAGTGACAGCGGGCATTCGTTTTGAGCAAGCAACTTACCCAGATGTAAGCGAAATTAAAACACATCCTTTAGTTGCAGCACAAACTTTTGCTAACGGACAGAAAGTTGATACCGGCGTTTTACCTGATGCAAAATTAACTTATTCTCCTCGTTTCGGATTTAACTGGGATGTGTTGGGAGATCGTTCATTACAAGTTAGAGGTGGTTCAGGGATATTTACAGGTCGTGTTCCATTTGTATGGATTGTTGCTCAATCTGGTGATGCTGGTTTGTTGCAATACACTCAAGTTTATTCTGGAGTTAATACTCCATTATTTAATCCAAGCATAGCGCCGAACTTAACCACAGCTGCACCAGCAGCAGGTACAAGTATTCCAGGTACTATTAGCGCAATGTCTCCAAATCTTAAATTCCCACAAACGTGGAAATCAAGTTTAGCAGTAGATTTTAAATTACCAGGTGGCGTAGTTGCTACATTAGAAGGTATCTACGGTAAAGATCTTAACGTAGCAGTTGCTAAAAACGTAAACTTACAAGAACCAACAGCTTTGACTATTACTGGCTATCCTGATAACAGGCCTTTTTATGGAAGTACAGTGACTTCAAGACAAGTTGTGAATATGACAAGTGCTGGTATTCCAAGCGCAACAGGTACATCAGCATTGAACGTTGTAGAAATGACAAATGCTAAAGGTGGATATAATTGGCAAGCAACTGCGCAATTAACAAAGCAATTTAGCAGTGGATTATCTGCAATGGTAGCTTATACGCGTTCAGATCAACGTAACTATGGTGATGGAAGTGGTGACCAATTATTAAACTTATGGTCTATCCCATATACTTCATCAAACCCTAATAGCCCAACTTTAAGTTATTCAAGTAACTTAAATCCTGATCGTGTTATTGCTAATATTTCTTACAGAAAGGAATACTTTAAAAACTTAGCTACATCATTCTCATTATTCTATTCAGGATCACAACAAGGAAGATTCTCATATACTTATAGTGCAGATTTTAACCGCGATGGACAAACTAACGATTTGATTTACATCCCTCGTGATGCATCTGAAATTACTTTTGTGAATATTCCTACTGGTGGTGGTAATACGGGTTATGCTAAACCATATACTGCGCAAGAACAAAGTGATATTTTCTTCGCTTACATTGAGCAAGATAAATATTTAAGAGAGCACAAAGGCCAATATGCTGAACGTAATGCTGCTACATCACCTTGGAGAAATCAGTTTGATTTTAGGTTAACCCAAGAGGTTTTCAGAAATTATGGCAAATCTAAAAATTCTTTCCAATTTACTGTTGATATCTTTAACGTTGGTAACTTATTGAACCGCAAGTGGGGTAATATGAATTTTGTTAACGCAAGTAATGGTGCAATTTTGGTACCTCAAAACGTTTCTTCTATTAACGGTGTCACTAAGCCAACATTTAAAATGGCAGCTACACAGGGCGATATTATCAGAGAAACATTTGGAACTTCGCAAACCATTTCTTCTACTTACTACATGCAATTTGGAGTACGTTATAATTTCAACTAAGGATTGTTAACCACAAAAAGAAAAAAATGAAAAATATTATATCAAAAATTTCGGTTATAGCAAGTGTTATTGTTCTATCAATGAGCGCATGTAAAAAAGACCCTAATGCGGAAAAGGAATTATCGGGACCTGGTGCAACAACTATCGAGTTAACTAAAGGCACAGCCATATCAGCAACAGGAACAATAGCAACAAGTGTTGTTACACTTAACTATATTGTTGGAGAAAAACTTTTTCCTAATAAGGTAATCCCTAAGTTAACGGTTTATTATTTAACTAATACTCAATTAACCGCAAGTACAGTGAGTAGTTCAGTTAGAACACAACTTTACACTGCAAATAATGTATCTCTTACAGCAACAGCAGCTCCAGCTACCGGTGCACCTGCGGTAACCTCAATTGGTGCTTATGGTAATGCAAGTAATATTGTTTGGGGTCTTACTTATACATTTAACTTAAGTCAAATAGGTAAAGGTCTTTTTACAGTAAATAATAATGTTGCATCTCAATCTAGAGGTACAAGTATTATCATTGTAGCTCAAGATGCTGCTAATGTTACACTTGCTGAATATACTTTCCCACTTTCTGAATTTGGATTAAGAACCGCTCTATAGTGGTTCCTAGATCGTAAAAAATCAAGCCTCGACTTCTCAGTCGGGGCTTTTTTGTTATAGTTACAGTTTCACAAAAGATTTATTAGCATATCATCTGGAAAATAATTACATATAAGCGAGATAGATTAAACCTAAAATAAAAGCTTTAAAGAAGATTAGATTGTTTGACATATAGCTTCTTACAATGTGCTAAAGCAACAGGGTAGGAAAGTAAGGTTTGAATTAAGCTTGGGAAAGTGTTAAAAGAAGTATTGATTTTAAAGAAACGGATTAGTCGATTTCTTTTTGACTTTTTAAGCAAATCAAGATAATGGTTAATTTAAAATATTAAAGCTAAAAGAAGGTAACTATTTAAAGCAGATTTGCTGACAGAAACAAAAAAAGCTTCCCGATGGTGTATCGAAAAGCTTTTCTGTTTATTGAATTAGAATCTTAATTATAAATGAAAGTTCCAAACTCACTTTCGATAGTAACCTGTTTTTGTTCACCTTTTTCTACTCGGCCAATAATCTGTGCATCGATATTAAAGCTTTTAGAAATCTCCAAAATACTTTCTGCAATTTCTTGAGGAACGTATAATTCCATTCGGTGCCCCATATTGAATACCTTATACATTTCTTTCCAATCTGTTCCAGATTGCTCTTGGATCAACTTAAATAGAGGAGGAATAGGGAATAGGTTATCTTTAATGACGTGGATATTATCATTGATGAAATGCAATACTTTTGTTTGTGCACCGCCACTGCAATGTACAATTCCATTAATTTGGCTGCGGTGATTTTTTAATATTTTCTTGATAACCGGAGCATAAGTTCTAGTAGGTGACAATACCAATTTACCTGCAGTTATAGGTCCAAAACCATCGATTTCTACTTCATCAGTCAACTGCTTTTTGCCCGAGAAAACTAAATTGAACTGAACAGCTGGGTCAAAACTTTCGGGATAGCTTTTGGCTACAGATTTATCAAATACATCATGACGGGCAGAGGTAAGTCCATTGGAGCCCATGCCGCCGTTATATTCTGTTTCATAGCTTGCTTGTCCGAATGAAGCTAGTGCTACGATCACATCACCTGGTTTAATGTTATCATTACTGATTACATCTTCACGTTTCATCCGGCAGGTTACGGTAGAATCGACAATAATTGTTCTAACCAAATCGCCAACATCTGCAGTTTCGCCTCCTGTAGAATAAATAGAAATTCCTTGTTCGCGTAGATCGGAAAGAATTTCTTCGGTACCATTAATTATGGCAGCAATCACTTCTCCAGGAATTAAATTTTTGTTTCGGCCAATTGTTGAGGATAACAAGATGTTATCGGTAGCGCCAACGCAGATTAGATCATCGAGATTCATGATGATGGCATCCTGAGCAATTCCTTTCCAAACGGAAACATCGCCGGTTTCTTTCCAATAAACGTAAGCTAATGATGATTTTGTTCCTGCGCCATCGGCATGCATGATGTTGCAATATTTATCATCGCCACCTAAAATATCAGGGATGATTTTGCAAAAAGCTTTTGGGAAAATTCCTTTGTCGATATTTTTGATGGCATTATGCACATCTTCTTTTGAGGCAGAAACGCCACGCTGATTGTACCTGTTATCACTCATGTTGGCGCAAAGATAAGGGAAAAAGTCCGGAGTCAGAAGACTGAAGTCAGAAGTTTTAGTTGGTGGAAATAAGGATGTAATTATGAAGATTGCTTCGTGCCTCAGAAATGACAATTTCATAAAAATCATAATCAAAAAATGAGCATAAGGGATTTTTACCACCTTAGAAACTTAAGATATCTTGTTGAGCTGATTATTCCGAACAAAGTACACCACATTCCGAGGCATAGTGCACCAGTTTGGTTCTGGCTTTAGCACTAACTTTTTAACCATATCACTTTTTGGACAAAGCGATATTCTGTAAACTTAATGATTTTTTTTATTTCTCATGGATTTGCCCGTAAGTGCAATTCTGTGAGCAGATGCTGACAGCCTGTCCATAATTGCATCTGCAAGTGTGGGTTCATCTATAAAGTTATACCAGTTATCCACTGGCAGCTGCGAGGTTATTATTGTCGCACCGTTGCCGTATCTATCCTCCAGAATAT
>NZ_SJSN01000008.1 GCF_004331675.1 Pedobacter frigidisoli | reverse complement strand
GAAAGAGAGCATCGGCCTTGGATTTGCAGCAACCTTGCGGACCTTCTTGCGTCAGGATCCTGATGTGATCATGGTCGGTGAGATCAGGGATCCCGAGACGGCAAACATGGCCATCAGGGCCGCACTCACGGGACACCTCGTATTGTCCACGATCCACACCAATTCAGCTTGGGGAACGGTGTCGCGGCTCATGGATATGGGTATCCCCGGTTTTCTATTGGCCAATATGCTAAACACCACCGTGGCACAAAGACTGATCCGCTTACTTTGTCCTTTTTGCAAAGCGGAAGAGGAGTTTGACGAAGCACAATATCCCAGGCAGTTCAAGGCCTCTATTAAATTGTCGAGACACTTTATGGCTAAGGGATGTGAGCAATGTTTCTATACCGGATACAAGGGGCGAAAGGCTGTTTATGAGGTCATCCCAATCGATGCCGATTTGGCCCAAGAGATTCGTTCAGGCAATATGGCCATTAACAATATCCTAAAGGAAAAAAATATCAATACCCTCTCTGGGAATGCCTTTGCGCTTTTTGCGCTAGGGTTAACCTCCCTTGAGGAAATCTATCCACTACTGCTCACGATCTAATGAAGAATAAGAATATACGATTTTTACTTGCCCTGCTCGTCTGCCTGATTTTTTCAGTTGGACAAAGGGCAGCTGCCCAAAATGATGTAGCTAATGATCGGCTAAGGGTGATCGACGAGCGGTTGCGTAACCTTGCTGTCACTGTGCCAGGCCTGAACCAAAAGGTACAGCTTTCTATGTCTGGAGCATCTGCTCAGGAGTTTTTAAGGGCGCTTGCGCAATCCAATAACCTCAACATTAATATCGATCCCAATCTCAGTTTTAAGGTCTATACCAACTTCCGAAATGAAACGGCCCTTAACGTGCTGCTGTTTGTTGCCAAGGAGTATGACCTGGATATTAATCTCATCGGCTCCATCATGTCGATTACCAAGGTTCCCTCAGCAAAAGCGCTGATTGTACCAAGGGATATTCGGGTAAGTTATAATGCAACAAATGATTTTCTCGGTTTCGAGCTCAATAACGATTCCTTAGGTATGGTAGCCCGAAAGATTAGCCAGTTGTCCCAAAAAAATGTGGTGGTGCCCATTAATCTGGCTTCAAAAAAGGTGTCTGGCTTTATCGCCACTGCACCATTTGAGGTAGCATTGGACAAGATGGCCTATGCCAATGAGCTCAAGATGAATAGGACCAATGATGGAGTTTTTGTCTTTGCTCCCCTTGGTGAGGGTGAGGAGCTGTATGTCAATTCAGATAATGCCACAGCAGTAAAACGGACAATGAAGCCCAGTAATAGCCAAGGTGGTAGTGGAGGGAACTTCAACCTATCCGGAAAGAAAGATGCTGCGGGAAACAGGACCTTGAGTATTGACGCACTAAATACCCCGATTCTGGATTTAGTGAAATCGGCCTCCATAGAGGTTGGTGCAAATTATTTTATCTATTCCGAGATCAAGGGAAATGTAACCACACGGTTAAGCAATATTGATTATGATACCTTTCTAACTGCATTGTTACTAGGGACTGAATACACCTACAAAAAAGATGGTGGGGTCTATCTGATTGGAGATCGCAAACTCGAAGGACTTCGCTCAAACAGAATTGTGCAGTTACAGCACCGCTCGCTGGATACCATTCAGATGATGATTCCCAATGAATGGAAAAAAGGGGTAGAGATCAAGGAATTTAGGGAACAGAATACCATATTACTTTCTGGATCTGCGCCACAGGTAAGCGAGATTGAGAACTTCATCAAACAGATCGACAGGATCGTTCCAATGGTGTTGATTGAGGTCACCCTAGTTGATGTAAGAAAAGGGAAGACGGTCAAGACCGGTATCTCAGCAGGTGTTTCGGACAGTGTACGGACGGGGGGAACCATTCTCCCTGGGATCGATTACACTTTTGGGGCCAACTCAATCAATAACTTTCTCTCCCGACTGGGCAAGAACGGCTCCATGAACTTGGGCCGTGTAACCCCAAATTTTTATGTAAAGCTTAGTGCTTTGGAGAACAATAGCAATGTAGATATCCGCTCGGTACCGAAATTGTCAACCTTAAATGGGCATTCGGCTAATCTGAGCATCGGTAGCTCAAGATATTATAGTCAAAAAACACAGAACGTAATTCCCTCACTCAATGCACAGACCGTCGTAACGGAGCAGTTTACAGAAGTGAATGCAAATCTCGAGATTGATATTCGTCCAGTTGTTTCGGGAGATGATCAGGTGACGCTCAATATCAAGGTGAATATTTCAGACTTTATCGGAAGTCCACCATTGAATGCACCACCACCAAAATCAACAAGCAAGTTCAGTTCTATTATTAGGGCAAGAAATGAGGATATGATCGTTTTGGGTGGACTAGAACGGACCGAGAGCAATGAAAGTGGTTCAGGCATCCCAATACTATCCAGAATTCCCGTATTGAAGTGGCTATTTAGTAGCCGTGAGAAATCAAATAACAAGGTGGTAACGCTGGTATTTATCAAACCTACAATCCTTTATTAGATGTGGAAAGTATCCTCCTTTGAACAGGTGCTGGGTCTGGAGATTAGGATATTGGAAGAAAACCAGTATGATTGCCGCTTTTCGATAGTTGAGAAACGAGGAGATAAGCTTGAGCTGATCTCCTCCAAGCAATTTGAAGGCAATCTCGTTCAGATGCTTGAAAAACTTCCTCGAAAATTTCCTGTTGCACTTTCCATAAGTGGTAAGGGAATTGTGCATCGAAATCTGCCTATTAATGAATCAGCAGCCGCCAATAACTTTGGAGCGGCTTTTCCTGCGGTGGAGGTAAGGGATTTCTATGTTCAGGAATTTTTGGCTGATCAGGCAATAGTGGTCAGTATTGCAAGAAAGGTGGCTATCGATAGTCTTTTGGAAAAGTTTTCCCAAGCCGGATTGAATATCATTTGTCTATCGCTTGGAGGGATGGCCAGCCATGGTATTTGGGAGATGTCGGAGCGTGATGGGAATGAGATCGACATGGATGGACATCACATTCTGTTATCCGATCAAGGTAAGTTCTTGAGCTATCATTATTCACCAAAATTGGAAAAGATTCCGACAATAAATGTAGCAAAGACAGCCGTGCCTTTAGCACAGATGGTGGCCTATGGTAGTACGTTACAGCTTTTCTTACATGAAAATATGTCAATCGTCAAAGCTGATGTAATGATTGTTGATGATGCGTTTGAAAAATACGTCGATACAGTCCACCTAAAAAAAATGGGTCTAATTTATCTAATCTCACTTTTCGCCTTATTGCTCATCAGTTTTATGGCCTATAATTATTACAATTCAAAAAATGCTACGCTTGCTGAGCGCGCTGGCCAGCGCAGTAATTCCAGTGATCACCTTGCCTCATTGCAACAGAACATTGCCAAAAATGAACAGCTATTGGAGCACATGAATTGGAATGGTGGTTATAACTACGGTTTTCTGTTAAATGAGATCGGCCGTGGAAAACCTAGGCAGATTACCCTTTCTTCTATCTCATTTGATGAGGCTAAAGCAGGAGAGGTAAAAAAATCCAGATCACCGGAGATTCAGGTATCTGGCCTCACCGATAATCTACTGGCGGTAAATAATTGGATCTTTTTATTGAAAGAGACCAAATGGGTGAAAGGGGTTAAGCTTTTGCGTTATCAAGACCATGAGGAGGATGGTGATTATTCTTTTACCTTTTTGATTAATTATTGAGATGTTGGATAAAATAAACCTGAAGTATAAGCGGTTATTGCTATTTCTAGCGATGTTCTTGGTGACGTTATTGGCCTATAATCTATCTTTTAAGCAGGCACTTTCATCAATAGTGCTCCATCAAGAACTTAGTGGGAATGTTGTTGAAAATAACTTTGAGTTTAGCGCTTTTCCACAGATTGTCAGGAAAGACAGTTTTTATTCGGCTGTGTTAAAGGGATATCAAGTCAGGAAAGAAGATCCAGATAACAGGTTATGGCAGGCAGTATCTGGAATGGCCATATCAAAAAAGGTATTAATTGGTTTCTCGCCTGAGTTGAATAAAGAACCGGACACCAATCTCCTGGATAGTGGGTTACTCATCAAAAAGTTTTTAATAAAGGGTGGTTATTTCAATATGGTGGGCTTCCTTGATACCTTGGGGCAATCGAGGGGGAATGGAAAAGTTTTGCGACTCAAATTATCCCCTCCTAAAGAGCGTAATATTGATGCACATGCCTCTATGCTGGAGATGAGCTTAACACTGATCGGTAAAACGCTTTAGCATTAACTGGCTAGCCCGGAAGAATTTTTTCTTTCCTTGCTCACAATACTTGGTTATGATAAAAGTCAGGGCTGCTAAGTTGATATCTGGAAATAAATCATAATGCCAAAACACTTGCAATCTTCGTCACTCCAG
Source organism: Pedobacter frigidisoli (assembly GCF_004331675.1). Classification (GTDB taxonomy): domain Bacteria; phylum Bacteroidota; class Bacteroidia; order Sphingobacteriales; family Sphingobacteriaceae; genus Pedobacter; species Pedobacter frigidisoli. The sequence goes on along the minus strand of NZ_SJSN01000008.1, from coordinate 251,647 downwards.
AATTTTCTGTTATGACATATATTTCAGCAATTTACCTCGTATTTAAAATAATAAATGTGCAAAAAGAGATGAATTTTTTAAAGGTATATTAGATAATTATTGTAAGAAAGATGATGTTTCTTAACATTTATATATTCTCAGAACTAAAGTATAAATTTATGACAAAAAAAATCTCCAAAAGCTTGATGCTTTATGCCGTACTTTTTCAGTATTGTTGCTAGCATCTTGCTTCTCTAACAGTCTTAAAATAAATGAGCCCCAGGATGAACTGTTTGGTAAAAAGCTTTTAGAAGAATTTTATACAGATATCTCAAACAAACATTATAACAAAATTGATTCGATGACGCATGACGCTTTAAGGAAATACATAGGTGATCATGGAATTAAAAGGATGAACTTCTAACAGCCATTTGAGGCCATCAGCCCACATAGGGAAATTCAACGCAGTGTGAACGATCAATCCACTTCCCCAAGTGTAGCCCCCCAGATCGAGCGAGAGGCTCTGTTCTATCAATCCGTAATAAAGGGATACCATATTAGCTCGAATGATCCTGAGAACACGATTTGGAGATCACTCTCGGGAATGGCGATTGCGCATCAGATCAAGATTGGGTTTATGCCTGACAATAAACAACTGAAAGTGGATACAACAGCCGAACTTGACCATCTGTTTCAGAAAAGTTATTCGGCAAAAGGTGACTATGCCGCAATTGTCCATTTTTTGGATACGCTGAGTAATGCAAATGGCAATGGCCGGATTGCTTGGGTTGAGTCGATGCTGCCAAGGCAAAGTTTTGATTCAGAAGTAGCTGAAAAAAAATTAACGCTAAGCTTTAGGATAGTAGGGCAGACCAATTGATTTATTTTTTATGACGATGTGGAAAGTAGTTGCGATGCTTATATTTGGCTACGATCTATTATTCTTATGAACAACTTGAATAATAGGAATGTTGATTGGTAATACTATTATTCCAGTCTAACTCCAATTATTTTTTTAAAGTTTTTTATCTACTAATGAAAATCCTATCTTAGGAGAAGACAAACTAAATGACGCTCAAATGATTAATTTTATTAAAATCTGCTTCCCAATTATGCTGGTAGCGGTCCTTACATTTTCTTGTAAAAAAAAAATATCCGATACGTTAGAACTGCCTGAGGCTACACAAAGAGGAGCCTATACTTTTGGTTGCCTAGTGGACAGTTCAGTTTTTGTGCCGAGGATGACAAGTGAGATACCTGTTCTATCAGTGGAACGGGGTGGAAGCTTTCTTAAAATTATAGCTCGTGGCGGTCCCAAAGGTTCCTCTATAGGACTTAATATAGCGGAGTTAAAAGGTATAGGAGAATATCCAATTCTAGCAGACGGCACATCTTCATATCAAATCTCCTCTAATAACTATTTTGCAACGAGTGGTAAAATTACTATTACCAGATATGATTTGAGTAATAAGATCGTCTCTGGACTTTTCTATTTTCAGGCCAAACATGAGAATAGTGATAAAACTGTCGCTGTCCAAGATGGCCGTTTTGATCTGACGTTTTAAAACAGTAACCTCACTTGAAAAAACGGATTTCGTTTTTCAAAATGTTTTTTCAAAAATTCCTTTATAATTAACACTCAATCTTATCAAAAATGCTTAGGAAAATACTCTCTATTTTTTTATTTTTATTTGTGTCCGCCATTTCTAGGGCACAGGATACTCCTTCCGAATTTGCCACGAAGCAGAATCAGGTATTCCAACACCTCAACCGTACTGAGGCCACAACCGGCATATTGTTGGATTATGGTTTAGAGTTTCTCAATTTACAGAATTATACAGGTGCCAATCTATTAGATAGTAATTTTTTGAATATTAGTGAATGGCGATCTATCTATTCCTCGTTATTGGTTTCTCAGTACAATGGTTCTGTAAGTTTCCTATCGCCTCAAGCACTTAATGCCAAAATAAATTCAGCCATAGATGAAGAGCTTCCTGTGCCCTTATTGGGGTATGACTGAAAATTTTTCTAAAAGAGTTGGTCAGCACGGAGAAAGATTGTAAGTATAACCGAAGAATATATAAATATTGGAACAAAAGAAGCAGCAAGAGGCTTAGAACAACTAAAAATTAACGGTGCTGGAGGCATTAAAAATTTGCAGAATAAAATAAAGAGTGTCGGAGAGAATAATCCTCAAATACAAAGATATTTTAATGAAGCTTATGATTATTTAAATAGTCTATAAATGGAAAAATCGATTTTCATAACTGGGGACGTGTTTCAAATACCATTACCAAGCAATCTGGGTTTTGCTTACGCAACTGGTATAGACCTAATCAGTGTAAATGAGTCTTCAAACTATCCAACATTACTTAGGGTATTTAATTTTAGATCTCTTGAAAAAATGAAAACTTTCAGTACTGATTTTGATTTGGTTTTGTGCCCCTTGCTGATCGCTGGAATACATCAAGTGCTAAAGAAAAAAAAATGGGATATCGTTGGGAAAATAGAATTGAAACAGGAGGACCTAAGGATACCTGATTATAAAAAAAATGACCTTGGCATATGGTATTATGTTAGTGATTCAGATATATCAACAAAAAAAGCTACTAATTTTAATAACGTAAAACATCTTGAAACATTGGGAGCGATCGGTGCGGAAATCGTTAATACTAAAATAGCTATGGCCCTATTAAAAGATGAAGAAAAAAAAATCAGTGATTATTTTAAACTTGATAGTTATTTTGAAAGACATTTTTATGAAGACATCATAGAAATACCTACATATTATAAACAAAGTGATGAAATAAAAGGGAAGGCGTTAAGATAAAAGTAGCAGACCGACCCCTTTGCTGGTGCAAACGTGCCGTTTGTAACAAATTGATCAAACAAAAGCCTAGCCCTAAAAAACTGGGATTTTTAATGTGCGTATGCTTTTTTAATCTCTTAAAGTCCCATATAAAAGGTACGTATAGCTGAAGACTTGGTTCTTTTCGTTCTCGGTGAGGTTCTCGAGTTCGTTGATACGCTTGCTATTTCTTTGTCATAGCTGGCGTTCCGACCTTCGCCAAGCAGATAATCTCCCCCCACTGGCGCTCGCGTGAATTTAACAAAAACAAATAGTTATTTCTAAAGTTAAGTTTCTTTAAAAACAATATTTGATTTTTGTAGCTGCATGGGAAATCCAATTTATTTGACCCCATATCGCCAAATTTATAATAGCAAGTAGTTAATGATTTAATGCAAATTTAATCTTTGGCGACATGGGGGACAACCGCCTGTGGTTTATCCAGTGATGCTCCATTTGTTGCCCATTTTTGTGTGTTCGCTTTTGGCCAATTCCTAATTGAGCACTATTTTTTTAAGGATTGGACGCCATCGCTATTCAGGTTCTTAATGGAAGCTTTTGCCTCCTCAATGGTCATATCGGATGTGCTTGCTGTAATGGACTTTGTTTCTTTTATATCAAATAGGGGTACTTTTTGACAGGCCGAAATGATAAAAAGTTCGGCCATTATGATTGGGGTTTTTGTCTTCATGGCGCTAATGTTTAGTGGGAAATGGGTTGGGCGGATGATGCATGTTGTGTCTTGTGACACATCTGGAGTTTTCTTCGCCTGATCCTACTGAGGGTTTTCCTGCTTATTCCCAAGTAGGAGGCGATGTTGTTTTGAGCGGTCTGCTGCTCAATATCGGGGTGCTGGTCAAGCAACAGATTGTAGCGGAGTTCGGCCGTCTGGGTGCGCGGGAAGATGGACCTTTCCTCGGTCATGATGTAGTACTTTTGTGTAACGATCCTGCCGATAGGGTTGCCTTGCGGGAAGTCGGCATAATGTGCGTTGAGCTCATTCCAGCTTAAAGACTGCAGCTTACAATCCTGTAGTACCACTATATACTCGTGGGCAGGCTTTTGGGTGAAAAAACTGTATGTGGAGGTCATAAGGTCTCCCTTTCCAATAAACCAGGTGGTACACTCTTTCCCATGTTCATCCAGAGGGAAATATGCCCTCAGGGATCCGCTTCAGATAAAGTAGCGTCTTTACGAGGTTTCCCCTAGCTGGGGCATAAATATTTTCGTCTAAAAATTTCTGGTTTGGCCTCTTGGTTTACCCTCGCCTGTAATGGGCTGAGAGCGGGGTGATAAGGCCCATGTTCCTAGGAAGTCTGCTTCTTGACTATTTAGTTTCTGCAAGGGTTGTCGATTGTGTCACGAATCAACTTTTTAGTTCATTTACCTGGCTAATATTGTCCTGTCGGAAGCTACTTGTCTTTTTAACGAAGAACTGACGGTTTATTTATTCCAGAAGTTTTGTAATGATCTGCCATATCTTCTTTTTGGTGCTCCCATGTTGTCATTTTAAATTTAAACTTCAGGATTATGGAAAAGAAATTTCAGGGGCTTTTATCGGGGCTCGAGAGGGAAATGGAGAATTTTATCGAGATGCCCGCTTTGGAGCGGATGCGCGGTGAACTTGCGGCGGTGAGGTTGGCGCTTAACAAATTAAAGGATGTGGTTGGTGCTTCGGGCTTCGGGTCACAGTCGGAAGAGGTCGAGTTTTTTAAGGCAGTCAAGCCGAAGTTTTATTCGCTGTTGGTGCTTTCAGCGGAGCGGTATGGTTTTGAAAATGCGAGGCCGCTTCGGTCGGGCAAATCGAGGGAGCGTTTCTATGAGGGGCAACTGGACTATATCTCCAGGTTTTTTCACCAGCATGAGTTTTTGTACCAATATTACAGGATGGGGGCTGTAGAGCTGGATAGTCTTTATTTCGTACGTGGAGCAGAGGAAGTTGGTTTGATCGGTGGGGATTTGCCAGCTTTGGATCCCTCGTTCTCGACGGTGGGCGATTATCTGTTTTCAAAGTTTATGGCACTGGAAAAGCTGCGTGAAATTGTGCTTTCAGAAATGGAAGTGCCTTCGCTTGGTGGTACTGGCGTGGTTCGCTCGAAAAAGGGCAGGGAACTTCGGTGGACTGGGGACAGCTGTAATTTGATAGAGCTGGTTTACGGCATTTTTGATTGCAGGCAGGTGAATGACGGGGAAGTGGATCTGTCGGACTTGATGGATGTTTTTGAGCAGTGTTTCCAGATTAATCTGTCAAGGTATTTCAGAAGGTTTACCGAGATAAAAAGAAGGAAATCGATGTCGAAGACCAGGTTTTTGGATGAAATGGCAAGGATGGTAAATAAAAGGATTGAGGAAGGGGATGCGTATGTGCCGATGGCAATGAGGTAAGATAAACATCAATTGAGCGGGTTACAAAATATTCGATTGAATTTATCTTCTTATTTAGTATTTGGATCTGGAAAAACCTGCCACTAAAAAACCGATTGTCAATGCGCCGGAAAACGCCTCCGTGAGAGCAACAAGCCGCAGCCATCCCATAGGGCTCATATCTCCATAGCCCAGAGTGGTGAAGGTCACCGTACTGAAGTAAAGCATATCCAAAATACTTTTCTCCTGTTTGACGGGGTGGATGTTTGATGGATTTGTGAGATACAGTCCGGCGCAGATAATGATAGTTGCGATCGCAAAGTAAATCACATACTGTGGCTTTTTACCATATCCCCAATAGTAGTAGCTTAAGGATTTGGTGAAGTAGTTCCAACCCTTTGATTTTTCTCTTTCATATTCTTTTTCCCTGATATAATATTCCCCGGCAAGATCATCGTCTCCCTGGTCATAATATGCTTTTTTGAGCAGGATGTAGGCCTGTCCAAAATATTCATGTCTTGTGCCCTGGTGGGTAGCTGTTACGTTAGTGAATTTTGTTTCCTTGATATAAGGATTGAAGGTGCCGCCATAAATGCGTACGTTCTGCAGCTTTGAATCCTTGATGTCCCCCTGTAGGTCGCACTGCCAGAAGCTCCAGCTATTGATAGTTGAATTCTCGATACTGAGGTTCTCCAGCGTACAGTTAAAGAAAAAAGGACCGGGAGATTCCTTGAGGTTATTGCATTTGAGGTTGTCCACCGCGCAGTAGGAAAAGTTGAGATTTCCCTCTTGCCCTGAATAAATGGTACCTGTGAGCTCCAACCCGCAGACATTGACAAAGTCTAGGTGTTTTCCCCTTAACAATACACCAAAGCCGTTGATAGGTGGCCTTGAGCCACCCATTTTTAGCAGTTCAAACCCAGTGTCCAGCCAGACTCTTTCCATTTTATGTTCCGGTGCCTGTCTTTGGGTTATGTTGAACAGATCAAATTTGAGCTTGTGCTTATGGCACCAGTCCTCATAGGAAAGGAATGTCTTGATAGTTATATAGGCCTCACCCTGTTTTGGAAACATGGCGGGTTTTTTAGAAAGGTCGGCATGGGCGACTATTTTTCTCTTTTTGCCATCAAAGGTCTGCTCCATATAATATAAACAAGTTTCGGTAGGCTTAAAATCGGCCTGCCTGAGAAATTCAGAAAATCTGCAAGAAGCAAGTTCTTCGTCTGTCAGCCCGAACTCATTTTTCCATCTTAGAAAATTTGGCTTGTTTTCGTTGAAAGATTGGATCAGTCTGGGATAATCGTTTTTGCTGCGCCACTCCTGGAACCTTTCCTCTGGAAGTAGCCAAAGCTCATCTATGGTAGGATTGGTCTTTGCAAGAATGGCCAAGTATTTTTCTTCGTTTTCATGCTCGAATTTTTCATCGATTTCCTTTTGCAGTTCTTCATAGGTTTTGGCCATGGCGTATGTTTTGGGGATTAAAGGCCTGAGATGAAAGATTTCAATGACAGTATGAGTGAGGCAACGGATGAAAGGTCGCCCGCCATGCCGATGAGATCAGTTAGTCCGCGCTTTGGAATTTCGTTCCTGGCTTCTGTATAACCAATGATTTTATCAACCCTTTCCAGAGCGAGGACCTTGGTAGCTTCAGCTATGCTGCCAGAGCCTGTGACCTGTGATTCTATTTTTTTAAGCGCTTCTGTGAATCCTTTAATGGTATCATCCTGTGTAATAGTAATGCCGGTAAATCCGCTGATAAGGTTTGCCTGGGGACTGTTGGTAATATGGTTGTTTGTAATCTGGATAAGCGGTATGCTTGGTTGGGATTCGCTCTCACAATATTCAAGGCCGTTACTGGTAAGTTTTATCGATACACTATCCTTGCTACCGATCAGCTTGACCAATCTTTCTCTTTCGAGTCTTTTTCCAAGTGCGAAGTTTTCCTCAAAAGACACCTCAACCCCGGCTTCTGCCAACAATTCGTTTATACCGAAATAGCCCATACTTTTGAGATCCAGATAACCAGCATAGGCATTTCTTAAAATATCATCCAATTTTTCTGTCTGTTTCATTTCTTAGTTTAGGGTTTTGGTACTTGAACGCTATTGACCATCTCGACTTTGACTGAACTGGCAATATCCTGTCCATTATTGTTCCAGATACAGGTTTTAGAGCCCCAATACAAATAGTGATTCGTCGTTTTTCCAGTGTTAATCGTGCTTTTGTATTTGCCCGGACAGGAGTAAAGCCTGATCCAATCCCCCTTCTCAACTGCGAGCTTGTGAAAGACATAGATGTGCCTGAATCATTTGAGAGAATTCCATTTTCATCGAAACTGCGATCCACTAGTGCGTATCCCTGGATATTGATATCTGCTGAAACTTGGATACGTACATATTCTTCTTCAGGTGTGTTGCCATTGACAACGGAGATGAGTTTGAGAGCCATCAATAGGTGGTTTAAGAAACTAATGCATTTTAGTTATTTATATAAAGGTAACCAAATTGTGTGTTAATGAGATAACTTATTGAATCATTTAGACAATTAGAACTGTAAGGTTATGGACGGATAAGACCTTTTTTTTGAGTTATAACACTTGAATATGTTTACAAACATTCTGGTTAAATATCAGCTCAATAAGATATTTGTTTAATTCATTTTCTTTACCGAGAAATATTTTATCATCTTGTTCAATCAACTTTGTCAATACCTTTCTAACAATATTATCCTTTGACATAGCCTGCTCGGATAATTTTGTATAGTTTGTCCTGACGCTTTGACCATCTACGAATTTTGAACGGGCATCGTACGAGCCCTTAATGGTCTTGAAAATATCTATGCGATATGCTTTAGTTGTGCCAATATAATATGCTGTCCTTTCCGATACTTTCTGAACTACCTCATTTGAGTCGGAAGAAAATAGGCATTCCAATATAGGCATGTAATGAGTAATCTTTTGTGGGATATGTGGACTTGCCCGGGCAGTTTTCAAAAAGGTCATTGCACGCTCGATTTTATTGCTTTTTACATCCCGCCCAAAGCCAGGATGAAATGTATTACTTTCAGGCTTTTGGTGATAATGGCGTCATCGGAAGATTCAACGATGGAACTGAGCACAGCGGTTTTTCTATGGATTTGTTGGGCAGTTCGTGCTTTATTTTAGCATTGGTTGTGTCGGGATAAGCACAATCTGGATGGTCTTGGGTTGTTTCAAAGATCATAATCTACAGCTTATGGAAAACTTTGTTTTCCGTAGTGAATTTCTTGATTCGCAAATTTTGTCCAATAAAGCAATCGGGTGTTTGCCTTTCTTCAAAAGAGATTTCTTCACAATAAAAGTTCATAATTTTTACATATTGGAAATTTAGGAATATTCTGATTAGCTTTAGCTTGAATTTAGGCCAGGTAAGAAAGCAGATTAATGCAATGCCGGCCTATAAAATTACAACGACTCTCACTTATGATACTAGTTATCTCACCGCTTTTTGATACTGCGAATTTTTCTTTTTGCCAAGCTATTGCCACTTTTTTCAACAAACCTGAAATTTTTCATACCGATTTGCCTAACTATCTAACGGGTGGGATAGGCCATACTCCTTTGCAGATTTCAATTAAAAGGAGGCGTTATGTGGTCGGATAATGAAACTTCAGAAGATCTTCTTGGTTTTAAGGTCCACGCCGACTTGTTGATCGACGTGATCAACGATGATTCTGTGCTTCCAATTACGGTGGGTGTCTTCGGAGATTGGGGGAGCGGGAAGTCAAGCATCTTGAAGATTATCGCAAATGAACTTTCAGATGACGATGATGGATTGAAAGACGGAACTTTGGTGCTTTATTTCAATGGATGGGTTTTCGAAGGTTATGAGGATGCAAAATCAGCACTCCTTGAAACCATAATCGAACGATTTGCAAAACATAAGACACTTAGTAATAAGGTTAAGGATAGTGCAGTCAAACTTTTCAAAAGCGTCAACTGGATGCGTGTGGCGAAACTAGGGTTCAGTAACGTTATTTTACCCGGAGCAGCAGCTATGTTGACGGGAGGTACTTCTTTGGTGCCCCATTTAATCGGTAAGTTTGCGAACTTCAAACCCGCTGATCTCGCGGAAAAGCTCACAGGAGAAGATTCAGATAAATTTCTAGAGAGTATTATAAAAGAACAGTCGGAAGAGACAATGGTAGTGCGCCAGTTTAGGGATGATTTTGATGAGATGATCCAAAAATCGGAGATCAAAAAATTAGTGGTAATCATCGATGATCTTGATCGTTGTAGTCCAGATAGGATTATTGAAAACCTTGAAGCTATAAAACTATTTTTGAACGTCGATAAAACCGCATTCATAATTGGTGCAGACCCAAGGATTGTACGCCATGCGATCGAGTTTCGTTATAAAACCGATTCAATACAAAGGGCTGATGATAGAGAAACGAGGAACCAACGCATCGTAAGTGATTATCTTGAAAAACTTATCCAACTTCCTTACAACCTGCCGCGGCTCTCGGATAGCGAGGTGGAAACCTACATGACCCTGCTATTTTGCAAGATTTCTCTAGGAGATAGTTATACATCGGTTCTGGCAGAATTTTGTAGGCAACGCGAAGAGAATAGGTATGGCACCTTTGGGTTTGGCGATATAGAAAGCCTCATTACGCCGCAAGAAAAAGATAAGCTCAACAACAGTATCTCTTTGATCGCATCATTGTCTTCAATCATTACATCTGGACTAAATGGAAACCCTAGGCAAGTAAAGCGGTTCTTGAATACGTTTATGCTTAGAAGCAGACTCGTTAAAGTCGCCAAGATAGGCGATTTTAAGTTCGACGTGCTTGCGAAGTTAATGGTCCTGGAATATTCTGCGGCATCTTTGTTCCGCCAAATTTACAAGTGGCAGTCGACACAAGGTGGCGAACCCAAGGAAATACTCGAGCTGGAAAAGCTAGTCGAAGAAAAAGATACAACAACATTATCAGCTAACTATAAGGAGTGGTCGTCTGCCGAAATTATGCAGTGGCTAGCGGTATCGCCTAAGCTGGAAGGTGTGGACTTAAGGGATTATTACTGGATTTCAAGAGATCAGCTCAATTCATCGATCAGTGGATCATCGTTAATTCCAACATATTTGCGCACCCTCGCCAAGAGTCTCCTTGACCATGGGTCTGGATCAATACTTAAAGCAATTGTCGATGACCAAGTCATTGGCAAGCTCGCTGAATCCGAGAGGGAAATACTTTATTCTTTACTGGAGAAAGAGGTGATAAAATCAACCGAGAATACTACATATCACAAAGTTTTTATACAGTTTATCGAATCCGATACACCTGGATCGATTGATGCGTACGAAAGGCTAATAGCAAAAATCGATCACAATAAAGTGCCATTTAGTTTGGCGTCACTTTACAAGCTAGCTGAAAAGAAAAATGCAGGAATGACAAGGATTTACAATCTTTTTAATTCCTCTTCTAACATCCATAAGGCTATACAAAGAAAAAGATAACATGGGAACAACTCAACGAATAGTACCCGGGGTAACTGGTCAACCTAATTGGGGTCCATTAAATAACGCCATCACTAGGATTGCAAAGACAGTCGAGGAGGAGAACAAGGAGGATGGGGAGGTAGAAGTTGATGAAGAGCAACATGAAGTGACTCCAGAGGAAGCTGAAAAATATCGAAGACTTGTCAACAGAAGGAAGGGCAACCTGAAATCTTCTTTAAACAACCTTGTACGCACTGGAGGTGGTTCATCGAATATCAGTAAAGGTGGTTCCGCATCAATGGGCAGAGCTGGTCGGGCGACAGCATCTAAATTTACCAGCGTATTTTATGATATCAGAAACAAAGGCCTGGATCAGACGTTGACCGACCTTGGGTTTAATCTTGAGGGAAAGAGCTACGAATCGGTGATGGATTTTCTGCTTATCTATTGTTCATCGGGCGATGCAGGAATGGATGAAACAGCTGCCAATAAAGCATTCTCTGAACTTACAGAGATAATTGCGTCCGAAACGGGAGGGGATTTGGATTTGTTTGAGGACTATATAGCACAGATTGTTGATAGTGAAGGGCTGAGTGATATACTGTGTACTTTTTGGGGACTGTATGTTTTTGAACATCTTTCACAACGTTTTCAGGAAAAAATTACACAGGCCAAAGGTGAAACGATCAGTAAGGAAACATTCAGGATAATCAAAGAAGACATTTTGGCTCAAGTAAACTTGCTGGATGCTGATAAAAAGATTTCCAACATTGATTGGCGTGGAGCCGAGGGATCTAACGCAATTGAGTCCATTTTCGAATCTATTTTAATAATTATATCAGATGGGAATTAAGATAAATGTTGGCTCTGCATCTTATAATGCTGGGCAACTTAAGATAGCGCTAGACGGTGGTGATTTCGGCCTTGCCGCTGTCAAATCGAATTTCGCTGGATTATTGGCCTTAGCTAATCTCGCAAGTCCCGAGTCGGTAGATTTTTTTATGCTGTCAGCTGCTGTGTATGGTATTGACAGAATGGTAGTTCGAAGACCAAATTCTGTAGACGGTTGGTCAAGGGATATAGAGGTTGTATTTCCGGTTACCGATCCAGCAAAATGGGATCCGCTTGCTGGTGAGATTTCAATGATGCTATCTTTTCTTACTGGTGATTACTGGAAGGTTGGTTTTTCACAGTCAACCTTCATGTTACCCGTACAAGGTCCAGAGGAAGCTTATCAAGCTAGTTTTACGCAAATAAACCTTTTTTCAGGAGGCCTCGATTCTCTGATTGGTGCGATAACGTTTTTAGAAAATAATCCAGAACAAAATCTCTTAGTCATCTCACATTATGATTCACAGATGAAGGGTCCAAAAGGTGACCAATCCGATTTATTGGATATGTTGAATAACCGCTATGGTGACCGGCTGGTAGCTGTTCCGTCAGTTAAGGTTGAACTTGAAAAGCCAGGAGCGAAAGAAACAACGTTTCGTTCCAGGTCAATACTTTTTATCGGTATGGCCGGCATTGTGGCAGATGGATTAAACCTCGACCTAAAGGTTCCGGAAAATGGAAGTGTATCGTTGAATTTTCCACTTAGCCCTTCGCGCAGAAGTGCATGCAGTACCCGCACTACCCATCCGCGCGTAATTGATTCTATAAATTTGATTTGGAGCCATCTCGGTATCTCGCCAACGGTGGAAAATCCCTTTGAATTTAATACCAAAGGTGCAATGGTCGAATCTATCGATGGCATTGCAGACGAAATAAATGAGATGATCTTACGATCTAATTCATGTGGCAAACGTAGGCATGATGAGCGGAAGGCCAATCCCGATGCAAAGCACTGCGGAGTTTGCATGCCTTGTATTTATCGCAGGGCTGCAATGATGAAAATTGGTCTCGATGATGAAAATGATTATGGTGATAAGATAAAAGATCTGAACTTCAAAACTAAAAAAGGTCAGGACATCGGGGCATGCATTGAGTTTCTAGTGGCGGAACTATCTGAAAAAAATATTAGGAAAGAGTTAATAGTCAATGGTGTTAAGGATATTTCTAAGTTAGGTGACTATACAAGTCTTATCGTTCGTACCAGAAATGAATTAAAAGAACTATTTTTAACAGCCGGAAGTCAGGCTGTAAAGATTAGATTAGATGATTGATGCACATTGCCATATAGACCTGTATCAAAATCCAAGAGGTATTCTTGAATTTTGCGAAATAAACAGGGTTACCGTACTTGCGATGACTAACCTTCCTAGTCATTTTGAGTTAGGACTTCCACATGTTAGAAACTATAAGAGGGTGCGTCTGTCTCTGGGTATGCATCCCCTTTATGCATCGTCGTTCGACGATGAGTTTGACCGTTTTCTCTCTAATCTACATAGAACTTCATATATCGGTGAAATCGGCTTAGATTTTTCTCGTGAAGGTTATAGAACAAAGGATCTTCAGTTGTTTTTTTTTAGGAAAATATTGGAATCCATAAGCAATCAGCCTAAGATATTAAGCATCCATTCCAGAAGAGCCGAAAAGAGGGTGCTAGAAGAGCTGGTGTTCCATAAAGTAAGGCTCGCAGTTTTTCATTGGTATTCTGGACCATTATCATTGATTGAGGAAATTTGCGAGAGAGGTTATTATTTTTCCATCAATCCCGCCATGATAATCAGTGACACAGGCAGAAAGATAATTGCAAACATTTCACAAACTAAAATCTTGACAGAGTCTGATGGGCCGTTTATTCAGGTTGATAATCGCCAAGTCTTACCGAGTGATACAAAGCTCGTAATTGAATTCCTATCTGCACAATGGGGTATCTCCTTCTTGGAAGCAAACAAGATAGTTTCATCAAATTTCAAAACTTTAATTTCAATGCTATAATATCGAGTTTACTGATGTTGTTTAATTCATTGTTTTGTGATTCTGAATTGAACGATATCCTTCCTCGTCGTGTTTTAGCAATAGATTATGTTCCCTCACCTCTCTGATAAAATCTTCATCGTCGCCATCTCGACAAAATGCATAAGGGGGCGTCGTATTGTTATCAATCTCAATACACTTATGGATATCTTTCCACTCATGCTTAAAAACATGAAGGAGTCTAATCCCTATAATATCCTCTACTTTAGTTCGGTAGTTGTTAATATTGATTGGTGAATTATTCTTATTCTTGATTTTTTCCCTTATGATTTTTTCAATTAGGTGTTCCGGATCTTTCATCCTAAACCTAATGGAATGGATTTGGCTGCAGCTGGCGGCTAACATATTCGCGTAGTGGCTTGCTACGCTATCTAGTTTCTGTTTGGAAATAAACTGAACATAATCTTCGTATATAGCATTCAGTTCTCTCCAGTCTAGACTTTCATTATATTCAAATTCCTTTTCTAAAATATTGTATTTCTTGAAAAAATCGGCTTTACTTATCATTTGAGGAGTGCGATTAGATAGGAGGAAAAAGCTTTTGATAAAAATAGGTAATAATCAAGATTAAACAAAATTTACAGTTTAACAACGGTCGATAATTGGCAAATTAATACCAACAAAAGAAATAGTAATTTCTTAGGGCATATTTGTCCAAAAACAGCAAAAAGCGAATAATAAATGCTACGGATATTAACAGTCCTCCTATTATGATGATTTGATAATTCGAATGGTGGAATAAAGCACTAACAATTAGGTGTTTACGAATCTATTTTTCATTGTTATCTTGGTTCAGGAATTCGCTTAAGGAAATCCAAATACCAAATAAAAAATGGTTAGCCGATATCGGCCATACACCCATGCTTTAAGTTAAACAAAAAAAACGCTATTATGTGAACAGTTAATTTTACCGCCGACTTCTCCAGTGGTCAGGGTTCATTAGACATCCAAATTGTCCTAAATAAATCTGAAAGATATTCCAAAAAATCCTGCAAAGTAGCCTCCGGAGATTGAAGGTATTTAGCAAGATGAATGGAAGACACCAAATTCAATATCAGATGATAAGCCCTTGCCGTACTTCCAGCAAAACATAGGAGGCTGAACAGATATAGTGAATCCTGAATTTTTCGAGCGGCATCTTTTCAACAGATTGCCTGGCAGGCTTTTATATCGACGAATATAGGGGCTGTGCCAACGTGCTTGTCATTCTTCGATTTTGAATCTGTTCAATTTTGCTCTCGTTCTGAGGGCAATGGGGCCTTTGGGTTGATTTCAATCTTATGTTACAACAGTTTTCTTGGGGGCAGTTTCTGATTGCTGCAGCGCTACTTTCTTTTTTGTGGTATGTATTTGTGTTACTGTTTTTTTATCGTGCCGAGCTGAATGCTTTTTTGGGTGGTGGTCGTGGTGGCGATGTTGGCGTTGGTGTTTCTGGTGGTGGCTTGGGTAAAACTGGCCTTGTGGTGGGGTCGAGGGTTGGAGATAGAGAGATCGAAATGGAAGTTGATGCAGCGCTGATGGGGACGTCGAAATTGCCCGATGGGGTGGAAGTGAAGAGTTCCTCTCAGGTTGCTTTTTCTGCTTCGAAATCTGATGGCAGGTACGACCAGGTTGGGCTTGTTGCAGATGTGGTTCAGGAGCTGAAAGTGGTGTTCTTGGAGCTAGAGAAAAGGGCAGGAAATAAGAAAGATTTCTTTAGGCTATTGGAAAGGGTGAAGCAGGAATATGGGCCGCTTGGTGGGCATCCATCGGTGGGTGCATTGACAGGTTTCGTCGTCGAACGGGCCTCGTTCCACTTGACAGCGGATGAGGTGGATAATCTGTGGTATTAGTTAAGTTAGGATTTATAAACATACTGGATATGAAAAATATAAGATTTGTGGGGTTTCGTTTGGTTTCGGTTTCTTTGATTGTTTTGGTTGCTGTTTCAGCTTTTGGGCAGGATGGGAATGCGGGGATTCAGGAGGCGACCAACAAGGTGAAGGGTTATTTTGATACGGGCTGCGATCTGATGTACGCGATCGGTGCAGTTGTGGGTATCATCGGTGCGGTTAAGGTGTTCAACAAGTGGAATGCAGGGGAGCCTGATACCAATAAAGTAGCTGCAGCCTGGTTCGGTTCGTGCATCTTTTTGGTGGTAGTGGCGACGGTATTAAAGTCGTTTTTTGGGATTTAGCTTTGGGAGGATTTGTGATGGCTAGTGTATATCAGGTAAATAAAGGGGTGAGTAGACCAATTGAGTTTAAGGGGCTGAAAGGTGTTTACATCGGGGTGCTTGCTGGTGGATTGGTGTTTTTGTTGGTGCTGTTCGCAGCGCTCTACATTGTTGGAACGCCGATCTATGTGGTAGTTCCGCTGATTTTAAGTCTGGGAGGTGGTTGGTTTGGCGGGGTGTTCAGGTTGTCAAAGCGGTTTGGTGTGCATGGGCTTGGTAAATTCTTTGCCAAGCGCAGTATCCCAAGCCACATCAGGTTTTCTTCGCGTCGAGTATTTGTTTCGTTGAAAGGAGGTGATCGTGGTGGAATCTAAGATGATATTGCCGATCTATAAGATCGAGCACGGGTGTATTTTATCCAGGCAGGGCGATGTAACGGTTGGGTTTAAGGTGCAACTGCCCGAAATCTTTACGCTATCAGACAGGGAGTACGAGACCTATCACCAGGGGTGGGTAAAAGCAATCAAGCTGATGCCAGCTAACTCGATGTTCCATAAGCAGGACTGGTTTACAAAGGGGAGCTTTAAGGCGGACTTTGAAAGTGCCGGGGACAGTTTTCTGTCTAGGTCTTCGGAAAGGTTTTTTAACGAAAGGGAATGCCTTGACCATAGCTGCTATATCTTTCTGACCAGAAAACCTGTGGGCAGGAAGCTTTCAAGCTCTTCTTTAAGCAATGTGCTGCGCAAAAGCATCGCTCCAAGTATAGCCACAAGCAAGATTTTGCTGGATGAGTTCTTGGATAGTGTGGGTCAGTTCAAAAGGGTGATGGAGGATTCGGGATTTGTTTCCTTGGAAAGGCTGGGTGATGATGAGCTGGCGGGAACGGCTAATGTTCCGGGCGTACTGGAGCGTTATTGTTTTTTGCTTGGCCAAGGTGAAGCTTCGGTAATTAGGGATATCCATCTGAAAGATGAAATAAGGGTCGGCGACAAGCATTGCCAGCTGTTTACCTTGTCAGATGTAGAGGACCTGCCTTCGATGGTGGGTTCCCGGATCAATAACGATAAGTACTCCACCGATCGGACCAAGTTTTCGGTGGGGTTTGCCTCTCCGTTGGGTCAGCTACTGAACTGTAATCATATCTATAACCAGTATGTCTTTTTAGACGATGCTGGCGCCACTCTGAAAAGGCTGGAGGCAAAGAAATTGCGCTTGCAGTCGCTTTCGGGATATAGTCGGGAAAATGCGATCTCTCGGGATGCGGTAAACGATTTTCTGAACGAGGCGATCGCTGCGGGAAGATTGCCAGTGAAGTCTCACTTCAACGTGCTGTGTTGGAGTGAGGATTTAGCTGAGATGAAAGAGGTTCGGAGTCTGGTTTCTTCTTCTATGGCCCAGATGGATTCCGTGGCGAAACAGGAGACTGACGGGCAGTCGCAAGTTTGGTTTGCGGGGCTTCCGGGGAACCAGGCGGACTTTCCGATGAACGATACCTTTGATACTTTTCTGGAGCAGGCGACCTGTTTTTTTAATCTGGAGAGTAATTACCGTTCGAGTATTTCGCCTTTTGGGGTTCGGCTGGGGGACAGGCTTTCTGGGCGTCCGGTCCATGTGGATATCTCGGACGAGCCGATTGCCTTGGGCGTAGCGACCAATCGGAATAAGTTCATCTTGGGACCATCTGGGTCCGGGAAGTCGTTTTTGACCAACCATCTGATGCGGAGCTACGCTGAGCAGGGGGCGCATGTGGTAATCGTGGACGTGGGGCATAGTTATTCAGGGCTGTGCGAGCTAATGGGCGGTTATTATTTTACCTATTCAGAAGAAAACCCTATTGCCTTTAATCCATTCTATTTAGGCGAGGGCGATGTGATGGATACCGAGAAGAAGGAATCAATCAAGACGCTGCTTTTGGCTTTATGGAAAAAGGATGATGAGACTTTCAGGCGATCGGAGTATGTGGCGCTTTCCGGTGCGCTGACGCTTTATTTTGAGTTTTTGGCTAACAGGCCTGACATCTTTCCCTGCTTTAATTCCTTTTATGAGTATTTGCAATCGGGGTATGGGGCGGAATTGGAGCGCAGCAAGGTAAAGGCAGCGGATTTTGATATCCAGAACTTCATCTATGTGCTTTCGCCTTTTTATCGGGGCGGGGAGTTTGATTACCTTTTGAATGCCCGTGAAAATTTGGATTTGCTTTCCCAGCCATTCATTGTCTTTGAGCTGGACAACATCAAGGACCATCCGATCCTTTTTCCGGTGGTGACACTGATCATCATGGAGGTCTTCATCTCCAAGATGAGGAAATTGAAAGGCGTTCGCAAGGTGTTCCTTTGCGAGGAGGCCTGGAAGGCGATTGCCAAGGAAGGGATGGCTGAGCAACTGAAGTACCTGTTCAAGACGGTGCGTAAGCATTTCGGAGAGGCGATCGTGGTGACCCAAGAGGTCGAGGATATTATTTCTAGTCCGATTGTCAAACAGGCGATCATCAATAATTCGGACTGCAAGATTTTGTTAGACCAGAGCAAATATCAGAACAAGTTCGATCAGATACAGGAGCTTTTGGGATTGACAGATAAGGAAAAGGCGCAGGTGCTATCACTCAATAAAGCAAATGATCCGAAGCGAAAATACAAGGAAGTATTCATTTCTATCGGCGGGCAGATGAGCAAGGTTTATCGGACAGAGGTTTCGATGGAGGAATACCTGTGCTATACCACCGAGGAAAGGGAAAAGGTTCGGGTGATGGAATATGCCAGGAAGTACGGCTCGATGCAGAAGGGGATTGCGGTTCTGGCGCAGGAAATCAGAGAAAAGCCTGGGTAAAATGGAGATCAGTTGAGGTAGTTTCGGGCTTTGCTAAGACGATGCTGAGGGAAAGCAAAGCCATTCGCCCAGTCAAAAAAAATCAACAAAATTTTAATCAAAAACGAAGAAGATGAAAGCAATCAAATTATTGCTATGGCTATGCTCATGCTTTGCCCTGGCAAGCTGTACGGGAGATAAGGTCAGGGATTTTATGCCGGGGACATACGTAAACAGCGCTGGGGGCGAATTTAGTATCGCCAGCGATACTCTGAAAGTCGAGCAGGTGGACGGGAACAATTATGTCATCCACAGGCGGACAGGATATAACCTGATCACCAATGGCAAGGTTGGGGCGAGGGAATATGAAACGGAAAAATGGAGCTGCGCTTACAGCACAGCGACAAAAAGTTTAACCGAATTGAAGAAAGGGAGAGTAATCACCTTTTATCCAAATGGGGATGAACTGAAAGTCGGTGCCAGGGTGTATAAAAAAATCAATTAACAGGAATTAAGAATATGAAAATGATGGGAACTATGGAAACCGCATAGCGCTCTTCATGGCAATTGAAAATCAAAATATGAATAGCATGAAAAAGTTTATGGTGATACTGCCGATCTCGGCGATGACAATATTTGTGTCGCTGCCGACTGGGGCGAATGCGCAGGTGGCGTTTTTGGAGGTGATCAAGGCAGGGGTGAAAAAAGTGATCAAGGCGATGGACCTAAAGGTGCAAAGGTTGCAGAACGAAACGATTTGGCTGCAGAATGCGCAGAAGGTCTTGGAGAACCAACTTTCAAAGCTGAAGCTGGGTGAGATTGCGGACTGGACACAGAAGCAAAAGGAACTTTATGGGCAGTATTATGAGGAGCTCTGGAAGGTGAAATCGGCGATCGTGTACTACAAAAGATTGCGTGACCTTACTGAGGTGCAGGTGAAGATCGTGGAGGAGTACAAGTGGGCTTGGAACCTGTTTGGCAAGTCGGGGCATTTTTCTCCTGATGAGCTGAATGCAATGGAAAAGGTGTATCTGGGGATACTCGAGCAATCGGTGAAGAATGTGGACGGGATACTTTCCATTGTGGGTTCATTCAAGACGCAGATGTCAGATGCGGCTCGATTGGAGCTGATCGTAGTGGCGGCGGATGCGATGGACGAGAACTGGCAGGATCTGAAAAAGTTCAATAGGGAGAATAGTTTATTGTCGATACAACGTGCCAAGTCTTTGGATGAAGTGGCTAAACTAAAGGAACTGTATGGGATCGAGAATTAAATCAAAGTGCAAAAATCTTTTTGTTTTTGTGATGGTGATTTGGGGCTTGGCTATAAGCGCCGCTTCCTGCAAAGCCCAAAATTACAATGAGATATTTCGGCAGAAGAAAACGCAGGAGAAATACCTGCTCAAACAGGTCGCATACCTGAAGCTCTATGCAGATCAGGCCTGGAAGGGCTATAAACTGGTTAGTGGTGGTTTGGAAACCATTAATGATTTCACTTCCGGGGAGTTCAAGTTGCATGAAGCCTTTATTTCGGCGCTATCGAAAGTGAGTTTATTGGTGAGGAAGGATGTTAGGGTGGAGGAAATCGTGAAGTTTCAATTGGGCATCAATTCCAGTTTTAGGGCTTTGCAGAAAAGCTCAGCTCTAAGCCCAGCCCCAAATTCGGAATATTACAAAGCTGTACAGGAAGAGGTCATGGCAGAATGCAATGCCGATCTGGATGAACTATTAGATGTTGTTTTATCGGGCGACCTGGAAATGAGCGATTCAGAAAGGCTTTCAAGGGTGAAGAAAATACACACCTCGATGCAGGAAAAGGCTGGCTTTACAAGGTGGTTCTGCACGGAAGCCCAGCTTTTATTGCAAAGCCAAAAATTGGAAAAATTGGATATAGAATCGATAAGGAGGCTTTATGAAAAAAATTAGAAGATATAGTCTGGTGGTTTGGGTGATGTTGCTTTGCGGGCTGGGCGCCAGTGCCCAGTCCAGCGAGGCGACTCAACTGATGCTGAACGTAGAGAAACTCTCCCAGCTGAAGAATATTCTGGCCGATATGAAAAAAGGCTACACCGTGATCTCGCAGGGTTATAAAAAAGTAAAGGATATTGCTTCGGGAAATTTCTCTTTGCATGAGGTTTTTCTTGACGGGCTGATGGTGGTCTCGCCCGAGGTGAAAAAGTACCGCAGGGTGGCGGATATCATCTCTGCGCAGAAGAGTATCGTTTCGGAATACAAGGCGGAGCTTCATGCCTTTCGGGGAGCAGATGTATTTAATTCAGATGAGCTGGATTATCTTGGAAACGTGTATTCCTCGCTGTTTGATGCCTCGCTCCAAAATTTGGAAGACCTGACAATGGTGGTTACTTCAAGTAAACTGCGAATGAGCGATGAGGAGCGGCTGAAGGCGATCGATCGGATCTTTCTGGATACCTCGGACAAGCTGGAGTTCCTTCGAAATTTCAATCGGGGTGCGGTGGTGCTCTTTAAGCAAAAGCAGAAAGAGAAAAGGGAGATCGATCAGCTGAAAATGTATTACGGACAATAAGCATTAGAAATTATGGAAAAGAGATTTTTGGTAGGGCTTGGGGCTCTGCTTTTGCCCAATCAGGTTTCTGCGCAAGGGATTTCGGATTCGCTGAACGGTATGCAGCCGGTGCTTGAAAAGGTATATCAGGACATGATCCCACTCTGTTCGAAGCTGATCGATGTGTCGCGGGGGATTGCGGGCTTTGGGGCACTGTGGTATATTGGATCAAGGGTGTGGCGCCAGATTGCCGTGGCCGAGGCGATCGATTTCTATCCTTTGTTGCGACCATTTGCCTTGGGGATGGCGATCGTGATGTTTCCGTTGGTGATGGCGCTTTTCAATGGGGTATTGCAACCTACGGTTTCGGCAACCGGTTCGATGGTGAAGGATAGTAATAAGGCCATTGCGGTGCTATTGGCGCAGAAAGAGGCGGCGTTGAAGAAAACGAAGAAATGGCAGATGTACGTGGGCGAGGATGGTTCCGGGGACAGAGAGAGGTGGTATCGCTACACGCATCCTGATGATCCGGAGGCCCAGAGCGAGGGGATGCTGGAATCGGTCTCTAACGACATGAGCTTTTTTATGGAAAAGCAGGGCTATAATTTCCGTAACTCGATCAAGCAGTGGATGGCGGAGGTGCTGGAGGTTTTGTATGCGGCGGCGGCGCTCTGCATCAATGTGGTGCGGACCTTCATTTTAATTGTTTTGACCATTCTAGGGCCACTGGTATTCGGTTTTGCAGTGTTTGACGGCTTTCAGCAGAGCTTGACGGTTTGGATTGCCAGGTACGTAAACATTTTCATGTGGCTGCCGATCGCCAATATCCTGGGCAGCATTCTGGGTAAGATTCAGGAGAATATGTTAAAGCTCGATATATCCCAGATCGGCCAGGAAGGGGAAACCTTTTTCTCTTCCAGTGATGTGGCTTATCTGATTTTTATAATCATTGGGATCGTGGCTTACTTCTGCGTGCCGACGGTGGCTAACTATATCGTGCATGCGGGCGGTGGTAA
The DNA here is from genome assembly GCF_004331675.1 of Pedobacter frigidisoli. GTDB lineage: Bacteria > Bacteroidota > Bacteroidia > Sphingobacteriales > Sphingobacteriaceae > Pedobacter > Pedobacter frigidisoli. The sequence goes on along the minus strand of NZ_SJSN01000008.1, from coordinate 229,557 downwards.
TACCATCCTTCAGAAGACCAACATGATCATATCCAGTTCTTCGAGGATGGCTAGTTCGGCCGGTTCTGCTGGAATGGGTATGGCAGCCGATGCCTTGGGGAATGGGCCTCGGATGATGAGCCAGGGTTATGCTGGAGCAAGCCAGGGTGATTATTTCCCTGATGGAAAATCTGGGGGCAGTTCCCATCAGCACGATAGGTTGAGTGGTAAATAAGTAATGGTTTGGGGCAGGGCAAAAGCTGAGCCTCTGCCCGGCCCCAAATTAAAATAATAGAAAATTCATTTTAAGACTTCAGGTCATGTTTACACAATTAAGAAATATAGATACCGCTTTCTCGCACATCAAAAGATTTTCGCTCTTTTTAATCGTCGCGTGCGTGCTGGTATCGGGATTTGCCGTCTGGAAGAGCTTTGCGATGGTAAGGGAGATTACCGGAAAGGTCTACATCCTGGCCAACGGGAAAGCGCTGGAGGCTTTTTCGGCGGAACGAAAGGACAATGTAGCGGTGGAGATCCGCGACCACGTGAAGATGTTCCATTACTGGTTCTTTACCCTGGACCCGGATGAAAAGGTCATTGCATCAAACATCGGAAAGGCGCTGTATCTGGCCGATGGTTCGGCGAAAAAGGAATACGACAATTTGAAGGAGCAGGGGTATTTCACCAATCTCATATCGGCAAATATTTCTCAGTCGATAACAGTCGATTCGGTGTTGCTGGATATGCAGGAAGAGCCTTTCCATTTTAGGTGTTATGCGACCCAACAGCTGGTTAGGTCAACTTCCACGGTTTCCAGGAAACTGGTGACGCAGGGGTACCTGCGAAACGTGTCGCGCTCGGACAATAATCCGCATGGATTTCTAATCCAAAGATGGGAAACAGTGTTGAACCAAGATGTCGTAAAGCCATAAGCTATGGGACTATTCAAGTTTTTTAGCAAGAGAAAGGAAGCAAAGCTATTAGCTGCGCCTCAGGAAAGAACTGCAAGAAAAATAGCAGAAAGGATATTGGCGGTGCAAAGAAACACAGCAGCGAAGCTGAATGCCCAGGCCCAAAAAATGGGACAGGTCAAAACGAGGATTATTCTTGGGGCTTTGCTTTTGGGCTTTGCTGCCTATCTGGTTTACATCATGGTTAACGCAATATTTTAACAGTCCAATTTTTAACAATTCAATTCAAATTTTATGGAAACAAAAACTAGGGACAAGAGGAAGATCCTCTTGGTATTGCCGCTACTTGTCATGCCTTTTCTGGCATTGGCATTCTATGCTGGAGGTGGCGGAAGGGGTTCGTCGGATGGTGTCTTGATTTCAGAGGGGATCAACACGGCACTGCCGGATGCCAATTTCAAGACGGAGGAACCGGTGGACAAGATGGGCTTTTATGCTCGTGGCGAAAAGGATACTTCGGGAAGCATTGGGATTGCGGGAACGGCGGAAAAGATGGGCTTTGGCAATGGTGCCGGGGATGAAAAGACTGCCGAGATCAACGCAAAACTTGCTGCGCTGAACAAGGAGATCAATTCTGCGCCTGCTGATATCGGCATTGGCAAAAGCTCCGCTGACGGTCTAGCCCAAAAAAATGCCAATGGAAATATTTCTGGTGATGTAGACAGGCTGGAAATGTTGATGAAATCAATAAAAGCGGACAAGGGAACCGATCCTGAAATGGAGCAGATGAACGCTATGCTGGAAAAACTATTGGATATCCAGTACCCTGCCCGTGCGCAGCAGAAAGTGGTTTCAAAGATCTATGCAGATGGAGCGGAAAAAGAATTTATGGCGGTGCCTGCTGAGATGGCCGATGGAGGGAAAGTGCTACAGGGCTCAACCATTAGGCTTCGTTTGCTCGATTCGGTGGTACTGAAGAACGTGGTCATTCCAAAGGGCCACTTTGTTTTCGGGCTGTGCAGACTGGTCAACCAGCGGTTATTACTCGATATCAAGAACATCCGTTTGGGCGAGCTGATCATTCCAGTAGAACTGACGATGTACGGGATGGATGGAATGCCTGGCCTTTCCGCGCCTGATGCGGTGTTTGGCGATGTGGCCTCGGGTGGTGCGGTTGACGCCATGGGCGGGATTTCGATCTATGGGATGGATGGCGTGGCGGGACAGGTAGCTGGTGCGGGGATAGATGCGGCGAAGTCCCTTTTTTCCAGGAAAGTTCGTGTGGTGAGGGTGAAGCTGAAGCCTGGCGAAAAAGTATTGCTTCGAAACAACCGGCCGTAATGCCTGAACTGAGCCTAGGTCATCATGGCCCATTGTAGGGAATTGAAAGACTGCCTGGCACAGCACGAAGGATCGGCGTTTTGGGAGAGAGTCTGATGGCGTTTTTCCTTTTGACAACAGCACAGGTGGCTTGTGCTTAACAAGATTAATGAACCGGGAACAATCAAGGCCCTGAGCGATCGGGAAGGTTGGTCCCATAGAAAAAGTGATTATGGATGCAAAAAATTTAGAGAACCTGAAAGCCGAGATGGGTAAGCTTGGCTTCAGTGAGAATTTGATCGGCCAGATGGAGGCCAAGATGGCGGCAAATGAGCCGCGCTTCATCCTGTATGATGAGATACAGGCCGAGAAGGGAAGGGTGGAAATGGCGCTGCACTTCAATCAGTCGAGGACCTCGGAATATTATTACTTCAACAAGTTCGACCTGGTGCGGGAGGCCCAGCCCCCACTGCCTCCGGGAGAGAAATATTTTGTTTCCTCGCAGCGCCAGGGCGAGGATGTGATCCTGAAGGAATTTGAGATGCCCTCGCTTGCTGTAAAGGAATTTAACTCCCGTATGGAGGCATCGCAGGATATCCGCGGGGCTGCGCAAATGTATGCTGGTGTGAGTCTGCAGGATTCGAAAGAGCTTGCCACCATGGGGGATGGAAAACTGATCAACATTGATAAGGAGTTTTATAAGTCGCTGAAGAACCCTTCGCCCGGCCAGACCTTTTACGTGGAGCAGGGGACCGGGTTTTCGCTTTCGCAAGGCTTGAACCTGCTTGCCGGCCGTTCGGTCTACAGGGAGGATATGCTCAATGTGCAGAAGAACGAATATACCGCCTGGGCGAAACTGGACTTTGATGCCCCTAGGGACAAGAGTGGTAATTTTCATTTAAAGACCTTCAGCGAGGGCTATGGCTATGATCTCTCTGCTGTTTTGGACAGGTTTGATTTTAGGGAGCTGGCTACCTTGGATAAACGTGCCGAACTGGAAGCTGCGCTCAAGAATGGGGACAGGGCAGTGGTAACGGTGAACGTGAACGGAAAGAAAGAGGCGATCCTGGCCGAGGCCGTTCCGGAATTCAAACAGGTCAACCTTTATTCATTGGAGGGCCGGTCGATCAAAAGGGAGGAACACCTTAAGCCCGAGCAGATCGCCGAGGTATCCGCCGGTAAGGAAAAGGCAAATAAAAAAGAGCAGGGGCAGGGTTTGGGCGTTTAGTGGATTTTAATAACTTAGCGGGCAGATCAAATATTCAAACAATTTTAATTTTAATGTAATGGAAAATTTTGGAAAAGTGAAAGAGCTGATTGCCTCGGTTGAGGTCGATGTGGTCAAGTTCTATGAGAATGGCAACGCTGCTGCGGGCACACGTGTTCGCAAAGGGATGCAGGACCTGAAAAACCTCGCTCAGGCCATTAGGGCTGAGGTAACTGAAAAGAAGAACGCAAAATAATCATAGCATTATTTGCTGTTTGGGATAGAAGGCTCCGCATTTCGCGGGGCCTTTCTTGGTTGGTTTTGGCTTGTGAGTGCTTTTTGTTTTTGCTTTGTTGTTGCCTTGGTAGTTTTTGAGGTGCGGCTGTTGGTTTTTTTGGTCTAAACTTTCTTCTTCCGTGCATTTTTGATGCGGTATTCGAGCAGATAGAGCCTGGTCTGCCATTTCTCGATGAGGGTATCATCGCCTTTGGGCAGTCCCGTTTCTTCGAGCAGCCCAAGCATTTTGGCCAGTTCACGGGAGCTATCGGCCTTTTTCCTGTTCTCTTCCATCCAATCCCTTTTCCTGCTTTCGGCAGATTTTTGGTATCCGCTGATAGCATTTTTGATCAATTCGACCTCCTGCTCCCTAGTCCTCGATTTTCTAAATAGCACCATCTGCCTGTTCCAGGCGTGCGAATTGGAGGGGTCAGTAGTAACCGCTTTTTGGTAAAGTTTCAGCGCCGATGTGGTGTCTCCGGATTTCTCAAGCTCTAAGGCTTCAACGAACTGCTGTTTTGATTTGATCTGCTTTCTCCTTGACATAGTTATTTTGGAACAAATGGCTTTGGGGGATTGTTTGGCACTTCCGTTGTGACCAAAGGCTGACCTTGTACGGTTGCTTATTCGTTAACTTTGGGCCTAAGCATTTGTATAGATGAAGAAAATAGGATTTTTATCGTTTGGGCACTGGGCTGACCATCCTTCATATCAGGCAAGGACTGCCAGCGATACGTTGCTGCAGTCGATTGACCTAGCCGTTGCAGCAGAAGAAATCGGCCTTGATGGTGCGTATTTCAGGGTTCACCATTTTGCAAGACAATTAGCTTCGCCCTTTCCGCTTTTGTCGGCAATTGGGGCGAAGACCTCTACGATTGAGATCGGTACCGGGGTAATCGATATGCGATATGAAAACCCGTTATATATGGTGGAGGATGCGGGAGCTGCGGATTTGATCTCGGGAGGCAGGTTGCAGCTGGGCGTTAGCCGGGGTTCGCCAGAACAGGTGGTGGACGGCTGGAGGCACTTTGGCTATGAGCTTGGTGAAGGAGAAAGTGATGCGGACATGGGACGCAGGAAGGCTATGGAGTTTCTGCAAAGGTTGGAAGGTAAGGGATTTGCATCGCCCAGCCCAAATCCGATGTTTCCCAATCCGCCGGGACTGCTTCGTTTGGAGCCGTATTCCGAAGGACTTCGTGAACGCATCTGGTGGGGAGCCGCTTCCAATGCAACTGCGGTGTGGGCGGCTGAGAATGGAATGAACCTGCAGAGCTCTACGCTAAAGTTTGACGAAAACGGAAAGCCCTTCCATGTCCAACAGGCCGAGCAGATCAGGTTGTATAAGGAGGCGTGGAAGAAAGCTGGTCATTCCCGTGGGCCAAGGGTTTCGGTCAGCCGATCGATCTTTGCGCTGATGAACGACCAGGACAGGCTTTATTTCGGACAGCAGGGAAAGGGATCGGACAGTTTTGGCTATATCGAGCCCACCCAAAGGGCGGTGTTCGGGAGGGGCTATGCGGCTGAACCCGATCAGCTCATTAAGGATTTGGCAGCAGATGAGGCAATTCAGGAAGCGGATACCGTGCTACTGACCATTCCGAATACCCTTGGGGTTGATTACAATGTACATATACTCTCTGCAATAATGGAACATGTTGCACCCGGTCTTGGATGGCGGTAGTTGGTTTTGAGATTTTTTTACTTGACAAAACATATCGCCGATCGGTGCGTTTAATATTCGAGAGCGTTAATTTAGATAAGCGGGAAGGGCCTTTGGTTTTTCCCGCTTTTTTTTTGGATTTTTTCTTGGGCGTTTTTCCGGGCTGTACACTATATCTTCCGCTTTGCGGGAAGGATGCCGTTTCCATCCCGAACGCCGATCTCTTTAAATGTGGCTCTTAAAGTTCGGCCTGCCTTGGGTTCATCGATCATGATCTTTCCATCTTCCAGTTCACGCCAGCCGTGGTCATAGATAAAGTGATAGGTGCCTGCATTTGTGGTGAGGATGCTGGTGTAATACTTAAAGTTAAATTCCTTATCAATAAGGTAGAACCTGCCGACTGAGGTTGGTCCGTTGTGCTTGGTGACCTCTGTCTTCAGGATCTTGTAGTTCCGCTTCAGGATGGCGTTGATCTGGGCAATGAACAGCGGCTCGTACCAGCTGTCAATGCCTTTGCTCTTTCTGTTGCCTGCATTCCGGCAATTATCGTTGCAGTACTTTTTATCCCGCCTACCGAAAAGTTCCTTTCCGCAGGTGAGGCATTCAAAGGGCGAAAAATTTGGGTCAAATCCACTCATAACTGTAAATCAGCATTATATCCGTTTTAAAAACGTTTAAAACGGTTAAATAGTTTTCGGTACGGCTAGCACTTTTCCACTTCCCAATTTTGTGCTGTACCAAAACCATACCGTTATGTTAGCCAACGTATTAATGAGCGAAAGCTTTTCGTCCTCCGAAAAGCGCCACTATTTTCTCGACTTCAAGAAAACCGTAAAGGACAGCAAGTTCATACAGATTTCCCGTAGCGACCAGCAACCTGATGGCTCCTATGTCAGGAGCTTTGTGATCGTTTTCGAGGAAGACTTCCATTTCCTGATCTCCGCGATGTCATCGCTCTTCTACCACTCGGCGCACCTTGACGTAAAGGGAAAGACCGTGCAGGATATCCGTAATGAGAAAATCCTGCAGAAACGTGGTGGCATTCCGGGCTGGGACCCGGAGAAAAAACCAAGGGAGAAACTTTTTGAGCACGGGCCGAACATGCTGAGCGATAGCGAACTGCTCGCAATTCTGATCGGCTCTGGTACCCCGGGCGAGGATGCGGTGGCGCTTTCCGACAGGATGCTGAAATCCCTTGGCGGATTTGCTGGACTTGTGGGTAGGGACATTTCTTCCTTAAGCAGGTTCAACGGTATTGGGCCGGCCAAGGCGGCGACCATCATTGCGGTGATGGGCATTGCAGAGCGTCTTTTTCAGGGGAGGGTGTAAGTTATATTTTTCAATCGAAACGGAAAGAAAGGCTGCGAATATCGTAACCCCCGCTGGCTGCGCACGCATAATGGCCGGCTTTGCCGTCCACCCTTCGGGACTTATAGTGCTCCGACCAGCTTAAAGGGTCACGGATTTCATTGCTTTCTTTTTTTCCGTTTTTTCTTTTGAAAAAATTCTTTTGGACGGACGGAAAGGAGAAAAAAACGGTTCAAGTTTTTACTTAAAAAATGCAGTTATGGAAATTGTAGGAAGATTGACCGCTGATGCGGAAGTTAGAGAGGTATCAGAGCATACCAAAGTAGTAGGCTTTACAATAGCTGTAAACCACAGCTACATGAGCGGTGAGCAGCGCCGCGAGATCGCGAGATTTTTTGAATGCAGTTATTGGAGGAATGCGGGGATTACCGAATTTCTTAAAAAAGGGGACGTTGTGCAGGTCTTCGGGCATGTGGGCTGCAGGGCTTACGTGACCAAGGAAGCAGAGGCAGCCGCGGCGCTCACGTTTCGGGTTTCTGAAATCAAGCTTTTTAGTTCCGGCGCAAAGCACGCGAACTCGGGGGAGCCAGCCAATGAAACAGGCGACCTAACATTTTAAGCAATCCAATTATTTAAGCATCAAACATTATAGTCATGGCACATAACTTAAATTTCAACGAGGACACACAAAAACACGCTTTCTTTTCGGTTAAGGAAAAAGCTTGGCACGGGCTGGGCACCATAATAGACAGTTACCCAACTTCAGCAGAGGCGCTGAAGTTTGCAGGGCTGGATTACACCGTTGTAAAACGTCCGCTTTTCACGCTGGACAATCTCAATAACGAATTCAGACAGGGGGAGATCCTGCAAGCTGAGGCGGGCGTAGCCGTTCCAAACTTCTTTGCGACCATGCGCACAGACACCGAGCATGTGCTCGGGGTAGTGGGCAAGGATTACAGCGTGGTGCAGAATATCGACGCGTTTTCCTTTTTTGATAGCATTGTAGGCGGAGGGGATGGCATCCAGTACGAGACCGCGGGCGCGCTCGGCAAGGGTGAGCGAATTTTTATTACCGCAAAACTTCCATCCTATATCCGTGTAGGGGCTGATGACCTGATCGAGCAGTATCTTTTTTTGACCACTTCGCACGACGGGGGCGGGAGCATAACCGCGGCATTTACGCCTGTTCGCATAGTTTGCAACAATACCCTGAATGCGGCAATGCGAAACCATAAGAATGCGGTGAGGATCCGCCACAGCTCAGGAGCTGGCGACAGGCTGAAACAGGCGCACACACTGATGTGCATATCCAGCAACCTAGCTGGGGAAATGGAAGATATTTTCAACCATTGGGCAACGGTCCGCATCTCGGATACAGAAGTTAAAAAACTTGTACAGGTCGCCATGGCACCAAATAAAGAAGTTTTAAAGAAACTGCAGCAGGGATCCGACGATGAAAATTCGGCTGTTTACCGCAACATTGTAGAAGATGTCTACAGCTATGCGATGGGCAACCATACCCAGCAGATGCCGACCACGGCGGGGACAGTCTTTGGAGCGTATAATGCAGTGACGGGATATTTCCAGAACGTGCGCAGGTTCAAGGACGGAGAGGCAAAATTCAAGTCCATCACGGAGGGGACTGCCAAGCAAAGGGCACAGGTTGCATTCGATCTCTGCGGTGAATTTGCCAGTAAGGGCAGTTTACAGTTCAATTAAATTATCTGGGGCGGGAAACCGCCCCACTTTTAACCCAGCATAACGATGAAAAGCAATAACAGGAACAACCGCCTTGTAATTGGAAAGATCTCCCAAGTGCTCAGGCTTTTGCAAAGCCTGGAAAATATGGAACTTTCCAAAAATGATGCATTTGAGGTACAGATCGCCAAAGGGCTGCTCATGGCGATCATAGAGTACAGCGGCTATAGGACAAAATACCATTGGTTATTTGGCATTCGCCTTTTAAGGGTGCCAGCCCAAAAAAACCATTAACAATCATTTAATAGATAGATTATGATACAGGAAATAAATATCGATATTACGCTAATAATTGAGGCGGATGTTGAACAGACAACAAACGATCTAAAAATTTCGTCTGTAGGATATTGACAGGCACGCAAGACAGCGAAACATTGTCAATTAAAAAATACCACATCAACAGGATCGAGGAAGAAGCCGAAGTCTATGCACCAGATCCCAGGCAGGATGACGGGGTATGGGAATTTGTAGAAAAATATTATCACAAATATTACTCGTGCGATGAGATCATGCGCAACGATGACCTTTGCAAGATCGCAAACGGCAAACTCAGTGGCGAAGCCGAAAAGATGTTTATCGAAGAATTCGGAGAAGATCTGGAGCTGGCGACAGCTGCATTTGATCAATCCACTAGGTATGTCTATGAGCGTGCGATCGTAGGCTTCCAGCGCAGCCAGCAGGGAACAATTGCTATCGTTTGGGGACTAAAAGACGTGGAAGAACGTGCAAAGTATAACGGCTATCTACTGAAAGAAGGCGATGCGCAAAAAGTACTCGACATGTTAAAAGATAAGCATGATTGTAATATCAGCATCACGTGGGACGTGATCGATGATTACCTGAGCTATATCGTCTCCGATTCCGTGGACGATGTCCAGATCGAGTGGGTGCCGATTATGTTTCAGGGCAACGAATATTTGGGCAGGGAAATCACCGATCTGCACGACAAGGATTTTACGTTGACAATTGCGCCGATCAGCCTTTCTGAGGCAATAAATTTGGACGCAAAAGGCACTGGCGCATCGGAGGCGACTTTGAAGGATGAACTGATCGCCTACTATGCGACCGAGGAAGAACTTAAGCTATCAAACAAAGAACTTTTTGACCTGATCTGTTAAAAGAATGATTTCCCATAAGAAATTTTTAGTGCAGTCCTCAATGGACTACACTTTTTTCTGCGGCCCCACTTTCAACCGAACCGAGGTAAGCCGCATCCTTGGTCTTAAAACCTGTTGTTTACAGTTGGCTTCACGATTTTTTTCAGCAACCTGTTGCGAATGTAGTCATTGGTCACCTGAAGGGATGAGTGCCTGTTCTTTTCCATGATCGAGTAGAAAGATGCGCCATCCTCAAGATCGTAAAAGTTCGAGCTGTGCTTGAGCGCGTAGAATTTGAGTTTTGTACTAATGCTGTACTTGATCCTGAAATAGCGGAATTTTTGGGTAAAGTACTGCTCACCGATCTGCACGGGCGATGGTTTGCAACGGTGTCCAAAGATAAAGTTTTCATCGCGGGCATTGCCCGCAAGCTTTTCCAAAAGATCATACATTTCCTCATTGAGCTGGAATATCGCCTCGCTCTCATTCTTGGTCTTCTGGGGGGGGAGGGTAAGGGTTCTCTTGATCCAGTCCACATCCATCACCTGTAGCCTGGTCATTTCCACTGGACGTATGTTATAAAGGTAGAGCATTTTTGATGCCACGTAGAGCCCAAAATACCCGGGATCGCTTTCCATCAGCCTTACCACGGTCTGGAGTTCCTGTTCCTCGTAGATGGCAAACCTTGAACTATCGTGCCTGGTATTTTTCTTTGCCGATTCCTTTACGGGGTTTTCTGGAACGACCTTGAATTTTTTAAGGTAGGAAAAGAAGGTGCACATGTCGCAGCGGTAGGTGTTGTAGGTCACCTTTCCCCATTTCAGCTCATTCATCTTATAGCCAAGAAAGTTGTCGATATCTATGGAATTGAAGGTGCCGATCTTGCGGTCGGTAAATCCCTTGACCTCAAGCCATTTCTTAAAGTGCCTTACCACGATTTTGTTATTCTTGAAAGCCGTATTTCCGATCATCCCGCTGTCGTGGCGCTCCTGTCTGTGCTCGACCCAGACGTCCAGGCACTTGGAGATTGGACTGAGAATGGTAAGGTCAACCTGCACGCCAAGGTCGATATAGGCATTGGTGAAAGGATTCCATCCCTTTCCAAGCATAAGGATAACAGCTTCAACGGCAGCGACTGCTTTTTTCTTGATCGAGATCCTAGTGTCCTTCACTCCGCCGATGCCACCTTTTCTTGCCCTTTCTACACTGGCGTAATTGTCCGGGTTGGGCCAATAAAAATATATGAAAGGTTTGTTGGAATGTGTTATTTTTGCGGGGATCGACAGATTGAACTCCGTTCTGTTCCATTCCTTTATGAAGTGGTTCTCGGACCGTGGTTTGGCATTACTTTTTTTCATACTGGTTTAAATTTCAAAGGTTTGAATCGTATGCCTTGAGGGGGTGTCAACGGGATTGTTAGCATTTCTGTCAACGGTTTTGTCAATAGAGCTACTAAAAACCCCCTTGAAATATGAATAAAACACGATATTGGTTAGTAAAGAGCGAACCTTTTAAATACAGTTGGGATAAGTTTAATGAAGATGGACGTACTTTTTGGGATGGGGTTCGCAATTATCAGGCAAGGAATAACCTCAGGGAAATGAAAGAGGGAGACTTGGTTCTATTTTACCATAGCAACGAGGGTAAAAATGTTGTAGGCATTGCAAAAGTAGTTAAGGAATCTTACCAAGATCCAACAACGGATGATAAGAACTGGGTGGTAGTAGATTTATCGCCAGTGGAAAGTTTAAAAAATCCAGTTTCATTGGAGCAGATTAAAGCGGAACCAAGTTTGGTAGATATCTCCTTAGTGCGCCAAGGTCGATTATCGGTGATGCCTTTAAAAGCCGCAGAATTCGATAAGATTTTAGAGATGGGGAGTTAATTTGTGTTTAATGTCAATTGTTTATCAATAACAAAAACTCATGAGAATAAAGTTTGCTTTAGTTATGTGCTTGGTCATGAATACATTATTCAGCTTTGCTCAAAGTTCGAAAATTTCAGATGGGATTAAGCAATATATTGCAATTATAAAAACTAAGGATGACAAATTTAAGGGATTATTTGTTAAAATAGATTCTCATAAAGTTATACTCTATTCAAAAGATAAATATCAAGAAGTGACTACTTCGGATGTAAAATCAATTAAGCTGAGGGTAACAAAAGCAAGTTATGAATTACAAAGCTATATTTTTAAATATGTAAAAAAAGAGGATCCTAAGGAATATCAATATACAAATCAACGGGGCGAAAGCGTCGATAAATGGGGCAGAGAAAAACCTACGACCAACGAAGAAATCGCTGGAGCTGTTGCTGGAGCCATAGTTGGCACAGCCTTAGAAGGTGTGGCAAATGTAGTTGTTGGTTCTTTGCATAATATAAATCCAAGCATAGCAAATTACAAATTCCGAAAAGAGTTTGACTTTGCCCAATTAGAAACGATTAGTTATTACTCTGTTTATTATCAGCAAAACCCAAATACTTTAGCAGAATTGAAAAAACTAAAAGAGCTTTCTGCAAATTTTAAACCTTAGCGTCCTCTCTCTTACGCTTACTCAGCGTAATTCCTAAAGTCATTACAATACTCGATCCCAAAACGACCAAGAACAAAAACGACGTTCCCACCTCTGGTATTTTTAATGATGCCGGCAAGTTAAAATAAAGCAAAATACTAATCAGTCCTCTCGGTGCAATGTATAAAATGGGAGCTAGGCTATCTTTCTTAAAAATTTTAAGAAAAATAAGCCTAATCACATAAATCGAAACCAGAATAAAGAATCCATTAGCTAAAATTGGTTTATTATTTAATTCGTTAATATTCATTGTGAAGCCAAAAATTACAAAGAAAAACGTTCGTAGAATAAAAGCACTTTCAGCCGATAATTGATAAAGTTGAGATAAATCTGCTGTTAAGTTTTTATATAGAAACACGCTTCTGAACCACACATTCTTAATGGTATCGGCATTATTTAGAAATAAACCTGTGCCTAAAATCAGTACCAAAGAAGATAGATGGTACGATTGACCGATGGCATAAACCAGAATAAGTATCGAGATAATTAAGAAGAATTTAATGTGATGAACCAGCCTGCCCATAATGTATAAAAGCACCACACACGCTATCGCCGAAAGTAAAATAATTAAAAAAGTGCTTAAGCCTAAACCAATAAATGCCGAAGTGGTAAGGGAATGATTGGTGATGGCAAAATTGAAAATGATAATGCCCAAAATATCAGAAAAGGAAGATTCGTAAACTACAAATTCTTTGTCTTTATTGCCCAAAGCCGCTGCGGAGGGAATTGCAATTGCCGAACTTATTACGCTAAACGGAATGGCATTGGCAATGCAGGTATATAAATCCTTGTGCGTAATTTGGTAAATAATAATGGTAACAATGGTTACGGTGCCTAGCAAAATGGTTAGCGCAGAAAGAAATGCTGTACGAATAATCTTGTTCTTATTTTGATCGTATTTAAGTTCTAGCGATCCCTCAAAAACGATTAAAATTAAACCAACTGTGCCCAATGTGGGCAGTATGGAAAGGAAGTTTATCGTTTGAATTTTTAAGTAATCTACCAGAAACCGTAAGCCTATACCCAACAATAGCAGCAATAAAACCGATGGAATTTTAGTTTTACTGGCCACTAAATCAAACAGATAAGAGAAAATTACTAATCCGCTTAAAATGATAAGAATTGTATATGTTGTCATGTTTTTAGCGTATGGTAATTCGCTAAAATAAAACAATCGAGTTAATCAGAAAGGAAATCTGTGTAAAAATTATGATTTAAAGAACAAGGCTTTTAGCTCGGTAGCCTCATCCGGATGCATTTTTCCGCCCAAAACCAAACGTAACTGCCTGCGGCGTAAAGCACCATCAAAAAGATCTATTTCCTCCGGCGTTTCGGGGACTAATTCAGGTACAGGAATGGTTCTGGCACTTTGGTCAACAGCCACGAAAGTATAATAAGCCTCGTTACTTTTTTGGCGGGCACCGCTTGGAATGTTTTCTGCCCAAACATCAAGGCGAACCTCCACAGAGGTATTAAAGGCACGAGTTACTTTTGCCTCAATCGTAATTACATCGCCCAATTTTATGGGGTGTTTAAAAGAAACATTATCTACCGAAGCTGTTACAACAATGCGATTACAATGTTTTTGAGCCGAAATTGCTGCTGCAATATCCATCCAATGCAATAAACGCCCACCCATTAAATTATTCAAGGTGTTGGTGTCGTTTGGCAAAACCAACTCATTCATTATTGTAAAACTCTCTTTGGCAAATTTCTTTTTCAAGCTCATAATATGGTGCAAATTAAGTAAAAATGTGCGTTAAAACAGCATTTGATTAATGATTTGGAATACTTGGTGTGTAAATAGTTATCCGATGAATGATTTGGAAAGCAAGGTTATTTGTACTGATGAATGTCAGCCCTGCTCTCTCTGCAATCTTTTAAAATAATTTCTGCTCCATTGAAAGGTTGATGGTTTAAATTTTAAAAGGATTTCCGTTAAATCAGGTTTAGGAACGGAAAGCTTTCTCCCCTCAAAAGCATAAGAATGTCGCGATTATGGCGCTAGCTATGTCTGCGTTTTGAAATACAGTCCCTCTATTCTTAAACCTGATTGCGCTAAATAGCTGCCGATTTGAGCACAAATAATGTTTTCTTGGTATGCTTGCTTATCTTACAGGTTTTTTCGGCACTATAAGCAAAAGCAGGACTAACATTTTCTATTTACTTCTGGCTTACATTTCCAAAAAACAATTGCCAAAATATCATGTTATCTTAGCTTAAAATCAAATTAATGCAAAATCAAACCATTATACAATATTTTCATTGGTATTATAACGAGGAACAAAATTTATGGACAAAAGTAGCTAATGAGGCTGCTCATTTGAAAGAAATAGGGGTTACTTCAGTTTGGTTACCGCCTGCTTACAAAGCCAGTACAGGCGGATATTCTGTAGGCTATGATACTTACGATCTTTTTGATTTGGGAGAATTTGATCAAAAAGGGAGTGTCAGCACTCGATATGGATCGAAAGAGGAATACATAAAAGCGATTAAAGCCTTGCAGGATCAAGGTATTGCGGCGCTGGCAGATATAGTTTTTAACCATAAAGCTGGTGGAGATGAATTGGAGAAAATTCCTGTTAGAACTGTTGATCCCAACGATAGAAATAAATTTACGAGCCATGTTTTTGAAATAGAAGCATGGACAAAATTTACCTTTCCGAACAGGTCAGGTAAATATTCTAAATTTATTTGGGATCATCAATGTTTTAGTGGAGTAGATTGGGCAGAGGATTTAAAGGAAACAGCTATTTATTCAATCCAAAATTTTGTTGGAGAGGGATTTGAGAAAGTGCCATCGACGGAGCTTGGTAACTATGATTATTTAATGTACAATGATATAGATTATCGTAATCGAGAAGTTGTAGAAGAACTTAAATATTGGGGTGAATGGTTGGTAGAAACGACCAATATAGATGGTTTTAGGTTGGATGCGGTAAAACACATCAATCCAGATTTTATTAAGGAATGGTTGGAGCATTTAGCGCAAAAATATAATCGTAAGTTTTTTGTGGTTGCTGAAGATTGGAATGTAGAGAATACAGAATCGCAGTTGGAGTACATCAACTTGATGGAGGGAAAGACACAGATTTTCGATTCGCTTCTTCACCATAACTTTTTCTTAGCTAGTAAAGATGGGAATGGTTTTGATATGCGTACCATCTTTGATAATACCTTAATTGGAATCTCTCCAGAATTGGCGGTTACTTTTGTTGATAATCATGATTCGCAGCCCTTACAGGCTTTGGAAAGCTATGTAGATTTTTGGTTTAGGCCACTAGCTTATGCCATTATTCTTTTGCGGGAACAAGGAATTCCATGTCTGTTTTTTCCAGATATATATGGCGGAATTTATGATGATAAAGATAAAGAAGGCGATGAAACCCATGTAGAATTAGTAGCTCTGCCTGAGGTTGAGATCATGAGTAAAATCAGGGCTAGTTTATCTTATGGATTACAACGCGATCATTTCGATCATGGTAACTGCGTGGGCTGGACTCGTGCAGGCGACGAAGAACATGAAAACAGTGGCTTAGCAGTTTTATTAAGCACAGGTGAAGAGGGATTTAAGGAAATGGAAATTGGCAAAAATTTTGTTGGCAAAACTTTTGTCGATGCCTTAGGCCATA
Source organism: Pedobacter frigidisoli (assembly GCF_004331675.1). GTDB lineage: Bacteria > Bacteroidota > Bacteroidia > Sphingobacteriales > Sphingobacteriaceae > Pedobacter > Pedobacter frigidisoli. Next base: position 213,836 of record NZ_SJSN01000008.1, on the reverse strand, counting down.
GAGAAAAAGAAGTTGTTATTGATGAAAATGGCTGGGCAGAATTTCATTGTAATGCCGGAAGCGTATCGGTTTGGGTTTTGAAAACTCAATAAATATTCTAAACACAGATTAGCAAAGATGAATACAGATTACCATAAATGTTCATCTGTGTTTATCTTTCTTATTTCCCAAAAAATTGGGTCTATGTTGTGGTTAATTCATAACGATAAAAATTATTTTATTAAGGATGGTCTGTATTCTCACAGACCATCTTATTTTACAAAAAATTATCTTCTGCTCGATATGCTGCAATTACGGCCAGCTCACCTTCTTTTCCACCTTTTGAGTTTCCGTGTTCCATGCCCATTACACCTTTGTAGCCTTTTTGATGTAAATGTTTAAAGAGGTTTTTGTAGTTAATTTCGCCTGTTGTTGGTTCTTTTCTACCTGGGTTATCGCCAATTTGGATGTAGGCAATTTCATCCCAGCAGCGATCCATGGTTTTAATCAAATCACCTTCTGTTCTTTGCATGTGGTAAATATCGTACAGAATTTTACAAGATGGACTTTTTACAGCTTTACAAACGGCAAAGGTTTCATTGGTTTTTTGCAAGAACAATTCAGGAGTATCGCTTAAGGTTTCTAACACCATAATAAGTCCATGAGGTTCAAATATTTCTGCTCCAGCTCGCATGGCATCGATTACATTTGCAAACTGATTGCCATAAGGTAAATTGCGTTCATAAAAACCAGGGACAACGGTAAGCCATTTCGCATTACAGCGTTTTGCCGCTTCAACCGATTTTTTACAGGTTTCTATAAATTTATCCTTAAACTCTTTTTTGCCTGTTGTTAAGGAAGTTTTCCAGTTATCGCCACCATCAACTACGAAAACGCCCATTCTCATCCCTAACTTTGATAAGAGGTTGCCGATTTTTTCTTGTTCTTCAACGGACCTGTTTAGGTAGCCATTATCTTCGATGGAACGAAAGCCCTTATCGTACATAAACTGAATCTGATCGAGAAAGCTTTTGCCTGCATGGTTTTCGAACATACCTTGATGTGGCGCATAATCTAAATTAAAAACCTTATCGGCAAGTGCAGTATTCTGTTTTTCGGTAGCAAAAGTGTTTGTAATTCCCGCACCTGTAGTAATAGCACCGGCAGTTAACAAGCTATTTTTTATAAATTCACTTCTTTTCATTTGTTGGTTTTTTAAATGTAAAAGCTAGTTTTAATTGGTTAATAATTTTTTGAAGCCCTTGGTTAAAGTATCTGCAACAGCTCCATCGCTTTGATGATAGACAAAATAGGCCTCTAAATTTTTTCTATCATTCACAAATTTCATAGCTTCATTTAGGTGCATTCCCATTAATGCATTGTCATACCCATCGGCTGTAATGGCATCTTTAGCATAAACAGTAACGCTAATCATTTCATTGTCTAAAGGGTATCCAGTTTGCGCATTAATCAGGTGAGAAATCTTTTTCTTCCCACTCTGATGAAATTTCCTGTAGCTTCCTGATGTAGTAATGGCGCCAGAATTTACCGCAACAATATGTCTAATAACTGGTATGTCATCCTTATCTGGACCCTCAATTCCAATTTTCATTGGTGTTCCATCTGGTTTTGGTCCTGCAATTCTAATTTCACCACCCAGCTCAGCCACATAATTTTTAACACCTTTTTTTTCTAGATATTCAGCAATTAAATCTACGCTATAACCCTGAGCTATTCCATTTAAATCTATCGTAACGCATGGCTTGGTCTTCGTGAGTGATCCATTTTTTAGTTTTAGATTTTTCATTCCAACACATTCCAAAATCGATTTAATTTCAGAACTGCTCGGTTCCTTTGTATTTTCCTTTGGTCCAAAGCCCCAAGCTTGAACCAATGGCGCCACCGTGATATCGAATATACCTTTGGTATCGCGGTTAATCTCAAAGCTTCTTTTCAAAACATCACTCATCAAATGATCAATTTTGATTTGTTTACCTGCGAGATTAAATTGATTGATCAATGAGCCTTTTTTGTAAAGCGACATCGATAAATCAATTTTATTTAATAAGCTGTCTATTCCAGGTTTTGTTGCCAAACTATCTGTTGCATAATACATTATGGCATAATCTGTACCTTGGGCAAAGCCGTTAATTTTATATTGCCTTACTTCACGCTTTGCGCTAAAATTAATGAATAGCGATAGGAAAAGGAACAGAAACCTATATTGCATATTAAGCTTTATAAAACCTTGGTTTTGCCTGGCATAGCGACAGGATAAAGTCCGTTTGCATCTGGCATTAATCTAGGATTTGCATCCCAAGCAAAACGCTCTGGCAACAAACTGTTGTTAGCTGCTAATGCTTCATCCCATTTTATAGTTTGACCAGAATAAGTAGCATAGCGACCAATAATGCCAGAAAAAGTTGTTGTAGCGCCGTAATCTGCATTCGTAAATTTATAATCTCCTTTAGATATTGCTTCGAAAAGTTCATCATGTTCCGTTTGATATGGATTGGCATTTCCCTTGGTATTGTGATTGTAAATCTCCTTTCCTTTAGAATCTACAATAATGGCTTGATTTCCTCCAGAAAGATATATTTTTCCTTTTGTTCCTTGGAAAGATTCATCCACACGGTTACTTGTACCCTCAAAATGGCGACACTGACTATAAATTACTGCTCCATTTGGATAAGTAAATTCATTGGCGTGGTTATCGTAAATCTCGCCGTAATCCTTGCCTGTTCGCCAGGCTCGGCTGCCAGTTCCTTGAACTGAAACTGGATGTTCACCAGTAATCCAATTCGCAATATCAATATTATGAACATGTTGCTCTACAATATGATCACCACATAACCAATTAAAATAGTACCAGTTACGCATTTGATATTCCATTTCAGTTTGATTTGCAGTACGCGGTCGAACCCAAACGCCACCACTGTTCCAGTAAACCTGACCAGAAACAATATCTCCAATCGCACCATCTTGAACGCGTTTCATTGCTTCGCGATAATTACTTTGATAGCGTCTTTGTAGTCCAACTACCACGTTCAATTTTTTCTTTTTAGCTTCTTCTGCGGCAGCTAAAACTCTTCTAATTCCAGGTGCATCTACTGCTACTGGTTTCTCCATAAAAACATGTTTTCCTTGCTTTATGGCTTCTTCGAAATGGATTGGTCTAAAGCCTGGAGGCGTAACCAGTAAAACAACATCTGCCAGTGGAATAGCTTTCATATAAGCATCGAATCCCACAAATTGGCGTTCTTTTGGAACATCCATCTTTGTGGCAAATTTAGCGCTAAGAGATTGATAACTGCTATCTAGGCGATCTTGAAATGCATCAGCCATGGCTACTAATTTGAGGTTAAATTTAGTGCTTAATGCCTGAAATGCTGCTCCGGTTCCTCGATCTCCACAGCCAATTAAAGCTACTTTAATGGTATCACTTCCTGATGCATAAGCACCCGCAAGCGGAATACTGCTTAAAATTGCGCCACCTGCAAGTAGGGCAGAGGCTTTTAGGAAATCACGCCTTTCTTGTGCGTTTGGTTCTTTTTTCATTCTTAGTTTATATTGGTTTTTATGTGTCTGGTTAAAAATCTTTGATAGGCTGTTTATTGTAGTAGGCATCGATATCCGCTTTAGATGGCGTTTTTTCAGGCCGTACCAATCGCATTCCAACAAATGGCGCTTCAGGAAACCACCAATTACTTTTTGGAATTTGTGGATCAAGTTGTTTCCAAGAGGGATCGGATGCTAATCGCACTGTCGATGTTAAATTATTGGGTGTTTCATCATAAGAACCGCCTCTAACTGCATTTGGGTATAATTTATCAGGAACGGCTATTGGATTAATAGAAACTTTATTTTCTTGGTAAAAATCAGCTACATACTGGTCGTAAGTCCATTCACTTACATTTCCATGCATGTCGTGTAATCCCCATGGATTTGGTTTTTTTTGCCCAACAGGATGTGTTTTATTACCACTATTCTCTTTGTACCAAGCATAGTCTTTTAGTGAAGATTGATCGTTGCCAAAAGAATAATTGGTGGCTGTTCCTGCTTTACAGGCATATTCCCATTCTGCTTCAGTAGGCAGGCGATAAAAAATTCCAGTGCGTACGTACAACCACTTACAGAATTGAATGGCATTGTATTGTGTCATGGCAACGGCTGGTTGATGTTCTTTTCCCATTCCGAAAGTCATATCTAAATAGGGCTTGGTTGGTCGGGTTACGGCATCAACTTCGGCTGGAATAGGAGAAATGCTAGCTTGTTTTTCAAAATCGCGGTAAAGAAATGGTTCAAAAATATCCCAAGTTACCTCGTACTTTCCAATCCAAAATGCATCGAGCTGAACTTCATGAACAGGTTGTTCATCGGGCTTTCCTGTTTTGCTCCCCATTTTAAATTTGCCAGCTGGGATGGTTTGCATATCGAAAGTTAATTTCGTTCCGTTAATAGATTGATTGTAGGATTTAAATTCCGTTTGAGCAAAATTCTGCTCATAATATAATATCATTAAAGCAAAAGCAATAATTCTTTTAATCATAATAGTTGGTTAGATGCTTGCGAACAAGCATTTTGGTTTACTCAATAATCTGATTACTAAAGTAATTATCCAATTCCAAAATGAAGAAAATTTATGTAACAATAAAGGTGTAATTGACAATTAATGTAATTACTAAAAGGTTTTATCTTCTCTCTTTCGCCTTATTGCTCAAATTCGTATAGCCCATTAATGTTTCCCAGCGAGCACCCGGGCGGCGGTAATAAACCAAGATTTGGTAACTGTTTTCAGTTTGAAAAAATGAACCCTCGAACGGTTGACTTTCCGCAGTTTTTGTTTCGTTATTAAGCCAAACATATTCATAATCATATAAACCTTGTTTAAGCATAATATTGGCGTAAAACTGTTTTCTGCCAGCATCGTAAAGCAATTTGTTCTCCTTACCTAAAGTGTAATTGTTAAAACGACCGACAACATAAGCATCGCCATTGGCACTTGGAGCGGGGGCATTCAGGGTAAAAAGAATACCCATATATTCGGCTTCGGTTTTATCATCTCTACCATCTGTATTTCTGATAAAAAAGTTTCCATTCTCATCATATTGATTAGCGAAAGCCCCATTATTTCTTGGAGCATCATGGAAAAGCATCACATTTACAGATTCATTATCGCGATAAATATCTTTTACATTATCTCCCTTAAAACGTAAACTTCTGGTGTCAAATTTTCTAAACTCATTATCTCCCCAAAAATCATTTGTGCTTAAATCGTTATAAACCAATTGATTCGGACGAACAAAAGATGGCTTCGTGTTAATTTGAGCGGTATTTGAGTTGAAGTTTTGCATTACAAATGCTTTTAGATCTTGATAAGGATTGGCAATTGGAATAGCATGATTCAGCGTGAAATTGATCTTTTGCTTACTATTTCTATCTGCCACCTGAAAAGAATTGGTTACCTCTGCAGCAACAGCTATTTGATTATCGACGATATAAAAACGTTGTGAAATGACTGGCAGCTTCTTATCGCCATCCAAATAAACTTTAAGGATATAGTTTCCACCTATTTTTGGCTGTATTTGAGTATTCGGTAAAGTTAGTTCGTAATGCGTATATTTTCTTGTGGTATTCGATGAATAACGATAATCGATAATTCTATCGCTGTCGAAACCCTGCAGATAATCAATGGTAGAAATTCGCGAAGTTTGCCAATCGGATGTGCAATGTTCAATGGTGTACCAGTAATTTTTTGTTCCTGCCAACAAATCATCAAAAGAGAAAGCAATCGTTTCTGATGAGTTTAATTGAATAACTGGTAAGCTCTGTTCTTTTGTGTTATTATAGCACAGAACAGTTTTAATGTTAGGTAAATAAATCTTGTTTTCGTTTACGAAAGGATCTGTTTGGGAAAAGGTTATAGTTGGGATGAAAAATAAAAGTATTACAATTAGTTTTTGCATGGTTAAAAGTAAAGTTTTATTGGATATTGACAAAGCCTCACCCTGTAAAAGACAGAAATATTCGTAAGTTCCTCTTTATCCATCTCCGAAAAAGAGGGAAATAAAAGATTGTGCTTTTAACCCCTCCGTTTTAATGAAATGGGTTAAATCTACTGCACGTCAAATCCCTCTCTTCAAGGAGCGGGAGCGTACAAAATCTGCCAATTCACTACCGCTAACAAGGTGAGGTTTTTTGAACAAAGCAAAAAAAAGCCGCAGAAAAATCTGCGGCTCCAAATATTTTAATCTGCGAATCTGAGGCTAAAACTAACCCTCCAGCTCCATTATCTCAGCAGCCAAGGTTTCCCATTTAGTCTGACTGCTATCTAAATCCTGTTTTGCAGCTAAATAACGTTTGTTAGCTTCGGCCAATTTATCGGCTTTACCATAAACACTTTCATCAGCCAATTCTGTTTCGATATTTTTAACAGAAGCTTCTAATTCAGAGATTAAGGTTTCTATTTTTTTCAATTCCTCATTCAGTTTTTTTAACTGATTAGCGGAGTTTGGTGTAACCACTTTTTCTGCTGGTTTTTCCTTTTCAGGCACTTTTACAGGGATTGGTTTAGAAACGGGAATAACGCGTTTGCTATTCCACTCTTCGTATTCGGCGTAAGTTCCAGGGTATTGTTTAATTTTTTCGCCCTCGATAAACCAGATTTTGTTCGCTACATTATCTAAGAAATACCTATCGTGAGAAACCGCGATAAATGTACCCTCAAACTGTTGCAAGGCCTGAATTAATATATTAACCGATTGAATGTCCAGGTGATTGGTAGGCTCATCGAGAATCAAAAAGTTCGAATCTGTTGTTAAGGATTTTGCCAAGGCCACACGCGATTTTTCACCACCCGAAAGCACCTTGATTTTCTTGAAAACATCATCACCAGTAAATAAGAAACAACCTAAAATACCACGCAATTCTGTGTCGGTGTGTTTAGGCGCAAAAGCCTGTAACTCTTCTAAAATAGCATTGTTTAAGTGCAAAGATTCTAACTGGTGCTGGGCAAAGAAAGTAGTGGTAACATTATGACCAGTTTCACAAAATCCCTCAAATTTCTCGGCACCAGCAATCATCCTTAAAAGGGTAGATTTACCTTTACCATTCGCTCCAATTAACGCAATTTTATCGCCTTTCTCAATTACTGCTTCAGCATCTTCCAAAATATGAACATTTGGATAATGTTTTGTAGCATGCTCTATTCTAACCACATGTCTGCCAGATGGTTTAGAAAACTTAAAGGCGAAGTTAACCGTTGGGTTATCATCATCAACATCATCCACACGCTCCATTTTATCCAAAGCTTTCATACGCGATTGCGCCATTTTAGCTTTCGATGCCTTAGCCTTAAAGCGCTCAATTAAACGCTCTTCCTGTTTAATTTTTGCCTGTTGATTTTTAAATTCTCCCTTTTGAATTTCACCACGTAATGCTTTTTCCTCTACATAAAAGCTGTAGTTTCCGGCGTAAACATTCAGTTTTCCCTTGCGAGATTCTACCGTACGATTTACAATTTTATCTAAGAAATACCTATCGTGAGATACGATTACGATTGCACCCTCAAAACCCATTAAATAGTTTTCCAACCATTTAATCGATGGTAAATCCATGTGGTTGGTTGGCTCATCGAGCAATAAAATATCTGGTGTTTGTAGTAATATTTTCGCAAGCATTACACGCATGCGCCACCCTCCAGAGAAAGTATTTAGCGGACGCAGTTGGTCTGCAGTACTAAAACCCAAACCAGCCAAAATTTCATTTGCCCTATATTCGATGTTGTAACCATCCAGAGCCTCAAATTCTTGTTGCTTGTCGCTTAATTTATATAAAACCTCTTCACTATAATCGGTTTCGATTTTTTTAAGTAATTCCTCAATTTCATCGTGCAATTGGTTTTGGCGCTCGAAAGCCTCCATGGCCACATGCAAAATACTATGGTGCGAATCGTAAGAAAGTAAATCCTGGTTTAAGTAACCGATTTTCAAGTCTTTAGACATAGAAACCGTGCCCGATGTTGGAGCATACTCGCCTACAATAATTTTTAAAAGTGTCGATTTTCCTGTCCCGTTGGCGCCAATTAAGCCGGCTCTATCGCCTGGTTTAATGTGCCAATTTGCCTCGTCGTATAAGGCTCTTGAGCCAATTAGGAATGTTAAATTATTTATTGAAATCATTTCGGCTGCAAAAGTACGAAATTTTAAGGCTTATTTTATGTCGAAAATTAAATAGAAGAGAACCGAAGTTTCTAGACCCTTTTTTGATTATTTGGAAAGCTAAGGCAGGAGATTTTTTTAAAGTTTGCTCCTGCTTTTTGTTCCAACAAAAGCAGAAAAAGCTTTTGGTTTCCACGGCAATCAGGTTTAAAAACAAAATTTTGTGCTTTGTAGGTTGGGTAAATGAAGATAGCCTAAATTGCCATGAGTCATTAAACGGAAATAAAAAATAATAATACATTTGAGTTCAAAGCGAAACGAACATGAATAACGAAAACATTAAAATCATTAATAAAGAAATTCTTTCAAATAATTGGTACACTTTAAACAACATCACATTCGAATATTTAAAGAAAGATGGAACTCGTGAGGTTTTAAGTCGCGAGGCTTATGATAGAGGCAATGGTGCCACTATTCTGCTTTACAATAAGCATAATCAAACTGTTATTTTAACCCGTCAGTTTCGCTTACCAACTTACATTAATGGCAATGAAAGCGGTATGCTTATCGAAACATGCGCAGGTTTATTGGATTTAGATAATCCCGAAACTGCCATTAAACGAGAAACTGAAGAAGAAACTGGTTATAAAATAAAGGATGTTAAAAAAGTGTTCGAAGCCTACATGTCACCTGGTTCGGTAACCGAAATTCTTTATTTTTTCGTAGCGGAGTATTCGAAAGATATGAAAGTGAGCGATGGTGGCGGCCACCACGATGAACAGGAAAATATTGAAGTGTTAGAGATATCATTTAAAGAAGCGCTTGCCATGATTGCCAACGGTGAAATTAAAGACGGTAAAACCATTATGCTTTTGCAATATGCGCTAATCAATAATTTATTGGGCTAACGCTTTCGTTTTTAAACCATTACTATTTAAGTAAACAAAACTAGCTAGACCCGATAGAACGTAAAGCCCGGAAGCCGAGGAACGAGGCTGAGGACTTGAAGAGATAGCGGGACTAACTTTAAAAGAAGCTTCTGTTACTGCTCTTCAAAAAAATATTTAAATAAATTTTGATTCTAATTAAATCTATTTACATTTGTACTGTAATAAAAATAATTACAGAATGAACAACAGTCATTTTCCAATCTCCTTGCACATTTTAACTTTACTCGATGAGGCGAAAGGAAGCGTTGTGAGTTCTGACTACCTGGCTGGAAGTATTAATATTAATCCTGTTTTGGTGCGTAAAGAGATTATGAATTTGCGTAAACATGGTTTTGTTGATAGCAAAGAGGGGAAAGGTGGCGGCTCTTATTTGGCCAAAAAAGCAATCGATATTAATTTGGGCGAAGTTTACAAGGCCGTAAAAAACAGCAATATTTTAGGGCAAAGCAAAAATGAACCTAATCCAAAATGCCCGATTGGAAAACAAATTAACCAACATTTAGATACGCTTTATAACGATGCGGAAAATGCTTTGATTGAAAATTTATCAAAACAAACATTGGCAGATTTCGCATCAAAATTTAGATAAAAAATTTTTACCCAAAACTGTAACAAATTATATTACAATTCAATATTTATTCACTCATTCAAAATTCACTCATTCAAAATTAAATTAAATAGCATGAAAGTAGCATTAATAGGCGCCTCAGGATTTGTAGGCAAAGCAATTTTAAACGAATTATTAAGTCGTGGAAATAAAGTAATCGCAATTGCCCGCGATACAAATAAAATAGAAAGTACAGATGAAAATGTAACCAAAGTAGCGGTCGATGTTTTAGATACAGAAAAATTAGCGGCTGCACTTAGTGGTGCTGATGCAGTTGTAAGTGCATTTAACGCTGGGTGGACAAACCCAAACCTTTACGATGACACGATAAAGGGAGCCGAGGCTATTCAGAAAGCGGTTAAAGCGTCGGGCGTAAAACGCTACATCTTTATCGGTGGTGCAGGTACTTTGCAAATCGATGGAAATCAGTTAGTTGATGGACCTCAGTTTCCCCAAGAAATTTACCCAGGCGCTTCTGCGGTGCGAGATTACTTCAATGTTTTGAAACAAGAAAGGGAATTAGATTGGTTGTTTTTTAGTCCAGCAATTGAAATGCATCCAGGCATTACCATTGGTCGTACAGGGGAATATCGTTTGGGTAAAACTTCTCCAGTTTTTAATGAAGAGGGGCGTTCAATTTTATCAGTAGAAGATTTATCAATTGTGATTGTTGATGAATTAGAGAATAATGCCCACCATCAAGAGCAATTTACAGCGGCGTACTAGGTGATGTAAAATGTAATGATGTAGGATGTGAGATGGATGATGGAAGATGGGGTACAACATTTTCCATTAACCATTTTCCATCTTACCTCTTCCATTCTTTTCCATATTTTATTTATCTTCGTTGCATGTATCGCCTTATTAAACCAATATTCTTCAAATTTGACCCTGAAAACGTACATTATTTTGTAGTTAAACGGTTAAAATGGTTTAATGATAAATTTCCTTTGGGTAAAACCATAATCCGGAGCAGTTTTGATGTTCACATTAAAGGCTTGGAAAAGGAAGTTTTTGGAATCAAGTTCAAAAATCCAGTTGGTTTAGCTGCTGGATTTGATAAAAACGGCGAATATGTAGAAGCGCTAAGTAATTTAGGCTTCGGATTTATAGAGGTTGGTACGGTTACGCCGATGCCACAGCCGGGAAACGATAAGCCCCGTATGTTTCGCCTGCCAAATGATGAAGCCTTGATTAACCGAATGGGTTTCAATAATAAAGGTGTTGATGTAATGGCCGAGCGACTTCGTATCCTGAAAGATAATCATCCTGATATTGTTGTTGGCGGAAACATCGGTAAAAATAAAGCAACTCCAAATGAGGATGCTGTAAGCGATTACATTAAATGTTTCGATAGGTTATTTGATGTGGTTGATTATTTTGTTGTGAACGTGAGTTCTCCAAATACACCAGGCTTACGTGAGTTGCAGGAGAAAGAACCGCTTAAAAAAATATTAAATACGTTGCAGCAGCGCAACCGTAAAAATGATATTTCTCGTCCGATTTTATTGAAAATTGCACCAGATTTAACTGATGCGCAATTAGATGATATCATTGAAATTGTAGCTGAAACGAATATTGCTGGAATCATTGCGACGAATACAACCATCAGTAGAGAAAATTTAGCAACTGAAAAAACATTAGCGGGAGAAATGGGCGGATTAAGTGGTAAACCGGTTAAAGAACGCTCTACAGAAGTTATTAAATACCTTTCTGAAAAATCGAATAAAGCTTTCCCAATTATCGGTGTTGGCGGAATTCATTCTGCAAAAGATGCACAAGAAAAACTAGATGCTGGGGCTTGTTTAGTTCAATTATATACTGGATTTATTTACGAAGGCCCAGGATTGATTAAAGCGATTTGTAAATCGCTTGTTAAATAACTTTTTTTAATCTTTAGGCTCCCATAATTGAACTTTGTTGCCCTCTGCATCAAGAATGTGTACAAACTTCCCATAGTCGAAAGTTTCAATGGTATCTACAATGGTTACATTTTCTTTTTTTAATTCACTAACAAGCGAAACTAAATTTTCAACCCTATAATTAATCATAAAATCTTTGGTAGAGGGTTCAAAGTATTTGGTCTTTTCAGAAAAGGGAGTCCACTGCGTTTGAGCCTTTTTAGTGCTATCTGAACCTTCATACCACTCAAATGTTGCTCCATAAGGGTTTGTGGTTAATCCAAGGTGTTTGCGATACCATTCGGTCATCTTTTTTGGGTCTTTACATTTGAAAAAAATACCGCCAATTCCGGTTACTTTTTTTGATGAATTTTCATTTTGTTTTGCAATGATTGCCTTAAATGCGAAGCCGGAAAGAAAGGATGCCGCAATAACCAATGCAATTAATAATGTCTTTTTCATTTTGAGTGGAATTTTGAGTTTATTTTTGCTGTAGAAGTAATTTAAACTTTTCTGCTAATCATTGCATTTATCCAAATAGGGGCAAATGGCGAGGTACAACCTTTTGAAACGGGATAGTCGCGATATATCCCAAGCTTTTCGCCAATAGCTAAACCCTGTTCTCTAAAGGTAGGATGATGAATTCCAATTTGCACCAAAGCAGAATTCATCGTCCATTGCACTTCCTTTGGGGCATTTGCCATTTCCAATTCAATTCTTTTAATAATAGCTGGAATGTCTAATCCCTCGGGGCTTCTGGCTATTCGTCCGCTGGTTAAACTCCAGCCCGCACGAGCCAACATTACATCATCCGAATTCATCCATCTTTCGCGAAATTGTTCTTTATCTGGATATTCTTTTACTACATAATTGTAAAACCAATCGGCAGCCCAGGTAAATTGCTCTGAAGAAACCATTGTTTCTAATTCTGCAGCAGATAATTCTTTTGGATTGAGAATTAATATGGCAAGCATTCGAGCATCTATGTTTTCGGTATCCCAAAGTTCGAGTGCTAGCGAGTGATTAGTTTTTATTTTTTTAGCAATCGTTCTGATGTCGCCCATTTTAACACCGTAAAGGTTTTCGTGGGCGCCACCTTTAATATGCTGCTTACGAACTTTTTCATCAGCTAAAGATTCAAGGATTGAAAGCGTTTCTTGAAGATTCATGGATTTACTACAATTTTATAATTTCAAACTTATCGAAATTTTGGACATAAAAAAAGCATCCTTTGATCAGAAGGATGCTTTAAATCTTTTAGAAGAAATTTCTAAAAACTATTTTGCCAAAGCAACTAAAACAGCGTTGTTTTTTGCTAATTGATCGTTTTTAGGTTGAGTAGAACGACTTCCGATTTCGATGTTAGTTGCTCTTTTTAAAAATGCTACCTCTTGGTGAGCTGTATTTTTATTTCTTCTGTCTTTTCTTTTTAATCTGGTAACTGCCATGGTAATAACCTTTTAATTATTTTATTTGTACAAATGGAGGTCGAGAGCGGATTCGAACCGCTGTAGAAGGTTTTGCAGACCTCTGCCTAGCCACTCGGCCACTCGACCCTGAAATTCAAGGTTGCAAAAATAGCAATTATTACTTAGCCCGCAAATATTATAACAATAAATATGCTATAAATTTTTAACCCGCACTAACTCAGCACAAAATATCGCGGCGCTAACCGCCACGTTTAGCGATTCAGCTTCACCGACACGAGGAATGGTTACGGGTTTATTTATCTTTTTAATAATTGCTTCAGATATTCCTTTTCCTTCGTTCCCTAAAATTACCAAGCCTTCGTTTCCCCAGTTTACCTTGTAAATAGATTCTCCATCTAACAAGGCGCCAAAAACTGGGATTTGTGTTTCCTCTAGAAGCAAATCTAAGTTTTGGTAATAAATATCAACTCGTGCAAGCGAACCCATAGTTGCCTGCACTGTTTTAGGATTATAAGCCTCAACAGTATCTTCCGCACAGATTATCTGCTTAAAGCCAAACCAATCTGCTGTTCTAATAATAGTACCCATATTACCAGGATCTTGTATGCCATCTAGCACAAGGGTAAATTGGTTTTTCAATTCTTGGGGAGCTAATTTTTTGTTTTTTGGGATATGAACCAAGGCTAAAAAACCTTGTGGGGTTTGCAGTGTACTAATCTTACCCAATTCAGCGTTGTTTACTTCAAATAAGTTTATATTTGCAGATAATTTGGGTAACAAATTGACTTGTTCACTGTTGTAAAAAATGGTATGGATTTCGTAGCTTGATTGGATGAATTCTTTTATGGATTTAATACCCTCAACCAAAAATAAACCATGCTCTTTACGATATTTTTTTTGATGTAACGACTTAATAAAACTAATCTGAGACTTTGAAAGCATACCAATACTTAATAAATATTAAACTGAAAAGCACTGCAATATTACTATTTATTATTGTTTTAATACAGGCTTGTTCATCAACAAAATATATTCCAGAGTATCAATCTATCGTAAAAAAGGTTACCATAGATAGTGTTGATGCGAAATTTCAGGAGCAGGCTTATAATTATGTTCAAAAGGATATTCGGCCAGCCTCTAAGTTTAGTATTAATGTTCCTTTGTATAATCTATTTAATACAAAAGATGGAAGATATAAAACCAGCGATATTAAGCCATTTGGTACTCCACCAGCAATTTTAGATAGTACATTGGTTGAAATATCTAGAAATCAAATTCAAAAATTTTTAAAAAGTAAGGGTTATTTTCAGGCTCAGGTAACTTCAGATATTAAGGTTGAAGATAAAAAAGCCGAAGTTAAATTTAGTGCCAAATCAGGACCGGCGTATTTTGTAGAAAAACTTACCGATTCTATTCCAAATAACAATATAAAGACTTTATACAGGGCTAATAAATCTAATTTTACACATCTGCATGTTGGTGCTCAGTATGATGAGGATTCGCTTTCTTACGAGCGTGAACAGATTTATAGGATAATGAAAGAAAATGGTTATTTCTATTTTCTCCGCCCTTACGTTAATTTCGATGTTTATGGTACAGAAGTTACCTCAAAAACAAATAAAGTTGATTTAAACCTGAACATAACCGATCCGGCAAATGATCCTCATAAACAGTTTTATATCGGTTATACTCACCTATTAATTGCCCCAAATCCAGATGGCTTGCCAGATTCTGCACGATATAAGTTGAATAAGGATACCGTAAATGGAATTGTTTATACCGATTTTTCTCGTCGTTACAGGCGCAATCCAATAGTTCGTTATGATTTTTTAAAACAGGGTGAATTGTATGACATTAGGAATGAAAACTTAACATATGATCGGCTGTATGAACTAAATATTTTCAAAAATGTAAAGATCGATTATTACAGAAGAGATAGCACCTCAAATAAAATAAATACAATTATACTGTTAACACCTCAAAAGGTGATGAGCAATAGGGTTGAGGGAGAAGTTCCATTTAATGGTGGTACTGTTGGTTTTAATATCAGTAACACCTACACCAATAATAACCTTTTTCGTGGTGCAGAACGATTCGAGCTTCAGGTAAAAGGTGGTTTGCAATCGAGAATTGGAAATGGCTCCTCGCCATTTAAGGATATTTATCAACGGGATTTTTCTATTAGTGCAAGCATTACTGTACCCCGATTGATGATTCCATTTTATAGCCCAACTCTGGGTGGAAATGGAATGCCACACACTACTTTTTCTTCGAGTTATATTTATGCGCTTCAGAAAGATGTTTCGGTAAGGCGTATTTTCATTAATTCGGTTACCTACGATTGGTTTGAAACAAAATCTAAATTGCACTCGTTTACACCGTTAAATTTCGAATACAGGTTTGGAAATTTGGAAGATAGCGTTGATGTAACAACCGTTTTAAACAATTTATACTATGCTACTTTATTGGATCGGAAAGATTTAACATTAGGCATGAAATACAATTATACTTTAAATGCTGATAAGCTTAATCAATTTAGAAGTTTTGTATACTTAAGGGCTGGAATGGATATTGCTGGAAATTTATTACAAGGAATTTCGAGTTTAACAGGTACAAAAGGCGATGCAGGAAATGGTAACCCTGCAAAAATTTTCGGTTTACCATTTAATCAGTACATAAGGCCAGAGATAGATATCAGGTGGTATAAACATTTGGGTGGCGAAAAACAATTTATTGCTCGCCTAAATACTGGTCTTGCTTATGCTTATGGAAATTCCGTTTTAACTGGAATTCCGTTCGAAAAGCAGTTTTTTGCAGGAGGATCAAGCGGGATTAGGGCTTGGCAAGCTAGAACAATTGGCCCTGGGAATTATAATAGACAAACCCTATCAAGCGCCTTAAGGAATTCATTTTTTGGACTCGACCAGTTAGGAGAGTTTAAATTAGAAACCAATTTTGAATATAGATTTACAGTAGCGAAGAAATTTTTTGGTGCAACGCTAAGGGGTGCCGCTTTTGTAGATGCTGGTAATGTTTGGAATGTTACCAAACGTACGGCGACTAATGCTAACGGCGTAGTAACCAATAATGAAGAAACCTTGCTTAAGCTGAGTAAACTGGCCCAACAACTCGCAATTGGAACTGGCTTTGGTTTAAGATACGATGTACAATATTTTGTTTTTCGGTTTGATGTGGGCCTAAAATTAAAAGATCCACAATTTACAGGTTCAGAACAATGGGTGATTAGTAAATTCTTATCTGGTGCCAGAGAATTTAAGGATAATTATTACACTTCGCATAATCCTGATACTTACCGTTTTATACAATATAACTTTGGAATAGGAATGCCTTTCTAACTAATCGAAAAGGCTGAATGATTTAGGTTTTTCTAAAGGTTTTTTAAACTTAAATTCCTTAAATGGTTGCCACCTTTTGTTGATATGCTTGTACACAGAAAATCCAGAAACCTGGAATTCTCTTTTAAATTTTTTGTCTTTAAATTCTGCGATTATCAAATCCATTACCAGAGGTTTAACATCTTTAAAGGCTAAGGTTAAATGCGGCGTAAACTTAAAATTATCTTGCTCTTGAAGTAATTTTAAAGGCTTCAATTCTTTTTTAATTTCTGCCTGAAGATTCATTATACCACTATTTTGCGCTACATCCAGATAAAAGGTATGTTTGTCAAATGAGTTAAAATTTCTTAATATTTGAGTAAATGATTCTGCAAATGAGGCATCTTCTAAAGCCTTAAAGAATTTTCTTTCTTCTTCTTGCGATGATAATTTTACTGGATTATAGAGTGTGATATGTGCTGGTCTTTTTAATGATTCGTGTACATTAAACTTCTGCGAAATGTGATTTTTAATTTCATCGATATCTTCTACAATTGTAACTGGCGGCACTAAACAAACTAAAAATAGATTTTCCATACGTTAAAATTACTAATAAATTTAGTAATTTAAAAATGAATGTCGGCCCTTTTTTTACAGTATGCTAGGAGCTCACTTAATTTTTAATACAAGCTATGCCACATAAACTGGATTGCAGCGGTATCCTTTTTGTTTTCTCTTAAAGCTTTGACAACTTTAATAGCGCTATAGAAAAAAGTTGTCAAAGCTGAAAACAAAAAGATTTAGCGTAAAGCCAGACTGACCCTTCCCAAAAGTGATACTCTTGCTTTTCAAACAGGTCAGAAGAGGTTTTTTAAGCCATCGAATATACTTTCGAAAAAAGTGCCAATATTTAAGCCAGCACTGTGGTTAAAATAAACGAAGACCAAGAACGCAATAACTACGAAAATAATTAGCTTCCTAAAGGCAAAAGCTATAACCACCAATGCAATTGGAATTACAAATAACCATAAACTATTGATTGCGTATGGACTCAGATCTGTATCTTTTTTGTAAACGTAAACGAGTTTGCTGTGTGTGCCAGTATCGTTTTGATGTTTGATGTAAATGAATGTCGATTTATCTATTGGGAGTGGTAGTACAGCTATTCCGTCATTAAATTTAAGAATCTGTGTGAAGCCACTAACACTAAAAGTATAGGTTCCGTTGATGTTTTCGTTGGGTACGTTTAGCGAATCGGCGGCAATAATGGCGAGCTTATTGTTCTTAAGCAAGTTCTCTTTTACCAAGAAATTATTAATTGCTGCGGTTTGTGCCGATCCAAAAAAACCGATTAAGCACAAAGATAATAGTAGGAGGATTCGTTTCATTCGATAGAACGTTTATTGTAAATTAAATAACCGATATGCAATAATACACCATTTCTTTTAACTGCATCATTATATAAATTATAACTTAAGCTAACCGGACCAAGCGGTGTATGGTAAACCATGCCAGCTGTTGCGGCATAACGGATTTTTGTAATTGGCTTGGCATAATCTACATCTTGAAAATTGTTTAACTCGAACTCTTTGTGAGGGAGAAATAAATAACCCTCGAGCCTAAAATCGAGATTTTTTTTGAGGTTGTAAATATTTTTAATTCCTCCTGCGGCATATGTGGTTGCTCTAAATTTATCGAGAAAAAGAGATCGACTATCTTGCAGAGGGTAGAAAGCCGGCGACATTAATAGGGTAGAATAATAATTATAGAATAGTGGCTGATTGGAAATTACGCCCTCAACCAAATAACCTAAAGTGTATTTTTTTAGGTGCAGGAAATAGTTTTCTTGCGTTAGTTTTATGGTTCCCCAATTTTGTAGCCTATTTTGACTTGGTGTTTTAACAAAGCCTGGTGTGTTTCTGAAAATGTTGCCAGGATTGTAGTTCTCTCTACCAGTAGTGTAACTTACACTTAAAGAAAAACTTTGTCCGTTGGTGGCATACTGTTTTCTATTGAGTGAATTTTTCTCCAGATTTAACGATCCTTTAAAGCCGTTAAATATGGTTTGATCGAGCAGATCGCCAACAGCAAAAGTGCTGTTTGGGCTATACCGGTCGTTGTTGTTAATGAATGTAGAATGCAAAACTATTTTAGTGTTGTAATTAAGCGGCATTCCCATCATCAAATCAATCTTTCTATCAGATTGTTCGATGTAAATTGGGTGAGGATTTTCGATAAAAATTTGACTGGTATTGTAAAAGTTCCAGTGGTTGTAGGTTAATTCTGCGGCTAAAAATAATGGCAGTTTTGTAGGATAATCTATCCGGCCATTAAGTTGAACCGATTCGTAAAAACGCCCCGAATAGAAGCTCGTACCAAAAGTGTAGGCTTTTCGGTTTAGGTAATTGTATTCTGCACCCAAAAATACATTGCTAATTGGCCTGGTAGAAATATTCCCGCCTAAATCGAGCTTAAAGCTTTTTTTCGGTTGTGCAACTACTTCAAAAGTATAGCTATCGGTTGCTGCTTGATAAGATATTTTTGGATAAACTGTTTCGAAAGTTTGATCGGCAACAAGTTTATAGTAGCCGCGTTTTATATCTTGTAAATTAAAAGTTGTTTTATCACTCTTAAAAAGTCGTTCTACATACTTCTTTTGTTGATTATTAACGCCTGAAACTGTTACGCTACTAAATTTTAGATCGGGCTTTTTGGCATTAAACTGAGCTCGCTTTCTCTCCAGCTCAGCAGGGTCCACCCTTTTACTGATCAATGCCTTAATTTTAGGCATATCTGCCATAGTTGCATCGTATCCTTTTTTAATTAAATCCTCAACTGGCGCAAAATTGGTTACACTATAATCGCCCAAATCTGGTTGTATGTAAACGCCGTTTTTGCCAATCATGGTAGAATCTGATTTAGACAGGAACATGTAGACCAAAAAGCGGTTCATTAAACGATCATCATTATTTTTAGGATATTCGTTGTAGGTTTTCGATGAAACATTTGCGCCAATAACAAAATCGGGCTTAAAATCTCTTTCCATTACATCTGCAGGGAAATTATTGTACAAACCACCATCAAAAACATATTTACCATCTAATTTAATAGGGCGATAAATAATTGGAACGGTCATTGTTGCCCGAACGGCCTCTGCTAAACTGCCTTTGCTTACAGTGATGCTTTTTTGGGAAAGCACATCGGCAACCATGCACCGATAGGGCACAAATAGATTGTCGAAATTATCTTTTGACACTGCTGACGCTTGTGAAAACAATTCCAAGAAAGCAAAATTTAAAGGAATGTCGTTAATGATGTTCGAACGGAAACTAAAATGAAAACCTGTATCAATAGCCACTTTTGCCGTTAGCATTGAAGCATTGGGTGCGTTTTTCTGGAAATAATAGGTATAATCGCTGGTGTATCTTCCGTTAACCCAATTTTGAAAATCGCTGCTTATAGCGATTTTTTCAATTTCGGCAGGAGAGTAGCCAGCGGCATACATTGCCCCAACAATGCCCCCCATGGATGTACCTGTAATGTAATCTATAGGAATGTGATTTTCCTCTAAGGCTTTTAACGTACCTATATGCGCTAAGCCTTTTGCTCCACCACCACTAAAGACTAGCCCAACCTTTTGCGCATGCACTTGCGTACAACACAAAACGAACAGGATCAGCAAAAATCTATTAAAAGTTACCACCCTCCTAAAATAAGGTTTTCTTTTAAAATTAATTCAAAATGAAAATACTGTATGTTAAAAATGATGCAAAACTTACCCAAAGGATGTATGGTATAAGGAGATAACCTGCCCATTTGTCTATTTTATAAAACATCAGTGCATTTACTACAATGATGATCAGCAAAAGGATAATCTCCGCCAATGCAAAGCCTACCTCGTGTAAATAAAAAAAGATAAAAGACCAACCTAGATTTAAGATTAGCTGAATGCAATAAATTGCAACCGTTCTTGGGAAATGTTCAATCTTATCTCGCTTAACCCAAACGAGGTAAGCAGCAATGCCGATTAAAACGTAAAGGCTGGTCCAAACAGGGGCAAATAACCAATCTGGTGGATTAAAAGAGGGCTTATTTAACGTTGGATACCAAGTTTTAACGGATTGAGCAGTTGCCCAACCGCCTAATGCGCCAACGCCAAGTGTAAGGGCTATGTTTATAATAAATGATACTGGCTTAAATTTCATGCTGCTAATTTGAGGCTAAACAACCAAAAAAACTAAATATTTTTTAACGTCCAATACCAGGTACTATAGGTAGGCTCTCATTGTTTTCGTTACCAACACTTTGAACAGCAAATAAATAATTGTCTTTACTGTAGGGTATTCTTAATTCTGTAGCTGTTGTATAAAACTTTTTCTCCCAAACAGGGCTACTGGTTTCTCGCATTAATACATAGTACCCTTTTACCGAGCCCGTTATTGGTACCTTCCAATACAAATAAGAAGAGTTACTTAAGTTTTTAACATCAATTTTTACTTCTGTTGGGGCAGCAGGTGCTTTCGCTAGGTTTGCTAAAACTGCAATGTTGACACCAGTGTTTTTGCGAAGGTATTCAAAATCCATAAATTCTTGCAAATCGCCAAAACGCACACCTTTTTCGGTTCTTAAATCTTGATGTTGATGTTCGAAATTTTCGTTCATTTCGGTAATTCTTACTGCTGTAAATCCATTTTCAACAAATGGAGTATGATCGCCACCACGCAAGAATCGATCATTTCTATAAATTAGTTTCACTTCTAATTGATCTACATAACGTTCGCCAATCTCTTTAACATAACGGGCTAACTGGCGGCTTTTGCCATCATTTTCTAATCCAAACTGACGAATGGATTTTGCGTTTTTATCAAGATCGTAACTTGGTAAGCCCTCGCTAAAAACACGAAGCCTGGTATTATCTATAATTTGTGTTTCACTGCTGTTGTTGCTCCCAATCATATCATTATTAAGCATGGCATCTATATTCCAGTTTTCTTTTTTGGCTTTCGCAGCCATAAAACCAGAACCCAAAAGCGATTGCTCCTCGCCACTAACGGCAACAAAAATAATCGTTGCAGAAAATTTAAATCGACTCATAATCCTAGCGGCCTCTATTACACCTGCAACACCGCTTCCATCATCATTTGCACCAGGAGCATCGCTTGTACGATTCATTACATCTGTTACGCGGCTATCTAAATGTCCACTCACAACATATACACGTTTATCGTTTTCGTCAGTCCCTTTTAGAATGGCAACTGCATTTCCTAATAATGTGGGTTGATCTAATCGTTTGCCATCAGGCTTAAAAGTGGTTGTATCCAAAAAAGTGGTAAGTCTGCCATCACTTTGTTTGGCGAACTGGGCAAATTTGCTCACCACCCAATTTCTTGCAGCGCCGATTCCCTTGCTCTTGCTTTTTATATCACTTAAAGTATTTCTGGTTCCGAATGCAACCATTTTAGAAATATATAATTTTAATGAATCTTGATTTACGGCTTTCACCATTTTATCGATGTCGGCATTTCGGTTTACAATCGTTTGAGCTTGTACCGATAAGCCAATTGAGGTCAGTAATAATGCAGCGTAAATTTTTTTCATCTAAGGATTAATTATCTAGCTAAGATATTGAATGATAAATAAAATTGAGTGTGTGGAAGTCAAAAAACCTGTAACATTTTGAGCATAAAAAAAGCTTCTTGATTTAATCAAGAAGCTTTTCATTATAAAATAAATGGGACTATTTAGCACTTAAAGCAATTTCTTGTTTTTGAGCTTTGTTCCAGTTACCGAATGCTTTTTTAGCAGTTGCTTTCGCAGCATTGATTTCAACATCACCCGCTATGGTTAAGTAAGTTTTTTCTGGAGAAATTTGACTGTAGAATTCTTTAACGTCATTTAAGCTTAATGCATTAATAGAACTTTCATTTACAGTTTGATCATAATCGTAATCGTGCAACTTTAAGCTTGTAATTAACTTTGCTTTTGCATTATTAAAGATTTTTTGATCAATATTAGCATTTTGAATTAAGCTAGCCATTGCAGTTAGTTCTTTTTCAAGATTAGCAGTTGTTGTTGCAAGTTTGCCACTATTATCATTAAAAGAAGTAGTTCCATTTTTTTCAACGCTTTCGTTTAGAACAGCATTTAGTAATTCTACTATGCCATCTTTCTTGTTATCGAAAGCAGTGTTATCTAAAGTAAAGCTTGCGTAAGCTTTTGGAGAACGTTCATTTTCTGAAATGATAATGTTCATTCCATTTTTAAGTTTAAATGCTACAGGTTCCTTAAAAGTTTGTGCGTTCGTAGTGTAAACTGAAAGGATACTTAATGTTGTTAATAAGATTGTTTTAATGGTGTTCATGAGATTTCTTTTATTTTTTTTGAATGATTTTCTGTTACGAAAGTATTATTAGTGCCTTGTTTATTAAAGGTTCAGTCGTTAGAAAGGCATAAATCCTAGACGAACGGGCGTATATACGTGTTAAAATTTTGAATGGTTTTCGGCAAAAGTAATATTTATTCATTTTGTTCATTCTTTATTCGCTCCAGTTATTCCTACAGGTTATGCTTAGTTTTATTTGTGACGCTAACCTGATAAAATGAATTGCTTAATAGTTGATGATAACGCAATTGCGAGAAGCACCCTCAAACATTTAATTAAGATTGAGGATGCTTTAAACCTAATTGCCGAGTGTGAGAGTGCTGCTGAAGCGTATAAAAATATTGCAAACAATAAAATTGATCTTTTACTACTCGATATTGAAATGCCGGGGATAAGTGGCATTGAATTAGTAAAAGGCTTAGGCGAAACAAAACCCTTAATTATCTTCATTAGCTCAAGAAAGGATTATGCTGCAGATGCTTTCGATTTAAATGTTGTAGATTTTATTGCCAAACCTGTAACACCAGATCGTTTCTTGAAAGCGATTATAAAAGCAAAGGAAATTTTTAAGAACAGTAACTTATTCGTTGGCTCAAAAAAGGATGAGTTTATATTTATTCGGGATTCAAATGTTATAAGACGGCTTAAATTAGCTGATATCGATTATCTAGAAGCTAGGGGCGACTATGTTAAGCTCTATGTTGATGATAAGATATATTCCATTCATTCCTCCCTAAAATCTGTTGAGGATAAACTTCCTCAAGATGTTTTTTCCCGTGTGCATCGCTCTTTCATTATTAACGTAGGGAAGATTGATACCATTGAGGGCGGCACATTAATCATCAAAAAAAGCTTTGTACCTGTATCCGATGCCTATAAATCGGCATTGAATAAAAGGATGCAAATCTTATAATTTAAATCGTTAAATGGATACTAAAGATGGCCCTGTGAATTTGAAATCTATTGATGTATTAATTATCGAGGATAATAAAGTTGATCAGAAATTACTTTCTAGTTATTTAAGGGAATATGATATAAGCTTTAAGTGTGTTGAGAATGGTTTAAATGCAATCGATATGCTCAACAAGTTCTCTTTTAGGCTGCTTTTGCTGGATATTGGTTTGCCCGAAATGAACGGTTACCAATTAACACAAACGATTAGGAACGATTTAAAACTATCAATGCCAATTGTTGCGATAACTGCGCATAATGTAGAAGATGTTAAGGCTAAATGCTTTGCGGTTGGCATGAGTGGCTGTTTCGGTAAGCCAATTGGTAAAATAGAGCTAGTGGGCGTGCTTACTCAATTTTTGCCCAAAGAAGTACTAAGCTCAGGCCAAGCGCCAAGTTATGATGTAATCGATCTAAGCTATCTTAAAGAAATAAGCATGGGAGATGAGGATTATGAAAAGGAAATAACCGGAAAGTTTATCGAAATGATAGACTTGGATTTGACAACTTTACAAAAACATTTTGCAGCACAGAATGATATTGAACTTAAAAGTTCCGCCCATCATCTACGTTCTACTATTTATATTATGGGCTTAAAAGCAAAATTAGATGCTCAACTTATGGAAATTGAGTATAATGAACTTTCTCTTGAACAGCTAGCATCTCATATGGTTAACATTGCTGCAGTTTGCAAAAAGGCAAAGTTGGAAGCGAAGATTTTCTTAAGTACTATTGGAAATTAGGCAGAAAGCTGATCTTCCTCTTTACGCAACGTTTTCCTTTCTGCGATAAATTCCTTAATCTCTCGAATGGTTTCGTCAGGCTCACAAATGTGTGGATAATGACCTGTAGCTTCCATTACCACAAGGAAATTTTTTGGGGTATTGGCATAAATATATTCTACTGCCGACGTTGGAACCATAGGATCAGCGCTGCTCTGCAGGGTTAAGCTGGGAATGGTTAAATCTTTCAATCTTTCGCGGCAATCTGTCTTAAAGGTAGCCATTGCAAAAGATAATGCTATGCTTGGTTCGGTTTGCTCAAAACATTCCAGCAAAAAGTTAGTAAGTTCTGGTTTATCATCATTATCCATCACCACCGGTGCAATTCCTTTTGCCCAGTCTGCATAATCATCTGCAATTTGGCTAAAAATCAGTTCTATATCACTTGCTTCAAAACCACCAATGTAATCTCTATCGTTTAAGTATCTTGGTGATGGGCCAATAAAAACCAACTTTTTAAATGCTTTTGGCTTCTGTAAAGCTGCAATCATTCCGATCATGCTGCTAACAGAATGCCCAACAAATATTACATCGATAAGATCAAGCGCCTCAATAATTTCAACTACATCGCATGCATAACCATCTAATGTAGAATATTTAAAATGGTTATATTGTGTAATATCTGATTCTCCCGATCCTACATAATCGAAAAGAATAACCCGATAATCTTCTAAAAAAGCATCGGTCATAAATTTCCATGAGCTTTGCGCACAGCCGAAACCATGTGCAAAAATAATCACTTGACTACCTTCGCCAAGGATCTTTACGTTGTTTCTAATTAGTATTGGATGCACAGCCTATCAGATTAATTCACAATAATATTACAAGGTAAATAATCTTTTTTTTGATCTCAAAAAAAATAAATAATGAACAGAAAAGCTATATTCGGGCGTTCAATTAAATGTATTTTGTTCATAATCATTAATTTTCGAATATTTCTAGCCAAATAACACTCAAATCTCCCTATGAAAAAGTATCTATTTTTAATTTTAGTTTTATGCTTTGGTCTGGCCAATGCACAAACTGCTGTAAGTTTAAAACAATTTAAAAAGAATGGAGCAACTGTTGCCTCCAATAAAAATATTTTAACTGTAAGTTGGCCGGTTGGGCAAGGAAACTCTGGTAAATTGATACTTGATCTTGATAATCGAAACGCATTGTTTAAAAGTTTACAATTGGGGAAACCAGGTGTATTTAAGGAAATTGTTTCCAACTTAGATCCGGTTTTTATCTTAAGAGTTGGTAAGCGAACCTTAAGTCCATCGAGTGGTGGCTGGGATGTATTTTTTGATCGTGTGCCAACAAGACCATACACTACCAACAAGGTAAACTTTAATAAGAAAAATGCAAGTATCGTTACAAATGGTTCTCAAACCGTTATTAAAATCTCAGAACTAGAATCTACAATATTTAAAGGCGAGTTAGAAATTACACTTTATAATGGAAGTCCGCTTTTTAATGTTGCAGCAGTAATGTCTAGCCAAAAAGATTCTACCGCTATCTTGTACGATGCAGGCTTAGTGAATAAATTAAATGTTTGGGAAAACGTAGCTTGGAGCGATGTAAAAGGTAAGATGCAAACAGAAAAAGTTGCGAAAACTGATCAAAGCAAAAATCTTGAGGTAAAATATCGTACCGTAATTGGTGAGAACAAAGGTGGAAGTTTGGCGCTTTTCCCAGCACCTCACCAATATTTCTATCCTTTGGATGAAGCCTTTAACCTCAAATTTACTTGGAGTGGAAGCAACTATTTAAATTTAATATCTGATTTCGGAATCGGCATTCGTCAAGATCCATTAGGCGATAAACGTTACGTTCCATGGTTTAATGCGCCACCAGAAACCAAACAGAGGCTTAATTTCTTTTGTTTGTTAAGCACTGGCAAGGCAGAGGCAGCCCTAAACGAAGTTAAAAAATTTACACATAACGATTCTTACGTTCCATTGCCAGGTTATAAAACAATGGCTAGCCACTTTCACAATGAATTTATTTCTGATGTGGTACTAAGCGGAAAAACCGTTCCAGAGAAGCCAGAATTTGTGGATGTATTAAAAAACGCGGGTTTAAATATTGTTAAGCTTGCCGAGTTTCATGGCCCAGGTCATCCAAAAGGACCCGATTCTACTCGACTAAAAGAACTTAACGCACTATTTAAACAAACAGAAAGACTCTCTAATTCACAATTTTTGTTACTTCCAGGCGAAGAGGCAAATAACTTTTATGGTGGCCATTGGTTGGCCTTTTTTCCAAAACCAGTTTATTGGGTAATGGATAAAAAGCAAGGTGTACCTTTTGAAATGAACGATCCAAAGTATGGTAAGGTTTACCACGTAGGAGATAAGGCCGAGATGTTAAAGTTACTCGAACAGGAAAATGGTTTAGCTTGGACTGCCCATGCCAGAACAAAAGCTTCGACAGGCTATCCAGATAAATACAAAGAAGAAAATTTCTTTAAATCAGAAACCTTTTTGGGGGCAGCTTGGAAAGCTATTCCTGCCGATCTATCTTTACCCACCTTAAGCAAACGTGTACTTAACTTAATGGATGACATGGCCAATTGGGGCTTAAAAAAACATATTATTTCTGAAGCAGATATTTTTACCGTTACTGAACAAAATGAAATGTATGCGCACCTTAATGTTAATTATTTGCAAATGGACAACTTGCCAAATTACAAAGATGGTTGGCAACCCGTATTGGATGTCATAAAAAATGGAAAATTCTTTGTCTCTACAGGCGAGGTGCTTATTCCAAGTTTCAATATTAACGGAAAGGGAGCAGGCGAAACATTGAAGATTAATGGCGCTAAAACAAACGTTAACATGCAGCTTAGTTGGACATTTCCACTCAGTTTCGTCGAAATTGTTTCTGGCGATGGCAATAAAGTATATAGAGAGCATATAAATTTGAATACCACTACAGCATTTGGCAAACAAACCTTTAGCTGGCCAGCTAATTTAAAAGGTAAAAAATGGGTAAGGGTAGAGGCTTGGGATATTGCCGCAAACGGAGCTTTCACACAAATGATTTGGATAGAATAGTTTTTTGATTTTTTGGGCGTTACCCGATGAAAAATCGGGTCAGGCTATACGTTACAAGTCCTCGTCCCCGATAAAGAATCGGGGACTGTGGGCTTTTCTCTACTATCCCTAACGCAAACCGCATAAATTTTAAATCATGCAAATAAAAGGATAATCGAAAAATGTTATCTTACAGCCTAATGATTTAAAAGTAGTGGTTAGGCCATAATAATTGCATGAGACGGAAGATTTTTAAAACCTTAAAGTGGATATTAATCATTTTGATATCGCTTGTGTTAATACTAGCGATTGTGACCTATTTCTATTTAAAAAAACCACTCTTCGGTAAGGCTGCGGAGGGTGCAAGATTAGAGAGAATGAAAAAATCACCGAACTTTAAGGATGGTATTTTTCATAACCTAAACCATACACCAGAACTTACTGAGGGTTATAGTTTATTAGGCGTTATTTACGATAAGCTTTTTGGTTATCACCCAAGGTTAAGTCCAGTAGATAGTATTCCTTCGCAAAAGGTTAATTTGCTCAACCTTCCAATAGATAGTAACGTTTTAGTTTGGTTCGGGCATTCATCATATTTTATTCAGTTGGATGGAAAGCGGATTTTGGTAGATCCTGTATTTAGTGGGAATGCATCACCAATCCCAGGAACAGTTAAGGCTTTTAAAGGTACTGATAGATACAAGGTTGAAGATTTGCCCAATATTGATTACCTCATCATTTCCCACGATCATTACGATCATGTTGATTATGAAACGCTAATAAAACTAAAAGCAAAAACTAAAAAGGTGATTTGTGGCCTTGGCGTTGGCGCCGATTTCGAGGAGTGGGGTTACAAACCAGCCGATATTTTAGAGAAAGATTGGAATGAAACAATTGATCTGGGAAGTGGATTTTATATTCATACCACTCCAGCAAGGCACTTTTCGGGGCGTGGTTTTACCAGAAATAACACATTGTGGATGTCGTACATTTTCCAAAGCCCAACTAAGAAAATTTTTATTGGTGGCGATGGTGGCTATGATACTCATTTTGCTGAAATCGGCAAAAAATTTGGAACAATTGATTTGGCAATTCTAGAAGATGGCCAGTACGATGTAAAATGGAAATACATTCATTTATTGCCTGCACAGGTTTTAATGGCAGCAAAAGATTTAAATGCTAAGCGCTTGTTTCCTGTACATTCATCGAAATTTGTATTGGCCAATCATCCTTGGGATGAACCTTTGGCTAAAATCACGGAGCTTAATCAAGTTCAAAAAATGCCATTAGTTACCCCAATGATAGGTGAGCTGGTTAATTTAAAAAATGATAAACAGGTTTTTAAACAATGGTGGATAGGTGTAAAATAATAGAAAGGGTTTTTGCACCCCTGCGGTTTGCGTTAGGGATAGCAGTGTAAAGCCCGGAGTGCCAATTTTTCATTGGTACGAGGACTTGTAACGTATAGCCCGCCCCGATTTTTTTTCGGGGAACGCCATAAATCTTGAAAATTTTTACGATTCTGAAACGAGCTCTGAATAATGGTTGCTACAGAATTAGTATCATCGAACTTTCTACCATTATTCTATCTTCTTCCCTTTCATCGCCGTAGAAATCGCTGCATCCATTACACGTTCCGCAAACGGACGAGTAAATTCATTCAGCTCATCTGCTTTTTTCAAAATCGTATCTTTTTCTTGAGTGGCCAAAGCGGTTTTCAAAGCCTCAATATGAACTTTTGTTTCCGCAATTTCTTCTTCAGTTAAATGTTCAGCATGTTTTTCAATGAAACGTTCGGCTGTGTAAAGCAATTGTTCGCCCTCACTGCGGGCCTCGATTAACATTCTTTGTTCTACATCGCTTTTAGCATAAGTAATGCTGTCAATCAACATTTTCTCAACAGTATCGTCGCTCAAACCATAACTTGGCGTAATTTCGATTTCCTGTTTCACGCCAGAGCGTAATTCAATCGCTTGAACCGTTAAAATTCCATCTGCATTTAGCAAGAAGTTGATATCTACTTTTGGCAAACCTGCTGGCATCGCTGGGATTCCTTTTAAATCAAACTCTGCAAGCTTACGATTCTCTTTCACCAAATCACGCTCACCTTGGTAAACCGAAATTTTCATGTTTATTTGCCCATCAAGAGAAGTAGTGTACTGGCGACCAGCTTTAGTCGGAACTTTACTATTTCGGGCGATAATTACATCCATTAAACCACCCATAGTTTCTATACCTAGGGAAAGCGGCGTAACATCAAGCAGTAAAATATCAGAACGATTCCCAGCCAAAACATCAGCCTGAATGGCTGCGCCAAGGGCCACAACTTCATCCGGATTAATATTATCTTGCGGCTTTTTGCCAAAGAAATTTTCTACCTGTTGCTTAACAAAAGGGGTACGGGTAGATCCTCCAACTAAAATCACTTCATCAATATCAGCTGTCGTTAAATCAGCATCAGCTAGAGCATTTTTACAGGCGGTAACTGTTTCCTCAACCTTTGCAGAAATTAATTGCTCAAAAGTTTGTTTATCTAAAGTGCACCAAATTTCGCCAATCTTTTCATTATATAAATTTTGGGTAGATAATGCTTTTTTAGCAGCTTCGGCTTGCAAACGTAAGGTCTGCATCAAAATATTATCCTCCGCAACAACAGCTAAATCGAGGTTGTTTTTCTCTAACCAATAGTTTAAAATGGCACGGTCGAAATCGTCGCCACCTAAATAAGTATTTCCATTCGTTGCCAAAACCTCGAAAATTCCGTTTTGAATTTGAAGAATAGAAACATCAAAAGTTCCGCCGCCCAAATCATAAACCGCAATGGTTTTTTGTTGCGATGGGTCTAAACCAATCCCATAAGCCAAACTCGCTGCGGTTGGCTCGTTCACAATACGCATCACATCTAGGCCTGCAAGTTTCCCCGCATCACGAGTGGCCTGGCGCTGACTATCATTAAAATATGCAGGAACCGTAATCACAGCACGGTTTACTGGAGTTTTCAGTGCATGTTCGGCTCTGGCCTTAAGCTCTTTTAAAATCTCCGCCGATAATTCAATTGGTGTATAAAAACGGTCGCCAGCCTGAATTTTCACCAAGGCATCGCTATCATCGTCAATAATTTTGTAAGAGAAAATAGCAGAGTGCTCGGCAACGTCTTTATACGAGCGACCAAGCAATCGTTTTACTGAAAAAATGGTGTTTGCAGGGTCTGTGGTTAAGAATTCTTTCGCCTCATTACCCACAATTGCCTCATTTTGGCTATTGAAATATACAACAGATGGAACCAAAATTCCCTTGCCAGCATCGTTAATAACTTGGGGATTTTTATCGGGATTGATGAAAGCTACCAAGCTGTTTGTGGTGCCTAAATCGATTCCCACTATAATTTCTTCTTTCTGTAATGAACCCGTGGCCAGGTTGATTGATATTTTTGCCATGGGGCGAATTTACGGAGATTGTTGCAATGTTTTGAGGTTGAAATGTTTTAATGTTGTAAAGAAAGTACAGAAGTCTGTGGTCCGAAAGTGCGAAGATAGCAGGTTAAATCCTTGTTCATCTTATAATCCCAGAATCCTGGCTAAAATCTTGTCTTATTCTGGAAATCCTTAAATCCTGATAGGAAATGAGCGGTTTGGTAATTCTTCGGGTGCTACAGCCCTGCTTTTGGTACAAGCCAAACAGAAAAAGTTTGGGCGTTCCCCGTCAATCAGGTTTATAAACAGAGGGAAAACGCTTTTGGGTAATAAAACTACCCTCGACTTGCCAGTTACAGTTTCTCAATTTAGGCTATCGTCATGCTGAATTCATTTCAGCATCTTTCTAGTATGAAAAACCCTGAAATAAACAGCGGAGCTTTCTTAAATGTCTTTAAAAATATAAGAGCAAATAAAAAATTAAGGGTGACGAATGTCCTAATCCAGAATTAAAAATTTCTTACCTAAAACACACAATATCTTCGGACTAATCTCTATTCTTCTCCTCAATCCACAGCGACATATACTTTGTGCTTTGCAGTGTATGATGATTCAAAATCTGACCTATAAAATTCTGCTGACGATGAACTAATAAATCTAATTTTTCAACCAAAGAAATAAAATTATCAGTGAATTTCAATGCAGAATACCTTTCATTAATAATCCTAACTCCATTTTGTTGAGCTAAATTCCATGCAGCTTTATCCTGATACAACAAAACTGCTTTCTCGATAAAATCCTCAAAATTGTCTTCAATAATTCCGCTCCAATCTAACGAACCTCTCATGGCTTCGGCGCCTACCGAAGTGGTTACAGATGGCGTTCCAACCTGCATGGCATCTATAAATTTCCCTTTTACACCAGCACCAAATTGAATAGGGGCGAGCAAAATCATGTGCTTTGAAATTGTTTGCTGCGCATCAGCCGCTCTTCCCCTGATAAAAAATCTTTCATTTTTATTATTCAACTGCAGCACTTTTTGAGAGGCATAAGAACCGTAAATGTTTAAGCTCGCACTAGGCAATTTTTTTCTTAACGCTGGCCAGATCTTAGTTTTTAAAACCTGAACGGTATTCCAATTTGGTTCATGTAAGAAATTTCCAATAAAAATAAAATCTGCTCTTTCTTCAAACGGAACCCAGTTTTTAACAATTTTTTCGGTGATTTCATTTTCAAGAAAAGGCAAATAATAAAGCAGCGAAGAATCAATTTTAAAAGTTTCTGCCAATATTTTCATTTCCACTTCAGAAATGATTAACGATAAATCGCAACGCAAGATTGAAGCGATTTCCCGCTTTGCGGTATCAGAAAATAAATCAGTTTCGGTTTGCTTTTTATCACTGTGCTGACGGGCACTTCGTAGTAAATGTAAATCTTCAGTATCTAAAATTCTAAGCGCATTTGGGCATTCCTGTTGAACCCGCCAACCGTATTGCTCCTCCACCATAAAGCGGTCGAACATTACCATATCAGGATTTAAAGTTTTTAGAATCGAATTGAATCTTTCATCATTCAGCTTTATTTCTTGTTCTGTAACACCAGTCGTAGAGAAATCATAACTGAAATCACTTTTAGATGCTGCCGAGGCAAAAGTGACCTCATAACCCTTGCGCAAAAATAAATCGACCAGTTGAATTATCCGAGTTCCCGCTGCCGATGAAGTCGGTTCAGGCCAGACCAATCCAATAATCAATAATTTTTTTGCTTTCATCATTTAAAATTTGTGCAAAATAAACATAACCCACGATTTAAATCGTGGGCTGTGCAGGAAATTCTTAATTTTGCAGCTCAATTATACCACCACATGTTAGGATTAAAATTGTTGACAGACCCACGTTGGGCAAATATAGCGGAATCGAATCTAGAGGAAATTTTATCTGACCATGCCTGGTGCGAACAAAAAGCAGCATCAAATGCCATTACTTTAATCACCCAAAATTCAGAGCATCAGGATTTAGTTGATGAATTAACAGCCATCGCGATTGAAGAAATGCAGCATTTCCAGATGGTAATTAATATTATAAAAGAACGTGGTTACACATTAAGCCGCGAACGTAAAGATGATTATGTTGGTCGCTTGGTAAAGTTTAGCAAGAAAGACGGAAGCAGAAATCAAGCTTTTATCGACAGACTTTTGTTTGCCGCAATGATTGAGGCTAGAAGTTGCGAAAGATTCCGTGTATTATCCTTAAATATCGAAGATAAAGAATTGGCCAAATTTTACCATGAGTTAATGGTTTCAGAAGCTGGGCATTATACTACTTTTTTAAATTTCGCTCGTAAATATAGTACCGATGTTGATGTAGATAAACGCTGGGCAGCATGGTTGGAATTTGAGGGCGAATTGATTCAAAGTTTCGGAACAAAAGAGGCGATACATGGCTAAACCCCCAACCCCCTAAAGGGGGCTTTGACTTTCTATCGTTCATGTTTGGTTTTTGATAGAAAATAAGCAATGCTTTTTCATCATGCATTGAGTTCCCCTTTTAGGGGGCTAGGGGGTGATTTCTCTCTTATGTATATTCCATAGCCAAATCACAATATCCTGATAGCTGTCGATTCCTTTTTTCTGGTTATTGAGTTTTAAAAAACTATCAAAAGCGACATCCATGTAGCCAAACATATCGCCATTATATTTACGCCAAAATTCTTTTTCGGTTTTAAAATCAGCAAGAACGCCAACTGATAATTTATCGTGGAGTAACTTGTAATCATCAGGCGATTTCATTCTGATTTCGAACAAAATATAGCGCAACATTTCATAGTTCGCAGAATATTGGTAGTTCACATCAGGACTGTTACTTGCGGTTAAATACCCTAAAAGATTTGCTTCATCTTCATAAGCAATTCCTAATTGGTGTGCAATTTCATGGCAGGAAACATAGGGTTTTACAAAATCTGGCAGCTTCATATTCATATTCGCTTCCCCAGTTAAAGGCGCATAATACCCCTCAATGCCAGCTTTACTAATTAACCACGAATTTAAAACCGCTTTTAAACAAGGATTTGAATAGCGAAATAATGGATTTTTCTTTTCCATTAGATCGTAAGCTTTGGCTGAATTGATTTCTAAATCATTTATGGAGTAAGCTGGGATTTTGCTTTGCTTAAGTTTTAAATCATTAGTCTTTTTCACAAAAAAATCGCCCAGTAAAACCAATTCTTTTACGCTATACTTTTCATTTCCAATACCTAATTCTTCACTCACACTCGGTCGGCTATAATTTAAACCCCAAACAATTTTGAAGATGATGTATAAAATCAAAAAAAAGTTTAAAACTTGCAGCGGAACTATAATTCTGTATTCTCTTTTTAAGACTTTTCTTCTTTTGAAAAATCTGATGATTCTGTAAAGTACAAAACCGATTAGTAAAGCATAAACAATATCACCTATGGCAAAAGGAAAAATTGAGGATGTAAACCTTAGTGAAGAAGAAATATAAGGATAAATGCCTGTTGAATAATATTTTTGAACAGGGGCAGGGAAGAGTCCGAAGATGTAAATCAACAGCGCTATGCTAAATATGGCGACAGCTTTTAAAGAAAGTTTTTTTATTGAGGTCATTATTTGTAATGGCCTTTTAAAGAATATATGTATAGAACATCTTCTATGACTTCATATATTATTCGATGCTCTTCGTTAATTCTTCTAGACCATTTACCAGAAAATTCGTGTTTCAGCGCTTCTGGTTTTCCTATCCCATCATATGGGTCTTCAAGAATGGCCAATATTAATTGTTCAATTTTCTTTTGTATAGCTTTATTCCCAGATTTCTTCCAAAATTTGATATCTAATAAAGAATCGTCAACGAACTGAATTTCCATCTGCTATTTCCACAAATCCTCAATAGCAATCTTAATACCTTTTCCAGCTTTTATTTGTTCTTGACCTCTTTTTATTTTTGCAACAAATTCTGGATTATAAGGACTTTCTTCAGTTTCAAAATCAATTTTCAAAACTTTCATCACCGCTTTTAAAGCTGTGGCTTGTTCTTCGTTTTTAGGATGTGCGATTAAAGTTTCCATTTTGATGTTGCTTAATAAACAAATATAACAAATCTATCTTGCAAAAGTTAGTCGCTTGCCAATCTGGTCGGTAGTGAATCTGCCTTTCTGATAAGCTAAATTTCCAGATACAAATGTGTGCGTAACGCTTGCTTGAAAGGTGTCGCCATCAAAAGGACTCCATCCACATTTGTAGAAATTATTAAGCTTGGTTACTTTCCATTCATCTTTTAAATCAACCAAAACCAAATCTGCCCAATAACCCTCGCGAATGAAACCGCGTTTTTCGATATCAAAACAAATGGCCAGATTATGAGCTGTTTTCTCCACGATTTTTTCTAATGAGATTTTACCTTGCAAGTGCATTTCCAATAACGCAGGTAAAGCATGTTGAACCAATGGTCCGCCTGATGGTGCTTGCGAATAAGGCTGGTTCTTTTCTTCTAGAGTATGTGGCGCATGGTCGGTAGCAATCACATCAATATTATCATTTAAAACGCCTGCTAAAATTCCGTTTTGGTCTTCTTCAGTTTTAACAGCAGGGTTCCATTTAATGAAATTGCCTTTCGTTCCATAATCTTTATCGTTAAACCAAAGGTGATGAACGCAAGCTTCTGCAGTGATTTTTTTATCTTTTAATGCGATTGTATTATCGAAAAGTGCAATTTCTTTCGCTGTAGAAATGTGAAGAATATGCAAACGTGTTTGATATGCTTTTGCCAATTCAACCGCTAAAGATGAAGATTTGTAACAAGCTTCAGCGCTTCGAATCAGCGGATGCATTTCGATGGTTAAATCATCGCCATACTTTGCCATAAATTCTGCTAGATTATGGCGGATAGTTGCCTCATCTTCACAGTGTGTCGCAACCAAAATTGGTGCTTTGCTAAAAATATTTTCTAGCGTTTTTTCATTATCAACCAACATATTTCCGGTCGATGAACCCATAAAAACTTTAATCCCGCAAACATTTTTCGGGTCGGTTTTTAAGACTTGTTCAATGTTATCGTTGCTGGCACCCATATAAAATGAGTAATTGGCTAAAGACATTTCAGCAGCGATATCGTATTTATCTTGAAGTAAATCTTGAGTTAAGGTATTAGGAATCGTGTTTGGCATTTCCATGAAAGAGGTGATTCCACCAGCTACGGCGGCCATACTTTCTGTAAAAATATCTGCTTTATGTGTTAAACCTGGCTCACGAAAATGAACCTGGTCATCAATCATTCCTGGTAAAAGGTATTGACCCTCGGCATTAATTTCCGTTGCATCTAGTGCCGATAAATTTTGACCGATTTTCTCAATAAATCCATTTTTAATTAATACGTCAGCAACAATTTTTTGTCCCTCATTTACAATTGTGGCGGCTTTTATCAGGTAAGAATTCATGGTTTCAAAGGTAGCAAATTAGTATTAAGTAGCGAGTATCAAGTATCAAGATTTGGGCGCATGAAAGGTGGAAATTGAGTTTTTAGCATAGGTTTAAGTTAAATAAACGTGACAGTAGCGGGCACGTAGCATCAGCCCTCGCGGCTGATTTGCGAAGTAAAGCGAATGGCAGGACCGTCTTAACCGAAGAATTACTGAAACTGCTTTACCCCTAAATCCCCTAAAGGGGACTTTGACTTCGCGATTGGGTTTGCGACTCATGACTAAAGACTCCGAACTCCAGACTAATTTTAAGCTTTAAGCTTAAAAAACCTATCTTTGTGCGCTATGGCAAAATCGTTCGAAGAATTTAAGTTAAACAGGCAAATTTTAAATGCAGTTGCCGATGCAGGTTACACCGTTGCCACGCCAATACAGGAAAAAGCAATTGCGCCAGTGTTATCTGGACAGGATATTTTCGGTATTGCCGAGACTGGAACCGGTAAAACCGCGGCTTTTGTTTTGCCGATTTTAATGCAATTGAAATATGCCCAAGGCGAAAATCCGAGGGCTTTGATTTTATCGCCAACACGCGAATTGGCGATGCAGATTGCCGAGCAAGTGAAGTTATTTTCGGTTTATACTGATTTACGTTCGCTAGTAATTTTCGGCGGAATTGGTCCGAAGACGCAAAAAGAACAGATTGCAAAAGGTGTTGATATTTTAATTGCGACCCCTGGTAGATTCCTTGATTTATATTTAGCTGGCGATATTAACACCCAAAGCCTTAAGTTTTTGGTGTTGGATGAGGCAGATAAAATGATGGATATGGGTTTCATTGGCTCCATTCATCGGATTTTGGAAATCGTTCCTCGCAAACGCCAAAATTTATTGTTCTCGGCAACGATGAGCGATTTGGTGCAGAAAATTGCAGGCGATTTTTTAAATAATCCATTGGTAATTGAGGCATCAGAACAAGCAACGCCAGCGGCAAATGTTACACAGGCTTTGTATTATGTTCCGAATTTTAAAACGAAAATTAACCTATTGCAGCATCTTTTGAAAAATGATGAGACTTTTAACCGTCTTATTATTTTTTGTAAAACTAAAACTGTTGCCGATAATATTTACAGCTTTATTGAACGTAGATACGGCGCAGCAAATGTTCGGGTAATCCATGCGAATAAAGGGCAGAATACGAGAATTAACTCTATTAATAGCTTTAAAGAGGGTAATATTCGCGTTTTGGTAGCAACCGATGTGGCGAGTAGGGGTATTGATGTAAGTGATGTGAGCCATGTAATTAACTTCGATGTACCAATTATAATTGAAGATTATGTTCACAGAATCGGTCGTACGGGTAGAGCTTTTTCTAAGGGTGATGCCATTACTTTCGCAACAGATGCAGAGAAATATTACATCCGTAAAATTGAAAAGTTAATTCGCCAATATATTCCTGTGGCTGAAATTCCGGAGGGTGTTTTTATTGATGAAACGCCTTATGAGGAACGCCAGCATATTGCGAAAGAGATTGATATGCAGAAACGCAAGGAAGACCCTGATTTTCAAGGTGCTTTCCACGAGAAAAAACATGCTGCTGCGATAGAAAAAAAGGTAAGGGAAAAGGCAAAAGCTAAGGCAGGTAAAGTTGTAAAGACTTTCAAAAAAGGTAAAAAATTCGATAAGAAAAAGTAATGAAGCTGAGGATTACGCCTTTAAATATAATTGGAGCTGTAGGATTAGGTTTAGCGGCTTTTAATATTTTAAGTCCGAAAGATAATGCGCCGCGACATATTGATATGAGTGGTTTTTATTTGCTTATTCTGGGCTGCCTGATTCTGGTTACATTTATTACCGATTTGATTTTCCGTTTCACGCTTAAAGACCTTAAAAGAATTTGGGTAGTAGAATCGATTTTCATTGTTTTCACAGCAATCTTGATAGTGATTATTCAAAAGCTAACGTAAAATATTTGTAATCATTAATCTGAGAAATCCATTTAATCGGCGTAATCACTAAAAATTAATCATCTTTGCATCCTTAAATTAAATCGGTAGAATTGGTGAAATCCTTTTAAATCGGTGAAATCAATCTTAAAAATGAGACAAGAAAAAATAACAATAACCGTTGAGTTAGATGATACTAATAATCCAGAAAACTTGCTTTGGGAAAGCACGGATGCTGGAAGTACCGATAAAGTGCCCGTGAAAGCAATGATTCTTGCACTTTGGGACCATAACTACAAAAACTCAATGCGATTAGACCTTTGGACAAAAGATATGCCTGTTGATGAAATGAAACGTTTCTTTTATGAAACTTTGCAGACCATGGGCGATACTTTCTTGAAAGCTACAAATGAAACTTTAATAGTTGAAGATTTGCGTGATTACTGTGCACACTTCGCCGATAAAATGGGGATTATTGAGGGGCAATAGGTCATTAGTCGGAAGTTGGAAGTCGGAAGTCGGAAGTCGGAAGTCGGAAGTCGGAAGTCGGAAGTCGGAAGTCGGAAGTCGGAAGTCGGAAGTCGGAAGTCGGAAGTCGGAAGTCGGAAGTCGGAAGTCGGAAGTCGGAAGAAAATGACAAACAAGTTAGGTATAATTAACCGATTTAAACAAATATACAGTTAAACATAAAATGTTAGTTTTAAATAAATTCAGAGCGTGGTTAGGCATTTTATTGTGCGTTATTGCTGGTTTCTGCCCAATGTTGAAAGTGCCGATTAAAGGTAACTGGAATCTATATCAATCTGATGCAAGATTATTTCTGATTACCTATGCAATTATTGCACTTTCAGTTCTGATTCTTTTTATCAGAAAAGTAGGCGCATTTCGTTTCATGAGTTTTGTGATGGCAATATGGTATGTTTTAGCGATAGTAGCCGTTTATTTTACCTCAAACAATTACACAAAATACGGTTTCGCCAATAAGCTAATTGGTAAAGTTGTTCATTTCCAATGGGGATGGATTGTACTTTTGGTTGGTGTTTTATTTATGCTTTTCAGCGTTAAACGCGGTGAAAAAATAATCGCTCAACCTAGCCTTTAAACTGTGCAGTAAGTTTACTTACTTCATAACCTTTTGCCTTACAGCGGGCAACAATTTCATCATGAGTTTTCTTCGGCATTGTTTGATTGCGGCTCATGATGAATAAAAATTTATGGTCTGGGTGACCAACAACTACATAAGAATAATCTTCAGCCAATTCGATAATCCAATAATCTACTTTAATTGGCCAAATAAATTGCGCTTGTAATTCGCCATTATTTCCCTCATCCGATGGAAACATCTTCGAATTTCTAGAATATATTTTCTCGTCGTTAGGCTTTTTATAAGTAGTTAACACATTGTAAAACCCATCTTTATTCAAGGTGTATTTCGTTGTAGTTTCCCTGCTTCCCTTATCAAAAATTGTTGGGATAGAATATAATGAATACCAGGTTCCCGAATATTTTTTCAAATCTAGCTTAGCCACTGGTGCATTTTTTTCCATCGGCAAATAGCTTGAAAGCATTAAAAGTATTGAGCAAATCGTTTTCATAACATCAATAGGTTTAATGTTATTTACGAGAATGTTATGAAATTGGTTTTAACGATTCAGAAATTGTTAAAAGCTTAGTACGGATTTAAGTTGTCAATCTGAGCTTCCCAAAGATTCGGGACAAGTCATCGAAGACATTTGCTTAAAGGCGTTTCGACAGGCTCAACGTGACAATCGATGTTTGAATAAATGAGAAATAGTCTCTTAATCAGCAATAAAATAATCTTCAACATCTTCATGCAAAGGAATGTAAATCCTTTCCCATTCATTTCCATCTAAAATTTCCCAAGTATGGCCATCGCCAGCGGTATCTGCGGCAATTAAGATAATACCTGGCTCGATAATAAAACTTTGGCCATTGCTTACGGTAAATTTCAATTTTCCTTTAAGCGTAATCACATATTGCCTGCGTGGAGCAGTATGAGGACTATTTTGTAATGAAATATCTGTTTGAGCAAAGAAATAATTGGCATTAATATGTTGTCTGATTGGGATTCTGCCTGTTTCGAAATCGCATTTTCCATCTTCGATATTAATTAGTCGAATGGCTTTTAAATAGTTTGGAGTATCGACTTTATCTAATA
The DNA here is from genome assembly GCF_004331675.1 of Pedobacter frigidisoli. Classification (GTDB taxonomy): domain Bacteria; phylum Bacteroidota; class Bacteroidia; order Sphingobacteriales; family Sphingobacteriaceae; genus Pedobacter; species Pedobacter frigidisoli. Next base: position 173,369 of record NZ_SJSN01000008.1, on the reverse strand, counting down.
GTGTATTCATGTTAAAACTTTAATTCTGTTTGTCCTTTTTGAGAAATTTCCCGTTCGTGTTGTAAAAGCCATTGCTTTCTCCATAAACCACCTGCATAGCCAACCAATTTTCCATTGCTACCAATAACCCTATGGCAAGGAACTACAATGGCAATATTGTTTTTGCCGTTTGCAGCTGCAATTGCCCGAATGGCTAAAGGATTATGTGCAGAGAATTTTGCGTAAGAAGTAGTTTCTCCATAAGGAATAGTCAATAAATTTTGCCAAACCTCCTGCTGAAATTCAGTTCCTTTTTGCTTCATCGGGAAGTTGAAATCCTTTAAATCTCCTTTGAAATAATCTTCCAATTGTTTAACCACATTTTTGGTCAGGTCATTTTCCGTTAATCCATCAATGTCTTTCTCTGAAAAAGTTACGGCATACACGGAATCATCATCTGCTAAAACGGTTATTTTGCCAATAGGCGATTCGAGGGTTGATGCATATTGATTTTTCATTTGTTGGCCGCAGATTCGCAGATTTCCTTTTACAATTATTTAAAAATTAATATTATAAATAATCTGCGAATCTGCGGCTAAAACTTTAAACAAAATTACAACAATCCAACAATTTACCCTCGCAATATTTATCAATAAAAGTATCTTTGCGGTTATGCAACTGGCCAAAGAGGTTAAATATTTAATCCACAAGGAAGTACTGTTAGAGTGGCGTTCCAAATATACCATCAACGGTGTATTGTTATATGTGGTTTCAACAATTTTTACCTGCTACCTTTCTTTTGTAAGCCTTGGCGATAAGCTAGCTTGGAATGCCTTATTTTGGATAATCATCCTTTTTGCTTCAATTAATGGCGTATCTAAAAGCTTTTTGCAAGAAACCAAAGGGCAGCAATTATACAGTTATATTTTGACAAGTCCTGCTGCGGTACTTATCTCGAAAACAGTTTATAATACCATTTTGATGCTCGTTTTAACCACGATAGCATTGGGATTTTACACTTTGGTTTTCGATTCTTTTACGCCGCCCGATTTACTTTTGTATTATGTTGCCGTTGTAATGGGTAGCATCAGTTTTTCAACAGTTTTTACAATGGTTTCGGCTATTGCCAGTAAAGCGGGTAATGGCGGAATGTTGATGGCAATTTTGAGCTTTCCAATCATCATTCCTGTGCTTATTCTGTTAATAAAATTAGCTAAAAATGCTGTTGATGGCTTGCCATGGGAGAATAGTTACGATGAAATTGGGATGTTGGTGCTTGTGAATATACTTACCGTTGCAACCTCTTTATTGTTATTTCCTTACCTTTGGAGAGATTAAATAGAATGATAGAATGAGTGAATGATATAATGAGAGGGAAAAATTCTCTAATTCAAAATTCGCTCATTCAATAATTATAACTTATGAATAAAACTTGGTGGAAAATTTTAGGGTCAGTGCTGGTAATTTATACTGCAATTGCAGGTTTATTGCTTGGCGTACCTCGTTTGCCTATTTTAAATGAATCAATCAGGAATTTATATTTCCACGTTCCGATGTGGTTTGCCATGATTGTATTGTTCTCGATTTCTGTTTTTTACAGCATCAAATCGCTAAGTTCTAAAAGTGAGATTGATGATATGAAAGCAGTAGAAAGCGTAAATGCAGGCATCATTTTCGGTCTTTTAGGTTTAGTAACGGGTGCCATCTGGGCGAAATATACTTGGGGTCAGTTCTGGAGTTTCGACCCGAAACAAAACTTTGCAGCCATTTCCGTTTTACTATATTTTGCTTATTTAATTCTTCGCAATGCGATAGATGAAGAACAAAAAAGAGCTAAAATTTCAGCCATTTACAATATTTTTGCTTTCCCAATGATGGTAGTTTTACTTTTCGTTTTACCACGTTTAAAAGATTCATTACATCCTGGCAACGGCGGTAATCCTGGTTTTAACAGTTACGATTTAGATAGTCGGATGCGCATGGTGTTTTACCCTGCATGTTTAGGCTGGATATTAATTGGTTATTGGGTTTACACCATCCGTTTCAGATTACGTTCAATTGAGAACAAACAACAACATAATTAAGGCGTAAAGCTAAAAGACCAAAGCTGAAAGCTAAAAGCTACCCAATAGCAACTGGCTAAACATTTCAACATCAAAACATTTCAACACACAACAGAATCAAAATGAAAAAGATATTATTCTCATTGATATTAATGCTTACTACCGTACAATTATTTGCTCAAGATAATGGTGTAGAAATGGCTGATAAATTGCGCAGCGATGGTAAAATTTACGTTGTTGTTGCTTGCATAGTCATCATTTTGCTTGGTTTGTTGGCTTATCTATTTTCTATAGATAAAAGATTAAAAAAAATAGAAAAAGAAAACCTACCTAAAAACTAACTTTAAACAGTTTAAACCTATTTTTCTTATCAAAACTGATTGGTGTTGGCTGTACACTAAGTGTTTTTTCATTTGGATATATGCGGTTTTTTTAGGCAATTTTGCGGCATACTAAATTCATAAAAAATAAATAATGGCTAATCTAGCAGACGAGAACAAGTTTTTTGCAGATGTATGCAAGAACTTTGACAGTGCGGCTCAATTCACCAATCATCCGGAGGGTTTATTGAACCAGATTAAAGCGTGTAACAGTGTGTATCGTTTCCAATTCCCAATTCGTCGTGGAAATGGTTTCGAAGTAATCGATGCCTGGCGTGTAGAACACTCGCATCACATGAGCCCAACCAAAGGTGGTATTCGTTATAGCGAAATGGTTAACGAAGATGAAGTTATGGCACTTGCAGCCCTAATGACATACAAATGTGCCATCGTAAACGTTCCTTTCGGTGGTGCAAAAGGCGGTATTAAAATCAACACCAAACAATATAGCGTTGCCGAGTTAGAAACCATCACTCGTCGTTATACTACAGAATTAATTAAGAAAAATTTTATCGGTCCCGGTATCGATGTTCCTGCTCCTGATTATGGTTCTGGTGAACGGGAAATGAGCTGGATTGCAGATACTTACATGACTATGAACCCTGGTCAGCTGGATGCTTTGGGTTGCGTAACTGGTAAACCAATTGCGTTACACGGTATCCGCGGACGAAAAGAGGCTACCGGTCGCGGTGTTGCTTATGCCGTGCGTGAGTGTGTGGATGTTGCTGAAGATATGGCTAAAATTGGCTTGAAAGCTGGTTTGGGTGATAAACGAGTAATCGTTCAAGGTTTAGGTAACGTAGGTTACCATTCTGCTAAATTCTTGGCTGAATTCGGTGCAACCATTGTTGGTCTTTGCGAATTTGAAGGAGCAATTTACAATCCTAACGGCTTAAACGTTGATGAGGTTTTTGCTCACCGTAAAAATACTGGTTCAATTTTAGGTTTCCCTGGTGCAACTGATTTCAAAAACTCGATGGAGGGTTTAGAGCAAGAGTGCGATATCCTGGTTCCAGCAGCTTTAGAAAATCAGTTTACAGAGTTGAATATCCGTAACATTAAGGCAAAAATTATTGCTGAGGGTGCAAACGGACCAACTACGCCAGAGGCAGAAGCCATTTTTACCGAAATGGGTGGTATGATTATTCCGGATATGTATTGCAACGCCGGTGGTGTTACGGTTTCGTATTTCGAATGGTTAAAAAACCTTTCTCACGTAGCTTTTGGTCGTATGGAAAACCGTTACGCGGCTAATTCGAATGCGAATTTAATCAACACTTTAGAGAATTTAACAGGTAAAACTATTCTTCCAGAGCATCGCTTAATGATTGTTAAAGGTGCATCAGAAATGGAATTGGTAAACTCAGGTTTGGAAGATACCATGATTCATTCTTACCACGAAATTCGTGAAACACTAAAAAATAAACCAGCCACTCAGACTTTGAGAACTGCAGCTTTTGTTAATTCAATTGATAAAATCGCCGTTTCTTATATGAATTTGGGAGTTTGGCCTTAGTCGATTAGTCGTCATTGCGAATCTCGATTTTTCTTCGAGATGTAGCAATCTTATTAGAAAGCGTTGTGGAGATATCTACAACGCTTTTTTGTTTTGGAAATGTACGGCTCTGTGTTTTGTAGGGTTGGCTTAGCCCCGCTTTCGTTCCAATCTTTTTAAACTTCTGTCATTCTGAGGAACGAAGAATCTGTTTCATCGGTTGCAGATGCTTCGTTCCTCAGCAAGACAATAATAATCAGGGTTGCTGCAAGAAAAGTATTTCCACATTAATCGGGTTTAGAAACAATGGTCAGCTTAGCAATGTTCCTTAAAATGGCCATCGTTTTGGCCCTAGTGGAGAAATATTCGGATTAACTTCAAACGCCGACAAAAGATTTCCTGCAAATAAAAGGTTCTATTTCAGCATTTTTTATCGATTAAAGCCCTGAAATAAATTCAGCCTAACGGCTCTTCAGCATCAAAACCCTTTCAGCAACTGATAAAGTGAATTGATATCCTTATTAACCAATTCAAGCTTTCCATCAACCTTGATTTTGCCATTTTCAATAACTTTTCCTTTTATATCTAACCGGGATAAACTCTTGAAAGAGTTGGTAAAAAAGGGTAGGCTAATTTGTTTGTTTACCTTAATAAAATCGATGTTTATGGAAAGGAAATCATTGCTAGGTAAATTATTCTTATCGGTCTTATCGTATTTTTTTGTGCTTAAAGTAAGTTGCTTAGTATCACCTCCTACAAAAACTTTATAAAGCGGAAATACTGCTTTATTTACCAATGCAGTGTCTTGTTTGATAATATTTTTTTGATTGAGGTAATTTTTCAATCCTACCGCATCGGCGCTGATGTTCAGTATGAATTTTGGAACCGCCCGTTTCTGCAGACTTATTTTTTCGACCTTTTCGAAATCGTCATTGTATTCGTAAGTTATAACAGAATCTGTTTGCTGAGTAGTATTTATCCATTCAAAATCGAGGTAACCCTTGTAATATTTCAATAAACTATCACGTTCTAAACTGGCATTTTTGAGTTTGTAGGTTTTATTATCAGCTTTTGCGAAATTGGCATTTAACCAAAAACTCACTGCGCTTTCGGTATTGAATTTTCTATAAAACGGTTTTTTTGCTGGAATAATAGTCTTTGATAAGAATTCATTATCAAAGTTGATTTCTCCGTTCTCGAAATTAATATATCCTTTATTATCCTTATCTATAAATGCCAAATGGTCGGTCGATTTTTTTATCACATTAAACTTGCTATCGCCAACTTTAATAAAATTCCTTTCATTTAAAATGTCCTTGAGAACAGTTTCAAATTCATCTCTTTGTGCGGTTATTACGATGGCTGCATATTCATCATTAAAAAGGATGGTGAAATTTTTAAGGTTATTTTGCGCCAGGTTTAATCCCGATGCTTTAGTGATATTAAGCTTTAAGGTATTCCTGATAAAATTTGAGAATTCTTGAAAATCACTAATCGCTAACCTCGAAAATATAGCGGTTTTAGGTTTTCCTTCAATGGTGTAGCAGTAAATACTTGCTGGGATTTTAAGACCTGTATCAAATTTGTTTTCTTTGTTTTCAGCGGTGGCTTTTTTATCCAATTGGAAATAAAAACCAGGGTTTGAAATCATGTTAGCTGCCAAACTCTTGTAAATTTCATCAATACTAATTTTTACCAAGGAAGTAGCGTTTTTAGGAATGGAAACTTCATTGGCTTGATATTGCCTGTATTTAAAAGTTCCTACAAAAAAAATAAGCAGCAATAAAACTATCACTGCTGTTATTTTTAAAAATTTCTTCATCAAAACCTAAATATTACTTTTTTATTTGAACCACCCCCAACCCCTCCTTGAAAATAAGGAGGGGAGTAGCGTAGTTATTATGCTTTTTTCTGCAAATATTTATGAATTAGGGTTCAAACCACAACACATAATTTTAACTCCACATTTTCTATTTCACTGTTCTACTCCCCTCCTAATTTAGGATGGGCAGGGGTGGTTAGCTTTTGGAATTCTTTAATAGGTTAATAAATTTCTATTTCGCTGCGTTCTCAATTAAAGAGAACAAATACTTCAATGCATTTTCATGCCCATTTGGGATTTCTGCACAAATATCTGCTGATACCATATTTCCTTTAATCGGGTTCGATATCATATACACATTACCCATTTTGCCTAAAGTTTCATTAAACTTTTTAGCCGTTTCTTCGCCGCCAATTTCTTCAGTTGGTACTTTGCCGACTAAATTTTTTGCATTAAACAAAAAGCTAAAATTGTTTTTAGCCAATAAAGTTTTGTGGGCTTTGCTAATTGAAGTGTTAAAACTATTGTTGCTAATGCTTTGCATTTCAGTTAGTGAGTTGCCAAAAAATACAATTCCATCTTTTATCATAAAGTAAATATCAACTGGACTTTTCTTCTCCTCAATTTTGTAAATGTTATTGTTAACCGTTACGTAATTTTTGTTGATTCCGTATTTTATCAACTTGTTCATCAGTCGGTTATCTTCAGAAGAAAACATGAAAAGGAAATCAGGCAAAGTTTCTTTTTTTGTTTTGGTTACCTCTTTTTGTTTATAATCATCATCGTATTCGTAAGTTGTGTAGGTAACATCTTTTGTGTTTAAACCATTGATAACGAATAAAGCATCGCCTTTAATTACTTTGCTTACAGCCTCTTCATCTAATAAAAGAGAAAATAAATCAGTTCCTAACTCAATTTCCTCTTCCATGTTTTTTCCTAAAAATGAGCCATAAGTTTGTTTCATCAGTTTAGGAAACTCTTCCAAATAAGCCTTGGTATCAATTGAATAGCCCATAAAGCCGATTGCTTTTTCGCTGTTTACATATTTTAGAAAGTTTTTGTTCAACTTTCTATTCATAATTTTCTTGTAAGCATCAGCTTGTTCCTTGGCTAATTCTAATCCTGTCGAAATACGGAAACTCTTATCATCCATAAAAAGCTTTGCATTTAAGCTGCCGTAACCTTGCATTAAACCAGCTTTTCCATAAGTGCCAAACTCTGGTGCAATAGAATTATAAACCTCCTGCAAACTCGATACCCAAAGTTCTGCAATGGCTTTATTATCTAAACTTGCGGTGTAAGATTTATTGGTTTCAATAGATTCGTAAGTCGAATTGAAAATTTTATCAGCCTGTGCAGTCATCCATACAAAAGCCAATTGCTTTTTCTTGGCATCTTGCTCGGCTCTTTCTTTTTGATATTCGTCGTATTGATCATCTGGTTTCCCAGTTTGAGTCATTTCCATGGTGCTGTCAATAGCATCTTGATCTCCCATTATGGGCGAATCAGTTATTTCCACTTCAGTTACTTCCTCTGTTTTTTTAGGTTTGATGATAACTTTTTTCTTCGCGGACTTCTTTTTGGCTGGTTTTTTCTTGGTTGATTTTGTTGCTTTAGTCTTACTCTTATTAATTGTTTGCTTTTTTAGCGGAGGATGAACTTTCCAGCCTTCAGCTACAGGCGGAGCTACAACTTCCACAACAGGTTCGGTTGTGCTAACCATAGCAGAATCTGTAACCATAACCGCACTATCAGCCATGGCAACATCATCATAATTGTTTTGATACCTAATTTCCTTTATTCCATAACGGGCAGAATTTATAGAATCGGCAAAAAAAGAACTTTTAATGCTTCCGGTAACAAAGTACATCATGCTATTATTCCACTTAATAATGCTTGAGCTATCAGGTAAAATCATTGTTCTCACATCGCCCTCTGTTTTGATTTTCTTATCCTTATCGTTAATGAGTTTTTCAAATTTTGTAGCATCTTTCAACGGAATCAGAAAGCAGTTGTAAGTAATACTATCGCTTAACTGATTGAAGTAATACATGTTTTTCTCTAAGTTTATTCCGAAATCTTCAATGCTGGTGAAGTTTTTATCGAGCGATTTAGAAGTTTCGGTTAGTAGTTTTTTGCCCACAAATGATTCATTAAAATCTTTAACAAACATCAGTTTGAAAACATTATCGCCTTTAATTGTGGCAACAGTGAATGCGTTGGCAGGAATTTTTTTAGCTAAATCCTGAGCGTAATTTAGCTTGGCAAGAAATAGGAGGGAGATTGCAATTAGAATTTTCTTCATGTTATTTAGATAGTTGTATTTGATTGGAAACGTTAATTTTCCCGTTTATTAAATCCATAATGCTGCTTTTAAACATCACGGCTTTTTTCGATTTTGATAGGTTTGATGCCGGATTGGTGGTACTTGTTACAGGAGATTCGAACCGATAAACGCTGGTGTAAGTTGCGCCATTAAAAACAGCCTTATCCTTGCTTTTTAATTTATTGAATTCTGTTTTTGTTGTATTGGTCGCTTGGTATTTTCTGCTAAAGGTTTTTGTAGCCTTATTATAACTGTAAGATGAAGTATTGGTCGCCTTTATTTTTTGCTGGGCTAAAATGTTTTTGGTGATGTTATTGATATTGGAGACATCTTTAAAAGTGAAACCAATTGTGGCAATGTAATTATTGAAATCGCTGGTGCTTTTTACGTTTGTAATTCCTGGTGATTTTTTGAGATAAGCAACTGCTTCGTTCAACTCTTGCTGAATTTTCTGCTTACTGGGCACTTTGTAACCTTGCACACTATCTAAAAGCATTACTGATGCAACTTTGGTTTTGCTCTGACTCAAATTTATAGTAAGTACCACATCGCCAGTGCCATCGTTTCGCATGGTAATTTCCTCAATAACCTCAAAACAAGAGCTTAAAATGGGTATTAAAACTATCAATAATAAAAGCTTGTAGAACTGCTTAAGGTTCATATTAATCTAATTTATGTTTTACTTGGGATGTAAATGAGGAATGATTATCTGATGTTTCAAACATAATAATTTAAGGTTGAATTTTGATATTTTTATGTTGAACATTTAGTTTTTAATGCTGTGACTGCGTTAACGATAGAAGTGACATCTCCCGATATCTAGAATCGGGAATACAGCTTTGATAGATTTTTTTTAAAACGCCCAAAATTAATTTATAAAAGTCTTTTGTTTTCCCTCCTAATCATCAGCTAATTGTCAATATAAAGACAAGAAAAATGTTAATAGGCGTTCGCTAAGTCGATTTTTCTATCTTTGTTGCCAGCTTTTACAACAACATATAAAATGAAAAAAAGTGCAATTATTGGGCTCATCACCATTGCGATTTGCGTAGGAATCTTATTTAGCTTAAATGCAAATACCGATACTTATTCTAATTTCAAAGAGGCTACCGCTTCTCAAAAAGAAGAACACGTAATGGGTTATTGGGATAAATCTCAAGGTACTTATTATGATGCCGTTAAGGATGCCAATCATTTCTCTTTCCACATGAAAGATGAAAAGGGCGAAGTTCGTGAAGTAGTTTACAGCGGAACTAAACCTCAAGATTTCGAAAAATCGGAAAAGCTGGTTCTTATCGGAAAAATGGATAAGGATAAATTCTATGCCTCGAAAATTTTAATGAAATGCCCATCTAAATACAACGATAACCTTGTCGAAATTAATAAAGATGGTAAAGTTGATGAAGTAGGTAAGTACGGCGAGAAAAAATATAATTAATTTAATGGATATTCAATTTGTAGGCGAAAACCTGTTACCGGGTAAAATCGGACAGTTTTTTATTGTGTTGGCGTTTAGTGCATCGTTACTTTCAACTATTGCATATTTTTTTGCCAGTCGCAAAGAAAATTTAGAAGATAAAACTTGGAGAAACCTCGGTCGAATTGGATTTCTGGTGAATTGGGCCAGTATTTTTGGTATCGGTATTACCTTATTTTATTTAATTCTTGGTCATTATAACGAATATAGTTACGTTTATTGGCACTCCTCAAAAGAATTACCTGTTTATTATATTGTTTCTGCTTTTTGGGAGGGACAAGAGGGTAGTTTCTGGCTTTGGGCATTTTGGCAATCTTTTTTAGGTGCGCTTTTAATTTGGAAAGCCAAAACTTGGGAGCGCCCGGTGATGACAGTTGTGGCATTTTCGCAAGTGTTTTTAACATCGATGTTATTAGGTGTAGAAATTTTCGGCGAAAGAATTGGTAGTTCACCATTCATTTTATTAAGAGATTCTCTTGATTTAAAATCGATGGCGCCCGTGGTTTTTGCTAACCCAGAAAATTTCTCTCACTATTTAAAATTTATTACCGATGGAAGAGGCTTAAATCCATTATTGCAAAACTATTGGATGGTTATTCACCCGCCAACATTGTTTTTAGGGTTCGCCAGTATGGTTGTTCCTTTTGCTTATGGCATTGCTGCCCTTTGGCAAAAACGATATAAAGAATGGATTAAACCTGCAATGCCTTGGACGCTTTTTGCGGTTATGGTTTTAGGAACCGGAATTATTATGGGTTCGTTTTGGGCTTATGAGGCACTAAATTTTGGTGGTTTCTGGGCATGGGACCCTGTAGAAAATGCATCGCTAATTCCCTGGTTAACCTTAATAGGCGCTGTCCACGTTATGATTGCTTATAAAAATACTGGTCATGCTTATTTTACTGCAATCGCATTGGTTTTCTTAAGTTTCTTATTGGTACTTTATGCATCATTTTTAACTAGAAGCGGAATTTTAGGCGATACATCCGTTCACTCATTCACCGATATGGGAATGTTTGGTCACTTGATATTGTACAACGTCGTATTTGCCATTTTAGCCATCTTCTTAATTGTTAAAAGATGGAAAGAATTACCGATTACAACTAAAGATGAGGAAACTTATTCACGCGAATTTTGGATGTTTATTGGTGCTTTAGTCGTTACCATTGCTTGTATTCAAGTCATTTTTTCAACTTCTGTTCCGGTATTTAACAAAGCTTTTGGTACGAAATTTTCGCCACCAATTGATGCCGTTAAGTATTACAATCAGTGGCAGGCACCATTTGCAGTTTTGATTACGTTGATTTCTGGTTTCTCTCAATACTTAAAATACAAAAGAACTGATCCAAGGAAATTTTACAGCAGCCTAGTTTCGGCAATCTTATTTGCTATTGTTTTAACAGCAGGTTTAGTATATGTTACTGGTATTTACACCAACACCATGTATATTTTAATTACATTTAGTTGTTTGTTTGCCGTGCTTTCCAATGCTGCAGTTTTATATCAGGCTTTCGGTGGTAAAGCAAAGTTGGCTGGTTCGGCTGTTGCACACATTGGTTTTGCTTTCTTGCTTTTGGGTGCATTAATTTCAGCAGCTACTAACAAGCCAATATCTATTAATGCGAATAATTTTATTCCCGTTAAGGATTTTGAAAAAACTGAAAAGCCTGGTGAAAACATCATGTTATACAAAAACGAACCTAAAATAATGGGCAAGTACACCGTAACTTATGTAGCCGATACCACTGAAGCGCCAAATACTATTTATACACTTAATTTTAAGGTTGTTGATAAAGAGGGTAAGGTAAAAGAAGATTTTAACTTGCATCCACACGTTCAGGATAATGAGAAAATGGGCTTAATTGCCTCTCCAGATACTAAACATTATTTAACTTATGATGTGTACACTCACATTACAAGTGCCGCAATAAAGCAAGAATCACATGATGATCATGAAGGTCATTCTGATGATGAAAACTACAAAGCACCAAGAATTGTTAAAGTTGCAGTAGGAGATACGATCCATACATCAAGCGGAATTGTAACAGTAAAGGCATTGAACAATAAACCGGTTGCTAAAGATTTAGCGCTTGGTCAAGGAGATTACGCTGTAGGTTTACCTATAGAAATTAACGCTGCTGGAAAAATTTATAATACAGAGCCTATCTTTTTAATCAAAGGAAATAACACTTTCGATTTTGCCCGTAAGTTAGATGAGCTGGATTTGAAATTCCGTTTCTCGAGAGTTTTACCTGATGAGAAAAAAGTGGAGCTTCAAATTTTTGAGAAACCGCAACAAGCTAAAGATTGGGTAGTTTTCAAGGCGATCGAATTTCCATTCATCAACTTATATTGGGCGGGTACGATTGTGATGGTGATAGGTTTCTTAATCTCGATTTTTAGAAGAAGAAAAGAGGCGAAAGTAGCTTAACAATGGATATCGTTTTATTAGGTTCGGGAAACGTTGCTACACATTTAGCTAAGGCATTAAAAGCCAAAAGTGAAAATGTAATGCAGGTTTATAGTCGTAATTTAATAAATGCCAATTTACTTGCCGATGCTATTGAAGCACAAGCGATTGATGATGTATCGAAAGTTGATCAAAATGCAGATTTGTATATTATCGCTGTTAAGGATGATGCGATTGAAAGCTTAGCCTCGGCATTGAAAAATGTAAAAGGGTTAGTTGTTCATACTTCAGGCACAACCGATATTAAGGTGATTTCTGCTCACGTAAAAAACGCTGGAGTATTTTATCCTCTGCAAACTTTCTCTAAAGCTAAGGCTGTTTCATTTGATCACTTACCAATTTGCATTGAGGCTGAAGATGAAAAACAATTGGAAGTTTTAAGAAATTTAGCGACCAAATTAAGCAATCAGGTTTATGAATTGGGTGGCGATAAACGTAAAGTATTACATTTGGCTGCAGTTTTTGCCTGTAATTTCCCCAATCATTTATATGCTTTGGCAAACCAGATTCTTGTAGAAAACGATTTGGATTTTAATATCATCAGACCATTAATAGCTGAAACTGCAGATAAGGTAATGAGCAATCTGCCTGAAAATGTGCAGACTGGTCCAGCAATTCGGAACGATGAAACCACTTTAAATAAGCATTTAGGTCTGTTGAATAACATGCCTGAATTGCAAAACATTTATCAAACATTAAGCGATAGCATAAAATTAACGCTGAAATAGCGTAACTACGGCTTTTGCTTATTACTTTTGCAACACAAATTATGAGTATTTTTAAACTGAAAATAAATTTCGAGGAAGCAGATCACGAAGCTATAGAATTACCAATAGCTGCTGGAGAATCTGTTTTGGATGTTTGTCTGGATAATGGAATAGACCTTCAACACAACTGTGGCGGCGTTTGCGGTTGTAGCACATGCCATGTTTACGTAACTAAAGGCATGGATAATATCGAGGAAATTTCTGATAAGGAAGAAGATTTTATAGATAGGGCAGTGCGACCTAAAATAACTTCCCGCTTAGGATGCCAATGCGTGGTAATTAACGGCGATATAGAAGTGACCATTCCAGATCAATCTGGCTTCATGGGACACTAATTAGTAGGGAGTTCGGAGTCTTTAGTCAATTAACCAATTACAACTGTTAACCAAAAATAACAATACATGAATAACGATAAATTTGCTTTACCCTTTTACTGGAACGATTATGAAGATATTGCAATGTCTTTATATGAAAAGTTTGGTGATGATTTTAATGAAACAAAAATTTACCGTATCCGTTTTACCGAACTTTTAGAATGGGTTTTAGAGTTGCCAAACTTTAAGGGTACTCGCGAAGAAAGTAGCGAGGGACATTTAGAGCAAATTCAAACTGCTTGGTGTTATGAGTGGAGAGATAATCAGGATTAGTCTTGAGTTCAGAGTCTTGAGTCGTTAGTCGGCTAAACCAAACTCCAAACCCTCAACCCCAAACTAGGTATGTTTCTCCAAAATCTTAAAGATATAACCACTTTCATTTTTGATGTGGATGGTGTGCTAACAGATGGATCTGTTCAGGTTACTGATAATGGACAATCGTTGCGCACTTTTAATATTAAGGATGGTTATGCCATGCAATTGGCTGTAAAACGAGGCTATAATGTTTGCATCATTTCTGGTGGAGATGGGATAGCAATGGGCAAACGTTTCTTTAATCTTGGTGTTACAGATGTATTTTTAGGTACAGGCGATAAGGTTTCTATTTTTAATCAATATCTTTTAGATAAAAACATTACCGCAGAAGAGGTACTCTATATGGGCGACGATATTCCCGATTTAAAGGTGATGAAATTGGTTGGGCTTCCAACTTGCCCAGCAGATGCCGTTGAAGAAATAAAAACCATTTCTAAATTTATTTCTCCTTACAATGGCGGTAAAACTGCTGTTAGGGATATCATGGAGAAAGTGATGAAAATACAAGGTAAATGGCACGATGAAAACTCTAACGCTGCCGATTCTGGTAAGTAATTTCTGTGTATATAAGCCAGATTAAATTTTCGCAACAGCGAAGTTACAATTTGGCAATTAAACTTCTGGATGTAGCTGCACTCCAATAGGTCTAAATTCAAAACAAAAAACAACAACATGAAAAAATTAATGATGATTTGTGCACTGTTATTCGCGGTAGTAACTTTTGCAAATGCGCAGCAAGGTGGCGGTCAAGGTAGAGGCGGTATGATGATGAAACCTGAGGACAGGGTAAAACAACTAGATGAAAAATTAAAGTTAAGCGATGATCAAAAAACCAAATTGACTGTAGTTTTTACTGAACAAGCAGATGCGATGAAGAAAATGCGTGAAGAAGCTCAAGGTGGCGACAGAGATGCAATGAGAGAGAAAATGATGAAAATGCGTACTGATAATGACACTAAGGTAAACGCTGTTTTAACTGAAGATCAGAAAAAATTGTACAAAACTTGGCAAGATGAGCAACGTGCTGAAATGCAGAAACGTATGCAGGAGCGTCAAGGTGGTGGTGCAAATAACTAATTTTGAACCAAAAATAATTCAATAGAAGCGGCTTATCGGCCGCTTTTGTTATTTTAGCACTTTCTAATTTACCATGCTAAAACATTTACCTATCATACTTGCATCCAAGTCTCCACGCAGGCAAGAACTTCTTACTTTAATGGGCTTAAATTTTAAAGTCGAACTTAAAGATGTAGATGAAAGTTACCCAGAAGAATTGTCACCTGCAGCAATCGCCGTTTATATTTCCGAAAAAAAGGCAAAGGCATTTTCTGCTGATAAAAATGAAATTATTATAACCGCTGATACAATTGTTGCCTTAAATGGAGAAATTTTAGGCAAGCCAAACGATAAGGCACATGCTCAAGAAATGCTACGTAAACTTTCAGGACAAAAACATGAGGTTTTTACAGGCGTGACCATAGTTAAAGGCAATAAAATTGAATCTTTTTTTGATAGCACTGTAGTTTACTGCAGAATAGTGACAGAACAGGAAATTAATTTCTACATCGATAATTATCATCCCTTTGATAAAGCAGGAAGCTACGGCGTACAAGATTGGTGGGGGAATACTGTTGTTCAGCGCATTGAGGGTTCTTATACCAACGTAATGGGCTTGCCAACGGAGAAGTTGTATAGAGCGCTAGAAAACCTGGTAGGCTTATAAACATACGAGGTTTTTTCAAATCATTTATGGAATCATAAAAGCTTTTTCATCATGTAAGCAAATACTGAAACATGAAAAACCCACAACCTCAAATTAGCATTGCCGAACCTTGTTCTCAAAATTGGGAAGAAATGGAAAAGCGAGATGGTTATAATTTCTGCGAAGCCTGTAGTAAATGTGTAGTTGATTTTACGGGTTACAGCAACGCTGAAATTATTAAAACATTAGCTAATGCATCAACAGAAGTTTGTGGAAGATTAACCAAAACCCAATTAAATCAGCTTAATTACCATTTAGTGGTTGCTCCAGTTAATAGAAATTGGATGAAATACTTAGGGGTTTTGGCATTAGGCGCATCTATTTTTATGCAAAACGCGAATGCATCAATTCCAAAAGCGACATTAGAAATTTCAAAAAACATTGATGACCAAAAGGATAATAAGAAACCAAAAACTGTTAATAAGGTTAATGGATATGTTTTAGGTCAAGATAAAAAACCTTTGATTGGAATTAGGTTAGTAATTCCGAATACTAAATATTATGCCACTACCGATAAGGATGGCAAGTATGAGATTGTTTTTAAAAATGGATTAAATGTTAAACATAATGCATTAACGGTACAAAGTGCCCGTTATTCGGCCACAATGATATTGGATTTTTCGAAAGAAAAGCAAAAAGATTTGATTTTAAAAATGGAAGAATTTATGATTGTTGGCAAGATCGCTTACACGCCAAAACAAGGAAATAAATTTTTATAAATGACTTGCCAAAACGCCCATTTTCAAATCGTAAGTGGATAGCATTAGTTTATTTATTTTTGTTCTGCCTAAAATATAATTTGTGATTAAGGCTGCAATTACAATCAAATCTACCCTTAAAGGAATGATCCCTGGCATTTCCGATCTTTCGCGGTGAGTGGAATTAATCAGCTTTAGCGTAACGGCAATGTATTCATCGAAATCGAATTGGTAAGCTTTAATAGATGATAAATCGAAATCAGCATTAGTTTTCCTCGAAATTAGTTCAGCGAAAGTTTCAAATGCACCTGCAGAACCAATTAAAACTTCGGGTTTATATTTTTCGCACATATCAAACAAATCAATTAATTGATTTTGAACGTGAAATAGGATGGCATTTTTATCATCATCAGAAATCGGATCAGATTTGAAAAACTGCTGCATTAATCTTGCGGCTCCTATATTATAGCTTTTTTTCCAAATTAATTTTTCCGTATCACAGAGAATAAATTCAACGCTTCCACCGCCAATATCCATAATGAGCGATAGTTCTTTCACAGCTCCACTTAGCTTTACACCTTGGTAAATCAGTTCGGCTTCTTCATCTCCAGTAATGGTTTCAATAATAATATCAGCCTGCGCCTTAGCTGCATTAACAAAAGCCTGCCCATTTTCTGCACTTCTAACGGCCGATGTTGCCGTTGCCCGAGTTTGATCTACCTTATAGTCTTTAATTGTTTGGCTAAAGTTCTTAAGACAATTAAGCCCTCTTTCAAAAGCGGTTGGAATAATAATATTTTCATTAATTCTTCCCTCACCAAGCTTTACTGGAACATTGGTCTTGAATAAAACTTCAAATTGATTGCCTTTGGTTTCAGCGATTAATAAATGAAAAGTATTGGTTCCTAAGTCGATAATGGCAAAGCGCATATTTATTTTTTTAATCAATCAAAAAGTATGAAATTTTAAGGTTTTTGGAAAGCAATTTCAGTAATTCTTTTGTTATTTTAGTCCTGCTGTTCCTCCAAGCCCGAACTCGATGAAAAATCGGTTCGGGGCTTTTCGTGCCATCAGGTTTATTTTATTTGTACCTGTTCGGATTGGCTAGATCGCATTTGCCACAAAATGCCCGTCAGTTTGGATCTGCAATTTGCCGAAAATAGTAGTAAGATGCATCTTTTATAAACGGGATAGAAGCGGCAGCCTCTGGTTTTTTCTACCAGAGCTACAGCGCATAGCCCGACTAGCTTTAAAATAAATTACCGCAACTGCTTTTCAAACACTTCTTAAACAAAAAAACCGATGCTTTTGACATCGGTTTCTGTGTATGTTAAAGTTTCGATTACTCGAAATATTCTTTCATTCTTTCGAAGAAACTCTTATCGTTTTTACCTGGTTGAGGTTTAAAGTTTGGAGATTCACGTAATTTCTCCAATGCATCACGCTCATCGCTACTTAAAGCTTTTGGCGTCCAAATGTTAATGTGAATAATTTCATCACCTCTGTGGTATGAATTTACTTCTGGTAAACCCTTACCTTTCAAACGCAATAACTTGCCACTTTGCGTTCCTGGATCGATTTTGATTTTTGCCTTACCATCAATGGTTGGCACTTCAATGCTCATCCCTAAAGCGGCATCAACAAAGCTTAAATGCAAATCGTAAACAATGTTATTTCCTTCGCGTTTTAAGGTTTCGTGAGCGGTTTCTTCAATTAAGATAATTAAATCTCCAGGGATACCGCCGTTTGGTGCTGCATTACCTTTTCCACTCATGCTCAATTGCATGCCTTCGCTTACACCTGCAGGAATATTAATGGTAATGGTTTCTTCGCCACGAACAACTCCATCGCCATGGCAAACCGTACATTTCGAAGTAATTTGTTGTCCGCTACCATTACAGATAGGGCAGGTAGAGGCAGTTTGCATTTGCCCTAAAATTGTATTGGTTACTCTACGAACTTGGCCACTACCACCGCAAGTACCACAAGTACTTACCGATGATTTATCTTTTGCGCCAGAGCCATCGCAGGTTTTACAAACGATTAATTTGTTAACCTTAATTTTTTTCTCTGCACCGTGAGCAATTTCCTCGAGTGTTAATTTAACTTTTATACGCAAGTTAGAGCCTTTAGCTACTCGTCTGCCGCCACGTTGCTGACCACCACCGCCACCACCAAAAAAGCTTTCGAAAGGATTATGACCACCGAATACATCTCCGAAATTACTGAAGATATCATCCATGTTCATGCCGCCACCGCCATAACCACCACCAGCTGCACCGCCAACACCGGCATGACCATATTGATCATAACGTTGTTTTTTTTCAGGGCTACTTAAAACTTCATAAGCTTCTGCAGCTTCCTTAAATTTATCTTCAGAAGCCTTGTCGCCTGGGTTTTTATCTGGGTGATACTTAATCGCCATCTTGCGATAAGCTTTCTTTATCTCATCGGCTGCTGCACTTTTGCTAACACCTAATATGTCGTAATAATCTCTTTTACTCATCTCTGTTTTAATGATTGAATGGTTGAATGACTGAATGAGTGAATGGTTTTAATATTCCATCATTCAAAATTCTTATCATTCAAAATTATTTTTATGCTCCTACTACAACTTTAGCAAAGCGGATAACATTATCGTTTAATGTATATCCTTTTTCTACCTCATCAATTACCTTACCTTTTAAATCTGCAGTTGGTGCAGGAATATTGGTAATCGCTTCATGGAAATCGGTATCAAAAGGTTGGTTGATGCTTTCTACATCTTTCAATCCCTTTTGCGATAAGGTATTTTTTAACTTAGTGCTAACCAAAATTATTCCTTCCTTAACTGGTGCTACATCTGCTGCAGTATCCATTGCTTTTAAAGCACGATCAAAATCATCTAAAACCGGCAATAGAGATACAATTACATCTTTACCTGCAGTTTGTAACAACTCAACACGTTCTTTTTGTGTACGACGTTTGTAATTATCGAACTCAGCATATAAACGTAAATATTTATCATTAAGGTGTTGAACCTCTACTTGCAATTTCTCTTCAGCAGATAATTCTGGCGCTTGTTCAGTCTCATTGGTAGAGGCATCAGTATTTTCTACATTTTCAGCAGCATTTTCTGATGTGTTTTCAGGATTCATTATATTTTCTTCTTTGTCGTTATTTTTCTTCTTATTAAACATAATACTAGGCTGAATTTTTTGTGTTATTCTCAACTATTTTGCCATAAACGGAAATCAGCCAAGCTGGCAGATTTATTTGAATATATCTGACCAGATTGGCTGATTGACTGACGGGTGTCAGAATTTTATGCTATTTGTGCACCCTCTAGTACCACACCATTTTCGCATTTTATAATGCGTGATGGGAAAGTACGGATGATGTGATAATCGTGTGTAGCCATTAAAACCGCAGTTCCGGCTTGGCTAATTTGCTTTAAAAGCGTTACAATTTCTTCTGATGTTTCAGGGTCTAAATTTCCAGTAGGCTCATCGGCAAGGATAATTTCTGGATCGTTAAGTAATGCCCTTGCAATTACAATTCGCTGTTGCTCGCCGCCAGAAATTTCATGAGGCATTTTCTTTATTTTCGAGCGCAAACCAACCTTGTCCAGTACGTCTTTTATGCGTTCATTAATCAGTTTCGCATCTTTCCAGCCTGTTGCTTTTAATACAAACTCTAGGTTTTTCTCAATGGTTCTATCTGTTAGCAGTTGAAAATCTTGAAACACAACACCCAGTTTTCTGCGTAAAAAGGGAACCTGACTTTCCTTAAGATTTTTAAGGTCAAAACCAGCAATGTTTCCTTCGCCATTGCCAATATGTAAATCGCCATATAATATTTTAAGCAAGCTACTTTTACCCGAACCTGTTTGACCGATTAAGAAGATAAATTCGTCTTTTTCGATGTGTAAATTTACGTTTGAGAGTACTAAGTGTTTCTGTTGAAAAACATCAACATTGCTTAAATGAATTACTGCGTTGCCTGCCATTTTATATTTCTAATTTAGCAATTTGCCCAAAAGGCAAATCTTTAACCATTTCCATAATGTAATCTTGTTTGTCGCCTAATCCTAACTTTTGCAAAGATTTATCTGGTCTATCAACCCTAAAATAAGCTAGGAGCGTAAACTTATCATCCCTTAATTGTACGTAATCCGGAATTTTGGCGATGCCTTTAACTTTAACGATATACATTGTGTTCAAAAATAGCATTTCCAAACGATAAGCGAAAGCAAGAACTGGTTTTTATCTGATTAGCATAACCCACCCGGAGTAAGTTTGAAAATCTTCATTCAAATAAATGGTGTAATAATAAGCGGCGGGTGGCAATTCCTTACCATTAAATTTGCCATCCCAAGGTTTAAAAGTCCCTTTGCTTTCATAAACCAATTGGCCATACCTGTTAGTTACCTTGATTATAGGATTTGTAAAACTTATTGCTGCAGGAATATTCCAAGTATCATTTACTGAATCGCCATTTGGAGAAAACGAATTAGGGATTATAACTTTTGGATAAACTTTTATAAAAACATCATCGGTAGTGCTTGTACAGCCTAAATTGGAAATGGCATGCAAGGTATAAGTGATATCTTCTGTTGGTGTTGCAATCGGATTCAGTTTTGATGGATCATCAAGATAATCACTTGCTGTCCAGAAATAGGTAAAATCATCACCTGTTACTTTTCCATTGAGGGTTATTGTTTGTCCCGATAGAATTTTTTGATCTCCACCAGCATCAGCGATTGCATTTTTATTAACATTCACTGTTATCTCTGCGGTTTCTGAACAAGCACCATTTGATACCCGAACGGTATAAATCGTGGTTTCAGTAGGCGAGGCGATTGGATTAGGACCTTGCGAATCTGAAAGGCCTTTTGCAGGAGACCATAGATATGCTGTTCCTCCAGAAGCTTCTAACTGAACAGATTTTCCCTCGCAAATGGTAGCAGATTGAACGTTTGTGGTTACAATTACCGGATCTAAAATTTGAACATTGGTTGATGCTACAGCATCGCATCCTCTGGCTGTAACCGTAACAGAATAAGCGCCGGCCATAGCTTTGGTTGCATTCCGTATGATGGGATTTTGATCATCAGAGGTAAATAGATTAGGGCCACTCCATTTATAACTTGTTCCACCCGAAGCCCTGAGTTGAATGGGATCTCCCACACAAACAGGTGCGGCAGTGGTTATATTGGCTATTGGCCTTGGGTTTACCTCAACAGTTAAAGGAGAACCGCTTACTCTGCAATTTGGAGAATTAATGTTATCTCCATCGGCCACCACAAGGCGATATTGATAAACCCCTCGTGCAGCATTTACAAATGAAACTTGAATTTCTTCATTGGTTTCGCCTGGTATATCTGTAAAACCACCAGTGCCCGTATTTTTCTGCCATTGGAATCTAGGATCTTGATAAACCCCAGGAGTTGTTGCTGTTTTAAATTTAAAATTAGCATTATCACCTTCACATAAAGTAGTAAAAGTTGAATTACCGCCCTCAATTGATGGAGTTAGCTCTGGCCCGCAGGCACGAAAAACAATATCATCCAAAGCTAAATCATTCCCGCCGATACCATTATTATTGTTTACAGTATTAGTCATTTTAAGGGTAATTGTGCCTAAATTTAATGGTGTAGTAAAAGTAGTTCCATATTTTACCCAACTGTTGGCATTTCCTGCTGGAATACTACCTGTTGGAATATCTTTAATAATAGTCCCATCATTTTCTATAGTGAATTTGATATTTGGCTCTACTCCGCTACGAGAAATTAATATGTTAATGATATATGCCGAAAACTCGTACGTGGTATTAGGGCAGAGCCCATTTATAGTTGCTTGATAGAATATATCGGGATTGTGACTGGCATTAACCAACATCATATATCCATTTGGATCATTTGGAGTATGGTTGACTATGTTCTGTATCCAACCGCTATTTAAACCCGAAACGGTTTTTACCAAAGTATATTGACCATCTTTAGGAGATACGGTAACATAATTATAGTTGGTTATGCCACTATTTAATGCAGGACCGAATCTACTTGTACCAGAACCAAAATCTATATTAATAATGGGATCGCCCAATGCACCACTGCATTGCGCAAATAATTTGCCATTGTAAAATAAAATTAGAAGAATAATTAAGAATATACTTGGATAGCGCATTGCCTAAAAGCCATTTAGCGAATATCTAAATAAAATTTTAGAAAAAACCAAGATTTAATTGAAACCAAGTTGAATAAGATTATTAATCTCTGTATGGAAATTTTCATAATTTGCATCTCTTAATTAATGAAAAAAAACATATTTCTTTTCTTCTTTATTATTGCAGTTCAATTGGCTTATGCTCAGGTAAGGGATGAATCTACTGCATTGTATAAATTTATGCAAGTTAATGCTGATAGCACCATTATTGTTCAATACACAGGAGGATGGATCGACCCGCCAAATTTATATTTATTGAGTAAAAAAGGGGATACGCTTACCTGTTACATGTATAAAGATGTAAGAAAATATTCTAGCATTAACAAAGTTCCAAGAAGGATTGCCGCCACTATTTCTTCAAGATTGATGATGGAGATTTATAAAACGCCAATAGATGTAAATCAGTTCTTTAATGTTTTTGATATTAAGCCCGATACTTTGATTAAATTCTGGAGAGAAGTTTCAGCTCTTAAGCCTTGGGACATTAAAGACGATTCTGTAGATGGCGGAGGTTGTCCGTTAAATAAAAATGTAAATTCGATTTCAATTGAAGATGGTTTAGGGATATGGGTTCATCTCATCACAAAAAATAATATTAAATCTTTAGTTTTTTATGAACCAGATAGTTTTGAGAAATATTGTCCTGGTAGGAAAGGTAGACAATCAATTATCAAGTTTACTAAATTGTTTCATTCATATTTCAAATAACTTATAAGCTATTCAAAAACTCAGCTGTGTTTACATTATCAGCATAATCCCAAAGTTTAGGGTGTTGACTTTCGCTAAAGGCAAAAGTGTTCATCTTTAAACCTAATTTGGTAATTACACACTGTATGCTATCTGCTTTTTCGTTAAGTTCTGTTTCTATATCACTCAAATTTTCATACTCTTCATAAAAAAGAACAGCCAATGGTGATGTTAAACTTTCATCTTCCTTGAGGAGTAAAAAGCCGTTATCAAAATGTTTTGCGGCATTTACCAAGTAAATCGACTTATTGTAATCGTAGTTATTGTTGTATTTAAAATGATTGATAATGGGCTGAAAACTTTCTATTCCCTCGTATAAATTGGCAATGTCATAACCTTTTGGGAAATAAATTTTAGAAACATTTCTGCAGCCTAAACCAAAGTAATCGAAAATATCTGATCCTAAATTCTGAATATCCTCAAAAGTTTCTGACCCATCTAAAACGGCTACACTATTTCTGTTTTTGCGGATAATATTAGGCACTTTTGAAAAGTAAAAATCAAAGTACCTTGACGAATTGTTGCTTCCTGTTGCGATAACGGCATCGAAATCTTTTAATCGTTCTACATATTCGATCTTATCCTGAAACGCAGGTTCAATATTAATTAGTTCTGCAATTACGGTTTTAATCAATTTATCATCAGCTGAGGAAAGTTTTATTAAGGCAATGTTTCCCGTGGCTAAAACGCATAGAACATCATGAAAACCAACCATTGGAATGTTGCCAGCTAAAATTAATCCTACTTTTTTTGGCGATGAGCTGAACATAATGGATTGAAACCATGTTTCTATATCTGTATCATTCAGCATTTCTGAAAAGGATAAAATAGATTTTTTTACGTTTTCTATAGTGAACCAAGCATTGCTATTTTGGGCCGAAAGAATTGTATTTTCCAGTAAACCAGTAGGAGTGGCAAGAAATTTGCCTAGTTTTTTATAGGCGATTATTACTTTTTCTTGAGTTAATACTGACATATTTAGAATTATTATTAAGTGATTAAGTGCTATATTTGCAGCGCAAAGGTAAACTAAGCAAAAGAATTAGACGAAAACATGGCGATTAAAATAACAGATGAGTGTATAAATTGTGGGGCATGCGAACCAGAATGTCCTAATAACGCAATTTACGATGCCGGTACTGCTTGGCGTTTTTCTGATGGTACTAACTTGAATGGTATCATTGATTTTGGTAATCAACAAATCGAAGCTGATTCCTCACAGGAGGCGGTTTCTGACGAAGTTTATTACATAGTATCTGATAAATGTACAGAATGTAAAGGTTTCCATGATGAGCCTCAATGTGCTGCGGTTTGTCCGGTAGATTGTTGCGTAGATGATGAAGATGTACGCGAAACCGAAGAAGAATTGTTAGCTAAAAAAGCTTGGTTACACCAAGAGAATTAAGATTGTACATAAACGATCTTCGCATATAAATATCAGTCTCGATGCAAATCGGGACTTTTTTTTGCGAATAAATTTATTTTAAGGCTTGATAAATCAATGATTTAAATTTATTAGCTACATCTCCATGAGAGAGCGGCCATTGCTGAACATAGATCTGCGCTACCATTTTCTTCTTCGGATCTACCCAATATGTGGAGCCAAAAAAACCACCCCAACCATAAGAACCTGCACTTTGGCCAAGTTTTTTGCTGCCTTTATCGGTAGTGATCTCGAATCCTAAACCAAAAGAATTATCTCCAAAAGGAATTTTACCAATTTGGTTAATAGTCATTAAATCTACACTTCGCTTAGAAAGTATCCTCTTGCCATTTAATTCTCCATCATTTAAAAGCATTTGGAGAAATATTCCATAGTCTTTTGAGGTAGAAACCAAACCCGCTCCACCAGCGAAATATCCATTGTTATTTATTGGATAGTTAATGGTTGCACCAGGAAATGCTCCATCTTTCCATGGTTTAACTACGTGATTTTTTTCATCCTCTGTGTAAACAGTGGCCAACCTATTTTGCTTATCTTTTGGTAATGCAAAATAAGTATCGGTCATTCCCAATGGATTAAAAATTCTTTCTTTAAAAAATCGATCTAAACTTAATCCAGATGTTACTTCTACCAATCTGCCTAAAACATCCATGCCCAGGCTATATTGCCATTTTTGACCTGGATTGATTTCAAGGGGCAATTTTCCTAATTTGTTAATTTCGGTTTTCAATAGCTTTTTATTGATCACAAATCCAGCCTCAATGCCAGATTTGGCATAAATCGCATTCATTTCGGGCGATCCAATTTGTGCATAACCAAGTCCAGAGGTGTGGGTTAATAAATCTCGAATGGTAATTTCTCTTTTAGCCGGTTTCGTGGTGTAGGTAGAATCTGTTGGATTGAATTTATCTAAGACCTTTGGGTTTTTAAAAGCAACAATATATTTGGAGATTGGATCATCGAGTGTAAACTGTCCCTCATCAAATAACATCATGACTGCAACGCTGGTTACTGCTTTAGTTTGCGAAGCTATTCTCAAAATATCATCAGTTCTAAAAGGTCGATCAATTTGATTTCCAAATGCTTTATTGTAAACGGTTTTTCCATCAATTGCGATATTTGCTGTGATGCCTTTTATCCAGCCGCTATCAAGGTATTGTTTAAAAAGATTATCAATTTTTGTAAATTTATTAACAGTGATTATTGTTTTGCCAGATTGTGCAAAAGCTGAGCTACCAATAAGAAGAATAAATAAAATAGGGTTGATAATTACTTTTTTCATGCGCCGTAAATTCGGTTAATCTAAGTCACATTTGTTTGGAATAATCAAAACCGGACAAGCAGATTTTCGAGCAACATGTTCTGCTACACTTCCCATCAAAAAGTGATATAATCCTGTTCTACCATAAGTACCAATCACAATTAAATCAGATCCCCATTCATCAGATTGTTGGATTATGCCATGAGCCGCAGTATCAACAACACTTAAATAGGTAGTTTTAATTCCATTACCATATTTTGTTTCCATCTCTTTCAGTAAGATGTGACTGTTTTCTTCACTATTATCATAAGTTTCCAGAAACACTGGCGCCAAAGTTAAATCAGGATTTACATTTGTCGGGATAGGCTCGATAATATTTACCAAGGCAACCTCGGCCTGAAACTTTTCGGCCATGTCATATCCTGCCTTTGCAGCTTTTTCTGAGCAAGTGCTGTTATCAACTGCAATTAATATTTTCTTAAAATTCATAGTGAGCAGGTTTAAAGGTGATCATCATAAAATTAACAAATTTGTGCGCAAAATGTTAGCGAATGGATGTATTTTATTAGTTTTACTTCATCTTTTACGAGCATATTTAAATGGAAAATCAATACGGAATTTGTAGAGTCGCTGTAGCACCTTTACGAGCAGAACCATCAGACAAAGCAGAAATTGTGTCGCAGCTATTATTTGGTGAACATGTAGAAATTATTCAGAAAGAAGAGCGTTGGTGGTTAATTCAAAATGGTTACGATGGCTACGAAGGTTGGATGGATTTTAGACAATTGGCTCCAATTACGCAAAGTCAGTTTGCCGAAATGCATGATTGTAAATTGCTTGCCCCATTAAGTTTTAACAGTGTTTTAACTGCTGCGGATGGGAGTTTTTATCATTTAAGTCCGGCGAGTAATTTGCCTTATTTAACAGATGGTTATTGTTATGCTGGTGAAGAAAAGTTTAAACTGGGTTTTGAGGCTCATGACAGTTCAAAAGCTAATTTTAAATCTGAAATAGAATCTACCGCAAAATTTTTCCAAAATGTTCCTTATTTATGGGGAGGAAAACATTTATTCGGATTAGACTGCTCGGGTTTCGTTCAAACTGTTTTCAAAATGTTGAACATTAAATTACACCGCGATGCCTCTCAACAGGCTGAACAAGGAGAATTAGTCGGCTTTCTTGCAGAATGTAAACCAGGTGATGTTGCTTTTTTTGATAATGCTGAAGGTAAAATTACCCACGTTGGAATTATGTTAAGCCCTAACGAGATTATCCATTCTTCGGCAAAAGTAAAAATTGATCCCATTGATGATCAAGGGATTTTTAATAAGGAGCTAGGAAAATATTCACATAAATTAAGGATTATCAAACGCTTTGTGGAATAAGGATTAAAGTTGCATCTTCATATAAAACCAAATTTATGAAGATACCTTTAATGCTCATCGTTCTACTCATTTTTTCTTTCAAAGGATTTGGCCAAAAAAAACTGTCACAAAGTAAAGATTCGGGTTACTTTACTTACATCTATAAAATAACGGATAAAGAAACCACCGAAATTGCCGATAAGGGCAAGCTCGGTTTCAGTGAAGATTTTCTGCATACGCTTGTTGATAGTTTTTACACCGATAAAGGCTATAAAAAGAATCTTCCATTCGGTAATTATATTTATTTGAATACCTATAGAGGGAAAATCAACTATCATTACAAGCCCGAAAAAAATGTTGATCTGCAATTTATCAACAACTTAAAAGAGTTTCAATTTTACCTCACAGATCAAAAAGGGAATTACATTAAGGCAGATAAAGTTGAGATTGGCCACGGCAAAGTGGTGCATTTTGATAATAAGGCTCAACTTTATAAAGCGTCTTTACCAAAATCTGAAACCTACATCAAGGTAGATTATCAAGGCATTTCTAACTTTTTTACTTTCGAATTGGATGAAGATAAACCTTATAATTATAAAAAGGATTGGTCTTTTTTCCGAAAACTTGCCTATTCATCACCAATTAAATATACTTGGACACCCTTTAAAAAACTTTTTACCAAGCACCGTGAAAATGGCAATGCAAAATCGAAATATATAGGTTTTATGGTATTTAGTAAGCCCAAATACAAGCCGTTGGATACCGTAAAATTCAAGGCTTACGTATTAACGGATAGAGGGAAAACCATTAGCAATAAATTATTACAGGTAAAACTTTTTAACGATAAGGATATTCTTTTGGCAACGATAAAGCCTTATCGTGATGGTGGTTACGAATATCAGTTTGTATTAGCCGATAGTTTAAATCTTAGGTTGGATAGAAGTTACCGAATTTCACTATCAGAAAAAGTTAAAAATGAAGATCAAATAGTCATTTCCAGCAATTTTAACTACGAAGATTATGAGCTTAAATCTTTAAGTTTTGCGGTGCGTACCGATAAACAGAAACACCAGATAGGATCGCCAATTACGGTCTTTATGAAAGCTACCGATGAAAACGAGCTGGCCGTGCCTGATGGTAGGGTGCGAATTACTATGTTAACCAATAATGTAAGTGGATACGGCGATAAAAAGGTTTTTGTACCAGATACTTTATGGAAAAAGGAAATGAATTTGGATCCCGTGGGTGAAACAAAATTGGTGTTACCAGATAGTATTTTCCCAAAAGCAAATTTGAATTTTTCCATGAGATTCGATTTTCGAAATAGCAATAACGAAAGCCGATCTGATAATAAATATTTGTCTTTCGATTATAAAAAGGAGCAAAAGCCTTTGACTCAAATTATTTCATCATTAAAAAAAGATAGCATTTACATTGATTATCGCGTTAATGATCAATCTGAAAAAAGGAAAGCTAAAATTATTTCTTTCTCCAAAGAGGGTATCAAATTAGATAGTGTTAATGTAGAATTGCCGCTGGCCGTAAAAATAAACTTCCAAGCAGATAATTATTTGGTGGAGACAGATAACGGATCCAAAGAATATATTTCTCTATCGGATTTTGATCCAAAACTAAGCATAGGTGCGACGCAAAATCGAGATTCGCTGCGGGTCGTAATTGATAACGAACATAAGGTGCCGTTTTGGTACACCATTTTTTCTGGTAACAAAATATTTTATAAAGGCTTCACCAACGCTTTAGATACCACTTTTAAACATACAAATGCTCAAGCAGCCCATATTAGAATAAACTATTATTG
The DNA here is from genome assembly GCF_004331675.1 of Pedobacter frigidisoli. Taxonomy (GTDB): domain Bacteria; phylum Bacteroidota; class Bacteroidia; order Sphingobacteriales; family Sphingobacteriaceae; genus Pedobacter; species Pedobacter frigidisoli. Next base: position 144,600 of record NZ_SJSN01000008.1, on the reverse strand, counting down.
GGATGATGAAGAAATTAATCAAGAAAGCAGTGCCTTTTACAATCCAAATCTGCTGAATGTAAAACTGTTTGCGCCAGATATGGTTTATCCTGGGCAAAAAGTTAATGTTTTGATTAAGGTAAGCGATTTGGAAAATAAACCGGTTTCCAATACAGATTTAACGGCATTTGCCACGACCTCAAAATTCAAGAACGATTATTTTCCTGCTATACCTGGTTTCGGAAAAAATTATTTTGCCAGAAAAAAGAAGAATATTCAGTTAGAATCAGAAAGTGTTTCTTTAAGTGAAAATACTGATATCAATTGGCAAAAATGGGGCAAAAAACTAGGGCTTGATACCATTGAATATTATAAGTTTACCCATCCGAAGAATGTTTATTATACACAGGAATCAACAAATGATACTACCACACAAATTGCACCATTTGTAGTTGCCAACGGTGCAATAGAACCTGTAAATATTGTTTATATAGATGAGGTTCCTGTGTTCTTTAATCAATCAGATCAGCTTTCCCGCTACTCTTTTAAAGTAAAACCCGGCAAACATTTGATAAGATTACGTACCTATAATAAAATGGTAACCATTCCAGAATTTGAGATTCCAAAAGGCAAGAAGACAATTTTAAGTATTAACGCTTTTCTTCCTTTTGTGCCCGATCTTTTTAATGATTATAAACCTGAAGTTGTTAAAATGGAAAGTATTTTAACCGCACAAGAAAGCGATTTGCTGAATAGGTATATGCTCAAGATTAAAAATAATTTTGATGGAGAGAAAACTATCGTGCGGGCAGATACCACTAATGTCTTAATTAATTATCCTCCTAATGTATCAAACGGTAAGGATTTATTAATCGGCCCGCTAAAAGAAAATTACCTCGAACTTAAAACTGAAGAATTTAATCAGGATTTTATTAAGGAGCCAGGTTATACCTATACTTTTACAAAGGGTTTAATTAAGCAAAAATCTAACGATAGCCCTTTCGCCTTTAATACAAGTTTATCATCATCTGCAGGCATAAATGTTAATTACAAACAGTATGCTTTAAAGAAAAGCGAAATTGATAGCATTTGGAACGATTATCTGGATTTAAGAAGCCACACCACTCAGCTGTTTAAAAATCAAAACGTAACTTCGAGAAATAACGGCAAATTGATTTTTAGTATCGACACGGCATTTACAAATCACTTGCCGTACATCAAAAATATTATAATTTACAAGCCAGATGAGCCTGATTTTGTTCAAATCTATGCAGGTAACAATACCTATTGGCCGCCGTTTGTAAAAGGTAATTATAAGATCATGTTTTTACTAAAAGATAATAGATATTTTACCGCAGAGGATATTAAAATCAAGATTAATGGTGTCAATTATTATAAATGGGATAAGTTTAAAATTGCTGCAGCAGATAATTTTAGCATTAATTTGGATCACTACATCAAAACAGTAAAAGGCACTAACAATTATTACCCATCGGTAAAAATATCTAATGAAGTAGTTGAAATTTTTAACGAAAAAAACTTCGATCTCAGCTCGTTAATTGGCGTAATGGAAGGGAGGATTATTGCGGAAGATGATCAATCGGCAATACCAGGCGTTACTGTTAAAATCGTCGGACTGAATGTTTTCACTTCGAGTAATAGCGATGGCAAATTTAAAATCAAAATCCCATCAAATGGAAAAGTAATAATTTCTTTTATCGGTTACGAAACAATAACCCTATCTGCTAAAAATGGAAACATTGGCGATATAAAACTGAAATCAGATTCTCATTCTTTAAACGAAGTAGTTGTTGTAGGTTATGGAGCGGTGAGAAAACAAAGTTTAACGGCTAGTGCATCTAATGTAGTTAGTCAATCCTTATCTGGCCGTGCAGCTGGCGTAAGCATTACCAATGGAGATATGATTCGCATTAGAGGTTCGGCATCTTTAACTGGAACACAAAAACCAATTATAATTGTTGATGGTGTGCCTTTTTCTGGAGATTTGGCTTCGTTAAGCGCTGATGATATCGCTAATATGGAAGTATTAAATGCCACAGATGCAACTGCTATTTATGGCTCTAAAGCTGCAAACGGGGTAATTATCATCAAAACAAAAAAAGGCAGTTCTGCTATAAATTTGGCTGGAGAATTGGTTTCGCAGCAACAAACCATGAGGACTAATTTCTCTGACGAGGGATTTTGGCAACCAAAATTGATTACTGATGATACGGGAACGGCAAAGTTTTCAGTAAAGTTTCCTGATGATATTACGAATTGGAAAGTTAGAGTAATCGCTATAAACGGCAGAAAGCAATCGGGTATAACGGAAACATTTATAAAATCTTTTAAATCGCTGAGCGCCAACTTTGTATCCCCATTGTTTGCTGTAAATGGCGATAGCATTAATGTGATTGGTAAATTGATGAATTATACGCCTTTCGAAGAAATCGTAAACCGTAAGTTCAGTTATAATGGAAAGGAAATGAGAAATACAAATGTTAAATTTAAAAATGCTCATATCGATACCATTTCTATTGCTGTTAAAGGCAGAGATAGTTTGAATTTTGAATATACACTTAAGCAGGAAAATGGATATTTTGATGGTGAGGTTAGGAAAATTCCTGTTTTTGAACAAGGAGTAAAGGAGACAAAAGGATATTTTTCAGCCTTGCTTCGCGATACTTCCATTAATTATTCTTTTGATAAAAATTTGGGTAAGGTTACTTTAAGAGCGGAATCCTCGGTGTTCCCAACCTTGTTGGATGAGATGACCAAATTGCGCAACTACGAGTATTTGTGTAACGAACAACTGGCTTCCAAGTTGAAATCCTTACTGTTAGAAAAGCGTGTTCGTCAATTTTTAACTGAGCCTTTTACTCGTGAAAAAGATATTGTGTTCATCCTTAAAAAATTACAGCAAACCAAAAAACCGCAAGGAACCTGGGGTTGGTGGCAAAACAGTGATGAACAGATTTGGATCAGCTTACATGTGGTTGAGGCGTTGCTACAAGCAGAAAAACAAGGCTATAAAGTTGATTTGAACAAGCAAACTTTATATACCTATTTAATCAGCAAATTAACTGATGATACCAGCTACAACCAAGTGCAAACGATTAAGCTTTTACATTTACTGAATGATAAGTATTACGTAAAAGATTGGGTTTTAGCTTTTGCAAAAAGAAAGACGGAGAACAAACCAAGCTTATATGAGCGATTGGAATTGATGGAATTAAAGCAACTTGCTGGAATTAAAATCGATGTTGATTCTTTATTGGCTATTAAAAAACAAACCATGTTTGGCAATATTTATTGGGGTGAAGAAAGTATTCGTTTCTGGGATAACAGCATACAAAACACGTTATTGGCTTACAAGGTGTTAAAAAATGCAGGGAACAATAAAAATGAATTGGAAAAAATTGCACTATATTTTCTTGAGCAACGTAGAGATGGGCAATGGCGAAATACTTTTGAATCCTCCTTAATTTTGGAGACAATTTTGCCTGAAATGCTAACAGAAAACAAAAAGGCAGAACCCGCATATTTAAAATTAAACGACGAAACCATTTCTACTTTTCCTTATGATATGGTTATAGAAAATATTGATGACGTTAAGCTAACGAAAAATGGAAAAATGCCAATTTACTTTACAGCCTATCAGCAGTTTCAAAACCCAAAACCAGAAAAAGTTAATAAAGATTTTACGGTGAGTAGCTCTTTCGTTCAAAACAGAAATACGGTAAATAAACTCAAGGCAGGAACATTAACAACCTTAAAGGTTGAAGTTAATGTTCGAGCAGATGCCGATTATGTGATGATAGAGATCCCTATTCCTGCAGGTTGCTCTTATGAAAACAAGGTTCAAAATTTTTGGGGCATAGAAACACATCGTGAATATTATAAGAATAAAACTTCCATCTTCTGCACTAAATTGAAGAAAGGGAAATATACTTTTGAAATTGATTTAATGCCTAGATATTCAGGCTCATACGTCTTAAATCCAGCTAAAGCAGAAATGATGTATTTTCCAGTATTTTATGGTAGGGAGGGAATGAAGAAAGTGGGGATTAACTAGTTATTATGAGAGTTGGAATTTAACCCTCCATCTCCCAAACCATCACCTGCCTATCATCTCCCGTAGAAATTAAATACTTTCCATCGTTACTCCAAATAATTTTATTAATGGAATGTGTATGACCAATTCCAGCTTTCTCCAAGCTTAGAATTTTGTAGAGTTTGAAGTTTTCGGCATCCCAAATTTTAATGCTTTTGTCTTGACTGCTCGTTGCAAAATACGGTAGAGTAGGATGGAAAGCAATGTCATAAACCGTAAATAGGTGTGCTGGAATGGTTTCCCTAAGTTCATAATTAGATAAATTCCAGATTTTTAGTTGTGCATCTCTACTGCCTGAAATTAGATATTTCCCTGTTGGATGATAAGCTAATGAGGTAACAGGTAAGGAATGACTTTCTAATTTTGATTTCAAGCTATAATCAGAAAGATTGTAAATTCTGATTAGATGGTCTTTGCAACCGAAAGCGACTTCAGTTTCATCGGGCGAAATTGCGATTGCCCGGACTGTATCGTAAGCTGCCTGAAAACGGTAAATTTCTGTGAAATCGTTAAGCGACCAAACCGCTACAGAACCATCTTCACCTGTTGTTAAAAGTTCGTTCTTGCTTTTAACGGTTTGAATATTGAAAATGGGTTTGGTATGGGCGTTGACTCTGGCAATTACTTTCTGCTCATTAAAATCGTAAACACTAAAAGCACCGCTTCTTTCGCCAATAAATAATTGATTATTATAGTTATGAAGACAATAAACAGAACTTTGCACAGGCATTTTTACCATTACAAATGCCATTTTCTTTAATGACCATTCTACAACTCCTTTATCATTACCGGCACTAAAAAATATTCCATCCTTATCAGAATTGGCTAAAGCATAAACAGGGTTTTGGTGGCCTGAAAGGGTTTTTAAATGATTCAGCATTTTTGCATGATTTAGGTTTAGGACAAGGTTGTCGACCCACGTTTTTTCACTTTCTACCTTATTGATGTCTCTTCTCTAAATTTTTAGCAATATCTTGAATAGATAAACCTTTCTCTTTCAATAAAAACAGCAAGTGAAAAATTAAATCTGAGGCTTCTCCAATAAGTTCTTCTTCGGTTTCAGCAAGTGCTGCGATAACCGTTTCAACGCCCTCTTCGCCAACTTTTTGAGCAATTTTGTTTAAGCCTTTGCTGCGCATTTTGTTGATGTAAGAACCCTCAACTGGGTTTTCGTATCTATCAGTTATGATGTTTTCTAGCTCAAAAATAAAATTCTGATTGTAATCTGTTTTAAAACAACTTCTACTACCGGTGTGGCAAGTTGGTCCAACGGCATCGGCTTTTATCAAGATGGTGTCGTTATCACAATCAATATGAATAGATTTAACAAAAAGAAAATTACCACTCTCTTCACCTTTAGTCCAAAGGCGATTTTTAGAGCGAGAATAGAACGTTACTTTCCTTTCAGTTTGTGTTTTCTCAAATGCTTCAGCATTCATGTAACCAAGCATTAAAACCTCTAAAGTTTTGTGGTCTTGGATGATTATAGGAAGTAAGCCAGCTGTTTTATCCCAATCAAGAGATGATGTTTCAATATTCATTTTCGTTTCTTTTTCGTCATTGCAAGGCACGAAGCAATCTTAAAGCATATGCTATAAAAACCCATTGTAGTAAGATTGCTTCGTGCCTCGCAATGACGAGTTAATTATTGTACTGCAAATAAATGGACTCACGACTAAAGACTCACGATTCCGGACTTATTTATATCCTAACAGGAATATTATTCCTTTTCAATTCCTGTTTCAAATCTGGGATTAAAATTTCTCCGTAGTGAAATACCGATGCAGCTAGTGCAGCATCAACATTTGCTTTTTGAAAAACATCTGTAAAATGTTGCATGTTTCCGGCGCCACCTGATGCAATAATGGGGATGTTTATCATTTGGTTTACTTTATACAGTAAATCACAGTCGAAACCTGCTTTTGTGCCGTCGTGGTCCATTGAAGTTAGCAGAATTTCTCCTGCACCTAAATCCTCCGCTTGTTTAATCCAAATTTCAGTTTCTAGTTCGGTAATTAATCTTCCACCATTTAGGTGAACCATGTTTCTGCCATCAACAAATTTAGTGTCAACTGCTAAAACCACAAATTGAACACCAAAAGCTTTTGCCAATTCTTCAATTAGCTTCGGATTTCTAACTGCTGCAGAATTGATGCTGATTTTATCTGCGCCAGCATTTAACAAAGCCTCTGCGTCTGCAAGTTCTGTTATCCCACCGCCAATGGTGAAAGGAATATTCAGCTGACGAGCAACTGATTTAACCATTTCAATCATTGTTTTTCTACGCTCGTGAGTTGCAGTAATGTCTAAAAAAACCAATTCATCGGCACCTTGCTGTGCATATTGGGCAGCCAATTCTACAGGGTCGCCAGCATCACGTAAATCTACAAAGTTGATTCCTTTAACTGTGCGGCCATCTTTTACGTCAAGACAAGGGATTATTCTTTTACTCAAACCCCCTCCGCCCCCTAAAGGGGGAACTGCAGTACGTTCTTGTATGGTTTGCTTTATTTTTTCCAAAACTTGATTTAAATTTTTATAGAGTTCGTTGTTTTTAAATCTGATTACTTTTATTCCAAGGCTTTCTAATAATTTTTGTCTTTCAAAATCGTTCTCAATATTTTCTCTTAGGTTATGAATACTTCCATCAAGTTCGATTATAAGCTTAACTTCATGGCAATAAAAATCAGCAATGTAAAATGAAATTGGATGTTGGCGTCTAAATTTAACACCTAGCTTCTTCTCATTTAAATGCTCCCAGAGTAATTTTTCAGATTCCGTTAATCGGTTTCTTAATTGCTTAGCATTTTCGAAAATAATATTCGATTCGCCATAAAACATTTTAGGTTCGTTGAATTGCAAAAACTCAAAATCATCATCAAGGCTGTAAGTCATCTTAACTATGCTTTTCCATCATGTTATTAGCTCCCCCTTTAGGGGGCTGGGGGGTTATATGCTTGTCAAAGCTTTCAAATTCCATTCTTTAATCTCTTCAATAGTAATTCTATCCTCATAAATCGCTTTTCCAACCACAACACTTCTAATTGGAAACTTAGCTAATTCGTAAATATCTTCCATTGAGCTTACACCACCAGAGGCAATTAATTTAATCATAGGCGAATGTTCCAACAGTTTTTTATATAAATCAATTGCCGCACCACCCAATTTGCCATCTTTGCTGATATCCGTACATAAGAAACGGAAAAAACCAAGTGCTAAACATTTGTCAACGTAATCCATTAGCTTAATTGGCGAACTTTCCATCCAGCCTGAATATTTAATCACTTCATCCAAAACATCAATGGCAATAACAATACGATTAGCGTAGTTATCTTTTTTTGCAAAAGCCTCACTTAATTGCTGTAAGAAATCGGGATTGGTAATCGCTTGAGTACCCACAATAACACGATGAATTCCCGCATCAAGTAAATTTGTTACTTGCTCAATTGTACGGATTCCCCCTCCGTATTGCACTTTCATTTCGGTTTTTTTAATGATTTCGAAAAGTGATTTCTGGTTACTGAAATCACCTTTAGCGCCATTCAAATCAATAATATGGATGAAGTCTGTTCCATTTGAGCGGTATTTTTCTATCATGTCAGCAATAGAAACATCGTATTCAGTTTTCTGGTTATAATCACCCTCACGTAGGCGAACAACTTTTCCATCCAAAATATCAATAGCAGGAATTATGTACATTTTATAAGCTTAAGTTTGAAAAATTTTTTAATATCTGTTCGCCAGCTTTGCCCGATTTTTCGGGGTGGAACTGAACGCCGTAAAAGTTGTCTTTTTGTACCGCTGCCGAAAATTTTATTCCGTAATTGGCAGAGGCGATGTCAAAAGTAGGGTTATATTCAATAAAGTACGAATGAACAAAGTAAAATTGTGCATTATCTTCAACACCCTCGAATAGTGAATTGTTTTTATGCTGAATCGCATTCCATCCCATGTGTGGGATTTTGATATTCAGCGACTTATCGAATTTCTTTGTCTTCACTGGAACGATATCTAATAAAGCTGCGTCACCCTCTTCCGAATGCTCAGTAATTAATTGCATGCCCACGCAGATTCCTAAAACTGGTTTCTGAAGGGCTTTAATTGCATGAATTAATCCAGTATGTTTCAGTTTTTCCATTGCGGAACCTGCATGACCAACGCCTGGGATGATAATGTGACTATATTTCTCTAAATCAGCCTCGGTGTTTACCATGCCGTATTGTAAATTTAAACGCTCTAAAGCGGAAGTTAAGGAGAAAATATTGCCAGCGCCGTAGTTTACTATTCCAATCATAATTAGTATCAAGTATTTAGTATCGAGTATCAAGACACGATGCTTTTTAATAAATTTGAAAACGAATGTCAGTTTTTCAATGCCTCTGTAGTCCCGCTATTCGTTCCAAGTTTTTTAATTTGCAGCAACCCTGTAAATGCTGTCATGCTGAGGTACGAAGCATCTGCCACCGATGAAACAGATTCTTCGTGCCTCAGAATGACAGAGATTAAAAACTTTCCACTGCTATCGGGTTTATTTAACAACAGTTTTCTTTACCTGTTCAAAGATTTCTCCGCTTCGGTCGAAATGACGATGAGCTCCTGAAACAAGTTCCATCATCCATTTTTCTCTTAAATCTTACAAAACACCCTTTGTACTCGGCAACACCATTTTCTCCGCATCACGTTTTATCGCCATTTTTATCGCCTTGGCGAAAGCCTTAAAGATAGCCTCAATTTTATGATGTTCATTATCGCCCTCGGCTTTAATATTCAAATTGCATTTTGCAGCATCACTGAAAGATTTGAAGAAGTGATAAAACATTTCAGTAGGCATATCACCAACTTTTTCGCGTTTAAATCCAGCATCCCAAACTATCCAGTTTCTACCTCCGAAATCGATAGCAACTTGGGCTAAACAATCGTCCATTGGTAAGCAAAAACCATAACGCTCAATACCTAACTTGTTACCTAAACCTTTGGCAAATGCCTCGCCAAGCGCAATTCCGGTATCTTCAATGGTGTGATGTTCATCAATATCTAAATCGCCTTTGGCAATGATTTCTAAATCTACACTTCCATGTCTGGCGATTTGGTCGAGCATGTGGTCGAAGAAATTTAAACCTGTTTCGATTTTAGCTTTTCCTGTTCCATCTAAATCTATATTGATGGTGATATCCGTTTCATTGGTTTTACGAACATGATGAATTTTTCTACTACCAGCCTTGAGCAGGTTGTAAATATCTTCCCATTTTTGTGTTTCCAGAATGATTATATCCAACAAAGTTTCATGTTTATCTAAAGCTTCGGTAGAACCAAGTGCATCATTCTGACGAAGAAAAATTGCTTTTGCACCTAAATTTTTAGCCAATACTACATCGTTTAATCTATCGCCAATAACGTATGAGTTTTTCAAGTCGTAATCTCCGCTAAAATATTTTGTTAGCAAACCCGTGCCAGGCTTGCGGGTTGGTGCGTTGTCTTTTGCAAAAGTTCTGTCGATTATGATTTCGCTAAAATTTACACCCTCACCAGTAAAAGTATCTAACATGAAATTATGAATTGGCCAAAAATTTTCTTCAGGATTTGATGGTGTTCCCAATCCATCCTGATTGGTGACCATTACCAATTCATAATCCATTTCCGCCGCAATTTTCGAAAGGTAATAAATGGAACGGGGATAAAATTTTAGTTTCGCAAAGCTATCTACCTGCTCATCATCCGGCTCAATATTTAAAGTTCCGTCGCGATCTATAAATAATACTTTCTTCATCTTTTAAAAATTTTTCAGAATGGTTAACAGTTTATCATTTTCTTCTTTGGTACCCACAGTTATTCTTAAGCAACCCTCACACAAAGTAACTTTCGAACGGTCGCGAACAATGATTCCCTCATCAACCAAAGTGTCGTAAATTTTAGTAGAATCGGTAACTTCGGCTAATATAAAATTCGCATCTGATGGATAAACTTTTGTAACGATATCCAATGCATTTAAATCGATAGAAAGTCGTTCTCTTTCGGCAACAGATTCTTTAATCCAATCATTAACTTGTGCGATGTTTTTTAGCGCCTCAAAAGCTAAATCTTGTGTAGCCTGATTGATGTTATAAGGTGGCTTAATTTTGTTCAAAACATCAATAACTTTTCTCGAAGAAAAAGCCATGCCCAAACGCAAAGCAGCAAGCCCCCAAGCCTTAGAAAAAGTTTGCAAAACAACCAGGTTTGCGTACTCGGTTAACTCCTGAATAAAGGTCTTCTGACGGGCGTAATTTATGTAGGCCTCATCAACCACAACGATGCCTTTAAAGTTGGCCAAAATCGTTTCAATATCTTCACGATTTATCGAATTTCCTGTCGGGTTATTCGGCGAACAAATGAATATTAATTTCGTGTTTTTATCAATCGTTTCTGCAATTTTTTCCATGTCTAATTGGAAGTTCGGCAGCAAGCTAACTTTGCGAATTTCAACATCGTTAATATTGGCTGAAACCTCATACATTCCATACGTTGGCGGTAGCACAATTACGTTGTCTTTTCCGGGGTTACAAAAAGCACGAAATAACAAATCGATTGCCTCATCACTACCGTTACCTAAAAAGGTATTTTCAATCGGAACACCTTTAATTTTGCTGATAGCATCTTTCAAATCCAATTGCAAAGGGTCGGGATAGCGGTTATAATTTGCAGGTAGGGGGGAACCATAACTGTTCTCGTTCGCATCTAAAAATACAGACGCTTGTCCCTTAAACTCATCTCTGGCTGTAGAGTACGGTTTAAGGTTTTTTATATTTTCTCTAACTAAATCGTTAATATCCATGTTCAAAGGGTAAAAGTCCGATGTCGGCAGTCCGAAAGTCGGATGATATTATTTATTATTATATTGTTATAGACTACTTTTTATCATCGGTCTTCAGACTTTCGGACTTCCAGCTTCTTCTAATCGTAATTGCATTTTTGTGTGCCTGCAAGCCCTCTGCTGCTGCAAGCGTTTCAACAGTATTGCCGATGTTTTTTAATCCTTTGGATGATAGGTGTTGAAAGGTTATTTTTTTAAGGAAAGCATCAGTTGAAACACCTGAATAAGCTTTAGCAAAGCCACTTGTGGGTAAAGTATGGTTCGTTCCTGAGGCATAATCTCCCACGCCCTCTGGAGTAAGATTTCCTAAGAATACCGAACCAGCGTTGATTATCATTGGGATAAGGCTTTCGAAATTTTCCGTTGCCAAAATTAGGTGTTCAGGAGCATATTCGTTCGAAAAATCCATTGCAGAAGTCAAATTCTCAACTAAAATAGCGTAAGAATTTTCGATTGCTTTTGCCGCAATTTCCCTTCTTGGTAAGATAGCTATCTGATTTTCAATTTCTAAAAGTGTTTTTTCTAAAATTTCTTTAGAGGTAGAAACCAAAATTGCCTGACTATCAGTTCCGTGTTCTGCTTGGGCAAGTAAATCTGCAGCCACAAATGACGGATTAGCAGTCTCATCAGCGATCACTAAAACCTCTGATGGACCAGCAGGCATGTCAATTGCAACCTTGTTTTGAACCATTGTTTTAGCAGTGGTTACATAACGGTTGCCTGGGCCAAAAATCTTGTAAACTTGAGGGACGGTTTCAGTTCCAAAAGCCATGGCTGCTATGGCTTGTGCACCTCCGATCAGGTAAATTTTCTCAATGCCCAAAAGCACTGCACAATAAGCCAAATAGCAGTTAGTTTTTCCATCACTTTGAGGCGGAGAACATACAACTATTTCTTTGCAGCCGGCAATAATTGCAGGCGTCGCAAGCATTAAAAAAGTGCTTGGTAACACTGCTGTACCGCCTGGAATATAGAGTCCAACCTTTTCAATTGCCCTTGATTCTCGCCAGCAAACTACACCCGGCATAGTTTCTACCTTATCTTCAGTTTTTAATTGAGATTGGTGGAATGTTTTGATGTTCTGGTATGCAGTTTCGATAGCTTTTTTGGCATCAGCAGGAATAGTTGACGCAATCTCCTTTAAATCCTGAGCATCTAAAAAAAGTTTTTCTAACTCTACTTTATCAAATGCTTTTGCGAAATCAAAGAGTGCTTTATCACCATCATTTTTTACAGTTTCGATGATGCCTGCAACACGCTCTTCAACCAATTTATCGTCCTCAATTTGTCTCGAACACAGTTCTTCAATTTTTGATTTAGATAAATCTTTGTATTTATAGATTTTCAATGTGTTATAATTTGAAATTAACTAATAGTTAATATGAATTTCTACGTCTTGAGCAATTTTTAGGTGATGATTTTCTCTATTGGCATCACTAAAATTCCTTCAGCACCTGCAGCTTTCAAGCTGTTAATTTTATCCCAGAAATCTTCCTCTGCAATAACAGAATGAACAGCAACCCAGTTCGGTTCGAACAATGGAACTACCGTTGGACTTTTAACACCCGGCAACAAATCAACAACTTTTTGCAGGTTATCTTTTGATACATTTAGTACCACATATTTGTTTGACTTGGCGCTTAAAACCGAACGAATTCTTTGTAGTAATTCTGCAACTTCGGGGTTATCCAATATCGATTTATTTCCAATCAATATTGCCTCCGATTGCATCACATCTGCAAACGGTTTTAGTCCATTGCTCTTTAATGTTCCGCCAGTAGAAACGATATCAAAAATGGCATCACTTAAGCCTAAACCTGGACCAATTTCTACAGAACCAGAAATGGTTCTGATATCAGAATTTATTCCTTTTTCAGTTAAGAATTTTTCGAGAATTACAGGGTAAGATGTAGCAATTGCCTTGCCATTTAAATCCTCTAATTTTTGGATATCACTGCCTGTTTGAACGGCGATTTTTAGCGTGCATTTTCCAAAGCCCAAACGTTGTAGATATTCTACCCCAGCTTGGGTTTCGGTAATCACGTTTTCCCCAACAATTCCCAAGTCAGCAATGCCATCCTGAACGTATTCAGGAATATCATCATCCCGAAGAAAAAGAATTTCTAATGGAAAATTTTGAACGGTTGATATTAAAGAACTCTTGTAGTTTTCGAAAGAAAGACCACAATTTTTTAATATTTCAACGGATTTTTCGTTTAACCTACCCGATTTCTGGATAGCAATTTTAAGTGTTTTCAAAGTATTGAATATAGAATGAACAAGAAATAATTTTACGGAAAAAAAGTTTTGAAGTACAAAACAAACATATCATATCGCCTATTGGCGATGGTGCAAATGTAAGTGATGGTTCAAAGTTAATTTCATAAATTATTTATGCCAGTATCAATACGTTAGCTGATAAGCGTTGGCAAATATAGTGTTTGAATTGGGAAATCAAAAAATAATGGCACTTAATTTGCCTTTATCGTGTTTTAAAATTGCATTATTTTATTTTGTATTAAATTTTAACGTGTTGAAGAACTTACGCTTTCTAATAATCCCTGTTGTTTTGTGTGTTGCTGGCTGTGGTTGGTTTAAAACTCCTCCTGAGATTGGAAAGGTTTTATCAGAACATTTCAAAAATAAAATTTATAAAGATTTCGATACAGCTGCTTACGACAGCGTTTTCGTTAAATCGATGGACAGTTTGTCGAAAGACTTTATCAATCCAAAAACAATTAAGGCATTTTACAAATCGAATGTTAACGAGCCAAAGCTTGTAACAAAATTCTACACCATTGGTGAGTTAGATTCTCTGGCTAACTATCTCCAAAATAGTACGGTACATGGTATTAATCCTAAAATTTTTAAGGTTGATGAAATAAAAAGCCTTTTGTCTACCTTATCTTCCAACAAATTCAAAAATGTTAACGAAAGTTATTCGGTGATAGCAAAGCTTGAATTATTAACTGCAAATGCCTACTTAAATTACAATAATTATTTAAAATATGGTGTCGTAAATCCTCGCAATATCTTTTCTAGATATTATATCAAGGTAAAACGTCCGGATAGTGTTGGGATGGTGAGCTTATTGGCATCATCCAGTTTAATCGATACCTTAAGAGCTGTTCAACCCAAATCTACCCAATACAAAGCGCTGCAAGCAGCATATTTAGCTACGGATGCTGTTGATGAAAAACGCATCTTATTATTGAATATGGAACGTTTTCGATGGAAAATGCCAGAAACTGGCGAAAATTATGTTCAGGTAAATATTCCCGATTTCAAATTAACTTGGTTTGATAAACAGGATACTGTGATTTCGATGAAAGTTTGCGTTGGAGGTAAACGCGAAAATGGTTACGAAGAAAAGTTAAAGGCTTTTGCTAAATCTGGAAATCTAGATGATAAACCCAAAAACCACGAAACACCGCTGTTGTTCAGCAAAATTAATTCGATTCAAGCCAATCCAGTATGGAATATTCCGGTAAGTATTGCGCAAAGCGAAATTTATTGGATGGCCAGAAAAGATCGTTATTATCTATCTAATAGTAATATAAACGTGTATTACAAGGATAAACTAGTTGGAGAGCCCGATACGATAAACTGGAATAAATATTCGAGAGATAAACTACCTTTCAAATTTAAACAAGGCTCTGGCGGTGGTAATGCACTAGGTAAATTCAAGTTTATTTTTGATAATAGTTCAAGCATTTATCTTCACGATACCAACAATAAAAATGGTTTTAATTTAACCAATAGAGCGATTAGTCATGGTTGTGTACGTGTCGAAAAACCGCTGGAATTTGCTGAGAAATTAGTGGGCGATACTTACACTTACGATAAATTAAGGGCCGAAGTAGATTTGCCGCCAGTGGATAGCACGCACAATAAATGGTATAAAAAGCGCATGGCTGCAAAGGCAGATACTACAAAATCATTCCAATTGAAACCAGCTTGGTTTGGTCCAAAGAAAGCTGTTCCACTAATTATTACCTATTTTACCGCTTGGTCGCAAAACGACAAAATAGAATATCGCCCTGACGTTTACCAAATGGATGATAAACTTTGGGTGGCTATGAAAAAATTTAGATTATAAAAATTATGATTCGCTTTGATTGGCCTACGATAGTTACGGCCACATATCAAATTTATAGAAATCAAATTTGGATTTAAATTCCAAAATAATATATTTGTTAATAAACATTTAAACAAATAAAACGGGTTGCAGGATATAAAATTAACGCTCAATCCTGATCGCTGTAGCCATTCACATATCCCTATTATTTAAGATAAAAATTGCCTGCATTTCTTTATGGATTGCTGTTGCAGCTTTTGTCTGTCTTTTATTTGCGTTGTAAATGCAATACAGGAATTTCTACATCTCATTTTTTTTAAACAATATATTTAAAAATTAATTTTAACAATGGCTATTAATCTACAAAAAGGGCAAAAAATCGATATTGGATTATCCAAAATTACTGTTGGTTTGGGCTGGGATCCGAATGAGGGAACGGGCTTTGATTTCGACTTAGATGCTTCAGCATTTATGATCGATTCTAATCGCTTAATTCCAGTTGAAGAATATTTTATTTTCTATGGCAATACAGATTCTCCAGATCAGGCCCTACACCACACGGGCGATGATCCAACTGGTGGAAATAGCGCTACCGGAGATGATGAAAGCATTCAGGTTGATTTATCGAAGGTTGATGCCAATATTCAAGAAATTCTTTTTGTGGTAACCATTCATGATGCCATTACACGCAAACAAAATTATGGACAGGTAAGAAATTCTTACATCCGTATTGTGGATGACAATAGTGGCGAGGAAGTAGCAAAATACGAGCTTGGAGAAGATTTTTCTATAGAAACAGGCGTTGAATTCGGCAGACTGTACAAACGCGAAGGCAAATGGAAATTTGAAGCCTCAGGCATTGGCTACCGCGAAGATTTATCTTTTTTCCTCTCTAAATATTTCAAAGGTCAAATTATAAAATAACTAATAACGCTCTGTATGGCAATAAATTTAGTAAAAGGTCAAACTATTGATCTTCGTAAAAATGATAAAGGTGAATCTTTCGATTTATCAAAAGTTACCATGGGTTTGGGATGGGATGTTCGACAAGCAAAAACTGGGTTTTTAGGTAAGCTTTTTGGTGCTAAAGAAGAAGAGTTTGATCTCGATGCCATTGCTTTCTTGCTTGATGGTAATGATAAAATCATGAATTTAGGCAGAACGGTAAATCAAAACGGGCGACAAATCGGTCTCTTTGAGGGCGATGTTATTTTCTTCAATTCCATGCGCCATCCATCGGGAAATATTTGGCTAACTGGCGACAATAGAACTGGCGCAGGTGATGGAGACGATGAGCAGATTATCGTGAAATTAGATGCGCTGGACAACATTTATCAAAAGATCATTTTTGTAGTCTCCATTTATCAGGGAAGACAAAATAACCAACATTTTAGCATGGTAGAAAACGCTTTCATTCGTGCTGTAGATGCCAATGGAAAGGAAATAACACGTTATAGCCTTTCTGGCGATGCCTCTTTAAATGGCATGTGTACCATGGTTTTCGCTGAGGCTTATCGTAAAGATGGGGGTTGGAAATTCAGGGCAATTGGAGAACCTCATCAAACTGATAGTTTCTTAGAGGTTTTGAAGAAATACGCAAACTAAAACATTAATATAAATGGATGTTATTGATTTAAAAGAGAATATCATCCATTAAAAAAAATAACCAAATATGGCAATTAACCTGCAAAAAGGACAAAGGGAGGCAATTAGTGCCCCACAATTTACAATAGGACTCGGTTGGGATACCAACAGCGCATCTACAGGCAGCAGCTTCGATTTAGACACTTCAATTTTTGTTTTAGGAGAGAATAAAAGATTATTGTCTGATGCACACTTTGTGTTCTACAACAACCTAAAAACACCAGATGGCGCAGTAGAACATACTGGTGATAATTTAACTGGTGATGGCGATGGAGATGATGAGCAAATTAAGGTAGATCTTTCAAAAATTGGTGCTGGAGCAGCAGAAATATGTATTGTGGTAACTGTTCACGATGCAGAAAATAGAAGACAAAACTTCGGACAAATCAGAAATTCTTACATCAGAATATTCGATGGTACTAAAAATGAAATCCTTAAATATGAACTGGAGGAAGATTTCTCTATAGAAACGGCGGTAGAGTTTGGAAGAATTTACAAACGCAATAATGAATGGAAATTTGAGGCTGTTGGCGTAGGAATGAAAGACGGACTTGAATTTTTCTTGAATAAGTATAACTAAAACTGAACTAAATAATGGCAATTAATTTATCAAAAGGGCAAAAAATCGATCTTCGTAAAGAGACTGGAGCAACTTTAACCAGTTTTTGTGTAGGTGTAAATTGGGGTGCGATAGAAACCAAGGGTTTTTTGGGATTATCAACCAACAAACAAAGTGTGGATTTAGATCTAAGTTGCATTTTAATTGATGAGAACAATAACCTGTGCGATCACATTTATTCGCCACTTTATAATATCGATTTTTTGCAACAATTTGGTTTGCCAAAAGGAAAGTTAGTTTCTTTAGATGGTGCTTTAAGGCATACAGGAGATGATTTGCAAGGCGATTCTGGCGGTGATGATGGATTAGACAATGAGATTATTACAGTTGATTTATCGAAAATTGATCCAAAGGTCTCTAAAATCTTCTTCTTTTTAAATAACGTGGGTAAAGAAGATTTTTCTCAAATTCCTTATTCCAAAATTAGAATGTACGAGGGAACGCCAACGCAGGTAAAAGAAGTTTTTGCATCTTATAATGTATCTTCAGAATCGAGTTATGCGGGTAAAAAAGCCATAATTATGGGTAAGCTTTACAAACGTAATGATGAATGGAAATTCGATGCCATTGGCGATCCAACGGCTGATACTTTTTTAGGGCAAACTATTCATTTGATCATTAAATCCTATCTATAATGAACATTCAAAATATAGAGGGTTTATCTGGCGATCAAATTAGAAGTTTGGTAGCACAAGGTGGAAAATTTGTGATGTATAAATATTGCATATCCATAATCTTAATGACCTTTAATAATCCATCTGATTTTCATTTTATTCATCCCGGAAAAAGCAGAATTACACCAGGTTTGGGGCATTTATTTACCAACTTTTTTCTAGGTTGGTGGGGCATTCCATGGGGCCCCGTGTACACTATTGGAAATATTTACACTATTTTGAGTGGTGGAAAAGATTATACAGCAGAAATTTTGGCCCACATTAATCAGAACGATCCAACTTACGGAACGGGTACGAGCTATAACATTCCAGGGCAAAATAACGGCGGAAGTCCTTACAATATTCCAGCCTCAAATAACGAAAATACCAACACTTATAATATTCCTCAATAAAAATATGAGAAGATTACCAGTTTACCTTTTGTTAGATACATCGGGTTCGATGAGTGGAGAGCCCATTGAGGCTGTAAAAAACGGTGTTCAGGTAATGATCAGTTCCTTGAGGCAAAACCCGCAGGCTATTGAAACCGCTTTTTTAAGCGTAATTACTTTTGATAATGTGGCGCAGCAAATTATTCCATTAACCGATCTGGCATCATTTCAAATGGTCGATATTAAGGCCACGGGCGTTACCGCTTTGGGCGAGGCGCTAAAGTTGGTTTCCAATAGAATTGAGAATGAGGTAATGAAAACCACAACCGAACAAAAAGGCGATTGGAAGCCTTTGGTTTTTATTATGACGGATGGTGTACCCACCGATGATTGGTTGCCTGGGTTGAACGAATTTAAGCGTCAAAAAGTTGCTTTTACAGTTGCTTGTGCAGCAGGATCTGGAGCTGATACGGCCGTTCTAAAGCAAATAACTGAGAATGTGGTGAGCTTAGATACCGCGGATTCGGCAAGTATTGGCAAGTTTTTTCAATGGGTAACAGCATCAATTGGTGTAACTTCTACCAAGGTTGAGGATGCAGGCAAAGAAATCAGTTTACTTAAAGAACTTCCACCACCACCATCTGAATTAAATATTGTAGTTTAATAATTATGAGAAGATTACCGGTTTATTTTTTAATTGATACCTCTGGTTCTATGTATGGAGAACCCATTCAAGCTTTAAACAATGCCTTGAGTGGGATGATCAATACGTTGAGAGCTGATGCGCAAGCCTTGGATTCGCTATGGTTAAGTATGGTAACGTTCGATCGGGAGGTTAAGGAAATTGTTTCACTAACAGAACTGGCCTCATTTCAACTTCCAGAAATAACCTGCCCACAAAGCGGACCAACACATACAGGCCAAGCTTTAGAGATGTTGTACGAAAAAGTGCAGGCTGATGTAATTAAAGGGAATCCAAACCAAAAAGGAGATTGGAAACCCTTATTGTTTTTGTTTACCGATGGAAAACCAAGTGATTTGCAGTTGTACCGAGAGATGATACCGAAAATTAAATCGCTAAATTTTGGTGCAATTGTGGGCTGTGCTGCTGGTCATTCTGCAAATGATGCACTCTTAAAAGAACTTACGCCCGATGTTGTGCATTTGGATACTGCCGATAGTTCTACTTTGAAGCAGTTTTTTAAATGGGTTTCAGAAACCATCGAACAGGGAAATAAAAGCCAAGGAACGGGCGAGAGCGTTGCCTTACCGCCACCACCAAGTGAAATTACTATGGTTATATAATATGGGATTTTTTGGAGCAGTAAGTTTAATTATTTCCATAATTAGCTTAATCGTTAAATTCTCATCGAGTGGAAACGATGAGAACACTTATCAAGATCATGAATCAGCAAGAGAAATAGATCTTTTTCCGGAAACTACTTTAGATGGAATTTTGAACTGTTACGAAACTTTCAGGGTGCCTAATTTTAACATCCGCCACCTAGAATTGGATTTACGAAATGCCAATAGTAGAAAGTTTACGGTAAAGGCAAGTCAATTAAAAGGGAATTGCTTATACCTTAATGTTCAGTTTTTCGACGTGTTTGATAAAAAAAGTAGAGGTGGAGAAATTCAGGAGTTTCAAAATAGCGTTAACACCTACTTTTCTGTAAACTATTTGGAAGATACCAATAATGTGATTATTTATGGCGGTGCTAATTTCAATCAAAGAATAAAAGAGGGTTATAAAACCGTTGCAGCAGAAATTCGTAAAGTAATTTCTCTATGATATTAGCCTTTAAAATTTTTGTAAACGTTTTGATAGTCGGATTATTCCTATACTCAAAATTATTACCGCACCAAGATAAACTAAACAAGCCATACCAAAGTGCCTTTAATTTCTTTCAAAGCATTTTTCAGCCTATACTAAATTTGCTAAAATCTTTAATAAAACCATTTCAAGTGGGGCAGGGGTTGGCTGTGGATATGACACAGATCGCATTACTCGTTATGTTCTTACTGTTAAACAATTATTTATAATATGAGAAGATTACCAATTTACTTTTTAATAGATATTTCTGAATCAATGGTTGGAGATCAAATTCAGCAAGTTGAGGAGGGAATGGCAACCATCATAAAAGCCATTAAAACAGATCCTTACGCTATAGAAACGGTGTGGATTTCGATAATAGTTTTCGCCGGACAAGCTAAAACATTGGTTCCGTTGCAAGAGGTGGTGAGTTTTTATCCCCCAAAATTTCCCATTGGTGGCGGTACCTCTTTGAGTAAGGGTTTGGGGCATTTAATGTTCCAAATGAGAAAGGATATTGTTAAAACAACCATGGAGCAAAAAGGCGATTGGAAACCAATTGTGTTTTTATTTACAGATGGTGTTCCTACTGATGATACGAAAACTGCTATTTCAGAGTGGAAACAAAATTGGCAACGAACCGCAAACATGGTTGCCATTTCTTTTGGTGATAGTACCGATACTCGAGTATTATCAGAGCTTACCGAAAATGTTCTTCAGTTTAAAAATGCAGGAACAGAAGATTATAACAAGTTTTTTAAGTGGGTAACCGATTCCATTAAAACCAGCAGCATTAGTGTAGAAAATAATGAATCGGGTTTTGAATTGGCCAAATTAGATGGCGATACACTTTCTAAGATCGATATTTCGAAAGCACCAATAAACAATCAATATACCGATAACAATTACGTGGTTTTATCGGCCAAATGCCAAAATACTAAGCGACCGTATTTAATGAAATACCGAAAGGTAATGAATGAATCCGGTTTTGAGGGGTTGAATTTACAAACGCAGGCTTATCGATTAGTGGGTGGTTTTCAGGTTGATAATTCTTATTATGAATTCTGCGATGAAAATGCAAAGCAGCAAAAAGTGAACAGCGAGGAGCTGATTGGGGCACCTGCTTGTCCTTGTTGTGGTAACCAATTTGGTTTAGCGGTTTGTGTTTGTCATAAAATTCATTGTATTGGCAATGAAACGACCAGCACTTGCCCTTGGTGTGGCAATGTAGGTAGCTATGGTTATGGCGAGGGTGGTTTTGATGTAGGAAGAGCTCAAGGCTAAGGTTATCAGCATGTTCGAAACCAAGCAATATATAGAAAGCCTGCTTCATGAAAATAATATTAACGTATTATCGATTAGGGAAAAACTTTTTGAGGAATATGTTAATGAGGAATTTAATATTGAGGCCGTTAAACAGATTAAGGAAAAGCAGAAAATTATGATGGATAAATGGCTTTTGAAAAATAAGATAGAGGATATTTTAGCCAAGCAAATTATTATTCCGAATGCTACCGTGGGAAAACCTTATCAAGCAATTTTGGATTTTAATCAGCCGGATTTGCAAGATATTTCTGGTATTGAGTTTGAAAATTTAGCGCAATACGGATTAAATTTCAACTCTGAATTGAAGATAATCGAGGGAAATCCAAGTCATAGTGGCGATTTTAAGGTTAAAATGAAATTTAGTGTTTTAGGAGAAGAGGAAAATACCGAGCCACATGAAAAATGGCTTTCACTTGTCATTAACGCCAACCCTAAATCTTTATGGAAAAACATAGCCAGTGATGAAGGGAGAGATGAGGATTGGAAAGCTAAAAATTTTTGGAAAGCAGATAATGTTTCAGATTTTCAGCCGATTGGCGATAAAAATATTGTAGTTGCTTCCAAACGAGGAAGAAGCCATGCCAATGTTGGGTCTTTTAGGGATGATGATTTCGGCTTTAAACACTATAAGGATAACGGTTGGAGCGTAGTTTGCGTTGCGGATGGTGCAGGAAGTGCAAAGCTGGCCAGACAAGGATCTAAAATTGCTTGCGATGCGGTAATCGAGTATTTTGCTGAAAATTTTAATGATGAAAACTTAATAGCCTTTGATGAATTGCTCTTAGATCATCACCATAAAAAAGGAGTAGATACTCAAAAAAAGATCAGCCATTTTGTTTACTACAACCTTTCTAAAGCGGCATTTTATGCACACCATAAAATTGAGGAATTTGCAACAAAGGCAGAATCATCATTAAAAGATTTTCACAGCACACTAATTTTTGCCCTATTTAAAAAGTACGATTTTGGTTATGCTATTTTAACTTTCGGTGTGGGCGATTGTCCAATAGGTTTGCTAAACAAAGATTTAACCAATATTAAGCTGATGAATTGGCTTGATGTTGGCGAGTTTGGCGGCGGAACAAGATTCATCACCATGCCCGAAATTTTTAGTAGTGATAAGTTTTCTACTCGTCTTGGATTCACATTAATTGAAGATTTTTCTTACCTCATGCTCATGACTGATGGAATTTACGATGCAAAATTCGTGGTGGAAGCAAATTTGGAAAAACTCGAAAAATGGAAAGATTTTGTGGAAGATTTACAAGGAAACAATGAAGATAAGGTTGCAGTTTCGATAGATTCATCAAACGACGAAATTGCCAATCAATTATCTACTTGGATGGATTTTTGGAGTTCTGGAAACCACGATGATAGAACTTTAGCTATAATTTTTTAGAACGAAACTATGTCTATAATTACAGTAAAATCAGCATTAACGGGTAACTCTTACCAATATATAGAAAATGGCGATCCTAAAAGTGGCACTGCCAAGAATGTGTATTTTAGTCCGGATAGGAAATACGTTGTAGCTATTTTTAAAGAGAAACAAGACTTCAATCAAAAGGAACGTTTAACAAAGATCGTAACAAAATACCTCAACCAAATTCAAACCAAAGAAGCAGGGCAATACTATTTGGATGAAATTTATCGTTGGCCCACCGATATTATCGAAACTAAGGATAAGATTGGGATCATCGTTCCTATCTATAATTCAAAATTTTTCTTTTCAAAAGGATATTCATCAAGCGATCTCATTAAAGGTGAAGAAAAAAATGGAAAATGGTTTGCTGGAGCTAAATTTAGAAACAGGCAGTTTCCATTAAGCTTAGATCAAGCTGAATTAGGGAAGTGGTTAAATTATTTCCAAATCGGTGTTAACTTGTCACGTGGGGTGAAAAAAATGCACCAAATGGGGCTTTCCCATTCCGATTTATCTTACAACAATGTTTTAATCGATCCATCTACTGGTTCTGCCTGCATGATCGACTTGGATGGTTTGGTTGTTCCAGGTTTATTTCAGGCAGAAGTAATTGGAACCGCCGATTTTATCGCTCCAGAAGTATTGGCTACCAAACATTTAAACAAAACCGATCCTGCAAGAAAGTTACCAAATCGATTGACAGATTTGCATGCTTTGGCCTGTTTAATTTATATGTACTTATTACATCGCCACCCGTTAAAAGGCGGAAAAGTACACGATTTGGATACCGAAAAAGACGATTTGTTGAGCATGGGAGAAAAAGCCTTATTTATTGAGCACCCAACAAACGCTGCCAATCGCCCAAAAATGAATCAAATTTCAAAGTGGGATACTTATTGGGCCGACGTAAATAAAATACCTTACACCATTACTGGACCTTACTTAAAAGCATTGTTTGATAAGGCTTTTATAGATGGATTGCACAACCCGATGCAACGGCCAACTGCAGAGGAATGGGAGATAGGCTTGCTAAAAACTACCGATTTGATGCAGCAGTGCAGTAATATTTACTGCGAACAGAAATGGTATGTTTTTGATAACACTTCAATACCAAAATGCCCGTTTTGTGGCACAAGTCATAAAGGAACATTGCCAATTTTAGATCTATATTATCAATTTCAACCTGGAGTTTGGAAACCAGAAAACCATCGATTAATGGTTTACAATAACCAATATCTTTTCCAATGGCATGTAAACAGAAATGTGGTGAGGAATGAAAAATTAACTGACGAACAAAAAATACCTGTAGGTTATTTCACATTTCATGAGGGAAAATGGGTTTTGGTCAATCAAAAACTCACCTCGTTAGTGGATAAAACCGAAGAAAAAGAAATTCCCATTGGCTCAATGGTAGAATTAACTGATGGAAAGAAATTATTACTATCAAAAGAAGATGGTGGAAGAGTCATTTTGGTCACCTTGACAAACAAATAACTTACCACTCAAAATTTGTTTTGATTGCTGGTAAAGAAATTCCTTACTTTGTGTTGATTTTACACAAATAGAAGAATGATCGATCAAAATATCAAAATTGCTGTAGATGCCATCGTGTTTGGCTATGAAAAGGGAACATTATACGTTCTCGCTATTCAGCAACGCTTTGGTAAACTCGCTGACAGCTGGGTTTTGCCAGGTGGGTTTATTTTGAATGATGAACCGTTGATTAACGCAGTGGAACGAGAGCTTAAGGAAGAAGCTGGCATAGCTGTGAATTACTTGGAGCAGTTGGGTACTTTTGGCGATAATGTTAATCGCGATGATCGTTTCAGGGTAATTTCAGTAGCATATTTTGCTTTAGTAAATCCCAAAAACTTTGTTTTAAAAGCCGATACAGATGCCAAGGATGCAAAATGGTTTCCGATAAATGAAATCCCAAAGTTAGGTTTTGATCATGATGATATGGTTAAATTGGCTCATCAAAGGTTAAAGAGCAAGCTCACTTATCAACCCATCGGCTTTGATCTTTTAGATGCTGAATTTTTGTTCTCTGATTTGGAAAATTTGTATTGTACCATACTCGAACAAGATATTGATAGAAGAAATTTTAGAAAAAAAATTCTAAGTTTTGGAATAGTGAAAGAAACCAACAAAGTGGTGAAAATAGGCGTTAGCGGTCGCCCAGGCAAGCTTTTCAGTTTCGATAAACCTAAGTACAATCAACTTTTAAAGGAAAATTTCCAATTTGATATTAGGTTTGCGTAAAATAAACGCAAATTAATTTTTGAATTGTGAAAATCATTTTTATATTTGTGTAAATAATACGCAAATATATGTTAAATTTAAATCAGGGTTTCACTCCGCTAGGCGAAAATAACCAAATCGAATACAAATCTTTCTTGTTTGCAGGTGGCGAACCACACATTAAAATTTCAAATAATTTTGATTCAAATGTTCCACTCACCATTACGCAAAGAATAAACTCTTTTAATGATCTAGGCATGATCTGCATAACAGTCGATTCCTTAAAAAGGATGGGTGTAAAGCAGATTAATCTTTTCATTCCATACTTTCCGGCGGCAAGGCAAGATCGGGTAATGATTCCAGGCGAGCCTTTATCGGTTAAGGTTTATGCCGATATTATCAACGCAATGGGCTTTGAAAGTGTTACCGTTTTCGATCCACACAGCGAAGTTACACCAGCGCTTTTAAATAACTGCATTACCATTTCTAACTACGAATTTATTAAACAGGTTATTGCAAAAATTGGCAACGAAGTACAATTAATTTCTCCTGATGGCGGCGCTTTGAAGAAAATTTATAAAGTTTCTGAATTTTTAGGCGGTGCAGAAGTGGTAGAATGCTCTAAAAGTAGAGATGTAAAAACCGGAAAACTTTCGGGCTTTAAAGTATATGCTGATGATTTGAACGGAGCCGATTGCTTAATTGTAGATGATATTTGCGATGGCGGCGGAACTTTTATCGGTCTTGCCGAAGAGCTGAAAAACAAAAATGCTGGCAAATTATTCTTGGCCATTAGTCACGGAATTTTTAGCAAGGGCTTTGATGAATTGAGTAAATACTTCGAGCAAATCTTCACAACCGACTCTATTAAGGAGGTTGAGCATGCGGGTGTGACTCAAATTAAATTACAGAACATTTTATCTTAAGAAAATGAATACGATACTTCCTCCACAAAATATTCCATCGAATGGGATTTCTATATTTTTAGCTGGTACGATTGATATGGGAAATTCAATTGACTGGCAGCAACAAGTTGTGGAAGAATTGATGGCAGAACAGGCTTTAAGCGGGCTAAATATATTTAATCCACGGCGAAAAGATTGGGAATAGCTGGACTCAAAGTATTGATAATGAGAAATTTTGTGAAAAGGTGAACTGGGAATTGGATGCTATGGAAAAGGCAGATATCATTTTACTTTTCTTGTCTGGCGAATCGAAATCTCCAATATCGATGATGGAACTCGGGTTGTTTGCCGATTCTGGCAAATTAATGGTTTGCTGTGAGGCTGGTTTTTGGAGAAAAGGTAATATAGATATTGTTTGCAAACGTAAGGGAATTTCACAATTTCAAACCCTATCTGACTTGACTTCGGCAGTAATTTCTGATTTGAAGAGTAGGGTAATTCGTTAACTTAAATATAAAGAATGATGAAATACGATATAGAATGGTTAATTCAAGAGAGCAAAACTAACGAATTAGATTTCTTGATGTTTTTGGGGCACCAGAAAAGCAAGGATGATTCTATCATTAAAACTTGCTTGAGCCAATGGTGGGAGGCCACTTTTATAGAAAATGGCGTAAGCTATTTAACTGCTGAACATTACATGATGGCCCAAAAAGCAAGGTTATTTAACGATGAGGAAGTTTTTGAGAAAATACTAACCGAAAAATCGCCTAGAGATGTAAAGGATTTAGGGAGACAAATTAAAAATTTTGATGCCTCAAAATGGGATGCTCATAAATTTGAAATCGTAAGTCAAGGTAATTTTCTTAAATTTTCTCAAAATGAAGATTTGAAGTCGTTCTTACTACAAACAAAAAATAAGGTTCTGGTAGAGGCAAGTCCTGTAGATTTGATTTGGGGAATAGGTTTAGCGGAGGACCATATCAATGCAAAAGTTCCTAAGAATTGGAAAGGCGAAAATTTGCTAGGCTTTGCCTTGATGGAAGTAAGGAATGAGATAAAACTTAGCTTATGATAATAGAACTCATAAAAGGGGACATTACAGAAATTCAAGCAGATGCAATTGTTAATGCAGCAAATAGTTCTTTATTGGGTGGTGGTGGAGTAGATGGTGCAATCCACAGAAAAGGCGGAAACGCAATTTTGGAAGCATGTAAGGAAATCAGAAATAGGCAAGGAAGTTGCAAAATTGGTGAAGCTGTAATTACTACAGCAGGGAATTTACCAGCAAAATTTGTTATTCATACAGTCGGGCCAAGATGGTATAATAACAGTATGGAAAAAGCACCTTTATTGGCCAATTGCTATTTAAATACTTTAAAATTAGCAGTGGAGAATAATATAAAAATTATTGCTTTTCCTAATATCAGTACAGGTATTTATCATTTCCCAAAAGATGAGGCGGCAGATATTGCAATAGAAGCAGTTAGAAATTTTGGAGAGATTGAAAAATTAGATAAAATAATTTTCGTCTGTTTTGATGATGAAAATTATAATCTCTATCTACAAAAAATTAAATAAATGAGTGCTTTTTTAAGAGCTCTAGAAATAATATTAAATACGATGAACGAGAAAATAGCAAAAGAGATTAGCAAACTGCTTAGCTTAGTTTTGAGGCATTC
Organism: Pedobacter frigidisoli; assembly: GCF_004331675.1. Taxonomy (GTDB): domain Bacteria; phylum Bacteroidota; class Bacteroidia; order Sphingobacteriales; family Sphingobacteriaceae; genus Pedobacter; species Pedobacter frigidisoli. Next base: position 116,881 of record NZ_SJSN01000008.1, on the reverse strand, counting down.
TCCAGAGACCATTCAAATAAAATTAGACGAAAATGGCTGGACTGATGTTGATAAGCTGATCACTCAATGCAACAAAAGCCATAAGAATATCAATCTGGGCACACTAGAATATGTAGTGGAGAATAATGATAAGAAGAGATTTTCATTTAATAATGATAAAACGAAAATTAGAGCAAATCAAGGCCACTCCATTCAAGTAGAACTAAACCTAAAAGAAGTAAAGCCATTAGAATATCTCTACCACGGAACGGTTGCAAAGTTTTTACCAAATATTAAGTCAGAGGGAATACAAAAAATGAGTAGGCAACACGTTCACTTAAGTGCTGATAAAGAAACGGCAACCAAAGTTGGAGGTAGGCGGGGCGTTCCAATAATATTGACCGTTAGAAGTGGCGACATGTATGAGGACGGATACGAATTTTATCTCTCGGATAATAATGTTTGGCTTACGGATGCTGTTCCGGTAAATTATATAGAATTTCAATCATGAGAACAATAGTTATCGGAGATATTCACGGCGGTTTGAAGGGTTTAATCCAGTTATTTCAAAGGGCCGACATAACGCCAAATGATAAATTAATTTTTCTTGGCGATTATGTTGATGGTTGGAGTGAGGCTGCACAAACGATAGATTACCTTTTAACGTTGGAAAAACAAAATCAATGCGTTTTTATTCGGGGAAACCACGATGTTTGGTGTTACGATTGGCTGAAGAAAGCAACTATTGATGATGTTTGGTATCTCCACGGTGGCAAAGAAACCATACAGAGTTATCACAATTTAGAAGCCTCGGCAAAGCAACAGCATTTAGATTTCTTTAAACGGATGGAAGATTTCTACATTGATGAACAAAATAACTTATTCATTCATGCAGGGTTTTCTTCCATGCACGGCCCTGAAACAGAACGTTACTCTTCAAATTATTCTTGGGATAGAACCCTTTGGGAAATGGCGATTACCATGGACACCAGAATTAAGAAAGATTCTGCCTTGTACCCGAAGAGGTTACTGCTTTTTAACGAAATATACATTGGCCACACACCAACACTTTATTACAATGAAGATATTCCGATGAATGGATGTAATGTTTGGAACATTGATACAGGTGCTGCATTTACTGGAAAATTAACTGGCTTAGATATTAAAACAAAACAGTTTTGGCAAAGCGATTCACTTCAAAAGCTTTATCCAAACGAAAAAGGAAGAAATAAAAATTAAAACATAAAACCATGAATCCATTATTATTAACTGATGGCTATAAAGTAGATCATCGCAGGCAATACCCAGACAACACAACCTTAGTTTATTCTAACTGGACACCAAGAAAAAGCCGATTGGAAAATGTAAGCCATGTCGTTTTATTTGGCTTGCAATATTTTATTAAGAAATATATTATTGAAGATTTCAATCAGAATTTCTTTGCGCAACCAAAAGAAGAAATCCTTAGAAAATATGCTCGTAGAATAAATAATTATTTAGGCGAAAATTTGGTTGGAACAGAACATATTGGCGATTTGCACGATTTAGGCTATATCCCGATGGTTTTTAAATCGCTACCAGAGGGCGCTGAAGTTCCTTTGCGAGTTCCAATGTTTACCATGTACAACACCAAACCAGAATTTTTCTGGCTAACCAATTATTTCGAAACATTACTTTCTGCGGTGGTTTGGTTGCCATGTAATTCTGCTACCGTAGCGAAACAATATAGAATAATATTGGATAAATATGCCGCTGAAACATCATCTGTTCCTGAATTTGTAGATTGGCAAGGTCACGATTTTTCGATGCGTGGCATGGGAGGGATAGAAGCTGCTGTAACTTCGGCGGCTGGTCATTTATTAAGTTTTACCGGTACCGATACCATTCCTGCCATCGAATTTCTGGAAGAATATTACAATGCAAATTCCGATTTGGAGCTGATTGGTGGATCGGTAGCCGCAACCGAACACTCGGTAATGTGTATGGGTACAAACATTGGCGAATTGGAAACTTTTAAACGTTTAATTTTAGAAGTTTATCCGAAAGGAATTGTTTCCATAGTTTCTGATACTTGGGATTTATGGAAAGTTTTAACCGAGTATTTGCCTCAATTAAAGGAAGATATTATTGCAAGACCAGGTAAAGTGGTTATCCGTCCAGATTCTGGAGATCCTGTTGATATTATTTGCGGTAATCCGAATGGCAAAAATGAAAACGAAAGAAAAGGCGTAATTGAGCTGCTTTGGGATGTTTTTGGAGGAAAAACCAACGATAAAGGTTTTAAGGAGTTGGTTCCACAAATTGGCGCTATTTACGGTGATAGCATTACGACAGAGCGTGCAACCCAAATTTGCGAAAAATTAAAGGCTAAAGGTTTTGCCTCTACAAATGTGGTTTTTGGCATTGGTTCGTTTACCTACCAATATAACACGAGAGATACTTTTGGTTTTGCGATGAAAGCAACTTATGGAGAGGTAGATGGTGTTGGAAGAGAAATTTTTAAAGACCCCATTACGGATGACGGTACTAAAAAATCGGCAAAGGGATTACTCCAAATTTTTAATAATGCTGCTGGCGAATACGAACTGAAAGATCAATGTACTTGGGAGGAGGAAGCGCAGGGCGAATTGAAAGAAGTTTTTAGAGATGGCAAACTATTGATCGATTATTCTCTTGCTGAAATTAGAGAAAGGCTAAAGAATAGTTAACTTCGCCAAGTTTTTAATCGACTAGCTTTTTAGCTGGTCGATTAATTTTTTTTAAAGATTATCCATGCAAGAAAATTCCACATTTAACCATCAAGCAGATATCGTAAATAGTTCCACTAGGTTTATAAACTCGTGGTTTAAGCAATCTAAATCGATTACTGAAGAATTGAATGATTTTTTCATTCTCCCAAAAGGCAAAATAATTGGCAAGGATGTAATTATTAGCAGATTGAAAGGCATATTCGGTAAATCTGACGAATATGTGGGTGGAAGATTTGATATTATTGATGTTAATTATGAATTGCTTAACGATGGCAAAGGAATGGGCTTTGTAGAGGGCGTTGCAGGTTATAGAAATGTAGTTCAAAAACAATCGAAAATTGTAAGTGGGCCATTTAAACTGTACTTTGCTTTGCATAATAACACCTGGAAAATCGTGAATATTGAGTTTCCAGGATTTGCTTATTGATTTAAGTATTTAAATGAAAATCTAGTTTATATCATTAAATTGCAAATAGGCTACGCAATGCTTCTGTTTATAAAAGAAATTGCAATGCCATAAAATTTTTGAATTATAAAGTAGAAAGATATGACAGCAGAAAATTTACCTGAAGATTCACTTGGAAGCAGTCCTGAAGAAAATTTGAGGATAGAAAATGAGCTGTTGAAATTAAAAATGCAAGCAGAGTTAGGTGCAAAAACGCATGTAGTTAGTGGCGATCTTCCTCCAGAAATGGAAAACATGTTTTTGAAAAACATCATGGCTTTTCACCAGCAATCTAGCGAGCATAAATTAATAACCATATTCAGAAAACTGAAAAGTCCAGAATTTAAGCCTGCCGAGGACTTGGATGATGAGACTTTATCCAACGAATTAATTAAGCTCGAAAACCTTTTGATGAGCGAAAACATCCAGCTTAGCTACTCAAGCGAATATCCCGACCGAACAAAATATAAATTTATTACAGAAGAGTTTTTCGAACTTGAAATAGATGATGTGGAATTACCGGGCATGATGAATTTTTTTGATTATGAGGAATTTCATCCCAATCATAAAAATGATATAAATGCAAGAGCAGAATCGTTTATTACGGCTTGGTTCGATAAAAACATTACCGATGAAAGTTGGGAGCTGGCAGATAATTTTATCTTTCCTGATAAAAGAGTTGTAGAGAAAAAAGCCTTGGTTAATCAAATTCAAAACATTTTTAACTTATCTATAGAATTTGTGGATGGCAAGTTTGAGATTTTCGATATCAGCTTTGATTTGATTGACGATGAAAAGGGAATGGGTTATGCCGAGGGTTTTGCCAGTTATACTGCAGTTTTAAGTGGAGGCGAAAACCAGCCAATTCGTGGTTCGTTTAAAATCTATTTCTCATTGGAAAATGGTTGGTGGGAAATTGTTTATTTCGTTTTTCCGGGTTTTGAGTATTAATTGACCAAATAATTACGGAGCTTTATTTTTAAAAAAATGAAAGATACTTCAGATGAAATTAAAGAAATTCAACTTAAACTGTGGCTTTCAAAAGAACCACAAGAAAGGCTACGTCAAATGTTGGTCGACAATAAAGCTCTCTATGAATTTTGGAATAATGTAAAACCAGTTAAAGTAAAGCCTCAATAATTAGTAAATTTTACAACACTCTCCATATTTTTTCTATCTTTGATTTTTAATGAATTTCCTTTATCCGGGCTTTCTTTTCGCACTATTATCGGTCGCAATTCCGGTCATTATCCATTTATTCAATTTTAGGAAATTTAAAAAGGTTTATTTCTCTAATGTTCAGCTTTTAAAAGAGGTAGAACAGCAAAATTCTTCAAAGGAGAAGCTCAAAAATTTACTGATCTTATTTTCCAGAATCCTCGCCATAATATTCTTGGTGCTGGCTTTTGCACAACCATATATTCCCTTAGCCGATCAAAAAACAACTTCATTAAACAATACGGTAAGCATTTACATCGATAATTCTTACAGTATGGAGGCCATTAATAAAGATGGAAATCTACTCGATGAAGCTAAACGCCGAGCAAAGGAACTGGTAAAAGGCTTCGGAATGAATGATCGTTTTCAGCTTTTAACGAATGATTTTGAGGGAAAACATCAAAGATTATTAAATGAAGATGAGTTTTTAAAGGCATTGGATGATGTAAAAATTTCATCAGCTTCTCGAAATCTTCAGCAAATTTTAAACCGACAAGGAAATGTTTTAACTGGCTCGGCAAATAAGTACAGCTTTCTAATTTCCGATTTTCAGAAGAATATTGTTGCCAATAAAAAGGTCGAAACCAAACCCGAAATTCAATACGCTTTTCTTAAACTAAATGCTACAACGCTACCAAATGTGGCTGTAGATAGCGTTTGGGTGCTTTCGCCGAATCATCAACCAAATGCTAACGAGAAATTAGTTGTTCAGTTGAAAAACTATTCAGAAGAAGAAGCCAAAAATATCCCACTAAAATTGAGCATCAATAATCAACAGAAGGGATTGAGCTCGGTTACAATTCCTGCTGGAAAGATTAGAAGAGATACTTTAAATTTCTCTGGATTAAAAGCGGGGTGGCAAAAAGGCGTAATCAGCATTAAGGATTTTCCACTAACCTTTGATGATACACTTTCGTTTAGTTTTAAGGTTGATGAAAGCCTGCCAGTACTCACAATTAATGGTGCTGCTTCTGGAAATTACATTAAGGCCCTTTTCGCTGCCGATAACTACTACAAGTTAACCGAAAACTCTGAAACGAACATCAATTACAGCAGTTTTGCAAACTACGGATTGATTGTGTTGAATGGCTTAAAGAGTCCATCTAGTGGTTTGGCACAGCAACTAAAAACCTATTTAAAAGTGGGCGGGGCCATCGTTATCTTTCCCGATCTAGATTCCGATATTCAAACTTACAACTCATTTTTGAGTGGTTTATCCTTGCCCATTATTCAAGCCTTAAATAAAACGGAAACTAAGGTTGATCAGATTGATTTGCAGAACCCAATCTTTAAAACAGTTTTCGAGGAAATCCCTAAAAACCTTGATCTACCTATTGTTAATCGCTATTTTTCGTTCGTAGAAAATAGTTCGGCCAATAAAGAAAATATTTTATCCTTACCTGGCGGAAAACTTTTCTTCGCCAAATATGGTGTAGGCAATGGCTCGGTTTATTTATCGGCGACAGGCCTAAATGCAACAGACGGAAATTTTGCTCGTCATCCAGTTTTTGTACCTTTAATGTATCGCCTTGCGCTAAATGCTGGAAATGAAAGTGCATTATATTACAATCTTGGAAACGATAATGCGTTGGCAAGCAAGAGAATAACTTTAGGTAAAAATCAAACGTTAAAACTGAACGCTAAAAACTTTGAGGCTATTACAGAAATTCGTCAGGCTGACGGTAAAACGCTGATTTATGTTGCCGATCAAATAAAAAATGCTGGATTTTATAACCTCAATTTGGCTGATTCCTTAGTAGCCGTATATGCCTTCAATAGCGGCAGAACAGAATCTGATATGCATTATTTGAGTAAAACGGAGCTTGATAATCTTGCCGGAAAAAGCAATTTGAAAATATTTGATACCGATAAAGATGCTGTAAAATTAATTGCAGGTGCCAATAAAATCGGACAAACTTTATGGAAACTTTGTCTAATTTTGTCGCTGATTTTTATTGCAGCAGAAATTCTGCTCATTCGATTTTTTAACAACCCTAAAAAAACAATATGAATCTCCTAGTTAAAAATGTAACCATCTCCGATCCGCAAAGTAATTTTAACAAGCAACAATGCGATGTTCGGGTAGTTGATGGTAAAATTCAAAACATAGGTAAATTAACTATCGAGAAAAATGAAAGCGTTTTCGATGCTCAAGGTACTTTTCTAACACCTGGATTTTTCGATTTAAACTGCGTGGCTGGCGATCCCGGTTTCGAAACCAAGGAAGATATTCAAACTTTAACAGCCACGGCAAAAGCTGGCGGTTTTACAGGCTTAGCCTTGCTTCCACAAACCAATCCAGTTGTACAATCGAAATCTCAGGTGGAATACATCATCAACCGAGCTAAAAATAATTTGGTTGATGTTTTGCCAATTGGTGCGATCAGTCAGAATCGTGAAGCCAAAGAACTTGCCGAGTTGTTTGATATGCAACAGGCTGGAGCGGTTGCTTTTTCTGATGGCGATCGTGCTTTGCAAGATGATGGCTTTATGAGTCGTGCTTTACAATACGCCAAAGGTTTCAATGCTTTGCTGATGGTTTATCCAGAAAATAAATCCATCGCTGGCAAAGCTCAAATCAACGAAAGTAAAAATTCAGTGCTTTTAGGTATGAAAGGTTTACCTGCCTTGGCAGAAGAAATGCATATTGCCCGCGATATTTTCTTAGCAACTTATAACGAAACTAAAATTCACATCAGCAATATTTCTACGGCTGGTTCGGTTGCACTGATTCGCAAGGCAAAAAAAGATGGTGTTCAGATTTCTTGTGATGTAACTGCGCATCATTTGGTTTTTACCGAAGAACTTTTAGGCGATTTTGATAGCAATTACAAAGTAAAACCACCATTACGTAGCAAAGCTGATGTAAAAGCATTGATAGCTGGTTTAAAAGATGGAACAATCGATGCGATTACTTCGCAACACAGACCGGAGGAAATTGAATTTAAAAATGTAGAATTTGAGATCGCACATTACGGCATCATTGCATTGCAAACCGTTCTGCCATTATTGTTAAGGGCTGGTTTAGATGCGAATTTGATCACAGAGAAATTATCGATTAACCCACGTAAATTACTAAATTTAAATATTCCGGTAATAGAAGAGGGAGCTGAAGCCAACTTTACGGTTTTTAACCCTAACGAAAAATGGCTGTACAATGCAGCTAGTAATCATTCAAAATCGGCAAATAGCCCGTTATTGGGCACTGAGCTTACCGGAAAAGTAACGTTAGTTTATAATAATAGTAAGGTGGAGGGTTTAAAGGCTTAAGGAGTAGAGTTTTCCTCCCTCCACAGATTTTTAAAATTAAATTAATAAAATAGAGGATGTAAAAGTCTTGATCGATTAAGATGCTTTAAATTTAGCATGACGAATCTTTAAAAGATGATCTTATAATCCTTAAATCATATAAATCTTGATCCTATGGATAATAGAGTAAAAAAAGCGCTAGTCGCATCTTTAAATAAATATGCTGAAGTTGCGGCTATAAATGTTGAGGGTTTTGAAACGGAGCTCCTTGCTTCTTTCGAACTCGATGTTAACTTTTTAGATAAAGCAACAGCTTTCGACGAGGTTTTCGATTCCCATCCAAAATTTGAAGAACTGCGTGAAGTGTTTTTCGATTTATTGATGGTTAATTTCTTCAGCAATGATGTTCAGAAACTAGAAGAGGATTATTTGGAGGGCGATGAATGGGCAAAAATCGAAGAAGAAACCATTGATAGGGGTACAGAGTTGTTGAATCTTCTGCTTTATATTAAGGAATGTAAGGATGAAGATTTAGATCCTGAATTGGGCGATTTCTTGAAAGAATTTTTATTAGTCGAGGACGATGAATTTCAGGATGAATTTGAGATTTATGAAGAATTGATCAGCAACCAACAATTGGCAGAAAGTAGTGTAGAAGAGATTTGTGATAGCGCACCAACTTTATTCGTTAGTGAAGAAATGCGGGAATTATTCGTTCCTTTCATGGTTTTCTTCCTTGATGCGGAGGGAAGTGGAGAAACTGTGAAAGATTTAATTAAATTTAGCAGTAACAAATCGTTCGATTCTGCGACTTATATATTAATTACAACAATTAATAACTAAATTAAAACTAAAAAAATTATGGACAAAAGTGCTCAAATTTCCCAACTATCCCTTAAGTATGGTTTCATCCTTGCAGCAGTTTCGATTGTAATATCGTTAACAATGCATTTCATCAATCCCGTATTAGTTTATACAAACGTAATAGTCTCTATTGGTGTTTTTGTGCTGTTTATAGCTTTATTGGTTGTTACAGGAATAAATATTCGTAAAGAAATAGGCGGCTTTTGGACGTTTGGAGATGCTTTCAAAGCATTTTTGATTATCTCATTAATTTTGGCAATAACAGCAACGCTATACAATTTTTTGTTAATGAAATTTATAGACCCAGATCTTCCGGCTAAAGCTGCAGCAGCAATTGAAGATGCACAAAGAGCAATGATGGCTAAATTTGGATTGGGCAACGAAGAAATTGATGAGGCTATGGCAAAAGCTGGCAACATGCAAGAAAAGCTTGAGCCAAGTTTTAAAAATACTTTCACCAGTTTTGGCGTTTCTATAGCATCCTATGGTGTAATTTCACTAATATTGGCAGCTATTTTAAAGAAAAAACCACCAGTAACCTTTAACACATTTCCAACCGAGGCTTAACTATCTTTGAACAAGAAAGATGGTCAAAACTTAATCTAGCATCAAATGAGTAATAAAATCGATAATACTGAAATGAGAGAAAAGATAAGGACTGGTCTTAATTTAGCTTTCAAAAAACTAGTTGATTATAAACAAAAAAATGGTGGTGTTCTGGTGTTTTCAGAGAACGGCAAAATTGTTAAAGTAAACGCTAAAGGCATAAAATTATAATAAAGATCAAAAATTTAGAACGTGCAGGTTTTATCATTTAATTTGATGAAATTTGCACGTTTTAGTTTTTAATGGATTTGGTTGAGAAAATCTCAAATCTCAAATCTCAAATCTCAAATCTCGAAATGGATATATCAGTTGTAGTACCCTTGTTTAACGAAGATGAATCACTGCCAGAATTAACGGCATGGATAGCTAAAGTGATGAACGATAATAATTTCAGTTACGAAATTGTTTTGGTTGATGATGGAAGTACCGATAGATCGTGGGAAGTCATTGAATCATTAAAGCTCGAAAATAATAACATAAAAGGCATTAAATTTCGTAGGAATTATGGAAAATCAGCAGCCTTAAATGTTGCTTTTGAAGCTGCCCTAGGTGATGTAATTATTACAATGGATGCTGATCTGCAAGATAGTCCGGATGAAATTCCAGAGTTATTTCGCCGAATTAAAGAAGAAAAACTCGATATTATTTCAGGTTGGAAGAAAAAACGCTATGATCCGATTACTAAAACCATTCCTACTAAATTATTCAATGCGGCAACCCGCAAAATGAGTGGAATCGAATTGAACGATTTCAACTGCGGCTTAAAAGCATACCGTAACGATGTAATTAAAACCATAGAGGTTTATGGCGAAATGCATCGTTATATTCCTGTAATTGCCAAATGGGCAGGTTTTAATAAAATTGAAGAGCAGGTTGTAGAGCACAGGGCTCGTAAATACGGAACGACGAAATTTGGTTTCAGCAGATTTATAAATGGCTTCTTAGATTTACTTTCGATATTTTTTGTCGGGAAATTTGGCAAGCGTCCAATGCACTTTTTTGGCTCACTTGGCGTACTTAGTTTCTTAATCGGAACATTTATGGCCTTATGGATGATCGGTGTAAAACTATATCATATCGCTGCCGAAATCCCTTATAAAAGAGAAATTACAGATCAACCTTTATTTTACATTGCCTTGGTTGCAATTGTTGTTGGTTCTCAAATGTTCTTAACGGGTTTTGTTGCGGAATTAGTTACTCGTAATGCACCAGAAAGAAATCAATATTTAATAGAAAAAGAACTAAAATAGATGTAAAATGTAATTTGTAAAATGGACTTCCATCCTACATCTTACATTTTCCCTTTTCCATCTTCAAGACATGTTTTTCTCCATCATCATTCCGCTTTATAATCGTCCTCAAGAAATTGATGAGCTTTTATACACCTTAACTAAACAGACTTATTTACAGTTTGAGGTTTTAGTTATTGAAGATGGCTCAAAGCAAGATGCAAAGGCAATTGTAGATTCGTATGCCGGCCAGCTTGATGTTAAATACTATTTCAAGGAAAATGCAGGACAAGGTTTCGCTCGTAATTATGCTTTCGAAAGAGCCAATGGAGACTATTTTATCATTTTTGATTCTGATATTTTAGTGCCGCCAGATTATTTGGAGATCGTTAAAAACTATCTGTATGAGCATAAACTAGATGCTTATGGTGGTCCTGATGCGGCACATGATAGTTTTACACCTGTTCAAAAAGCAATTAGCTACGCCATGACTTCCCCTTTTACAACGGGTGGTATTCGAGGTAATAAAAAACATGTGGGTCAGTTTCATCCACGAAGTTTTAACATGGGTGTTTCTCGCCAGGCTTGGGAAAAAGTTGGAGGTTTTATTCTGACCAGGCTGGGAGAGGACATCGAGTACAGCATTCGCATTCACGAAGCTGGTTTTAAAATCGGATTAATTCCCGATGCCAAGGTTTATCATAAACGTAGGACAAGTTTCAGCCAGTTTTACAAACAATTGCATTTCTTTGGCCGGGCGAGGATTAATATTTATAAACACTTCCCGAAAGAGTTAAAGTTGGTACACTTTTTCCCTGCCATATTTACGATTGGCTTTATAATTACAATCCTTTGTAATATCATTTATTGGCCATTAGGAGTTGTAGGCGATTTTATAGTGCTCATGTTCTTTATGTTGATATTTTTTCACTCATGGTCTGTAAATAAAAGTTTAAAAGTTGCATTTTTGAGCATTATATCTTCATTCATCCAATTAACCGCTTACGGCTTAGGATTTATACAAGATTTATTTAAAAGAGTGGTATTCAAACAACAATGATAAATTACCTAAAAGAAAGTACGTTTGCCGTTAACGATGTAATTCAAAAGGCGTGGGGCATTACCAAGAAACATTATTTTTCTATTGCTACGCTATGTTTTTTAATGTTTATAACCGCGAGCGCATCAAGTTTAATGGCTTTCTTTATTAAGGATGTGAGTAAAGTGCTGAGTGTAATCATGGCCATTGTTTTTGTGTTTTTATATTTCACGATTAATCTTTCCCTTTTCAAATACATTTTTCACCTCATGGATGATGAGGATAATGACGTTAAAATTGTTGATACTTTGCCCACTAGGCAACAAATTATCAGGTTTTTAATAGCAACCTTATACTTTGTTGGATGTATTCTTTTTATCGGATTGATTTTATTTCCAGTCTTATATATTCTAGATCCTGTTTTGAGGTATCTGGTTAAAATTGGTTGGGTAGAGAGCTTTCAAACCACTGGGGTTGTAATTACTCAAATTGCAGTCGGCATAGCTATTCTTGCACTATTTATTACTTGGTTAAGAATTTCGTTTTTCCCTTTCTTTATTATTGACAAAAATGCAGCACCATTTGAATCCATTAAATTGAGTTTAGCCATAACAAAAGGAAACTTTACCAAAATTTTGTTGTTATTGTTGGTGCTTGGTGGTGGATACTTAATTTACTTGTTGTTCAACTTATTACATTGGCCATTTGTCGCATTTGTAGTTAATATTTTGAGCTCTTTTATTATTGTCCCATTATCAAGTGTGGCTTTAACGGTTGCCTATCGCAAAATTGCTGGTGAGTATAAGGGCGATGAACATCCAGATATTTTACATAATATCGTTTAACCCCCAATCTCCTAAAGGGGGAGTTTAAAACCCAGAATAAAGAAAATGTTTATCATCTTTAGTAAATTAAATATTAACATTGGAAAGGAGAAGCCCCTTTGGGGCTTAGGGTTATGGGATTAAAAGCGGCACTTAGTAAGCCATTCGCTGCGTTGGTTGTAAATGGCATTAACAAATGGAAAAAAAACGCCCTAAAAGCGCAGGAAGAAACTTTTAAATCGCTTATAAAATCAGCTGCGCACACCGCATTCGGTAAAGATCATCAGTTTAGTGAGATCAAAAATTACAATGATTTTAAACAGAGAGTTCCGGTACAGGATTACGAGGGATTAAAACCTTATGTAGATCGTGTAGTGGCAGGCGAAGCTGATGTACTTTGGAAAGGTAAACCACTTTATTTTGCCAAAACTTCGGGCACAACTTCAGGAGTAAAATATATTCCGCTTTCAAAGGAATCGATGCCAGAGCATATTAAAGCGGCTCGAAATGCCATTTTAACTTACATTCATGAAACGGGTAAAGCGGATTTTGTAAACGGTAAAATGATCTTTTTGCAGGGAAGCCCTGTTCTGAACGTTAAAAACGGTATTAACGTTGGGCGTCTATCTGGAATTGTGGCGCACCATGTTCCTGCTTATTTACAAAAGAACAGGTTGCCATCTTACGAAACGAATGTGATCGAAGATTGGGAACAAAAGGTCGATGCCATTGTTGATGAAACTATCAATGAGGACATGACATTGATTTCTGGTATTCCACCTTGGGTGCAAATGTATTTTGATAAACTGTCTGAAAAATCGGGAGGAAAAAAAATCAGTGAGGTCTTTAAAAACTTCACTCTGTTTATTTATGGAGGCGTAAACTTCGAGCCATATAGAGCAAAAATTGAACAAAGTATTGGCAAGAAAATCGATTCGATAGAGACTTATCCCGCATCAGAGGGATTTATCGCTTACCAAGATTCTCAGAAAGATAAGGGCTTGCTGCTGTTGGTAAATGCCGGAATATTTTATGAATTTATTCCAGCGGATGAATTTCATACTGAAAATCCAACCCGTTTATCGCTTGGCGAAATAGTGCTAGATACCAATTATGCATTGATTTTAAATACTAATGCGGGTTTGTGGGGTTATAGTATTGGCGATACGATAAAATTTGTCTCCAAAAATCCATACAAAATTGTAGTTACAGGTCGCATAAAACATTTCATATCTGCCTTTGGCGAACACGTAATTGGAGAGGAAGTTGAGCATGCCTTGCTAACGGTTGCGAACGAAGAAAAAGTAGAAATTACAGAGTTTACAGTGGCGCCACAAGTAAATCCAAAAGCGGGCGAATTACCTTATCACGAATGGTTTGTGGAGTTTTCATCAGCACCAAAAGATATGGCGGCCTTTAGTGAAAAGGTAGATCAGGTTTTGCAAAAGAAAAATATTTATTACTTTGATTTGATTGAGGGAAAAATCCTCCAGCCCTTAATTATACGTACTTTGCAAAAAGATGCCTTTGTAAATTATATGAAAAGTGAGGGGAAATTAGGCGGACAAAATAAAGTGCCGAGGTTAAGTAACGATAGGAAATTGGCTGATGGGTTGGAAGGATATATTGCGTAGGATCTGTCATTCTGAGGAACGAAGAATCCCTATGCTATTAACACTGCTCGAAAAAACTTCACTAGCATTTTTTTTTGAGGTGGGTTAATTGAAGATTGTATTTCATCGATTTCAGATTCTTCGTACCTCAGAATGACAGCGTTATTGACGGTTAATAATTGACTGATTAGCATTTTAATAAAGACGAGCTTCTCAGCATGACAAAATGAATTAATTTGATGGTTGAGTTTTCAATCATTGTGATATTATAAATAATTTGAAAAAAATCACCATATTAGGTTCTACAGGAAGCATAGGTACGCAGGCACTCGAAGTTATTCGAGATAACCCGACGATATTTAAGGTTTCCGTATTATCTGCATTAAAAAATTCAGAATTACTGATTCAACAGGCTAAAGAGTTCAAGCCAGAAGTTGTAGTAATTTGTGATGAAAGCCAGTATTTACATGTGAAAGAAGCCCTATCTTCTTTTGATATTAAGGTTCTGGCTGGCGAGGAGGCTTTATCTGAAGTTGCTACTTATCCACAAAGTGATATTGTTCTCACTGCATTAATGGGTTCAGTGGGTTTGAAACCAACCATTTCCGCTATAAAAGCAGGTAAAAATATTGCCTTAGCCAATAAGGAAACTTTAGTAGTTGCTGGTGAATATATTACACAATTAGCTGCGGCGCATCAGGTTAAAATTCTTCCGGTTGATTCAGAGCATTCGGCGATCTTCCAATGTTTGGTAGGCGAGGAGCAGAATGAAATTGAAAAAATTTATTTAACGGCATCCGGCGGACCGTTTCTTGGTAGAGATCAAGATTTCTTATCAACAGTAAAAAAAGAACAAGCCTTAAAACACCCTAATTGGGTAATGGGCGCTAAAATCACAATAGATTCAGCATCGCTGATGAATAAAGGTTTAGAGGTTATCGAAGCTAAATGGCTATTTAATCTTGATGTTGATCAGATTGATGTAATTGTTCATCCGCAATCTATAATTCATTCTCTGGTGCAGTTTACCGATGGATCTATGAAAGCGCAAATGGGCGTTCCAGATATGAAGTTGCCCATTCAGTATGCATTAAATTATCCGGATAGGCTAAAAAACAATTTTAAACGTTTTAATTTTTTGGATTACCCAAGCTTCAGCTTTCAAAAAGCAGACATGAAAACCTTTAGAAATTTAGATTTAGCATTCACATCCATAAGAAAAGGGGGAAATATGCCTTGTATATTGAATGCTGCTAATGAAATTGTGGTAGAGGCATTTTTAAAAGATAAGATTGGTTTCCTGCAAATGAGCGATGTAATTGAACAATGCATGGAAGAGATTAACTTCATCGAAAAACCGCAATTGAGCGATTATTTAGAAACTGACAAACATAGCCGTATCTTAGCGGCCGAATTAGTAACAAAAAGTAAAGTTTAACATCTAACATAAAAATTTTAGAATAGAATATGAATGGATTGATTATGGCGGGGCAGCTGCTGCTTGGATTGTCTTTATTGGTAATTTTACACGAATTAGGGCATTTCTTGGCAGCCAGGGCATTTGGTATTAAAGTAGAAAAGTTTTATTTATTTTTTGATGCTTGGGGCTTCAAGCTTTTTAGTTTCAAAAAAGGAGATGTAGAATATGGTGTGGGATGGTTACCGCTTGGCGGTTATGTAAAAATTGCCGGAATGATTGATGAAAGCATGGATACCGAGCAAATGGCTCAGCCTGCTCAGCCATGGGAATTTAGATCAAAACCTGCTTGGCAACGTTTAATTGTAATGCTTGGTGGTATTATTGTGAATGTTATTGTAGGTGTTTTAATCTTTTGGATGCTAACATTTACTTACGGAAAAAGTTATACAGTAAATGAAAAATTAACCAATGGTATTGCTGTTGGCAACATTGGTAAAGAAATTGGATTAAAAAATGGCGATAGGATCTTGGCTATTAACGGAAATAAACTGATCCGTTTTGAAGATGCCATTTCTAGTAAGGTTTTATTTGATGGCGCTCAATTAACCGTTTTAAGAGCAAATAAGACATTATACATATCAGTTCCCGATACAATTTTAAATAAACTTTCTAAAAATGATAAGGATAACTTTATCTCTCCAAGATATATAATGGAGCATATTGATAAAGTTACTGTTCCAGATCCAAAGGTAGATGAACAATCTTTTATAGGTAAAATACTCGATAATATATTTGGAAGAAAGTTCGAAAAACCTATTTATCCTGCTTATAGTGCAGGAATTAAACCTGGCGATAGCATATTATCCGTAAATGGTAAACCAATCACTTTCCTCGATCAGTTTAAAGAAGAAGTTTCTGCAAATAAAAATAAGAAAATAACGATTGAGGCCTTACGAAAGGGTAGAGCAATAAGTTTTAGTCCTATTGTTGGTAAAGATGGTACCATTGGTGTAGGCCCAAATGTTAAAGAGCCAGAATCTGCACATGTTGATTTTAGTTTTGCCCAATCGTTACCTGAAGGAGCGAGTATGGCTTGGAGCACATTTGTAGATAATGCAAAAGGTATTGGCAAAATGATTACCGGAAAATTGAGTGCCCGCAACATCAGCAGTCCAATTGGTATTGCAAAGGTTTATGGTAGCACTTTCGATTGGATTAAATTCTGGACCTTAACCGGATTAATTTCTATGGCATTGGCATTTATGAATTTACTTCCAATTCCAGGCTTAGATGGTGGTCATGTAGTTTTCCTTTTGATAGAAATGGTGCAACGCAAACCAGTAAGCGAAAAGGTATTGGAAAAGGCGCAAATTGTAGGGTTCGTGATTTTAATTTGTTTAATGGTATTTGCCTTTGGTAACGATATTTTAAAATCTTTCGGGAAGTAAAACCTAATTTATATCATTACCGCAGATGTACTGATCCGATTTATTCGATCTGTATATCTGCGGTTTTTTAATTTAAATTCAATCATGAGCGAACAAAAAAAACAGCTTAATTATTTCGAGTTTTACGATTTACCCATACAATTTAATCCAGATCAAAATGCAATTAAGGCAAAATTTTATGGCCTTAGCAAGAAATTTCACCCCGATTTTTACGCCAATGAAAGTGATGAAAAACAGCAAGAGGTTTTAGATTTATCAACGTTGAATAATAAGGCTTATCAAACGCTCAGCAATCCCAAAAAAAGATTGAGATATGTTTTAGAACTTAAAGGGATTGTAGAAACGGATGAGGGATACAAATTGCCACAATCTTTCTTGATGGAGATGATGGATGTTAATGAAGCGCTGATGGATCTGGAATTTGAGCCAGATGCAATTAAGTTAGCTGAAGTGGGTAATGATGTCGATTCTATAGAGAAACAGTTGGAAAACGAATTAAATATGCTGGTAAAGCAATTTGACGAAAATCCTGATGACTCTGAAAAGCTACTTCCAGCGATAAAAGATATTTTCTATCGTCAGAAATATATTGCTAGAATACGAGAGCGCCTACCGAAAAAGCTTTAGGATAGAGACACATCTACAATCGAAATCACTTAGTGTTTGATTCTCAGTCTTTACAAGGCTATAATTTTCCGTGTTTTCTGCGTTTCCGTGGTAAATATAATCTCTACATTGTAAAATCATTTTTTAGTTTCTGATAGCCGTTTCGTTTACCTTACTTTCGAGCAAAATCAGATTCATGAGTTCACTTTCCATTTTTCGTAAGGTTGCCGTAGCAGAAGGGATTTCCTATTTGCTTTTACTATTTATTGCGATGCCCATTAAATATATTTTTCATTATAAAGAGCTAGTTAAATATACTGGCTGGGCACATGGCTTGCTATTTGTACTTTACGCAGCCACATTAATATTGGCTTGGCAAGAGCAGAAATGGAAATTTGGGAAAGCAGTATTAATCTTCTTGGCCTCACTTTTACCCTTTATGCCCTTTGTTGTCGATCGAAAATTGAAAGATGAACGTCCAAGATAATTGATGTTCAGTGAGTTGAAATTAATTGAAAATAATTTTGTGATTTAGGGTTTCGTTACATACATTTGCAGCCCTACCCAATACAAATGCCCAGTTGGCGGAACTGGTAGACGCGTCGGTCTCAAACACCGATAGGAAACTGTGCCGGTTCGATTCCGGCACTGGGTACGAAACACGTGAGGTACATATACCTTGCGTGTTTTTTTCTTAAATTTACTTCCCGACCCTCAAACGAACTTTATCTATTTATGTTTAATTGAAAGTGGTACATCTCCTCGGTACAAATCAACTTTTAAAAAGGCCATTAATTTAAACCTCTATATTCATTGGGAGTCATCCCTGTTTTTTGTTTGAACAGTCTTGTGAAATGCTGCTGGTATTTAAACCCCAGATCGCTGGCAATTTTATTGAAGGTTTTTGAACGATCAAAAATGTAGGTTTTTGCATGGTCTATCATTTTTGTCTGGATATAATCCAGTGCGGTGCTGCCAGTTTCTTTTTTGATCAGGTCGCCAAAATAGTTAGGAGAAAGGTGCAACTGGTCTGCACAATAGGCCACACTTGGAAGACCCAGTTGTGAAGCCTTGCCAGATTGGAAATAATCGATCAACAGGTTTTCGAAGCGTACCAGAATATCCTTGTTTGCATGGTTACGGGTTATAAACTGGCGATCATAGAACCGCATACAATAGTTCAGGAACAGTTCGATATTGCTAACGATAAGTGTTTTACTATGCCTATCTATATTCTGTTTTATTTCTGCCGAAATCTTTTCTAGGGACTCAATTATCGTCTTTTTCTCCTTTTTTGAAAGGTGGAGTGCTTCGTTAACTTCATACGAAAAGAAGCTGTACTCTCCAATGGTCTTCCCGAGATGTGTCCCCTTTAATAGATCAGGATGAAATATCAGCCCATAACCGGAAGGGATCACCGCTTCGCCGTGGCTATCTATTCCATATACCTGTCCGGGCCGAACAAATACCATGGTGCCATCCTCATAATCATACGTCTGGCAGCCGTAGGTCATGTTTCCACATTTGATGTTTTTGAAGAAGATGGCATAGATATCCATATAATGCCTGTAATGTATAATGGTAGGCACTTCGTGAAAGTTCACAACACTAACAAGGGGATGTAGTGTATGTACCCCAACGTAATCATTATACTGTCGGACAGTGTCCAACCTTTTCACTTCTTCCATATCGTTGTTTTATAATTCAAATTTAGGAAAAATGAACCCTTGTTGCTCAGCCTTGGCGTCGAATCAGTAAAAGTGGTAAACAAAACAGTATTCTGTATAAAACGTAAGCCAGCCCCACTACCGATATTTGCATTATAGATTTTGGGTAAGGCAAGCGCACCCAGAACGGTACATAAAATTTAAAGTTGATAATTATGAATATAGCAGTTGAGCAAGAAGATATTTTAGATAGGTTAAAATCTGGCGAACCCATTAGGTTTAACGACCCTGAATACTACAGGATAAGTGAGGTTGTTGATAGAACGATGAAAATCTCGCAGCTGCTCAATGCTGCAACTGATATCCATTCAGTGCGCAGTATGCTTAGCGATATCATTAGCGCCAGAATTGATGAGAGCACAACCATATTCACCCCCTTTTACACCAACTTCGGAAAGTTTACCAATATAGGAAAGAACGTTTTCATCAATCATGCCTGTTCATTTCTCGATATGGGCAGTATCACCATTGAAGATGATGTACTGATCGGGCCAAGGGTTAACTTGGTAACCGAAAACCATCCATTGGATCCAGCAGATAGGCGTACCCTGATTACAAAACCCATTATTATCAAGCGAAACGCTTGGATTGGTGCTGGAGCAACTATACTACCAGGGGTTACCATTGGAGAAAATGCGGTCGTTGCAGCTGGAGCCGTTGTCTCAAGGGACGTTGCTCCAGATACAATTGTCGGAGGGGTTCCAGCAAAATTTATTAAAAACATTTAAACATGAAACCAACATGAGTATACCACTCACAAACCGAGATGAATATGCTCATGTTAGCTTCATTACCATTAAAAACAAAATTATATTCAATGAAAAAATCAATTCTTATTGCGCTAACTACAGTTCTTTCTTATGTTACCGTAAGCGCACAATCAACATCAAATTCGGTACAGATGAAAGAAATATCAGGAAAAAAATATTCTACTTTTAAGGTAAGCGATAAGGTAACCATATACGCGGTTACGTTCAAGAACCAATATCAGATGGCAGTTGCAGGGCATCTATTTATCCCCAACAACATGGACAGAAAGACAAAGAACCCCGCAATTATTGTCGGCCACCCGATGGGGGCAGTAAAGGAACAAAGTGCCGATGTATATGCTTCGAATATGGCAGACAGAGACTTTATCACTTTGGCAATCGACCTGTCTTTCTGGGGCGAAAGTGAGGGCGAACCCCGCAACGCGGTTTTGCCAGATATGTATGCTGAAGATTTTAGTGCGGCAGTAGACTTTTTGGGCACAAGGCCATTTGTAGACAGGAATAATATTGGGATTATCGGCATTTGCGGAAGTGGAAGCTTTGTGATCAGTGCGGCCAAGATCGATCCCAGGATGAAAGCCATAGCAACAGTAAGCATGTACGATATGGGTTCTGCCAGCCGCAATGCCCTGAACCATTCGCAAACCCTTGAACAACGCAAGAAAAATCAGGCAGAGGCTGCAGAACAGCGATATGTTGAATTTTCTGGTGGCGAGATCAAATATACAGGTGGAACTACCCACAAGCTAGATGAAAATACCCATCCGATACAGCGTGAATTCTATGAATTCTATCGCACCTCAAGAGGCGAATATACCCCAAAAAGCGGTTCGCCAGCAAATACCACACACCCTACACTGAGCAGTAATACAAAGTTCAACAACTTTTACCCGTTCAATGACATAGAAACCATTTCCCCCCGTCCGATGTTGTTCATTACTGGAGATAAGGCCCACTCCAGGGAATTTAGTGAAGATGCCTACAAACGTGCAGGCCAGCCAAAAGAACTGGTCATCGTTCCGAATGCAGGACACGTAGATCTTTACGACAAAACCGACCTGATCCCATTCGATAAGCTGGAAGCCTTCTTTGCTAAGCATCTGAAAGAAAAAAGATAATTATAACCTAAAATCAAAATATATGAAAACATTATCGTTGATCGCATTTACTTCAATGGTGCTCCTGAGCATTAGTAGTAGTGCGCAGATCACCAGTAAGGCAGATAATAATAAACTGAATTTTATATTTCAGAAAGGTGAAATTGGACCTGCTGAAAATTTTACAGGTAAGGCCTGGAACATCGGTCTGGTAGAAAATGATTCAGTTTATAACACAGTTGTGGGAAATGTTTATTTTGAGCCTGAAGCTATAAGCAACTGGCACATACATCCCTCGGGACAGATCCTGATCATCACAGATGGAATAGGCTACCATCAGATAAAAGGGCAGCCAAGACAGACCCTCAAAAAAGGCGACATAGTGATGTGCCCGCCAAATGTAGAACATTGGCATGGTGCAAGCCCCCAAACCGGAATGCT
Organism: Pedobacter frigidisoli; assembly: GCF_004331675.1. Taxonomy (GTDB): domain Bacteria; phylum Bacteroidota; class Bacteroidia; order Sphingobacteriales; family Sphingobacteriaceae; genus Pedobacter; species Pedobacter frigidisoli. The sequence continues at coordinate 95,556 of NZ_SJSN01000008.1, read as the reverse complement.
ACAAATGTACATCTTGCCAAAGACAGAAAATGGCATGGTAACCTGGTTGCAGAAAGTAACCGTTGAAGAATACAGTAATCATAAATAAATATGAAATATCTATTAATAACCGTTATGATGCTCGTTTCCTTATCTTCAAGCATATCGAGCTGTGGCAAGGGCAATGATCTTAGGCCAACAGTAGAAAATGAGAACAATACTAATGAAAACACCAGCAATCCAACAGGAAGCAAAATGAAGATAACAGTTGGAACCGCTGTTTTTACAGCAACACTAAACGACAACCAATCGCTAATGCATTCAAGGCAATGTTGCCACTCAGTATCAAAATGGAGGATCTCAACGCGAACGAGAAATTTTATAATTTCACTAGCACCTTGCCAACCAATGCTTCTGTGGGAGGGAATATTCAAGTTGGGGATCTAATGTTGTATGGCAATAACTGTTTAGTGCTTTTTTACAAAGGCTTCAATACTTCATATAGTTACACCAGGCTTGGTAAGATTGATAATGTAAGCGGGCTTTTTGCTGCATTGGGTTCTGGAGATGTAAATATCAGGTTCGAATCACAGTAAGAATTATAAGGAATATTGAAGAATTCAGTTAAGCCAAAAAAATTGAAAACAGAAAAATAATGATAAAAACTTCGCTAATTACAATGTTAACTTTGGTTACATTCATAAGCATTGCTTATTCACAGGAAACCAAACAGCAGGTCAAATCGAAAGTAGAAGCAATTTCTCCTACAGACGAGCCCAAAGGCAAGTTAGAAAGCAAGGTCAATAACCAAAAAATAAAAGAGATAACTATTATGACACGTATGGAGAATAGCGAAGAAAAATTTAAACAGTTGTTTGGCGAAGGGATAAATGGCATAGAAGCAACTGATCCTGATTTTCAGGAAATAATGAACAGTTTCATTTTTAAAGAGGTTTATAAACAGGGCAAACTCGATAATAGGATGCGTGAGCTCACCACAATAGTTGTGCTTACAGTAAACCAAAATTTGCTCCAACTTAAATCACAGGTTGCTGTGGCACTAAATATTGGAGTAACGCCCATCGAAATAAAAGAAGCAGTTTACCAGTGCGCACCATATATCGGTTTCCCAAAAACATTGAATGCTGTAAATGAAATAAATGAGGCATTTAAAGCAAATAACATTTTGCTACCCCTTCAAAGTCAAAAGACGGTAACGAAAGAAACTCGTTTAAGTAAGGGAATTGCTGTCCAGACAGAAATATTTGGTGATCTCATACCAAAAATGAGGGCAAATGCGCCTGAAAATCAAAAACATATACAAGATTATTTATCTGGATTTTGCTTTGGCGATTTCTACACCCGTGGCGGGCTTGATTTAAAAACGAGAGAATTGTTAACACTCAGCATGGTAAGCAGTCTTGGTGGCGCCGATAGTCAGGTGAAAGCACATGTACAGGCCAATAAGAATGTTGGGAATAATAAGGCAACTTTGATTGGCGTGATTACTCAGTGTTTACCATATATGGGGTTTCCAAGAACACTTAATGCACTGGCTTATGTAAATGAAATTTTTATCGAAAATTAATATACAATAAAATTTAACGCAATGGCAAAACACGAAGAAGTACAAGATGGAATTATTTTCCCAATAGGCGAAAAAAATGATGCATACGCTCAATACTTTATTGGACAGAGTTATTATAATGCTTTAGTCGCAGACCCTAACATAAGCGTGGCCGTAGGTAATGTTTCCTTTGAACCAGGCTGTAGAAATAACTGGCATCGGCATAATGGTGGATTTCAAATTTTGATGGTAACCGGTGGTGAGGGATGGTACCAGGAATTTGGAAAGTCTGCGCAAGCCCTGAAAGTTGGAGATGTGATCGTAATTAATGATGGTGTCAAACACTGGCATGGTGCCGCAAAAGATAGCTGGTTTGAGCACATTGTAATCACGGCAGGGACGCCTGAGTGGTTGGAACCTGTAGATGATGATCATTACAATCAGATTTAAATTCCTTGTGTTTGTCATTATTACCTTCCTCCAAACCACAACAACTGCGGTTTGGAGGTTCCATTCAGACGCTCTTTTGCTCAGGAAGTATCACTGGTGCTTAATACAAATTAGACAAGCAATTATAGCTTTTGCGTTATACATTTTGCCTAACTATACAAAATTATTTCCGCACGTAATAATCAACATATTAATTTATTTAATTGGTAGTGAGGTGATTAAAGTTAATTAATAAACGAGTTCTACTTCAGTACATTCGTGGGGTACTTCCCCTTTTTACGAAAGTAAAGAGGGTTTTTTTATTTAAAGCCGCTACATTTATCCTTGCAAGAGGTTCTTGTTAGTTCTATTTCTAATTAGGATAAGTTTTTCTGTAAACCACGAGATTCTGTTTACAATGCCCAATTAAATTTTAGCAAGATCAGTTCTTAGCTGGAGATTATTTCTAAACTTCAATCTCAAGCTTGTATCCTTTACCGCGTATAACAACAATATTTATGTTCGGGTCAAACTCCAATTTTTTTCTGAGCTTTGATATGAACATATCCAAACTGCGCCCCACAATAATACCTTCATCTTCCCATATCTCTTTTTGCAGTCGGCTTCTCTCTATAGTTTCATTGGGAGACAGTGCGAAAATGAGCAATAAACGGCTTTCAGTCCCAGTGAGGTCTATTGTTTTTCCATCTATTATAAGCTTACGATTCTTTGAATCAAACAAAGCTGAACCCAAATTAAACATTTCATTATCCAGAATAGCAGGCAAAGTTCTTTGTGGCTTAACCGATCTCAAAAATATAAAGCCAACGAATGCTAAAAATGGCAAGCTAGCTAAAACGTATCTATTCTTCGTTGTGTTTATGGCTGTCGGCTTGAATTTAATGTCGATCATGTAAGATGCTATGGGTTGCTTTCTTCCTTTACATGCTATAATATCATCTTTTTTGTTTTCAGATATTGCGTATCCATAAGCTACGCTAGCATCGCTGCTGTTCAGTACATTAACAATATAATCACCTGCGAGTGGGTCTTTGGCCAACAAACGTCGCGTAGTATTCACCAGAGAATCGGGTTGAAAAGTGAAATCATGCTCAAACTTGATCCGGTATTGATTATCGGCAATCTTTTGTACTGGAAGTACACGTGATATACTGTCGCCCGACTGTAAGAGTGTTTCATGTCCGATTTGGCGTAACAAAACTTCTTTTTTGGCGAAATCAAAATCGTCACTACCCTCCATGCTAAAAGCCACGCAGACTACAGATACAAAGGAGAGTAAAATTAATGCAAATAGGTATTTGTGTTTTCCAGTGCGGATCTTTCGACTAAGATGCATAATGTCAAGTTTTTATTTACAAAGTTTACATTTTTTTTTACAATCCAAATCAATCAAGCCAAAAAATATCAAAGTAATTTTGCTAAATCAATTCTGATAGGATCAATCAATAAAAATTATGAAATACATACACGTACATGCTTTGTTTTTAATGTTTGTTTTTCTCACTTCATGTGGACAAAACCAAACGAACGCACCAAAAGATAACATCAAGTCCGAAATTAAAGACATAGGACCTAATATGATGGTTCGTAATGTAAAAAGAGGAAGAAATGGAACCATTTTGATTGCTGGCCCTAACAACTCATCATTTGGCGATGTTTTTCGATACAATGGAAAATCTTTTACTAATCTTACAAGTCAAATAGGCTCTCACCGCTTTTGGGATGTCATGGAAGATCGACGAGGAAATATTTGGTTTACTTCTACAGATTCGGGCGTTTATTATTACAACGGGAAATCCATTCAACATTTCACAACCACAGAGGGACTTGCCAATAATCGAGTGATGTCTGTTTATGAAGATAAGGCTGGCATTATTTGGTTCGGCACCGGAGATGGAATAAGTCGTTACGATGGCAAATCTTTTCGAAATTTTACCTCTCCGAACGCCCCGCTTTTTTATAAGAAAGGGCATTTGAATAATGATATTAATATAATCATCGAAGATAAAAAAGGAAAATTGTGGGTTGGTACAAGGGGCGACGCCTTTGTTTATGACGGTAAAAAATTTACCACTTTAACCCATAAAGGCGAACCCTTTCTCGACGTTTGGGGTATAATGGAAGATAGCAAAGGCAATATTTGGCTCAGCGGTTTCAATGGCTTTAAAGTAAGCCAAACCGGTGGCCTTTGGCGTTATGATGGCAGTACTTTCACTAAAGCATCGGAGAGAGGTGCTTATGCTATAATCCAAGATAAAAAGGGAAACATCTGGACTACCGGCTCAGTAAATCCTGCAAATCCGGGTGTCCAAGCACTTTCGCGTTATGATGCAAAGTTCCTGTATAGCAAGAGGCCCACCGTAACAGAAATTAAGTCAGGAAAGGCTTTTTTGGGGCTGTTGGAAGCTAAAGATGGAAGTATTTGGTTTGGAGATGCGACAGGAGTGTATCGTTATAATGAAAATACAATCACTGACTTTTATAATAAAGAAGGTCAGAAAAAATATATTATTGATACGAAGCAGAGTGTTGTAATGTGGAAAGGTTCTATGCTACTTGGTACATGGGAAGGTTCTATGTTAGTTAGTGATGGATCCAGTAGCGGGAACGTAAATATATCGAAAGGGGAATTGTTGATCGAAAAAAGTCATCTAGTGGGCGGTGCAGTTGAAGTCGACATGAATACAATTGAACAAAAATTTGATGATCAACCTCTACACAATAAATTACCTGAATTTTTTGATACCAAAAAATTCCCTGTTTCTACATTCGCAATTACTAAAGTTGAAACAGGGAATGGTGAAAATATAAAAGTTGCTGGGAACCTGACCATTGAAGGTAGCACGAAAGCAGTTACTTTTCCAGCTAAAATGTATTTTAAGGACGGAATGGACGGAACTGTCGTGATAAATGGTACGCTGATTATTAATCGAACAGATTGGGGTATCGATTATAGATCAGAAAAGCTCTTTGATAAGTCTGGTGATGTAACCATTTCAGACGATGTTAAACTCTTTATGAAAATCGTAGCAAAAAAATAAGAATCTATAAAAATATGCTAACCTCAAGGTTATTGTATTTCGGTATAATAATTTGAGGTAGATTTTTATTGGAAATAAGGTCAGTTTCCGAATAAGTTGGTTTGAATTTAGTGGGTATGGAGTAAAATAAATAGGGATCCTCAACAGGATCCCTATTTATTTTACTCCATGATCTTGTTTTGACAATCAATTACTGCATAGATTACCCACTAAATTTATTAATTATTTTCATTGGCGATCTCAGCAAACCCAAATTTAGGTTTAGTCAGTTCTACTACATTATGTTTAGCTCCCCGCTAAAGTATATGACCTATGAAAACTCAAATCGTTTTTATTAAAAATTCCAAACTAACATAATCAAAATCAACAATAAGTTTAATTTGTACATAAAGCAAATGATTGTCAATGGTATTTCTGTGCGCCAGATTTTATAGCACGTGAATTAAATAATCAGATTCGAATCAAAACGAAATATAATCAATCAACGTAAAAAACACGCTATAACCGTGATTAATAAAAATTTTAATTTGAAAAACATGAAAATTATATTATCCCTTGCAGTACTCCTCATTGGCAACTTTGCTCAGGTACAAAATACACCGACACGAATTTTGGTACTTGGATTGGATGGTTTTAGTTCTGAAGGATTTAGAAAAGCTAAACATCTAAATTTAGATAGAATGATCGCAGATGGTGCGTTATCGCTAACAACTAGGCCGGTAATGCCATCAGTAACTTTACCAAATTGGACTAGCCATTTACGGGTTCTGGACCTGAAGAGCATGGAATTACTAATAATGCGTGGACCATTGAAAAACATGATCTTCCTGGAGTTGAAAATGATCAAGATGGTTATTATCCATCTATATTCAAGGTATTAAAGGATCAAATCAAAAACGTAAAAATAGGTTATTACTATAATTGGAAAGAATTGATTTATCCTATAAATAAAAAATATATAGATGAAGTATTCTTTGAAGAGAATGATTCTTACAAAGGCAACTATGCAAAAGCCTATGATTTTATTATTCAAAATAAGAAAGCTTTCAAAACCTTTCTCAGGATACATCATGTGGGCAATATAATAGGTGGAGTAATTATATTCCTCCATTCATCATCTATAGTTAAAATAGCTCTTATGCACATAATCACTTGCTTTTTAAGCTAAATTATGTCCATTTGCACAAAAGAAATGTACAATAGAACAAAGGGAAATAACAGATATAAACGTGATTTGTACAGTTAATTTCTAACCATATATTTCTATGCACATTTTTACATCTTTTCTCAAGAGTAACAAGCGAACACTAATGCTTTTGCTATTGATTTTTACCAACGGATATCTTTTTGCACAGCAGGCAACCATTACCGGTGTTGTAAAAACAGCTCCCGATAATTTGGGGATGCCCGGCGTAAGTATTCGCCTAAAAGGCACAACAATTGCAACCTCATCAGATGCTAACGGAAACTTTAGCATTAAGGTTCCGGCTAAGGCAGGGATCTTGGAATTTACTTCTGTAGGTTACAAAACGCAAGAAATTCCAGTCTCTAAAACAGCAACACTGAACGTAACCTTAATTGAGGATGCATCTAACTTAAATGATGTTGTTGTGATTGGCTACGGAACAACTCGTAAACAAGATTTAACGGGCTCGGTAGCGGTAATTGGCGTAAAGGATTTCCAAAAGGGAAGCATCAGTACACCAGAGCAAATGTTATCGGGAAAAGTCTCTGGAGTTGCAATCACTTCAAATAGCGGGCAACCAGGAAGTGGAAGTACAATCCGCATTCGTGGCGGTTCTTCGCTAAATGCGAGTAACGATCCCTTATTCGTTATTGATGGCGTACCATTAGAAAGCGGTGGCGTTTCAGGAGCATCAAATCCTTTAAGTTTTATTAATCCGAACGATATTGAAACCTTTACCGTTTTAAAAGATGCCTCTGCTGCGGCCATTTATGGTGCTAGAGCGGCAAATGGCGTCATCATCATCACCACAAAAAAAGGTGTTGGTGATGCGCTTAAAGTGAGTTTCAATTCAGTAAATTCTATTTCCAAATTAACCAAACAGCTCGATGTTTTAAGCGCCGATGAAATTCGTTCCATTGTAAATTCAAAAGGAACAGTTGCGCAAAAAGCGCAGTTAGGAACTTTTAATACGAACTGGCAAGATCTCATTTATCAAGACGGTTTCTCTACAGATAATAACATCAGCATCAGCGGTGGTATAAAAAAACTGCCTTACCGCTTATCCGTTGGTTATCAAAATCAAACAGGTGTTTTAAGAACCGATCAATTGGAAAAAACTTCAGCTGCGCTGGTTTTCAATCCAAGGTTTTTTGATAATCATTTGAAATTGGATATCAACCTAAAAGGAAGCATGCAGAAAACACGTTTTGCAAATACTGCCGCCATTGGCGGTGCAGTAAGTTTCGATCCAACACAGGCCACTTACACCAACAAAACAGATTATAATGGTTATTGGGAATGGGTGAACCCTAGCACAGGGGAATTGGTAAACTTGGTGGGTCGTAATCCGGTAGGTTTGTTAGAGCAACGTGAAGATAGAGCGAAGCCGATGCGGAGTATTGGCAACGTTCAATTGGATTATAGTTTTCACTTTTTGCCAGAATTGCATGCCAATTTGAATGCTGCTTATGATGTCGCTTCGGGTAAGGGAACGGTTTATGTAGATCCAAATGCTGCAGAATCTATTTTGAGCAACGGCGTTAGCAATCAATACAAACAGAATAGAAGAAACACCGTTTTGGATTTTTACCTGAATTATGTTAAGGAATTTAAATCAATTAAAAGTAGGGTAGATGCAACTGCGGGATACTCTTACAACGATTATTTAACGACACAATATTATTTCCCTAGCTTCGATGCTTATGGAACTAAGGTTGCGAATTCTGATCCCGCTTTTGCTTTTAACAAGCCGCAATACAGATTAATCTCCTATTTTGGTAGGTTAAATTACAGCTACGATGATCGGTTTTTGTTAACGGGAACCATTCGTAGAGATGGTTCATCTCGCTTCGGTCCAGCCTTTAAGTATGGTGTATTTCCATCAGTAGCTTTAGCGTGGACAGTTAAGAATGAATCATTTTTAAAGGATAGCAAAGTTATTTCTGCATTGAAATTTCGTGCAAGTTTCGGTATTACTGGCCAGCAGGATGGGATTGGAAATTATAGCTACATGTCTACTTATGGCTTAAGTTCGTTAAATGCATCTTATCAATTTGGAAATACTTTCTATCAAATGTATCGCCCAAGTGCTTACATCGCAAATATCAAATGGGAAGAAACGGCGACAACCAACATCGGTTTAGATTTCGGTTTGTTCGATAATCGTGTAACAGGAAGTTTAGATGTTTACCAAAAGAAAACAAGCGATTTATTAAACCTGATTCCTCAGCCTGCGGGCACAAACTTTTCTGCAAATGCCATTGTAAATGTTGGCGATATGGAAAATAAGGGTGTGGAGCTTACATTGGGTTTTATCCCGATTAAGGGTGAAGATTTTAACTGGGATTTCAGTTTTAATGCGACCTACAATAAAAACACCATCACCAATTTAACAGTTGTGCCGAACGATCCAAACTATGCGGGTTTCCCTAGCGGAACCATTGCTGGTGGTATTGGCGGGCAAAATGCTTTCATTAATGCTGTCGGCGGACCGAAAAGTACGTTCAACCTATTCGAACAAACTTACGATACAAATGGAAACCCAATAGAGGGTGTTTATGTAGATCAAAATGGCGATGGAATTATCAATGAAAGTGATTTCAAAAAGGGAAAACAAGCTGATCCTAAATTGTTCTTGGGCTTCAGCAATAATTTCAGCTATAAAAAGTGGAATTTATCTTTCACACTTAGGGCAAATCTTGGTAACTACGTTTACAATAATAATTTTAGCCAAAGTGGAAATTTAAATCAGATTTTGGGTACCGCAGTAATCTTAAATGCATCACCAAACTACTTGACAACAAACTTTAAAGCGCAACAATTACTGAGCGATTATTATCTTCAAAATGCCTCTTTCCTGAGGATGGATAACGTTAATCTTGGTTACGCATTCGGGAAAATTCTGAAAACAAAAGCTAATCTACAATTAACGGCTAGTGTTCAAAATGTATTCGTGATTACTAAATATCAAGGTTTGGATCCAGAGGTTGCTTCGGGTGTAGATAATAACATCTATCCAAGACCACGCATTTTCTCTTTGGGCTTAAATGTAAATTTTTAAGATTATGAACTGCTTTAACAAAAAATATATGAAACTACGCGTTTTACAATTATTCATTCTGGCTTGTACGACTGCGGTTTTTACCTCATCGTGCAACAAGTTAGATTTGGTACCAACAAACGATCTTACTGCTGATAAAGTTTATACTTCGGCGGCGGGTTACAAACAATCGTTGGCAAAGGTTTATGGCGCTTTCGCCTTAACGGGAAATGCATCTACAGGTCTGCCAGATATTCCAACTGAGATTATTAAGGATGAAGGAAATTCAGATTTTCTTCGTTTGTATTGGAATTTACAGGAAATTACTACTGATGAGGCCGTTTGGTCTTGGCAAAATGATGCAGGTATTCAAGGTTTGCATGAACAAAGTTGGTCGTCGATTAACTCGATTATCAATGGATTGTATTATCGCTCGTTTTTCCAGATTACGCTTTGTAATGATTTTATCAATCAATCATCAGATGATAATTTGAGCAAAAGAGGAATTGTGGGTGTTGATGCAGATCAGGTTCGCAGATTTAGGGCTGAGGCTCGCTTTATTAGAGCATACCAATATTCAGTTTTAATGGATATTTATGGCAACCCACCAATGGTAACCGAAACCACTGAAATTGGGGGCAAGGATTTACCAAAGCAAATTGCCCGTAAAGATTTGTTTGCTTATGTAGAATCAGAACTTAAGGCCATCGAAAATGATTTAGCAGCGCCGAAAGCGAATGAATATGGTCGTGTAGATCGTGCTGCTTCTTGGGCTTTGCTTTCGAGAATTTATCTAAATGCTGAGGTTTATACAGGAACAGCCAGATATACAGATGCGATCACCTATTGCAATAAAATTGTTGCTGCTGGATATAAACTTCATGGAAATTACCGTGAATTAACCATTGCCGATAACCATTTAAATACTGATGAAAATATTTTCACCATTAACTACGATGGTACAAGTACTCAAAATTATGGGGGTACAACTTACCTAATGCATGGACCTGCAGGGGTTCCAGGAGATGTATCTGGATCAAGCGGTAATTGGGGTGGACTTAGAATTACACAACAATTTGTGAATCTTTTTGCTGATAAAACAGGTTCGACCGATACCAGGGCACAGTTCTATATGTCTGGCCAAAATTTGGAAGTGAATGATCTTTACGTATCAACCGATGGTTATTCGAGTACAAAATTTAGAAATAAAACCAAAACTGGCACACCGGCACCACACCAAGATGTGGCCAAGGATTTCTCTGATATTGATTTTCCACTTTTCCGTATGGGCGAGACTTATTTAATTTATGCAGAGGCAGTTTTGCGTGGCGGTTCTGGCGGAAGTTTAACAACAGCTTTGGAATATGTTAACAATTTACGTACTCGTGCTTATAATGGAAGTTTAGCTGGAAACATCACTTCTAGTGCCCTAACAACCGACTTCATTTTAGATGAACGCGGTCGTGAACTTTGGTATGAGGCAACCCGTAGAACGGATTTAATCCGTTACGGAAAATTTACTACAGCAGCTTATTTATGGGCTTGGAAAGGTGGGGTGAAGGGCGGTTCTGGGGTAAACAGCAAATACAATTTGTTTCCTTTGCCTCCAACTGATCTCTCAGCCAATCCAAATCTTCATCAGAATACAGGTTATTAATTCTCTACAAAATGAAAAAAATATCTCTTCAAATGATATACACTTTCCTTTTTATCAGCCTATTTTTCGGCTGTAAAAAAGATGCAAGCACAAATATCATAACGCCGCCAACCGCGGGTTCACTGGCTTTTAAAACTTCAGTATCAAGTGTGGTTTTATCAGCCGCTACAGATGCAAGTACGGTGGTTACCTTTAATTTTAAAGCAGCAAGTTTTGGTGCAAATGTAGTTCCGACTTATTCTTTGGAATTTGATCTGCCAGCAGATACTTCTGGCGCAAACGCTTGGGCGAATGCAGTGATCGTAAAACTTCCGGCAGGTACATTAAGTAAAGCTTATTTAGGCTCAGATTTTAACTCGCTATTGGCCAATCAATTGCTTTTGCCTACTGGTACAGTAAGTACGCTAGCCATCAGACTTAAAGCAGAAGTAAACCAAAATACCGGTGCAGTTTCTGTCATCAAGCCAATTTATTCGAGCTTAACAATGGCCGTTAATCCTTACAAAGCAACCATTGAATATCCTGCCTTAATTGTTAAAGGTGGTAACTCATGGAAAACCCCAACGGTTAGATCTAATGGTTTTGTGTTAACGTCTAGTAAATTTAATTCGAAGTATGAGGGTTATTTGAACTTGCCAAATGCCGATGGTTATGGTGGCGATGCTTTTCAATTGGTTTCATCAAAAGATGCAACCAAAGTGTATGGTTGGGGCGGAACAGCAACAACCATGAATTTAACTGGCGGTAATTTGTATCTTTCTCCGTCGCCAGCTTACATGAAAGTAAATGCCGATGTAGATGCGTTAACGATCACTTATACACCTGTTAAGTTTTTCATTTCTGGTGATGATAATGGTTGGAGTACTTCATCAACACCCTTAGTTTATAATGCAACAACGATGAAGTGGGTAGCGGCAAATGTATCTTTAACCGCCGGAAAGACGTTTGTTTTTACTGCAAATGGAGGATATGATATCAGTTACAAGGTTGATGCAACTGGGGCATTGGTTTATTCTGGTGCACCAACTTGGGGCGGAATTAATATACCGATTACCAAAACAGGAATTTTTACCATTACTTTAGATCTAAGTGCTGGTGATGGAAATTATACTTACTCAGTTAAATAAGCAGTGATGTTAAAAGGAAAGAGAATGAACCGAATAAAATGGCTAGGCCTTATCTTATTGTTCGTGATTACAAGTGCTGCTTGTAAAAAATCAGTAAAAGGTGAAACACAGGTTTACCCAACTCCAGATCCTGTTGGCACTTATGCTTTAGGCGCTGACGTGAGTTGGATTACTGAAATGGAGGCTGCAGGAAAGAAGTTTTATAATGCTGCTGGTGAGCAACAAGATTTACTTAAAATATTGAAAGATAAAGGTATCAATACTATTCGTCTTCGTGTTTGGGTAAATCCAACTTCTGGTTATTGCAATACGGCTGATGTTTTGGCCAAAGCAAAAAGAGCCAAAGCGGCTAATATGAGGCTATTAATCGATTTCCATTATAGTGATTCTTGGGCTGATCCTGGGCAGCAAAATAAACCTGCAGCCTGGGTTTCGCAAGATTTTGCTACCTTAAAAACTTCTGTTTATAACCACACCGTGGATGTATTGACGGTTCTAAAAATCAATAAAATCGTTCCAGAGTGGGTTCAAGTAGGTAATGAAACCAATAATGGTATGCTGTGGAATGATGGAAAGGCATCAACAAACATGAAGAATTTTGCTGATTTAGTATTATCAGGATATAATGGTGTAAAGGCGGTTGATCCGGCGACGAAAGTTGTTGTTCATATTTCTAATGGTTACGATAACAGCTTGTTCCGTTGGATATTTGATGGATTGAAAAATAACGGTGCAAAGTGGGATGTAATCGGCATGTCGATGTATCCAACAGCAACAGATTGGTCGGCAAAAAACACGCAATGTTTAACCAATATGACTGATATGGTTTCTCGTTATGGTTCGGAAGTGATGATCTGCGAATTGGGAATGCCAGTTACGGATGCCGTTGCCTGTAAGGCTTTTATTAAAGATTTAATAGCTAAAAATAAATCACTGTCAAATAACAAAGGTTTAGGAGTTTTTTATTGGGAACCACAATCTTACAACAGTTGGAGTGGTTACAAATTAGGTGCTTTTGATGATACAGGTAAACCCACGGTGGCGATGGATGGGTTTTTGACACCCCCAACCCCCTAAAGGGGACTTTTAAAACCCAATTGGAAATACGTCATCGTAATTTGCTCAGCCATTAATAGTTGTGTTTTACCATTTTGACGATGTGGAATATACCATAAACGATAGAAAGTCAAAGCCCCCTTTAGGGGGTTGGGGGTTTACTTACAGTTGATTTCCTTTTGTTTAATAAAAACTAAAAAAGATTACTTATAATCGAACACTTTACCACATTGTCTGTATGAAATATTACATAAACGATAGAAAGTCAAAGCGCCCTTTAGGGGGTTGGGGGTTTCTTTTACTGATGCTTTTACCTGTATTTTCTTTTGCCCAAAACAAGCAAGGAATATACGTTGATGCATCTGGTGTAATCCGTTGGGAGAAAGACAACAAAAAAGCAGCATTTTTCGGTACAAATTATACTGCGCCATTTGCCTATGGCAATCGGGCAATTTTGAGAGTGGGGCAAAACGCAGAACAGGCGATTAAAGATGATGTTTATCACTTCTCCCGACTAGGTTTTGATGCTTTTCGTGTTCATGTTTGGGATCAGGAAATTTCAGATGCCAAGGGAAATTTAATCAATAACGAACATTTGCGTTTATTCGATTTTCTAATTGCTGAACTTAAAAAACGCAAGATCAAAACTTTAATTACCCCGATTGCTTTCTGGGGAAATGGCTATCCTGAGAAAGATGAAAAAACAGGTAGCTTTTCCAACATTTATGGAAAGCAAAAAGCTTTGGTTGATGAAAATGCCTATAAAGCACAAGAAAATTATTTAACGCAATTCTTTAAACATAAAAATCCTTATACAGGTTTAACTTATCAGGCAGATACAGATATTTTAGCCGCTGAGGTAAATAACGAGCCGCAACATAGCGGACCAAAAGAGCGGGCTACAGAATACGTTAATCGTATGGTTGAGGCTATAAAAAGTACTGGCTGGACTAAGCCCGTTTTTTACAATATCAGTGAATCGCCTTGGTATGCCGATGCTATTGTTAAGGCCAATGTTCAAGGCCATAGTTTCCAGTGGTACCCAACAGGATTGGTTGCTGGGCATACTTTACAAGGGAATTATTTGCCCAATGTTGCACAATACAAAATCCCTTTTGATACGATTCCTGCGTTTAAAAACCGTGCTAAAGTGGTTTATGAATTTGATGCTGGCGATGTGATGCATCCGATTATGTACCCGGCAATGGCCAGAAGTTTTAGGGCTGCAGGTTTTCAATGGGCAACGCAATTTGCTTACGATCCAATGGCAACCGCTTACGCCAACACCGAATATCAAACGCACTACTTAAATTTAGCTTACACGCCATCAAAAGCAATAAGTATGTTAATTGCCTCAAAAGTTTTTCATCAGAATAAAAGATTGGAAAATTCGAATGATGAAAATGCTTTCGGATCTTTCAAAATAGATTACAAAAATTCGCTCAGTGAGATGAATAGCGACGAGGAATTTTATTATTCAAATTCGACATCTTCGCAGCCTTTAAATTCTAAAAAGTTAATGCATATTGCTGGAGTGGGTAGCTCAAAAATTATTAAATATCAAGGTAGAGGGGCTTATTTTGTTGATCAAGTTGAGGCTGGAGTTTGGCGTTTAGAAGTTATGCCTGATGCTATTTTAATAAAAGATCCATTCGAAAAAGCATCGCCAAAAAAAGCGGTAACGCTAATTAACTGGGCAACTTTGCCAATAGAGATTAGCCTGCCAGATTTGGGTGATGGGTTCATTGTAAAAGGTTTAAATCAAGGAAATCTTATTAATTTAATTGCATCGAAAAGCGGTTTTATGGTTTCCCCTGGAAGTTATTTGCTGATAAAAAAGAAGCTAAAAACCAGTTTGAATGCACAAAGCAAGTATGAATGTATAACTTTGGGAGAATTCGTTGCACCGAAAGCCTCAGCTTCAACTGTATTGGTGAAGCATCAGGCTTTATCAACCGTTTCAGAAAACACACCTTTTAGTGTAAATGCTGAAATTATTGGTTTAACACCAAACGACTCCGTTTTTGTTCAATTGAATGCTGCAAATCGCTGGAATAATATCCCAATGCAGAAAGCGGATGGTTACAGTTTCTCAACTGAAATTCCTGCGGAACAAGTTAAAAATGGACTGATGAAATACCAAATTATTATTCATCAATCAAATGGCGATTATGTAACTTTTCCTGCAAACGAAAAAGGAAATCCCTATGCTTGGGATCGATTGGAGTATGCAAGTTATGAAACCTTTGTCGCAGGAAAAGAATCAGTACTGGAGATTTTTAATGCGACCGAAGACGGTAAAAACATCAATATTTACAATCCCGATTGGGCAAACAATAAGGTCGAATATCTTTCAGATGAAAATCCATCGGAACTCAGTTTAAAGCTATCGATGAATCAGCCTCAGGCAAATCAATTGATGGGTTTTCAAAGTTTTTTTGCCGATAAAATGGCTGGAAGATTAACTGAACTTAACCAATTCAAAATGTTAGTCATTAAGGTGAAATCCAATGTTGAAAACGCAAAAGTTAAGATGGGTTTAATTGATGCTGATGCACATTTCTTCTCCACTGAAATTTCATTAAATAAAGAATTTCAGTTAATTGAGATTCCGTTAAACCAACTGAAATCTGATGCTCAACTTTTACTGCCAAGATCATATCCTGGTTTTTTACCGCTTTATTATCAAGCTAAAAACCAAGCTGTTTTTAATTTGAAAAACGCAGAAAAAATTGAAGTTACTTTTGGCTATAATTCCAATAAATTACCTGTTAATATTTCCATTGAAAATATTTATTTAAAATAATATCACCATACATGTTGCGATTTAAAACCATCTTCCTCACGCTTATCATTTCCAGTTGCGCTTATTTGAATGCCGTTGCGCAAAGAACCGAAATCTTGTTGGATGAGGGTTGGAAGTTTTCTAAAGGAAGTTTTCCAACCGCAGCCGAACCTAATTTTAACGATAAAGCTTGGGAAACAGTAAGTGTACCTCATGATTGGGCAATCAGTGGTCCGTTTGATAAGGAAATCGATAAACAGATAACAGCAATTACGCAAAACGGAGAAAAAGTAGCAAGTGAAAAGACAGGCAGAACTGGCGCTTTACCTTATATAGGAGAGGGTTGGTATCGGAAAAACCTTAATCTTCCAATATTAAAACCGAATCAAAAAGTGCTGTTGCAAATCGATGGTGCCATGAGCGAACCTCGGGTTTATCTCAATGGAAAACTTGTTGGACAATGGAATTACGGGTACAATTATTTTTATATCGATATCACTAATGATTTAAAATCGAACGGAAATCAATTGGCTATTCACCTTAATAATAAACCGAAATCTTCTCGTTGGTATCCTGGAGCTGGATTATATCGCAATGTTCATTTAATTATTAAGGATGAAAAAAGTGTCGATCAATGGGGAATAACTGTAACGACGCCAATTGCAAAAAAGGAATTTGCCAAGGTTAATATCAAGACTAAAATTACGGGCAACAATGTTCGGTTAGTTACTCAGATTTTAGATCAATCAGGAAAGCAAATAGCTATAGATACTGCGAAATCATTTTTTGGTAATGAGGCTGATCAAAATATTCCGATTTCCAATCCAAATCTTTGGTCGCCAGAAGCGCCTTATTTATACACTTCGGTTTCGAGTGTTTATGATGGGAATGTGCTTAAAGACGTAGTGAAAACCAGGTTTGGCGTAAGAGAAATTAGCTATCAAGCCAACAAAGGATTTAGTTTAAACGGACAAGTGAGAAAGTTCAAAGGCGTTTGTTTACACCACGATCTTGGTCCGCTGGGAACTGCCATAAATACTGCCGCATTACGGAGACAACTTACTATTTTAAAGGAAATGGGTTGCGATGCAATCAGAAGTTCGCACAACATGCCATCGCCAGAGCAATTGGAATTGTGTGATGAAATGGGTTTTATGTTCCTTGCAGAAAGTTTCGATGAATGGGCAAAGGCCAAGGTAGAAAATGGTTATCATTTATACTTCGATACAGATGCCGAAAAGGATATTGTAAATTTAGTCAAAGCGACAAAAAATCATCCATGTATTGTAATGTGGAGTTCGGGCAATGAGGTTCCAGATCAGTTTGGTGCTGAAGGTGTAAAAAGAGCAAAATGGTTGCAAGAAATTTTCCATCGAGAGGATCCAACTCGTCCGGTAACGGTTGGAATGGACCAAGTTAAAGCAACCATGCAATCTGGTTTTGGTGCTTTGCTGGATGTTCCCGGTCTAAACTATCGTGTTCACCTTTATAACGACGCCTATACAGCATTTCCCCAAGGATTCATTCTAGGATCAGAAACGGCCTCTACAGTTAGCTCCAGGGGAATTTATAAATTTCCGGTAGTAAAAGGATTCGATAAACAGTATGAAGACTTCCAATCTTCATCGTATGATATGGAATATTGTAGCTGGTCTAATTTGCCAGATGATGATTTTGTAATGCAAGATGATAAACCTTGGGTTATTGGCGAATTCGTGTGGACAGGCTTCGATTATTTGGGAGAACCAACACCTTACGATACCAGCTGGCCATCAAGAAGCTCTTATTTCGGGATTTCTGATTTAGCAGGTTTACCGAAAGATCGCTACTATCTATACAAAAGTAGATGGAACAAAACCGAAGCAACTTTGCATATTTTACCACATTGGAATTGGGAGGGAAGAGAAGGACAAACCACTCCAGTTTTTGTTTACACCAGTTATGATAGCGCAGAACTTTTTCTTAACGGTAAAAGTTTGGGCATTCGGAAAAAAGATAAATCATCACCTCAAAACCGTTACCGTTTAATGTGGATGGATGTTAAATACGAACCTGGAACGCTTAAGGTTGTCGCTTTAGATAGCAATGGAAAACCAGTAAAAGAGGCGCAAGTTAAAACAGCAGGTAAGCCAGCGAAGATTATTTTAACAGCCGACAGAAATGAAATTACTGCTGATGGAAAAGATTTGTCTTACGTAACTGTTTCTGTCGTTGATAAGAATGGTAACATTTGTCCAACTGCTACTGATCAACTAAATTTTGAAGTAACAGGAGCAGGGAAATTTAAGGCTGTTTGTAATGGCGATGCAACTTCGCTTGAATCATTTGAGATGCCAACCATGAAATTGTTTAGTGGGAAGCTTGTGGTTACCATTATATCTGATAAAAAAGGCGGTAAAATACAATTGAACGTAAAAGGTAAATCGCTAACCAGCGGATTAATAGAAATTGTTTCGACTAAATAATGGATTAAATTCAATTTCAGGAGGACTAAGCATGAAAGATGCTGAATCAAGTTCAGCATGACGAGGTGGTTAGGCATGGTTGTAATGGCGATGGGTAGGCAAAATGCCAAAACAACTTACATAAACGCTCGTCCTCCTGAACTTGGTTCAGGATCTTAATAGCAGGAACGCTTAGCATGAAAGATGCTGAATTAAGTTCATCAGGAGGAATTGACTGAACCAAGTATTAAAACACTTTACACGAACTGTCGTCTTCCTGAACTTGATTCAGGATCATAATAGCAGGAACGCTAAACATGAAAGATGCTGACCATGAAGTAGCTACAAGACCTAACAATAAAATAAATAATACTTGTAAATCAAATTCACCATTACGTAATCGGCAAGAAACCGAAATCCTCAAACCTAATTCAACAAACCATAACACTGTGAAGCAATTTCATACTCTTCATTTGTTGGAATCACCAAAATCCTAACTTTCGAATTACGAGAACTTACATCCATAATGCCTCCATTATATTGCGCATTTGCATCATTATCTAGCTCAATTCCCAAATAATCCAATTCCCTACAAGCACTCTCACGCATTGCCATATCGTTTTCGCCAACACCTGCCGTAAAAATAATTGCATCTACACCATTCATAACCGCGGTGTAAGCGCCAATAAACTTTTTAATTCGGTAAGCGTAAAGCTCCAGGGCCAAAATTGCATCATCATTTCCCTCAGCTACCAACTTTCTAATGTCACGCATATCACTCGATCCGCCAACGCCTAACAAGCCAGATTCTTTATTAAAAAGTGTGCTCAGTTGCGAAAGACTATAACCGGCATGTTCAATTAAGTGAAAAATAACCGATGGATCAATATCGCCAGATCTTGTGCCCATTACCAAGCCACTTAGCGGCCCAAAACCCATACTGGTATCAATCGATTGACCATTTTTAATGGCTGTCATGCTACATCCATTGCCTAAATGAATACTGATAATCTTCGATTCCTTTTTATCAAGCCACATTATAGCTTGCTCACTTACATATTTGTGACTTGTTCCATGGAAACCATAAACCCGAATTCCATCTTCCTTATAATATTTATCTGGAATGGCATACCTAAATGCTTCTGCTGGAATGGTTTGATGAAAAGCAGTGTCAAAAACGGCTACTTGAACAGCATTTTTGAAAGTTTGCTCTGCTACCTCAATGCATTTTAAATTAACTGGATTATGTAGTGGCGCAAGCGAGAATAATTTTTTTATCTGCGCTTTCACCTCATCAGTAATCAAAGTTGGGCCCGAAAAATGTTCTCCGCCATGCACAACTCTATGGCCGACGGCAGCAATATCTTCAGGACTAGCGATTACCGGTTTTTCACCGCCAGAAAGCATTGCTAAAACTTGTTTAAGTGCCTCGCCATGATCTGCAATACTTCCCGATTTTTCGGTTACCAATTTCTCTCCGTTGGAGAAAACAGTATGTTTAATATATGATCCATCGATTCCAATTCGCTCAACCAATCCGCTGCAAATTGGCGATTGGTTTGGCATTTTGAAAAGTTGATATTTTAGGGAACTGCTTCCCGAATTGATTACTAAAATGTTCATTTCTAAATTTCCTGACATTGAATGGCTGTAATTACAACCGTGTTAAAAATATCATCTACCGTACAGCCACGACTAAGATCGTTAATTGGCTTATTCAATCCTTGCAGCATTGGGCCAATGGCCAATGCACCTGTTTCTCGCTGTACAGCTTTGTAAGTGTTATTTCCTGTATTTAAATCGGGGAAAATTAATACACTTGCCCGGCCTGCAACTTCAGAATTTGGCAGCTTTTGCTTTCCAACAATTGGATCAACAGCGGCATCATATTGTATCGGACCCTCAATTTTTAAATCTGGAAACCGCTCGCGTACAATCGCGGTAGCTTCTCTAACGCGTTCCACATCTTCGCCCTCGCCAGATGTTCCCGATGAATACGATAACATGGCAATTCGTGGTTCGATGCCAAATCTGGCGCTACTTTCTGCTGATGAAATGGCAATCTCTGCCAATTGTTGTGCCGTTGGATTAGGGTTTACCGCACAATCGCCGAAAATAGCAACACGCTCTGGTAAACACATAAAAAAGATTGACGAAACCACCGAAACACCTGGTTTAGTTTTTACAAATTGAAGCGCTGGTCTGATGGTGTGTTGCGTAGTATGTACCGCTCCAGAAACCATTCCATCGGCATCGCCCTTGTAAACCATCATCGTTCCGAAATAAGAAACATCAGTCATCATATCTCGAGCCATTTCCATGTTTACGTTTTTGGCTTTTCGAAGCTCGTAAAGGGTTTCTACATAATTATCATAATGTGCTGAAGATGCCGGATTGTGGATGTGAATGGCATTAAGGTCAAGAGTTAAACCTAAACGTTTGATCGAATTTCCAATCTCAATCGGGTCGCCAAGCAAAGTAATATCCACAATATCTTGAGCAATTAATTTTTCTGTCGCCTTTAATATTCTATCATCATTTCCCTCTGGAAGAACGATGTGTTTTTTCGATCGCTTTGCCCATTTTACCAATTGATATTGGAACATGTGCGGCGTAATCCCTTGATAACTAAACGTGATTATTTTATCGTCTAACGCTTTTAAATCGACATGTCTTTCAAAAATATCGATTGCCAATTCGATTTTCTTTTTATTATCTATCGTAATTTTGGAGTGGATAGCACCGATTGTGGTGGTGGTTTCAAATGTTCCCTTTTGAACAGCAATAATCGGAATAATGGTTTGCAATCCCTCGATTAAGCGAATCATAGGTTCATCGGGCAAAGTTCCAGCGGTCAAAACGATTCCTGCAATTTTTGGGTAATTGGCCGATAGATTTGCCTGCAAAGATCCAATAATAATATCTCCACGGTCGCCCGGTGTAACAATTAGGAGATTATCCTTTATGTGCCTCAAAAAATTGGGAAGCATCATGGCACCCGTCACGAAATTATCTACCTGATTATCCATTAAATCGGCGCCAAAAAGTACATCTGCATTTAGCGCAGCGGTAATTTCTTTCATCGTCGGACTTTGCAAACCGCTTTCAATTGGTATCACAGCAATCAACAATTCCGGCGGAAGCTGGTTTGTTAACGCTTGCTTAATGCGATCTGCTTCCTCTGGATTAACCATGTTTGCTACTACGCCTAAAACCTGAACATCCCTCAATAAAAAGTTACGGTAAATATTAATGGCCGATTTAAAAGTTTCGCTTGCCGTTTTATTCTTTCCAGAAACAACAATGAGTACAGGAGCACCCAAGTTTTTCGCCATCAAAGCATTCGATTCAAACTCAAAAGCACTGCCTTCGCCAAGAAAATCGCTCCCCTCAATTACGGTAAAATCATAATTATCTTCGAGTTTTTTATACTTACTAATAATGGTATTGATGATTGCACTACTATCTTCCGATTGATGAAGCATATCTTGTCGCGTAAAAGCGAAAGCATCTTCATAAGGTACAGGAAGTGAAAAATAATCAAGCATGGCTTGAACATGTTCATCTTTTTTATTCGGATCTTCTTGCGCAATAATTGGCTTGAAATAACCAACCTTTTGTGTTTTAGCCAGTAACATATTAATCATGCCAAAGGCGATCACTGATTTTCCGGTATAAGGCTCTGCTGATGCAATAAAGATGTTTTTAGTCATGGGTAGGATCGTAAGATATGAAAACCAACAGCGACGAATATAGTTGTAAAATTTATAAATCGGTTAAAAACAAATGTCAATCGTTTGCATTTTATTTTCTTTGATAAGCATTAAAATCCATTCGCCTTGCGGCATGTAACGATGTTTGGAAACCGCAATTGATGATTGAAAAACCTTGGCTGTGTTATTGTCGGGGCTGAAGCTACCATAAAAATGCTCCCGTTCATTTTCAAGAAACACTTGCAAATCAAATTCTGCTTACGAAACTTTATTCCGTTTATTATAACGCCAACCAAGGGCTTAATTTTTAAGGCTTAGCTAGCTTGATGTGGTTATTATTTGGAAATGAATGGTTCTGAACCTTTGGCATCTTCCGCCCCGCTTTACCTATTGCCGTGAAAAACGGCATTCGTTCAATCGGGTTTAGGTACATAGTACAGTGCAACAACGCCTTTGTTGAAGTAATAAATGTTTAAAAAAACATGCCTTCTTAGGAACGGCAGCCCCCGATTTAAGCATTTGTCATTCATTTTTTAGGTATGCTTGCTTGTTGTATAGGTTTTCTATCGGGGCTAAAGCAGCCATAAAATGCTACCGATCATTTTTAAGAAAAAAATGCCAATGAACCCCAAAAGTTCAAAACGCTTTAAAAGGTTTGCCACAGATTATAGCAAAATCAGCTTTTTAGATTCGGCATCAAGTTTAAAAAAGCCTGAGAATTTGCACTGTATTTCTTTTTATCAAGCTTAAAATAGAAAGCACCTTTTTTCGAGCCTGAACGATCTTTTTCTTCGAGTTTGATTAATAAACCCGTAGAAGTGATTTTACGACTGAAATTTCTAGTATCGATTTTGGTATCATTTACTTCCTCAAATAAGGTATGAAGTTGCGGGATGGTGAATTGTTTAGGCAGCATTTCGAACAAAATAGGGTGTAATGCAGCTTTATACCTTAGTTTTTTTCTAGCATCGGCAACCATTTCATTGTGATCGAAAATTAACTTCGGACGATCGTTAATCAAAAACCACTCCGCTTCGTAATCATCGTTCAACTGCGTTTCATATTTGTGAATATCAATTAAGGCAAAGTAACCAACCGAAAGCGTTCGCTCAATTGGATCGCGGCTAGGTTCGCCATAAATTTGCAGTTGCTCCAAATAAACACCTTCCAAGCCGGTCATTTTTTTAAGCACACGGTTTGCTGCATCATCCGGACTTTCATCTGCACCAACAAAGCCACCCATTAAACTCCACTTGTTTATTTCGGGCTCCAAACCCCTTTTAACCAATAAAATTTTAAGGTGTTCGCCATCAAATCCAAATACAATGCAATCTACAGCAACTAAGTAATGCGGCTGTCTGGAATACTCTATCATCTTTTATAAGTGGTTTGAAAGCTTAATATGTCTATTTTTTTACGAATATAAAAATTATTATTAATTGTCGTTTTGACAATTAATAATAATTTTATAATTTGCGCCGTAGATAACTAAACCACAAATAGTTTTAGGTTCTAACCAATACAAATAAAAACATGAATCAAACATTCGAACTGGACAATAATCCGCATACACGATTAAATATTTTAACAGGCGAGTGGGTTTTGGTATCTCCACACCGCACTAAAAGACCTTGGCAAGGTAAGGTTGAGGATATTACTCCTGATGACCGCCCCGAATACGATCCGAAATGTTATTTATGTCCGGGAAATGGTAGGGCAGATGGCGAAACCAATCCAGATTACCAAGACAGTTTTGTTTTTAACAATGATTTTGCTGCATTGTTGGCAGATACGCCATTGGGGAAAATGAATGAGGATGATTTGCTGGTTGCGAATAACCAACGAGGTGTTTGCAAAGTAATCAGCTTTAGTCCGAAACACAACCTCACTTTACCAGAAATGAGTGTGGAGGCCATTACTGCGGTGGTTAATGTTTGGCAAAGCGAATTTAATAGCTTAACAGAAAATGAATGGATCAAATACATTCAGATTTTTGAGAATAAGGGCGAAATTATGGGTTGTAGCAACCCACATCCACATGGCCAAATTTGGTCGCAAAGCGATATTCCTTTAGAAATTGTAAAGGAAACTGCTCGCCAGAAAACTTATTATGCCATACACAGAAGAAGTTTGCTTGCTGATTATTTGAAATTGGAGCTTAAAAAAGCGGAGAGAATTGTTTTTGAAAACGATCATTTTGTGGTGCTAGTTCCATTTTGGGCAGTTTGGCCTTATGAAACAATGATCATCAGCAAACGCCATATCAACAGCATTAAACTTTTTACCACTACTGAAAAAATTGCCTTAGCCGAGGCAATAAAAATCACTACTACGAAGTACGATAACCTTTTCGAAACCTCGTTTCCATATTCTGCAGGAATGCACCAATCGCCAGTTAACAATGGCGATTACCCAGAATGGCACTGGCACATGCACTTTTTCCCACCGTTATTACGCTCTGCCTCCGTAAAGAAATTTATGGTTGGTTACGAAATGCTGGCAAATCCGCAACGCGATATTACGCCAGAATTTGCGGCAAATCGCTTGAGAGAAATGTCAACCGAACACTATAAAATCAGCAAGTTAGCTGAAAATCAAAATAGCTAAAAATGAATTTAGAACATTTAAAGGCAACATTTAAAAGCCTTTTCCATGCAGATCCATTGGTGGTTCGTTCTCCGGGACGAATTAATATTATTGGTGAGCATACCGATTACAATGAGGGTTTTGTAATGCCTGCAGCGATAGATAAGGCAATTTACGTTGGCATTTCAAAAAGAGATGATCATGAAGTTCATTTATTCTCAGAAAGCTACCAAAAGCTGGATGTATCGTCAATAAAAGACCTTAAAAAATCGGATAACGATTGGGCAAACTACATTCTTGGTGTAGCAGATCAAATTCAAAAAAGAGGCTACATTTTGGGTGGTTTCAATTTTTATATTGATGGCGATGTGCCCTTGGGTGCAGGTTTATCATCATCTGCAGCTGTTGAATGTGCTACAGGTTATGCATTAGATCAACTGTTCGGACTTTCCATTTCAAAAATGGATATTGCCTTGATCGGGCAAAAAGCCGAACAGATTTTTGCTGGTGTTAACTGCGGAATTATGGATCAGTTTGCCTCTGTTTTTGGTAAAAAGGACCATGCCATAATGCTCGATTGCCGCTCGATGAAATACATTTACATTCCGCTGGAATTAGATGGTTATAAATTGGTGCTACTAAATACCAATGTTAAACACTCGCTTGCAGATTCTGCCTACAATAAAAGAAGAGCAGCTTGTGAGCAAGGCGTGGAATGGGTTAAGGAAAAATTCCCAAATGTAAATAGTTTACGTGATGTAGATTTATCGATGCTGGAGGCTTACGTAAAACCAAAAGATCTTGATGTTTACACCAAATGCAGTTTTGTAGTACAAGAAATCGGTCGCCTTTTAAATGCCGCAGAACAATTGAAAAACGGAAACTTGCCAGCTTTAGGTAAACTGATGTTCGAAACGCATAAAGGTTTGAGCGAAGATTACCAAGTAAGTTGTGCTGAATTGGATTTTCTTGTAGATGCGGTAAAAGATCTTGAGTATGTTTTGGGCGCCAGAATGATGGGCGGTGGTTTTGGTGGTTGTACCATCAATATCGTAAAGGAAGAAAATATCGACGATTTAATTGAAAACCTTACTGCTCAATACGCAGAAAAATTCGGACTAAAACTTGGTGCATACACCGTAACTACAGATATGGGAACGAGCGTTGTAAGCTAAAACTATCATCATAACCAAATAAATAAAATGAAACATAATTTACTAGACACGAAAGATTACATTGTATTTGCAGTGTATTTCGTTATTGTAGCGGCTTACGGTCTCTACATTTACAATAAGAAAAAGTCTGAATCTACAGGTTCGAAAGATTATTTCCTTGCCGAAGGTTCTTTAACATGGTGGGCAATTGGTGCTTCGCTTATTGCTTCGAATATTTCTGCCGAGCAGTTTATCGGCATGAGTGGCTCGGGCTTTAAAATGGGTTTAGCCATTGCTACTTACGAATGGATGGGCGCCGCAACCTTAATTGTTGTTGCTGTGTTTTTTATTCCGGTGTATCTAAAAAATAAGATCGCTACAATGCCCCAATTCTTGCATCAACGCTATAACGGAACGGTTGCCATGATTATGGCGGTGTTCTGGTTATTGCTTTATGTGGTAGTTAACTTAACCTCAATCCTATATTTGGGCGCATTAGCAGTGAGCAGTATTTCTGGCTTCGATCTCGATTTCTGTATGTACGCTATTGCTGCATTTGCTATCATTATTACCCTTGGCGGGATGAAAGTAATTGGTTATACCGATGTTATTCAGGTTTTCTTTTTAATTCTTGGTGGTTTAGCAACAACCTATTTGGCCTTAAATTTGGTTTCAACACATTATGGAACCAGTGGTATTTTAGAGGGTTATAATTTAATGACTTCTAAAGCTTCGGAGCATTTCCACATGATCTTAAAACCTGATAATGAAAATTACATCGATTTACCGGGTTTGAGTGTGCTTGTTGGTGGTATGTGGATTGTAAACCTAAACTATTGGGGTTGTAATCAATACATTACGCAACGGGCTTTGGGCGCAAACTTAGAAACCGCTCGTGGCGGACTTCTTTTTGCAGCGCTATTGAAACTCTTAATGCCAATTATTGTGGTTTTACCAGGTATTGCGGCTTATGTTTTATACAAGGACGGTGCTTTTCAGGCAGAAATGATTCAAGATGGTGCTGTGAATCCAGATCGTGCCTATCCAGTTTTATTAAATCTTCTTCCGGCAGGATTAAAAGGGCTTTCTTTTGCGGCTCTAACGGCTGCAGTAGTGGCTTCATTGGCTGGTAAGGCAAATAGTATCGCTACCATTTTCACTTTAGATATTTATAAGAAAGTATTAAAGGTAGATGCTACAGAGAAAAACTTGGTTAACACTGGTAAGGTTTCTATTGTTGTGGCGATGATTCTCGGCGTTTTAATTGCTCCACATTTAGGTATCGATAAAAAAGGTGGTTTCCAATATATTCAAGAATATACAGGTTTCGTATCGCCAGGTATTTTTGCCATGTTTATTTTAGGCTTCTTCTGGAAAAGAACTACTTCAAGCGCAGCTTTATTTGCAACAATTGGTGGTTTTGGTTTATCAATATTCTTGAAATTCTTACCAACCATGGCCGATCTTTCGTGGTTATCAGGTATGGGATTCTCGGTAAAAAATGCAGTTGGCGTTTATGAAATTCCTTTCTTAGATAGAATGGGCTTTGTATTTGTATTCTGTATTGTTGGAATGTTCATCATCAGCATGTTATCAAACAAACTTAAAGCAGAAGAAAAAGGACTTGCTATTGATGCTAAAATGTTTAAAACCTCTACAGGTTTTGCGGTTGGTGCATTATTAGTTTTAGGTTTAATCGTAGCGCTGTACAGCGTTTATTGGTAGAAATCCAAACCAAATAAATACTATGTGTAGGGATAAAGTCTTTTGATTTTATCCCTTTTTTATGAAACGATTATTTACCCAGACCATCAGGATCAAAATCCAAGGAAACCGAATTCATGCAATAACGTTTGAAAGTAGGGGCAGGACCATCATCGAAAATATGACCCAAATGCGAATCGCATCTTCCGCAACGTACTTCAACCCTTTCAAAGCCTAAGGAATTATCGGTTTTGTAAATGGTACTTCCTTTATGGGTAGTTTCGAAAAAACTTGGCCAACCGCAATCACTGGCGAATTTGGCTGTTGATCTGAATAATTCATTTCCGCAAACAGCACAATAATAAGTTCCCTTTTGTTCCGAATTCCAGAGCTTTCCTGTAAAAGCTCTTTCAGTTGCATTTTCTCGAGCCACAGCATATAATTCTGCTGGCAAAATCTTCTTCCACTCCGAATTTTTTACTTTCAGCTTTTTGGTATCCGTTCTCGAATAATAGGGGTTCTTAACTGGGGCTGACTTTTCCTGGGCAATTGCAGCACAGCTGATGCTGATTAGGATGATGATATTCGCTAAAAGTTTCATGATGTCTTTTTAAATCTTAATCAATGTAACGATAAAGATTGCTTATTGGATTTGGCGAACCGTAAATATTACACAGCGCTTATTTAGGTGTAAGCTTTCTCACCAACCAAGGCAAGGTAAGTCCTTGGCCAATTAACGTAAATAATACCACAACTATCGAGATGAAAATAATGGCGTTCCGTTGTGGAAAAGCACTTCCATCTAATAAAGTTGCAGGCAATCCAATCGCAATGGCTAAGGAAACAATTCCCCTCATACCAGACCAGCTGATGATTAAGCTGTCTCTTAAATCCAATAATGCTTCTTCTTTTGCATTTTTTCTGCCCTTATTAAATGCTTTCTGCAAACTAAACCGATGAAGAAACACCCGTACAATTCTAATTAGAAGTGCCACAATGGTAATCACAAAAGAATAGCCGATGTATAGGAAAATATCATTCGTATTAAAACTTTTGTAGATGTATGGAAATTGTAAGCCAATGAGGATGAAAATCAAGCCATTAAGCAGAAATATGATAATGTCCCAAATGTTTTTTGATTGCTTTTTAAATTCTTCAGGGAAAACCTGATTGCTTAATCTAGAAATTCCCAAGCCTAATATAACTACCGCGATAACACCCGATACATGAACTTCTTCCGCAATAAGATAGGTAACAAATGGTGTTAAAAGCATTAAGCCAATGGTTGCTAACCTATTATTGTGTATTCTTTTTATAATAAATTCTAGGGTTTTAGCCATGATCACACCAATCAATAATCCACCTGCCATTAATGCCACAAATGTTAAAGAGGCTTTCCAAAATACAAATGCAGTTCCGGTTACGGCAGCCACCGCAAAACGATAAGCTACCAATGCCGAAGCATCGTTTACCAAACTCTCGCCCTCTAAAATGGTGTTCGCTTTGTGCGATAATCCTAAACCTTTTGTAATGCTCATCGCCGCAACGGCATCGGTAGCAGAAAGTATAGCACCCAAAACGAAAGATAACGGCCAGGTCATGTTTGGAATCATGTAATGCGCCACAACCGCAATCCAAATGGTGGTTAAAAATACGAGTGTTATAGAAAGGGTAGAAATGGTGCTGATGTTCGTTTTAAATTCCTTAAAAGAAATATTAAAGGCGGCATCATATAAAAGCGGCGGCAAAAATATTAAGAATATAATATCGGGATTAATGTCTATCGCTGGCAAAGATGGTATAAATCCAACCGCAATACCAGCCACAATTAATAGAATAGGATAGGGGATTTTAATTTTATCGGCAACAGCCGATAAACCAATCATCACCACTAAAATAAAAATAACAATGCTGTAGTTTTCCATGCTGGGATCTCAAAATTATGGATACCTACTTAACCATTTCATCCCATAGTTTATGCCATGAGGTTTGCAAGAATCCCCTAGCAGGCAAAGGATAGGGAAAAATTAACGTTGTACTCTTGGCCTTTTACTTTTGTAAGCTTGACTAGCAGCTCCAACCCCGGCTGGTTTTGGTTTAAAACTTTTCTTAGGCGCTTCATCCTCACAAAGTTTAACTGTGATTACATTTCCCTTAAAAGTTTCTCCATTCAACATAGAGATGATGTTTTTGGCATCCTCAATATTTAGCAGTTCGATAAAAGCATAACCCTTACACTTTCCTGTAGCCCTATCGCGAACAACTTTAATCGTTTCAATTTTGCCATGAAGACTAACAAAAACAGCCAAATCCATCTCTTGAATATTGTCTGCAAGACCACCAATAAAAATTTTAACCATTGATTATGCGTTTTTAGACCTAACTGAATGTGGCCATTTTTAGGCTGTTATTCAGGAGAATTTTTTAACATGCGCAAATTAAGTAAAATGATGCTTTAACCCAAACTAATTGATAAAATTTAACTCATATTTTAACATTTTTTGAAGCTTAACAATACACATATATTGATCTTCATTGATATTAGCTGTACATTAGCTTATCTAATCATCTATAAGTTTTAAAAAATGAGCAATTTTAAGTTTCGAATATCCTTATTTATTTCCTTTATAATTTTTAGTTCTCAATTTGTTAGCGCAAAAGTTGTTTTGCCATCAGTTTTTAGTGATAACATGGTACTACAACAAAAAACAAATGCCGCAATTTGGGGTAAGGCAAATGCCAAGAAAGCTGTAAAGATTACAGTATCTTGGAATAAGGTAAATTATGGAACCATAGCCGATGCAGATGGAAATTGGAAAATTAAGGTGGCTACACCGAGTTACGGCGGGCCATACATCATCACCATTTCTGATGGGGAAACCATCACCCTAAAAAATGTATTAATTGGCGATGTCTGGGTTTGTTCTGGGCAATCGAATATGGAAATGCCTTTGGCGGGTTGGGGTAAAATTGCCAACTATGATCAAGAAATTGCAGATACTAATTACCCTAATATTCGCCTTTTACAGGGTGAAAAAATTACCAGTAATGTTCCTTTAAGCGATGCAAAAGTAGCCAATGGAGGTTGGCAAGAATGCAGTCCGAAATATATTGCAGAGTTTTCTTCTACGGCATATTTCTTTGCTCGAGAAGTTTATCAAAAAACAAAAATTCCAATTGGCTTAATTCATACTTCTTGGGGAGGAACAATCGCCGAAGCGTGGACAAGTGCAGAATCGCTGAAAAAAATGAGTGATTTTTCTGCTGCAGTTGATAAAATTCAAAACGCTGCGAAAAACTCATCAACAACAACTTATGAGGATAAATTAAGCAATTGGATGAAATTATCTAGTGCCAAGGATTCTGGATTTGTAAATGGTCAGCCAAAATGGAATGCCACTGATGCCGCACAATGGAAAACGATGCAAATTCCAACGCTTTGGGAAGATGCTAGTCTTAAGGATTTTGATGGAATTGTTTGGTTTGCTAAAAAGATAAATGTACCTGCCAATTGGGCAAGCGGAAATATCCAGCTTAATTTAGGTGTTATCGATGATAATGATATCACTTATGTAAACGGTCTTAAAGTTGGAGAATCAATCGGCTATAACGTAGGCAGAAAATATGCGCTTCCAGCAAATTTGCTTAAGGCTGGCGAAAATGTGGTTATGGTTAGGGTATTCGATTCTGGTGGTGGCGGCGGACTTTATGACAATGCCAAGGAAATATATCTGGCCAATGCCGCTGGTGAAAAAATCTCTTTAGCTGGAGATTGGAATTATAAGGTAGGGTTAGACTTTAAAATGCTGGAGCCTATGCCAACAACAGAAAATGGACCGAACCGACCAACTGTGCTGTATAATGCAATGATTCATCCTTATATTCAATTTGCTATAAAAGGTGCAATTTGGTATCAGGGAGAAAGCAATGCCGATAGAGCTTACCAATATCGCGAACTTTTCCCTACAATGATAAAAGATTGGCGCCAGAAATGGGGACAAGGGGATTTTCCTTTCTACTTCGTTCAATTGGCAAATTTTATGAAAGTTGATGCTGAACCAGTTGAATCTGCCTGGGCCGAACTACGTGAAGCACAACTCAAAACCTTATCGCTTCCTAATACCGGAATGGCAACCATTATCGATATTGGTAACGACAAAGATATTCATCCAAAAAACAAACAAGATGTTGGTAAAAGGTTGGCATTTATAGCTTTGGCTAAAAATTACGGACAAAAAATAAACTACGCCGGACCAACTTATCTATCTCAAAAAGTTATTGGAAAACAAATTGCGCTAAGCTTCAGCAATGCTGATAGAGGATTAAAAGCAGCCAGTGGAAGCGAATTAACAGGGTTTGCAATCGCTGGTGCCGATAAGAAATTTTATTGGGCAAAAGCTGAAATTAAAGGAAATCAAATTTTAGTGGGTAGCGATAAGGTACAAAATCCTGTAGCGGTGAGGTACGCCTGGGCGAACAACCCAACTTGTAATTTGGTTGATGATGCTGGTTTGCCCGCTTCACCATTTAGAACCGATACTTGGCAAGGAATCACTTTCAATAAAAAATAATTTTAACATAGAATAAGAGAGATTATAATTCCAATGAGCTTTACTAAATCGTTTTATTATTCGAATTGATTTAGTAGTTTTATGGCTATTATCTAACCGGTTAGAATTTTTATGAGAAAACTTATCAATACAATTTGTTTCGTTGTTCCATTTTTATCGATTCAAAGTTTAAGTGCACAAGTAAGTCAGAACGAATTTAATAAAGCGCCCCTAAAGCAAAATGTTTATGTGCAATTGCCAATTGGCAGCATTAAGGCTAAAGGTTGGTTGCTCAAACAATTGGAGCAACAAAGAGATGGTGCAACAGGCATAGCCGAAGCTTTATATAGTGATGATAACGATCTTGGGAAAGGAACCGACTGGTTAGGTGGAAAGGGCAGTGGCTGGGAGCGTGTTCCTTATTATGTGAAAGGTTTGGTTGCCCTGGCCTACACTTTAGATGATGCCGCATTAAAAGCGAAAGCTCAAAAATACATCGATTGGACGCTCAATAATCAGCAGGCTAATGGATTATTTGGTCCGCCGAAAATGAAAGATTGGTGGCCTCGAATGCCTATGATGTATGCTTTGCAAAGTTATTACGAAGCCACAAGCGATAAAAGAGTAATCCCTTTCCTTACCAAATATTTCAAATACGAATTGGCTAATCTCGATGCAGATCCGCTTAAGGAGTGGGGAAAATCGAGAGCTGGCGATAATATGGAAATTGCCATTTGGCTTTACAACAAAACTGGCGATCAGTATTTATTAAAGCTGGTAGAAAAATTAAAGGATCAAGCTTATCCTTGGATAGATATTTACACCAATAATCAGTTTTACTTTTATGGCGATGATTTTCAGCCAAAACACATGGTTAACGTGGCGCAAGCGTTAAAATTTCCTGTAGTTTACGCCCAACTGAAAGATACCCAGATCAACCGAGATGCGTTGATGAAAGGCATCAATCACATTATGCATGATCATGGTCAGCCAGAAGGGTTGGGTTCTGGAACAGAATTTTTGGCTGGAACAAGTTCTATTGAAGGAGTTGAAACCTGTACCGTTTTAGAGTGGATGCAAAGTTTGGAAACTGCCGCTAAAGTTATTCACGATGTAAATATTGGAGATCAGTTGGAGAAAGTAGCTTTCAATGCTTTGCCGGCACAGTTTGATAGAGAATTTAAAAATCATTCTTATTATACCTTGCCCAATCAGGTGATAAGTGTTCACGGTGAACATGGTTTTAATCAAGATTACAGCACGGGGATTGTTTCAAGTCCGTATTCTGGTTACGGTTGCTGCCGATATAACATGCACATGGGTTGGCCATATTTTGTAAAAAGTAGCGTTGTAGCCACGCCAGATAAAGGTTTGGCCATGATTACTTATGGTCCGATGGAAATAGAGACCTTGGTAGCTGATCAAAAGAAAATCAAAATCACAGAGGAAACAAATTATCCGTTCGAAGAACAAATACAACTTAAACTTTCACTTTCGGGATCGGCTTCATTCCCGCTGATTTTAAGAATTCCGACTTGGAGCGTTAAGCCGACTGTTAAATTAAACGGTTCGGTTTTGAAAGACGTTAAAGCTGGCGAAATGCTTAAAATCGATAGGGTTTGGAAAGATCAGGATCAACTGGAGCTAAACTTTCCGATGGAGATATGCACTCAAAAACAAGTAAATAATTCGGTAAGTATAGAGCGTGGACCAATTGTTTATGCTTTAGAAATTAAAGCTGAGGCTAAAAAAACTAAAACACACTCAGTCGCAGGTTTTACTGATTACGAAATCTTGCCTCAATCTGCATGGAATTATGGATTGTCACTTGGAAAAGGAAATTTAAGTACTTCGATTAAAGTTATTAAATCGGCAATGCCCGAGAATCCATTTGTAGCAGCAAATGCTCCAATTAAATTGAAAGTCCAAGCTAAAAAAATTCCATCATGGGGATTAAACTATAACAAGGTATCGGCTTTCGATGTTCCTTTTAGTCCAGTAGCATCAACAGAAAAAGAGGAAGAAATTACTTTGGTGCCATATGGATCAGAAAATATTCGTTTAAGTTGCTTCCCAACTATTGGGCAACCAAAAAATAGGAGTGCCAGCTTAATAGAGAATTTTGAAAATGGAATGGCAAACGATTGGGTTTTTTATGGCGGCGGTTGGTTTTGGAAAGATGGGTCAGTTAATTCAGCCTCAAATGCCGGTTCTGGAGGTTTCGGGATAAATGGCTCCAAGTACATTGCGAATGGAACAGATTTCAAAAATTTCACTTACCAGGCTGATGTTAAAATTAATACCGCTGGAGATGCTGGCTTAATGTTTAGGGTTTCTAATCCAGCAATTGGTCCTGATGCTTACCAAGGGTATTACGTAGGCTTGAATTCTACTTCGGGAGAAATTCAAATTGGAAAAGCAAGCGACCAGAAATGGATGGTGATTAAATCTGCCAAATATCCAGTTGAGATGAATAAAAGTTACCAACTTAAAATTGTAGCTAATGGGAATAAGTTTGATGTTTATATTGATGGTGCTAAACAAGCAATTCTTAATGCTATAGATAGTCAATATCAATCTGGAAGTATAGGATTAAGAGCATATAAGGCATTAGCAACTTTCGATTCGGTTAAGATTAATACGCTTTAACATAGTTAGATTGGTATTTAAAACATTGCGGCAAGGAATTTGTTAAAGTATAATCTATAAAAAAACAAGATTATGAAATTTTACAAATCAATCCCCATAATGCTCTTTTCAATTGTTCTTGTTTCTGGTTGTGTAAGCAATAAGAAATACACAGAACTGCAGGATACCTATTCTAAGTTAAGGGATAGGAATCAAGAATTAAGTAATAAATACCAAGATAGCCAACGCGAACTCACTGGCGCAACCAGTAGGGTTAAAAGTTTAGAAGAACAAATTGCCTCAGAAAAAGCAAATACTGCTGCCTTGCAAGATGCCTTGAATAAATGTTTAAACTCTAGTAGCCAAGGAAATGTAAATATTTCTAAATTGGTTGATGAGATTAACAGCTCAAACAAATACATTAAACAATTGGTTAACGCCAAAAACAAAAGTGATTCGCTTAATATGGTGTTAACCAATAACTTAACCCGTTCATTAAGTAGAGAAGAGTTAACAGATGTTGATGTTCAGGTTTTAAAAGGCGTAGTTTACATCTCGTTAGCTGATAACATGTTATTCAAATCTGGTAGCTACGAAGTATCTGATAAAGCTGGCGAAACATTAAGTAAAATCGCTAAAATTATCACTGACTACAATACATACGATGTTCTGATTGAAGGTAATACCGATAATGTTCCGATCTCGCAAACGAATATTCGTAACAACTGGGATTTAAGTGCTTTACGTGCATCATCAGTTGTTCAGGTTCTGCAAACCAAGTATTCAGTAGATCCTAAACGTTTAACTGCTGGCGGTAGAGGAGAATTTAATCCAGTTGCAGAAAATACAACACCTGCTGGAAAAATTAAGAACAGACGTACGCAAATTATCATCACCCCTAAATTAGACCAGTTTATGGATTTGATTGGTAAGGCACCGGAATCATCGCAGAAATAAAAATTAGATATATTTTCAACAGGGCGGCCTAAACTTTAGGCCGCTTTTTTTATGCGAAAAATTATGGTTCACTCAAAATCTTTAAAGGAAATTATTATATTTTGAGCATAATTTAATGTTCAATTCCTATATGAAACTTCGCTCTCCAGAGTACATAGGCCCTAAAACCTAACTGCTTTCTTGTTTTATTTTCGATGAATACAGCTGCAACAGTGACTACGAATTGAATAAGATAATTGGATTCATTAAGCTAAAAAATTTATTTCTATTTTGAAGAAAGATTTATTGCTGAAATAGATGAAAATTTGTCACACATTGGTGAATTGAAGTTCTCGATCTTCTTAGGGATTACTGAGTAATGTATCAGAACTCAAGTATTTGGTCAGATAAATCCAATAACAAAAAAGCATGGCTTCTTTTTGCGGAAACCATGCTCTTATAGGTAAAGGTTATTTTTTATTATGCGTAGCTTTCAGTTTTAGAATACATTTTTAAGTATTTCTTAAGCATTTCGCGGGCAACATGAATACGAGTTTTTACCGTTCCCAATGGAATTTGTAGCTCATCAGCAATTTCATGGTATTTAAAACCTTCAAAATACTTAATAAAGGGAACACTGTAAGCTTCGGGGATGTGATTCAAAGCTTTTTGGATGTCATCAATAATTAATTTACTCACACTGCCATTCTTTTCAGCACTCATCATTAAATTGGCCGAAGAAATTTCATCGTCTTGCGTAATTAAGGTTTTTGCTTTTGCATTCTTACGGTAATTGTTAATGAATGTGTTTTTCATTATCACAAAAAGCCAACCTTTAAAATTTGTACCCTCTTGAAAGTTTTGGTAAAATCTAATGGCTTTTAGCATCGTGTCTTGAACAAGGTCGTTTGCATCTTCAACATCTTTAGTAAAATTTAAAGCATGCATTCTGAGCGATAATGAATGGCTGTTTACCATGTTGTTAAATTCGATTTGAGTCATGATGTTTTAGGGTTTGGATGATGATTATGTTTTAACAAATGTTATACCAATTTAGTAGGAAATAAATCTATCTGTATGCAGATTTTGGATCAAAAACATCAATTGGAGGTGTTTAAGGGCTTTTTTGGTTTTTAATTGTACCTGCAATAGTTTAACTTCTAGTATTAATACCCAGAATTTTCACTTACATAATATTTCATTCTAGAATATTGAATATTAATTAATACAATGATGTTTTTAATTATTCGCAAAACATTTTCAACAGATTTCCGCTTTCATATTAGTGAATCGAAACCATTTAAGCATTAATTAATCAGCTTTTAGAATTTAGCGGTAGGATTAAGATCATTTTACCAAGATAGAATTCTTAAAACAAGACGCATTTTAAATCAAAAAATCATAGCTCGGCATTAATGGAAATTGATATCCTTAAAAGAAAGATAGGCTTAAGTTTTGCAGAAAATGGAAATGCAGAAATCTGGCTTTGGGCACCTTTTGCCCTTAGCATTTCTGTTCTGATTAAAGCAAGTGGCTTGAAATTAATAATGCACAATGAGGATTTCGGGTATTGGTTTATTCAAACCGAAGAAATTAAATTAGAAGATGAATACGAATTTGAAATTTGTTCCGCCGATGCAACTGAATCTGATTCTTCAAAAATTAAATACCTACGCCAGGCAGATCCAGCTTCAATTTACCAAAAAGATGGTGTTTCTGGTCTTTCAACC
The DNA here is from genome assembly GCF_004331675.1 of Pedobacter frigidisoli. Taxonomy (GTDB): domain Bacteria; phylum Bacteroidota; class Bacteroidia; order Sphingobacteriales; family Sphingobacteriaceae; genus Pedobacter; species Pedobacter frigidisoli. The sequence goes on along the minus strand of NZ_SJSN01000008.1, from coordinate 58,223 downwards.
GCAGTAAACCTGGACGCTTTTCATTGGACAGATCAAAATTGGAAAGGGTTATTGGCTGAGGATTTTATAATTTACGAATTGCATACAGCCACATTTACATTCAACGGAGATTTTGAATCTATCGAAAGCAAACTTGATTATTTAGTGGATTTGGGCATAACCGCAATTGAAATTATGCCGATATCACAATTTCCTGGAAATAGAAATTGGGGTTACGATGGTGTCTATCCATTTGCTGCTCAAAATACTTATGGTGGGCCAAAAGCGTTACAGCACCTGGTAAATGCTTGTCATGAAAAGGGCATTGCTGTAATTCTTGATGTGGTATATAACCACATGGGGCCAGAGGGTAATTTCCTTAATGATTTTGGACCGTATTTCACTAATAAATATCAAACGCCGTGGGGTAAAGCGATTAATTTTGATGATGCCTACAGCGATCCTGTCCGAGATTTTTTTATTGAAAATATATTGATGTGGTTTCGAGATTTTCATATTGATGCTTTAAGATTGGATGCGGTACATGCTATTAAAGATTTTAGTGTTTTACACATTCTTGAAGAAGCTAGAAGTTATGTTAATAGGCTTTCTGCCATCATGGGGAGGATTTATTACTTGCATGTTGAGTTGGATTTGAACGATAATAAATACATCAATCCCCATTCAGAAAAAGGTTATGGCATGGATGCACAATGGCTTGATGAATTTCACCACGCCTTGAGAGTTGCCGCAGGACAAGAAAAAATAGGTTACTACTCAGATTTTAACGGTATTGATCATTTAGCGAAATCCTATCAAGACGCTTATGTTTACGATGGGCAGTATTCAGAGCATAGAAAGAAGAAATTTGGCATAAAAGCCGATGAAAATCAAGGCAAACAATTTATCGTTTTCTCACAAAATCATGATCAGGTAGGAAACAGAATGCTGGGAGAACGAACCAGTAAACTTGTGAGTTTCGAAATGCTAAAACTAATGGCTGCGGCAGTATTTTGTAGTCCTTTTTTACCATTGATTTTTATGGGTGAGGAATATGGTGAAACCAATCCATTTCAATTTTTTACCAGTCACAGTGGGAAAGATTTGATAGAAGCGGTTAAAAAAGGTAGAAGAGATGAGTTTGCAGCTTTCCACAATTCAGCTGATGTTCCAGATCCACAAAGTGAGGCAACCTTTAATGGATCTAAATTGAATTGGGATCTATTAAATGTAGGTAAGCACCAAAAACTGTTATCCTATTACAAGGCGTTAATTAATCTTCGGAAAACAGTCCCAGCTTTAGCTAATCTCAATCGAAACCAATTGGAGGTTAAAGCTTTTGCAAACCAAAATAGTTTGATACTTAAGCGTTGGCACAACAATCAGCAGATAATGTGTTTAATGAATTTCTCCGCTAAAGAACAAGTCTTACCCTTTAAAATTGCGTCTAACTATAAAATTATTTTCAATTCCACAGCTCAAAAGTGGGGAGGAAAACAGACCGAAGAAATACTTTTATCAAGTACCACCATTCCAATTTATCCAGAATCGATCCTAATTTTTAAAAGCGAACATGTTTAAACCAAATATTACCTACAGAATTCAATTTCATAAAGATTTTAATTTTAAATCGTTTAATAAAATCATTCCTTATCTTAAAAAGTTAGGTATCGATACCATTTATGCATCACCCATTTTTGCTGCTATTCCAGGAAGTACTCACGGTTACGATGTTATAAATCCACTTATTATTAATCCAGAAATAGGAACCGAAGCAGAACTTTTTGCTATTTCTGAAAAGCTGAAAAAGGCTGGAATAAGTTGGCTGCAAGACATTGTTCCTAACCACATGGCTTATCATCCAAAAAATATGTGGTTAAAGGATGTTTTAAAAAATGGCGAAAAATCTGAGTTTGCTTCGTTTTTTGATATCGATTTCTCGAATGGTGGAAAGGTAATGGTTCCCTTTTTAGGCGATGATTTGGAGAACGTTATTAAAAATTTGGAATTAAAAATTATCAAAATTGAAGATCAATTTTACCTTAATTATGCAGAAAGTAATTGGCCAATTAACGCATCGTCACTTAAAAAACTCGCTAAAAGAAACATCGAAGAAATTAATAAAGATCAAGCTGCTTTAACATCGATTGCCAAAAATCAATATTATAGATTGTGCAATTCGAAAGAAACAAATAGCCTTATAAATTACCGAAGATTCTTTACCGTCAATAGCTTGATCTGTTTAAATATTCAAGATGAAAAAGTATTTAATGTTTACCATGAATATATTTTCAAGCTAATCAAAAAGGGAATATTTCAGGGACTAAGGATTGATCATATTGATGGACTTTATGATCCAAAACAATATTTAGATCGCTTGAAGAATGCAGTTGGCGATGATATTTACATTGTGGTAGAGAAAATTTTAGAAAGTGATGAGCAAATGCCTCAAAACTGGAAAACGAAGGGAAGTACAGGTTACGATTTCTTGGCTATAACCAATAATCTTTTCACAAATAATGGAGCGAAAAATACTTTTAATAAACTTTACAAGAAAGTAATAGGCAAGGATCTAAATCCGCAAGCACTTATTCATCAAAAGAAAACTGATATTCTATTCCAGTACATGCAAGGAGAATTGCACAATCTTTTCAATTTGTTTGTTAAGCTTAACCTTGCAGAAACGAGTGAGATTGAAGAAATAGGGAAAGAAAATATGGTACAGGCAATTGGTGAAATGCTGATTCAAATGCCCATTTATCGATATTATAATTATGATTTTCCACTAGAAGCAGAAGATCAACAAAATGTTGAAAGGTTATTGAAGCCCATTATAGAACATGCGGATTTGGCGGATGCTGGTAAATTATTGTGGCAAGTTCTATTGGAAAATCCATTAAAAGGAGATGAAATATACAATCAAAAATTAAAGCAATTCTATCAGCGCTGCATGCAATTTACTGGTCCTTTAATGGCAAAAGGCGTAGAGGACACCGTGATGTTTACCTACAATAGGTTTGTTGGCCATACCGAAGTTGGCGATGCACCCGATGCTTTTGGTTATACTGTTGAAGAATTTCACGAGAAAATGATCTATCGAAAAGAGAAGTGGCCATTAGCATTAAATGGCAGTTCTACGCACGATACCAAAAAGGGAGAAGATGTTAGGGCAAGGTTAAATGTTTTAACCGATATTCCTGAAGAATTGGGAAGTGTTGTCTCTCAGTTTTTTAGTGACATACAAGATTTGAAAAAGAAAAATCCAACTGATAAATTGCCTCATCAAAACGATTTGTACCTAATTTTCCAAACCATTTTAGGTGCTTTGCCAATGCCTGGTGAAGATGAGGATAACTTAAAAGAGCGCTTAGCACAATACATCGAAAAAGTACTTAGAGAAGCCAAAAAAAGATCAGACTGGGCAGAACCTGATGAAAATTACGAACAAATTGTAAAAGCATTTGCAGATAAAATGCTTAATAAAACCGAAAAAATTTACGCAACCATAGACTCGTTTTTAAACAGAATTGCAGATTTTGGCATTATAAATAGCTTGGCCCAATTGGTGTTGAAATTTACTTGCCCGGGTGTGCCCGATGTTTATCAAGGTACAGATTTGTGGGATTTGAGTTTGGTCGATCCAGATAATCGAAGACCGGTTAATTACAAGAAAAGAGCTGATTTTATATCTGAATTGAAAGCTGATGTCACTTTCAAACACTTGTGGGAAGAAAGATATTCGGGTAAAATAAAATTGCGGTTAACTCAGCTTTTAATCAATTTTAGAAAAGAGAATTCGCTTGTTTTTGAGAAGGGAGATTATTTTCCAATCGAAATTACTGGCAAATATGCCAAACATATCATCGCTTTTGCCAGAAAGTACAAAGATAAAAGCGTTATAGTCATACTTCCGCTCGGACTTGCGGCAATTGCGAAAAATCCAGAACCCGAAGCGTTCAATTGGCTTGACACGCAAATTATTCTGCCAAAAGATTTACCAACTAGCTGGAAGAATATGGTTTCTGGCAATAATGGTGTTAAGGATTTCTTAAATAATGGAATCTTAGTTAATCAGATTTTTTCGGAAATTCCAATTAGCTTACTAGAATTAAAGCAGAAAAAGAATAATCGTTCTGCAGGGATTTTAATGCATATTACATCTTTGCCATCGGCTTTTGGAATAGGCGATTTAGGGATTGAATCCAAAAAATTTGTCGATTTTCTAAATGATACCAAACAAAAGTACTGGCAAATATTGCCCATAAATCCTACAAAGGCAGAAAATGGACATTCGCCTTATTCGAGTAATTCTGCAATGGCGGGTAATATTTTGCTAATTAGCCCATCGCTTTTAGTAGATGATGGCTTACTTAATTCAAAAGAACTCGAAAATGCTAAAACTGAGGTAACTGATAAAATTGATTTTCCTACGGCTGAAAAAACGAAACGTAAGCTATTGGCCAAAGCCTATCAAAATTTTTTATTAGATAAAGATTCCACTTTAAGAAAAGCTTATGATATTTTTTGTGAGAATGAAAAAGATTGGCTCTATGATTTTGCCATTTACACAGCCATTAAAAAGCATCACCAACATTTGGAGTGGTACAATTGGCCAAATCATTTTAAAAAGAATGATCCCAAAACAGTTTCTGCTTTCAGCAATAAATATCAACTAGAAATTGATGAAGTAAAATGGCAGCAATTTATCTTTTACAAGCAGTGGCATCAGTTAAAAGAGTATGCAAATGGGAATGGTGTAGAAATTATTGGTGATCTTCCTTTTTATCTAGATCATGATTCTGTAGAGGTTTGGTCGCACCCCGAACTTTTTATGTTAGATCAAAAACTCAATCCTGAGAAAGTTGCAGGTGTTCCTCCTGATTATTTTAATGAGAAAGGGCAGCTTTGGGGAATGCCAATCTTCAACTGGAAAAAGATGAAAGCTGATAATTTTAATTGGTGGATTAAACGTTTGAAGAAAAACATGGAGCTATTCGATTTGCTTCGTCTTGACCATTTTAGAGCATTTTCATCTTATTGGGAAATTCCTGCCGGAGATACAGATGCCATTAATGGAACTTGGAAGAGTGGAGTAGGGGAAGATTTCTTTAGAGTCGTTAGAAAAGAATTGGGTGAATTGCCTTTTATCGCTGAAGATTTGGGAGAGATTTCTGAAGCTGTTACAGGTTTGAGGGATCATTTTAAGTTACCAGGAATGAAAGTATTACAGTTCGCCTTTGGAGCTGATTTGGTTTCTTCCATCCACATTCCCCATAATTATGAGACAACAAATTGTGTAGTCTATTCTGGAACACATGATAATAACACATTAAAAGGTTGGTTTGATGAAGAAATAGATGAGCATACTCGCGATCGAATTAGCGCCTATTTCGGTATCAAGATTGGAGAAAATAATATTAATGAGGTAATTGCTCGTTTGATTTATGCTTCTTCGGCAAAAACTGCAATTTTACCCATTCAGGATGTTTTAAGCTTAGGTGAAAATGCTAGAATGAATGTTCCAGGAACTGCTAGTGGAAATTGGCTGTGGAGATTAGCTCCAGAAATGCTAACTATTGTGTTGCGTAACTGGTTATCAGCCCAAACAGAAATGTACGGAAGAAGTAGTTAACTTCTTCCGTACAAAAAATTATTCAGCAGCTGCTTCTTCATTAACGAAGCTCTCTGCCACTACGGTTAAGGCAACATCAGTTGCTTTTTCGTTTTCTAATGTCTGATTTAACAAATCAGCAACCGCTGTATGTCCCATGTTTTCTGCAAAAACTTTTAACGTTCCATAAGTTGCAATTTCATAATGCTCAACTTTTTGAGCTGCAAGAGTAAGTCCTGCATCTCTAATCATTGTACCTTTATCTGTTTCTTCAATAATGCCATTGGCTTCCTCAAGCAGTCCCGCCATTGCGTCACATTTTTTAGCTACGGCTTTTTCTTCTAAAAGGGCAAATACCTTTTCTAAGGTTTCGATATGTGTTTCTGTTTCAGCAGTATGTTTTTCAAATGCTTGGGCCAACTCGGTACTAGTCGCCGCTTTTTTCATTTTTGGTAAAGCCTTAACCAAGTGTTTTTCTGCCCAATAAATATCCTTTAATTCATCAACAAAAAACTTATGAAACTCTGAATCTTCCATTTTGCCTGTTTTATTTTGAGGCTTTGTCGATTTTGCTTTCTGACTAACTGAAGATGTTACAGTTGTTTTTGTTGATGCTGATTTTGTTGTAGTTGCCATATTTATAATATTAAGATGTTGCTTAAAGAACCATTTCAATTTGAGAAAGGTTTAAGAAATCTTAAATAAGATAGCCATGTGCGGCAATAGAAAATTCCGTATGTCAGACTAATTAATTCTTGATGTATGTGGCAATGGTTTGATCAGATTAATTAAAAGCTTCTCTTGAATCTTATAATTTTATAGCTTTTAGTTGTGCAAATATTGCCATCTGTGTAATTTTAGATATACAAATTTTGCTATAATTGCGAAGTTTTTTAGATAATAATTCCATTGGAAATAATGAGTGACTTCTTGATAGGAGCCGTAACAGTAATTAATAAGGATTTAGGCGTTGGAACCATAATGGATGAAAATTGCCAAGACATTCCTTTTTTTGTTAAAGATGCACCACATAATATTGAATTGAATTCGAGGGTAAATTTCGAAATCATATTGGGGGAAGCAGGTTTAATGGCATCTAATATTAAATTGATTTAATTAAGTTATCAAAATAAAATTTTAATAAACCTATTTCTTTAACACCCTCATCTACAACATATTACCTAATATTAGCCTTTTTTATATTGGTTACAGCTTACTAACCTTTCATACGAGAAGGACTCATACAAATCAGGATTAAAATATGATGCCAATATGCACGATTTGGTGATCGTGAGAATTAGCTATATGTAAATTATGGGTGATCTTAAATTCATTTAATCTCTTATCAAATTTGATTTTTTTTTAAACAAATTATTAGTGTATATGTTACTATTTAACAGATAGATAAACTAAATTAGTGCTCTCCGAGTAATAAAATATTTGCAGTTACCTAATAGTTTAGAAAATGAATCCCGATAAAATTTACACTCAAGACAAGTGGGCCGCTTTCGATGGTTTCTCTCCAATTATTTCTTTGTTCAGAAGCTTTCATAATTTAACCCCTGAGATAGAATTTATACTAAATACACAAACTTTTCCTGTAAATTTTAAAAAGAACAAATTCATCTCCTCGCCGCTGCACAGAAACAAATACATTTTCTTCGTTTTAAAAGGTACTGCGAGAGGATACATGAAAGAAGATAATAAGGAAATTACTACTTGGATAGCCAAGGAAAATGAACTTATTGGCAACATCCGTAACCTTTGGGATGAAAATGAACCTACGGAAGAGTACGTACAAGCAATAGAAGATGTGGTTGCCATAGCTGTGCCGCATGCTATGTCTCGTCTTTTATATACAAATTTCGATATTGCTAATTATATAGGACGAAAGATGACGCAGCTTCATTATCTTCAAGCTTGTGAAAGGGCTTACATTTCTAGATTGCAATCTGCAGAGAAGAGATATATTCGCTTTATTAAATCTTATCCAGAGCTTGTCAATAGAGTCCCACTCAAACATATTGCCTCATTTTTATGCATGCGATTGGAAACTTTAAGTCGTATTCGCTCCAAATTGGCAGATTAATTAATTTTGCCATTTCCTTTTCCGTATTTCTACTTAAAATAATTTCATGTAACAGATTGTTTTGTATAATGCTTTGATTATCTTTTAGTTAAGGTATTGTTTTGCTTGTGTGTAATTTTTTGTTAGGCTTAAAAATCAACAATTGTTATAGCTTTAGATACAATTTTTACATCAATTAGTCTGCTAATTCTCTAAAATTGCTATGTGGTAAATGATCCAAAAATTTAGCACACTAACTAACCAAATATTAACTTATAACTCATGTCATGAAAAGGAGCCAGTCATGTATGCTAATGAATGATCTCGTCGCAGATCTTTCACCCAATCCATCTACTAACCAAAATCAAATGTAAATCAATTATGAAAAAAGAAATTTTACTTAATGTATTTCATAATCATCAGGTAAGTAATTTTAAGAGGATACTCATTTTACCGCTAGTTGCAGCGGCGATGGTATTTCCAAATTACGCCCAAGCGATTAATAAAAATGCCTTTGAAATCAAAAAAAATAAAGCTGATATTCAAGTTACAGGTACCGTAACTGCATCATCTGGAGAAACTTTACCAGGCGTTTCGGTAAGTTTAAAAGGTGGTAATAAAGTTGTAGTAACCGATGTAAACGGAAGGTACAGCATCTCTGTACCAGAAAACTCAACACTTGTTTTTAACTATATTGGTTATACAGCTAAAGAAGTTGCTGTTGGATCAAATACAACAATCAATATTGCCTTGGAATCATCTAATACAGCTTTAGATGATGTTGTTGTTATCGGTTATCAAACCATCAGAAGAAAAGATTTAACTGGTGCAACTGGTTCAGTTAATACTGGAAATACAGAAAAATTGGTCTCACGCTCTTTACCAGAGGCATTGCAAGGGCAAACGCCAGGGGTTGCTGTAAGAAATGGCGGTGCGCCAGGTCAAGAAGCTGTTGTAAATATCCGTGGTTTAGCAACTTTTGGTAATGCAAGTCCACTTTATGTTATCGATGGAATGATTGCTGATCCTAATACTACGGTTAGCCCAAATGATGTAGAAGATATCCAAATTTTGAAAGATGCTTCTGCAGCAGCAATTTATGGTTCTAGAGCAGGTAATGGTGTAATTTTAATCACCACTAAAAAAGGTAAGGAAGGGCCAGCTAAAATTTCGATCACATCGAGATATAGTATTTCTCAAGTACCAAAAACTTACGATATGATGGATGCGGCAGAATATGCGGCAACCAATACTAAGGCATATCAAAATTCTGGAATGGCGGTTCAGCCAGGCGTTGCGAATTACAATGGGAGAGTAAATACCGACTGGGTAGATGAAACACTTGGAACGGGATCTGTACAGGATTACAATGCCAGCATTTCTGGTGGTGGTAACGGATCTAAGTATTTAATTTCTGGCGGTTATTTTAAGGATAAAGGTGTTTTAATAGCAAGAGAATTCGAACGTGCATCTTTTAGGGTAAATACAGAAACCACCAAAGGAAGATTCAAATTTGGAGAAAACATTGCTTTTTCATCATCTACTTCAAGATCTCCATTTCAAGGTGGCGCATTTGCTGGCAATCCATGGTATGATATGTTTAGCAGCGTACCCTTAATTCCGGTTCAGGATAATGCCTTAATTAGCACTAACAATCCAGGCGGTTGGGGTTATGGCTCGAATGCAAGCATCAATACATTTTCTCGTAATCAAACTGCAATTGCAAACATCACTTCAGTAAAATCGAACTTTGCCAAGCTTTTAGGAAATGCGTATGTAGATTTCAAAATTATCGATGGTTTAAACTACAAGTTTAACGCAGGTATAGAAACTAGTTTTGATAAAAGCAAGTCAATTAGAAAAGATGGGTCATGGTATCAAAACCAGTCGCCAGATTTTAGTCAGCTAAGTGATAATCGCAGTCAATTCCTGAGTTATCTTTTAGAACATACACTTAATTATAATTACAATTTCGGTAAGCACAGCATCAATGGTGTAGTTGGTTACACAGAACAAACTACACAAACTGATAATACATTTGGTAGCGGAGTTAGGCTAACACAATCTGGTAATGATTACTTTACGACGTTAACTACTACATCAGGCGACGGGCGAAACTCATCAGGTAATTTGTCTAAATACCTTTTAAATTCTTATTTGGGAAGGTTTAATTATGCATACGCTGATAAATATCTCGTGTCACTAACTTTTAGGGCAGATAAGGATTCACGTTTTTCTCAAGATTTCAAGACTGGATATTTCCCATCAGCAGCGTTAGGCTGGAGAATTTCTAAAGAAGATTTCTTTAAGGTTGATTGGATCTCAGATCTAAAATTACGAGGCTCATTTGGTATATTAGGGATTAATACATTGGCCAACTATGAATATATCGGCGTACTTAATCAAGCGCCAGATGCTGTATTTGGAACTGGTCAAACAACTTATCCTGGAGCAATACAATCAAGATTAGCATCAGGAGATTTAAGATGGGAAGAGAAAAAAACAACCAACTTGGGTTTCGATGCAGGGCTTTTTGATAATAGGTTAACTGTTAATTTTGATATTTTCAGATCAATCTCAAAGGATGTTTTACTTAACCCGCCATTACCGGCTTATGTAGGCAATCTAGGGCCAACACCTCTCGTTAATATTGGTTCAGTCCAAAATCAGGGTATAGAGTTAAATGTAGGTTATCGTCCGAAATTAGACGGTGATTTTAAATGGGATATTGCAGGGAATATTAGTACAGTCAAAAACAAGGTTTTATCATTGGGTAATTTAGGTATAGATGCCGAAACTGGCCAGCCTAAAAACTATATTCAATCAGGTAATACCAGAACACAAGTTGGACGATCAATTGGTGAATATTATGTTTTAAAAACTGATGGTATCTTTCAGAACCAAGCTGAAATTAATGCACACAAAGCACAAAGTGCCTACGCAAAACCGGGAGATATTCGTTACGTTAACACAGTTGATGGTGGAACAAACGATGATATTAATGATAAAGATCGTGTTTTTGCTGGGTCAGCTTTTCCGAAATTTACCACAGGTTTGCAGTTCAATTCTAGCTATAAAAACTTTAGTCTTTCGTTACAACTTTATGGCGCATTTGGGCAAAAATTATACAACGATGTATTGAGGGAGTTAGATAGTTATGGCAACTCCAACTATAGAAAAGACATTAATCCTTGGACACCAACCAATACTGATACGACTTTCCCAAGATTAGGATATCAATTTGCGGCTAACGATAGAGGCATAAATGAAAACGCAAGAGGAAACACAGATCGTTGGGTTGAGGATGGCTCATTCTTAAGATTGCGTAATGTAGAATTGGGATACAGCTTCCCAACAAAACTTATTTCCAAAGCAAATATCAGCAGTGTTCGCCTATATGTAAGTGCACAGAATTTATTCACCATAACAAAATATAGCGGGCTAGATCCTGATGTTGTTGGCGCAAACGCTAACCTTGAGCCAGGTGTAGATAATGGAAATTATCCTTCATCTAGAATTATTTCTTTTGGTTTAAGTGTAGGATTCTAATTAAAATATAACAATCATGAAAAAATACATAATCATATTAGCTGCATCATTTATAGCCATTTCGGGATGTAAGAGAGATTTTGAAATGGATAATCCAAACGCACCAACTTTAGTAAGTTTTTGGAAAAATGGAGCAGATGCTACTAAAGGAATTAACGCAGTTTATAGCACGTTCTACCGCACGGCAAGTTTATATTCTCGTTGGATGTTCTATCATGGAATTTTAAAATCTGATGAGGGCTTCGGCTCTGGAGGAGACGGAGGATTAAATAACCTTATGCGTTTCAATCAAACCAACTATGACGACGGTTTAACTGCACAGACTTGGGCTACCTTATATGTTGGCGTATTCAGAGCTAATCAAGTGATTACAAATGTACCCGCAATTAGCATGGATGATACCAGTAAAAAAAGAATAATTGCGGAAGCGAAATTCCTAAGGGCGTTGTTTTATTTCAATTTAACATTGTATTACGGCAGGCCACCATTAATGTTGCAACCATCTCAACCAAGAGATGTGCCTGCCAATGCAACAACAGAACAAGCTTATGCTCAAGTAGCAAAAGATTTAAATGAGGCTATTGCGGATTTACCAGTGAGCTATCCAGCTACTGATTTAGGAAGAGCTACAAAAGGTGCTGCTTACGCACTCTTAGGGAAAACTTATCTTCAGCAGAAAATGTATCAACAAGCTGCAGATGCATTTTCATATTTAGTAACTGGTGCCGGAAGTTCTACTTATAGTTTAACAGCAGATTATCGTGATAACTTTATTATCACTAAGGAAAATAATAGCGAGTCTGTTTTTGAAATTCAATTCAGCGAAAACTTATCCGAGAGTACAGATGATGATACGGATGAATCGAGAATCAATAATACCGGAACTTCTATTTCTCAATTTTTTGCACCTCCAGGTGTAGGCTTCTCCGATGGAGCTGCACGTAGGTGGGTGGTTGACGAATTTTTGCAGGAAAAAACAACTACAAATGCTCAAGATCCGCGTTTAGCTGCGTCGTTTATTTTTAATAACGCAAACCCAGCTGGTCCAACTGCTACAATTGTGTATGGACAAACATTCCAAAGCCGTTACGGAACGGGACCTGATGCGAATGGCGTTTGGTTTCGTAAATTGTTAAACGATCATTGGAAAAATCAAGAAGGTTTTCGTTCTCCAAATAATTATCGCTTAATTCGTTATGCCGATGTTTTGTTGATGTATGCGGAGTGTTTAAATGGTTTGAATAGAACTGCTGAAGCTTATCCTTTTGTGGATAGAGTAAGACAAAGAGCTGGCTTAGCGACATTAACAGTTGCTAAACCAGGCCTAAATCAAACTCAATTTTTAACCCAATTAAAACATGAACGACTTACCGAACTTGCCGGCGAAGGATGGCGTTGGGCAGATTTAGCTCGTTGGGGAGATTTAGGTCCAGGTTTGGCCTCAAGAGATGCAGATTTTTCTGGCTTTATTGTTGGTAAGCACGAATTGTATCCTATTCCACAAACCGATATAGATTTGAATTCTAATTTAAAGCAAAATCCTAAATACTAATTTTATAAAGCTAGCGACCTTATCGTCGCTAGCTTTTATCAATATCAAATACCTATGATGAACAATCTAAAACTCAAGAAAATCAAACTTTACCGTCTGATTTTTGGATTTATGATCATTTCCGCATCTCTATCCTGCGGGAAATCAAGTACACCAACTCCAGAAGTTCCCGTTAATCCCCCAACAACGGTAAGCACATTTTCAAATCCATTAATGAATGGTGCCGATCCTTCGGTGTTTCAAAAAGATGGTGTTTATTATTATTTGCAAACCAATGGTAGCTCAATTAATTTGTGGACAACCACAGCAATGTCTAAATTGAGCTCATCTATACCAAAAACAGTTTATGCACCACCAGCTGGCGGCCAAAACTCAAGAAATGTTTGGGCACCAGAACTATTCTATCTTGATGGCAAATGGTATATTTACTACACTGCTGGTAATGGGGCCGATATTAGCCAAAGAACATGGGTTCTAGAAAATAGCAGTGCCGATCCAACTACCGGAACTTGGGTAGATAAGGGAAAAATATTTAGTACTAGTGCCGATTTTTGGGCAATCGATGGAACGGTTTTCGAATCGGGCGGGAGCAGATATTTTCTTTGGTGTGGAAGACCAGATTTAACGAACGTTAATTTGACACAAAATATTTACATATCAAAAATGACAAATCCTTATACCTTAGAGGGCGTGGCAACGAAATTAACGGAACCAGAATTTAGCTGGGAAAAAAATGGATTTGGCGTAAACGAAGGTCCGGAAGTATTGGTTTCTTCTGATAATAAGGCGTCTTTAATTTATTCTGCAAGTTTTTGTGGAACAGACGATTATGCATTGGGAATGATGAATTTAAAAGTAGGTGGAAATCCATTGGTTAAAGCTGATTGGACAAAATCTACTCAGCCTGTGTTTACCAAACAGCCTCAAAGTAATGCTTTTGGTCCGGGCCATAATTCGTTTTTTAAATCTCCAGATGGAACTGAAAACTGGATTATTTACCATGCAAATTCTGCCACCAACCAAGGCTGTGCAGATCAAAGAAACATAAGAATGCAAAAATTTACATTTAATGCAGATGGAAGTCCGAATTTTGGCCAGCCTGTAGCCACCGGATTACAAATCGCTAAACCATCTGGAGAAAAATAAAATGGTAAGAAAAAAAATCCTCCTTAAAATTAGCTTAGTATGCTTCATATTGTTTGGTGCTCAATTCAGTTTTGCCCAAACTTTTACCAATCCTTTATTGCCTTCAGGAGCCGATCCATGGAGTATTTATAAAGACGGCTATTACTATTACACCAATTCTATGCAAAACCGATTGGTGATTTGGAAAACGAAAAACTTAGCAGATTTAAAGACTGCCGAAAAGAAAACGATTTTTATTCCTCCAGCTGGCAAAGCTTATTCTAAAGAATTGTGGGCGCCAGAGATTCATTTCATTAATGGTAAATGGTATGTTTATTTTGCTGCCGATGATGGTAACAATAACAACCATCGTATGTATGTACTGGAAAATTCAAGTAAGGATCCTCTTAAAGGAAATTGGGTTTTCAAGGGCAAAGTGGGCGATGCGACTAATAAATGGGCCATTGATGGTTCAGTATTTACTTATCAAAATCAGCTTTACATGATTTGGGCAGGTTGGGAGGGAGACATCAACCAAAAGCAAGAAATTTTCATCGCTAAAATGAAAAACCCTTGGACGATTGATGGTGAAAGACATAAAATCTCTTCTCCTGAATTCGAATGGGAAAAACATGGCGACTTGAATGACGCTGGCAATCCTCCACATGTAGATGTTAACGAGGGTCCGCAAATTTTAATCAATAAGGGAAAGGTTTTCTTAATTTATTCAGCTAGTGGATGTTGGACAGATTTTTACGCTTTAGGCATGTTAACTTTGAAAGGAAAAAATCTTTTAGATGTTTCTTCATGGGAAAAAAGTACGCAACCAGTTTTTAAGCAATCTCCTGAAAATGGAGTATATGCGCCTGGCCATAATTCATTCTTTAAATCGCCTGATGGAAAGGAAGATTGGATTCTTTACCATGCTAATTCTGCTCCTGGGCAGGGCTGCGGTGGAAAACGTTCGCCAAGGGCACAAAAATTTACTTGGAATGCAGACGGTTCCCCGAATTTCGGAATCCCCGTTAAGGCTAATCAAGAATTAAATATACCTTCACAAAAAAAATAATTATTGTCGGCATAAGCTGATTATTCAATCATTCTAAACATTACACAATGAAAAAGTATTTCAAATATTTACTGTTAGTCGGCATGTTTTTTACGGCAACAGCAAATGCTCAAACTGCAACGCCAATAGTTGGCAATGTATGGTCCATAGAAAAGGCCAATGCTTGGTATAAACAATACAAATGGATAAATGGAGCCGATTTTTTGCCAAGTACAGCGATTAATCAATTGGAAATGTGGCAAGCAGATACTTTCGATCCTACTACAATTGATAAAGAACTTGGCTGGGCAGAAAGCATTGGTTTCAATACCATGAGGGTGTACCTGCACAGTTTAGCGTGGACGCAAGATAAAGAAGGTTTTAAGAAAAGAATCGATCAATATTTGGCCATTGCCGATAAACACAAAATCAAAACTGTCTTTGTATTTTTTGATGATTGCTGGAATAAGGAAGCCAAAATAGGAAAACAACCTGAGCCAAAACTAGGGATACATAACTCTGGGTGGGTTCAAGATCCTGGAGATCCTAATTCCAAGGAAGCAGCAAATTTCCCTGCTCTTGAAAAATATGTTAAAGATGTAATGACCCGTTTTAAATCTGATAAACGCATTCTTTTATGGGATTTATACAACGAACCAGGAAATTCTGGCAAGCTTACAACTTCATTGCCACTTTTAAAAAGTGTGTTCACCTGGGCAAGAGCGGTAAATCCTACCCAACCCATTAGCGCTGGTCTTTGGGCTTGGGATTATGAAGAGTTAAACGCATTTCAAGCATTAAATTCTGATGTAATAACATACCACGATTATGAAGAACCACAATGGCATCAAAGGGTAATTGATATGCTAAAATCTCACGGCAGACCAATGATTTGTACAGAATACATGGCCAGAACTCGTGGTAGTCGTTTCGAAAATGTAATGCCAATGCTGAAGAAAGAAAATATTGGTGCTATTAACTGGGGTTTAGTAGATGGAAAATCAAATACAAAGTACGCTTGGGATACCCCATTAAAAAATGGTGAAGAACCAAAAGAATGGTTTCATGAGGTTTTCCGTAAAGATGGAGCGCCTTACAAAAAAGAAGAAACTGATTTGATTAAAAAACTAAATGATATTAAATAATCGGTCAGCTGTATAAAGATCGCTATATTGTCTTTATTGATCCTAACCATGTATGATAATTAAAAAATTAAGCAGGGCATTAGCCCTGCTACTTTTTTTTGGCTTTTTTGCAGTTCAGCCAGCACTTGCACAAAAAATATTTTTTAGGCACTATACCGTTACCGATGGTTTGTGCGCCAATACTATTTGGGATATCGAGCAAGATGATCAGGGTTATATGTGGTTCGGAACCAAATATGGCTTAAGCAGATTTGATGGTTACAACTTCAAATCTTTCCAATATCAAAAAGGGGTTGTTGGTAGCTTGGGGAATAATTTCATCAGAAAAATATTTAGGTATGATGCTAAAACGTTTTGGATAGGTACTGATGAGGGAATTTATATCTTCAACTTGGAAACGGAGAAATTTGCCTTATTTGCCCCACTTAAAAACATTTTTATCAACGATATTATTAAGTCGAAAGACGGAGCTATTTGGATTGCTACTAAAGAAAGAGGCGTTTTTTGCTTCAACACCAATACAAAAAAAATCAATAATTTTTCTGTTTCATCAACACTCAAAATATCATCAAACGAGGTTTCTAAACTGCTACAAGATAATGATGGAAATATTTGGATTGGAACCTACGGGAAAGGTATTGATGTTCTAAATCCACATCATAACCAAATTCGGCGTTACACATCTTCTACCACTAGCGGATCGTTATCCAGTAATGTTATTTTGGATTTGTACAAAGACAGTAGTGGAAGCATTTGGATTGGCACAATGGCGGGCGGCTTAAATGTTTGGCTTAAAAATTCTGATACTTTTAAAGTTTATCAAAAATCTACTAGCAATTCCATCAGCGATAATATTGTTAGGGCAATCTATGAACCAAAACCTGGTTTCCTCTATTTAGGAACAGAAAAGGGGTTGAATATTTTTGATCTTAAAAATCAACGGTTTACAGTCTATCAAAATAAAAATAATGACCCTTTTAGCATTAACGATGATGCAGTTTACAATGTTTTTAAAGACAAAGAGGGTGGCATTTGGGCTGGAACTTATTTTGGGGGCTTAAATTATTACCACGAAAGCAGTTTGGGTTTTGAGTTTTATTATCCATCGGGTGTAAAAAATTCCTTATCAGGGAATGCCGTAAGCGCTTTTTTAGAAGCAAAGCCCGGTAATATTTGGGTGGGTACCGAAGATGGTGGCCTAAATTATTTCAATGCAACTGATAAAACCTTTAAAAAATTCCCATTTTCTGCTGGTCAGGATAGTTTATCATATCACAATATCCACAGTTTATATAAAGACAAAACTGAAAATATTTGGATAGGGATGTACACTGGCGGATTAAATATTTTAAACCCAGTAACAGGAAAAATTAAGCGTTATAAAAGTGATCCCAACAACCCCAATACGCTTAGCGATAACAGTGTTTATTCCATTGATGAAGACAGGCAGGGTAGGGTTTGGGTTTCTACAATTTCTGGACTTAATCTTTACGATAAAGCAAACGATAGATTTATCAGAATAAAGGGAAAAAATCTCGAGAAAAGCTGCATTTATCAAGTTTATCAAGATAAGGATAATATCATTTGGATAGCAACTTACGATAATGGCTTGATTAGAATGGATGAGCATAATCAGCTCACTCAATATGCTTATTCAAAAAAGGCTGGTTCCATCAGCTCAAACAAAATCATTTGTATGCTCGATGATGATCAAGGTAATTTATGGTTAGGAACCGATGGCAGCGGGCTAAATGTTTTAAACAAGAAAACAGGAAAGTTTAAGGTTTACGATGATGAAAATTGGATAAAAAGTGCGGTAGTTTATGGGATAATTAAAGATGATGCCGGTAAAATGTGGTTTTCTACCAACAATGGTGTTTTCGAGTTCGATCCAAAATCTAAAAGCAAAAGAAGCTTTGGTAAGTGGGATAATCTTCAAAGTCAGCAGTATAATTACAAGGCCTATTACAAAGATTCTTCTGGTAAGTTATATTTTGGAGGCATCAACGGCTTTAATGCATTTTACCCAAATAAGGTTAAATCCAGTGTTTCTATTCCCCAAATATCGTTTACCAATTTTCAGTTGTTCAATAAGGATCTGGCTATTAATGATGGCAAAAGTCCTCTGGAAAGGTCCATTAATTATGCAAATGAAATTGTTTTAAATCATGATCAATCTGTTCTAAGTATCGAATATGCCTCACTAAGTTTCATTGCACCCAACAAAATTCAATATGCCTTTAAAATGGAGGGATTTGATAAAAATTGGAATAATGTTGGGAGCCAAAGAAAGGCGACTTACACCAATCTTCCTGCAGGAGATTATGTTTTTAAAGTTAAAATTGTAGATGATTTAGGGCTTTCTAAACCTCAAATTTCTACTATTCAGATCAAAATTCTACCACCTTTTTATAAATCAATTCCTGCATATATTTTCTACTTTATTATTCTTGTAGTAACCGCAGTTTTGTTGCGAAGATATATTTACAATAAAGAACAGAAGCGTAATGAAATTAAGTTAGAGCGTTTAAAAAATAAGAGTGAGCAAGATTTTTATAAACAAAAGATTGAGTTTTTTACTGCAATGGCGCATGAAATCCGAACGCCATTATCGCTGATTATTGCGCCATTGGAAAGACTTCTTTCCAAAAAGGAAAAAGATCCAGATAGTTTGGATCAACTGCAGGTAATGGAGGAGAATTCTGATCGCCTGCTTACACTGGTCAATCAATTACTCGATTTCCGTCGAATTGAAAGTGATATTTTTGAGATTCATCCCGAGCCAATCGAGCTAATTTATTTGATCAATACCATTCGTGATCGATTTTCGCCGATTGCCATTAAAAGAGGATTGGAATTTTCGGTGAGCAGTGAATTTAAAAAACTCGATATAAATGCAGATCCTGAAGCCTTAATGAAAATTTTGAGTAACCTGCTCATAAATGCATTCAAGTTTGCTCGTAAGAAATTGGAAATTAAAATTAATGATCTTGATGTAAGCGAAAACGGAGAAAAGATGATTTCTATTAGCGTGGAAGATGATGGAATTGGGATTCCGAAAACACAGCTAGACTCAATCTTCAAAAAATTCTTCAAGGTTTCTACCGAAGAACATCAATACACCAACCTCGGTGGAACTGGTATCGGACTTGCCTTGGCAAAATCGCTAAGTGAAAAACACGGCGGCTTGCTAAAAGTAGAAAGTGAAGAAGGCGTTAAAACCACATTTACGGTGCTCATTCCATTTAAACAAAATGAAGTAGGCATGGGGTCAGAGTCTGAAGATGTTATTGATGAAGCCGAAGGACAGCAAACCGTATTGGTTGTGGAGGATGATCCATCTTTACTGGAGTTTTTATTTAAGAGTTTCGTTGCTGAAGGTTACCATACTTTAAGATCGAAAAATGGTAAGGAAGCCTTAAAACAGCTGGATAAATATCATGTTGATATTGTAATTTCTGATGTAATGATGCCAATTATGGATGGCATCGAATTGTGTAAAACAATTAAAAACGATATCAATTATAGTCATTTACCCGTAATTCTACTTACCGCAAAAACAAATACCGATGCAGAAATTGAGGGCTTGGAAAGTGGTGCAGATGCGTATATTTCAAAGCCATTTAAGTGGAAACAGCTTTCTTTGATTATCAAAAACCTGCTTGAACTACAATCCAATTTAAAACAACGTTTTGCCCAAAATCCTTTCGAGGGTACAGATATTTTAATCAGCGGCAATCGTGATAAAAAGTTTCTTGATAAAATCACGGAAATTATTGAAGAAAGAATCTCCGATCCACAATTATCAATCGAAGATCTAGGCAAAGAGCTGGGTTTAAGCCGATCTAGCTTGTATAAGAAAGTAAAAGCGAAAACAGGTTATGTGCCGAATGAATTTGTAAGGTTAATTAGGTTAAAGGCTGCGGCAAAACTTTTAACGCAACAAGAATATAATATTTCAGAAATAGGTTATATGGTTGGTTTTAGTTCGCATTCCTATTTTTCAAAATGTTTTTACACACAATTTAAGCTAACACCAACAGAGTTTTCTGATAATTATAAGAGAAATAACGCTGTAGACCAAAATTGATCACGATGGCGTGATAATAAATTTAATATTTTTTTTAAGTGACTTTATTAACCAAATCTGTATGCTTTTCTACAATAATACTTATTAATTCTACAAAATAATTACCAAAAGCATCTATTTTTAGATCAAAATTTGCCATTACTTTAAATTGTTTCAATTTTTATATTTTTTATTTTACTGATAATCAGGGTTTTGCAAATTATGTTAAATTTATGTTCGTGATTTGTACGATTTAACACTTCACCATTATCTTTTTTTAAAAAATTATATATATTTGTTCTTACCCTTTCGAGGGTATGTTTTTCATAGGTAGATGTAGGGTCAGAACTTTGTTCTGGCCCTTTTTTGTTAATTGTTTCTATATAAAGCTTATTTTTGTATATGATTAAAAAGAAAGTAGTTGTTGCAGTTACCGGAGCAAGCGGATCTATTTATGCAAAGGTTTTATTCGATCAGTTGTTAGAACTAAAAGATCAAATTGAAGCAGTAGGGGTGGTAATGAGCGATAATGCTAAAGAGGTTTGGCAATTCGAACTCGATAATGAAGATTATAACCACTACCAAGACTATACTTTTTACAATAAGAATGATTTTAATGCACCTTTTGCGTCTGGTTCTGCCAAATACGATACCATGATTATTATTCCTTGTTCTATGGGAACATTAGGCCGAATCGCCCATGGTATTTCTAACGATCTAATTTCTAGAGCTGCTGATGTAATACTTAAGGAAAGAAGAAAATTACTAGCAGTAGTTCGTGATACTCCATTCAGCTTAATTCATATCAATAATATGAAAACGGTAACCGAGGCTGGAGGAATTATTTGCCCTGCAAACCCATCTTTTTACAGCTTGCCAAAAACTATAGAAGAAGTTGCTGGAACAGTGGTTAGTCGCGTGTTAGATTTGGCTGGCTTTGAGCAGGAAAGTTATCGTTGGCAGGAGAAATAGTTAGGAGGCTTAGAGTTTAGAAAGCCCAAAATATTTTTTCCAATTTCATACGAATACCTTACCGTTTAACATACTCCAAATGCCCGGCTTAATTGTTATCTAACTGTAATTTACCTTTTATCTTAAATCTCCTATCTTCATAGTCAAATCTATTTTCCTATCTTTGCAGCCTCAATGAAAAAGGTCGCATTTTATACATTAGGTTGTAAATTAAATTTCTCAGAAACATCTTCCATCGGTCGTTTATTTACCGATGCAGGTTATGCTGTGGTAGAATTTCAAGATCAAGCTGATGTGTATGTAATCAACACTTGTTCGGTTACCGATCATGCAGATAAAAAATGCCGCAAGGTTGTTAAGGAGGCATTAAAATACTCTCCAAATGCTTTTGTAACCATCGTTGGTTGCTATGCACAATTAAAACCACAAGAAATTGCCGAAATTGAAGGCGTTGATATGGTTTTAGGTGCTGCAGAAAAATTCAGGATTGTGGAATATATTACCGACTTAACCAAGCAGCCAAAAGCTATTGTGCATCAACAAAGCATAGAAAAGGTAAATCATAACTTCATTGCATCTTATTCTTTTGGCGATAGAACGCGTACTTTCTTAAAGGTTCAGGATGGTTGCGATTATCCTTGTACTTACTGCACTATTCCATTGGCTCGTGGCGCAAGTCGTAGCGATACCATTGAAAACGTAGTTAATCGTGCTAAAATGGTTGCCGAAAGTGGTGTTAAGGAAATTGTGCTTACGGGAGTGAATCTTGGCGATTTTGGTATTCGTGATGGTGAGCGTGAGGATAAATTCTTCGATTTAATTAAAGCCTTAGATGAGGTAGAGGGAATCGAAAGAATCCGTATTTCTTCAATCGAGCCAAATCTGTTAAGTAATGAGATTATCGAATTCGTATCAACTTCTAAAAGATTCGTACCGCATTTTCATATTCCTTTACAATCTGGTTCCGATAAAATTTTAGGCTTAATGCGCCGTCGTTACCGTAGTGATTTATACGTAGAGCGTGTTGCTAAAATTAAGGAAGTGATGCCGAACTGTTGTATTGGCGTTGATGTTATCGTTGGTTTTCCAGGCGAAACTAAAGAAGACTTTCTCGATACCTACAAGTTCCTAAACGAACTCGATATTTCCTATTTACACGTATTTACCTATTCTGAGCGTGAGCAAACTGCCGCTGCCGAGATGAAAAATAAAGTTGCGGGCAGCGAACGTAATGACCGAAATAAAATGCTTCACATTCTTTCTGATAAAAAACGTAGGGCATTTTATGAGTCGCAAATTGGCGCTAATGCCGAGGTCCTTTTCGAGGCCGATCATAAATTGGGTTACATGCATGGTTTTACCAAAAACTATGTTAAGGTTCGAGCTAAATACGATCCATTAATGGTTAACGAGTTAAAAGCAGTAAAGCTTTTAGAACTTACTGCCGATGGAGAAGTAGATGTTGCAGAACTGGAAACAGCTTACGCTCATCATTAAACTGAATTATTTTTCTGAAAAGCATTTGTCTAACACCTTTTAAGGTTAGGCGGGCTATTCGCTAAATCTTTTTGTCATTGTTAGTAATCATAATTAAAGTTTTTACAAACAAAAAGGATATCGCTGCTATCCCGTTTATTTTACTCCGGGCACCACTCTAAAATTTGGCTTGCTCTTGATATCTTGCCAAGACCCACAGAAATACCCCATTTTAAACCGGATCGGAGCGAACATGAGCATTAGCCTTTTTCTGGCTGATGCGAATAAAGCATAGAGCAGGGCAGGTATAGCCAATGAAAAGCCGAACATTGCTTTCCAAGTAAAAAATTTAAGTTTTTAAATAAAAAATCTCTCCTCGAAATCTTAAAAGTAAGACTTCTTACACGCTCTCAGCTTTGGTCTTTAATCCGTAATCTTTGGCCTTTAGTCTTTCAGCTTTCTTTCCTATCTTCGCAACAAATATTTTTTATGTTTCCTACCGTTTCACATTTTTTAGAATACTTATTTGGGATTAATTTGCCCTTGCCATTTAACACATTTGGCGTTTTTGTAGCGCTTGCATTTGTTGCTGGCTATTGGGCATTTACTAAAGAATTACAACGGAAAGAAGCCTTGGGTGTGTTGCATCCATTCAAGAAAATTGTTGTTGTAGGTAAGTCAGCAACTACTTCAGAGATGATTATGAACGGCCTTTTTGGTTTCATTATTGGCTACAAGTTGGTTTATGCGTTAGTGAATTATAAATTGTTTGTTAACGATGCACAATCAGTTTTAATGTCAACCAAAGGGAATATTATTGGCGGCTTGTTTTTCGCTGGCTTATTTGCCTATTGGGATTATAAAGAAAAAGACAAGCATAAATTAGCGAAAACAAAAGAAGTAGAGGTTACTGTTCATCCTTATCAATTGATGAGTAATTTAATTGTTTGGGCAGCAATTTGGGGCTTTTTAGGTGCTAAGTTTTTCGATAATTTGGAGTATTGGGATGATTTTGTCGCACACCCAATCGAACGACTTCTATCCTTTAGTGGTTTAACATTTTATGGTGGCTTAATCTGCGGTGGTGCTGCAGTATTAATTATCGCTAAAAGAAATGGGATTAGGCCACTTCACATGCTTGATGTAGGTGGACCCGGAATGATGCTGGCTTACGCAGTCGGACGAATAGGTTGCCATTTATCTGGTGATGGAGATTGGGGAATTGTGAATCCAAACCCAAAACCATTTTCTTGGCTGCCAGATTGGTTGTGGTCTTACAAATACCCAAATAACGTGGTAGGCGAGGGAATTCCAATCCCAGGCTGTAGTGGCAAATTTTGTAATGAATTGGCGCAAGGTGTTTACCCAACACCAATTTATGAGGTTATCGTCTGCTTAATACTATTTGCTTTTTTATGGAGCATTAGAGATAAAATAAAAGCACCAGGTTTGATGTTTGGTATCTACATGATATTGAATGGTGTTGAACGTTTCTGTATCGAATTATATCGTGTTAACTCTAAGTACCATGTTTTTGGCTTATCATTTACTCAAGCTGAAATGATCTCGACTTTCTTAGTTATTGGCGGTATTGCGTTAAGTGTCTATGCCTTAAGAAACAAAAATAAACTGGCCTAATTTTCTGGACAATAAGTTCATTTTAACTCCAACAACCTGTAAAGGTTTTTGTTAAATAACTATGAATTACGAATTACTATGCAACAAAGTGATATCGATTGTAAAGCTTACCGGAAATTTTATCCGCAAGGAAGCGATGCAATTTGATGCCAACAAAATCGAATATAAAGGTTTAAATGATATGGTTTCTTATGTTGATAAAACAGCAGAACAGAAACTTGTTCAAAATCTCGAAAAACTCATTCCAGATGCTGGATTTATAACAGAGGAAAAAACGATTAGTCGCGAGGGTAAAACTTATACTTGGATTATTGATCCACTGGATGGCACCACAAATTTCATCCATGGCATTCCAGCTTACGGGATTAGCGTTGCGCTTTACGAAGATGGCGTTTCAGTTATCGGTGTAGTTTACGAGCTAAACAGAGGGGAGATCTTTTATTCCTATAAAGGTGGAAGTGCTTTCTTAAATAAAAAAGAAATACGGGTTTCAATCAATCCTGATTTAAAATCGAGTTTATTGGCGACGGGCTTTCCTTATTATCAATTTGATAAACAACCGCAATATTTAAAGTTGTTGGAAGAGATGATGCAAAAAAGCCATGGTGTTCGCCGTATTGGCGCTGCAGCAATTGATTTAGTTTACACAGCTTGTGGTCGCTTCGATGCTTTTTTTGAGTATAATTTACAACAGTGGGATTTTGCTGCAGGCTGTTACATCGTTCAGCAAGCAGGAGGAGAGGTTTTCGATTTCTCAGGAGGAAACGAATATTTTACCAAGCGGGAAATATTGGCAACCAATGGAAAGTTAACAGCTGAAATGTTAGAAGCGATAAAAAGGCATTTCAAGTAATTCTTAAAATTTTAGTGCATAAAAAAGTCCCGATTCTCACCGGGACTTTTCACTATATATGTACTATGAAAAATGCTAAATTATAAAGCTTCAGAAACTACTTCTGTAACTTCAGGTACCATTCTTTGTAATAAGTTTTGAATGCCTGATTTAAGTGTAATGGTAGAAGATGGGCATCCACTGCAAGATCCACGTAATTCTACGGTTACAACACCCTCATCAAAAGATTTGTAAGTAATTGCACCACCATCTTGCTCTACAGCTGGACGAACATAATCATGCAAGATTTGCTGAATCTTAATTTCAGTTTCCGAACCTTCAAATGCAGGAGCTTCTTCTGCTGATTCTTCCTTAATTTTTAATTCTGATTCTACAGCACCTTTAACAAATTCTTTTAAAATGGCTTCTATATCAGCCCAATCTGCATCCTCAGTTTTGGTAACTGTTACAAAATTACTGGCGAAAAATACACCAGATACAAAGTTAAACTTGAACAATTCTTTAGCAAAAGGAGAATGTTCGGCACTTTCCTTAGTCGCAAAATCTTCACTTCCGTTAATTAACAGCTTGTTAACCATAAATTTCATGGTTGCTGGATTAGGAGTCTGTTCTGTATATACGTTAATCGTCATGTCTTAATCAATTTGAATAAACAAAATTAACAATTACTCATCAATAAAGCCTTGGCAAGCTGTCGGTTCTACGTCAATTTAATTTGACTAGAAAACGCCAGTATAATTAAATGGTGTAATCGTTCTCAGCTGTATTTTCACAGCCTCAGCAACTTCCAATCCCTCAATAAATGTCGCAATGCTTGTTGCATTAATTTTAGAATTTGTTCTGGTTAACTCCTTTAAGGCTTCATAAGGATTTGGATAATTTTCCCTGCGTAAAACAGTTTGAATCGCTTCGGCAACAACTGCCCAATTATCATCTAAATCTGCGTGTAGAGCAGCTTCGTTCAATAAAATTTTATTCAATCCACGCAAAGTAGAATTTATAGCAATTAAGGTATGTGCTAATGGAACACCAACATTTCTTAAAACTGTAGAATCTGTTAAATCTCTTTGCAAACGTGAGATAGGAAGTTTCGCTGCAAAGAATTCAAACAAGGCGTTTGCAATTCCTGCATTTCCCTCTGCATTTTCAAAATCAATAGGGTTAACCTTGTGTGGCATTGCCGATGATCCAATTTCCCCAGCTTTGATCTGCTGTTTGAAATAATTTTTGGAGATGTAGGTCCAAATATCTCTATCTAAATCTATAATAATATTGTTAATACGCTTTAAGGCATCACATTGAGCCGCGAATTGATCGTAATGCTCAATCTGTGTGGTATGTTGGGCACGAGTTAAGCCCAAAGTTTCATTTACGAATTGATTGGAGAAATCGACCCAGTTTACTTGCGGATACGCAATATGATGTGCATTGAAATTCCCTGTTGCCCCACCAAATTTAGCACTGTTCGGTATGGCTTTTAAATTTTTTAATTGAATACTTAATCGCTCTGCGAAAACCAAAAACTCTTTACCAAGTTTGGTAGGAGAGGCTGGCTGACCATGAGTAAAAGCTAGCATTGGAATATCTTTCCAGTCTGTTGCCAAAGCATTAATCTTTTCAATTAATGATGATATTGCTGGATAATAGCTATTGTTTAGGGCTAATTTTATTGAATAAGGAATTGCAGTATTATTAATGTCTTGTGAGGTTAATCCGAAATGGATAAATTCCTTATAATCTTGGAGCGAAAGCGAATCAAATTTATTTTTGATAAAATATTCAACTGCTTTAACATCGTGGTTGGTTACTTTTTCAGTCTCTTTAATTTCTAAGGCATCGGTCTCCGAAAAATTTTCGTGTATTAAGCGTAGTTGCGTATAGAGAGATTTATCAAAATTTTCTAAACCTGGTAGGTTAATTTCGCATAATGCAATGAAGTATTCAATTTCTACAAAAACACGGTATTTAATTAGTGCCTCCTCAGAAAAGTAAGCGGCTAAACTTTCTGTCGTTTTTCTGTAACGACCATCAACTGGTGAAATTGCTTGTAGTGCGGTTAAATTCATTATGCAGATTATAATTTTGGCGCAAATTTACTACAATTGATGGATTTTAAGGTTATTAAAACAGTTAAAACAAAAAAAGACCTATGGTTGCCCATAAGTCTTTTTAAAATGTTTTAAAAACTACATTTTTTTAGTAGTATCGGCCATTGTAGTATCAACCGCACTAGTGTCAGTGGTAGTGGTGGTGATGGTTGTATCAACAACAGTTGAATCGGTAACCGTTGTATCAGCACCATCAGCTTTTTTATCAGAGCTACAAGCTACTACAGATAACGACAAAGCTAGACCTAGAAAACCTAATTTGAATGAATTTTTCATGTTTTTTTGTTTTGTTGTGGGATGTGAGATTGATTATTTACAATTAATACGATTTAGAACCTAAAGTAACCCAAATTTTCTGTTAAAAAAAACATTCTTAACGAGTTTAAAGTTTTTTTTATTTATAAATTGAGATAAATTTAGATCTTTTATTGAGTTTGAGGAATAACAGGTTTTAACCAAGCAGTTTTATGTTAGAATTAAAGAAAAGTGCAATAAGTAGTTGCGGATAAAAAGATTTAATACTAAAGAGATTATTTTTTCAGCATATTTTATTTTAGGTTAAAGGTTTAATTTCTCTTAAAGAAAAATGAAACTAAATTTATTTCATAAAAAAAGGCTTTAAGCGAACTTAAAGGCTTTTCTATGAGTAAAGTTAGACTAGTGTTTAACTTCAGTTTTTTCAGTAGTTACAGCAACTGTAGTATCTTTTACAGTAGAATCTTTAACTGTAGTATCTGTTGCAGTAGTGTCAGTAACGATAGCTGAAGAATCAGTTAAAGTAGTATCAGCACCGTCAGCTTTTTTTTCTGAGTTACAAGCAACAACTGATAAAGATAAAGCTAAAGCTAAAAAGCCTAATTTGAATGCATTTTTCATTTTGAAATTCTTTTAAGTAATTAATTAATTCAACCTTAATACCAGAAACCTAAAAAGGTAACCCGAAAAAAGTAAAAAAAACAAAAAAGGCTTTAGGAGAAATCCCAAAGCCCTTTTGTATAAGTAAAGTTAGACTAGTGTTTAACTTCTGTAGTAGTTGTTGTAGCTTTTACTGAAGTATCTTTTACAGTAGAATCAGTAACTGTAGTATCAACTTTAGTTGTATCAGTAACGATAGTAGAAGAATCAGTTAAAGTAGTATCAGCACCGTCAGCTTTTTTTTCTGAGTTACAAGCAACAACTGATAAAGATAAAGCTAAAGCTAAGAAGCCTAATTTGAATGCATTTTTCATGTTTGAATTTTTTTAAGTAATTAATTAATTTTCTTGTTAATGCCGCAAAGGTAAAAAGGTAACCCAATAATTTATAAAAAAGTGAAAATATTTTTTATCGCATCGTTGGGTTACCCTTAATGTTGAGATCGTATTAAGCAATCATAGTAGCAATAAATATTTTTTTGTCTAATATTGGGTTACTATTTTTAGAAAAATGTATTAACTAGTGAATAACAGTTTAAAGAGTTCAGTTCCAACAGATAGAGAAGTTATTTTAGGTATTCTAAATAACTCTGAAGATATACTTAACAAGTTATATAAGGCTTATTATGCAATGGTATTGCAATTTATCCTTAATAATAACGGAAATGAAGACGATGCAAAGGATGTTTACCAAGAGGGAATTATCGTTTTATATAACAAGATTAAGGAAGGTAACTTTGAGTTAAGTAGTAAACTGAAAACATATATTTACTCTGTTTGTAGAAGAATTTGGTTAAAGAAACTAAGCCAGAATAGTAAAAAAGCTGGCAACATAACAGATTATGAAGATGTTTTTGCGGTAGAAGAGGATGTTGAGCATCACGAGGAAAAAGATGCAGCTTTTGTTAAAATGCAATCTGCTCTCGATCATCTAGGTGAACCCTGCAAAACTATTATTCAGGATTTTTATATCCACAATTTATCCATGCAGGATATTTGCGAAAAGTTTGGTTATACCAATACTGATAATGCAAAAACGCAGAAATATAAATGCTTACAGCGGTTAAAGAAAATATTTTTTCAACCATAATAATTGAAATGAGAAACGATTTGGAGTTAGATGCAATTATTGAAGATTATCTTTTAGGTAAACTTAATCCACAAGAAACGGAGGCTTTTGAAAATCTGCGTCGCAATGATGCTGCTGTAGATCATAAAGTGGTTTCACATAAATTCTTTTTAGAATCTATGGAGGTGTTTGCTGCACAATCTCGATTGAAAGAACAGTTAAATAATATTCATTCAGAAATTGATGTAGAAAATCTAGCTTCTACATTAAGGCCACATCCATCTAAGGTTGTTCAATTATGGCGCAAACATAAATCTGCAATAGCGGTTGCGGCGTCATTTTTGGTGTTGTCATTGGTATCTGTTTATTCTATTCAGCATAATACCAAACAAGAAGAACGTTATTCCCAAATGCGTAGTGAACTTTCTAGAGTTAGAAATTCTACAAAGGATTTGATTAGAACAATAAACTCTAATACTACCGCTGATGCAACCACGAAAAATATAAAACCAGGTAATTATGGAGGAACAGGCTTTGCAGTTTCTACTAACGGCTATATTTTAACAAACTTACATGTTATTAATGGTGCAGATTCTTTGTATGTACAAAATAATAAAGGTGAGTCTTATAAGGTAAAAGCGATATATTCTGATCCGCAAAATGACATCGCTATACTTAAGATTAGTGATAAGAATTTTAACAATTTATCATCTATCCCATATACCATTAAAAAGAGCACAAGTAGCATCGGCGAAACGGTATATACCTTGGGTTATCCGAAAGATGATGCTGTTTTAGGTGAAGGTTATGTAAGTTCTAAAAATGGATTTATTGGCGATACTACACAATATCAGGTTTCTATTCCTGTTAATCCAGGTAATAGTGGTGGGCCATTATTGGATAACAACGGTAACTTGGTTGGTATTATTTCTGGTAAGCCAGATCAAACTGAGGGTGCTGCGTTTGCGATTAAATCAAAATACATTTTAGAGGCTATGAGGGCTATTCCACAAGATTCTCTAGGATCAAATAGAATTTCATCATCTAAAAAAAGCGTACTATCGGGATTAAAACGTACCAAGCAAATTGAAAAATTGCAAGATTATGTTTTCATGATTAAAGTTTATAATTAATTTACCCAAACAAATTAATATTCTTGAAACCCTGTTGATTAAACTCTTCAGGGTTTTTTTATTGATTTATAATTTGATTGTATTAAAATTATATTATGTCTATGTATTTACTATACTATTGTTTAAGTTTGTGCTAATCAATTAAAAACAATAATATTATGAGCATAAGATTAGGCGATACAGCACCAAATTTTCAGGCAGATACATCAATAGGAGAAATAGATTTTTACGATTATTTAGGTGATGGTTGGGGAGTGCTATTTTCTCACCCAGCAGATTATACACCAGTTTGCACAACAGAACTCGGTCGTACGGCTGCGCTAAAAGACGAATTTGATAAGCGCAATGTAAAGGTATTGGCATTAAGTGTTGATACCGCAGAATCGCACAAAGGTTGGATTAGCGATATTAATGAGACGCAAAACACATCAGTGGAGTTTCCGATCATTGCAGATCCTGAAAAAACTGTTGCGAACTTGTACGATATGATTCATCCGAATGCATCCGAAACGTTAACCGTTAGATCGCTTTTTGTGATTAGTCCTGATAAGAAAGTGAAATTAACCATTACCTATCCAGCCTCTATAGGTAGAAATTTCAATGAGGTGTTAAGGGTAATCGATTCTTTACAGCTTACTGCAAATTATAGTGTGGCTACACCTGCAGATTGGAAAGATGGAGAAGATGTAATTGTAGTAAATAGTATAAAAACTGAGGATATTCCATCGAAATTTCCGAAAGGACACAAAGTTATTATGCCATATTTGCGTACTACTCCTCAGCCGAATAAATAAATTAATTTTTTTCTTTTTAACCGCAATTTTATAATCAAATTGCTGAGATAAGATTGGATTATAGCTATAAATTATTATATTTGATAGTTTAGTTTCATTTATTGGGATTTAATTTGATATTTTATACTATAAATCACAATAATTTTGAATCAGATAGTAATTAAAGTATAAAATTTTATTATTAATACAGTTTTTATGGCAAACGGAAAAGTTAAGTGGTTTAATACTCAAAAAGGGTTTGGATTTATTGTGCAAGAGGACAATAAAGACTTATTTGTTCACTTTAAGGATGTTTTAGGTGGGATCGAAACCTTAAAAGAAAATGATCCTGTGGAATTTGAAGTAGCTGATGGCAAAAAAGGTTTGCAGGCAGTAAATGTTAAAAAAGTTTAGTCAAAATATATTGTTTCATTCTACATACATCAAGCCTTTCTTTAGAGAGGCTTTTTGCTTTTAATAGTATTGAACAATCGTGGCTTTCACAACAAGATTCTCCCCATCAGCTACTTTTGTAAATATCAAAAATTGATCTTTACTTGATTTTATTTTATGTTTTTTTACTAAATCTTCTGGCTTAGCCGGATAATTCCTAACGATTACATTTCCAGTTAACTCATGCGATTTCTTAAGGTCTCCGGTTGATAGCACCTCATCAATTTTAAAAATTCTTCCGGGAAAATCTCTGTTTACCGTATTCGATAAATATAATTGTGTTTGAGAATGAAGTTTTTGTAGTTCGTGTCTGTTCCCAATAAGATTAAAGGCACCAGACTTTAACAACGCTGCATCTGGCTCATATAAATAAGAATTAGCTTTAATTTCATTGCTAAACTGAGGACTAACATTGGCCTCCGATTTAAAAAAAGAAAAATGTTTTTCTTTTTCATTTAAGGTTACCGCAATAATTTTTGTGTCACCAGTAAAATCTTTATCAAGTACCCAAAGTAATTCTTTACACTCATTTTTTACGCTTAAAATATAAATTTCACTTACATCTCTCAATTCACTTAAGCCAGCGGTAATATCCAGTAATGGTGCCGTTTTTATAATGATTCTTTTAGTCTTAGTTAAGAGCTCATCAAGATTACTAATTATATCAGGTGTACAATCTTTAAGCATAAAAACTTTGCCTTTCTCTGCTCGTCTTGCCGGATCGACGTATATGTTGTCGAAAGCTTTTTCGCTTGATTTAATATAAGAAATACCATCTGTAGCTAAAAATTCGATATTACTTACAGCAAGAACATTAGCATTATGTTGCGCAATATCTGATAAATCACCATTGATTTCGCAATGTGTAACCTGCTTTAAAACCTTGGAAAAATAATAGCTATCAACGCCAAAACCTCCGGTAATATCGATTAAGGAATCTCCTTTTGCCAATTTGGACTTATATTTTGCTGTAATTTCTGAGGAAGTCTGTTCGATGGAGAGTGGCGGAGGGTAATAAATGTGCCCAGCATTAAACCAAGTTGAGAGCTTTTTTTCGGATTTTTTCTTCGCTGCTATTTGTCCCGCAATTTCTGCAGAAGTAATTCCATCGAATTGGCTTTTAGCTAAAGCGATTTGGTTTACATCAGCATTTAAGTTTGCATTAATGTAATCCTGTACAGCCTCAGCTAAAATATTTTTATTCATGATTATATTTTTCGACCAAATGGAAAAGCACTTTAAATGTTAGGCTTTCTGTTTTTCATCACCATTTGGCAAGTATGTCTGCTTTTAACTTCTAATAAAATATCTTTATCAACGGTTACTCTATCAATGGTTTGCTGGTTATAATAGCGAATGGTTACCAACTCCAGGCCTTTATTGTATTTAACTGTAAATTCTTGAGCCAAATCCTTAATCAACTTTTCAATTTGTGCAGGATGATCATCAACACTTACCGAAAAACTAATCGCAGAATTAAGCATTGTATTAATCTTGATTTTGTGCTTATGGAAAAGCTCAAAGATATTACTCAAGTTTTCCTCAATAATGAATGAATAATCTTTTGGGAAGATGGAAATTAAGGCTTGATCAATTTTAAAAATAAACGACGGAATGGGTAATGGATTATTATCTTTAGTAATGGCTGTTCCGGCTCCATCTGGCTGAATAAAAGACCTTACAAATAATGGGATCCCTTTGTTTTGTAATGGCTTTATTGTTTTTGGATGAATAACTGTTGCTCCGTAATAAGTTAATTCTATTGCATCGTGATAAGATAGCTGAGCAATTTTTTCAGTTTCATCAAACCATTTCGGGTCTGCGTTTAAAACACCTGGAACATCTTTCCAAATGGTTAATGCAGTGGCATCTAAACAAGAAGCGAATATTGCAGCAGAATAATCAGAACCCTCTCTTCCTAAAGTGGTGGTATAATTTTCACTGGTGCCACCAATAAAACCTTGAGTTACAATAATATTATCTTCTAATAATGGCATTAAATCCTTTTGGATAATTTGATTAGTTTTGATCCAATCAACTTTTCCTTCACGGTAGGTATTATCTGTTTGGATGTAATTTCTTGCATCGGCCCAAAGCGCCTTGTTACCGGTTTTATTTAACCATGCGGCAACAATTTTAGTAGAAATAACTTCGCCAATAGAAACAATTTGATCATAAATATAATCATGGTTACCGTCTGGTTCATCCTCAATTAACCAATCAATTTCGACAAATGTGTTAGCAACATCATCATAAACAGCATTGGCCTGGCCCTCAAATAACTCTTCAATAATATTAAAATGGAAGTGTTTTATCTTTTCGAAAATATCATGGGCATCCTCATTATGATTTAAATAAGCATGTGTTAAATCTTCTAATCTGTTCGTTATTTTTCCCATTGCTGAGATTACGATGACCAGTTTTCCCTTTTTATAATCTTGAACAATGTTAGCTAAATTTTTTACTCCTGCTGCATCTTTAACCGAGGCACCACCAAACTTAAAAATATCCATATTAAAATGCCTTAACTTGTGCTGAAGAAAGGCTAGCGTTAAGCCAACCATTTTCTAAATGAGCAGTGTATTTATTGTAAAAGTTTATGGCAGGTTCATTCCAATCTAGCACTTGCCATACCATTCCAGTATATTTATCGCTTTTGGCTTCTTCAATTACTTTTTCAAAAAGCGTTTTTCCAATTCCCTTACCACGCATATCTTCGGTAACAATAAAATCTTCTAGGTATAATCTGCATCCTTTCCAAGTAGAATAACGAGTGTAAAATAAAGCGAAGCCAACAATAACATCATCTATTTCTGCCACAAAGGCTTTCCAAACGGGGTCATTTCCGAAGCCTGCTTCAACAAAATGATTTATATCAACCGTTACCTCTTCGGGCGCACGTTCATAAACAGCCAATTCATTTATCAACTCTAAAATTCTTGGGCAATCTTCTGCAATTGCAGTTCTTATCATTAAATTCATTTAGTTTTCTGATAGATTTTTAAAGTGTTTGATAATTCTTTTTCCGAATATGCTGCTGCCAATTCTAACCATTGTACTTCCTTCTTCAATAGCGATTTTATAATCAGCGCTCATTCCAGTAGAAATCTCCTTAAAAAAATCATCCTCACTAAAGAAGCTCGTTTTAATGCCATCAAAAAGTACCTTTAGTTCACGGAATTCGATTGCAATCTGCTTTTCGTTTTTAGTATTCGTGGCAATCCCCATTAAGCCTACAATCCGAATATTCTTAAGCTCTTGATATTCTTCAGATCTTAAAAGCTCTATCACTTCATCAAAACCTAAACCAAATTTTGTGTCCTCATCTGCAATGTAAATCTGTAGTAAACAATCAATTATTCTTTTGTTCTTTGCTGCTTGCTTGTTTATTTCCTGAAGTAATTTAATGCTGTCTACGCCATGAATTACTTTAACAAATGGTGCAATATATTTTACCTTATTAGATTGTAAATGTCCGATTAAGTGCCACTCAATATCTGCAGGAAGTTGCGCTTGTTTATCTACCATTTCCTGCACATGGTTTTCTCCAAAAATGAGTTGCCCCGCATTGTAAGCTTCTAAAATTGCTTCTGTAGATTGTGTTTTTGAAACGGCAATCAGTTTTACATTACCTGATTCGACTTCGTTTTTATATTGTTTAAGATTATCAGCTATGCTCATTTATAACTATTTTTGGTAAAATTAATAACCTTGCCGCAATTTGGGCAAAAAATAATATTTTAATTGACAATGAAACGATTAATGTGGGCTTTGATGGCATCTGTTTTGTGGTTTGGGTGCAAGCCAAGCATACCATCTGATATAATTCAAACAGATAGAATGGAGAAGATTCTTTATGATATGCACATTGTAGATGGCTATCTTTCTACAATTTACGTTGTGGATTCGGCAAAAAAAGTTGCAGCTTCATATTACAATGGTATTTATAAAAAATTTGATACCGATTCTGTAGAATATAACAGGAGTTTAATTTATTACAATAACAACCCGAAAGAGTTGGAGTTGATGTATAAGAATATTCAAAAGGCCCTAGCGAAGCAAAAGAAAGGTGTGGATGTTGCAGATGCAATGATTAAGAAGAAAAAATTCAAGGCAGATTCTTTAGTCATCGTAAAAAAGTTTAAAGCAGATTCTATATCCATTAAGAAAAAAATGAAGCCAGATTCCTTATCAAAGGTTAAGGCCATAGCAGAAATCGCCAAGAAAAAGAAAAAGGCAGATTCGTTAATAAATTTAAAAAAATCTGGAGAGTTAGTACCTGTTCCTACGCTCGCTCCAGCACCAATAGCAGTACAATAATATGTTATATCCCGAAAATTGTTTAGAACGTTTAGGATTTGTAGAGATAAGGCAGCTGATTAGCAAACATTGTTTAAGCCCCATGGGGCAGGCAATGGTGCAAAAGATGCAAGTGATGAACCGTTTTGATCAAATTGATAAATTTTTACGACAAACAAATGAGTTTAAAAGTATTCTGCAAAATCAGGAGCCTTTACAAATAAATACCTTTTTTGATATTAAATCCCTAGTTGATAAAATTAGGGTAGAAGGAACTTATCTTTTAGAGGATGAGTGGTTTCAGGTGTACACTTCCTTGCAAACCGTTTTTTCTGTTTTGCGCTTTTTTGAAGAAAGGGCGGAGGTTTACCCAACACTAGAGGCTTTGTTTGAACATTTGCCCATAGAGAAAAATATTCTTCGAAAAATTGAATCTGTAATTGATCAAAAGGGAAAGATTAAGCCAAATGCATCGAAAGAATTGCAGGAAATTACTTCTTCAATTTCAAAAGCGGAGCAAGATGTTCGTAAACGAATGGATTCAATCTATAAACAAGCCATTGCCAACAATTGGGTTGCCGATGGAAGTTTAACTATTCGCGATGGAAGGATGTGTATTCCGGTTCTAGCAGAAAACAAGCGTAAGTTAAAGGGCTTTATTCATGATGAATCTGCCACTGGCCAAACCGTTTATATCGAACCAGAGGAGGTTTTTACGTTAAACAATAAGCTTCGGGATTTAGAATTCGATAAACGGCGTGAGATTATTAAGATTTTAATTGCCCTTACGGATGATTTACGTCCATATTCTGCTTTACTACTTTCTTACCACGGGTTTTTAACCAAGTTGGATTTTGTAAGAGCCAAAGCCTTATTTGCTTTAGATATCGAGGCTGAAATGCCTGGTTTATTAAAAGAACCTAAAACGAAGTTAATAAATGCAAGGCATCCTTTGTTGGCAATATCATTTGCAGCTGAAAAGAAAACTGTAACACCATTAAATATTCATATTGATGCAGAAACTCGTGTTGTATTGGTTTCTGGGCCTAATGCTGGCGGTAAATCGGTTTGTATGAAAACCGTTGGCTTACTCCAAATTATGTTGCAAACAGGTTTATTAATTCCGGTTGATGCAAATAGCGAAGTTGGTATTTTCGAAAACATTTTTGCCGATATCGGTGATGATCAATCTATAGAAAGCGATTTAAGTACCTACAGCGCACACTTGAAAAAGATGCGCTATTTCGTTGAACATGCTTCGCCAAAAACGATGGTATTAATCGATGAATTTGGTACGGGAACTGATCCGCAATTTGGCGGACCAATGGCTGAAGCTGTATTGGAAGTTTTGAATAATAAAAAAGTTCGGGGTGTAATCACCACTCACTATTCTAATTTAAAGCTTTTCGCTGGAAACACACCAGGATTGGAAAATGCCTCAATGCTTTTTGATAATGCTAAAATGAAGCCACTTTACATTCTGGAAATGGGTAAACCCGGAAGTTCTTATGCTTTCGAAATTGCGCAAAACATCGGTTTGCCGAAAGAAGTAATTCAATTGGCCAGACAGAAAACAGGTTCGAACCAAAACCGTGTAGATACCATGTTGGTTGATTTGGAACGAGAAAAGAAAACCATTTACGATGCTAAAGTTAGCTTGGCCAATCAGCAGAATAAGGCTAAAAATCTAGTAGAGGAAAATGAAAAGCTGAGAACTTTTTTAGATGAAAATAGACGAGTTTTGATTAAGGAAGCCAAACAAGAAGCGCAAAATATTATAAAAAACGCCAATAAACTTGTAGAAAATACCATTGCAGAAATTAAAGAAAAGCAAGCGGATAAGATTGTTACTAAAGAACTTCGCCAGAATTTGCAACGTGAATTGGTCAAAAATACTGTGCCAAAAGAACGACCAAAACCGGTTGAGGTAATTGTTGGCGGTGAAATTGAAGTAGGCGATTGGGTGAAATTTACAGACAGTGAGACCACGGGACAGGTATTAGAAATTAATCGGAATGAATTAGTTTTGGCCATTGGCGATTTACGTTCGAATGTTAAACGCAACCGCATACAGAAAATAAGCAATAAGGAAGCAAAAAAAGTAATTCAAAGTAGCGCAGGTTCTTTTGCTGGCAGAATGAATGATGCGGTTTCAGGATTTAGGGCGGAATTAGATCTTCGTGGGAAACGTACTGAAGATGCGCTCTTCGAAGTCGAAAAATATTTGGATAAAGCCATTATGCTTGGTTTTCCATCAATCAAACTGATACATGGTAAAGGCGATGGGATTTTAAGAAAAATGATTAGAGAATACTTAAGGAAATATAGTCAAGTAAATAGGATGGAAGATGAACATGCTGATAGAGGTGGGGATGGAATTACTTATGTTTATTTAAATTAAGAGGTAGTTGTAGCTTTATAGAAGCAAAGATAGATTTCAATTTTTAAAACCAACTTCTTGTAAATGTGTTGTTTATTAAAACGTTACGGTTATGAGAAGAATCTTAATCTGTCTTTTTGTGGTATTGTTTACTACAACTTGCAAAAAAGATAATAATAGTAATGAAGATCCAGGTTCCCTACCTGATGTCAATCTTAAATCAAAAGTATTAGTTTCGGGCCTCAATTTACCTTGGGAGATCGTTTATGGCCCCGATAATTCCATTTGGTTTACTGAAAAAGCAGGTAAAATTAGTAGGCTAAATGTTTCAACTGGGCAAGTAACGAGTTTGCTCACCATTACTGAGGTAAGAACGAATGGCGAGGGTGGATTATTGGGCATGGTTCTACATCCAGATTTTGTAGCTACCCCATACATGTACATTGTTTATGATTACGGAAACGCATATAAAGCGAAAGTTGTTCGTTATACCTATTCGGGCGGAACTTTAATAAATCCTCAAACGCTAATTGATCAAATTCCAGCCTCATCCATTCACAATGGCTCTCGGCTATTAATTAATGGTGGCAAATTATTTATTACCACTGGTGATGCTTCAGATATGTTGTTGCCTCAAAATGTAAATTCAATCGCAGGAAAAATTTTAAGGTTAAATTTAGATGGCTCTATTCCATCAGACAATCCCTATCCAAATAATCCGGTTTGGTCTTTTGGCCACCGAAATGCCCAGGGCTTAGTACAGGTCGGGAATAAAATTTTCGCCTCAGAACATGGTCCAGATTCTGATGATGAAATCAATATAATCGAAAAGGGTAGGAATTATGGTTGGCCAAATATTAAGGGATTTTGTAATGAAAGCGGCGAGCTACCATTTTGTGCTAGCAATAATATTGCAGAACCATTAATTAATTGGACGCCAACCATAGCGCCAAGTGGCTTAACCTATTACAATTCGAATTATATCCCTCAATTTAAAAACTCATTATTGCTTGCTGTATTAAAAGGAACAAAATTAATGCAGCTTAAGTTAGATGATTCGCAATCTAAGATTACCGAGACAAAAGATTTTTATGTTAATACCTACGGTAGAATACGAGCAGTTTGCCAATCTCCAGAAGGAAAAATTTATATCTGTACCAGTAATGGAAGTGATGATAAGATTGTAGAGATTTCTAAATAACCGTGTTATTTTTTATTTCCAGGGCACTTTTTACAACGTTTGCCCTTTTTAAATTTCTCACAACACTTTTTATGCTCTGCGGAACAGCTCAATATAAATCCCATACCTTTTTGAAATTCAGGATCGTTGGGTAGGATAAATGTGTTTTCTTCTCTCTCGTAAATCATTGCAGTACAAAGGTAAGCGTTGTTTAGAACAATTCCAATTAAAAATTATTCCTCAGGGATTTAAAGCTAAAAATGCTGTGTTCTTAAAGTCAATTAGTAATTTAGCGAACTAACCAAAAATTCATAAAATGATAAATAAAGTCGTTTCTGGTGCAGAAGAGGCAATAAAGGATATTTCAGATGGCGTAACCCTTATGCTCGGTGGCTTCGGACTTTGTGGAATTCCCGAAAATTGCATCACTGCCTTGGTTGATAAAAAAGTGAAGAACTTAACTTGCATTTCAAATAATGCTGGGGTTGATGATTTCGGCATTGGGCTGATGCTAAAACAGCGTCAGGTCAAAAAGATGATTTCATCTTATGTGGGTGAAAACGCGGAGTTTGAAAGGCAATTACTGAGCGGAGAGTTAGAAGTTGATTTAATCCCTCAGGGAACCTTGGCTACAAGATGCTTGGCTGCAGGATATGGGATGCCCGCAATATTCACGCCTGCGGGTGTTGGTACGGAGGTAGCCCAAGGTAAGGAAGTTCGAAATTTCGATGGTAAAGATTATTTATTGGAATATGCTTTTGATGCTGATTTTGCCATTGTAAAAGCTTGGAAAGGCGATACCGCCGGTAATTTAATATTTAGATCTACCAGCAGGAATTTTAATCCAGTTATGGCAATGGCAGGCAAGATAACCATTGCAGAAGTTGAGGAATTGGTAGAAGCTGGAGCGCTAGATCCCGATCATATTCATACCCCTGGAATTTATGTTCACCGAATTTTTCAAGGTAAAGATTATGAGAAAAGGATAGAGCAAAGAACTATTAGGAAAGCGCAATAATTCATTAGTCATCATTCTTTTCACTCACTCATTCATACTCATTAATTCAATAATTTGTTAATATGTCGTTTTCTAAAGAAGAAATTGCTCAGCGTATTGCTAAAGAAATAAAAGATGGTTACTATGTTAACTTAGGCATAGGAATACCTACACTCGTGGCAAATTATATCCCAAAAGGAATAAATGTGGTTTTACAATCCGAAAATGGTTTACTCGGAATGGGACCATTTCCATTTGAGGGAGAAGAAGACGCCGATTTAATTAATGCAGGTAAACAAACAATAACTACGTTGCCAGGCTCATCAATTTTTGATTCGGCGATGAGTTTTGGAATGATTAGGGCGCAAAAAGTAGATCTCACCATTTTAGGCGCTATGGAAGTTTCAGAAAATGGTGACATTGCCAATTGGAAAATTCCCGGCAAAATGGTGAAAGGCATGGGTGGTGCGATGGATTTAGTAGCTTCTGCAAAAAATATTATTGTGGCCATGCAGCATGTAAATAAAGCTGGTGAGAGTAAATTGTTGCCAAAATGTACATTGCCTTTAACTGGAGTTAATTGTATTAAAAAGATTGTAACAGAATTGGCGGTTTTAGATATTTTGCCTGGCGGAGGTTTTAAGCTTTTAGAAAGAGCTCCAGGAGTGAGCGTTGAATTTATAAGGCAATCTACTTTGGGCAGGTTGGTTGTTGAGGGAGAAATACCAGAGATGAGAGTGGATTAAAAAAAACTATTTAAGCGAGGTAATATCTTCTTAAAATCAAGGATGAAATATTGTGATTCTATCAGGATAAATATTACGGATATCCACTGAAAGACATATTATTACTAAATTGGTAGTTAAAATGAGTAAACTGTAATAATTTAGTAATGAAAGGATATCTATTATCGCTCGTGTTAATGCTCATTATCGTAATCAATACTGAGGCTCAAACAACAATATTTTTAAATGCCAACGACAGTGGGAGGGTTTTTGAGGGTATAGGTGCCGTTAGTGCTGGGGCATCGAGCCGTAATTTAATTGATTATCCAGAAAAACAGCGAAATGAAGTGCTCGATTTGTTATTTAAACCCAAATTTGGTGCTGGTTTACAACATCTAAAAGTCGAAATAGGAAGTGGTGAAAATTCTACCTGCGGGAGTGAGCCATCTCATGCCATTACAAAGGAGGAGTTACTTAATCCAAAAGCGAGGGGCTGCGAATTTTGGCTTATGTCTGAAGCTCGTAAGCGCAACCCCAATATAATTTTGGACTGCCTCCCATGGGCTTATCCGGAATGGGTGGATGATCGATTTTCACAGTCATCTGCCGATTATATTGTATCTTTTTTAGAAGTGGCTAGGAAAAATTTCGGGATTGAGGTTGATTGGGTTTCTGCTGCTCAGAATGAAATGGGTACAGATCTTAATTGGATAGTAAAAAAATTACGACCAACCATGGATGCTCATGGTTTTCCAAAAGTAAAACTTCAAGGACCCGACGATGACAGTGAATATTGGCAAGTATTTGATGAGCTAGAAAAGAATACAGAGGCTAATAAATTAATCGGAGCCGTGGGTTACCATTATGTAAATGGGCGTGAGCCTTGGGAAATTGATCAGAGCAACAATCATCCTGTAACTGATAAGGCTAAACAGTCTGGTAAAGCGCTGTGGGCTAGCGAAGAATGGAGCCAAAGTGGAAAGGAATGGGGAGGAGTGGGTGCACTTTATCTTGCTCGTTTAATGAATAAAGTATATACACGCGATCGAATAACCAAATATGAAATTTGGTCGCCATTTGATGGCATTTATGACCAGATTATTTGGCAGAGTACTGGCGCATTACAGGCCGATTCGCCATGGGACGGAAGCTACACCGTATGGCCAGCTGTTTGGACGCTCGCACATACTACTCAATTTGCTGAGCCAGGCTGGGTATATATGGATAGCGCATGTGGACAATTCGACTCCTCTACATGGAAAGGAAGTTACGTGGGAATGAGAAATCCTAAAACAGGTGATTGGTCTGTGATAATGGTTACCGGAGAGAAAAGGAAAGTGAAGATTAATATAGGCCAAGGTCTTAAAAATGGATTGGTTTATACATGGAAATCAACAGAGAAAGAACAATTTATTAGGCAAAAGCCCTCAAAACTAGTTAATGGTTTTATAGAGATTGAACTTGAACCTAATGCAATTTACACCGTTACAAATACAACCGGGCAAACTAAAGGTTCCTTTGAGTCTTCACCAGCAAAAAAACTGTTCCCATTTCCTTACAGGGAAAATTTTGAGGGATATTCTGCAGGAACCACAGCGAAATATTTTTCCGATCAAAAAGGTACTTTCGAGGTGGAGAAATATTCAACAGGAGGGATGTGCCTAACCCAAATTGTACCTGAACAAGGCATACTATGGTACAATAACTGGTTATTAAAGCCGCATACTTTATTTGGTGATGTTCAATGGAATGATTACGCTATCGAAGCGGATGTTCTACTCACCGGCGGCGATGTTGAGATAGGCGGCAGATACAATGGACGGGATCAATTGGGTTACCGATGGATTCTTACCCGAGATGGTCGCTGGCAGTTGAACTATCAATATGTTTGCCTTGCCTCTGGTCAAATTTTGGAATTTAAGCCAGGAGAATGGTACCATTTGCGTCTTGAAATGAATGGTAGCCAGATTATAGGGAAAATAAATGGAATAACAACAACAACTGTTCTCAGCACATTAGGTGCTAAAGGAATGGCCGTTTTGGCGAGTACTTACAACCATAATAAGTTTGATAATATCTTTGTGGAGCCTCTTTCAGTGAAATAGAAACTAGAAAGGTAATGCGTTTAGACTGAACTTTGTTTAGACTGTTTTTGTGAAATAACTTAACATAAAACGAAAGAATATTTTTATAAACGAAAAGGGGGTAAGTTTTTTAAACTTACCCCCTTAATATCGAATATATTTTTCTATTGTATATCCACCAAAATACTATTTCTCAAATCATTTGAAATATCTTCTGTAATGGCGATAATTTCATCTGGTTCGTTCGTATTATTCATCACTACTTTATGGCATTGTTCTTTGTAGGGCAGCAAAAATTCTTTGTAGGCGGGCACAACATGATTATGCCATTTGTATAAAACATCTTCTTCAGGGTATCCACGTTCCAAACCATCGCGTTTAATGCGGCGATCTAGTGCAACCTGTTCATCAGCATCAACAAAAATAGTATGATCTAATAAAGCTGCAATTTCCTTAAAATGAAGAATAAAAAGTCCTTCAACAATAATAATAGGGGCAGATTTAATTTCTAAAATTTTAACAACAGCCAAAGGGTTATTAAAATTGTATTCTTTCTTGTAAACAACTTCACCGCTGGTGAGTTGCTTAATATCTCTTAGAAATTGTTCGCTATCAATTGTTGATGGAAGATCGAAATTAAATAACTTATTTTCTTCTTGAGACATGTCTCCGGCAGGAATGTAATAATCATCCTGCGAAACCAAGGTAACTTCATCCTGTTTAAAGTGATGAAGAAAGCAGTTTAAGAAAAATGTTTTACCCGATCCGCTACCACCGGCAATCCCAATTATAAATGGCTTTTTGTTCAAACTCATTGAGCACTATATGTTAAATTGCAGAAAAAACGTTTGTCTAGAGCACCTAATGAATCGGCAACTGCTTTAGTCATTACAATTATAACATCTTTTGTGGATTCGTTCTCAGTAAATTTACCAACAACTTTTGCGAATGTTGTTCTGTTGGTCATTGGGTTGGTAATTTTAATCACCCTACCTACTGGTGCAGTACGGTGTAGGACCAACATTTTCGATCCATCCAAATCGGCATCAGCTATCCAAACTGCAGCACCTTTTTCCTCAATCTGGCTTAATCCGTAAACACTTGGATCGCGGCGAAGCTTAGGATCCTTAACCATCGTACTGTCAGGTTCGTTTTCTTGATCTTCTTTGGATAAATCGTTAACCGATTTTGGTTGAGGAGGTTTTGGAATAATTAATTTTTGATCAACCTTGATCGAATTATCATCTAATTTATTAGCGGTTCTAATTTGGTAAGCCGTTAGGTTATATTTTTTAGCAATGGTAAATATGCTTTCACCTGTTGCAACAGTGTGGATAAAGCTTTCTTCTTTCGAGGTGGAAATAGGAACTTGTTTAACTTGCTCCGCTTGTTTCTCCTTTGGAACTTGT
The DNA here is from genome assembly GCF_004331675.1 of Pedobacter frigidisoli. Lineage (GTDB taxonomy): Bacteria > Bacteroidota > Bacteroidia > Sphingobacteriales > Sphingobacteriaceae > Pedobacter > Pedobacter frigidisoli. Next base: position 13,614 of record NZ_SJSN01000008.1, on the reverse strand, counting down.
ACGTCTGTAATTATTCCACCCGGAACTTTTATAAGCTGCCCAATAGTGAGTGCATTATCAGGTAGATCATTTAATTTTCTTAACTGATAAGCCGTAACTCCGTATTGCTTAGCAATGGTGAAAATGGTTTCGTTTCTTAAAACTGTGTGAGTTCCAACTGCGTCAGCAGATTTATTTTCTTGAACAGGCTTTTCTTCAGCAACGCTAACCACTTTACTTTCCTCAATATTTTTTGTAGCAGGAATTTTTAATTTTTGGCCAATACGAAGATTATTTCCTGATAAATTATTGGCCCTTTTAACTTCTTCTACAGTTGTTCCATACTTCTCTGCAATCTTCCCTAAAAATTCTTTGGGCGCAACAGTGTGCTCAATCATGGTTTGGTTGTATTCTGATGAAGTTTCTTGAACCGCTGGAGTAGGATTTGCTTTTGCTATTTGTGTAATTGGTTCTGGCGTTTGGCTTTGTACACTTCCTTTCACTGGTATTTTTAAAACTTGCCCAATACTTAAATTATTGCCAGAAAGTTTATTGATTCTTTTAATCTCGTTGATTGTTGTTCCATACTTTTCTGCAAGCATGTTTAGGTTTTCCTTTGCCTTAATGGTGTGTTCAATTATGCCACCATCCGCAGTTGTAGCAGGGCTAGAAGAACTGGTAGATCCCCATGGAATATTGGTTGGAACCTTTATAATAACCCCAACTTGTAAGAATTTGTTATCGTTAAAAGACATGATATCTTTTGGCGAAACATTGTATCTTCTGGCAATAGAGTAGTAGGTGTCTTTGGCAACAGTTTGGTGTACGATAAGTTTCTTGCCATTGTTGTTTTCTACGCCGATAGAGTCTCTCGACGTATTTGCTTTAGCATTTGCAATGTTTAGTGCAAATAGAACTACAGCTGATAAATATATTTTGTGCATTTATTTTTATATAAATTTCAAAGTCAAAGAAAGCAATTATACGAATAATATTGTTAACCTTATTGTGAACAATGAGTGGTTTTTAAGCAAAAACAAGTATGCTCTCCTACACTAAAATTTGTATGTAATTCATTCACAATTACTTGTAAAAGCCACTATTCGCATGGTATTGCTTAATAAACGAAGTAATAAATAAGGTATTGTATTGATGAGAATTTAGATTAAAACTTTTATAAATTTGGTTTGTTACGTAGTCATCAAAATAACAATAAATTACAATTAAAATGGACGCTAAAGAAATAAGCTTAAACGAAAAAGAGGTAAAACCTGTTGTGGATCTTTTAAATGATTATTTGGCTAATTACCATATTCATTACCAAAAATTAAGAGGTTGCCATTGGAATATTAAAGGACAAAACTTTTTTACACTTCACGTTAAATTTGAAGAATTATATACCAACGCACAATTAACCATTGATGAAATTGCTGAACGAGTTTTAACTTTGGGAAAACCACCTCACAGTCGTTTTGCAGATTATATAAAAGAATCTCAAATTAAGGAAATCGATACCATTGGACTAAAAGACCTAGATATGGTTGATGCCGTTTTGGATGACATGGCTAAATTAATAGAGATTGAAAGAGAGTTACTGGAAGCCACCGATAAAGCTGGAGATGACGGATCGAATGATATGGTGAATCGTTTCATGCAGTTTAAGGAGAAAAATACCTGGATGTTACGTTCTTTCGCAGGAAAGAAATAATAACCGATAAAAAAAAGGTTAAAGAAGCCTCAAGTAAATAGATTAAATGTAAAATCTGTTTATTTGAGGCTTTTATGTTTTATAGAAATTCTAATTATTTATCTTTGAGCATGGCGTACAAAAGTTTAGCAGAATGTGTTTCCGATCTAGAAAAACATGGTCACTTAATTAGAATAAAAGAGGAAGTAGATCCTTATTTAGAAATGGCTGCCATCCATTTAAGGGTTTACGAAAATCAAGGTCCAGCGCTGTTATTCGAAAACATTAAGGGAAGTCCATTTCCAGCGGTTTCAAATTTATTCGGGACTTTAGAGAGATCAAAATTCATTTTCCGGAATACTCTACCCAAAGTGCAGCAATTGGTTTCGTTGAGGAACGATCCGATGAAAGCGCTTAAAAATCCATTCAAATATGCTGGCTCTGCTATGTCTGCATTGTCGGCTCTGCCGATGAAAACAACATCGGCAAAAAAGAAATTCCTAAAAACCTGTATTAGCAAATTACCACAAATTGTAAATTGGCCGATGGATGGCGGCCCTTTCGTTACCATGCCACAAGTTTACACTGAAGATGTAGATAAGCCAGGAATTCTAAATGCAAACTTGGGTATGTATCGTATTCAGCTTGGCGGTAACGATTATATCCAAGATCAGGAAATAGGGTTGCACTACCAAATTCATAGGGGAATTGGTGTTCATCAATCAAAAGCCAATGCTTTAGGTCAGCCTTTAAAAGTTAGTATTTTCGTCGGCGGACCACCATCACATCCTTTAGCAGCGGTAATGCCATTGCCCGAGGGCTTATCTGAAATGACTTTCGCTGGTGCGCTAGGGGATAGGAGGTTTCGTTATTTTTACGATGACGAGGGATTTTGTATTTCTGCGGATGCCGATTTTATCATCACAGGAACTGTTTATCCGAACGAAAATAAACCAGAAGGGCCATTTGGCGATCACTTAGGATATTATAGTTTGATGCATCCATTTCCGCTAATGAAAGTGCATAACGTTTATCATAAAAAAGATGCAATTTGGTCGTTTACAGTTGTCGGGCGACCGCCACAAGAAGATACAAGTTTCGGTGCATTAATTCATGAAATTACAGGTTCGGCCATTCCACAGGAAATTCATGGTTTGAAAGAGGTTCATGCGGTTGATGCTGCAGGAGTTCATCCCTTACTGTTCGCAATTGGCAGCGAGCGTTATACACCATATTTAAAAGAAAGACGACCGCAAGAAATCCTCACCATCGCCAATCATATTTTAGGAAAAAATCAATTAAGCCTAGCTAAGTACGTTTTTATTGCAGCTAGGGAGGATAATGAGCAATTAAATACACACCATATTGAGGAATTTCTTACGCACATTTTAGAAAGAATAGATTTTACTAAAGACATTCACTTTTACACCAATACCACCATCGATACACTTGATTATAGCGGAGATGGACTAAATAGCGGATCGAAAGTAGTTATAGCGGCGGCAGGTAATAAAAAACGTGATTTGTGGAGTCAGATTCCAGCTGATTTGAAATTTGGAAATGGTTGCTATCAAGCACACCTTGCAATACCAGGAATTGTTGTTGTAGAATGTGATAAATATGTAAGTGCAGAGAAAACTGCTGCTGAAATTGCCTTATTGAACATTGCCTTGATCGATCAAGATATTTCTGGTTTACCATTAATTGTTATTTCCGATGATTCAGAATTTACCGCTAAGACTATTGATAATCTAGTTTGGGTAACTTTTACCAGAAGTAATCCCGCGGCTGATATATACGGAATAAACGATTTTACCATAAACAAACATTGGGGTTGCAAAGGTTCATTGATTATTGATGCTCGAAAAAAACCTCACCACGCACCTGAATTGATAAAAAGTGCTGAAGTTGAAAAAAAGCTAGATAAGATGGCTGAAAAAGGGAAACCGCTTTTTGGAATAATTTAATTGATATAGTCATTTTATGAAACTGAAGTAATTTCCGTAAAAAACCCATAAAAAAAGCCCCTGAAAATTTCAGGAGCTTAAGAAATATTTTAATAATTACTAAAATCTAACACCAAAAGTTAGAAATACATTATTTCTGTTGCTTTTTACATCTGCAACTGGTTCAGTATAATCATCCAATAGGTATGGACTAGAACTGAAATTTGTTTTATAATTTTGATAAGCCAAATCGAAATAATAGTTGTCAACTCTATATCCAAGACCGGCAGTATAATATTGGCCTTGATAGAAAGAGTTATCGCCACCTTTAATTCCATTTCCATTTACTCCATAGCCACCTCTTAAACTAATCTCGGTGTTTACTTTCACCTCGGCACCAACTCTGTAATTGATGGCCTCTTTGTATGATGCTTTTATGAAAGCATTATTATCACTAATTGTTGATGAGTTTCCGCCATCATCGGCAGAGAAGCGCATTGATGAATAATCAATGTAATCTACATCTGCAGAAATTAATGCCATACCACCAATAACATAACTTAAGCCAGCAGATGCCTTTAACGGCGTACGTAAGTTATAGCTGAAATCATAATATTGAGTTGGATTATTTGATGTTGATGCTGTATTAGTAGCATTTCCATATAAGCTAGCTTGTAGGGTTTCCGCAGTTTGATCTTGAATATTCATCCAAGTTGGCGTTTGAAAATTCAATCCAATTCTCAATTCACTAACCGGACGATAAATTAAGCCTAATTTTAAATTGAATCCACCACCTTTAGTGATCTGATTCCTCAAATGTGATAATGTGTAATTTTCATTTCCTGTATAAGCTGGTACAGTTAACTTGTCATCAAAGGAATTTACAATTCCAGATTCTGTATATACTGCGTCACTTGTATATTTAACATTTACAAAACTCGCTGTTGCTCCAATATAAACTTTATTAGCGAAATTTAATGCTCCAGCTACGTTAAATTCTGATGTTGAGCCCAATCTGCTCTCACTCCAATTTTGCTTAAAAGTTGCATTATTATAAGGTTCGGCAGAAAATCCATTAGGAAAATTAGTAGCATTTCTATTAATTAAATAGCTATTATATGCATCTCCAGCGATTGAATTTTGAATTCCAAAACTATTTGCTTGATCAACATAAGAATCCCTAATAGAACTATTGGTGTTAGTACCATTGTAATCGATATTGTTTAAAAAGTCGTTGTTCCTAGTATAGCTTAACCCAAATACACTACTCACTAAACCCTTATCAACGTTAGCACCTTTTAATTTAGCCACTGGGCTGTAAAAAACAGCACCGATATTATTCAAGTTGATCTGACTTTTGCTCGATTTAATGTTATTTCCCAAATAAGCACTTTCATTTGAAACACTGTTAAATTCGGGGGTAATGCTAAATTCTGATTTAGTAAAAAGACCTAATCCTGCAGGATTCGCATTGATAGAGCCAATATCACCACCAACTCCAATCTGTGCACCACCCATTCCTTTAAATCGTGCTGAACTACCGTAATTAGTTTGAGAAAAACGAAAGGCATCAGGAGCATAACTTTGTGCGTATGCTGAGCCAATGGTAGCTACTGTAGCTACCAATGACGCTAAAATATATTTTTTCATTTGTTGTGTTTCTAATTGAAATTAACCTCTGCCAGCTCTTGATGGGCGTGAGCCACCTCCGCCGCCACCGCCACCGTTTGATCCACCGCCACTACTTCCACTACTCGATGGTGGTGGAGAGTAGGTTGGTCTACTACTTTCGGTTCTTTGAGGTTGTTGAGGTGTATAATTTTCGTTTCTAGTAGGTCTGCTGCTTTGCGTACCTTGAGATGGACTGTATCCATTATTGCCGCCAGATTGTGCATTACGTGTAGGCCTTCCTGCATTGTTATTAGGAGCATAACTTTGCATAGTTTGTCCGTTTTGATTAACTACTCCAGATCTTGATGGTCTGCCAACGTTTCCTGCTGATGAGCCGCCAAAATTATTGCCATTTCCTCTATCATTGCTTCCAGGTCTTGGTCTATAGTTGTTGTTTGTGTAAACTCCGCCACCATAATAGCCGCCGCCTACACCCCAGCCACCGCCGTAGTATCCGCCACCGCCCCAACCGAAACGATCATAGTAAGAATACGGACCCCAAGAATTCCAGCCAAAATTATTGTATCCGTAGCCATAATTTCCATAGTAAAAAGGATTGTTCCAAATGCTGCCGTAACCGAAGCCACCGCCAAATCCGCCACCCCAAGCACCTAGGCCATACCCATTACTCCAACTATTTCCATAGCCTAAATAATTAGTAGCACCATAGCTATTTCCACCATAGTAATTATCAAAATAAGGATCGTAGTAACCTTGGAAGCTATATCCATTATAAAAACGGTTTATTCTTGAAGAGTAATCCATATCATAATAAGGATTACTGGTTCCATAATATTCATCATCATAAGCGGGTTGACCTTGTTGCGTCTGTGCTTGATTTTGAGGTGCAATATATGGTTCAACCTCTCTCGCTTTTGCGACAGTGTTGTAAACATCATCAGATGGCTTAACTGACGCCAACTTTGATGTAGAGCATGATGCCACCAACCCAGCGGTGGCAATCATAACAATGGGTAAAAATTTAATTGGTTTCATTGTGTTTATATTTAGTTGTGTGTGTTCACAATTTAATGATAATCTTCAAAATTAACTAATTATTAACTATTTAATTAGTCAAAAGAGTGTTATAAAATAAATGCTAGTTAATCTTAATTGTTTGTAGGCATAAATTTATAAATTTGCCTACCAATTTTACATTTTTTAACACACAAATTACGTTCCAAATACATAACATGAGCAAAGAAATTACAAGCAGAGCAGCCGATTATTCCCAATGGTATAACGATATCGTAATTAAAGCGGATTTAGCAGAACATTCTGCCGTACGAGGATGTATGGTTATAAAGCCAAATGGCTATGCAATTTGGGAAAAAATGCAAGCCGTGCTCGATAAAATGTTTAAAGATACAGGGCATCAAAATGCCTATTTTCCCTTATTCATACCAAAGTCATTTTTTTCTAAGGAAGCCTCTCACGTTGAGGGCTTTGCAACCGAATGCGCAGTTGTGACACATTATCGCTTAAAAAACGATGGTAACGGAAATATTGTGGTAGATGAAACTGCAAAATTAGAAGAAGAATTAATTGTTCGCCCAACCTCAGAAACCATTATCTGGAATACCTACAGAGGCTGGATTCAATCTTACCGAGATTTGCCAATTTTAATTAATCAATGGGCAAATGTTGTGCGTTGGGAAATGCGTACGCGTTTATTCTTACGTACTGCAGAATTTTTATGGCAAGAGGGGCATACTGCTCATGCAACTGCACAAGAAGCCATTGAGGAAACTGAACGCATGTTGCATATCTATGCAGATTTTGCCGAAAATTGGTTAGCCATTCCGGTTATCAGAGGTAAAAAAACGACCAATGAACGCTTTGCTGGTGCTTTGGATACTTATTGTATTGAGGCATTAATGCAAGATGGTAAGGCTCTTCAAGCCGGAACTTCTCACTTTTTGGGTCAGAATTTTGCTAAGGCTTTTGATGTAAAGTTTACCGGAAGAGATGGTAAGTTGGATCATGTTTGGGCTTCCTCTTGGGGTGTTTCAACACGTTTAATGGGTGCATTGGTAATGGCGCATAGCGATGACTCTGGATTGATTATTCCACCAAAGTTAGCGCCAATTCAAGTTGTTATTATTCCAATTTATAAGGGCGATGAAGATTTGGCAAAAATAACAGCTTATGTAAATGAGCTGAGCATGCGTTTGAAAGGAATGGGCGTTTCAGTTAAGTTTGATGATCGTGATACACAGCGTCCTGGTTTTAAGTTTGCAGATTATGAGTTAAAAGGCGTTCCAATTCGCATTGCCATTGGTGGTCGCGATTTAGAGAACAAAACGGTAGAAATTGCCCGTAGAGATACTAAACTTAAACAAACTGTTCCTCAAGAAGGCTTGGATATTTACATCGTTAAATTATTGGAAGAAATTCAATCAGCAATGTATAATAAAGCCCTAGCTTACAGAGACGAGCACATTACTGAAGCCAATGGCTACGAGGAATTTAAGCAATTGCTAGATGAAAAGGCTGGTTTTATTTCTGCCCATTGGGATGGAACACCAGAAACTGAGCAAAAAATCAAAGAAGAAACTAAGGCAACGATACGCTGCATTCCTTTAGATAATCAATTGGAGGATGGAATTTGTATTTATTCAGGTAAACCATCAATTCAAAGAGTACTGTTCGCAAGAGCGTATTAAGGGAGTCTGGAGGCTTGAGTTGGGAGTCGTGAGTCTCCTTGCTAAGTTTTAAAAAGTCTGGAGTTAGGATTCTTCTTGCTTAGGTTAAAAAGTATAGAATCTTGATCTTAAATACTCCAGTCTTGATACTAAGTACTCGATACTATTACAACATATAAAAATGAAATTCGCAACAAAAGCTATACATGCAGGTCAAGAGCCTGATCCAACAACCGGTGCCGTAATGACACCCATTTATCAAACATCAACTTATTGGCAAAAATCTCCTGGAGATAACAAGGGTTACGAATATTCTAGAGGAACAAACCCAACACGTAAAGCGCTTGAAGATTGTTTAGCTGCTTTAGAAAATGCTAAATATGGTTTGGCTTTTTCTAGCGGAATGGGCGCTACAGATGCCGTTTTGAAATTGCTTTCTCCTGGCGATGAAGTGATCACTGGTAACGATCTTTACGGTGGTTCGTACAGAATTTTTACCAAGATCTTCACTAAATATGGCATTAAGTTTCATTTTCTTGATCTTTCCAAGCCAGAGAATATGTTACCTTACATCAATGATAAAACGAAGTTGGTTTGGATTGAAACACCGACTAACCCAACCATGCAAATTATTGATATCGAGGGTGTAGCAAAGATTACTAAAGAGAAAAATTTAATCTTAACAGTTGATAATACTTTTGCATCTCCATATTTGCAAAACCCGATTGATTTAGGTGCAGATATTGTAATGCATTCTGTTACAAAATACATTGGTGGTCACTCAGATGTGGTAATGGGCGCTTTGGTAACTAACGATGAACAGCTTTACAAAGATCTTTGGTTCATTTACAATGCTTGTGGCGCAACACCTGGTCCACAAGACTCGTTCTTGGTTTTAAGGGGAATTAAAACCTTGCATTTGCGTATGAAAGCACATTGTGAAAATGGCGAACGCATTGCCCATTACTTAAAAAACCATCCAAAAGTTGATAAAATTTATTGGCCAGGATTTGAAGATCATCCAAATCATGATGTTGCTATAAGACAAATGCGTGGTTTTGGAGGTATGATTTCCATCACTTTAAAAGGCGCAGATTTGCAGGAAACTTTCAGAATTTCTTCAAACTTTAAGGTTTTTACCCTTGCAGAATCTTTAGGTGGTGTAGAATCTTTAATTAATCACCCAGCAACTATGACTCATGGCTCAATTCCTAAAGAAGAGCGAGAAAAAGTGGGCGTTATCGACAATTTGTTGCGTTTAAGCGTTGGGGTAGAAGATATTGATGATCTTTTAGAAGATCTTGAAAATGCTTTGGCATAAAGTAAAACTTTCGGACAGATCACATTTATTTGTCCGAAGGTTTTTTTGTAAAGCGAAATTCTGCAACTATCAATGCTGCTCCGGCTTTACACTAAATCTTTTTTGTGAGCGCTTTCTGTAATATAAATTAGTACGCAAAAAAGGATATCGTTTCAATCCGGTTTAGGTGGCAGCATTTGTGCTGCTATTTTTGTATAAACAAACCCAAATGCAATTTCTAGAGTTAAAGAATTTTCTTGATAGCAAAGTTGATCAGTATAATCGGCCAGATTTCATTGCGAATGACCCTATTTGTATTCCTCATCAATTCGAAAAGAAACAAGATATAGAAATTTCGGGCTTTTTTGCGGCAGTTTTGGCTTGGGGGCAGCGTAAAACCATCATCAATAAATGCCGAGAATTGCTAAATCGAATGGATAATGCACCATACGATTTTGTGCTGAACCATTCCGATGATGATTTGAAAAAACTCTTGAATTTTAAGCATCGCACATTTAACGATACCGATCTGCTTTATTTTATCTCATTCTTTAAAGCACATTACGCTAAATGCCAAAGTTTAGAAGAAGCATTTGTTCCCAACCAGACTATTACTTATCCCTTAAAAGTAATAGTTCCCTCATCAAAACAAAAAATAAAACGTTTACCGATTTTAGAAGTTAATATAGAAAATAACTTCAGTATTGAGGAGGCGTTAAATTATTTTCGAGGTTACTTTTTTTCTTTAGAGGATTTCCCACACCGTACTAAAAAGCACATTTCTTCTCCTCAACAAAAATCAACCTGTAAACGCTTAAATATGTTTTTACGGTGGATGGTGAGGCAAGATAATAATGGCGTCGATTTTGGGATATGGAATACGCTAAAGCCCAGCAACTTAATTTGCCCTTGCGACGTGCATGTAGATAGGGTGGGGCGATTATTAGGGTTAATCAATCGGAAACAAACAGACTGGCGAACTGCGGTTGAACTAACAGAAAACCTAAGGCAATTCGATCCTGCCGATCCAGTTAAGTACGATTTTGCACTTTTTGGCCTAGGAATTGAAAGAATTATGTAAATATTGTACATAAAAATTGAGAAAAGTCAATTAAAACTTCTTTTATTCAATCAAACTTCATATACTTACATAGTAATTCTACAAATATCGTAGTATTAAAGTCTATCCTTAGCTCACAAACATGATTGCAGTTAATTTATCTGATGAAGATAGGTGGAAAAAATACAACAACTTTTCCCCTTTAATTTCAATTTTCAAAAAGTTTCATCCACTCAACGGTGAAATTGAAAGACGCATCAATCAGCATACTTTTCCAATAAGCTATAAAAAAAACAAATACTTAGTATCACCCGTTGATCGTAACAAATACCTTTTTTTAATTGTAAAAGGCGTTGTGCGAGGTTTCATTAAAGATGGGAATACCGAAATTACAACTTGGATTGCGAAAGAAAATGAAGTCGTGGGTACCATTCGTAATTTGTGGATAGATGGAGATTCTGAAGAGTATTTGCAAGCATTAGAAGATGTAGATTTAATTGCCATACCTCATGTACTATCAGAATATCTATATGAGAACTTTCCAGAAGCAAATGTAGTTGGCAGAAAAATGATGGAACTGTATTACAGGTCGGCCGAGGAAAGGGCTTACTTGTGTAGAATATCTTCCGCAGAGAAACGATATAAAAGATTCTTACTTTCATTTCCCGATTTAATTAATCGAGTTTCACTTAAGCACATAGCTTCATTTCTTGCTATTAGATTAGAAACGTTAAGTCGCATCAGAGCGAAAATTTAAGCGATTAAAAAATATTCAATATTACAATTTCTTTATACGGCAATGGGTCGAGATTTAATAAATCTGGGCCTTTTTTTTTGCTTTAAAAATTCATTTCAGCCTCTAAAGTGTCTTATAAATTATACATGTGATTAGATAGTTGTTGATTTTTATCAAAAAAACTCTATCGCATTACCTAATTATAAGTAGTCTTACAAGAAATTAAATTCTTTTTTAGTTTACTTTGTAGTATTGATAAGACAGTTTTTAGCAATTAAAGTATAATAATCTACCCCTAAATTACTGGTTTTAGCCACTTGCGAGAGCGCAATAAATAATATACTTTTGCCGCCCTCAAAAATAGAGTATTTAAAAGTCGTTTATTCTTGTAAAAGTGATTAGTTATCAGCTCCTAAAGCTGATTAATTCGTTATTTCAAAACATCAATCTTCAAGCTTTTAACTTGCACTTCGAGAAGATTTTGTGCTCATCGTTTGAGAAGCTTAAATACGTTTTTACTATGTTATTTCCATTTGGAAAATGAATAAGATTATACAACGCTTTCCTTTTACAATTACGTCTACTTTTAAATTATTAGGCTTATTAATTGCGATCTTAACAGCAAGCATATCTAAAGTATCTGCTCAGTACGGTGCGAATGCACTTTATACAGACTATAATGGATATTGGACATCAGCTGTAGGCGCCATTAATCCAATTCAGCCAGATAATAAGCACAACCTACTTGGTTTTACCTGGAATGGAAAAACTTATTCAACAGGGGCAGGAGACGCGATTTTAACAAACAAGGGTGTAAATTTTTCTCCTGGTACTTACCAAGCATTTCCAGTTAAAAATATTCCCTTACCGGGTACAGCATCAAACTTTGTTGGCTTAGGTCAGTTGGAGGATGGGGTTGATAATGGTGGAGCTTACCCATATTCTGTACCGATTACTGTACAACAAATATTAACTAGAGGAATCAGAGGCCTCGATATGGGCTCTTGTATAACAAATATTCCCGCTACTGCACAACCTTTAAGCTTTAATTTTGGTGCAATTACAAATGATACTCAAATTGGCGATGGTATTCCAGATATTGTTATTACTCAAGTAGCTCAGGCTACTGGCGCTTTAGACGAGGTTTATTTTGAAGATGGAAATGGCAACTTAATTGGTAATAAAATCAGCATTAATCAGGCGGCAATCTCATCAATGGGGAATTGGCTGCCAGATTTTTACGACCCAAATACAGGTGTAATTCAACCAGGTTTTATTAAAACAGATAGACCAATTAGAATATGGGCCGCAGATGCAAGTGCGTTTGGAATTACTTCTGCCAATTACTCTCAACCGCTCGTTTTAAGGTACAAACTCGGTGGGAGTAGTGATCCAGCATTTATCGCATTTAACACTAAGTTTATCACATTGGTAACTGCAAACGATGATTTAGTAGGAACATCTTTAAATCAACCAATAAATATTCCTGTATTGGCAAATGATTTTCCAACTAGTCAAGGTAGTTTATCGAGTTACATTGTGCCAATAACTTCTGCACATGGTACTATTGTAAAAGAGGCCAATGGTACATTAACTTATACTCCAAATACTGGTTACTACGGACAGGACTCTTTTACATATACCATTTGTACAAACATCAATGGCACAATTACTTGCGATGATGCCGTGGTATCAATAAATATTTCACCTAATGTAGATTCTCCAGTTTTTAATGCTGGAGGAACAGCTTTAAGATGCCAAGGTACGGGAACAAGCTCCTATACAGCATCAGCTACTTTTGCTACTGCGATTACTTTTGCCATAAGCCCGAACACAGCCGGAACAATTTCAACTTCTGTAACAACAATCAACAGTTCCACAAATACTGCTATCGCTACAGGTACTGTTACTTGGGCCGCTAATTTTTCAGGAAATGCTGTAATTACAGCTGTTGCTGCTGGTTCTAATGGGCCAAAATCGACGACATTTAATGTCGTTGTGAATCCTATAATTGATAACAATATCGTTACTGCGGCACAAACCATCTGCACGGGAACGGCACCAATTGCATTGGCTGGAACCTTGCCAACAGGAGGTAACGGAACGTATACTTATTATTGGGAGCAAAATTCATCAGGCACTTGGGTCGCTGCTGCAGGAACGAACAATACCCAAAACTACACGCCCGGAACCCTTACACAAACCACCCAATTTAGGAGAACGGTTACCGCAGGAGTTTGTGCGGCGAGCGTAAGTCCGGCGGTTACGATAACAGTAAATCCGCTGGTTGGAAACAATACGATTATCGCCGACCAGACCATCTGCACGGGAACGGCACCAATTGCATTGGCTGGAACCTTGCCAACAGGAGGTAACGGAACGTATACTTATTATTGGGAGCAAAATTCATCAGGCACTTGGGTCGCTGCTGCAGGAACGAACAATACCCAAAACTACACGCCCGGAACCCTTACACAAACCACCCAATTTAGGAGAACGGTTACCGCAGGAGTTTGTGCGGCAAGTGTAAGTTCGGCGGTTACGATAACGGTAAATCCGCTGGTTGGAAACAATACGATTACCGCCGACC
>NZ_SJSN01000007.1 GCF_004331675.1 Pedobacter frigidisoli | reverse complement strand
CCGCCTTCCAGGATATCATCGTGATCTAATCGAGTATTTGATAGCATACGGTAAAAAGCAGTTTTTAGGGTATGAGTCTGGGCTAACTGATTGATAACTGCTGTTCCCGAAGATAATAAATCTGATAGACAACTTTCCAATCTGGCAGCAATACGATTATCTGATAAAAAACCCTTGTAAATACCTGAATAGCAATGATCTAACATCACTAAATATACGAAAAATAAACCGTAATTAACTGATAATCAGCGTATTAATTAATTATATCTGCTAAATAAATGTGTGTAAAGATTAGCTCCGAAGGAGAGGGAAACAAGGGATAATGCTTTTTAACCCAGCATACAATCTAAAGGACAGGGTTTTACCCAAAAACTCAAAATCCCTCTCTTTTGGAGAGGGATAGCGTTAAACTGAGCCTAGCCCTCAAACTTTCATAGGGTGAGGCTTTTCGTATGGAAATGCTCTTAAAAAAAAGCGCCTCGAATAATCGAAGCGCTTTCATTTATGATTTTTTTTTAAAATCTTACTTAGCCAATTCTTCTGCCATTGCAGCACCGATTTCAGCAGGACTTTCTACTACACGAATACCACACTCACGCATGATTTTCATTTTAGCAGCAGCTGTATCATCAGCACCACCAACGATAGCACCAGCATGACCCATTCTACGTCCGGCAGGTGCAGTTTGACCAGCGATGAAACCAACAACAGGTTTGGTACCGTTCTCTTTGATCCAAAGCGCAGCTTCAGCTTCCATTCCACCACCAATTTCACCAATCATGATAATACCATGAGTATCTGGATCGTTCATTAATAACTTAACAGCTTCTACAGTTGGCGTACCAATAATTGGATCACCACCAATTCCGATTGCAGTTGTAATACCTAAACCAGCTTTAACAACTTGATCAACCGCCTCGTAAGTTAAAGTTCCAGATTTTGAAACCACACCTACATGACCTTTTTTGAAGATGAAACCTGGCATAATACCAATTTTGGCTTCATCAGCAGTAATTACGCCTGGGCAGTTAGGGCCGATAAGCGTAACATCACGATCAGAAATATATTCTTTAACCTGAATCATATCCTTAGTCGGGATACCTTCAGTAATACAAACAATAACTTTAATACCGCCTTCGGCAGCTTCCATAATCGCATCAGCAGCAAAAGCTGGTGGAACGAAAATGATAGACACATTTGCACCCGTTTGATCAACGGCATCTTTAACAGTATTAAAAACAGGCTTATCTAAATGCAATTGCCCACCTTTGCCAGGGGTAACACCACCAACAACGTTTGTACCGTATGCCAGCATCTGCTCAGCATGGTAAGTCCCTTCGTTTCCGGTAAAACCCTGAACGATAACCTTAGAATCTTTATTTACTAAAACGCTCATGTATCAATATTTTTTTTGTGCAAAGCTAATATATTGGAGCTGGAATTCAAATCTTTTTTTAGGTTAAAATTGCTCTAATTCGTGGATTTAATATTTGTTATGCAATTTTATAGATTTCCTATTTCATCGAAATTAACAATGTTTGATCAAGCAGTTTCCGTAAAATTTTAGGCAATAAGTTAATCCAATATTCGATATTCTAGACTAATTTTTTTGAATGATTAAGCAAGAAAGTGACGTGTATTTCCAGCTATCCTATTTGGATAACTGAACTAGCGATTGAATATTTTGTACACCAACAGACTTATCGATATTTGGCTCACGCATTTTTGATACGTTAATTGCAACTGCTAAAGATGGATTGGCAGTTTTGGTGAATGCAGCAATATCCTTAAGGGTAGTTGATAAAATTTTCAAGGATAAAAAAAACTGTCTATCAGTATATTTTATCGTTTGAACATCGTCGCTCGGATCAAGGTATTCGTTATTTAATTTCTCTGCATAATAGAATTGCACTCGATCTAAAAAAATTAATTTATCGGTTATTTGTGCTAAAACCTCGTTAGAAAGATTCAATCCCTTTATACCCAATACTTGATTATCCTTCATAAGAAAGTCAAGTCCTTCGAAAGTAAATGTTGTTAAATTTTCTTTATTAAAAATATATTCAGCCTTTGGAAGATTGGTGGTATTAACCTTATTATATTTAGTTAAGTTCTTATTGAATTCATGTCTAGTGTTTACCAGGTTTTCAATTAATATATCTCCATTAATTGATTCAAAATTGACTGTAGCGATTGTATAATTAACAGTACTTGCAGTTTGAGCAAATAATTTATCAGATGTGATAGCTAATGAGGATATTAGGGTAAGAACTAAAAAGAACAATGGGGATTTTTTCATGGTGCAAAGGTAAGAACAAAAGCGCAATTCACAACATCATGTCTAACTAATATTACAGATTAACATCAATTTTGGAAACATTTATATTGATAAAAATCAAATTTTTGTATTTTTAGGCATACAGCTTCAATAATTTTTTGTCAATATTAAAAATTTATATGCCTTAAGATTTTTTAAGATACTATTCAGATCCAACCAAAACGTTTAAATTTACCTCAGAGACTAAAGCAATATGACTAAAGATCTAAGCTCAAACCTATAAATCAAAGTTCAGGCCAACAGCCAAACATCAAAATATGAAAAAAAAATGCTTCCAAATTATAATCGCTTTTGCTGTTACTTTAGTTAGTATCCACGCTAAAGCTCAAAATAATGATACGACAAGGTACATTTTGCAAAACGATGTAGATGTGGCCAAAGAAGAAGCAGGCACACACAATGGCGGTGGAAATACCATAGGTTTTAATTTCTTCGGCGATGCAAAAAACTTAAAAACCGCTTTTAGGAAGAGGGTTTTGAAGCCAGGTTCATCCATTGGTTACCACCTACAAAAAGAAGATGAGATTTATTATGTGATAAGTGGTAATGGAAAAATGAAGATGAATGGGAAAATTTTTGCTGTAAAACCGGGTGACGCAATTTTAACCAGACCAGGAAGCTCTCACGGAATAACTCCAAATGACGATAATAATTTGGTGATTATGATTGTTTATGAAAAGAAATAAAATATTAGAATCCTTATGGATTAAAGTAGCACCTCTAAACTAAGTAGCACTTATAAAATCTAATAAAAGGCTAAGCCACTATAAATGGAACTAGAAAAACATTACACCAATAGAACAGGATGGCTGAGGGCTGCCGTACTGGGCGCTAATGATGGAATTATTTCGACAACAAGTTTGGTTATTGGCATTGCCGCAGCAAGCGACACGAGAAGTCCGATTGTGTTAGCCGCATTGGCTGGTTTGGTTGCCGGAGCATTATCTATGGCAGCTGGCGAATACGTTTCAGTAAGCTCACAATCGGATATTGAAAGGGCAGACCTTGAAAGGGAAAAAATAGAACTAGAAACCATGCCCGATGTTGAGTTAAAGGAACTTGCCAAAATATATGTTGCGCAAGGACTAGACGAGGATTTGGCCATGCAAGTTGCTATAAAACTTACAGATAGAGATGCATTAGCGGCCCATGCCAGAGATGAGCTAGGGATTAATGAACATACACAACCCAAACCACTTCAAGCAGCTTTAGCCTCTGGCGCATCTTTCATTAGTGGCGGAATATTGCCATTCTTTGTTGCACTCTTTGCTCCTATTAAATCGATGGTTTTTTACCAATACGGCTTTGCAATAGTATTCTTAGCTTTATCAGGCGCTATTGCAGCAAAAGCTGGTGGCTCCGACATGATAAAAGGCATTATAAGAATCTGTTTTTGGGGAACGGTTGCAATGGTAATAACCGCATTAGCTGGATATATTTTTGATGCTAGAACAGGTTAGCTATTGGGCTTTTGGCAACTGTAAATAGTAGCAAAAACCCAATTAAACTAAACCGGATTGAAGTGTTATCTCCCGATTCTTCATCGAGAATAGAAACAAAAAGCCGGACTAACTTTAATTGTTAACCCGGCTTTGCTTTACTAATTATTTTAAATTTAAAGGCCTTTATCTTCAGTTTTAATTTTTGGTTCTACTTTCCAACCTTTTGCCCACTCTGCCTGAGCAGCTTCATCATGAAAAGTCCAGGCAACAAAACGACTTACTTTTTGTCCTTGCGACATTTGTACAGTGGTAACCTCAAAAGCATTGGCTTTAACTAAGGCGCTATATATACTTTTTAAGTTCGCACTTTTTGAAACCAAAGAAGTAAACCACAGAACTTGATTTTTAATTTGCTCGCTTTGGATAATCATTTGCTCTACGAAAGCACGTTCGCCACCTGGGCACCAAAGCTCTGCCTTGTTTCCACCAAAGTTTAAAACGTGTTTAACTTCCTTTTCATTACCACCTAAATTACGCCATTTTTGGCGAGTGCCTTGTTCAGCTTCCTTTAACGAAGAGTGAAAAGGTGGATTACAAACAACGGCATCGAAACGCTCTCTGCCACCAACAATACCTCTAAAAATTCCCATTCTCGAAGATTGCTGACGAATTTCTACAGCACCTTGCAAGGGTTTATTGGCTTCGATAATGCGTTTGGCAGAATCTACCGAAAGCGGATCAATCTCCGAACCAACGAAGTTCCATCCATATTCCTGATGACCAATGATGGGATAAATGCAGTTTGCACCAACACCAATATCAAGTATGTTAACATTAGCTCCTTTTGGGTTTTTACCCTTATTGCTAGAACCTAAAAGATCGGCTACATAATGAATGTAATCTGCTCTACCCGGGATTGGCGGACAAAGAAAATCTTGAGGAATATCCCATTGTGAAATATTGTAAAAGTATTTCAACAATGCTCTGTTAAGTGCTTTAACAGCATCTTGATCTGCAAAATCTATAGAATCATCATTGTGTTCGTTTTTGAAAACGAAACGTTTTAGTTCTTTTGAAGTTGCATTAAGTTGTTTGAAATTGTAACGCGAACGGTGTTTGTTGCGTGGATGTAACTCGCTTTTTTCTTTGCGGTTATTTTGTTCTTGTTGAGCCAATGTGATCTGGTTTAATTAAACAAGCTGTGTGCATGTTTCTACTGCAAAGGTAGGATAATTAGTTTAGAGTTATGAGTTTTAAGTTTGGGCTACCAACCGCTGAGGCTATTACATGAACACAGAGTCGCAATTTTAATAAACTATCTCTTTGAAAAGGATAACCTGTAGCGTTGTCAATGGTCTTCTCGGGCTTTACATTAAATCTTTTTGTGGGTGTTTTTGCTAATTTAATTTTGCTGCATCAAAAAGGATATCATTCCAATCCCGTTTAGCAACGCCGGCTTTTTGCTACTATTTGAGGTTGCATTATGGCAATGCGATAGTTTTAAATTAAACAGTTCATTTAGGTTTCCGCAGCATACAAAGAGCTGTGAATGCTTCCGCGCAAAACTGAAAACTCCAAACTGAAAACTCCCAACTAACTTTCCTCGTTCCTCTCGATCATAGCTGGTTGAATCGCTTTCAAATACTTCGCCTCATCGAACTGATTTTCGCTTTTAGCAATTACGATTGTTGCGACTCCATTCCCAATAACGTTGGTAATTGCTCGTGCCTCACTCATAAAACGATCAACTCCAATTAAAATAGAAATGTGCTCAATCGGCATAATTTTTAGTGCCGTTAAAGTAGATACCAACACAATAAAACCACTTCCTGTTACACCAGCAGCGCCTTTTGAAGTCACCATTAATACACCCAAAACTGTAATTTGCTGTCCGAGGGATAAATCGACATGAAAAACCTGACAAAGAAAAATTACCGCCATGGCCAGGTAAATCGCCGTGCCATCGAGGTTAAAAGAATACCCTGTTGGGATAACCAAACCCACAACCGATTTATCACAACCTATCGCTTCCATTTTCTGCATCATACTTGGCAAGGCAGATTCTGATGAAGAGGTTCCCAATACAATTAAAATCTCCTGACGGATGTATTTAAGGTATTGCCAAAGGCTGAATTTATAATACCTACAAATGCCATTTAGAACAATAAAAATGAACAGGATACAAGTTAAATAAACTGAGCCCATCAATTTTGCCATGCCAACAATGCTTTGCAAACCATGCGTACCAATACTAAAAGCCATTCCGCCAAAAGCGCCGATTGGTGCCAAACGCATAATCACTTTCATAATCTTAAAGAGCACTTTGGAGATTTTATCAAATGCATTTAAAACAACAGTTCCTTCTCCGCCAAGCTTATTTAATCCATAACCAAAAAGAATGGCAAACAATAAGATTTGCAAAATATTTCCCTCAGCAAAAGCTGCAATAACATTGTGTGGAATAATGTGCAAGAAGAATTCAGCCCAATTCATTTCCTTTGCCTGTTCTGCATAACCCGCAATTTTTGTGGCATCGCCCGACTTGGCAATCATGCTTTCACCAGGCTTAAGAATATTGGCAACAAGCAAACCGATGGCAATGGCAACTGTACTCACCACTTCAAAATATAAAAGTGCCTTTCCTCCTACTCTACCAACCTTTTTCATATCGCCCATGTGCGCAATACCCAAAACAATGGTGAAAAATATGATTGGCGCTATGAGCATGCTAATCAAGTTAATAAAACCCTGACTAATTAATTTCGCTGTTGGCGCAAACTCAGGAAAGTAGGTTCCAACCAATATGCCAATGGTAATGGCAACTAAAACCTGAAATGTTAAATTGGAAAGGATAGATTTCATTTTATGCCTTTAAAATTGAAATATAGATTAATTTTTTCTTTGCCTAAAATTTATGAAAAGAAAGCCTTTCTTAAAATAAAATGAATAATGTACCAATTGTAAATTTGCTTTGTGCGCTAATAACATAAGCAATTCCAATTAAGAATAAGGGCAAACATAGCTTCCTCATTATTTATAAATGTTCACTTCAATTTTACCATCTGCAGTAACTGTTCCACGGTACATGCCTTCGGTATTAAATGGCATGGCCACATTTCCTTTCTTATCCAAGGCAATAAGGCCACCATCGCCACCCATTTTACCAACTTTATCCAATACAATCTTTGAAGCTTCGGTTACAGATAAATTTTTATATTCCATTAAATCGGAAATGGTTTTAGCAACCACATTGCGGATGTAGTATTCGCCCCAACCGGTGCAAGAAATTCCTGCTGTTTCGTTATTGCAATAAGTCCCTGCGCCAATAATTGGTGCATCTCCTACCCTGCCATATTTTTTGTTAGTCATACCACCAGTAGATGTTCCAGCAGCTAAATTTCCTGCTTTATCCAATGCCACGCAGCCAACTGTTCCGAACTTATAATCGTGGTTTTTAACACCAAATAATTCCGATTTTTTACTTCCATGATCTAAAACCGCTTTGGTAGAATCTTCTTTTATCGCTTGTTGCAATCCATCCCAACGTTCTTTTGTCCAGAAATATTTTGGATCTACAATTTCCAAACCTGCTTCTTTTGCGAATTGATCTGCACCTGCGCCAACCATCATTACATGTTCAGATTTTTCCATTACGGCTCTTGCCGCAGAAATTGGATTTTTGATCTTAGTGACTCCTGCCACAGAACCAGCCATTAAATTTTTACCATCCATAATAGCGGCATCAAGCTCATTTCTACCGTCGTGGGTAAAAACAGCACCTTTACCGGCATTAAAATGAGGATCATTTTCCAGGACATGAATTGTTGCTTCCACAGCGTCTATGCTAGATTTACCAGCTTTAATTTCTGCATAACCGGCTTGAAGCGCCTGAGTTAAGGCAGCGATATAAGCTGCTTCCTTTTCGGGAGTCATGTTCTTTTTTAAAATGGTTCCGGCACCGCCGTGAATAACCATTACATATTTTTTCTGCTGCGCAGAAACATTCAGCGCCATTACTGAGATTAACAGTACTGCAAATATTTTTAGAAATTTCATCCTCAATAGATTTTATGAAGACGTTAAATTAAACAATTCTCTCGGGATAAACGGAATTAAGCCTTAGCAATGCCTTCTGATGAGAATTGCAGATCGTAAAGCTTTTTGTAGTAACCGTTTAGTTTAAGCAACTGTTGGTGGGTTCCCTTTTCCTTGATTTCACCCTTATCGAGCACAATAATTTGATCAGCCTTTTGAATGGTCGATAATCTGTGCGCAATTACGATCGACGTTCTTCCCTCCATTAAGTTATCAATCGCTTTTTGAATAAGCAATTCCGTTTCAGTATCTACTGATGAGGTGGCTTCATCTAAAACCAAAATAGCAGGGTTGTGAACCAAAGCTCGAATAAACGAAATTAGCTGTGCCTGACCAGCAGAAAGCGTTGCTCCTCTTTCCATTACATTGTATTGGTAGCTTCCGGGCAATCGCTCTATAAACTCATGGGCACCAACTTTTTTGGCGGCGTTTACCACGTCCTCTATAGTAATTTCGGGATTATTTAGCGCAATGTTATTTAAAATCGTGTCGGAGAATAAGAATACATCCTGAAGAACGGTAGCAATATGGCTTCGTAAATAATCCAAATCAAAATCTTCGATAGGAATGCCATCAACTGTAATTTCTCCCTTTTTAACCTCGTAGAATCGATTCAGAATATTAATTGTTGAGGATTTCCCAGCACCAGTTGCACCAACCAAAGCAACTGTTTCGCCAGCTTTAACATTAAATGATAAATCTTTTAAAACATAGCTTTCATCATTATAAGCAAACCAAACATTTTTAAATTCTATGTTTCCAGCCAATTTTTCTGGTTTCTGAGTTCCCTCATTTGGAGTAGTTTCATCGGTATCCAAAACCTTAAATACCCGTTCTGCGCCAACCATGCCCATTTGTAGCGTATTAAATTTATCAGCCAGTTGACGAATGGGCGTAAACACCATACCCAAATACATAATAAACTGCGTGATGGTTCCAGGCGTTACATCCAATGGTTTAGCCAAGATACTTTTAGCACCATACCAAACCAGCAAGCCTAAAGACATTGCCGAGATTAATTCTACAACAGGAAAAAATATCGAATAATACCAGTTAGAACGAATATTGGCATCGCGATAGCGTTTATTTATAGCGTAGAACTTTTTGTATTCCTGTCTTTCTCTCGCAAAATACTGCACAATAGAAACACCCGTAATGTGTTCTTGCAAAAAGGTATTCAGGTTAGAAACCTCATTTCTTATCTCTTGGAAAGCTACCTTAATTGCTTTTTGAAACTTTCTTGTAGCAATAATTAATAGTGGGATTGGCAATAAAACCACCAAACTCAATTCCCAATCGGTATAAAGCATTACCCCAACAATTACTACAACCTGTAATGAATCGCCGATCATGGAAATTAAACCCTCAGAAAAAATATCGGCAATGGTTTCCAAATCGAATACTGTTCTGGTGATGAGCTGTCCAATTGGGGTCTTATCGAAGTATTTTAAACGAAGTTTAGTAATGTGGTTAAAAACATTAATCCTTAAATCTCGAATAACCGATTGACCCAAAGTATTGGTTAAAAGTGTGTGGTTATATTGTATTAAGGTTTGCAATATTAACATGAAGATCATGAGTATCGTCATGTTTACCAAACCAGAATATTGTCCAGTTAAAATATAATGATCGAGCGTATATTTTATTAAAAACGGACGAACTGGAGATATTGCCGCCAATAAAATCGTTAAAATAACCGACCAAACAAAAACAGCACGATAAGGCTTTACATATTGAAAAATACGTTTCAGCAATCCTGTGTTATATACCTCTCCTGTTACTGCCATTTTTTTAATTTTGAATGAATGAGTTTTGAATGAGTAAATGTTGCCATTCCATCATTCTCTCAATCTCTCATTATATGTACGGGTATTCTACTTTCACTAAGTACAAACCGCAAGCAGGTACCGATTGTCCGGCGTTGCTGCGATTTTTGCTTTCAATTATCTCACTGAAATCTGTTAGGGTAATCTCGTGTTTACCAATCCTAACTAAAGTTCCCATAATGGCCCGAACCATATTTCTGAGAAAACGATCGGCTTGAACGGTAAAAACCAAACCGTCTTCTTTCTCTTCGAATCGAGCTTCGGTAATTTTACAATTATTGGTAAAAGTTTGCGTGTTCGATTTGCTGAAACAAGAAAAATCGGTATAATTTAATAACAAATCAGCTGCTTGATTCATTTGCTCAACATCCAATCTATCTTTAACCAACCAAGATCGGTTAAGCTTAAAGGGATCTTTTTCAAAATGAATATAATATTTGTAGGCACGAGCAGTTGCATCAAATCGGGCATGAGCATCATCATTAACCGAAATTATTTTCTTCGCTGCAACTTGGTAAGGCAACATTGCATTTATTCCTGCAATTGCATTTAGAACCTTAGCTTCCTCTAAATTTTCTACATCAAAATGAGCATAGAAATCTGTAGCATGTACACCAGCATCTGTTCTGCCGCAACCTAATGTTTCTATGGGCTGGCGGTAAAAAGTTGACATGGCTTTATCCAACAACTCCTGAACAGTTATTGCATTGGGTTGAATTTGCCAGCCGTGATATAAGCTGCCATCATAAGCAATTTGTATGAAATACCTTTTTTTACTCAAAGCGATGCAAAAATACGTTTTAGAGCGTAAGGAACAAAGAATTAAAATGGTGGAGTTTGGAGCAAATACATTAAAATTAATATTGGTTGACATTTAAATTGAATACGCTGTGAGCACATTTTTTTTGAAAACGTACGTTCCTCCTTTTTATGGCGGTCTGCAGTCCTGCTAATAGCCCAAAGTCCTCCCCGATGAAGAATCGGGTCCGGGCTATCTGGCAATATCAGGTTTAGGAAAAAAATTTGCACCTTTCTAAGGCATTAGCAACCCCTTTATGCATAAGCCCCAGCCTAAATTTATAAACCCGACAAAAGTGGAAATCCTTTTTTGTTATTCCGGCTTCAATTACATCAAAAACAAAAAAGATTGGAACATTGCGGGACTGCAGAAAATTCGGAGTTCTTCCCTCCATTTGCAAATTAAGTTTGTATTAAAAACAATCCATTTTAATGCGCCAGCCCTGAGCGTCCGATCATTATTCCCTTTTCTTTGCTCCATTATCTTACTGGTTCTTTTATCCTACAGATAAAAAATCTAAATTTGTCTGAAATATTTGATTAACATGATACAAAGAGTACAATCTATCTGGCTTTTTTTGGCCGCTATCGCCTTGATTTTGATGTTGTTTTTACCAATTTTATCCAAAGAAAATAAAACAACAGAAACTACTATACATACAGTAGGTTTGTACCAAGATGCTGTTGGCAAACCTGGCCCGGGCTTCATGAAAGAACAATTTACGCCACTTTTAATTACGAATATCGTGGTGGCTGTTCTTTGTTTCTTTAATATTTTTAATTTTAAAAGAAGAAGTTTACAAAAGCGGATTGCCATATTCTCTATCGTTGCTATTGGCGGCTTTGCTTTTTGGTGCAGCATTTTTGCTCAAAAATTACCTGGAGGAATAGCAGGTGCACATTTCGATTTCGGCGCTTATTTACCGGCACTTTCGATTTTATTTTGCGTACTTGCCATTTTCGGAATTAATAAAGATGAAAGGTTAATTCGTTCGGCTGAACGATTAAGATAGTTTACATTGATCAACAATAAAAGCCAATCATTTTGCAATGATTGGCTTTTTGCATTAAAGATTTCTACACTACTTGATCTTCTTAATCAGATCGTTTGCAAAGCCCTTTACGCTTAAATCGAGTTGAGCTTTACCAATATTACCCAATTGGGTTTTAAAATTTTTGGCAATATTTAGGCTCTCGACCGATCGAATGGCGACTTTCAAAACCCCTGGGTCGGTATCTACCAAAGATTTTTCAAGCACCTTACTTGCATCTGTAGCACTTAACTTCTGACTTCCATAAGCTGCAGCCACCCTTACCGCTGTAAATTTATTCGAGGCCGCATCTGTAATGATATCCTTTACAGAATCGTGCTTGATGTAACCCGCCAGATACGCCGCCTTAATGGCTAGATTTTCATCATTCCCATCAATTAAAGCTTTTAGTAGGGGTAAAACCGCCGGACCAAACTTTGCGGCTCCTCCAGGATAATCAAGTTCATCTTGCCTTAAAAAAGCAATTACTTGTTCATTTAATTCTTCTATAGTTGGCATAATAGTTTTATTTAAAGTTTTACACTTAAACCGCTACCTATCATGGTATTTTGCTCTCCACTTGCTAAATCAGGTGGTGGGTTCGTAATGTTAAAAGTTCCATTTCCAGTCATTAAGCGGTTATTATCGTTAACATGAGGCAACCCTAACACATGCCCCAATTCATGACCTAAAGTCCAGCGAGATGCCGTTCTAACCACTACAGCCCCAGGTCTTCCGTTGGGATAAGCAGCGCAACCATTATAGCCCGGCACCGTACTGCGAACCATGTAAACCACCACCTCATTGGCCCCAACAAAATTTCTGTTTCCAAACAAGGTAACTTGCTCTGCAGTTACGCTACCCATCGTACATCCGCCAACATCTACATCGGTTAACGAAGCTAAATTGAGGTTTTCTGTTGTTGCCCAATCTACTCTGATCCCAGCGATTGCATAAACTTCCTGCATGGCGGCAAACTGCTCATTCATGGTAAAAGTAGTTGGCTGAGCTAAAATTTTAATATGCACACGCAGCCTTTCCTTTAAAACCCTTGAACCTGCCGTGGTAGACCAATAAATGCTGCCATGCTGGAAGTTGGAGATTCGAGCTGCACCTCCAAAAACAACCATTTCATTGGATATGGGATAGCCCAAAGCACTTTTTTCCCAGCCTAGAGACGACCAGTGCTGCCTGATGTAGCCATGCACCTCAAATGCGCCTGTAAAAGGGCTCCAATAAATGCTTCCGCCTTGAAAATGATTGTATTTGCCAACGCCATCGGGGCAGGTACTTTCATTTGTTAAAGGATAGCCGAGGAAACTTTTTTCCCATCCAAGTTGAGAATATTTGGCCCGAATGGAGCCGTGAACTTCCCAGGCGCCAGTAGATGGGCTCCAATAAATACTCCCATATTGAAAATGATTGTAACGCCCTATGTTGTCCGGGCATTTAGATTCATCGGTAATTGGGTAACCGAGTGCACTTTTTTCCCAACCGAGGCTTTGCCATCTGGCCCGAATAAGGCCATGTACTTCATGCGCACCAGCGTTAGGATGCCAATAAATAGAGCCATTGGCATAATGCTGATACTTACCAGTTCCATCCGGACAGGTAAGAATTCCAGTTAGCGCCGGGCCAAGCCAGCCAGTTGCACCGCCCAACGAACTGTACTTAGCCGTAATTGGATGCAAAAAAATGTGTGGAAAATCTCGTTAAACCACGAGTTTCCCAGGGTCAATTTTGGTAATTTTTGACATTTTCAGAAAGGTTTTTGTTTAAGGTTTGTACTTAATCAAGCGATCGGAATAAAACAAGGAAATAGATATGAGCACCTTTATGCGGAAGAAATTATAATTAAATATAGCTATTTTGTTTAAACAAACCTATAACTTATTTATATTCAACACTTTTTATTTCACTGACTTACTGTAAAATACGAAATATTAACCTTACCTTTGCGGCTTAAATAAATAAAAGACGAATGACAAACCCATTTCAATTATTGGGGATAAGTGATGACGTCGTTAATGCCGTAAAGGATCTTGGATTTGAAACTCCAACACCTATTCAGGAGCAAAGTATTCCTGTACTGTTAGAAGGCACTAATGATTTTGTTGGTTTGGCCCAAACAGGAACAGGAAAAACAGCCGCATTTGGTTTGCCGCTGTTAGAACTAATTGATTTTAAAAGTAATAAGCCACAGGCACTAATTTTGTGCCCTACTCGTGAGCTTTGCCTACAAATCACTAACGACCTTAAAAACTTTTCTAAAAACGTTGCTAATGCACATGTGGTTGCCGTTTACGGTGGCGCTAACATTATGCAACAACTACGCGAAATACGCCAAGGCGTTCAAATCGTAGTGGCCACGCCTGGCCGTATGTTGGATATCATTGGCCGTAAAGCCATCGATTTTTCTGCAGTTAAATATGTTGTGCTTGATGAAGCTGACGAAATGTTAAACATGGGTTTCCAGGATGACATTAACGACATTTTATCAACTACTCCTGATGACAAAAAAACCTGGTTATTCTCGGCTACAATGCCAGCAGAAGTTCGCCGTATAGCTAAAAACTATATGGACAACCCTGTAGAATTAACAATGGGCACAAAAAACACTGGTAACGTAAACATCGAACACGAATATTATATCGTTCGTGCTCGTGATAAATACGCGGCCTTAAAACGTATTGTAGATTTCAACCCAGAAATTTTTGCAGTGGTATTTTGTAAAACCAAATTGGATACACAAGATGTTGCTGAGCATTTAATTAAAGATGGCTACAATGCTGATGCTTTACACGGCGATTTATCGCAACAACAACGTGATAAAGTAATGCAACGTTTCCGTGAGCGTAACATGCAATTGTTAATTGCTACTGATGTTGCTGCCCGTGGTATCGATGTAAGTGGTGTTACTCACGTAATTAACTACTCTTTACCTGATGAGATTGAAAGTTATACCCACCGTTCTGGTCGTACCGGTCGTGCTGGTAAAACAGGTATTTCAATCTGTATCATCAACTCTAAGGAAGTTGGAAAAATCCGTCAGCTGGAACGCATTATTGGTAAACAATTTACCAAAGCTGAGTTACCTACGGGATTTGATGTTTGTGAAAAACAATTATTCTCTTTAGTACATAAAGTACACAACGTAGAAGTTAATGTAGAGCAAATAGATCAATACATTCCTCGCATAATGGATGAGTTTAAAGATTTATCTAAAGAGGATGTGATTAAACGTTTTGCATCATTAGAATTCAACCGTTTCCTAGATTACTATTCTAAAGCACCAGATTTAAACGCTGCAGTTGGCGATGATCGTGGTGAAAGAGGTGAACGTGGAGAAAGAGGTGCTGGACGCGGACGTGGTAGCGAAGGTTATACACGTTTGTTCATCAACTTAGGATCTGTAGATGAATTTACACGTGGCGATATGTTATCATTTATCTGTAACAATGGAAAAATTGGTGGCAAAAGCGTTGGTAAAATTGATTTAAAAGGTGTTTTCTCTTTCTTTGAAGTGGAAGATGCTGTAGCTGATACTGTTTTCGAAGGCTTTAAATCTGTTGAGTTTAACGGACGTGCAGTACGTATCGAAAAAAGCGGAGATAATCCTCGTGAAGGCGGCGGCGGTGGCGAAAGACGCGGTGGCGGTGAAAGACGTAGCGGTGGTTTCGGCGGTGGCGGCGAAAGAAGAAGTGGCGGTGGCGGTGGTTACCGTGGTGGAAATAGCGGAGGTGGCGACAGAAGAAGTTCTGGCGGTAGCGGACGTAGAGAAGGTGGAAGTCGTGATGGCGGAAGCGGAGGCGGTTTCAGAGATTTCTCTGGACGTAGCCGTGAAGATAAAGGCGGAAGTCGTGAGGGTGGAAATCGTGAGGGTGGAAGTGGCGAACGCAGAAAAAAATGGTAAATCACTAAACCAAATATTTTACAAGCCGGTTTCGTTTATTCGAGACCGGCTTTTTTGTGTAGTGTTTATAAATACTTAAAAACGAAATTTGGTTCCGTACATTACAAGTAAGCGCAAAGAGCGCTAAGTTTTTCGCAAAGGATACAAAGTTTAATCCTAGTCGTTCCATTTGGAACGACTTTTTTGTTTAAAAAAATCCAGCTTCTCTTTCTTTGCGTTTTCACTTTGTGTACTTTGCGGTTAATAAAAAAAAACTTAACTGAACCATGGCCAGAACAAAAAACCACATCGAACTTCAATTTTTAAGCGAACCATCAGATGTCAATTATGGAGGCAAAGTTCATGGTGGAATGATGATGAAATGGATTGACCAAGCCGCTTTTGCGTGTGCGTTACAATGGAGTCAATCGTATTGTGTAACCGTTTATGTTGGCGGAATTCGGTTTTTTCATCCTGTGCATATTGGTCATTTGGTTAAAATGGAAGCGAGGATTATTTATACTGGCAAAACAAGTATGCACATTGCTGTTGATGCTTATTCCAAACCCGTTGGTCAGGCAGAATTTGTTAAAAACACCCATTGTATTATTGTTTTCGTTGCAGTTGATGATGACGGGCAGCCTAAACCAATTCCAGTTTTTAAGCCAAAAACAGAAAAGGAAATTGCCATGCATGGTTATGCAATTAAATTAATGGAGCTACGTAAAAGTATTGATAAGGAGATGGAACCCTATATCGTTTAGTTTATATTAGGG
Organism: Pedobacter frigidisoli; assembly: GCF_004331675.1. Lineage (GTDB taxonomy): Bacteria > Bacteroidota > Bacteroidia > Sphingobacteriales > Sphingobacteriaceae > Pedobacter > Pedobacter frigidisoli. The sequence continues at coordinate 258,188 of NZ_SJSN01000007.1, read as the reverse complement.
CATATCCTTTTAGCAAGGAACTTATATTCCAAACCCGGTTGGAGCGGATACCTGCCTTGAGCATAAGGCCTGCAGGCGTATGAGCATAAAACGGGACTAACCTTAAAATGAAATACAGGTTTTGCTTTTCAAAATTTAAAAAAAAATCTTTCTGCATAAAAACGCAAAATGACGTGGGATAATTCTTATTTGGGCAAATTTAAAACCTGATAAATTTATCAATCTGCTCGTTTGTGAATTTAATCGTGTCTTCTTGAATTAAATTCCCCTCGATGTCCAATTCGGTTTTGATGTTTGGAATGTGAATCCGTAAGGGCAAAACATTTAGGTGGATATAATGACAAACGCCTGTAAAGTGATCTACACCTCGAATATTTCCATATTTACCAGATGAAACGCCAACCAGAGCGGCCTTTTTATCGTAAAAACTATTCGGGAAATCGCAGGCATCAATTAAAACTTTTAGTACGCCCGGATAGCTGCCATTGTACTCGGGCATAACGAAAATAAACTTGTCGGTTTCCGAAATCAAATCCTGTATTTTTTGAAAAGCCATAGAGCGTTTGCCAAACATATCTGTATTTAAAACATCGGCAGGCAAATGCTCCAAACTGAATAAGTTAGATTCTATACCTTTTATTTTAAGTTGTTGTTGGTAATATTTGGCAACTTTTAACGTATTGCTATTGGGTCTATTTGTGGCAGCTATAATTGTAATCATAGGGAAATTGTTAATAAGATGTTTAAAACCCGAATCTCCTTAATGCTAAAATTGCCATATAGTTTGTATCTTAGCTGATTGAGAAAAAGGGCGTAAACAGTGCAAAAATAGAACTTTTTGCCGATTAAAACGCATGAATAACACAGCCCAAATAAACGTTACGTAAATTTCGGAAAGATAGATGAGCAAAATTATTGCATTAGCAAATCAAAAAGGTGGCGTTGGTAAAACAACTTCATCTATAAACTTAGCGGCTAGTTTAGCTGTATTAGAATACAAAACCTTATTGGTAGATGCTGATCCTCAGGCCAATTCGACTTCTGGTATCGGTTTCGATCCCCGAAATATAAAAGACAGTATTTACGAATGTATCATCAACGATATCGATCCCTTGCAGGCGATTCAGAAAACGGACACACCAAATCTTGATTTATTACCAGCCCATATTGATTTGGTAGGTGCCGAAATCGAGATGATTAACCTCAATAACCGTGAGTATAAAATGAAAGCGGTTTTGGAGAAAATTAAAGATCAGTATGATTTTATTATCATCGATTGTTCTCCATCATTGGGTTTAATTACAATTAATGCCTTAACGGCTGCAGATTCGGTTATTATTCCTGTGCAGTGTGAGTATTTTGCTTTAGAGGGTTTAGGGAAATTATTAAATACAATTAAAATTGTTCAAAACCGTTTAAACCCTGAGTTGGAAATCGAAGGTATTTTGCTCACCATGTACGATGTTCGTTTACGTTTATCGAACCAAGTGGTAGAAGAGGTGAGAACGCATTTCCACGAGTTGGTTTTCGATACGATTATTCAACGTAATACCCGTTTAAGTGAGGCGCCAAGTTACGGCGTTTCGGTAATTATGCATGATGCAAACTGCAAAGGCGCTATAAATTACCTTAACCTTGCCCGCGAAATTGTGAAGAAAAACGGTTTGTTAAAGGAAGAAGAAAATATAGATACAGCAACTTTATAAATTATAGATGACATCTTTTCAGCGAAAAACAGGTTTAGGAAGAGGATTAAGTGCGCTTTTAGATGATAGCGAATCTACTCATCCGCCTAAGCAAAATGTAAATCATTTAAGCGAGACCGAGCAGATTGGCAATATTAGTCATGTAAGCTTAACGGATGTTGAAACCAATCCATTTCAGCCGCGTACCGAGTTTGATCAGGTTGCACTGAATGAACTTGCAGATTCTATTAAAATCCAAGGCTTAATCCAGCCGATTACAGTTAGGAAAACTGGTGCCAATAAATATCAGCTAATTTCTGGAGAGCGTAGGTTTAGGGCTTCCAAATTGGCAGGCTTAACGCAAATTCCAGCTTATATTCGCAGTGCTAACGACCAACAAATGTTGGAAATGGCATTGATAGAGAACATTCAACGTGAAAACTTAAATGCAATTGAGGTTGCCTTGAGTTTCCAAAGGATGATTGATGAAGTGGGTTTAAAACAAGAGCAATTGGGTGAACGTGTTGGTAAAAACCGTACAACGGTTACTAATTATTTGCGACTATTAAAACTTCCGCCAGCCATTCAGGCATCGATTCGCGATCAAAGAATTTCGATGGGCCATGCCCGTGCTTTAATCAATGTAGATGGTGTTGATAAACAATTATTCATTCATCAAGAGATTTTAGAAAAAGGTTTATCGGTTCGTAAAGTGGAGGAAATGGTTCGCAACTTGCAACATTCGCCTCTAAAAGTGGAGGATAAACCTAAAGTCAAAGCCAATTCCTTTCAATACCAGAAATTACAAGATGATTTGGCCTCTAAATTTGCCACTCGTGTAAAATTAAAAGTTACTCAGAATGGCAAAGGAGCGATAGAAATTCCTTTTATGAGTGATGATGACTTGAATAGAATTTTAGAATTATTAGACTGGTAATGCAAAGGACTAAGCTTTTAACGCTAATTTTTTTATTTACATGTTTGTTTGTAAACTTGGCATTAGCTCAAGTTAAGGATTCTGTAGTAAAATCGGTTGACACTGCCAAAACCAAGGTAAGGCCGCCCATGACTAGGCAAGATTCTATGAAAGCCAAATATGTTAATCCTGGTAAGGTTGCAGGTAGAAAAGCAATTTACAGGTCTTTAATTATTCCAGGTTGGGGCCAATTGTACAATATGCAACTACTTAATGATGGTTATGGAACACGAGCGGGTAAAAATCAAACTTTCCAAAAAATTTATACAGGTGGCAAAATAGTTGCCATTTACGGTGGTTTTACGGTGCTAACGATGTCTTTTATAGAGAGTTCTAAAAACTACAAATTATACCTAACAGAACTTCAATACAGAGATATCAATAATGGACGCCCTGATCCTAACGGGCCCTTTGTGAATACCGACGGCGTTACATCCCGTTATTCAACACAAGGAATAACTACTGGCAAAGACACTTTTAGAAGAAATAAACAAATTGTACTTTTTTCTTATGGCTTGGTTTATTTGGCGAATGTGGTGGATGCATATGTTGCAGCCCGATTACATTTTTTTAATATTGATGATGACCTTAGTTTTAAGGTTACACCAACAATGATTAATACCAATACCGTGTATGGATTTAGCAATACTCCAGCTTTAAAACTTTCCCTAACATTTTAATATTATCACATGAAAATTGCGCTTTTAGGATATGGCAAAATGGGGCAAATTATAGAAAAATTTGCGCTTGAACGTGGTCATGAAATCGTTCTAAAAATAACGGTTGATAATCAGGAGGACTTAACCAGGCAAAACTTAAAAGCTGCCGATGTTGCCATTGATTTTAGTACACCAGATTCGGTTTTAAAGAATATTGATGCCTGCTTTGATGCCAATGTTCCAATTGTTGTTGGTACAACGGGTTGGTATGGTAAACTGCAAGAAGTAAAGAATGATTGCAATAGCAGTAACAATACCTTGCTATATGGGTCTAACTTCAGTATTGGCGTAAATTTGTTCTTTAAATTAAACCAAACTTTAGCAAAGCTGATGAATAACTATCCAGCTTACGAGGTTCAGGTAGAAGAAATTCACCATACGCAAAAACTGGATGCGCCAAGTGGTACTGCAATTACGATTGCCGAGGGAATTGTAGATAATCTAGATAGAAAATCGGAATGGTTAAATGAGGTTGTAGGAACAAATATAGAATTGTTTCCTAAAGCTGAGCAGTTGTTGATAGAATCGCACAGGATAGAAAATATACCAGGAACGCATACCGTAATTTACAGTAGCGAGGTTGATGAAATTGAAATTAAACATACTGCGCATAGCAGAGCAGGCTTTGCGTTAGGTGCAGTTGTAGCGGCAGAGTGGGTAAAAGACAAAAAGGGATTTTTTAGTATTACAGATATCTTTGAGTAAAAAAAGTTGGTAAGTCGGGAGACGAAAGCCGAAAGACAAAAAAAGAAATAAAACGAATAGCGTAAACGCTTTGCGCTCCCTCTCCTCCGGAGAGGGTTGGTGTGAGGCTTTTAACCATCAAATAGAAATATGAATTACAAATTTTGGCAGAAGAAAACCGATGCCCCAAAAAAGAAAAAAACTAAAACCCGCGAATGGGTTGATGCCATTGTTTTTGCTGTTGTAGCTGCCACCATTATTCGTGTATTTTTTATTGAGGCCTATACCATTCCTTCTGGATCAATGGAGCGCTCATTGTTGATAGGTGATTTTCTTTTTGTAAGTAAGGTAAATTATGGTGCTCGTATTCCAATGACACCTGTTGCTTTCCCTTTTGCACACCACACACTACCTTTAACAACATCAACCAAAGCCTATTGGGATGGCGTTCAATGGAAATATCACCGTTTGCCAGGATTATCAGAAATAAAAAGAAACGATGTAGTGGTTTTCAATTTTCCAGAAGGAGATACCGTTGCGGTAGAAAATCAGGCAGATAGCTATTACAATATGGTTCGAACAATGGGTAGAGAACAGGTAAGAAACAGTTTCACAATTGTAGATAGACCTGTTGATAAACGTGAAAACTTTATAAAGCGGTGCATTGCCATTTCTGGAGACGTAATTTCCATGAAGAATGGTGTAGCAAACGTAAATGGAAAAGACGAGCCATTAAAAAATACAGGCATGATGCCTTACAAAATTTCTTTTAAAACGAACGATTTTAATATTACTACACTAACCGATATTGGTTTAGAAACCGGAACAATGCAACAAGTAGTGGGCGATCCTAGTAGTTATGTTGCAAATGCCTCTCCAGAAATGGCAGATAAATTAAGATCATTAGATTTTATTAAATCTGTTGCTTTAAGTCCAGATTCCATTGGTCCTGAGCAGGGTGGAGTTTTTCCGAACGATCCCAATCGTGTATGGAACCGAGATAACTTTGGTCCGATAAAAGTACCCGCCAAAGGTTGGACGGTTAAAATCGATAGCCTAACAATGCCGCTTTACTATCGGGCAATTAGAACTTATGAAGGCAATAAAGTAGAAAAGGTAAATGGTGTTTGGTACATCAACGATAAACCTGCAACAACCTATACATTTAAAATGAATTACTTTTGGATGATGGGTGATAATCGCCATAACTCTGCCGATTCACGTTACTGGGGCTTTGTGCCAGAAGATCATATTGTTGGTAAAGCATTATTCGTTTGGATGAGCTGGGATAGTACAGCATCTTTCCTGCATAAGATAAGATGGAGTAGATTATTTATGGGGATTCATTAATCTAATTTAACACGATAGATAAAAGGGCTTGCAAATTAAATTTGCGGGCCTTTTTTGGTCAATAGCTTTAAAGAAAACAAATTCTTTTAATAGGCTAAAGCTTATTTCAAGCTATCTATCCCCAACTTCTCCGCCAGTTCATTTAAGTCTTTAACCACTACATCAATAATTGGAATTCCACTTACTTTCCTTTCCAGTTCAAATTCATATTCCGGTTCTCCTGGAATAATTACTTTTTTATTGGGATCTACAGTTTTTGCACTTTTAAAACGCTCAACCCAATTGTCAAGGTGGTTTTTAAAATCTTCCGCTGGGCGGAAACCATCAACCCTCATGGCACCTAAGAAATGACCAAGTCCTTCGCCAACCGGATTTGCCGAGGGCTCTAAGAAAGCAACAAAAGGCGGTACCCATGGGCCATAATTCGCTCCAGAAAGCACAGCTGACAAAATATCTACCGTAGCACTTAAGCCATAGCCTTTATGGCTTCCGTGATCTTTGTCGCTGCCCAATGGCAACAACGATCCGCCGCTTTTTAACTCGTTAGGATCATTTGAATTTTCTCCATTTTTATCTTGAACCCAGCCATCTGGAATACTTTTATTCGCTCTTTGAGCAATTTCCAATTTTCCGTTTGCAGCAGCAGCAGTTGCCATATCTACAATAACCGGTGGATATTTTCCTGCTGGAAATGCATAACACATTGGGTTGGTTCCCAACAAGCGTTCGTTGGCATAGGTAGGGGCAACCAGCGGACTAGCATTCGTCATGCTAATGCCGATCATGTCTTTTTCTACAGCCATTAAAGCATGGTAACCTGCGATACCAAAATGGTTGGAGTTTTTAACTGAAACCCATCCACTACCATATTTTTCTGCTTTTTCTATGGCTACTTTCATCGCAAATGGTGCAACCACTAAACCTAATCCTGTATCGCCATCTATAGTGGCTGTGGTTGGTGTTTCATGAACGATTTTGATATTTGGAGTAGCATTGATTCTATTCTTTTCCCAAAGGCGAACATAACCACTTAAACGAGCAACGCCATGCGAATCTATTCCACGTAAATCAGAACGAATTAAAACATCAGTGGCAAGGTCGGCATGTTCATCAGAACAACCCATTTTCTTGAAAACGTTGTAGGTGAAAGTTCGAAGACTGGTTTCTGTAAAGGTTATGAAGTTCATTTTAGTATCAAGTATTGAGTAACAGGTATCAAGTTCAACTTCGGACATCGGACTCCCGACTTCGAACTTTTTATGGCAATAATAAAGTAAAATCTCCGCCCAATGGCTCAAAGTTTTCAATACAGGAAGAAAGAAAATCTTCTCCATAATTAACATACATTGGAGCTATGTTCAGCGTTCTCTCCTGCATTGTTCCGCTTGGGAAAAGCCTTTTCTTAACATTATCAATTTGAGTTAAGGCAGTTTCGTGTTTACGTTTCTCGGCCCTGAATAATTTTTTCTCAAGGTTTGCCAACAAGTGATTAGTCTTTTGCTTGGCCGAATCTGTAGATACAGAAAGTGTCTTATCTATTTTATAGGCATTGAGTTTTATTTGATCGAAAATGCTATTAATTGCCCTCGTTTCGTCAGCCAAACTTAATTGTGCCGTTGAGTTTCTCTTAACCCAAATGTTTTTCAACTCCTCCACGGGAAGAAAAATATCTTCTAAGGAAAAGCCTAAATTATAAAGGTTTTCAGCACTGCGTGGATCGATTAACAAAGCAGAATTACGAAGTAAAAGCACAGGGAAATCCACTTTATAAAAATCAAAATTCGCTTTTAACTGCATCCAATAGGCCACTTCTGCGCCGCCACCAATATAAGCGATATTTGGCAAAATAACTTCCTGGTACATAGGTCGCATCACTACATTCGGACTAAAACGTTCTGGATGTGCTTCAATTTCTGCCCGAAGTTCTTCTTCTGTAAAACTGATTTCGGTATGGTTGACAAGGTATTTGTCGTTTTCGAGAATTAAACGTTCACGTAAATCATCTTTTAAATAAAAGAAATTTATATCTCGTCCATTAACTTGAGTTTTGTATCCTAAATCCTCCAGCTTTTTAGAGCTTTGTTCGATGTTTTTAGCGCTGTTATGTTCAATAACATCGGCAGTAATAATATTGGCGAAAAGCTTTTTTAAGGATGGTTCATCTGCATTTACAATCACCAGTCCGTATTTTTCAAATAAATTATTTACTAAATACCGGGTTGCATCAGCTAAATTATCGTGTTCTAAGTATGCATTTTCTACCAATTTAGCAATGTGTTTACCATTTTTAGAGATTCCCAAATAACCTTTATAGGCGGTTACAGCGGCGGCAACTGTTTTAGTGCTTAATCTGCCCGTTGCGCCATTTGTATTTTGAATCCAGCTGATATTTTTTTCATCAACGCTTACATGGTTAATCTCCTCAAAATCATGATCTTCGGTTGCCATCCAGTAAATGGGAACAAAATTTTTGTCGGGATGGGCAATCTTCAACTCGATAGCCAAGTTGATAGCAGTTACAATCTTATAAATAAAATAAAGCGGGCCGGTAAAAAGATTAAGTTGATGGCCTGTTGTTACTGTGAAAGTATTTTCTTGCCCTAAAAGATCGATGTTTTTGTTAACTGATTTATTGGGGTTTAGATTTTGGTATTGGCTTTTTAATACCTCAACCAATGTTTCTCTATTGCCTAGGAAGTTTCTTTTCTCTATTGCCTCTGCCAAACCATCCATATCTGGGCGATAACTGTAGAAAGCCTTAAGCTCTTCCTCGTTATTGATATAATCTAAAACCAATTTCGAAAATGAGCCAGTTTCCTGATAGGAGATATATTTTGCCTGCATAATTAGCGAAAGTAATGCAATTTAAGCATAATTATAAAGCCAACTAACTATTTTACAATTGTTAAATAATTACAGATTCTAAGAATAAAAATTTGATGAACATAAAAAAACCATTCAGAATTTTAGAATGGTTTTATGTACTGAAATTTAAGAGAAATACTGCTATTCGAAAGCTCTCTTAAATGCACTTATCCTGGCAGCATTAAAGTCTTTTGCAGCTTTTGAATCAGGAACCAGCGCATCGAAAACATGTGTCATTCCGGGATAAATATGCAATTCTGTAATTACACCAGATGCTGCTAATTTTTGTGCGTACTCAATGGCTTCATCGCGTAAAACATCCATTGTACCAACTGCAACAAATGTCTGAGGAAGATTCGACAAGTCATCAACCAAAATTGGTATTGCAAGATCTGGGATGTTATCTTTTACATCTTTTAAATAGCAACTGAAACCATAAAGGTTCATATCTCTATCCCAAACACCAACATTGGTAATCTCTTTACTACTTTCTGTAATGCCTCTATGGTCGAGCATTGGATAGGTTAATGATTGATGTACAAGTTTAGGTTTGTTATTTTTTCTGGCCAACAATGCACATGAAGTAGAAAGTAAACCGCCTGCACTGCCGCCGCCTACAGCTATTTTATCGGGATTAATATTAAATAGCGATGCGTTTTCTGAAACATAAACCAATCCCTCGTAACAATCATTAATGGGTGCAGGATAAGGATGTTCTGGTGTTAATCGGTAATTTACTGAAACGATTACACAACCAATAGCCAAAGCCATTTGGTACAAGGTAGAATCTTCTTGTTCAGGCAAACCGCTCATTGTTCCGCCGCCATGCATCCAAAAGATACAGGGTAATGATGAACCAATACTTAGCGGTGTAAAAACACGAAGTTGTGTTTCAATGCCGTCAGAATTGGTGAAGTATTTATTTTCTACCGTTAACTCGTCGGTCGATTTTACGCCGACTTGCTCAGCCATCATTTTCAAATTGTTTCTGAAAACCTCTTGTAAAGGCGTTCCTTCAGGCGGTGCCGGCTGACTAGTGTAAGCTTTTAAAACAGGCACCAACTCAGGTGCTAATTCAAATTTGTATTTCATGGTTTTTAATTTGCTTGTCCGATATCTAAACGATTAAATTTTCCATTATCATCCCCATTGAATTTAAAATAGGTTTTGAAATCTCCCCACTGCGGAGAATGAAAGTTGCCAGTAATTTCATATCCATCAGTAGATACATGATCGATGCTTGTGAATTTTTCTTTCCCGATGGTTTGAGTAGAAAACTGGTGAAAATCTCGGGGATTGCCATCATCGTACAGTTTTGCATCTGGGGTGAATAGAGAAAGCCATTTTGCCGAATCTCCACTTTGCCAGGCTTCAAAAGCTCCTTTTACTTTGGTATTGGTTAGTTTTGATAAATCCATATTTTATTCCCTTTTAGATAGAAATTTGCCATAGCATTTATAATCAAATACTATTAAGCATTGTTAATATGGGATGATAGGAAATAGGAAGTATCGGATTGGGAAATCCTAAACTAAAAGATGATTTACACGAATTTAAAAAAACTTATTGCTGCTTACGGAATTCGTTTTGTAACATTTTAGAATGTCAAAATCAGGTTTTTCCGAATTAACTAGCTAATCATTGATTTAATACTCGGAAAGTTCCAGAAAGGCATGTATTACCAATCGAAGAACATGGGAAAGATGAGGTGTAAATGGCGCTGAGGCGAAGCTGAGTATTCGTTGAATACAGTAGCTTTAACCAATTTTTCGTCGGATGTTTTCATCATCGGCTTGTCCACTTGCGGATATTACTGTAAGTGTTAATGTTAGAATAATAGAAAGGGTACGTAGTATTATCATAAAATTTCCGGTTAAACCAAAAATTATTTCGCTATGATGCTTATCGCATACCCACCACCCGGTGCACAATATTGGGTTAACTTAGTTTTATTCGTTACTTCCATTTTACGAATAGTATAAGCTTTTGGATTGGTTTCATAGTTCGCATCTTTTGCATCAGCATAAATGGTTGCGGTATATTTTTTACCGGCATCTAAAAAGCTGAAATCGATTTTCGAAGTACGTGCCTCTTCATCATTCGTACGACCAACAAACCAATCGTTTTTGCCCTTTGCTTTACGGGCGAACGTGATATAATCTCCAGGTTCAGCCTCTAGAACCTTGGTATCATCCCAATCAATGGCAACATCCTTAATAAATTGGAAAGCATCCATATATTTATTATAGGTTTCAGGTAAATCGGCAGCCATTTGCAATGGACTGTACATGGTAACATAAAGTGCCAACTGACGAGCCAATGTAGTGTGGACAAATGAATTATTTTCAGGATTGTAAGCACTTACTTTAGTTTCGAAAATACCAGGTGTGTAATCCATCGGACCGCCAATTAAACGGGTAAATGGTAGAATGGTGGTGTGATCTGCATTGTTTCCACCAAAAGCTTCGTACTCCGTTCCACGGGCAGATTCATTTCCAATTAAGTTTGGATAAGTACGGGCTAAACCTGTGGGGCGAACCGCTTCATGGGCATTCACCATGATTTTATATTCTGCCGCTTTTTGAATGGCATACAGATAATGATTGTTTAACCATTGCCCGTAATGATGTTCGCCACGAGGAATCATATTGCCTACATAACCACTTTTTACAGCATCATAACCATTGGCTTTCATAAACATGTAAGCGGTATCCAAATGTCTTTCATAGTTACGAACCGAAGAAGAAGTTTCGTGGTGCATAATCATTTTAATGCCCTTACTTGCCGCATAACGATGTAATTCCTTTACATCAAAATCAGGATATGGAGTAACGAAGTCGAAAACATAATCTTTCGTTTTGCCAAACCAATCTTCCCAACCTTCGTTCCAACCCTCAACCAAAACAGCATCCAAACCATTTTTGGCAGCGAAATCTATGTATTCTTTAACATGAGCCGTATTTGCTGCATGTTTTCCGTTAGGTTTGGTTTTGGAATAATCAGTTACACCCAATTGAACACTGGTTAAATCATTGTAGGCCCAAGTGCTTTTTCCAGTAATCATTTCCCACCAAACACCAACGTATTTTGTGGGTTTAATCCACGATACATCCTTGAATTTTGTGGGCTCATTTAGGTTGTATGTTAGTTTTGAGGTTAAAATATCTCCAGCTTTGTCGCTTACAATAATTGTTCTCCATGGCGATAAGCAAGGCGCTTGCATATATCCCTTATCTCCTACTGCATCGGGCGTTAACCACGATTCTAAAACCATGTTTTTATCATCGAGATTTAACGACATTAACGAGTAATTTATTAAAGCTGCCTCGTGAATATTGATGTACAAACCATCTTTACTTTTCATCATCAAAGGTGTTTGCAAACCTGTTGGTGAGAAAGTAGTTTGCGATGCATTTGGTGTTACCGCGGCTTTCATTTTACCACGAACTTCTGATAAGTTTGAAGTTACCGTGCTGTATTCCTGCGTGTCATAATCGCCTGGCAGCCAAAAAGCTTTGTGGTCGCCTGCTAAGACAAATTGCGTTTTCTCTTCTTTAATTACGAAATAATCCAAGTTCTTCTGTTCAGGAAACTCATATCTGAAACCCAAACCATCGTTAAATAAACGCAAGCGAACAATAATAAAACGATTGGTTTCCTTTTGTGTTAACGTTACCGCCAACTCGTTAAAATGATTTACAATTTCCTTTACTTCGCCCCAAACTGGCTTCCAGGTTTCGTTGAAAGTGCTTGTTTTGGTATCGGTAATGGTGAAACCGCTCATTAACGATTTGCCTTCCTTAAGTTCCAGCCCCAGTTTACTCGTTTTGATTACATCTTTGCCTTTATATTTAAGACTATAAGTTGGCACACCACCATCAGCTAAAGAAAAGTTAGCAATTAAATTCGTATCGGGCGATTTCAGCTCTTGTCCGGAAACGTTCCCGAAAAAAAATAAAATGCAAATAAATGCTAAAAATTTAGAGAGATTAAGGGATTTGTTGTTTAGGTTTTTATTCACTGTATATAGTTTATTTTATGATTCTTTTTCATTCGCTCGTCATGCTGAATTTACATCAGCATTTTTTTTGCTAAGCCGCCTTGTTATTAAGACCCTGAAATGAATTCAGGGTGACGACCGACTTATAGCGCTTTGTTTCTAATCCAATAACAAAGCCTCGTCATCATCCGTCAAGCTTAACTGAATGCTATCACTCCCTGCAATTCCTTCAATTGAGCCACGAATATGCGTTGCGTTTAACAACACCTTTTCAAGCTGCTTTTCACGAGCTTTCCATAAACGCTCCATTGCATCGCGTTCGCGTTGGATGGACAATTTCATACTCATAAATCCCTCACGAATGGCTTTCCATTGTTCAGAAAATTCAGTTCCTGTTAAATAATCGTAAAGCATGTGCATTTTATCTCCACGATTTTCTTGCGATTTTACGGCATTTGCCAAACGCAAAATACCTTCGCGTAAAACAAAGGCCACCGCATTAACTTCTTCAAAAGAGCAAATCCAAATCCCATCTCGCTGACCAAAGCAATCCATTCCTTTCGGGTAACATTGACTTACGATTACCGCTACATCAACGCCCATGCTGCGCATGTCTTTTTTCAGTTTTTCAATCCAATCTCCGCCAAAATCCTTTGTTCGTTTGCTTTCATAAATAATTTTGCCACACTCCTGCCCAAACTGGTTCCTTACCACTTGAACGCAATCTGCACCACGAACACCTTTACCAACTTCCTCTATTAAATCGAAAGGGAAATTACTACGCAACAGCTCTTCTAAAATCAGCTCTTGTACCTCGCCTTGTAACTGCATGCTACCTTGCTCCGCTTTACGTTTCATTTCTTCAGCCAGTTTTTTCTGGTCGTCGAGTTGCTTTTCTAATTCCTTTAAACGTAATTGATGCTCGGTATCTTTAATGCTGTTTTTCTCTGCTTCTTGTTTACGAATTTGCTCCACCAACTCTCCTCTTTGTTCTTGCATTTTACGCTGAAAAGCCACTTCCATTTCCTCTTCCTTAACTTTCATTCGCTCTTCGCGACGCATAAAATCGAGTTCTTTTTCCCGGGCAAGTTTTAATTTCTCTGCATTATCTTTCGCATTTCCCTCTAACATTTGCAGTTTAGTTTCAAAATCCGCAGAAATACTTTTACGGAGATTTTCTTCTAAGTCGCCTTTAAGCTTGTTTTTTTCTTCTACTAGTTTAGCATCAAAAGCTTTCTGTTGCTGTTGTTTTTCTGTTTCGAAAACCAACACCTTACGTTGATATTCTTCGTCTTTTTGTCTAGCATAAGCGGCCGCTTTTTCACGTAACTCTTTCTTATAATCTTCGGCCATGGCTTCTTCCATCGGAAAAACATGTGCACAGTTGGGGCATTTAATTTCAGTAGCCATAAATATTTTTTTACCACAGTAAACTTTGCGGCTTACGCAAATATATTAAAGCTTTTTAGGATTGCATACACGAGTTTTGCACCATTTACTTCTACAGAACTTTCGAGCGGACCTCATGCCCAACTGTTAAAATTTTACTCACAGGGCATTTGGAAGCAATGTCTTCCAGCCTAATTTTTTGTTCGGCTGTTAAATTTCCTGTACAAACAATTTCTTCAAAAAAGATGGTTTCGCCATTTTCAGTATCAATGTTCACCTCAACCTCAATTTTATCAACCTCCCAACCTTTTCTGTCGATATACATCCTTAAAGTTATTGCCACACAAGATGCCAAGGAAGCCATTAACAATCCTTTTGGGGCAAATCCTTTGTGCGTTCCACCTAGTTCTACGGGCTCATCCACAATAATATCATGCGACCCATTACTTACCGAACATGCATAATGTTCTTTATTTATCGTTGCTTTAACCATCTTTTTCTTATTAAACTTTCCAAATATTATGCTTTAACTTTAAAAGTTAGCAAGATCATAATCTTTTTTTTGAAAACGGGCGTTTAGCATTTCATTGATGCTGTAGCCCTGCCATTTGCTTTACTTCGTTGTTAACCTCGAGGGTTAACACTACGTGCTCGCGTCTGTCAGGTTTAGAAACCATGTTTCTGCACCTTGCAAGCCATTAAAATGAAAAACTGTTTTTTGTGTATTAGCCCCGATTGAAGTGTTACCCTGCAGCAAGGAGGTACGACGAGGCGAAGCGTAAAAGCAAAAAGCGGGAACATGGTTTGTTACCTTTACTGCACTTGCGCTACTAAAAAAATTTACAATTTTCAAACATTATAACATAGCGTTTGTTGAAATAAAAAACACATAGTTATGAAATACAGAAAGTTAATCGGAAAATACTTGGCGCATAAATCGAATAATAATGCGCAAATCGCCTTGGGCTTAGTTGCTGGTTTGGCAGCAGGTGCAATAATTAGCATCTTATTTGCGCCAGATAGCGGTGCAGGAACGCGTGGAAAAATAGCCAGTGGAGCAAAAAATTTGCGCTATGGCTTTCAGGATAAATACAATCTTTTAAAGGAAAAAGTATTTGGCGTAGAAGCAATTGAGGAAGATATTGTTGAACACGAAGTGCCTCATTTTAAACATACAGTTACTAAAAAAGCAAAATCGGATATTAAAGATATTTTAGAACATGCACACGAAAATGTGCAAGTGCAGGAAGGTCAGGGATAATTCCTGCTTTCTGCTTATCATAAAATTAGAATAACGGAATAGTTTTACGGATTTAGACGCTTAATTGTTATACTTTTGGATATCAATTAGGCAAATAAAGTTGATTACTATTCATGTTTTTTATCCTCTCTAAAATATTATTATTCGTAATTAAACCCCTCATTTGGGTTTCCATTTTAATAATTTGGGGAATATTAACGAAGAATCAAAGGCGAAAGCAGCGACTAATAGTTACTGCTTTTGCTGTTTTATTTCTTTTTTCTAATGGCTTTATTGTTGGAAAGCTTACTAATGCCTATGAGGCAGATTATCCTAAAGAACAAAAATTTGATGTTGGGATTGTGTTGGGTGGTTTTTCCAGCTTAAATGATCGGAACAATAAAATTGCATTTAATGCTGCTGGAGATAGATTATTTCAGGCAATATCGTTGTATAAAAATGGCGAAATAGCTAAAATATTAATCAGCGGTGGAAATGGAAATCTTATCGATACTACAGCAAAGGAAGCTAATAATGTTGTTGATTACCTTAAGCTAATTGGCATTCCTGATTCTGCAATTCTTATCGAAACCCGAAGTAGAAATACCATTGAAAATGCCCGTTATAGTTTAACATTAATAGATAAAACAAATCCTAAAGCAAAAATTTTAGTGATTACCAGTGCTTGGCACATCCCAAGAGCCAAATTGATTTTTGATAAGCAATCGAAAAGCAAGATTGAATATTATCCTACCAATTTTAGCGGAAGTACCGAATTTGATCTCGGCGATTACATCATTCCTAGTGCATCGGCATTAAGCACTTGGGAAATGTTGTTTAAAGAATGGATTGGATTAGCAGTGGACAGTTTTAGGGCGCAAAATGGTTAAACGTCTAAATTGGTTGACTGGAAAATATCAACTGATAACTGCAAATTGAACTAGCTTTCAATCGCTTTCACAAGCATATCCTTTAACTCCAAAATATTTTTTTCTGCCACAGAAGAAATAAATATTGATGGAATATTGGGTAAATCTTGTTTCATTTCGTCCATCAGTTCCTCATCTAACATATCCGATTTAGTGATGGCCAGAACGTGTGGCTTTTGCATCAACTCCGGATTGTATGATTCTAATTCACTTTTCAGAATTTCGTACTCTTCTTTAATACTTCTGCTTGTATCGGCAGGAACCATAAACAATAAAACAGAGTTACGCTCTATGTGACGCAGAAAGCGATAACCCAATCCTTTTCCTTTCGATGCGCCTTCTATAATCCCGGGGATATCAGCCATTACGAAAGATTTTCCACCTCTATAACTTACAATGCCCAGATTGGGAACGATGGTAGTAAAAGGATAATCGGCAATTTCTGGTTTAGCTGCAGAAACTACAGAAAGCAAAGTAGATTTACCAGCATTCGGAAAGCCTACCAAACCTACATCAGCCAAAACCTTAAGCTCCAGAATATTCCAAACCTCTTGTCCTTGTTCTCCTGGTTGTGCGAAACGAGGGGTTTGTTGTACAGAGTTTTTAAAGTGTGCATTACCCAAACCACCACGACCACCAGCCGTTAAAATTTTGGTTTCGCCATCTTTGGTAATTTCAAAAAGAACTTCTCCTGTTTCAGCATCTTTGGCAATGGTTCCCAAGGGAACTTCAAGAATTTCATCGGTACCTTGCTTACCAAATTTGTGCGAGCTTCCGCCAGCCATACCATCTTCTGCAATGATGTGTTTACGGTATTTAAGGTGTAGCAATGTCCAGATATGAACACTTCCCTTAACAATAATGTGGCCGCCACGACCGCCATCACCACCATCGGGACCGCCCATAGAAGTTAAAATATCGCGGTGTAAGTGTGCTGAACCTGCACCACCCTTACCAGAGCGGCAACAAATTTTTACATAATCTACGAAATTCGAACCTTGTGACATATTATTTTTCCTTTAAATAAAAATGGCGGAAAAAATTAAATTCCTTCCGCCATTTACAAAAACTCTTATTATTTAGTATTGATCGATTACAGCGCAAAGATCATTATAAACTGTTTCTATTTCTCCGATTCCGTTTACCTTGTTCAACTTTCCTTGTTCCTCATAGTAAGGTAACACATGAATAGTTTTTTCGAAGTATTCTGAAATACGTTTTTTTAATTTTTCAGCGTCATCATCTGGTCGTCCACTAGTTTTATGGCGTTCCGCAATGCGTTTTGTTAATTCCTGCTGATCAACATCCAAAGCAATAACACCAGCAATTTTGCTGCCTTTACGCTCTAAAAATAGATCGAGTTCAACTGCCTGAGGAACCGTACGTGGAAAACCATCAAACACAAACCCTTTTGCATCGGGATTTTTATCTACCTCTTCTTCAAGCATTGCAATTGTAATTGCATCAGGCACTAACTCGCCATCTGCCAACAACTGGCTAACTTTTTTCCCTAATTTGGTTTCTCCCTTTACATGCGCTCTGAACAAATCGCCGGTTGAAATGTGTATTAATTGATATTTTGATATCAATTTTTCGGATTGGGTGCCTTTACCCGCCCCCGGAGGGCCAAAGAGAACTAAATTAAGCATCAACGTGGTTTAGGTTATCTTTAAAATTAATAAAGCCTTACCGCCATGGGGCGACAAGGCTTCATCCAAATTGTGCACTTGTAGGGATTCGAACCCCAAACCTTCTCATCCGTAGTGAGATGCTCTATCCAATTGAGCTACAAATGCGAAGAATGCGCTAAATAAAATAAATCTATTCTACTTTTACGTGCATTTCCGTTTGTTAACGGACTGCAAAAGTAAGATTTGAGATTTAATTTCGCAATTAAATTTGAAAAAAAATCATTTGCTATTTAGCACAATCCAATATTTATGCTTTAAGCGCATCGTTAATCGCTTTGAAATCAGGTAAATCACCTGCATTTTCTAAAACTTCTGCGTAAGCGATTTTTCCTTCTTCATCGATAACAAAGGCTGCTCTTTTCGAAACACCTTTCAATCCGAATACAAATTCATCGTAAAAAGCGCCATAAGCCGCCGACACTTCCTTGTTAAAATCAGATAATAAAGGAAACTGATAGCTCTGAACTTCTTTAAATTTAGCTAAAGAGAAAGGAGAATCTACAGAGATACCTAAAACTTGCGCATCAATGCCCTCATAAAAGCTGAAATTATCTCTCATGGTGCATAACTGTTCTGTACAGGTTCCGGTAAATGCCATCGGGAAGAAGTGTATAATTACTTTTTTACCTTTGAAAGCTGATAAAGAAACTTCAGTTAATTCTGAACTGTATAATTTAAAATCTGGGGCTTGATCGCCAATTTGTAAAGACATATTTGTTTATTGTTAAATTGTTCTATTGTTTAATTATTTTGAAACTTCAGACTCCTGACTTCGGACCTCCGACTTTCTTCATCTGCTCATCAACAATCTTCAGTCCTTCTTCAAAACTATGCGGATTGTAGCTTAAATCTCTTATCGTTTTATCCAATACAAAACCAGTTTTTGCTGGTCGCTTTGCTGTTTGATTCAAACTTTCAGAGCTTACCTCCGAAATAATAGATTGATCGAGCACCCAATAATCGGCAACTTTTCGCACTAAATCTGCAATACTCATGTAATCTTTGCCCGATACATGATATATTCCTTGTGCATTTTTTTCAACAGCCAAAATACAGGCCTCAGCTAAGTCTTCAGCTAGGGTTGGCATGCGCCACTGGTCGTTTACTACATTAATAGGCAAACCTTTTTCTAAAGCACCTTTTGCCCAAAGCACAATGTTACTTCGGCTCATATCATTCGTGATACCATAAACCAATATCGTTCTTAATATCGCCCAGTTCGCATTTGAGTTAATTAATAATTCTTCCGCCAATACTTTTGATTCTCCATAATAACTAATTGGGTTTACCGCATCCTCTTCTTTATAAGGTCCATCTGCACCATCGAAAACAAAGTCGGTACTTAAATGTATTAGCTGAATATTTTTTTCTTCGCAAAGCGATAATAAAGTTTGTACGGCATCGACATTAAGCTGGTGGCAAAGTTCTTTGTTTGCCTCTGCAGTATCAACATTAGTCATCGCTGCAGTATGGATAATGGCATCAGGCCTATATTTCTCAATAACATATTTTACTTGATCAGCATTAAGTATATCCAATTCGGCATATTCGTAACCATCCACAATAGGGTAACGATTTGGACCTTTTGATGTCGCAATCAAACTTACTCTTTGCTCTGCTAAAACTTTTTCTGTTATTTTTTGCCCTAATAGACCGTTGCTGCCTGTTGTTAAAATGGTTTTCATAGGTTGATTTTATGCCTCTAAATTATCTATAAAAACCTTGTTGAAAAAATTTATAATATATATTTAAAATTAGGTAAGAATAACTTAACTTTGCCAACCGAATTGGAGCCCCTATAAACAGCTTTAATTCATTGATTGTAATAAATTTACTCACAACAGATATGCCTAACTTAGGAAAAATAGCACAAATTATCGGCCCAGTGGTTGACGTTAGCTTTGCTGATGATGCCCATCTACCTAAAATTTTTGATGCGTTAGAAATAACGAAAGAAAACGGACAAAAAATTGTTTTAGAAGTTCAACAGCACTTAGGTGAAGATCGCGTTCGTGCAATCTCGATGGATTCTACAGATGGTTTAGTTCGTGGAATGAAGGTTCTTGATACTGGTTCAGCAATTAAAATGCCAGTAGGCGACCAAATTAAAGGTCGTTTATTTAATGTAGTTGGTGAAGCGATTGATGGTATTACTGCTGTTGATAAAACAGACGGTCGCCCTATCCATGCTACTCCTCCTAAGTTCGAAGATTTATCTACTGAAACTGAAGTGCTTTTTACAGGTATTAAGGTTATCGATTTATTAGAGCCTTATGCAAAAGGTGGTAAAATCGGTTTGTTCGGTGGTGCTGGTGTAGGTAAAACGGTATTAATCATGGAGTTGGTAAACAACATCGCTAAAGCTTATGCTGGTTTATCAGTATTCGCAGGTGTGGGTGAGCGTACTCGTGAGGGTAACGATTTACTACGTGAGTTTATCGAATCAGGCGTTATTAACTATGGTGACGAATTCTTACACTCAATGGAAAAAGGTGGATGGGATTTGAAATCAGTTGATACTGAAAAATTAAAAGAATCTAAAGCAACATTGGTATTCGGTCAAATGAACGAACCTCCTGGTGCACGTGCTCGTGTAGCATTATCAGGATTAACAGTTGCAGAATATTTCCGTGATGGTGATGGCGAAGGCGCTGGAAAAGATATCCTTTTCTTCGTTGATAACATCTTCCGTTTCACTCAGGCAGGTTCTGAGGTATCGGCTTTATTAGGTCGTATGCCATCTGCGGTAGGTTACCAACCAACATTGGCAACTGAAATGGGTTTAATGCAAGAGCGTATTACTTCAACCAAACGCGGTTCAATTACATCAGTACAAGCGGTATATGTACCTGCGGATGATTTAACTGACCCTGCACCGGCAACAACATTTGCCCACTTAGATGCAACTACAGTACTTTCCCGTAAAATTGCTGAGCTAGGTATTTATCCTGCGGTGGATCCATTGGATTCTACTTCTCGTATCCTTTCTCCTGCTGTTTTAGGTGATGAGCACTATAACACTGCACAACGTGTTAAAGAAACTTTACAGCGTTATAAAGAATTACAAGATATCATCGCGATTTTAGGTATGGACGAACTATCTGAAGAAGATAAATTAGTTGTATCAAGAGCTCGTCGTGTTCAACGTTTCTTATCACAACCTTTCCACGTAGCTGAGCAATTTACAGGCTTAAAAGGTGTGTTGGTTGATATTAAAGATACCATCAAAGGTTTCAACATGATTATGGATGGTGAAGTTGATGAATATCCTGAAGCTGCATTTAACTTAGTTGGTAGCATTGAAGATGCAATCGAAAAAGGTAAAAAATTATTAGCAGAAGCGAACTAAGAAATGCGTTAGGCGTTAGGCGGCAAGCGTTTTAAGCGCTCTACGCTCCACGCTTTACGCCAAACTAAAAAAGAATGAATTTAGAAATATTAACTCCAGATAAAAAAGTTTTCGAAGGTGAAGTAACAGCAGTTACGGTTCCTGGTACTTTAGGTTCTTTTCAGATTTTAAAAGACCACGCCCCTATCATCTCAACTTTAGAAGATGGAGAAGTTATTATAAAAGCAAATAAAACTGACGAGCAACGCTTTTTTATTAAAGGTGGCGTAGTTGAAGCCATTCACAATAAGATTGTTGTTTTAGCAGAAGGTATTGCTTAAAATAATATAACCTCATTTAAAGCCTTTTCGATTCATTTCGGAAAGGCTTTTTTGTTTGAAAAAATACTTGCATTTTAGCTAAATTAGAAAGCAAGCATGATTTGATGTTTAGATTAGGGCGGTCGTCACCCTGAATTTATTTCAGGGTCTTTCATGATAAAAGATGCTAAAATAAATTTAGCATAACGAGGTAGGCTAAATTGAGAGTAGTACAATGTATGATTCAGGAATTTTAACCGAACTAACATAAATACAGGATACTGATTGTAAGTTATTGTCAAACATCAAAATCTTTAAGTATTAAAACATGGAAAAGCTACCCAACATACATCCTGGCGAAATTTTAAATGAGGAATTTCTTCTTCCTTTAAATATTACAGCCTATCGTTTAGCGAAAGAAACAAACATTCCACAAACTCGTATTTCTGAAATAATTAAGAGCAAAAGAAGAATCACTGCAGATACTGCGCTACGCTTTAGCCTTTTTTTTGGAAACTCTGCCAAGTTCTGGCTAGGCGTGCAAGATGATTACGATATTGAAAATGAATTAAATGAAAAACAAAAAGAATTTGATAGTATAAAGCTATTTGCAATTGCATCATAAATAATTAAGTCTCAAGATTTAAAATCCAGAAGCTTTCAATTTTATTTAACAAAACCACAAACGGCATTCGTAAATTCTTTATTTTTCTCATAGTATAACATGTGAGAGCCATCAATCTGAATTACTTTTTGGTTAGGAAATTTATAATTTTTGTAATAATCCGGGCTAATTGCATAATCATTTTTACCACTGATAATTAGAACGGGTGTTTTTATATCCTTATTTATCAATGTGTAGTCCGAATAATATTCAGGATATTTTTTAGTCTTTGTACTATCAATTAGAGGAACAAAAACTTACGTTCCAAAATCGGATGTTCTTTTGTAAGATGATTCTATACTATCCACTTTAATTATGGTATTTACATTATCAGCAATGAACTTATATCCGAGATGATTAGCACTCAATTTTTTCCGAATAATAAGCATCTGATTTATCAAAGCGTCTAAATTATTCTCTTTTATCACCGTATCCTTTTTTAATAATCGGTATCCGAATTCTATTTGGGTTTGCAAAGCTTTTGCATCCATGAAATGGGCGGTAGAGTTAGCCAAAATTAATCCTGATAAATTTTCAGGATATTTCTGTGCATAGTTTACCGCCAGTACGCCACCAAATGAGTGACTAAGGATATAAACTTTTTTTAATCCTAATTTCAATCTAACTTCTTCTATATCCTTAATAACCCTTTCTAGACTATAGTCTTTGGCATTTTGCGAATGTCCTGAGCCTCTCTGGTCTAGATACACCATTGTTAAACACTTCTCCAGGTTTGAGCCTCCCATTTTTTCGAAAGAAAGGTAATCTTGTCCGGGTCCGCCATGTACGTAAATACATGCAGGACCTGTTCCCGAAACTTTTACGGCCAACTTAACACCATCAGAAGTCAAAATTGTTTGATTCCCTTTTTTTATATTTTCTGATGAATCTGAGGAAGAACAGCTATAGAACAGCCCAATTAGGAGCATCGATATAAAATGGATATTTTTCATGGAAATAATTTATTGATGTACTTATTTATGAAATTACACTGATTATTTATTTTTCAGCAACCCAAACCCTTATTTTAATCGTATCTTATAGTAACAGATTCTTCTAAATATGGTTTCATTCAAGTGGCTATTGATTTTATGGCTAGCGATTCTTTCATCAAGAGCAGATTGTAAAGAGTTTTCTAACCTTGAAGAGTATCTTAACATTTATCCCACAGGAAAACACAATGGCACAGATGGCCATTGGCTAAAAACTGATAGAGAAAAACAAACCGAAATCTGGAACCAGGCTAATAAAATCAACCTCAAAAAACTTAAAGGCTATTCAGAATATCAAGATATTTACCAGCGCTGCGATTTTTATAAATGGTTTGGGCATAAAACGGATTCGCTGGGTTTTGAAACCCGCTGGGCCGAAGCAGCAAAAGAAACAACATCAAAGCTTAAGAAGCTGCTCAACCCGATTGCTGTTGCGGCAGGGAATTCGAATAAAGAAATCGAAGAATTTGTAAATACAGGCAACCGGGTAATTTTCGATGATATCTGGAACGACCTAAAATCGCTTTACGAGCACGAACCATTAAAAAAGGCAGACGCAGAAACCTGGGATGGGCATTTATTACTGAAAGAACAAAACCTAATTGACCCGTATTACAGAAAACTAAGCGAAGCATCCCTTAAAAAACTTCAAAAATTATTAAGAAAAGAAACCACGTTTGCTAAAATATTACCTGGCTTCGAATTTGAGGGAAATCTTTTAAGTATTCAGGATAGATGGCTTTACGGAATGAAAATGATGCATTATCAAAATCCCGATATTAATAGGTAAAATAGCGTTAAGTTGTTACTCTATTTTCAATTTTTATCCCTAAAAAATCTATTTTAAGAAGAAAAATAGAAAATTTATAATGCAAGCATAACAAACAGACCATATACCGTTTCGATATTTGGTCTAAGGCTATCGGCATTATATCACTAATCCAACTCCAATAAAGAATAATATTCTGATTTAGACTAATTTATAAGAATTATATTCTTATTTCATTTTTTTTGGATTTCTCTTGCATATTAATGAACCAAAAACTAAATTGGTTTTTATAAACAAAGAGATAATAATGACTTTTCAAAACAACAATTTACAAAATAACGCTACTGCAATTGCAGCTGGAAATGTTGTGTTGTTGCCTGTCATTATTCTGAACCTACTACTCCTAAATATTTTATGGGGCAGCAAGCGGACGCAGATTAAATAGATTTTAAAAAACTAAATATAACTAAAGCGTCCTGACACAAACAGGACGCTTTTTTTTAAACAACAAAACACGGTATTATGAAGTACTATAATTCTAATACGATTATTTACCTTGATGGAAAGTTCGAAAAGGCTGTAGATAGCAGCACTGACCTTTACGGCCAGTCGATACATTACGGTTATGCAGCCTTTGAGGGCATCAGAGCATATAAAACCCACAACGGAAATCGCATATTCAAAGCAGCTGCCCATTTTGACCGTTTAGAGCGCTCATGCCAATTGGCAAATATTCCTTTCCCATGGGATAAACAAGAACTAATTAAGGAAACCTACAAGTTACTTACTTTAAACAAATTAAAGGATGCTTATATCCAACCCTTGGTTTTTTGCCACCCTAACATGAAACTGAATGAGCCTACGGGAGTTTCCATTTTCATTTGCGCCTGGGATTGGGATGCCTACTCAGGCAATAAACTATTAAAATTAACCATATCAGATTACGAAAGACCGAATCCGAAATCGATTCCAATGGAGGCGAAATTGAGCGGAAACTATGTAAACTCCATTTTAGCAACAACTGCAGCCAATATTAAAGGATATGATGATGCGCTACTTTTAGATATGCATGGATTTGTTGCAGAATCATCTGGGGCTAATATTTTCTTGGAAAAAGATGGAAAACTTTACACACCATCTTTAGGAAATATTTTACCTGGAATTACCAGGGCAACAGTTAAAGAACTTTGTACGGTTTTGGATATTGAGTGCATCGAAAAGAAATTAACCGTTGAAGATTTAAAACAAGCTGATAGTGCATTCTTATGCGGAACGGCAACTGAAATTGCAGGCATCGCCTCGATTGATGATATCGTTTTCCGTACCCTTTGGAGAGAATCTATTGGTTACACCATACAACGTGCCTATAAAAACCTTGTGCTTGAAAAAGTAAACTATGAGGTGATTATTTAGTATCAAGTAGCGAGAATCAAGTATCAAGATAAGTTACAAAAACAATAACGAACAGAACCACAATATACATTTTAACCAATGAGCGAATTAAACAAATACAGTAAAACATTTACACAAGACCCAACACAACCTGCAGCGCAGGCGATGCTTTACGGAATCGGATTAACTGATGCAGATATGGCAAAAGCACAGGTTGGTATTGCAAGTATGGGTTACGATGGTAACACGTGCAACATGCATCTAAACGACCTTGCGAAAGATGTCAAAGTTGGAGTCTGGAAAAATGATTTAGTGGGTTTGGTTTTCAATACTATTGGTGTAAGTGATGGAATGAGTAATGGTACCGATGGCATGCGTTATTCATTAGTAAGTCGCGATGTGATTGCCGATAGTATAGAAACCATTTGCGGTGGACAGTATTATGATGGCATTATTTCCATCCCAGGTTGCGATAAAAATATGCCGGGCGCAATTATGGCAATGGCCCGTTTAGACCGCCCATCAATAATGGTTTATGGTGGAACAATAGCACCGGGGCATTACAAGGGCGAGGAATTAAATATCGTTTCTGCTTTTGAAGCTTTAGGGCAAAAAATCTGCGGGAATCTTTCCGAAGAGGATTATCAGGGAATTATTAAACATACGTGTCCGGGTGCCGGCGCTTGTGGCGGTATGTACACCGCAAATACAATGGCATCGGCAATTGAAGCCTTGGGTATGAGTTTGCCTTACTCATCTTCCAACCCAGCGATTAGTCCGGAGAAAAAACAAGAGTGTTTAGATGCCGGTAAATACATTAAAATTTTATTAGAAAAAGATATCAAGCCATCTGATATCATGACGAGAAAAGCATTTGAGAATGCAATTCGCTCAATCATTATATTAGGTGGAAGTACCAACGCGGTATTACACTTTATTGCAATGGGTAAAGCTATAGGTGTTGAAATTACGCAAGATGATTTCCAAAAAATGAGTGATGTTACACCTGTACTTGCTGATTTCAAGCCAAGCGGCAAATATTTAATGCAGGATTTGCATCAATACGGCGGTATTCCGGCGGTATTGAAATATATGCTAAATGAGGGCTTGTTACATGGAGATTGCTTAACCGTAACCGGAAAAACGATGGCTGAAAATTTGGCTGATGTAAAATCGGTTATGGATTACGACCAGAAAATTATTCAAAAATTAAGCGAGCCAATCAAAGCAACTGGTCACTTACAAATCCTTTATGGAAATTTAGCGGAGAAAGGTTCAGTTGCCAAAATATCTGGCAAAGAAGGTGAAAAATTTGAAGGTCCTGCAAGAGTATTTAATGGCGAAAAGGATTTAGTTGCAGGCATTTCCTCAGGCAGAATTAAACCGGGTGATGTTGTGGTTATAAAAAATGAAGGGCCTGTTGGCGCTCCTGGGATGCCGGAAATGTTAAAACCCACCTCACTAATTATAGGTGCAGGCTTAGGTAAATCAATAGCGTTAATTACTGATGGTCGCTTTTCTGGTGGAACACATGGTTTTGTTGTTGGTCACATCACTCCGGAAGCTTACAAAGGCGGATTAATTGGTTTAGTGCAAGATGATGACCCGATTGAAATCGATGCTATAAATAACACCATTAACTTAATGGTTAGTGAAGAAGTTATCGCAGAGCGAAGAAAAAATTATGTACAACCTGCTCTAAAAGTAAGCAAAGGTGTGCTTTATAAATATGCTAAAACAGTATCAGATGCAGCCAGTGGTTGCGTAACTGATGAATATTAAGTAATAAACATGGTTCGTGGAGACACGAACCATGGCGAAAGTCATCCCGACTAACAATTAGATATTAAAATGAATTACGATGCAAATCATCAAAAGTATTCAAAGTAGAATTTATGAAATTCGGGGTGAAAGAGTAATGTAAGATTTCGATTTAGCATCACTTTATGAAGTTGACCCAAAGGTTTAAATCAAGCCGTAAAACGAAATGTTGAACGTTTTCCAGATGATTTTATGTTTCAGCTTACAGATACTGAATTCAAAACTATCCAGTCACAAATTGTGACCGGTTATGGTGATACCAACTTGAAGTCACAAATTGTGACTTCAAGTTGGGGAGGTACAAGAAAGCTTCCTTTCGCTTTTACAGAGCAAGGTGTAGCCATGCTAAGTGGAGTTTTGAGAAGTGAAAGGGCAATTAATATGAATATTGCCATCATGAGAGCTTTTGTTGATGTAAGAAAAATCTTATTTAAACAAAATAACATCAATGAGCAATTGTCGGAAATTAAAGAGCGACTTGGAGAACATGATATTCAACTAAACGAACTCTACGATGCAATGGATAATATGCTCGATGCAAAAATTGCTCAATTGAAGTGGAAAGATAGAGAGCGGATTGGATTTAAAATGAAAGAATATTAGAACCGTAAAACAGAATTATGGAAACTGCACAAGATACAATACAACAAACCGAGGCCCAAGCAGAAACCTCGAAAAAATTATTCAAGGGAACAGGCTCGCAGGTTTTGTTGAATGGATTAATTGAAGAGGGCGTAACCACAATTTTTGGTTATCCGGGTGGCGCAATCATGCCTATTTATGATGCGCTTTACGATTATGCAGACAAATTAGAACATATTTTAGTTCGCCATGAGCAAGGTGGTATCCATGCTGCGCAAGGTTTTGCCAGAACAAGTGGCAAAGTGGGTGTTTGTTTTGCAACCAGCGGACCTGGTGCAACCAACCTAGTTACTGGTTTAGCAGACGCTCAAATTGATAGTACGCCTCTAGTTGTGATTACAGGACAAGTTTTCGCCCATTTATTAGGAACAGATGCTTTCCAGGAAACTGATGTAATCAACATTACAACTCCCGTTACCAAGTGGAATTATCAGGTTACTGATGCCAATGAAATTCAAGAGGTTTTGGCAAAAGCATTCTATATCGCCAAAAGCGGAAGACCCGGACCTGTGTTAATTGATATTACCAAAAATGCACAAATACAGGTTGAGGAATTTCCTGAATATATAAAATGCAATCACATTCGCAGTTATCGCCCAAAACCAAAAGTTAGGGTAGAATATATTGAACAAGCAGCTGAACTAATTAACGCAGCTAAAAAACCATTTGTATTATTCGGTCAAGGTGTTATTTTAGGTAGCGCAGAACAAGAATTTAAAGCTTTTATCGATAAAAGTGGAATTCCTGCAGCATGGACAATAATGGGCGAAGGTGCTATCCCAACTTCACACCCATTAAATGTGGGTATGTTGGGTATGCATGGAAATTACGGTCCGAACGTTTTAACAAATGAGGCTGATGTAATTATCGCTATCGGTATGCGTTTCGATGACCGTGTAACAGGTCGTTTGGATAAATATGCGAAGCAGGCAAAAATCGTTCATTTAGACATCGACCCCGCAGAGATAGATAAAAATGTTAAGGCTGACGTTGGTGTTTGGGGCGATTGCAAGGAAACACTTCCGCTGTTAACTAATTTGGTTAATGAAAATAAATACGAGGATTGGTTAGCTGTTTTCAAAGATTACAATCAACAGGAAATTGACCAGGTTATCACACCGGAACTTTACCCGGAGGGTGAAGAAATTACGATGGGCGAAGTGTTGCGCAACATCAATGAAATTTGCGGTGGTGAGGCGATCATCGTAACAGATGTTGGTCAGCACCAAATGGTGGCTTGTCGTTATGCTAAATTTAACAATACCCGCAGTAATATTACTTCTGGAGGTTTAGGCACTATGGGTTTTGGCTTGCCAGCCGCGATTGGTGCTAAATACGGTGCTCCAGATAAAACAGTTATTGCTATTATCGGCGATGGTGGTTTCCAAATGACGCCACAGGAATTAGGCACCATTATGCAATTCGGTGCGGAAGTAAAAATCCTGATTTTAAATAATCGCTTTTTAGGAATGGTTCGCCAATGGCAACAGTTATTTAACGATAAACGTTACTCTTTCGTGAACATTACAAGTCCTGATTTTGTGGCCTTAGCAAAAGCTTATTACATCGAGGCGCAAATGGTTAACGAACGCGAGAACTTGAGAACTGCTTTAGAAACCATGATAAACCATAAAGGCTCCTATCTTTTAGAAGTTATGGTTGGAAGAGAAAATAATGTATTTCCAATGGTTCCGCAAGGAATGAGCGTTAGTGAGATTAGGCTTAAATAGCGAAAAGACTATAGCGAAAATAGCATAAACAAAACCTTGGTGGACTTAGTGCCTTGGTGGTAAAAATTTTGAACATGAGTACTGAAGATAAAATAAAATACACAGAAGATACTGTTGATTTGGATGGTAAGCAGGAATACACCATCACTGTTTATGCCGAAAACCGCATTGGTTTGTTAAACAGGATTGCGATTATTTTCTCGAAAAGAAAAATCAATATTGAGAGTTTAAATAGTTCAGCATCAGAAATTGATGGTATTCACCGTTTTAACATTGTAATCCACGAGGGTTACGAAGTGGTTAGAAAACTTGCCCGTCAGATTGAAAAGCAGATAGAAGTCTTGAAAGTTTATTTCAATACTAACGACGAAATTATTTGGCAAGAATTGGCATTATATAAGGTTTCTACAGATGAAATTGCCGAAAAGGTAACGGTAGAAAGATTGTTAAGGCAATACGGTGCGAGTGCCGTGGTAATTCGTAAAGATTATACAGTTTTCGCAGTAACTGGCCACAGGGAAGAAACCGATGCTTTAGTAAAAGCACTTGAGCCTTATGAACTGATTGAATTTGTTCGCTCTGCAAGGGTTGCTATTATTAAAGATAGTGCTGGTTTCCACGAAAAACTGAAAGAATTTGAGGCAGAAGAACCAGGCGAAGAATTGGTTGAAAACGAGTTCTTAGAAAAAGGTGGAAAGATATTTACTATGTAAGGAGCCGAAAGCTCAAAGACTAAAGCGAATTGTCATATTGAGCATGTCGAAGCGATAGTAAAAATTCTTCGATAAACTCAGACTGACAATAACCAAAACAAAATAATGAACGAAATATTTGAATTTATAATAAACTCCCGCAAAGCTTTTAGTCAGCTGATAGACGGCTTAACGATTGAGCAGTTGAATAAAGTTCCTGATGGTTATAGCAACAATATCATCTGGAACTTTGGCCATATTGTAGTGAGTACACAAACGCTTTGTTACGTCCGCACAGGTATTTTAGCAGATGCGAGCTCGGTAAAGTTTAATGAGTTCTATAAAAAAGATACTCGTCCGACATATACTGTAACAGCTGAGGAAGTTTTGGAATTAAAAGCTTTAGCACTTGATAGCATTGAAAAGATAAAAGAAGATTATGCAAATGGTGTATTTGCAAACATCACACCTTTTTCAACTTCAACTTATGGAGTAGAAATGAAAAGTATTGAAGAAGTGTTGATTACGACTATCGGTCACGATAATGTGCATTATGGATATGCATGGGCGCTTAAGAAAAGCGTAGTGTGATGGAAGATGTGGGATGGAAAATGGATGAGGGTTTGGAACTCTGAGGGGTATCCCCCTTTGGAGGGGGCAGGGGGAGGATTTACTTTGAAACACAGAAACAAAGTAAAATAAACCCGATTGAAGTGGAAATATTTTTTGAAAGTTTTACGAAAAAGATTGCCATGTCGTTCCTCCTCGCAATGACGGAAATGGAGCGAATGACAGATGTTTAAAAAGATTGAAACGAAAAGCGGGACTGAAATAACCGAAAAGCACAGAAATGTTTCGTGAGAACACGAGCCATGGCAGCAAAAACTGCAAAAAATAATACTCATTAGAAAATAGAACCATAAAAAAATAACAAAAACGATGTCAAATTATTTTAACACATTACCTCTTAGAGAAAAATTAAACCAGCTGGGTGTTTGCGATTTCATGGAAAGCAACGAATTTTTAGATGGCGTTAGCGCTTTGAAAGGCAAAAAACTGGTAATTGTAGGTTGCGGCGCTCAAGGCTTAAACCAAGGTTTAAATTTAAGAGATAGTGGTTTAGATGTAAGCTACACGTTGCGCAAAGAGGCGATTGAAAGCAAAAGAGATTCGTGGAAAAATGCAACGGAAAACAACTTCAAGGTTGGCACTTACGAAGAATTAATTCCTACTGCTGACGTGGTAATTAACCTTACCCCTGATAAACAACATACGGCTGTGGTGAATGCAATTATGCCTTTAATGAAAGATGGTGCTACATTATTGTACTCTCACGGTTTCAACATTGTGGAAGAAGGTATGCAAATCCGTAAAGATTTAACGGTTATTATGGTCGCACCTAAATGCCCGGGCAGTGAAGTTAGAGCAGAATATGTTCGTGGTTTTGGCGTGCCAACTTTAATTGCTGTGCACCCAGAAAACGACCCTCAAGGCAAAGGATTAGCTCAAGCAAAAGCCTATGCTGTTGGTACAGGTGGTCACAGAGCTGGAGTTTTAAAATCATCTTTCGTGGCTGAGGTTAAATCTGATTTAATGGGCGAGCAAACCATTCTTTGTGGTTTATTGCAAACAGGTTCTATCTTATCGTTCGATAAAATGGTGGAGAAAGGAATTGATGCTGGTTACGCATCTAAACTGGTTCAATATGGTGTTGAAGTAATCACTGAAGCGTTAAAGCAAGGCGGTATTACTGCAATGGTTGATAGATTAAGTAACATTGCTAAAATCAAAGCTTTCGAAATTTCGGAAGAATTGAAAGACATTATGCGTCCGTTATTCCAAAAACACCAAGACGATATTATGAGCGGCGAATTTAGTCGCACAATGATGGAGGATTGGGCTGCAGGTGATAAAAACCTATTGAAATGGAGAGCTGAAACAGGTGAAACTGCTTTCGAAAAAACACCTGCCGGCGATGTTAAAATCGGTGAGCAAGAATATTTCGACAACTACTTATTGATGGTTGTTTTCGTTAGAGCTGGTGTTGAATTGGCTTTCGAAACGATGGTTCAAGCGGGTATCAAACCTGAATCTGCATACTATGAGTCGTTACATGAAACACCACTTATCGCAAACACCATTGCCCGTAAAAAATTGTTCGAAATGAACCGTGTTATTTCTGATACTGCGGAGTACGGATGTTATTTATTCGACCAGGCTTGCAAACCATTATTAGCTGATTTCATGACTAAAGTAGATACCGACTTAGTTGGTAAAAACTTTAACGAAGGCAAAGATGGCGCTGTTGATAACAGAAAATTAATTGATGTTAACGAAGCTATCCGCTCGCACGAAGTAGAGCAAATTGGTGCTACTTTGCGTAAAGCAATGACTGCAATGAAAGCAATTAAAACTGCATAATCCCCAAACCCCCGAAAGGGGCTTTTTAAATACAAAACCAAACCTCGCAGGTTTCTAAAACCTGCGAGGTTTATAAAAAATTATAAAATGCTAACACAACCAACGGGAAGCCATGCTACCCCCTCTCCTTTGGGGAGGGCCGGGGTGGGGCAAACATTAGTAGAAAAAATTTGGGATTCGCACGTTGTAAAAAGTGAAGAAGGATTTCCTGATATTTTATACATTGATACACACTTAATACATGAGGTAACTTCTCCGCAGGCTTTTGATGGTTTGCGCAAGAGAGGTTTACCTGTTTTACGTCAGAAACAAACGGTGGCTACAGCCGACCATAACGTGCCAACCTTAGACCAATTATTGCCAATTAAGGAAGAGCTATCTCGCTACCAAGTGGATATGCTAACTAAAAATTGTGCAGAATTTGGGATTGAATTATATGGCTTAGGACATCCATTTCAAGGTATTGTTCACGTAATCGGACCAGAGTTGGGTATTACTTTACCAGGAAAAACGATGGTTTGTGGCGATAGTCACACTTCTACTCATGGCGCTTTTGGTGCAATCGCTTTCGGTATCGGAACATCGCAGGTAGAGCAGGTTTTCGCAACGCAGTGTTTATTGCAATCGAAACCTAAAACCATGAAAATTGAAGTAAACGGCGAACTTGGAAAAGGTGTTGGTGCCAAAGACATCATTCTTTACATCATTGCTCAAATTTCTGCAGCTGGCGGAACGGGTTATTTC
The DNA here is from genome assembly GCF_004331675.1 of Pedobacter frigidisoli. Taxonomy (GTDB): domain Bacteria; phylum Bacteroidota; class Bacteroidia; order Sphingobacteriales; family Sphingobacteriaceae; genus Pedobacter; species Pedobacter frigidisoli. The sequence goes on along the minus strand of NZ_SJSN01000007.1, from coordinate 225,145 downwards.
ATCGAGTACGCAGGTTCTGCAATCGAGGCTTTAAGTATGGAAGCCCGTATGACGATTTGCAACATGAGTATAGAAATGGGTGCGAGAGGTGGTTTAATAGCGCCGGACCAAACCACTTTCGATTACATTAAAGGCAGAGAATTTGCCCCGGCAGGCGAAGAATGGGATAAAGCTTTAGCTTATTGGAAAACATTATATAGCGATGCTGATGCGAAATTCGATAGTGTGTTAACTTTCGATGCAGCTGATATTGCACCAATGATTACCTACGGAACTAACCCGGGAATGGGAATGGGAATCCAAGAGCATATTCCTGCAACTAATGCGCAACCTGAAAAAGAGAAACTTTCTTATCAAAAGGCTTTGGATTACATGGGTTTTGATGATGACGCATCGTTAATTGGTAAACCAGTTGATTACGTTTTCATTGGTAGTTGCACCAACTCCCGAATTGAAGATTTACGTGAGGTTGCTGATTTTGTAAAAGATAAACACAAAGCAGATAATGTAATTGTGTGGATTGTTCCGGGCTCAAAACAAGTAGAGCAACAAGCAATAAACGAAGGTTTAGATAAAATTTTCGAAGCTGCCGGTTTTCAATTACGTGAGCCGGGTTGCAGTGCTTGTTTGGGAATGAATGAGGATAAAATCCCGGCAGGAAAATATTGTGTTTCAACATCCAACAGGAATTTTGAAGGCAGACAAGGGCAAAATGCAAGGACATTATTAGCTAGTCCGCTAACGGCCGCTGCTGCTGCCGTTACTGGAGTGATTACAGATGTGAGGGAGTTGTTAACCCCCTAGCCCCCTAAAGGGGGAACTGAAAAAGTCCACAATAAAAATTAATTGTAAAAATGTCTAATTCAATAAGCATAAACGATAGAAATTCAAAAGCCCCCTTTAGGGGGTTGGGGGTTCTAGAAGTTGCGATATTAAATGTAAAAGCTGGTTCATCAGCCGATTTTGAAAAGGCTTTTCACGAGGCTCAAAAAATTATTTCCTCAATGGATGGTTACATTTCGCATCAGCTAAAAAAGTGTTTGGAAGAATCAGACAAATATATATTGCTTGTAAATTGGGAAACATTAGAATCACATACAAAGGGTTTTAGAGACTCGGCAGAATACCAAGATTGGAAAAAATTATTACATCATTTTTATGAGCCTTTTCCAACAGTTGAACATTACGTTGAGGTGGGATAGCTTAAGGTAAAAGCAAAAAACCATAACCAACTAGTCATTGCGAGGTACGAATCAATCTATTACGTAAGCGAGATTGCTTCGTGCCTCGCAATGACGACAAGAAAAAAATAGAATGGAAACATTACAAGAAATACAAAACCAATTTAATGCAGTCTCTGAAAAGTATGACAGGCAAAGGCGTTTTCTTATTCCTTGTTTTGATGATTTTTACGGAACTGCCTTAACCTTATCTGAAGAAGTTAAATCGGTGAAAAACATTTTAGATGTTGGTGCAGGCACCGGTTTGATGAGTGCGTTTTTCCATGAGAAATACCCTGATGCAAAAATAACCCTGATAGATATTTCTACGGCTATGCTTAAGAAAGCTGAGGAGCGTTTTGAGGGAAATGAAAATATCAGTTTTTTAAATGCCGATTTTGCTACAGTTGATTTGTCAGAAAACCAATACGATTTAGTGGTTTCAGGCTTAGCGATACATCATTTGCCAAATGAATTGAAACAACAGTTGTTTGGAAAAATTGCTAAAACACTGAAACCGGGTGGATGGTTTATTAATGCCGACCAAATTTTAGGAGAAACTGAATTAGCAGAAAAGATTTATACCAAAAACTGGAAAAACCATGTTGAGCAAAATCCGAATTTAACAGACGAAGAAAAACGAAGTGCCTTTGAGCGGATTAAGGTTGACATCATGGCTCCCTTGAAACCACAATTAGAATGGCTTGAAAATGCAGGACTACAAAATGCAAATTGTTATTACCAGTATTACAATTTTGTAGTGTTTGCCGCAAATAAATAATTAAAAAGGCGTATATCAGTTCTTGATACCTGATACTCGCTACTTGATACTAATAAAATGAAGAAGTTCACAAAATTAACATCGGCAGTTGTGCCTTTAAACATAGAGAACATTGATACCGACCAGATTATTCCTGCGAGGTTTTTAAAAGCAACTACTCGTGAGGGTTTTGGCGAAAATCTGTTCCGCGATTGGCGTTATGAAAATGATAATCGACCCAAAGCAGATTTCATTTTAAATGATCCGACTTATAGCGGTCAGGTTTTAGTTGCCGGAAAAAACTTTGGTTGCGGAAGTAGTCGTGAGCACGCTGCCTGGGCTATTCAAGACGCAGGTTTTGATGTGGTTATCAGTAGTTTCTTCGCCGATATTTTTAAAGGAAATGCTTTAAACAATGGTTTATTGCCAATTCAGGTTAGTGAAGATTTCTTGAAAAAAATTTTTACAGCTGTAGAAGCAAACCCAAAAACAAATTTAACCGTTCACTTAGAAAACCAAACGGTTACTATAGAGGGGCAAGTCCTCCCTACCGGGGAGGATTTAGGTGGGGCTGAATCTTTTGAAATAAACGCTTACAAAAAATCGTGTTTGATAAACGGTTACGATGATATTGATTTCATTTTGGCGCAGAAAGAACTGATTGAGGAGTTTGAGAAAAGATAGACGGCGGATAGCGAAAAAAGCTAAAACGCTAACGCTAACACACTCGTCATTGCGAGGCACGAAGCAATCCTACTACTATAGCTTGGGGCTTTAACCCATCGCTTTAAGATTGCTTCGTTCCTCGCAATGACGACCGCCCGTAAAATCAGTGAAATCACTTTAATCGGTGTAATTCCCTAAAGAAAAAAAAATGAAAGAAAGTTTCGTCACCATTCAGAATTTAAACCTAAAATACCAACAAAAATCGGTGTTAAAGGATTTGAATTGGACCATCAATCATGGTGAAAACTGGGTATTAGGCGGAATTAGTGGAAGTGGAAAAACTTCATTGGCAAAGATTATTGCAAGGCAATTAAGTGCAATTGGCGAGGTTAAAATTAATTTCGATTTTGATAATCTTTTACCAACCAAAGCATTATTTGTAGAAAGTTGGTATCAGTTTAAAAACTTAGAGGGCGTTGCAAACTTTTATTATCAACAGCGTTACACTAGTCAGCAGGCTAAAGATACAATTACCGTTCATGCAGAATTGGTTGGTTATGGCAAGGAAAATAGACTTCATTTAGATAAAGTTGAACCTATTCTAGAGGCCTTAAACTTTTCTTCTTTTGCCAGTTCGCAATTGATAGAATTATCAAGCGGAGAACATAAAAAACTGCAATTGGTTAAGGCTTTATGGTTAAAACCACAATTATTAATCATCGACCAACCTTACACAGGTCTGGATTCTGCATCTCGCAAAAATTTAAATATTTTATTGGATGAAGTTTCGGAAGACGGTGTACAGTTGATTTTGATTTGTAATGATTCGGAGTTACCCAGCTCTATTAATCGCTTTGCAGAGATAAAAGACGGTCAATTAATTGAAGTAGATTCACTTGAACAATCGTCAAATCCAGAAAAACATGCTAAAGAAATTCCTGATTTTTTAAAAGAATCGCCTGTTTATTCATCACAAAATACCGTTAAAATGGTTGATGTAAATATCAGCTATGGTAAAAAACAGGTTTTAAAGAATATCAATTGGGAAGTAAAAGCTGGCGAAAAGTGGCTTTTGCAAGGACATAATGGTTCTGGTAAATCTACCTTGCTAAGTTTAATTAACGGAGACCATCCTCAGTCTTATGCAAACGAACTTTATTTGTTTGGCAACAGACGTGGAAGTGGCGAAAGCATTTGGGATATCAAACAGCATATCGGTTTAATCTCGCCGGAGTTTCACTGGTACTTCGATTCAGCTTCTACCGTTTGGCAGAGTATCGCATCGGGTTTTTATGATACAGTGGGTTTGTTTCAACAACTTCCATATACTAAAAGTACCCAAGTTGATGAACTAGTGGCATATTTCGGATTGACGGAATGCAAAAATGAGTTGTTGAGCTCGCTTCCACTGGGAAAACAACGATTGGTTTTATTGGCGAGAACCATCATCAAAAATCCTGAATTATTGATTCTTGATGAACCCTGCCAGGGATTAGACCAACAACAAACAATACATTTTAACCAATTGGTTGATGAATTATGTATCAACGGAATGACCTTAATTTATGTTGGCCATTTTGAATCGCAGCTGCCAACCTGCTTGGAAAAAAGAATATTATTAGAAAACGGCGAGGTAAAAATCGTCGAAAGTTTAATCACCAAAACTCGTCATAACGAAGTACGAAGCAATCTTTTGCCCGGAACTATCTAACGGAGATTGCTTCGTACCTCGCAATGACGGCAAATATAATAGAATGAAGAAGAACATTTTAGTAATACCTGGAGACGGTATCGGACCCGAAGTAACCACATGGGGAAAAGCAGCATTAGAGAAGATTGCCGAAATTTTCGGACATGAATTTGTTTTTGATGAAGCTTTAATGGGTCACGCAGCTATTGAAGTTACAGGTGAACCACTGCCCGATGAAACTTTAGAGAAAGCAAGAAAAAGTGATGCCATCCTCTTTGGCGCAATCGGTCATGCGAAATACGATAACGACCCGAGTTTAAAAGTTAGACCTGAACAAGGTTTATTAAAAATCCGTAAGGAACTTGGCCTATTTGCAAATCTTCGTCCGATTTTATTATTTGATGAACTTCTTGAAGCCTCAAGTATTAAGGCAGAAATTTTAAGAGGAACTGATATTTTGTTTTTCCGTGAGTTAACCGGCGATGTTTATTTCGGCGAAAAAAACCGTTCTGAAGATAGAAACACAGCTTCTGATTTAATGATTTACCACCGTTACGAAGTGGAACGAATTGCACATAAAGCTTATCAGGCAGCCCAACAACGTAGCAAAAGATTATGTTCAGTAGATAAAGCGAATGTTTTGGAAAGCTCTCGCTTATGGCGTGAAACCGTTCAGGAAATTGCTAAGCAATATCCTGATGTGGAAACCGAACACATGTTTATCGATAACGCAGCAATGCAACTTATTAAAAACCCAAAGAAATTTGATGTGGTTTTAACGGCAAATTTATTTGGTGATATTCTAACGGATGAGGCTTCACAAATTGCAGGTTCAATGGGCATGCTGGCATCGGCATCAGTGGGCGAAAGCACCGGTTTCTTTGAGCCAATCCACGGTTCTGCACATGATATTGCAGGTAAAGATTTGGCCAATCCGCTAGCCTCTATCCTATCCGCAGCGCTCATGCTCGAAATTGGTTTCGGACTAAAAGAAGAAGCAAAATTATTAGTCGATACGATTGACCAAGTATTAAAAGAGGGTTTTAGAACCCACGATATTGCCGACCAAACCACCAACCGATTTAAAGTTTTAGGTACAGCTGAAATGGGCAAATTGGTAATGAAATTTTTATCCCAAAAGTTAACCACAACAAATCAAGCATAATGATACACGACCCGAATAAAGTCTATATTTTCGATACCACCTTACGCGATGGCGAGCAAGTCCCCGGTTGCCAATTGGATACCAATCAAAAAATTGAAATCGCAAAAGCACTTGAATTATTGGGTGTTGATGTAATTGAGGCTGGTTTCCCTATCTCAAGTCCTGGCGATTTCCAAAGTGTGGTAGAGTTATCAAAAGCCATCAAAAACCCAACTATTTGTGCTTTAACACGTGCAATTAAAGGCGATATCGATGTAGCTGCAGAATCTTTACAGTACGCAAAATACCCTCGAATCCATACCGGAATTGGTGCATCGGATATGCACATTCAGTATAAGTTTAACAGCACTCGCGAAAAGATTTTAGAAAGAGCGGTTGAAGCTGTAAAATACGCAAAGAAATTTGTGGAAGATGTTGAATTTTATGCAGAAGATGCTGGTAGAGCGGATAACGCATTTTTAGCGCAAATGATTGAAGCCGTAATTGCGGCTGGAGCAACAGTGGTAAATATTCCAGATACGAACGGTTATTGTTTGCCAGACCAATATGGTTCGAAAATTCTTTACTTAAAGGAGAATGTGAAGAATATCGACCAAGCGATAATCTCTGTTCATTGCCATAACGATTTAGGTGTGGCAACCGCAAACAGTATTGCAGGTGTTTTAAATGGTGCACGCCAAATTGAATGTACCATTAACGGAATCGGCGAAAGAGCTGGAAACACAGCTTTGGAAGAGGTTTCGATGATTTTGAAAACCCATGCTTTAGGTTTACACACGGGTATCAATAGCAAACATTTCACTGAAATTAGTGGAATGGTTAGCCGTATGATGCACATGCCGGTACAGCCAAACAAAGCCATTATTGGTAAAAATGCTTTTGCGCACAGTTCAGGGATTCACCAGGATGGATTTTTAAAACACCGTGAAAACTATGAAATCATCAACCCTGAAGATGTTGGTTTAAATAGTGCTGATATTATTTTAACTGCCCGTAGCGGTCGCCATGCTTTGAAACACCATTTAGAGCGTTTGGATTATGATATTGAGAAAATTAATATTGATGATGTTTACGAACGTTTCTTGGTTTTGGCTGATGAGAAAAAAGACATCAGTGATGATGATTTACTTTTCTTAATGAGCGATGGCGAAACTCCATCTTACATCAACGGATATAAACTAAACTTTTTACAGGTTGTTTGTGGTGATTTGGTTAGTCCGACGGCCAATATAAAACTTCAATATAACAACGAGGAAAAAGAAGCAAAAGCAGAAGGAAATGGCCCTGTTGATGCTACAATAAACGCAATTTCGAGTCTGATTGATAAAGACATTACACTTAAAGAATTTACCATTCAGGCGATGCATGGCGGAAGTGATGACGTGAGTAAAGTAAACATGAAAGTAGATTACAATGGGAAATCTTTCGTTGGTTTTGGGTTTAGCACCGATATTGTAAAGGCATCAGCCAATGCATATTTGGATGCGATTAATAAGTTTTTGTAGGGAGTCAGAAGACCGAGGTCAGAAAGTCGGAAGACAAGAATGACTAAAGCTGAAAGGAACACCCCGTCCTGCGGACACCCCTCTGGAAGAGGGGAATGCTGGATGCATAAACTATAGGGTTTTATAAAATGCGAGGGGAATTCCCCTCTTTTAGAGGGGTGCCTGAAAGGCGGGGTGTTTTTTTAATTTGAAATACTGCTTTAAGTGTTTTCTAAACCTGATAGCAGTGGAAATACTTTTTTGGAGAAATAGCGAGAGAGATTGCCACGTCGTTCCTCCTCGCAATGACGGAAATGAAGCGCATGACAGAAGTTAAAAAAGATTGCAACGAATAGCAGGACTGAAATAACCAAAAAGCACTGAAACCTGCTTTTCAAAAGAAATAGGTGTGATTCAAATCTTGATACTTGATTCTCACTACTAGATACTGAAAAATGACTAATACAATAAAAAATACTTTCGATTTTGAGGGCGCTTTTAAAACTTTAGAAGGTGTTGTAAAACGTACTCCTCTTGAGTTTAATGAGGGCTTATCGTTAAAATACCATGCAAATATTTATCTCAAGAGAGAAGATTTACAAATTGTACGTTCCTACAAATTGCGTGGTGCTTATAATAAAATAAGTACCTTAAAAGCAGATTCGTTAAAAAATGGTATTGTCTGTGCAAGTGCTGGTAATCATGCCCAAGGCGTAGCTTATTCTTGCAAAAAGTTAAATATCAAAGGTGTAATATTTATGCCCGAAATAACGCCAAAGCAAAAGATTAAGCAAGTAAATATGTTTGGTGGCGACAATATTGAGATTGTTTTGGTTGGCGATACCTTTGATGATTGTTTAAAAGAGGCCTTAATTTATTGTGAAGAAAAATCATCGACGTTTATTCCGCCTTTTGATGATGAGAAAGTAATTGAGGGACAAGCCACTGTTGCAATGGAAATTTTTCAGGATTTACCTGATTTAGATGCCATAATTGTGCCTGTTGGTGGTGGTGGCTTAGCTTCGGGCGTTAGTTCTTACTTGCAAACAGTAAAGCCTGATGTAAAAATTTTCGGTGTAGAACCCATGGGTGCTCCATCATTAAGTGAAGCACTTAAAAATGGCGGACCGATAACGGTCGAAAATATTGAACGCTTTGTAGATGGTGCGGCGGTAAAAAGAATGGGTTGGATAACTTACAAATATTGCAAGGAGCTACTAAGTTCTACATACTTAATTCCTGAAGGGCAAATTTGTACCACTATTTTAAAGCTTTATAATGAAGATGCGATTGTTGTAGAACCTGCAGGTGCATTATCGGTTGCAGCTTTAGAGCAGTTAAAAGACCAAATTGCTGGCAAAACTGTTGTTTGCATCGTAAGTGGTGGCAATAATGATATCGAGCGCATGCAGGAAATTAAAGAGAAATCTTTGTTATTCGAGGGCTTGAAACATTATTTCATTGTTCGTTTCCCGCAGAGACCAGGAGCGCTAAAATTATTTGTAAATGAGGTTCTAGGTCCGCATGATGATATTACCCGTTTTGAGTTTATTAAAAAAACAAACAAAGAGAACGGTCCTGCGTTGGTGGGAATTGAACTCACAAATAAAGATGATTACGCAAGTTTGCTCGAAAGAATGAAAGAGTTTAAATTCGAAATTATTGAGCTGAATCAAGACCAGACTTTGTTTGAGTATTTGGTTTAGGGGAGCTGAAAGAAAAGCTATTAAAATTTAATCTTGCTGTCATTCTGAGGAACGAAGAATCTCCAGCCGATTAGCATTGGCTGAACTTAACCTACTAGCTTTGGCTCGGGTATATTTACGGTAGTTTTCTATGGCATGGGATTCTTCACTGTGTTCAGAATGACAAACCTTAGGAACAAAATTTCAAAAAATGAATTTCAAAGATTTAACCAACAAAACATTAGTAACCGATAAAGATTTAGATTGGGAGGAATTAGGCGGAGGCGTTAAACGTAAAGTGATGCCTTTTGATGATAACCTGATGTTGGTTAAAGTAGATTTTGAAAAAGATTCCATTGGTTCTATTCACAATCATCCGCATTTGCAATTGAGTTATGTAGCAAAAGGAAGTTTTGAAGTGACTATGGGCGAGGATAAAAAGATTTTAAACGAGGGCGATGTTTTCTTTGCGCCATCGAATGTATTTCATGGCGTGGTTTGCCTTGAGGCAGGAATGTTAATTGATATCTTTAATCCACATCGTGAAGATTTTTTGAAATGAGAGAGGGTTAAAGAAATTGAATAACTAACCATATTTTCAATGTGTGTTGCTCGACTAAAAACACTATACATTTTGTAAGAAGCCATTAATCAACGCCGAATTCAGTTGCTAAGTTAATTAAAACATAACAAAAAAATTACGTGTTGATTTTAGAAAACACTTTCATATTAATTATTCAAAAGTGAACCGTACATTTTTATAACCCAAACCTTCTATAATCGGTTTCAAAACAGTTGTAGCATTGGTTTTTGTCTGAGAAAGAATGCTAGATTTTTTTACTTCGGCAGTTGCTTGTCTTTCAGCAGCTTTATAGGCTTCGTCTACTAAGCCAGCCTCTCGAAAGAAAGCCATTTTGGTATCGTAAACTCTCGAATTTTTGTGATCGATTTTAACATAGCAAATCTCTGGCTGTGGTAAATTTACTACAGCGGTATCTCCATCAATATTAACATCTTCTCGTGTTATTTTAGTTAAATCGATACAACCAACAGCCTCAGCCTTAACAATTAATAAAACACTTGCTTCGGGCAAAAAATCTGTTTTGTTTTTATGTTCCAGCACATCGCTAATTTGATAGCGAACAAGTTCTAGTTTACCAATAGCTTCAATTTTTTCTACCATAAGCTGGTGCTTGCTTTCAACAGATGTACTAATGCTGAATTTCTTAGAAATAAAAAGATAGCCTGCGATTAGTATAATGAGCCAAGGTAGAATTCGAAATAATCCTCTCATAATTAAAATAATAATATTTTTTCAATTTTGTATGTAATTGATTAAACAATTATTAATCCATAATAAACATTTCGGCATTTTTGGCAGTTATTTTGCATTAGCAATATACACACACAAATAAACACTAATCAATATGAAAAAGCTAACTATTTTAATGCTTTGCATTGCCACGCTGGGCCTAGCATCTTGCAAAAAGGACACTATTGTTCAAGACACCCCAAACATCACCGTGTACAAAACCATTCAACCTAACCAATGGGTTTCTGGTAGTGATACAAATGGACTTTTTTACTATGTAGACATTACTGATAATCGCATAGAACAATATGAAGATGATGGAATTATCTTATCATTTGCTCGTTTTAATGATGATGGATATGACGCCCTACCATTCACTTATGGAACAGATTCTTACAGTTACAGCTCATTCCCAGGAAGAATAAGGGTTTACCTACAATTTAACAACAACAGAAACACACTGCCAGTTAGACCAACGGCTAGCATTGGTGCTAGAATAGTTTTGGTTGCATCATCTTCAGAATAAAAAAAATATTTAAAATTCTAAAAAACGACCAATGTTCAATTGAACGTGGTCGTTTTTTTTATGTTCTCCTCTGTTCAATTGCAAGGCACGGACATTAACACCGTTCCGTTCTAACAATAGCTCATCGTAAAAACCCTTGTAGTAAACATCTTTTACTTCAAACCGTCTACTACCCCAGTTGCTATTAATTTCTGCCCATTCGGGATAAAAAACCACCGAGGCCGCAAAAGTTTTTATCCCAAGTTTTTCTGCATCTCCCCTAGACAACACAACTGCATTACCCAAAATCTGAGCAGTGTAGATATGTTTTGGATTTTGATAAATCTCTGATGGCTTGCCCGTTTGTAGGAGTTCGCCATCTCGCAAAATCAGCAATTGGTCTGCAAGGAATAAACCATCTGCTGGGTCGTGAGAAACAAGTATTACAGTAACTCCGGTTTCTGCAGCAACACGTTTTATATCGGCTCGTAATTGGTTTTTGAGCAAAGCATCAACTTGACTAAAAGGTTCATCTAACAGTAAAACTTTGGTATCTGCCACCATGGCTTTGGCGATGGCTACACGTTGTTGTTCACCTCCACTTAGCTCGATAATTTTTTTATTTTGTAATGGAAGAATTCGCAAATGCTCCATGATGGCCAAAGTTTTTTCAGCCTTGGTTTTTAAATCGGTATTCGATAATTGTGAGGCAATATTATCGTAAACCTTTGCATAAATGTTCAATGAAAAATCCTGAGTTACCATTTTCATTTGCTTATGGCCAGGAATTAATTGTTCATCAGGTCCTTTAACTTTTTCATCCTCGAAAAAAATTTCACCCTCATCAGTCTTCAGTAACCCATAAATAGATTTTAACAAAGTTGATTTACCGCTTCCACTTTCACCGATGATTGCTACAACATCACCTCTTTTAATATCGAAACTTATGTTTTTAATGCCGCCTGCCTGTTCTGCCTGATATTGTTTCGTTAAATTTTTAACGCTAATTATATTATCGCTCACAGGGTAAATATAAAGCTAAAAGCAGAAAGACTAAAGTTTAAAGCGAAATGTTTTTACGTAGAAAATCCTGTTTCGCCTAACCGAAACAGGATTTTATTGGTTCATTTGTTTAATTGTTCATTGGTCTAGTTCATTAGACTTCGGTCTTTTGGACTTCTGACTCCCGACTTCTCTAACCTAATTTATTCCGAAAGTTACACCGAAGCTCATGTTTCTTAAACCGGCTTGTGCAGGAGTTGTAAACATATCATTGAAATAGTATTTGGTAAATAAACCTAAGCCTCCGTAACCGAATCTAACTGTACCTCCGTAACGAACAGATTGAAAATGATAGCTATCATATTGTTTTTCTTTCCCACGCTCATCACTAATTTGTTTAACCTTACCGTTCAGTAAGAAGCTCACCTCAGAACCTACAACAAAGTAGAAACGTTTACCTTTTTTGCTTTCACTTGTACGGAACTCAAAGTTTAATGGAATATGCACATAGCTACTGGAGAAACGGTTTTTAGAGAACGCAATATTCTCGTTAACGTATGTTAGTGTTGGTTGATTTTTCTGAATGGTAATGTTATCTCTCAATCTAATTAAGGTCCAATCGAAACCACCGGCGACGTAAACTTTAAAGTTTGAGTTAAAGCGGTATCCGAATTGTAAAACATCAAAAGAGAATGTACTGGTTTTGCCGCCCTTGTAATCTAAAAACTCGTTATTAGGAGATAAGTTGAAGTCGCCATTGTCTATCAATCTGGAGAAACCTAAATCCACTCTGGTAAAAGTAATTCCACCAACGAAGCGGCCTTTTTTTGCATTATCTGTAGAATCGCCAGTTTTTGTAATCAAGTTTCCTCCACCGATAGTTAGGGTATATTTACTTTTCTTTTTGATAACTGTGTCCTGAGCCACTGTATCTTGTTGAGCAAGAGCGCTCTGAGCCATAACACCGGCAAACCCGCTTACCAAAAGTGTTGTAAAAATTAGATGTTTCATATTTCGTGTGTGTTTATTGAATGATTGAATGATAGAATTAAAGCACTTTATCTTGAAATCCTTAAATCCTAATTAATCCTGGTATTATTTTCTATTTTTTTTCCCAAATTTAAAAGGACCGATATTTATCGATGAAAGTGAAGAATCATCATCATCAGTACGAAACTGAATAAACTTATCTTTTCTTTTATCCACTTTGTTTACGATTAAGTTTACCACATCGCCAACGTTTCTGATGCCTTTATTTTCAACTTGATTATCATCTCCGCTTACATCATCAGCTTTAACAGTGGTGGCTGTAGAAGCAATTACCGTTTCAGGATTAGCTTGCAAAATCGCTTCATCAATTTTCTTCTTGATGATTTCCTGTTTTGGCTCTTCAACTTTAGCAATAAAAGTTTCTTGTTTCAGCATTTCAGGAGCAGTAACTACCGTTTGCTTTTCTAAAGGCTTAGCGGTTTCTTTTACTGAAGTTTTTGCAATTGCTTCAACAGGTTTTGAGGTAGCTGGTAATATTATTTTCTCCGTCGGAACGACCAAAGTTTTTGTAGTATCTTTAATTGGTTGGGTTTCGAGAATTGGCTTAACCACCTTAGGTTCAACACGATTTGCGAATTTATTTGGTTTTGCCTCTTGTTGTTGATAAACCAAAACCCCAACTGTGGCAATTAATAAAACTGCCGCTGCAGATAACCAGTAAATCGGTATAACCCTTTTTTTCTTCGGTTCAATCTCACTTTCGATACTGCTCCACAAATCTCTCGATGGCGTAATTTCAGCATCTTCGAAAGCATTTTTAAATAGCTTATCAAAATCCTTATCCTGTATAGGTTGCATAACCAAATCCCTCCATTTTTATAATTTCCTCTTTTAATATTGCTCTCGCCCTTGATAGTTGCGATTTACTTGCACCCTCTGAGATGCCAAGCGTTTCTCCTATTTCTTTGTGCGAGTAGCCCTCAATTACGTACATGTTGAAAACCATTCGGTAACCATCTGCCAATTTTTGTATCACTTTCATCAAATCCTGCATGCCCAGAGTACCAAAATCAAATCCTGTTGATGGTTGTTCGTAAGCCTCATCAATTTCTACCACATTCAGGCTCCGTAAATTTTTGCGGTAACTTTCAATTGCCGTATTCACCATCACTCTTCTAATCCAGCCTTCGAAAGAACCGTCGCCCCTGTATTCCTTAATCTTTTGAAAAACCTTGATGTATCCCACTTGCAATACATCTTCAGCCTCCATTCTGTCTTTTGCGTAGCGCATACAAACGGCCAACATTTTCGATGCAGTTTGCTTATAAAGCAGCTCCTGCATCTTCCGGTCGCCGGCTTTGCAGCCCTCCATCAAATCGTTTATCGTATAGCTTCGCGTCAATTTCATTGTGTGTTTGTATATAGAAGATGACAGATTACAAACATTGGTTGCATGAGAAGTAAGAAATAGTTAAATAAAAGTTAAATTTTATTTTTATCAACTGATTATCAACAAGATAAATGATATATAAATTTACAGAAAGATATAGTTTTTTGATTTGGAAAGCAACGGCAGTAGGTTTTTTGAGGCGTTAGTCCCACTATCCATTAGAATCTTTTTCAAACTTCTGTCATGCTGAGGTACGAAGCATCTGTTTCATCGTTTGCAGATGCTTCGTGCCTCAGCATGACAGCAGATTCAAGGTTGCTGCAAACAAAAAGTATTTCCACTCCTATCGGGTTTATAAACTCAGGATATTGCAGGAAATGAAACCAGCAAAGCGCAAAAATTTGGCTAAAGCCGAAAAGCATTTTCATAGTTCCGTTGGCTGAAGCCAACGGCAAAGAATAGCGATATTTTTAAGCAAATTGCATTTCATTGCCGTCTGCTTCAGCTGACTGTTTTTTAATGCAATTGATTTTATTTTCATCCAGCAAGGCCCTAGCATAAAATCTTCGTTAACCTTAAGCCCAGCCTAACAAATTTTTGGGGATTCACCGTCCAAGCCAAATCACTAACTTAAATACAAAAATTTTCAGCTGGCAATTTTGTTGTCAAAAGAAAAAAGCTCTTCTGGCCGAGACAAAATTTTACTTCTTAACCTTAAACAATTTAAAATCCTGTTTGTAAGTCAAGAAAAATGAATGATTAAACTGCAATTGTTTATCTGTATTATCCAAATCAATATGCGGTTCAAAGCGAACATCAAGATATAAATGCGGAATCAGTTCCTTTTGATAAGCATAGCGCAGTGAAACGACGTTTCTTCCACTTTGCTTTAGGCCGTTCGTATATAGATTACTCGAAACCGATTCATACAAAGGCATACCTTTAATAGAGATGAAATTATTTCCTTTCCAATACGATGCAACCAAACTACCCCATTTACTTTCTACACCAGCGTTTAACCACAAACCAAAACCACCCTCGAAAGCACATCGTTTATCGGGCGAAAAATCCTTGTAAACAGCGATATAATTATCGGTATAAACCTGTTTGATGTTGGCGTTAATTTCCTTATGTAATTTCAATCCTGCTGCTCCATTAAAAACCGTACTAATCGGAATTTCCTTTAACACATCAATTTGTCCGCCTTGGTGAAAAGCCAAAAACTGAGCAGGAATACTCAGTTTCCAGTTATCCGTTTTCAGTAGAAAAGTTTCTGTGGATAAACCACCGATGATTTCTTCTTTGGCTGGCTCGCCTTTATAAATCATTTTTTGCCAGGCTATCCAGGCATCTAATGTAAACTTTTTACGCTCCACCAATAGTTGTGTTCCATATTCAATTGGCGTAGTAATTGTTCTTTCGAAATCATAAAGTGGTTCAATGTATTTATGCTGAATTCCTCCCTCTAAACTTCCAAAAATCAAAGTTAAATTACGCTTATGGTATTTTAAACTAAACAAGGGTTTCGCATCCGATATTCCGTTTCTGCCAAAGTCCTTACGAATAAAAGCGCCTGCCGTTATAGCTAAGTTAGGATGTGCGTAATAAACAATCTGTGGCTGCAACTGCGTTCCATACAAAGTATAACCATCATGAAAATCATTGGTATACTCGTAATTACGAACGTAATTGAAATTGTAGAAATTAAAGTGAACTTCGTTAGTTAAACTACTATCCGGACGAATTCTGTTTTCTAAAGCCGATTGATTAAACTGTGCAGAGGCAAAATAAGAAGTAAAAAGAAATGATATTAGGAGTAAGGTCTTTTTCAGACCCGTGTTTGTAAACATGCGCTTGGTTTTTGTTGCCCAAATTTAGGATAGTTTTTTGTTTATTTAACCGCAAAGAATGGGAAGTTTACGCAAAGAAAACAAAGAAAGTTTTCTGTTTAACCACTAAGCCACAAAGGACACGAAGTTTAACATCAAAATGAATTATAATTTATCTTGGTCCTCTTCGTGTCTTGGGGGTAAAAAGCTATTCACCGCGTTTCTTACGATAATTCTTATATAGCTTAACCGCAATCATAATCGCCATTGCAACGCCCATGATGCCAATCAGACCATAAATCCAGTTAATTGCATTTTTGAGAATAACAACGAAGACGATGGCAATCATAAAAATAGTTGCCAATTCTCGCCATAAACGAAGTTGAAAACTGCTTAATTTAAACTGCCCCTCTTTTAGCTGCTTAACAATATTTTGGCAAATGAAATGGTAGATTAATAATCCTACCACGAAACCAAGTTTGACATGCATCCAATCTGCCTGCAGCAGTCCCGGACGCAGGGATAGCATGGAGACACCAGCCAAAACTGAAATAATCATTGCAGGAGTGGCAATGATTTTCCACAAAGTAGCCTCCATTTTTGTAAACTGATTCACAAGAATACTTTTTTCAGGCTCTGATTTTTCGTTGGCTTCGGTATGATAAATGAAAAGACTTAAGATATAGAACAAGCCTGCCATCCAACTAATTACGAATACGATATGTACCGCAAGAAAGTAGTAATAATATGGCTGTAGGTTTTCTATCATGATTTAATTTTATTCAGAATATAGGTATCAACCCAATTTGGAATATTCAGAAACTCGAGATTCAAAATTCCGTCCTTAATATCCCCTAAATAATTATGCCTAGTGCCTGAATTATCCCAAAGATACGTTTCATCGACCTCTTTTAACATATCTATAAGTAAATCCATTGTAAGGAAATAACGCTTTTCTATTTTATCATCATCAACAAAATGACCACCCTTTTTTACTCTATCCTTTACTCGCTCTAAATTCATCGCAGGCGTTTCCGTTCCAATAAAGTATAGATAAATCTTGTAATTATTTTGGTGTGCAAATTCAATGAGTTTCTATTTCGAGGGATGTGAGAAAACCGTTTCGAAAGAAAATGATTTTTTAGCTTCAATTAGCTTGTGGCGAATAAAGTCAGCTATTATTGCAAAGTGATAGGAATTATAATCAATATAATCACTTTCACCTTTTACAATAACGTTTTCTTTTATAACTAAATTCCAGCTATCTGTTTTGAAATCAGCTTTAGTAAACAAGCCATTTAGCAAATAGAATTCTTCGAATTCAGTTTGTGAACAAATAATATCAAATTCTGAAAGATTTAGAAAATTATTCTTCTTAAAATCTGACTCCAAATTATCGGCATTAACAAAAATCCGTGTCGAGAAATAAATAGGTTTTATGGAATTGTATAGAGTGGTTTTACCAGAACCATTAGGTCCTGCAAAAACCCTTAGCTTAGGCTTTATAGCCATTATTAAAAAAGTTTAATCCTCTTATTATTAACCCTTTTTTTTGCGAAACTTCCTGAAGAAATTTTTATTGTTTCTCCATTGTTGAAAGTTCTGTAAACCCCATCAGCTTTAACTTCAGTTCTACCTAAATTCATGGCGTCAACTACACGAAGAACATCATCCATAGTTTTATCTATGGCATCAATTACCTGTTTAATTGGTAATTTATCTTCGTCTTGTAGTGATATAACAGTCATGAATAAAAATTATTTATGCTAATATAAGAAAATGACTTGTAATTTAATACCTAAACTCCTTAACCACATCAATCGCATATTTCACATTATCGAAAGGAATATCTGGCATAATACCATGACCCAAATTGAAAATAAATCCTTCCGTTCCACGCATGCGCTCGAAAAGTTTGTGAATTTGTGCCTTGATTACCGATTGGTCTGCATATAAAATGTGCGGGTCTAAATTTCCCTGAACTGCAATCCCAGCTGGTAAAGCATTTTTGATGTTCAATAAATCTGCGTTCCAATCTACCGAAATCACATCAGGTTTTGCCTCAGCCATAATCGGCGCAAAAACCGAACTTCCCTTACAGAAAGAAATTACAGGAATATCTTTTCTATTTAAGTTCGAAATAATCTCCTGGATATAACGGTGTGAAAATTCCTGGTAATCGTTCCAAGATAAAGCAAGTGCCCAGCTATCGAAAATCTGAACGGCGTTAACACCCGCAGCAATTTGAAGATTCAAATAATCAGCAGTAACCTTTGCAATTTTAGCTAAAAGCTTATGCGCTAACTCTGGTTGGTTATGAATGAAAAGTTTAGTTAATTTAAAATCTTTAGAAGAACCACCCTCAATTAAGTAACTCATCACTGTAAAAGGCGCACCCGCGAAACCAATTAAAGGAATGTTACCATCCAAACGTTGTTGAATCACTTTAATCGCATCGGCAACGTATTGCAATTCATCTAAACAATCAACATTTAAGTTTTCTACATCTTGTGCGGTGCGAACTGGGTTTGCAAACTTAGGACCAACGCCTTGAGTGAAACTCAAATCGCCGCCCATGGCCTCGCCAGTTACTAAAATATCACAGAATAAAATCGCTGCATCAATGCCTAATAAATCAACAGGTAACATGGTAACATCAGCTGCAATTTCTGGGGTTTTGCACATCTCTAAAAAAGAGTATTTGTTTTTAATCTCCCAATATTGTGGCATAAAACGACCTGCCTGACGCATCATCCATACTGGCGGGCGTTCGGTTTGTTTTGAAAATGCAGCGTCTAAAAATAAATTATTCTTCATGGTATATTTTGTATCGCGTTCGTTAAAGGACTAATCCAAAACCCCTTTCTACAAGATGCTGAAATAAATTCAGCATGACGAATTCTTGAGGGACTAGCGGGCTAAAAAATTTTAATTCCGCAAATGTATAAATAAAAAAAAAACGAAGTACCTTTTTATTCCTAAAGCGATGCCTCGTTATTCAAAATGACAATAATAATATTATAATTTACTTATTTCCTTTTCTAGCTTAACAATTATATCCTTTGAGCGTGATGATTCTGCAAGTTCTGTAGCCAATTTTAAATAAGCCTCAGCCCGCTCTTTATCTTTTTTACGTAAAGCAATCGTAGTCAGATGTATCAGTACATAAGATTTCTGATTCTTACCGCCAACAGGATAACGACTCGCCAACTGAAAATGATATTCAGCTTTGTCGTAATCTTCCTCTTTCAAGGCCATATTCCCCTGCATAAACTCGTAATATCCTCTGCGACTTTTAGCCAATCGCTCAGGATTTCCCACTTCAGCCAATAGCGCTCTAGTTTTTCCGAATTCGTTATTCTTAAAATACTTTGATGCCATTAAAACTGAACTATGTTTAAAATGGCTCCAAACAACAAAAGCAAATAATAACCCTGAAACAGCAGCCAGCTCGTATTGCTTGTAGAAAATACAAACCAACCCGGCCAGCAGAAAAACTGCCATCAAAGCATATCTGCCTTTATTATTGTACATTAATGAATATCAGTGAACTTATAACCTACACCACGAATAGAGTGGAAATAAACTGGATTTTTCTGGTCTGGCTCGAAATACTTACGGAACGTTAGAATAAAATTATCAATCGTTCTTGTCGATGGATAAACATCATAATTCCAAACCGTTTCTAAAATCTGCTCACGAGAAACCGCATCATTTTTACGCTCGATTAAGAGTTTCAACAACATCGTTTCTTTCTTGGTTAACGGTGTAATTGTACCATCATCATGTTTCAATTCGAAAGAATTAAAATAGATTGTTTTATCACCGATTTTGTAAGAATTTAATTCTTTTAAATCATCAGATTTCAAGCTGCGTTTAACCAAAATACCAACACGAAGAATTAATTCTTCCAAGTTGAAAGGCTTAACTAAATAATCGTCAGCTCCTTTTTTCAAACCTAAAACACGGTCTTCTGAAGTGTTTTTAGCTGTTAAAAACATAATCGGAACTTCTGCATTCTCCAAACGAATTGTCTCGCAAACCTGGAAACCATCCATCTCAGGCAACATCACATCTAAAATAATTAGATTGAAGCGTTCTTCTTTGAATATTTTAAGAGCGGTTTTGCCATCTTTAACGGCGTGAACTTTATAACCCTCAAGTTCGAGGTTTAATTTGATAGCATCTAACAAGTGGTCCTCGTCTTCTACCAATAGAATTCTTAATTTTTGTGACATAATTGAGATTAACTAAATGTTACTTCAAAAATACTTCCTTGAGGCAAATTGTCTTTTACTGTAATATCTGCATCATGGTATTGTAAAACCTCTTTCACAATAAACAAGCCTAAACCTGTTCCTTTCGCTTTCCTGACATTCTCATTACCAACGCGGTAAAACTTATCAAATATCAACATTTTTTCGGCATCTGAAATACCTGGTCCTTTATCCGTTACACTTAATCTCAAATGCCCGTCTATCTTGTCCAAAGACACATTTATCTCATCGCAAGGACTAGAATACTTCACCGCATTTTCGATTAAATTCGTAACTACTGACGATAAGGCAAACTTGTCACCCATTAACTGCAAATTTGGCTGAATATGGGCATTTATGAGTTGTTCATTACCACAAGAGTGAACTTGCAGCCTGTCTGTAATTTTATAAACCAATTCCGAGAAATTAAATTCCTCTTTCGGAAAGGTGTAAGAACGGTTTTCAATCTTGGTTGCTAGCAACATATTTTCCACCAAATCATCCAAACGTTCGATGTCTTTTAAAGAATTATTTAGCAAAGATAATTGCCTTGCTTTGTCTAAATCTCTCTTAACAATAGTCTGGATAGAAAGTTTTATCGCAGCCAAAGGCGACTTCAGCTCATGCGTAATCGACATTAAAAAGTTCTGCTGTTGCTCCCTTAATTTATCTTCACGCTTTAACGATTGATGCAGGAAATAACCACCAATACAAAGAAGAAATAAAAATACCGAGCCCTCTCCCATAATCATCGTCATGCGGCTGGGCTGCAAACGCACTACCAAGGTTCCCCAAGAAATGAGCTGGATTAGTGCGTAGAGCAATAACGCGTAAAATATGATAATGGATTTCTTCATACACCCCAACCCCTAAAGGGGCTTTAATTTATTAATTTTCGACATGGTTCGTGTCCTCACGAATCATTTAATTCTTATTATTTGGAAAGCAGGTTTCTGTTCATTTCTGTTATTTCGGTCCCGCTTTTCGTTTCTGCCGATGAAAAACCGGCATTCACTTCAATCGGGTTTAGATAATTCGGGATTCTACAATAAACTAAAAAACCACCCCCAACCCCTCCTTGAAAATAAGGAGGGGAGTTCCCCTCAAAGTTTCTTTACGCTCTCGTCATTGCGAGGAACGAAGCAATCTTACAATCATCGTTATTTTAAACCCAAAGCTTTAAGATTGCTTATTACCTCGTAATGACGACTTATTGAGCTTATATTTCCTTATATGGTTAAAACTCTTTATTTTCTGAGATAACCTCCATTTCCCCTGTTGTAAAAACTTATCAGCCGCAAGGGCTGATGCTACGACGACCTGAAAACCAAATCCAATGCCTCAAAAATCGCCCTCTTCGCTTTCTCCAATTCTATTTTCGTATGTGCTGAAGCTACTAAACCAACTTCATACCCCGATGGACCTAAATAAATTCCACGGTTCAACAACTCACGGTGCATGATTTTAAATTTCTCCATGCTACTTGCATCGATATCATCAGCCGACTGAATTTTATCCTTATCCGTAAATGCAAACCAAAAAATAGAGCCAACTGTAAATACTTTAAACTTATAATTTCTAGCCGTAGCAAAACGCTGAATACTGGCTACGAAGTCTTGTGTTTTGTTGTTCAAGTCTTTATAGAAACCCGATTTATTCAACTCAGTTAAAGTTGCAATACCTGCAGCCATCGCCACCGGATTTCCAGATAGAGTACCAGCTTGGTAAACACCGCCATCAGGCGAAATGTGCGCCATAATTGCATTCGACGCACCATACATACCAACTGGCAAACCGCCACCGATGATTTTTCCATAAGTGACAATATCAGGAATAACGTTATAATATGCTGCCGCACCCTCAAAACCTACCCTGAAACCAGTAATTACTTCATCAAAAATTAAAAGCGAATTGTTCTCTGTACATATTTTACGCAAGAAATGAATGTATTCTTCATCCTGAATAATTAAACCATTATTAGCAGGAATACCCTCGATAATTACCGCAGCAATTTGGTCTTTAAACTGCACAAAGGCTTGTTCAATTGCATTGGCATCATTCAAAGGAATTACAATCGTTTCTTCAGCGAATGATTTTGGAACCCCTGCAGAAGAAGTCTCGCCAAAAGTAACCAAACCAGACCCTGCTTTAACCAAAAGCGAATCGCTATGTCCATGGTAACAACCCTCGAATTTTAGAATTTTATCTCTGCCCGTAAAACCTCTTGCCAAACGAATCGCCGACATCACTGCTTCCGTTCCAGAACTTGTAAAACGAATTTTTTCTACAAAACGATTGTTTTTTATAATCAATTCTGCCAATTCGTTTTCCAAAGCTGTTGGCGCACCAAAACTCATTCCGTTCTGCATCACTTCAGTAACTTTCTCACGGATTTTAGGGTTGTTATGTCCCAAAATCAGTGGTCCCCAGCTTCCACAGAAATCAATGAATTGATTACCATCAGCATCCCAAATATAACATCCATCGCCCTTTTCAATAAAAAGTGGCGTTCCATAAACCGACTTAAAAGCCCGAACTGGTGAATTTACCCCACCCGGGAAATACGTTTTTGATTTCTCGTACAACTCCGCAGATTTTACCCGTGAAATATCAGGTTTGCTGCCTGTATTTACCGGAACATCGGCTTCGTTACCCGAAAACATTTTCTTTAATGAATCTAACATTTTTATTAAGCTAAAAGCTGAAAGACTACAGGTTAAAGCGAAAAGTAAAGCGCTATAAAATGGCTTTGGTCTTCCTGCTTTAAGCTTTCAGCTTATCTACATCCAATCGTTATTTAAAATATCTTTAATGTGGTAAGTGGTAATAATACTTGCCCCAGCTCTGGCAAAGGCATGCATCGTTTCCATTACAATTTTCTGTTCATCAACCCAACCCCGTTCTGCAGCTGCTTTAACCATCGAATATTCGCCGGATACATTATAAACTGCGATAGGCAAATTGGTATCTTGTCTCAACCTTTGGATAATATCTAAATAAGCCAATCCTGGTTTCACCATCAAAACATCAGCGCCCTCTTGCTCATCTAGTTGTGCTTCACGAAGTGCTTCCAAAGGATTTCTAAAATCCATTTGATAAGCTTTTCTATCGCCTTTACTTGGTGCACAATCTGCTGCTTCTCTAAATGGACCATAATAAGCTGATGCAAATTTAGTCGCATGGCTCATGATGGCTGCGTTTACAAAACCATTTTCATCCAACAAATTACGCATGGCTTTAATTCTGCCATCCATCATATCCGATGGTGCAAACATATCCGCACCTGCTTCTGCATGCGTTAAAGCCATTTTCGCAATCACTTCAACTGTTTTATCATTTTGAACGTAGTCGTTCTCCATAATACCGCAATGCCCATGAGTGGTATAAGAACAAACGCAAACATCAGTGATAACATATAAATCTTCGCCAAATTGTTTCTTCAATTCACGAACGGCAGTAGGTACTAACGAATGGTCGTGGTAAGCAGATTTTGCATCAGCCGATTTTTCATCGCCAACACCAAAAAGCATAATTTTATTTAAGCCTTTCATCATTCCTGCTTCAACATCCTTAACCAAAGTATCAACCGAATAATGGTTTACACCCGGCATTGCATCAATTGCATGGGTAACATTCGTTCCCGGCACAACAAAATACGGGTACACAAACATATCTTTCGATAGTCGGGTTTCGGCTACCATCTCTCTAACCAACGGGTTTTTCCTTAATCTTCTCGGACGGTGTAACATTTTATTAGTATCAAGTATGTAGTATCAAGTATCGAGACTTGAGTATTATTTGGAGCGCCATGTTTCGTGTCCTCACGAAACATTATCTTATATTTTATTTGAAAAGCAATTTCAGTTATTCTTCGGTTATTGCAGCCCTGCTTTCCGTTTCAAGTTTTTAATGGTCTTTGACAAGCTCATACTGAAATTAAAAAGCTTTCCACTTCAATCAGGTTTAGAAAACTTTGGTTTGTGATTCAAACTTAAATCCTCCACCTGCCCCCTCCCAAGGGGGATACCCCTCAAAGTTTCCAACTAATTTTTTAGAATCTTTATCTCCTCTTTTGTCTTCCAGACTTTCGACTCCGGACTCTCGACTCCGGACTCCCTACCTTATTTCTATTCCAAAAACTGCTTCCGCCAATCCAATTTCATCGGGCGAATATGGCAAAGCATAAGTTACGCCCATTTCATCAAATTTCTTTCCTGTTGAATTACCAATTGCAATTACTTGCTGACCAGGCTCCAATAAATTATCAGCGAAATAAGCATGAACATTTGACGGGCTGGTAAAAATCAAAACATCGGCATAACTCTGGTCGATATTTTCCTCAATTACCGTTTCATAGATTGGTAAGTCGATGATTTTCGCATCAGCTGGTAAAGATTTCTGAACGGATTGCAAAGAATCCTGTGCTCTTGGAAACAGTACGTTTTTGCCAGAAACCAATTTTGCGAAATCTTCAGCTACTTCTGTAATATCGCCACTCGTACCTACGAAATCTGCAAAATGGTTAAATTTTCTCAAAGCATCTTCCGAACCTCTGCCAACTACGCCAAACTGCGTTTTCTTTGGTAACTGTGGTTTTAAGTTGAAGAAATATTCTACACTATTTCTGCTACTGAAGAAAATCCAGTCGATATTTTTTAATATAAACTGGTCTAAAACAGTAACAATCGGAAACGTACGAATTAATGAACGTCCCTCAATTTCAATATTGCTGGTTTCTAAAGCTTTACGGAAATAACTGTGTTCACCAATCTCGCGAGAGATAAAAACCTTTGCTGGCTTCTTTCTTTCCTTGTTAAATTTTGCTACGATTTTTTCTGCCAAACCCACAGTTGTTTCAGCACGTAAGAATAAACGTTCAGGGAAATCATCAGTAGTTTCGGCTTTAGAAGTCCACACTTCGAAAGCGCCATCTTCTTTTTTACAATAACAACCTAGAGGCATGTGGCAACCGCCCTCAAAAATATTTAAAACCTTACGTTCTACGCCAACTTCTTCAGCTGTTGCTGGGTCGTGTAAAGTTTGAAGTGCTTCAAAAAGTTCAGTATCATTTTCCCTTATTTGAATTGCTAAAGCACCTTGAGCTGGTGCAGGAACAAATTCGGTCGGTTCTAATTCTTCAACATGAAATTCGCTTACATCTAAACGTAAGCGTTTAATGCCGGCTTTAGCCAACATGATGGCATCGTAATCCTCATCACGAAGTTTTTGAATCCTCGTTGGAACATTCCCACGTAAATCTTCAATTTCCAAATCAGAGCGTAAACCCAAAAGTTGGGCTTTTCTTCTGTTTGATGAAGTACCCACCATTGCTCCTTTTTTCAAAGACAGCTTTTGTGAAACATCAACACAATCTTTTAAAATTAAAAGATATTCTGTTGCTTCTTCGCGAGGCGGAATTGCAGCAATTGTTAAACCAGCAGGATGATTGGTTGGCAAATCTTTAAGGCAGTGTACAGCCAAATCGATAGTTCCGCCCAAGAGTTCTTCTTCCAATTCTTTGGTAAAAAAACCTTTGCCCTCTAATTTATCTAAACGTAAATTCAGGATTTTATCGCCCTGCGTTTTAATAATCTTAATTTCTGCCTCAATGCCGATTGCCGCTAATTCATCTTTAATGTGATTAGCCTGCCATAAAGCAAGGTCGCTCCCGCGTGTTCCGATGGTTAATTTCTTCACTGTTTTGTTAAATGATTTGCAAATCTAACTAAATACGGCTTTATCTTGTAAAATGTTTAAAAATGCGACAGTGAGGTTACAGAGATAACCGCTGGCCGCGGGGGCTTTCCACTTTTTCTTGATAAAAAGTGGAGCAAAAACCGAGCATGCCTGCGAGTTCATGAATACAGGTTAAAACAAATAAATACAAATGAATAATCAAGGCTTGTAAATGATGTCGTAAAAATTCGTCAAACCGTTTTGTAAATTATTTGAGGCCTTATCTCTGCTCTTTCCCCTTGCACAGGCTGAAAATAATTTAGTTAGTGATAGTTGAAATGTTTGTGCAAACGCTTATAACGTTTTTTACTTCCATCATTTACTAGGCCGGATGCGTTCTTGGCAAAATATTGTGGTTGGTGAAAGTTTGTTTAGCGATTCGTTTAACCAGATTTTTATTCGCAATCTGAGGGGTTTCCCCCTTTGGAGGGGGCAGGGGGAGGATTTGAATTTATTGCACTTACCAAGGTTCTTTAAACCCGATTGAAACGGAAATCCTTTTTGTTTTAAAAGTTACTAACTCTAATAAGCAAAACGCCTGTTAGAGTTAGTAACTTTACAAAAAGATTGAAGAGTAAAGCGGGACTGAAAGAACCGAAAAGCACAGAAACCAGCTTTTCTAATTATTTTTATAGCTTAATGAATGTAAGAAAATATAAGATTTAGCTTGGCGTTCTTTGCGCCTTAACTTTGCGAACTTTGCGGTTAAATCCTACGATTGATTAACCAAAATCTCCTTGGCCATAATCATCGGAACAGAAATACATTTTTTCTCCATGTAATTCATAACGCGTTCCAAAACCTCACGAGAAGCTTCGTCCATTTGGCTAATTTCATCGGCAAATACACCGTTTAAAGCTGTATTCTTGATTTCCTTAATCTTACGGGGAACATCTTGCATGGCCAATTCGATGCGGCGTTGCTTTAATACGGTAAAAAATTCGGCAATGTTGGCGCTAATGATATCTTCAGCGTGGACCAGTTCATTGTAACGCTCCTGGATATTTTTGCGGGCAACTTCTTTTAAAGATTCTACCTCGATGTAATGAATTGGGTGGTTGTGAACAACAGCAGGTGCAACGTCGTTCGGAATTGCTAAATCGACAATTACCTTTTTGCCCGTATCGCCATTTAGCAATTTGGCGTAAAGTTCTTCGGTAATAATCGGCTCAGTACAACCAGTACAGGTGATAATGACATCGAAACCCTCAGTAAAGTTTTCTAAAGCCTCTAAATGAAAAGCCTTACCATTCAATTCTTCGGCCAGGGTTTCAGCTTTGGAAAGTGTGCGGTTGAAAATGGAAAAGTTGGAGTATTTATGTTTGTTAAGGTATTTTGCAATGTTCTGGTTGGTATCGCCAGCACCGATAATTAAGATGCGGGAATTGCCACACATGTTCAGCTCTTTCAATTTGCGGTAAGCCAAAGAAACCACAGAAACAGGATTTTTCGAAATGTTGGTATGCGTATAAACTTCTTTCGCCGTTTTCACCACCCTATCCATAATCATGCGCATGTAGTCGCCCGTGAAACCAGCATCGCGGCAACTTTCGTAAGCTTTACGTATTTGAGCAAGGATTTCCTTTTCACCAACCACCAAACTTTCTAACGAACAAGAAGTTCTTAGCAAATGATTAAAAGCCTCTTCGTTCTCGAAAACGGTAACATTATCAAGGAAGCGCTCCATAAATTCTGGAGGAAATCCCATATCTAAAACGGTTAGAAATTTGGTTACAAATTCTTTATCGGTTTTTTCTTTGGTGAGGAAAACGAACTCTACACGGTTACAAGTGCCGATGTAAAAAATCTCGCTAACGGGAAGTTCCGTTTGAATATTCTTCAACCTGTTATCCAGACTTTCGTCGCAAATAACTAACTTTCCTAAAGATTTTAGGTCGATGTGGTGATGCGTAAAAGCGATTACTTTTAAATATTCCAAGTGCTTCCGTTATTAACTATTATCGGGATACAAAAGTAACACGGTTAATGTATGCGACCGTCATTAATCTGTAATTTACATCAATTTAGAACGGTTTTAAATAAATAGAAAATAACTACAAATATTTATGCGTTACAAAATTTTTCTCACCATTTATGCCGTTTTCTATATCGTTGCGGGCTGCAATCACTTTATCTCCACTGTTGGGTATTACGCAATAATGCCGAAATGGTTGCCCGCCCATGGATTTTTAATTTACCTCTCGGGCTTAATAGAAATTATGCTCGGCGCATTATTGCTTTTTTCAAGGACCCGAAAACTAGCTTCCTTACTAATTATTTTGATGCTTATTGCCTTTTTGCCTGCTCATATTTACATGATTCAGATTGCGCCATTTATGCTTGGAAAAATATTGGTTAC
This sequence comes from Pedobacter frigidisoli, assembly GCF_004331675.1. GTDB lineage: Bacteria > Bacteroidota > Bacteroidia > Sphingobacteriales > Sphingobacteriaceae > Pedobacter > Pedobacter frigidisoli. Next base: position 197,096 of record NZ_SJSN01000007.1, on the reverse strand, counting down.
GCCATTTATTGCCTGGATAAGATTGCCCTTTCAACTGTTATTTATCGGCTGGGCCTGGTATTATTTCAGAAATCCTGGAAAGCAGTAGATACAGCGACATAAAACCATATCGTGAATATCAGCTTATATTTTCTTAAATTCCTTAAATGGTGAAAATAGCTGTTTAAAGATTTTCTTTTAATTCGAAAAGCAAGGTTCTGTTTTTCATTTTTATGTTAGTCCCGCTATTCGTTCCAATCTTTTTGCGATTGTCAGTCTGAGCTTGTCGAAGACCTGCAACAAAAAGTATTTCCACTTTTATCGGGTTTAGAGAACATGAGTAAGTGCTATACATGCAAATCCTCCCCCTGCCCCCTCCAAAGGGGGAAACCCCTCAGATTGCGAATACAATCTGGTTAAACGAATCGCTAAACAAACTTTCACAAACCACAATATTGCCAAGAAAAAGAAAAAAGCCAGTCTGGCTAAGACAAAAACCCGACAACAATTTTCAATTTTGTAGGTTTATAATATGAATCAATTCCTAAAATTATGATTACACAAAGCGATTTCAGCATAAGCGGTGCCGATGGAAAATTAATTATCGGCGACATTACTTTCGACGATAAAAACCCAAATACACCAATTGTACTTTTCGTTCATGGCTTTAAAGGTTTCAAAGATTGGGGCGCTCATAATTTAGTCGCAAGGTATTTTGCTAGTAATGGCTACCGCTATATCAAGTTTAATTTATCGCATAGCGGTGTTCCAGCAGATAACCCGAAAGATGTTACCGACATGGAAACTTTCGCAAATAATACCGTTTCAAAAGAACTTTTTGATATTAATGCCGTGCTCGATTTTATAGAAAAAGCTTACGGAAAAGAAACTGAAATTAACTTAATCGGCCATAGTCGCGGTGGTGGTTTGGCCATAATCGAGGCATCAAATGATTTGCGAATTAATAAGTTAATTACCTGGAGTGCCATTTCTAGTTTCAACAGTCTTTGGAAAAAAGAGCAAGGAAGCGAGTGGAAAAAGACAGGGAAAATCTTCGTAGTTAATGCAAGAACGAAAGAGCAAATGCCCTTGAATGTTACTTTATTAGAAGATTTTGAAGAAAACGAAGAAACATTTAATATCCTCAATGCCTCAAAACGAATTAATATTCCGTGGTTAATTGTACAAGGCGACGATGATGTGAATGTTCCTTTTGAGCATGCGCAGAAACTTGCTGATGCAAATCCAAATAGCAGATTGGTTAAAATTGAGGGGGCAAATCATGTTTATGGCGCAACGCAACCTTTTGAAAATGAAACTTTACCACCACTATTATTTAAGGTTTGCGAGAAGTGTTTGGTATTTTTGGGAGAAGAATAAGGCTCGCTGTCATTCTGAGTTTGCGAAGAATCTGCAGGCGATGAAACACAATCGTCAATTTAACCCACAGCCAAAAAACTGGAAGTGCTGTACTTAGTGCAGAGTCAATAGGTTAGGGATTCTTCACTACGCTCAGAATGACAGCAATAAAATTAATCATTCCCTCTTCTAACAAAACCTCGCATATCACTTCCACTCGGGCTTTGGAAAATCTCTAAATCAAAATACGGAACCGCAGCCAAAAGATGGTCGAAAATATCAGCTGCAACCTCTTCGAATTTCTTTAAACCTTTCTCTTTTGAAAAGACATAAATTTCTATCGGTAATCCGTTTTCTGTTGCCTGCAATTGGCGCACCATAAAAGTTAAATCGGTATTGATGTAAGGGTTGCTTTCCAAATATTTCTCTGCATAAACCCTAAACGTTCCAATATTTGTCATGTGGCGACCGTTAACCAAATTATTTGGATTTACTGTATTTTCTGCATTGAATGTTTCTATTTGTAATTGAGTTTCTTTCAGATAATCCTTTAAAAAATCGATGCTTTTCAGTCGATTAATCAATTCTTCATCACAAAATTTGATGCTGGAGATTTTAATATTAATATGTCGCTTAATTCTTCTTCCCTCACTTTCTTCCATCGCCCGCCAATTTTTAAACGACTCGCTCACAATGGCATAACTCGGAACAATCGTAACCGTTTTATCCCAATTGCGAACTTTAATGGTGGTTAAGTTGATTTCCGTTACTTCGCCATCAGCACCATATTTCTCAACCGTAATCCAATCGCCAACACGAACTAAATCTATGGCGCTCATTTGTACAGAGGCCACAAAACCTAAAATCGGGTCGCGAAAAACCAAAATAAAAACTGCTGTTACCGCCCCAAAACCACCGAAGATATATAATGGAGATTCGTTTAATATTATTGATAATATCAGTACAAAACCAACTATATAAAAAACGATTTTCGCTACCTGTTTATAACTTCTAATGGGCTTATCAGCATATTTCCTTGACGCTTCCATAATGGAAACCAAAGCATTTAAGAATGCATTTACTGCAAACATCACCGCAAGTACGATATAAATTTTTGCTACAATGAGTGCATAGAAAAGCCAAACCTTAAAATCGATAAAGACGAAAGGAACGACATTATAAATAATATATGCTCCAAAAATTAAAGCAAAAGCCCTGAAAACCCTAAACTCAAATAAGGCGCTCTGCCAGTTTGATTTTGTTCTTGCGCCTTTTACAGCCCCAATAAAAACCTGTCTGGTTACAAATATGGTGATGAAAAGAAACAGCGTTACGCCAATTAATCCAATAAAGAAATAAGAATAAATAAGTTCGTTACCCGCAAGGCCTTTAGCAACAAGCCAGTTTCTAAGTTCGTTAAATATGGATTGGAACTCGGGGATTTTCATTGAGGTAATTTAGGGTTATTGGTTAGTTATTGTCTCTTATTAAAATATTGGTCTGTGGGGAGACCATTGACAAAATCATTAGTTAACATTTATTAAAAAAAAGACAATTAAACACCCCGTCCTGCGGACACCCCTCTAAAAGAGGGGAATGCAATACGCAGAAAAAATTTAACTTTTCTCTACCCAATTTCCATCACCCTTTATAATATCAATTAACTCATCTAAAGCAAAAGCGGTATTAACATTCTTTTTCACCACTTCCTGACCGCGATACAAAGTTATTTTATCAGGACCAGTTCCTACATAGCCGTAATCAGCATCGGCCATTTCGCCTGGGCCGTTTACAATACAGCCCATGATTCCAATTTTAAGTCCTTTCAAATGGTCTGTTCGGGAACGAATAAGCTGCGTAGTTTCCTGTAAATCGAAAAGTGTCCTGCCACAACTCGGACAAGAAATATATTCTGTTTTACTGATTCTTGTTCTGGTTGCCTGCAAAATCCCGAAACTGGTTGAGTTAATTAAAGCTAAATTTTGACTTTGGTCATCAATCCAAATCCCATCTCCAAAACCATCAGTAAATAGAGCACCAATATCTGTTGCAGCGTAGAGCATCAAATTATCAGCATCTAACTCCTTGTAAGTCCTTTTGATAATCACTGGAATTTGTATATTTTTTTCTTGCAAGGCCACAAAAAATGCTCTCTGTTCAGCCATTCCATGAAGAGCAGCTGTTTCGAGAATCAGGATAACATTGTTGCTTAATTGATCAATTGATGAATTGTTTAATTGTTTGGCATCAATTTGAACGAAGTTTAAAAATTCATCTTTAAAATCGGCTGCGCTAAATTCGTCGAAAGAAAATAATGGGTGACAATTATTTTTATCTCTTAAACCCAACCAAGTTTGGTAATTATAAATCTGCTTTAAATTTCCCGGGAAAGAAAACGATGGCAAATTATCGCCCAAATAAACCAAATCACAAGCTTGGTCGGCAAGATTATATTTATCTAAACCTGCACTGTAATTGTATCCTACAGAACTTAAAAAATATGGGTCTTTTAGGTTTTCTTTTGAGACATCAATCATCACAACCGGGTGGTGATGTCCGCCAATATGCTGAACAGGTTCTGTGATTCTTCTCGAATAGGAATAAGGAGAATAAGTCGGAAGTCCAAAGTCCGAAGTCCGAAGCCCGGGTGCACTATCAATCTTCTGACCTCGGACCTCTGACTCCCGACTCCTTGAAGAATATCTATCAGCCAATGCTTTTGCAACAGGCGCTTCAAATTCAGGGTCTTCTGTTAGTGAAACACGAATGGTATCGCCTAAACCATCTTCCAATAAAGTACCGATTCCAACTGCAGATTTTATACGACCATCTTCTCCATCGCCTGCTTCGGTTACACCTAAATGCAGAGGATAATTCATACCCTCTTTCACCATGGTTTTAACCAGTAAACGATAAGCCTGAACCATTACCTGCGTGTTGCTGGCTTTCATCGAAATCACCAAATTGTAATAATTTTGGTCTTCGCACATGCGGATAAATTCCATTGCAGATTCTACCATTCCTCTTGGAGTATCGCCGTAATGGCTCATAATCCTATCAGAAAGTGACCCATGATTGGTGCCGATACGCATGGCTGTGCCATATTCCTTACAGATTTTTACCAGCGGAATAATTTTTTTGTAAATCCTAGCCAGTTCTGCATCATAAGTATCTTGAGTGTATTCTAAATTTTCGAATTTCTTTTTATCGGCGTAGTTCCCCGGATTCACACGAACTTTTTCTACAATCCTTGCGGCCATTTCAGCTGCATTTGGCGTAAAATGGATATCAGCAATTAAAGGAACATTGTATCCGCGATAACGTAATTCTTTTTTAATATTCGCTAAATTTTCAGCTTCTTTGATGCTTGGTGCAGTGATACGAACATATTCACTACCAGATTCTACCATGCGGATGGTTTGCTCAACGGTTGCCAGAGTATTCATGGTATCGGTGGTCGTCATCGATTGGATACGAATAGGATTGTGACCGCCCAAAGCGATATCGCCAATATTAACTTCGCGGGTTAAATACCTCGAATATTGCGTTAAACTGTTGCAATATCCTCCATCTAAATCATGCTTTACCGATAAATTTTCCATGCGATTGCAAAGATAAGCTAAATGTTTAATTGTTAAATTGATGTATTGTTAAATTGTTAGAAAATTGAGTTGATAAATTCCTCGGATGTTATGCTATATGATTTTTGATGATTACTGTGTTAAAGACACTAACATTAGATCCTTTAAAATTTAAACCTGGGTGAAGCGATATCCCCCGATTTTTTCTATCGGGGATTTAGCGGAAAACAGGGCTAAAATCGGCAAAGAATTACTGAACCATCAATTTTCAAAATATACTTTAATCAATTACGACTATATCAATCTATCTTTTATCACCAACGTATTTGCGGCTATATCGTGCCAGCATTGGTTTTTCTTATTCAAAAAGCTATACAGATAGCCGAAGAAAACAGGTAGAACAGATAAAATTTTCGAAAAGTTTCTGATGAAAGAAACACCAATAGAAATTCTGGTTCCTTCTAAATCGGTAACTTTAATGCCCAATATTTTTTTGCCAACTGTAGCTTGATTTACTGACGCTTCGGCAAAACTTCCATAAATGAGTTTAACCATAAAAATAATTGGAAAAGGAACCAAAAAAGCCATTATCCGCTCGTTCTTATCTACGATAAAGATATAACTGATCAAAATAATAACCGTATAAAAGCCAAAAATGATGAAATGATCAATCACTGAGGCTAATAATCTTTGATCGAAAGCAGCAAAATATTGAGGGGCGGTTTTTTGATAGCTAAAACCAAGAAGCTCACGCAATTCTGCAATTGCATGAGCTTCTTTATAATCGTCCATTCCGGGTTTGCGTATAAATGTATTCGGCTTGATATTTAAATCAGCAAGCTCAGATAAACTATACGGACCTTGTGGCTTACCATTTATAACAACTGTATACTGATCAAGATTCATTGGATTTTAGGATTTTCAAGATCAGGTTTCTAAAGTTTGGCAAAGCAAAGCCTTAAACTTTCTGCCTTTCATTTTCAACTTATCTAATATCGATTTACCTCAAAGCTACTTAATCCTCCATCCAAATTAATAAAGATTTTTTTTGTTGATGTTTTATAATTCGATGTTTCGTAAACTCCATCACTTAATTTATCAAATCCATCAAAATCTTTAGATGATAAACCTGTTTTAGTTTTAATTCTACAGCCAGAATTTGTAGGGATTTTGATTTTAACATCGGCCACGCCAGATTTGACAACAACATCGGTAATTGGCAATAAATCTCCAAACTTTAAATCCAATGCAGCTGCGCCACCATCGAAGTGGAAAGTACGAACCTTATAATCTGTAAAATCAAAATCTGCTTCGCCTGCACCAAGTTTCATATAAACATCCCAGTTTGCGGCCTTGTTTAATTTAAAATCCACATCATTTCCACCATCACCAAAATTAAATTTATTCTTTTTGTTATCCATGCTAAAGGTTAGCACAGTTGCAGAATCGGTTATTAATTTCTTTAATGAAAAGTTTGCATGTTTTTTCTTAACATCAGCATTAATTAATTCTGATGTTTCGCCATTCAAATTGAATGAAATACCACCTCCAGAAATATTTAATATGGTTTTCTTAGCGTTATCTGCAGCTACAAAAGGTTCAGATAAACTAAGTTGATGGAAAGCTGTGTCATTATCACTGTTATCATCATTATCGTTATCGTTGTCGTCATCATCAATGTTGATATCTATGTCCTTGTTAGCGTGATTACCCCACCAATTTCCCCTAGTCGGCTCTTGTTGTCCTTTGTAAAACAGGAATGATAGCGCTACAACTAAAACCGCAATAGAAACTATGCTGCCTGTTTGTGAATTATTTCTATTGAATAAAATATTTACACCAGCGATTATTAAAAATATTGGCCAAAAGTTCCAAACGTTGCGCCAATAGAATTCTATTAGGCCAAAGTTTTCGAGTAGAAGTACACCACCAATAAATAGCAGTAAGATACCCCAAATTAATCTATCTAATTTCATGTTATTTATGCTTGAGGGTTAGTGGATGTTGAGTTATGATCTTCGTTTGGTTTTTCCTCTACAATTACTGTTTCCGAAAAATCAGCTGATTTTTTTTGCTCTTCCTGAGCTTGTTGATTTTGAAAGGCCGCCCATTCATTTTTCCTTTTTGATTTGGCAATAACACTAATACCTAGCGCAATGAATATTACCGGCCACATAAATTTGAAGAAATTTCTGAAGCTAAACCAATCTGGGATAAAATCGAGTTCATGCATTAAGAAGAAACAACCAACTACCAATAAAAGTAATCCTGCAATGGTTCTTCCAGCATCATTCGGCTTGTTGAATTTGCTAAAATCAGGTTGGGTTTCGAAAGGTGTTTTCTTCGATTCATCTACCGGCTGTGTCCAATTTGCATTTCCCGAACCTGTTGGACCAGAAAATGGATTCGAGCTTCCAAAAGGTGGCGTATTTGGGTTGTTCCTGTTGAAGTAATCGTTGAAACTTGTGAATCTTGCTGCCGGATCGTTATTAACCGGAACAATAATCCACATAATAATATAGGCAATAAGACCGCCTCCGGCCATAAATATAGACGATAATACGAATAACAACCTCACTATGGTAACCTCTACCTGCATGTAATCTGCAAGGCCAGAAGCTACACCGGCAATCATCTTATCGTGTTCGTTTCTAAAAAGCTTCTTTTCCATAACGCTGTTCATTTTGTGTGTGTTTAAAAATCAAGCGGAGTAATTAAAACCTCATCAACGTTTACCCCTTTACTTAAGTTTAAAATGGTATATAAAGTTTCTGCTATATCTTCGGGCTGTACAAATTTTTCATCTGGAATTGTTGTTCCCTCCCAGGATGATGTTTTGGTTGAGCCCGGCAAAAAGGCGGTTACTTTAACGTTGTGTGGGGCTAATTCTTGCCGCAATACATGATTAAGACTTAGCATCGCTGCTTTTGTTACACTATAACTTCCACCATTTTTCACAGGAGCCTTACTCGCCACCGAACAGATGTTAAATATATGTCCATGTTGTGCTGATCGCATTTTTTTTCCGAAAAACTTACTGATGTAGTAGCTGGCATTTACGTTTAATTCTTGCTGTTTCTCAAAGGCATCATCATCTTCATCCAATAAACTTCCTGGTAAAAAAGCGCCAACATTGTTCACCAATACATCGGCAAAGCCAAAATCTAAATCCACTTTGTTTAAGAACTTATAAAGTTCTTCCTTAATGGAGCAATCCACAGCATAAATCAGAACCGATCTTCCCGTAAAAAATAATTGATTGCGAAATTTTTCCAAATCATTCAAACTTCTAGCCACAAGAATTAAATCATAACCCTCTTTCCACAATTTTGTCGCTATTGCTCTTCCAATTCCTTTTGTTGCACCAGTTATTACAGCTTTCATTTTTTATGGATTAGTTTTTGTTGACAAAAAACCATATTTATATCCGAAACCACGAATATTTTTGCAATTATCAAAGTGCGACAACTTTTTTATCGTTTCTTTGTAGTATTATAAATGATCATTTAAATTAAGCAACACATACGGAATGAATTTTACCAATTTCGGCAGATACATACTGCTACTCAAATCTGTATTCAGAAGGCCGGAAAAACTGAAGATATACTTTAAGGAAATTGCAAAGCAGATGGATTATGTGGGCGTTGGCTCTTTAGGACTTATTGCAATTATCTCTACATTTATTGGTGCAGTAATGACTCTACAAATTGCTTTCCAGTTGGTTAGTGATTTTATTCCGAAAACGATTATTGGTTCAGTAAACAGAGATTCTAGTATTCTGGAATTAAGTCCAACCATTAGCGCTATCGTTTTGGCTGGTAAAATTGGTTCGGCCATTTCATCAGAAATTGGCTCGATGCGTGTTACCGAGCAAATTGATGCCCTAGAAATTATGGGAATAAATGCACCTGGATACTTAATTCTTCCAAAAATTATTTCGGGAATAACAATGGTTCCAATGCTGGTAATTTGCTCTATGTTTTTAAGTATCGCTGGTGGATACATCGGTGGCTCAATTTCAGGTGCTGTTACTCCAAACGAATATATTCAAGGAATCACTACGGATTTTAATCCATACACAATAGTTGTTGCACTGGTAAAAGCATTTGTTTTCGGTTTCATCATCACATCGGTACCAGCTTACGAAGGTTTTTACGTTCGCGGTGGCGCATTGGAAGTTTCGCAAGCAAGTACTAGAGCGGTTGTAATTAGCTGTATCTCAATATTAGTCTGCGATTATTTAGTTACTCAACTTTTACTTTAATGATTGAGATAAAAGATATTTATAAATCATTCTCTGGGAATGATGTTCTCAAAGGGATTTCTGGAACATTTAAAGAGGGTGTAACCAATTTAATTATCGGAGGCTCGGGTTCTGGTAAAACAACACTACTTAAATGTATGGTTGGTTTGCATCAGCCAGATTCTGGTTCTGTATTATATGATGGAAGAGATTTTACAGCCATGGATTATGGAGAAAGAATCGAAGTGCGTAAGGAAATTGGAATGCTTTTTCAAGGATCTGCCCTATTTGATAGTATGACTGTTGAGGAAAACATCATGTTTCCTTTAAATATGTTTACTGATCAAACCAGAAGTGAGAAATTAGAAAGGGTTAATTTTTGCTTGGAGCGTGTAAATTTAGAGGGAAAGAACAAACTTTTTCCAGCAGAGTTATCTGGCGGAATGAAAAAACGTGTAGGTATAGCACGTGCTATCGCGATGAATCCAAAATACTTGTTTTGTGATGAACCAAACTCTGGCCTAGATCCTAAAACATCAATCGTAATTGATGAATTAATAAAGGAAATTACCGAAGAATACGGCACCACAACAATTGTGGTTACTCACGATATGAACTCTGTAATGGGAATTGGAGATTATATCTTATTCTTACACGAAGGAAAGAAATTTTGGGAAGGTAGCAATAAAGAGATTGCCCATACAGATATTCAGGAACTGAACGACTTTGTTTTTGCTAGCCGTTTTATGAAAGCAGCAAAAGATAAGTTTTAAATATAATCGTCATTGCGAGGCACGAAGCAATCTCATTCAACTTATCTATTGAGATTGCTTCGTGCCTCGCAATGACGGACTACATAAAAATACATGATACAATTACTTGCCCCAACCCATTGGAAAGATTATGAACTAATTGATTGCGGGGATTTTGAAAAATTAGAGCGTTTTGGAAATGCAATTCTAATCCGTCCTGAACCACAGGCTGTTTGGAAGAAAACATTATCAGAGCAAGAGTGGAAAAAAACTGCTACGATATCTTTTAGAGGTCGTTCGGCTACTTCGGGCGAATGGGTTAAAAAAAATCCTGCATCACCAGATCGTTGGCATGTTGAATATAAAAATGATGATGTTGCCATTAAACTTCGTTTGGGATTAACCTCATTTAAACATGTTGGTGTTTTCCCTGAGCAAGCTGTAAACTGGGATTTTATCTCTTCATCAATTAAAAAATTTACTACCCCAAATCCAAAAGTCTTAAACCTTTTTGCTTACACAGGAGCTGCATCCTTAATTGCGAATGCGGCTGGCGCAGAAACCACACACGTAGACTCTATCAAACAAGTAGTAACTTGGGCTAACGAAAACCAAGAACTTTCAGGCCTAAAAAATACCCGTTGGATGGTTGAAGATGCTTTAAAGTTTGTTAAGAAAGAACTTAAAAGAGGAAAAAAATACAATGGAATTATTCTAGATCCGCCGGCTTACGGTCATGGTCCTAATGGCGAAAAGTGGAAGCTTGAGGATCATATTCAAGAAATGATGCAAGATGTTGTACAACTTTTAGATGAAAAGGAACATTTTTTAATTTTGAATACTTATTCTTTAGGATTTTCTTCCGTTATTGTAGAAAATTTAATTCGCACATCATTCCCTAATGTTAAAAATTTAGAAACCGGAGAACTGTACCTACAAGCCACTGCAGGCATTAAATTACCATTAGGTGTTTTTGGTAAATTCTGCAATGTGTAAATGTTAGTTACTTTATTTTAAACTATCGGATTTCAATCCTACTTTCATATAAAACAGATTCGGAAAAACTGTAAAACATTAACAACTATTATAATATCTATGAAATTTCCTCAATTAGCGGGCACTCTAATACTTGGTTTTGCCGCAATCAGTTTGTTCGCCAACTGTAACTCAGATGGTAAGGGCGGCAGCGGTATTGGCAAAATCTTTTCTTCTGATACCACTAAAAAGAAAACAGATTCTACAGTAAATGTAATGAAACCTGTTGATCCAAAATTATACGATTCTTTAGTAAAGAAATTAGCCAACGGAGATACTACTGGGAAATGGCCAGTAAAAAACCAACCAACGCCTTTAGCAGGGGCAATATTACCTTTCAAACGTATTGTAGTTTATTATGGTAACCTACACTCGAAAAAAATGGGTGCTTTAGGAGAATATGCTCCAAAAGAAATGTGGCAACGCTTAAATACGGAGATTAAACATTGGGAAAAAGCAGATCCATCAACTCCGGTTCAAGCTGGTTTACATTACATTGCTGCTGTGGCAAGTGGAACACCGGGTAAAGATGGCAAATACATCAACCGAATGGGCAATAAGCAAATCGATTCTGTTTTAGCAATTTCGAAAATGAAACCCAACACCATCGTGTTTTTAGATCTTCAAGTGGCTTTAAGTACCATTAAGGCCGAATTACCACATATTGAAAAATATCTTCAGTTGCCTTATGTTCATTTAGGGATCGACCCAGAATTCTCCATGAAAGATGGTTCTTTGCCGGGTAAGAAAATTGGAACCTATGATGCTGCAGATATCAATTATGTAACTGGCTATTTGGCAGATCTTGTAAAGAAATACAACTTGCCTCCAAAAGTATTCGTATTACACCGCTTTACTAAGAAAATGGTAACCAATTCGGCAAACATTAAATTACGTCCTGAAGTGCAGGTTGTAATGCACATGGATGGATGGGGCGAACCTGATTTAAAGATTGGTACTTATCGCCATTTTATTTATGGTGAGCCTGTCCAATTTACAGGATTTAAATTATTTTATAAAAACGATTTAAAGAAAGCACCAAACCGTTTGATGACTCCAGAAGAGTTGTTAAAACTTAAGCCAAAACCGATATATATTCAATATCAATAATTAAAGCATATCTTAAAATCCTCATTCAACATTTTGAATGGGGATTTTTCCGTTTGTAGCCAATGTAACTTTTCAAAACCGCCAAAGGTTTGATGAAAATTTATTGCTTAATGTATCGAAATAACTTATTATTCATTGTGATATTTTCAAAACTATAATGGCATAGTTTTCGTTATATTAGCTATATGCAAACAGCAACATTTGGCGGAGGGTGCTTTTGGTGCACTGAGGCAGTATTTCAAACTTTAAAAGGCGTAAATCAGGTAGTATCGGGTTATATGGGTGGTGAGTTGAAACACCCTACTTATATGGAAATTTGCAATGGCGAAACTGGTCATATTGAAGTAGTTCAAATAGAGTTTGATGAATCAATAATATCCTTTGATGAATTGTTATTAGTTTTCTTTAAAACCCATAACCCAACAACCTTAAACAGACAAGGAAATGATATTGGTTCTCAATATCGTTCAACCATTTTTTATAATGGCGAGGAACAAAAAGTTCAAGCTGAAAAAACAATTGAGAAATTATCTGAAGAAAATGTTTTTGATAAACCTATCATAACAGAAATAAAGCCAATATCAGAATTTTACGATGCTGAAGATTACCATCAAAATTACTATAACCAAAATCAGGGTAAACCATATTGTGCATTCGTAATTCAGCCAAAACTTAATAAATTTCTAGCAGATTTTCGTGAAAAAATTAAACCAGAACTTTTAGAATAATCAGCACTCAAAAGTGAGCAATGCATGTTGACTCGCCGTATGCATATCTCTCCAAACACGGTTAATTTCACTTTCTTTTTTTGCAGCCTCTAATCCGCAGTAAGGAAAAAGTGTGTCGGCGGCTCGACGAGAAGCATGGGCAAGTTTTCTGCTTATTTGGCTTACTTCGTTTAGTTTATCCTCACTGATGATCCCATTATTGTTTAATTGTGCCCAGGATTCATCAAAGGTTTTATAAAATTGATTTTTGAGTTCAAATACCTCATTTTTACATCGCTTCAACTCTGCATTAAAAAACACAATTTGATCTTCATTATACCTCTTCAGTCCTGATCTAGATAAAAAAGATTCCTTTACTAATTTGATGAAATGATTGGCCATCCCTAAACTATTTACAGCCAGTGTGGTTTCTGCCAATTGCAAAAACGGATAATCAAACCCTTGATCTGCAATTTCGATTGTATTATTTATTTTAAATGTTCTATTTAACGGAACTTCCAAATCTTTTACTTCGAAAGCATGACTACCAGTGGCGATTAGGCCAAAATAAGACCAACCTGCTAAAACTTCTACTTCATCTTTTTTAAGAATAAACGACATTACTTTTGGGTTACCGTTTTCATCTAATTCATCTGTTCCACCACTATTTTTTATAATGCAATTTGCAGTGAAAATGGTGGCATGTAAAGCTCCGCTGGCATACTTCCAGTGCCCATTGATTAGGTATCCAGTATCCGTTTTTATCGCCGCTCCTCCTACTGCCCCACTCCCAGCAAAACAAACTTTCCTATCGGCAAAAACCTCGATCGCCAATTCTGGATTTAAAAAACCAGCAAACCAAGCAGCACCTGCACAAAGGGTAATGGTCCAGCCTAAACTTCCGTCTGCCTCTGCTAGGGATTCTTCCAATCGTAATATCTCAGGAAGTTTTTTCCCAGCGCCACCATAAATTTTGGGCACAAAAAGCTTAAACCAATTTTCTTGATAAGCAAGTTCCAAAACTTCTGGATGTAGCTCACCCATCGCTTCAGATTTGGCGGCATATTCATTTACTGTTTCTTGCCAAGTTTGTGTGAGTGTATTTTGCATATATTTTATTTTCAAATACAGAATGGAGAAAGAAATTTAATCTGCGAATCTGCGGCCATTTAAGTTGTTCTTAATTTTCTTCTTCCGATGATTTTCTTCCAATCCATAAAGCCAAAAATGGCTACAATAAAAAGAAAAGTTGTTAAGCATGCCATTAAGGGCAGTTTTTTATGAAACAATAAAGGAATAGCTACGATGTTGGAAACATTTAAAAGAATCCAATTTTCGATTTTACGTTTCGCTAAAAGCCACATTCCTGCCCAAGCAGTTGATGAAACGAAAGCATCGAGTAAGGGCACATCAGAATCTGTGTGATTTCTTAATACGAAGTAAAAGACGAAAAACCCAACTACTGAAATTAAAACAGCAATTGTAAGTTCATTATTTGTGCTCCAAGAAACTTGGTTCTCGGCGTCGAGTTTACGTTTTTTCCAAATTACCCAACCGTAAACACTCATTACCAAATAGTAAATACTCAATAACATTTCTGCATAGAGTTTTACATTCAACAATAAAAACATTGATAGTAAAATGGAAATTATCCCAGTAGGATAAAGCCAAATGTTGTTTTTCTTAGCCAATAAAACCTCTGAAACTCCGAAGCCAACAGCAAACCATTCGATTATTGAAGTGTGTAAAATTTGCTCTTGAAAAAGCTTAAACCATTCTTGAAAATTCATTTACAATACTTTTATGTCTAACGACTAATAAAAAATAATTGAAGACTGCTTTCAGGGCGAAACAGCATTGTAAATTTAACCTCTTCCCTACGTCGGCATTATCCGAATCAGGTGCACAACTTTTAGAAATTCCAATAATTAAATATCAATTTTCAAAACTGAATGTTGAATATTATTTATTGGTCATTCCTCAAGTTAATGGGTGTAATCTCAGCCTTTTGATTGCAACAGAAATTGCAGAATTCAAAAAGCACCCCTTTGAGTAGGGCAAAGATAGTTTTAAAAATGAGAGATGAAGATTTTACTTTGTCATTCACAGGTTTTATCCTTAAAAAATTACATAATTCCGGATGACAGTTATTTATATGTGGCATTGCAATAGGTTTTGCGGTCGTCATGCTGGATTTATTTCAGCATCTTTCCTGCTAAGCCGCCTTACTATTAAGACCCTGAAATGAATTCAGGGTAACGATCGTTCATAGCAATTTTAAGTCTGCCGATGCCTCCAATGATGAAATCACTACAACTAGAACAATCCTAACTGTCCCTTTTCGTCAATCTCTATATCATCAGGATTGGTAATTTCGAAATCGACTTTTTTAGCTGGCTTATCTTCTATCTTAGGCTTCTCGACTTCAGGTTTTTTCTCCGGTTTTGGTTCCTCTTTTTTTATAGGCTCAGGTTTTGAATCCACTACAGGTTTTTCTTCTGCAACTGGCTTATCAATAGCAGATTTGTCAGCTTTAGTTATTGGCTCTTCAATGCGTTCGAATTTCGGTTTTGGTTTTTCCTCAACAGCTTTTTCTATTACTGGTTCTGGTACAGAATCTTCTATTTCTTCAGCTTCTAAAACTTCAGCTTCTTCGATAGATTCTTCTTCATCGCTTTCATCATTAACATCAACTATTTCTGCAGCCTCGATTTCTTCTGCTGGTTCTTCTAGCACAATTTTTTGCACATCATGTGGCGACAAACGATTTCCATTTGCCTTTAAACCTTTAACATCAATCAGCTCTGCTAAAACTAAATCTAGCGTTTCTGGCGTTTGTGTCTTTCCTTTTAAAACATCGACTACAACTTTCGCCGCGGTATTTGCTGTTAAATATAACAACTTCGATTTCTGCTCTTCGCTAATGAAAATGGTTTTTCTGCCCACAGATTGCAATTCGAAAACGAAACGTTTAATGAAATAATTTTGGGCCTTGCCATCGAAATGAACTGCTGAAAAAACTTTTTCTGGATCGAATTTTTGAATTAAGATTAAGCCGTCGTCAAAGTGATTACTTAATTCAAAAGAACTCAATTCGTAATAACCATCTTTATGAACTTGTAGAATCCGATCATCGCCATCAAACTCGCCCAAATATTTTCCTCTACCATCAACATTCAAGCGTTTCAGTAAATCATCATACCAAATTTTTAGTCCCGATAAGGTAGAAACACCTTTGCTCTTCAGTATGATTTTCTTAACCGGATACTTAGAAATAATATTTCCCTGCGAACCTCGACCTTTAATTGCAACCTCGGCAAAATCCTGATCGAATTGAAGTTTACGTAATTTCGAATGCGGCTTCAATGCTACATTTACAATTTCTGCTTCACCATTTGGGTTTGGCGTGAAATATAAAACTTTCGATCCTTTAGAGCCCTTTGTTAAATCGTATTCCTTATCTCGAGTAACACCAACTACCGCAAAACGTTTAATGTATGCGGTTCCTGTTGAACCATCTTTATAAATCATGTTATAGATGGTACGCTCATCATTTTTCTTGAAAACCTGAGCGTGAATGATTCCTTTGCCCACAAAAGTCTTATCTGCAACTTTGGTAATCATACATTTTCCATCTTCACGGAAAACAATTACTTCATCAATATCCGAACAATCGGCAATAAATTCATCCTTACGTAAACCTGTTCCAATGAAACCGTCCTCACGGTTCATATACAACTTCACATTCGCCAAGGCAACTTTCGATGCTTCAACCCTATCGAACAACCGAATCTCCGTTTTACGTTCTCTTCCTTTACTGTATTTATCTTTTAGCCTTTGGAACCAGGCAATTGCGTAATCGGTGAGGTGTTTTAGGTGATTTTTAACCACCTTAATTTCATCTTCCAGATTTTTCATCTGCTCATCGGCCTTTTTCACATCAAAACGGGTGATGCTACTCATTGGCTTATCGATTAGCTTTTTGAAATCCTCAGGCAGAATTTCTCGGTACAACGATGCTTTGAAAGGATCGAACAATAAATGTAAAACATCTACAACGGTATCGAAATTAGTGGAATTTTCATATTCAGGATTTTTGTACATACCCTCCTGAATAAATATTTTAAGTAACGAACTGAAGAAAATTTTCTCCTGCAACTCATGCAAGCGAATCTCCAATTCTCTTTTTAATAATCTTTTAGTGTGCTTTGTATTTTCAATCAGAATATCGTTCACACTTAAAAAGTGCGGCTTATCATCTTGAATGATACAAGTATTTGGTGAGATGGAAACTTCGCAAGCTGTGAAAGCATAAAGTGCGTCGATGGTTACATCAGGCGAGATGCCCGGTGCCAAATGCACAATAATTTCTACATGAGCGGCAGTACTATCCTCAATTTTTTTGATTTTGATTTTGCCCTTATCATTTGCGGCCAAAATACTGTCAATAATAGAACTGGTAGTGGTGCTGTACGGTACTTCGGTAATGACTAAGGTCTTTTTATCTTTCTCCGTAATTTTTGCACGAACACGAATTTTACCACCCCGCTGACCCTCATTATAATTTGTAAAATCGGCCATACCGCCCGTGAAAAAATCGGGCAAAATATTTGGGCGAATACCTTTTAGCGATTCAATTGAGGCATCTAAAAGTTCGATAAAATTATGCGGCATTACTTTAGTGGCCAAACCCACGGCAATACCCTCTGCCCCTTGCGCCAACAACAAGGGGAACTTTACAGGCAATGTTATCGGTTCGTTGTTACGTCCATCGTAACTTAATTGCCATTCGGTGGTATCGGCATTAAAAACAACTTCGTTAGCAAATTTCGATAACCGAGCCTCGATGTAACGAGGTGCAGCAGCACTATCGCCAGTAATAGGGTCGCCCCAATTGCCTTGCATATCAATCAGCAAATCTTTCTGACCAATTTGTACCATCGCATCGCCAATAGAAGCATCACCATGCGGATGATATTTCATGGTATTACCAATTACATTCGCCGCTTTGTTGAAACGTCCATCGTCCATTTCCTTTAGCGAGTGCATAATACGGCGCTGAACGGGTTTTAATCCGTCATGAATATGTGGAACCGCCCTATCCAGAATTACATACGAAGCGTAATCGAGGAACCAATTTTCGTACAAACCGTTAATTGGGGTTATGGTATGTTTATGTTCTTCGTTTGGATTTAGGTTTTGGTCTGATTCTTCACTCATTTATTTACAGAAATTGGCAGCCGTAAATATAATAAAAATGATATCACAGTGCGAAGAGAGGTTATTCACATTTGTATGTGATGATGTATGGATCTTATGAGTTTTGACAACTTTCTTTCTAATAGGCTATTAAAGTTGTCAAAGCTTTAAAGTGAAATGTTGTAATTGTACCGAGGCTAAAATTTGAGATAGGGATTTTAAAATGAAAAACCTCCCCCAATCCCCTCCAGAGGGGGATACAGGATGCAGATAGCGGAAGTTTTAACTATTATGCGATAAATATTAACTAAAATCTGTGAACATTTTGCAGGTTGGCATCCTGTCTCCCCCGCTTGCCGGGGAATTTAAGGGGGTGGTTCTTATCATTAACACATCCTCTACAGAAGAAAACCAGCATTAAAACTTGACGCTTGGCACCTTAAAAACCTCTCCTTGCCCGTCCAGAGGGGGATACAGGATGCAGATAGCGATAGCCAATTCTATAAACATTTTGCAGGTTGGCATTCTGTCTCCCCCGCTTGCCGGGGAATTTAAGGGGGTGGTTTTTGCCAAAAAGCAGCTGCCTTAAATAATTAAACCTGATTGCA
This sequence comes from Pedobacter frigidisoli, assembly GCF_004331675.1. Lineage (GTDB taxonomy): Bacteria > Bacteroidota > Bacteroidia > Sphingobacteriales > Sphingobacteriaceae > Pedobacter > Pedobacter frigidisoli. Next base: position 178,523 of record NZ_SJSN01000007.1, on the reverse strand, counting down.
GCGGCAGCCCCCGACCTAGGCATAGTTCTTTATTTTTTTATTGTATGTTTGTTTCACAGGATTCTTGGGGGCTACAGCGCAAAGCAGGACATCAGTTTACCAAGCACTACGGAACCCTTCATTTCCAAAAAAATTAAACCCTCGCTGCCAACCTGTCCTCTACAAAAGAAAATGGCAATAAACTTTGTACACTTTGTACTTTTAAAATCTCCCCATTTAAACAATAAAACAGCACTTCGATGGGCAAACCTTGTTTACGTTCAAACTCCGCCATTACCTGCAGACAACCACCGCATGAGGTTACTGGCTTTAAGATTTCGAAATTATCTGTTTGTGCGGTAATGGCCATACTTTCTATCACAGCATTTGGATAGTTTGCGCCAATGGTAAAAAGTGCCACACGTTCTGCACAAAGACCGGATGGGTAAGCTAGGTTTTCTTGGTTGCTACCCAACACGGTTTCGCCCGATTGCAAACGAATAGCAGTACCTACTCTAAATTTCGAATATGGAGAATAAGAAGTTGATAAGGCTTGTTCGGAAAGTTGACAAAGCATTGTATCTTGTTCATTCAATTCTTGCAATCCGTTGTATTGTTCGAAGGTTATATTTAGATTTAGTAATTTCATTTTTAATATGTTATGAAACCGCTTGTGTTAAATTTTTGTAGCGGGCGAACAATTTACTTTATTTTTTGTATTATTTATAAAAACTGCCTTAATATTAATTTTAATGGCATGCTTTTAGCATTTGAAAACCACCAAACATAATCAGCTTTGAATAAATACGTACGTAAAAGTCTAAAAGTTTTACTCTGGGTTATCGCTTCAATAATCATTCTTGTGGTTGCTTTGGCTTTATCATTAAATATTCCGGCGGTACAAAATTTTGTTAAAGATAAGGCCATAAATTACCTTAAAACCAAAACCAAGACAGAAGTTAGCCTTGAAAGCATTAAAATTGCATTGCCGAAAGATGTTGTTTTGAATAAATTTTACATCGAAGATAAAAAAGGCGATACGTTATTATATGCAGAAAAATTAGCTGTTGATATCAGCTTATTTAAGCTGTTGAAGAATACTGTCGAAATTCAAAGTATCGAACTAAAAAACATACGTGCTAATGTTAAACGCATTAGCCCTGATACAACTTTCAATTTTTCCTTTCTGGTTGATGCCTTTATGAGCGACCAGAAAAAGCCTCAGCAAAAAGTTGATAAAGACACTACATCTGCACTTAAATTTTCAATTGATAAAGTTTCATTTGAAGATATTGGCATTAACTACCGTGATGATGTTGCAGGAAACGACGTAAAAGTTTACTTGGGTGCTTTTAAAACCCAATTGAAAACCTTCGATTTGGCGAACCAACATTATGTAATTAAAGACCTAAATTTAACCAATACTTCCTTACGTTATTTGCAGCAAAAACCTTTGGTAAAACTGGTTCAGCACATTACAAACAGTGTAGATAGCAGCCAAAAAGAAACAGGCAAACTTCCTTTAATTGAAATTGAAAACTTTGCTTTTAAAAATGTTAAAGTTAATTATGATGACCAAATTTCTACTACCAAGGCCGTAGCTGATGTAAATGATCTTGGATTGGTTAACCTAAAAGTAGATTTAACCAATAGCAAATACACCGTTGATGATGCTAAACTGAATAAATCGAATATCCTTTTTGCATTTAAACCTGCTCCTAGCAACGATTTAAAGAAGGTTAAGGATACGGTTGTTCCTGAGAAATCGCCATTGGGCTTAATTATTAAAAATATTAGCCTAGCTGATAATAATGTTCAATTCGATAACCTTGGCTCAAAAGCTGCTCCGAAAGGAATGGATTTTAATCACCTGAAAATTACAGGTCTAAATTTTGGCGCCAGCGATGTAAATTATAGTGCTGCCGGAATTAAGGCCAATGTTAAAAACGGCTCGTTGAAAGAGAAAAGTGGCTTTGCCCTAGATGTATTAAAAGGAAATGCCATTTATAATGATAAACAGATTAAGCTGAGCAACTTCGTTTTAAAAACGCCAAATACCACTATTGAAAATGCTACGGAACTAAATTTTACTTCGATGGAGGATTTGACAAAACATCCTGAAAGAGTTAAGCTGGCATTGAGTTTTAAAAATACTACAATTGGTTTAAAAGACGCTGGCTTCTTTAGCAGTGCAGTTCCAGCAAATTATAGAAACGAAAAAATTAAATTAAACGCCGAGGTTAATGGTTATTTAAACAACCTCATTATTCCACGCTTACAAATCAGCGGACTTAAAAACACTCAAATAGACATTAGCGGAACCGCTAAAGGCTTACCTGATATTAAGAAAACGTTCCTCGATTTGAATATTAAAAAGCTGTATTTAACCAAAGGTGATATTTTGGTTGTGGTACCGAAAAAATCTTTGCCGCCAAGCATCGAACTACCTAACGTAATCAATGCGAAAGGTAAATTTACAGGTTCGATGACGGATTTTAATACCAACATGAATATCCAAACGGATATGGGTGGCGCTGTTTTAGTTGCTGGAATGAATGGCCCGAAAGGTAGAGAAAGTTATAAGGCTAATGTTACGCTGAATAATTTTAACGTTGGTCGTTTGTTGAAAATGCAGCCAAAATTAGGCAGGGTTTCTGTAAAGGCTGATGTTGTTGGTACAGGATTAGATCCTAAAAAAATCAACGCAAAGTTTAATGCCAAGGTTTTAAGTGCTTACTATAATAAATACACCTATCGCAATCTAAATCTTTCAGGAACTTATGCCAACCAAAATGTGGCTATAAAGAGCAGTATGCCAGATAGCAATGCAAACTTTGCATTGGATGCAAAAGTAAATCTGGCGGGTAAATATCCTGCAATCAAAGCAGATCTGAACTTAAAACAAGTCAATCTTCAGGCATTGAATTTCAGTCCGACAGTGCTTAGTGCTGCAGGCGTTGTAAAGGTAGATTTAGCCACTGCTGATGCTGACTATTTAAATGGAACGGTTGATATTACAGGTTTGCAGGTTGTGAAAGATGCACAACGAATTAACGTGGATACTATTTCTGTTCGGGCAAAATCTACAGCAACAGAAAATGAGTTAACACTAAAATCTGAGATCTTATCGGCAAAGGTTGATGGCAAATATCAAATTACTAAAATCGGAAGTGCTTTTATTAACGAAATCAATAAGTATTATGCTTTTGGAACGGTAACCAAAATTCCTGATCAAAGGATGAGATTTGCCGTACATATTTATGACTCGAAACTATTGAAGCAATTTGTGCCAGAATTAACGGTTTTCAAACAATCGCAATTTTATGGGTTAATTGATACACAAAAAGATAGTCTGCAAATAAAGGGGAATTTCCCACAAATAATTTATGGCGATTTTAAGGTTGATACAACGGTTTTAAATATCAATAACGATAATAACAAACTGGATTATGCTTTAACTGTTAAAAGTTTGAAAAGCCCATCTATTGCGCTATTCAATACCGAAGTAAGTGGTGATGCAGCAAATAATAATTTAGATGTTAATATTTTCCTTAGAGATAGGCAACGGAAAGACAAGTATGTAATTGGTGGAACTTTTCAATCGATTAATAAGGATTTCAAGTTCAGTTTAGACCCACAGAAGCTTTTATTGGATTACCAAAAATGGGTGGTTTCTGAAAATAACTTCATACAATTTGGCCAGTCAGGAATTTTAGTCAATCAATTCCAAATCAGCAATAGCGGCCAATCATTAGCTATTAACAGCAATCCAACTACTCCAAACGCTCCCTTATCTGTAGAATTTAAGGATTTCCAATTGGAAACCTTAACCAAGTTTGCAGAAACTGATACCACGCTAGTAGGTGGGCGATTGAATGGTACAGCCAATGTTAAAGACCTAGCATCAACGCCAAAATTCGAAGCCAACTTAACCATCGATCAACTGCGTTATCAAAAAGATGAGCTTGGAACTTTAAGGGTCGCTGTAAATAACAATACGCAAAATGCTTATGAGGTAAATGTGGCGTTAAGTGGCGTACATGAATTAAGGGTAAATGGTTTTTATTACACAGCACCTCAAAGTGCCTTAGATTTAACGGTCAATATCGATAAGATTGAGATGAAAAACATCGAGAGTTTATCGCAAGGGCAACTTAAAAATGGAACGGGAACATTAACAGGAGCTCTATCTGTTAAGGGTGCCTTAACCGCACCCAAAATTTTGGGAGATTTAACCTTTAACAATGCTGGTATAAGAGTGGCTTATGTTAATTCTTATTTCCGTATGCCTAATGAAAAAATCTCGTTTAATAATGAGGGAATCCGTTTCAATAATTTCACTTTGATTGATTCGCTTAATCAAAAAGCAACCATCAATGGAAATGTGTTTACAAACGATTTTAAGAATTATCGATTCGGCTTAGATATTAACATGAATAATTTCAGGGCGATTAATTCGACTGCCGCTGATAATGAAATGATTTACGGAACGGTTTTCTTAACGAGTAATATCAAGGTGCGAGGAGATTTAAACCAGCCAGATGTAAATATGAACGTTAAGGTAAATAAGGGTACCAAATTCTTTTTTGCCTTGCCATCTAGCGATCCGTCGGTAATCGATCAAGATGGAATTGTGCAGTTTATTGATGCCGATGCACCACCATTTAATGGACAAAAAGCACTGAAAGTAGATAGCATAAGTAAATCTCCCATGAAAGGGATTAACCTTGTTGCAGCCATTTCAATTGATCCAGAAGCTGAGCTTAATGTAGTGGTAGATCCATCAAACGGAGATGCGCTGAATATAAAAGGTGAAGCCAACTTAAATGCAACAATGGATCCGAGTGGAAAAATTAGCTTAACTGGTCGATATGAAATTGTAAATGGATCTTACAATTTGTCTGTTGGTCCGCTGGGCAAAAAAGCATTTAAATTAGTTAAAGGAAGCACTATAATCTGGACTGGCGAGCCAACAACTGCAAATGTTAATCTGAGTGCGCTTTATGAAGTTAACGCCGCTCCCATTGATTTAATCAATGATCCATCAAACGTTCAGGCCAAAACAAAATTACCTTTCCAAGTTTATTTAATGATGAAAGGCGAACTTTTAAAACCAATCATCTCATTTAAATTAGACTTACCAGAAAATGAGCGAAATGCTTTGGGAGGTATTGTTTACACTAAATTGTTAAATGTTAATCGCGATGAAAGCGAGCTAAATAAACAGGTTTTTGCATTGTTAGCATTGAATAGATTCATCGCAAATAATCCTTTCCAAAGTTTAGCTGGCGGCGGTGGTGGCGTTTCTACCCTTGCTCGTGCGAGTGTGAGTAAACTTTTAACCGAACAACTGAATAACTTAACTTCTGATTTAATTCAAGGTGTGGATCTTAACTTTGGCGTAAATTCATCAGAAGATTATTCTACCGGTTCATTGCAACAGAAAACTGATTTGGAAGTTGGCCTATCTAAGAAACTTTTAAATGATAGGTTAACTGTAACCGTTGGAAGTTCTTTTGCGTTGGAAGGACCACAAGCACCTGGAGAAAAATCGACCAACATAGCGGGAAACGTAAATGTAGAATATGCACTTTCTGCTGATGGGAGATATCGTTTAAGAGCTTATCGTAGAAATCAGAACGATATGATTGTTCAAGGACAGATTATTGAAACAGGCTTAGGTTTTACCTTGGTAGTAGACTACAATAAATTCAGAGAGATTTTTCAGAAAAAAAGAATAAAAAGAATCAGAAACATTGAACAAAAAGCACAAGATGAGACAACTAACTAGACCCTTTTTATTTTTAATGGCCTGTTTAGTTTGGGCGAGCTGTAGCAGTACGAAATCACTAAAACCCGGGCAAATTTTATATACAGGTGCCGAGGTGAAAATTAACCCTGATTCTTCTGGCAGAATTGATGATGAAAAACAAGTTAAATCAGATCTGGAAAGCAAAACAAGACCTCGTCCTAATAAATCCATTTTGGGCATAAAATATAAACTTGGCATTTATAACCTTGCGGGAGAACCTAAAAAACCAAAAGGCTTAAAAAACTGGTTACGGAAACAAGGTGAACCTCCCGTATTATTAAGCGAAGTAAAATTGAAATACAATAATGATGTTTTAACTAGCTATCTGTTAAGTGAGGGATATTTGCAAGCGGTAGTTACTGGAGATACCATCGTTAAAGATAAAAAAGGAAAGGCGATTTATACGGCCAATACTGGAGATCGATATAAGATTAATAAGATCAATTTTCCGCCAGATACCGGGAATTTGACTAAAATCATCAATGCAAATAAGGATAAAACCTTATTAAAAGTTGGCAATTTCTATGATTTGGATGTGTACAAAAATGAAAGGATTAGGATTGACAACGACCTTAAGGAACAAGGCTACTTTTATTTCAGTCCTGATTATTTAATTTTACAGGTAGATAGTACAATTGGCAAAAACTTAGTTAATATTTCAGTTAAGGTAAAAGATATAGCTCCAGATGCTGGATTAAAACCCTACACCATTAAAAACATTAACATCTATCCAAATTACTCTTTGCGAAGAGATAGTATTCTAAGAAGATTGAAGCCGCTTAAATACAATGATTTCAATATTTACGACGATAGAAATACTTTCAAACCTCGACTTTTCGATCGATTGGTTTTCTTTCAAAAAGATGAACCTTACAATCGTAGGGATCATAATCAATCGCTCAATAGAATGGTTAACATTGGTGCTTTTCAAGATGTGAGGGCAGAATTTTTACCAGATAGTGCAAAAAATGACCAACTCGATCTCAATATTTATTTAACTCCACTTAAGAAAAATTCATTAACTTTTTCGGTTACTGGAACTAGTAAGTCTAATAACTTTGTTGGATCAGAAGTTAAATTAACGCAAACAACCAGAAACCTTTTTAGAGGCGCAGAACAATTAGATGTGAGTGTGAGCGGTGGTTTTGAAACCCAAACTTCTGGAACCTCTTTGGGCAAAAACTCATTATCATTAACAGCAGAGGGAAAGTTAACATTCCCAAGATTTATTGTTCCTTTTTATAAGCCCAATAGCACAACAGCTTTTATCCCGAAAACAATTGCATCACTTTCATATCAAATGTTAAATCGTGGGTCGGAATATACGTTGAACGCATTTAAAGGCGAGTTTGGTTATAACTTTAAAGAGAATCTATACAAAGAACATAACTTCAATCCCATATCGGTAAGTTATATTTCTACAAGTTTTCCTGATACAGCTATTAGGGATAGTCTATATAAAGTTAATCCATTACTTCGTACAACACTAGAAAATCAGCTTATCATTGGAAGTAGTTATAACTTTACCTATACCAACCAAATGGAGCAGAATAGAAGGAATAATACTTATTTCTATGGCTCCTTAGAAACAGGAGGTAATGTTTGGGGTGCATTTGTTCCAAAAGATGAGAAGGGAAAACGAACGCTTTTCAACGTTCCAGTGTCTCAATTTATTCGGGTTGAAGCAGATTTGAGAGATTACTATAAAATTAATAGAAACCTTATTTGGGCAAATCGTTTGAATTTAGGTTATGGTTATGCTTATGGAAATAGCACTTCATTACCGTTTGTACGACAGTTTTTTGCGGGAGGTAGTAACGACATCAGAGCATTTGCAGCACGAACTTTAGGGCCTGGGACATTTAAAGTTGATGATAATGCCATTTTTTCTGATCAAGGTGGAGACATTAAATTGATGTTAAACTCTGAGCTGAGGTTTAAGATTGTGAGTGTTCTTTACGGGGCCCTTTTTGTTGATGCAGGAAATATTTGGCTACGAAAAGAAGATTTGGGTATCCCTGGAACGACAAATCTGGGTAGGCCAGGATCGGGCTTTAAGTTAAAAAATGCGCTTAATGAATTGGCGGTTGGTACTGGAGCTGGTGTGAGAGTTGATGCAACTATCTTTGTAATTAGATTGGATGTTGCTTTTCCAGTACGTAAACCTTACTTACCTGATGGACAACGTTGGGTATTTGATGATGTCGCTTTTGGAAATAAAGATTGGCGAAAACAAAACTTAATCTTTAATATTGGGATAGGCTATCCATTTTAATTTTTTGATGAAAGTAATCCATAAGATTAAACATTTTTTTATTGCCCTTTATCACCTGCTTATTGCTGCGGGAAAGGGTTTCGCGGAAGATAGAATTACTAAGCTTAGTGCTTCTCTCGCTTACTACACTATTTTTTCGCTTACACCGCTCATAATTATTATCCTATCTGCAGCTACCCTATTTTTGGGCGATAAAAGTAACACTGATACCAGAAACAAGTTTTTCGCTCAGGTTACAAATATGGTTGGGCCAGATGCTGCAGTTCAAATTCAGGGATTTGTTGAGCATTCTACTAAAACTGGTCAATCTACAATTGGTTTAATTATAGGTATAGCAACACTTATCATCGGTTCTACTGCAATTTTTATCGAAATTCAGGATAGTATAAATATGATTTGGAAAGTAAAGGCTATACCAAAAAAGGGATGGCTAAAAATGCTTACTAATAGATTGCTGTCGTTTTCCTTAATCGTGTCAATGGGGTTTTTACTATTGGTTTCCTTGGTAGTAAATACCTTTGTTGTTGGTTTAGGAGACAAGCTTATTAATTTACTTTCAAGAACCGATATTGATAAAGTTGTACCTGTTGCAGATGATACCATGGCGCTAATTATTTACATATTGAACAATGTAATCACCTTGGCGGCGGTAACCGCTGTATTCACTGTAATATTTAAGGTTCTCCCAGATGTTGTTATTAGGTGGAAATCGGCAATTATTGGCGCCCTATTTACAGCAGTGCTTTTTAGTTTGGGTAAATATTTAATAGGCATTTATATAGAAAAAGGAAATCCAGGATCAGCTTTTGGGGCAGCAAGCTCTATAATTGTCATATTACTATGGATTTATTATACTTCTATTATTCTCTACTTTGGAGCTGAGTTTACACAAGCTTATTCCGAAAAATACGATGGAGGAATTAGCCCAAGTAAGTATGCTGTGTTTACAAAAATCACTATCGTAGAAAAGAAAGTGGATGTATTACCTCCTCAACATCCAGAAGATACAGTTGACGCACCTGTGAAATAGTCATTCTGAACCTGAACAATTTTATTAACCGATTTTAGAAGTGGAATTTTGGAAAAGTTAACGAATAAACCTGCCGTTATTCCAAAAATAACCAAAATTAAAAATACGATGATGAGGTATTTGGTTGCTGAATTTTTAGTGGGTTTCAATTGCGTTGATTTAATTTTTATGATAAAACCAACGCCGAATTTTTATGCTACTTCATCAATAATTTTAGGTTCTTCCGCTACCTCGTCTTTTTCTACACGTAAATTCCTGATGATGTGCTGCTGCCTATCTGGAGTATTTTTCCCCATATAATATTCCAGCAAACTTTTAATGGTTTGGTCTTTCAAAATAACAGGGTCGAGCCTGATATCCTTTCCAATAAACAAACCAAATTCATCAGGAGAAATTTCTCCCAATCCTTTAAAACGAGTGATTTCTGGCTTATTCCCTAATTTTTCAATGGCATTTCGGCGCTCTTCATCACTATAACAATAAATAGTTTCTTTTTTATTTCGAACCCTAAACAATGGGGTTTGTAAAATATAAACATGTCCTGCTTTTACTAAATCAGGGAAAAACTGGAGAAAGAAAGTCATCATCAATAACCTGATGTGCATACCATCTACATCAGCATCGGTAGCGATAACAATGTTGTTGTAGTGCAAACCCTCTAAACCATCCTCAATATTTAAGGCATGCTGTAAAAGGTTAAATTCTTCATTCTCGTAAACCACTTTTTTGGTTAGCTCATAACAGTTAAGCGGCTTACCCTTTAAGCTGAAAACAGCCTGGCAATCTACATCACGAGATTTGGTAATCGAACCCGAGGCTGAATCTCCCTCAGTGATGAATAAGGTGGTTTCGTAACGTTTTTCGTGTGTGGTATTGAAATGAACTTTGCAATCGCGAAGTTTTTTATTATGCAGCGATGCTTTTTTGGCTCTATCGTTTGCCAGTTTTTTAATGCCTGCGATATCTTTACGTTCCCGTTCCGATTGATTGATACGTTTTAAAAGTGCATCGGCAACATCAGCATTTTTGTGCAGATAATCATCTAATTCTTTTTTAACAAAATCGTTGATGAAAGTAGCAACCGATGGCCCCTCTGGGCCCATATTTTGAGAACCCAGTTTTGTTTTAGTTTGCGATTCGAATACAGGTTCCTGCACACGAACGGAAATTGCTGCAATAATGGATGAACGAACATCCGCAGCATCAAATTCTTTTTTGAAAAACTCCCGAACGGTTTTTACCACAGCCGCCCTAAAAGCGGCCTGATGCGTGCCACCTTGTGTAGTATGTTGCCCGTTTACAAAAGAGTGGTAATCTTCGCCATATTGCTGACCGTGAGTCATTGCGATTTCAATGTCGTTACCAATCATGTGTATAATCGGATAACGGATTTCTTCGGGCTTATTAAACTTAGAAAGCAAATCGTACAGACCTCTTTCCGAAAAATATTTTTGATTGTTAAAATTTACAGTTAAACCTGTATTCAGGAATACATAATTCCAAACCATGCTTTCCACAAAATCAGGAATGTAATGATAGTTTCTGAAAATGGTTTCATCAGGGTAAAAAGTAATTGCGGTACCGTTTCGTTGTGTGGTATCAATGATGGGTTGGTCGGAAACGATTTCCCCTTTCGAGAATTCGACTTTTTTTGATTTCCCATCGCGGTAAGATTGTACAACAAAATTGGTAGATAGCGCATTTACCGCTTTTGTTCCCACACCATTTAAACCAACTGATTTTTGGAATGCATTACTGTCGTACTTACCGCCAGTATTTATCTTGCTCACACAATCTATAACTTTTCCCAAAGGGATGCCGCGACCGTAATCTCGTATGTTTACCTTTTGCTCGGAAACCGTAATTTCTATGGTTTTTCCACTGCCCATTACAAACTCATCGATAGAGTTATCTACAATTTCCTTAAGTAAAACATAAATTCCATCATCTTGCGCAGAGCCATCACCAAGCTTACCGATATACATACCGGGGCGTAGTCTGATGTGTTCTTTCCAGTCTAATGAGCGAATACTGTCGTCGTTATAAATTACTTCTGCCATAAGTTTTGTTATTGTTAGCCAGGTTGATTGAACTTTGCGAGTAAACAAAGTAGCCATACCGAGAGATGTTCGGAGCAAGCTTTAACGTTCAACATGACCAGTATTTAGGGATGATTTGATATTGAGAATTTTTGAAGTTAAAGTTGTTTGGTTTCGCAAATCTCAAATAGCAAAAATTAATATACAATAATAGATTTATTATGTGAGGGTAGCAAAATAAAATTTCAACAAAAATGAAAGGTAAAATGTAAGAGGTAAAATGGATGATGGGTAAGTCGAAGATATTAACTCTACGTAATCCTTTGTATCTTGTGCCGCTAATATAAATTCTTATCTAATGAACGAAAAAATCTCAAACTGGCTCGAAGAAGTCAGTAATGGCTGTCACGAAATCGCATCTAAAAATGAAACTTATCCTGATTTTTATGTATTCCAATCGGAAATTTTTGAAAATCCTGATTTATTAATCATTGGTGCAAATCCGGCGGGAGTTAAAACTTACAAAGAAGCAAAAGAACAAAAAGGAATTACCAAAAGAACTAAAAGTGATTTAAGTTCTGGAAAGAATATGTATTTAGCGAATCCAGATTGGGCGATAAGTAAGCCCGTTTTAAAAATATTCAATGAAACCATAAAACTTAACGAACTTTTAAAAAAGGCACTAATTATGAATGTCGTTTACTTCAATTCTAATCAAGTTTCCGATTTGAAAATTAATTTTGGTGATGATGGAAAAAAAATGATTAATTTTTGCAAGCAAAAAACCCAAGAGTTTATTAAGCTTGTAAGACCTAAAAATATAATATTTTTAGGAAGCGATGCCCCTAAATGGCTTAAGATTAAATTTGGTATAAGTCATAATGTATTAACAATAAAAGAGGGAACAAAAGAGCTATATCTTATTCAGAAAATCCATTTTGAAAATATACCCTGCTATTTAATGCATCATCCTTCTAGAAATCCCAAGTTTAACAATCCTGACAATCTCAGATTGAAGTCTGAATATTTGGATAAACACCTTTAATAATGCAAATGATAATTCAAAAAACTGCTGAGAATTTAATTGATGCATTCATTCAACCGCATGCTTTCACTGAATTTCTTTTCTATCTTAAAAAAGAAGACTTGGAAGTTATTAAAATACACATGGATGATTTCGCAAACGCTAAAAACTCTACCAAAGAAATACGAGAAGCATTACAAGCCATACATAGTGATGAAAACAGTTTTATATTGATACCAAGAATCAGTATAAAAAATAGATTAGACAATTCAAAAGCATTTATCACCAAATATCCTCAATATAGAAGCCTTTTAGATAAAAATTTTGAATACATGATTATATCGTCTATTGAGTTTGAAAGCAATAATCTAAGCTTTCCAGAAGATGAAGTAACATTCGGTTTGGAAATGGAATTTCTAACGAAAGGGATTCAATCTTCAGACATAAAATTAAAGTGGACGGATTTTTATAGGAATTTAGCAAGAGTAGAAGCATTAAAATGGTTGAAAGACATACAGAAATGACAGAACAAAAAAAGCAACTTTCGCTCTTCGATTTATCCATGATTGTGGTCAGTTTGGTAATTGGAATGGGCATTTTCCGTACCCCTGTTAACGTGGCTTCGAAAGCTCAAATTCCTGAACTTTTTTATCTGGCTTGGTTTATTGGTGGTTTCGTAGCTTTTTGTGGCGCCTTAACTTACGCAGAAATCGGCTCACGTTATCCGGTGACAGGCGGTTACTACAAAATTTTCTCACAGGCTTATCATCCGTCCATCGCTTTTGCCATAAACTGTATTGTACTTATTTCAAGTGCTGCATCTGTAGCCGCGATTTCCATCATCGGTGCAGAATACCTGAGCAAAATTATTTTGCCAACAGAAATGCAGACTGAAACCTACAGGGTTATAATTGCCATTACAACAATTCTGGTTTTCTACCTGATTAATTTGTTAGGATTAAAGGCCAGCTCTAAAACACAAAATGTATTAACGATTATTAAAATCGGCTTGATTTTAACCTTAATCTGTGCTGTGTTTTTTGGCGGACAAGCACAAACCGTTACACCAATTTTCAAAACCACAAGCGGCGCTTTACCTACCTGGTCTGATTATGGAAAGGCTTTGGGATTATGCCTTATTGCCGTTTCTTTCTCTTACGCAGGTTATGCACAAACCATCAATTTTGGTGGCGAAGTTAAGGAAGCAAAAAAAGTTATTCCGCGTTCCATTATTATTGGTTTAACCATCATCGTAGCACTTTACCTCATCCTAAACTACGTTTATGTAAAGGTTATCGGCTTTGAAGAATTAAAAACTGCCGAAAGTATTGCTGCAATTTTAGCTTCTAAAATATTCGGTCCTGCAGGTTTCAAAATGTTCTCGGTAATTATCTTCATTTCTGTAATGGGTTATGTAAACGTGAATTTATTGAGCAATCCACGGGCAATGTTTGCTATGGGCGAAGAAGGTGCCTTACCCAAAATCTTTAGCAAAATGAATAAAAAAACGGAAGTAATAACTTGGAGTTTAACCATTTTCACTTTGGTTGCAGTAGTCATAATCTTCTACGCTAAAACTTTCGATAAGATTTTAAACTACACCATTTTTCTCGAAAGTATTAGCATGGCAAGTTCTGCAGCCACAATTTTTATCTTGAGGAAACGCACCGCACATCTTGATAAAAAAACCATCTATACTGTGCCGTTATATCCTATATTCCCAATCATATTTATTGCCGCTTACACTTTTGTTGCCTTTAGCATTTACGCCGACGACCCAAGCGCTGCATTAAATGGATTGTATATTTTTATTGGCTTTCTGGCGATTTATTTTGTTTCGAGATTGTTTAGCAAAAAATAGTTATTTGAAAAGCAATTGTTGTGCTCGTCGGTTTCGATAGTCCCGCCATACACTAAAATCTTTTTAAACTTCTGTCATTCTGAGGCACGAAAACCTGCGAAGCAAGCATGAATTCCTATGAAAACGGTAATCTAAAATGAATAATCTGTTTCATAGTTTGCAGATTCTTCGTGCCTCAGAATGACAGCCTATTCAAGGTCGTGGAACATAAAAAGTATTTCCGTTTCTGTCGGGTTTAATTTGCAAATTTGCTACCTTGACCAAAGGAAGTTTACCATGCATTATTTTCTAAAATATTTTAGGTTAACCTGCGTAAAATAAACCTGATTGGAATTATTAAATTAAATCGTCATTTCAACTGGAGCTTAGCGCAATGGAGAAATCTTTGAAATAAGTTGCGCTGTACAAAGATTTCTCCACTGCGGTCGAAATGACGAATAAATAATATCAATAATCTAACTTTTTAAATTATTAATGAATAAAACACTCTCCTTAAAACAAGAAATTTTTTATGCTGCCGGTATGATTGGCTGGAGCACGATGACGAATATTATCATCGTAATGCTTCCTTATTTCTATTTGCCGCCAAGTAATGCGGGTTTACCTCCATTGGTGCCACAACTTGTTTTTTTAGGTGCTTTTAACATTCTCTCCATTATTGCAGCTTCGGGCAGATTGATTGATGCCGTTTTCGACCCATTTATTGCATCGAAAAGTGATGCCAGCAGAAACCCAAACGGACGTAGAATGCCGTTTATGAAATGGGCAATTATTCCTGCCATGATTTTTTGTGGATTAGTCTTCTACCCTATTCAAAAAGGAGAAAGTTTGCATAATGCTTGGTGGTTAACCATTACACTCTGCTTGTTTTTTGTTTCGGTAACTACTTATATTATACCTTACAACGCCTTATTGGCCGAAGTAACCCATACGCCAAGGCAAAAAGTGAAACTCTCCAGCTACCAGCAGGTTGGTTTTGTAATCGGAATTATTTTATCGGCATGCACCAATAATTTTGCTGATTTAGTTCAAAATAATTTCCATGTTGCCAACCGCAGCGAGGCAGTTCAAATTGCTATTTGGGGCTTGTGTATTCTATCAGGATTAGTCATGCTTTTGCCTATATTTTTTATTGATGAGAAAGATTTTTCGGTAGCAAAACCAACACACGTTCCGCTTTGGCCAGCCATTAAAAACACGTTTAAAAACAGCAACTTCAAATATTATTTGATATCTGATTTCGCTTTCTATACCGCACTGAGCATCATTTCAAGCGGATTGTTGTTTTTCTGCACCGTACTTTTGGGCTTAGATGAATCGGAGGGCGGGAAATTTATGGGCGCCATGGTTTTAGCATCTTTATTCTTTTATCCGCTGGTAAACTTCGGTTCGGCTAGATTTGGTAAAAAACCTTTTGTATTACTTGCCTTTGGTGTGCTTTGCTTAATATTTGTCACCATTTTCTTTTTAGGGAAGCTGCCTTTCGGTCCTTATACGCAAATTTATATCTTGGTGTTATCGGCATCTTTTCCGCTGGCTGCATTAGGGATTTTACCAACCGCAATCTTGGCAGATATCGCTCAAAAAGACACGTTAGAAACAGGTGAAAACCATGAGGGAATGTTCTTCGCCGTAAAGTATTTGTTTGTAAAACTTGGTCAAACTTTGGGAATAGCCATATTTGCCATGCTTACCATTTACGGTAAAGACCCCGGCAATGATTTCGGTTTGCGCCTGAACGGGATTGTAGGTTTTGGTTTATGTTTGATTGCACTGCTATTTTTTAGCAGGTTTAAGGAAAATAAAGAGTGACCAGAATTTTAAGGATAATGGTATTTAAGGATTAAAGCGCTTATTTAAGGAGTAATATGCTCGAAATCTGAAATGCTATCCTTTGTTTATAAACCTGATGGGAACGGCAGCCCCGATTTTTCATCGGGCTACAGTGTACAGCGGGGCAGGTGTTTCCTAAAAATTGCTGACATTCATTTCCAAAAAAAAATAAGCAAATTACATGTTACATGAATGCACTTAGACTGGTTTTAGCAAAAAGCAATTAATTTTTCTATCTTTGCCGCCGAAGCAGAATTTCTTTATCATTTAAAGCAATCCGCAAGTTAGTCCTTCAACAAATGATTGTTCTAGCTTCTTCGATAAATATTACACAAAAAAACACATGTTATTCAAAGAATTAAACCTCATTGAGCCAATTTTAAAGGCCCTTGAGACCGAGGGTTATACACAACCTACGCCTATACAGGAGCAATCCATCCCAACGATATTAAAAGGAAAAGATTTATTAGGCTGCGCACAAACTGGAACGGGTAAAACTGCTGCCTTTGCCATACCGATGTTGCAATTGTTGCACGAAAAACACATCAACACTAAAGCTACAAAAAATATTAAAGCGTTAATTTTAACGCCAACACGTGAGCTTGCCATCCAAATTGAAGAAAGTTTTAAAGCTTATGGCCGCAATTTAAACCTGCGCCATCTGGTAATTTTCGGTGGTGTTAGTCAGCACTCGCAAGTAGAATCGCTTAAAAAAGGCGTTGACATTTTAGTAGCTACACCTGGTCGTTTGATAGATTTAATGAACCAGGGTTTCATCAATTTAAACACTATAGAAATTTTTGTTTTGGATGAGGCCGACCGTATGTTAGATATGGGTTTCATCCACGATGTGAAGAGAGTTGTGGCTAAATTACCTGCAAGACGCCAAACGCTGTTTTTCTCGGCAACCATGCCCGATGAAATTCAAAAGTTAGCGAATACGATTTTATCCAGCCCGACGAAAGTAGAGGTTACGCCAATTTCTTCTACAGCAGAAACCATCGTACAATCGGTTTATTTTGTTGATAAGCCAGATAAAAAGAAATTACTGATTCATCTTTTAGAGGATAAAGGAATTGAAACTGCGTTAGTATTTACGCGTACAAAACATGGAGCAGATAGAATTGTAAAAGATTTGGGCTTTGCCGGAATTAAATCTGCTGCTATTCATGGAAACAAATCGCAAAATGCTCGCCAAAGGGCTTTAACTGAATTTAAGGATAGAAAAATCCGTGTTTTGGTTGCTACTGATATTGCTGCCCGTGGTATCGATATTGACCAATTATCTCACGTTTTCAATTACGAATTACCAAATATTCCAGAATCTTATGTACACAGAATCGGCCGTACTGGTCGTGCGGGTGCGAATGGTATTGCAATTTCATTCTGCGATGCGGAAGAAAATGAATACTTATTGGATATTCAGAAACTGATAAAAATTACTCTTCCTGTTGTTGACGACCATCCTTATCCGTTAAGTTGGGAAAATATGATGGCCAAAAACCAAATTAAACGCAAACCTCAAGCGCAATCGAAAGGCGGCGGCGGTGGTGGCGCTAAAAGAAATGGTGATGGTAACATGAGTGGAAAACCTCGTAACGCCAGCAATAATAGAAGATTTGGCGGCAATAGAAATAAGGCGAAAGCATAGTTTTTAAGCTGAAAGACCAAAGCTTTCTGGCTAATTGTATAAAAAACCCGGGTTGTAAATTACAGCTCGGGTTTTATTTTTATTTTTTCCGTCGGCTGAAGCCAGACGGCAATGAATAGGCGAATTGTAAATAATGCACAACACACAAACGGTAGTCCTTGCGAGGCACGAAGCAATCTTAATGCGGGCGCTGTAAACCCATAGTAGTAAGATTGCTTTCCCGAAAAGTCGGGACAAGCTGTGCCTCGCAAGGACGATAGCCTAAAAAAGCAAACCCCGAATTGATTGCTCAACTCGGGGTGTTTTTATAAAAATTGCAGGATAGCTTTCTGCTTTAGTCTTTAAGCTCCTTTAAACCACTACATTAATAATCTTTCCTTTTACGAAAATGATTTTCTTAGGTGCTTTACCATCTAAATATTTGATGAATTGTTCATCAGCTAATAGTATAGCTTCTGCCTCGGCTTGAGCTAAAGTTAAGCTCAAATTCAGGTTCATTTTCATTTTACCATTAATCGAAACCGGATAAGCAAACTCATCTTCTACCAAATGTTCTGGATTGAAAGTTGGAAATGCCGTGTAGGATAAACTTCCGGCTTCATTACCCAACTGAACCCAAAGTTCTTCGCAGATGTGTGGTGCATAAGATGATAACAAAATCACCATATCTTGCAAAATGCTGCGTTTATTGCATTTTAAATCTGTTAGTTCATTAACAGCAATCATGAAACTTGAAACGGAAGTATTAAATGAGAAACGCTCAATATCATCCTGAACTTTTTTGATGATTTTATGCAAGGTTTTCAATTCTGCTTTAGTTGGTTCAGCATCAGATACTGTAAATTTCCAAGCATCGTTGTGGAATAATCTCCAAAACTTGCGCAAAAACTTAAATACACCCTCAATACCGTTGGTATTCCAAGGTTTACTTTGCTCCAACGGACCTAAAAACATCTCGTACATACGCAAAGTATCAGCCCCATAACGTTCAATCAAATCATCGGGATTAACCACGTTGAATTTTGATTTCGACATTTTTTCTACTTCGACGCCGCAGATATATTTTCCACTTTCTAGAATGAATTCTGCATTTGCATATTCTTCTCTCCAAGCTTTGAATTTATTTAAATCTAATGTATCGTTCTCAACAATATTCACATCAACATGCAATGCTGAAGTTTTATAGTCTTTTCTTAATCCTGCTGAAACATAAGTATTAGTTGGTTTTCCATTTTCATCACTAATGCGGTAAACAAAATTACTTCTACCCTGAATCATCCCTTGGTTAATCAATTTTTTGAAAGGCTCTTCTTCTTTAGTATGACCTAAATCTTTCAAAAATTTATTCCAGAAACGGCTGTATAATAAGTGACCGGTGGCATGCTCAGAGCCACCAATGTATAAATCCACATCTTTCCAATATTCAACTGCTTCTTTCGAAGCAAAGTCTGTATTGTTATTGGCATCCATGTAACGGTACCAATACCAGCTACTTCCAGCCCAACCCGGCATGGTAGAAAGTTCGTAAGAATATCCAGCCCCACCTAAATCCTCCCCAGTAGGGAGGACTTTAGTATCTTCCATCGTGGCAAGTTTCTGCTCAATTTGAGCTACAACCCCCTCAGGATTTCCAATAACTTCGTTGTTTGTAAATCGAATTACTTCATAATTATAAAGCGCTAAAACTTCAGTTCTTTGCTTATCCTCTTCTGCTATTGAATCATGGTGTTTACCATCTACCTCAATGACCAATCCCTTTTTAAGCGAGATAAAATCGACAATGTATTTATCTACAGGATGTTGTCTTCTAAATTTAACTCCAGTTTGATTATCTCTTAAAAATTGCCATAAAATATTTTCCGCCTCTGTTGGCTCAAAACGATGTTGCTTAGCATTATCTTTCAAACTTCCATAAAGCATTGGGTCGGCTTTAGCACGGTAGGCGTCTTGCAGCTCCCTCTCCTCTGGGGAGGGTTGAGGTGGGGCTTGATACCTCCAACCTTCAGCTCTAGCCAAAGGTGGTTCTCCAGTTTCGGTAGGTAAATATTTATCAATTTCTGGTAAGATTAAAGGCAATTCTTCCTCTTTGATTAAGTAAGGTAAACCATCTTTGAAATATACGGGAATCGGCTCTCCCCAATAACGCTGGCGACCGAAAATCGCATCACGCTGACGGAAGTTAACTTTTGCTTTACCAACTTCATTGTCTTCTAACCAGTTATTCAATAGTGGAACAGCTTCTTGATAAGTTAATCCGTTGATGAAACCTGAGTTAATATATTTCCCCTCTTTGGTATGGTCTGCCTGAACATCAATATCTTTTTGTCTATCCAAAATCTGGATAATTGGTAAGTTGAAATGCGTTGCAAACAACCAATCGCGTTGGTCGCCACTTGGTACGCCCATAACCGCACCAGTTCCGTAACCCGCAAGCACGTAATCGGCAATCCACAATGGAACGCGTTCGCCATTCACTGGATTAATAACGTAACTTCCCGTGAAAGCACCCGAAACCGTTTTCGTATCCGCCATGCGGTCTAATTCCGATTTCTTTTTGGTCTGAGCAATGTAGTTTTCAACTTCTTGCTTTTGCTCTGGCGTGGTTAATTCAGCAACCCATTCATGCTCTGGTGCTAAAACCAAATACGAAACGCCAAAAATGGTATCGACGCGGGTGGTGAAGACTTCGATACAGGCCTCACCCCGACCCTCTCCGAAGGAGAGGGAGGCAGAATCGCCTAGTTTAGGGACTGTTTTATCTGGACGGCTTTCAAGAAGATCTTTTATTTTATTAGCAACAGCACTAGGACTATTTAAGACTTCTTCATTTGAAAAACGAAATACATCAAAACCCAGTTGATTAAGCGTATCTGTTCGAATTTGATCATTTTCTTGATTTCCAACATGATAACCTCCATCAATCTCAATTATCAATCGTTTATTTAGACAGATAAAATCAGCTATATAAGTACCAATGGGATGTTGTCTTCTAATTTTATGCCCAAGTTTGTTATTTCGAAGCTCCTGCCAAATTGCATCTTCAGCATCTGTTTGAACACCTTTATTTATTCTTGCATTAGTTTTTAATATATCCCATAACAATGGATCCGCAGTTTCGTAGCCATTGTTATTAGCTCCCTCTCCTTCGGAGAGGGCTGGGGTGAGGCTTAAAGGGAATTTCACACTCGCCCCCACACTTTTACCAATCCAGTTGCGTTGCATTTCCTTAATCGGTTCAGGCCAATCGATGGTATCCAATCCTTGCAAAAGCCTGTCAGAGTAAGCCGTAATTCTCATGCTCCACTGCGTCATTTTCTTTTGCTCAACAGGATAACCACCACGCTCAGAGAAACCATCTTTCACTTCATCATTTGCCAAAACCGTTCCTAAAGCAGGGCACCAGTTTACGGTACTTTCTCTAAGGTAAGTCATGCGGTATTTTAACAATTCAATTTGTTTTTCCTCGTCAGTAAAAGTTGCCCAATCGCTTGGTAAGAAAGATTTAACATCCTCATCACAAACTGCTTTTACATCGGCTGTGCCGGATGCATTGAATTTTTCAATAAGGGTGGAAATATCTTCTGCCTTATCGTTTTCGATGTTGTACCAGGAGTTAAACAACT
This sequence comes from Pedobacter frigidisoli, assembly GCF_004331675.1. Taxonomy (GTDB): domain Bacteria; phylum Bacteroidota; class Bacteroidia; order Sphingobacteriales; family Sphingobacteriaceae; genus Pedobacter; species Pedobacter frigidisoli. The sequence goes on along the minus strand of NZ_SJSN01000007.1, from coordinate 157,396 downwards.
GCATGAAAATCCATTGTGTCCATTTATAATAAGATGGCTCACTGGTACGCACTTCACGGCTCCAATCGAAAGAAAAACCAATTTGGTCTAACTGGCGGCGGTAAGTTGCAATGTTTGCCTCAGTTGTAATTGCCGGGTGCTGGCCGGTTTGTATTGCATATTGTTCTGCAGGCAAACCGAATGAATCGTAACCCATTGGATGCAAAACGTTAAAGCCTTTAAGGCGTTTATACCTCGAAAAAATATCTGATGCAATGTAACCAAGTGGGTGACCAACGTGTAAACCTGCTCCCGATGGGTAAGGGAACATATCTAACACATAGTATTTTGGTTTTTCAGAATTACTTTCGGCTTTAAATGTTTGATTATCGGCCCAAAATTTCTGCCACTTTTGTTCTATTTCTTTGAATTGGTAATCCATTACAAGTTTTAAATTTTTAAAGGGGCGAAATTACGGAAATTAAGGGGTTTAGGAAAACATAATTTTCGTGATGGAAACACGATTTACTAGGAGTTAGCTGAAAAAAAAATGCGCCATTGATATAAAAACCAATGGCGCAAGCAAATAATCCGGGGATCAAAATTTTTATCTTGTCAAATAATAGATTTTAACAATGTTTGTTTTATCAATTTTTGAGGTAAATTGAAATTGATTTGTGGTAAGGCTATTTACGTTTGCATAATTCACACCATCATTTAAATCCATGGTAAATTGATCTTCATATACAATAATATAAGTTCCAATTGTTCTGTTTCCGCTCAAACTTATCTCTACTTGATCATCGTTATTTGCCTTGAAATCTACATAATCCGCAGAGGTTCCATAATTGAAAGTTCCATTTTTTGTTACTGCATCGGTACCTGTATATCCAGAAACTACAATTTTGCTCAATGACCATTTTCCCATCATGCGAGCTTTTAATGAAGTGGTGTCCTTTTTGCAAGAAATAATTGTCGATGTAAAAAGTAATAATAGGCTCAGAAATGTAATTTGTCTTTTCATAGTTAGATTTAGTTTAAGATATCATAATTAACGCCGTTTAAACAAATTTCGTACCGCGTTTGGAGAAAAAGCAAATTTAACCTAAAGAAATTTATCATCAAACTAAATCTTTAACATATCCGTTAATGTGATTTAGCACCGCTTTAATTGGTGTTTATCAGGTATAATTTATATTTTCGCAGAAACAAAATTCAAATACATGGAAGAATTCGAAGTAAGTGACGCATCTAAGAAAACCAAAACCGTATATATCTCTACTATTATTAGTATTGCATTGGTTTTATTAATGCTCGGACTGCTTGGGTTGGTACTTGTACATGCCAAAAACCTATCTAACTATGTTAAAGAAAACATAGTATTAAATATTATTGTTGATGAAGGTGCTAAAGAAACGGATGTTTTGGCTTTTCAGAAAGAATTAAATGCAAATCCTGCGGTAAAGCAAACTCAATACGTAAATAAGGAATTGGCAGCACGGAATTTAACGCAAGATTTGGGCGAAGATTTTGTAAATTTTTTAGGCTACAATCCACTAACCTCTACTTTTGATGTTTATTTAAAGGCAGAATATGCAAACAATAAAAGTATTGATCAATTAAAGGCCAGCATTTCGAAAAACCCTGTGGTTAAGGAAGTGGTTTACCAAAGTTCGTTAATTGATATGGTCAACAAGAACATCAGTACCATTAGTTTAATTATTTTAGCGTTTGCAGCGCTGTTGCTAATAATAGCTATCGCCCTAATTAACAACACAATACGTTTAGCGATTTACTCACAACGATTTTTAATTAAAAGTATGCAGCTCGTGGGTGCAACGAAAAACTTTATCAGACGTCCTTTCTTATTATTTGCTGCCTTACATGGTTTAATTGCTGCATTTATAGCAATTATTATTTTATTGGCTACGTTAATTTATGCTCGTAAGGAAGTGCCTGAGATTATTATTCTAAACAACTACAAAGAATTTGGTTTTGTATTTGTTGCTTTGATCATCATTGGTATTTTTATTACAGGTATTAGCACTTGGTTTGCAGTAAGCAGATATTTACGTTTAAAATCTTATCATCTATACAGATAATGGCATTAGAAAAAAAAACAAGTCCGATTGTTAAGGACGTTAAAAGCGAATTGGTTTTTACCAAGAAAAACTATCAGTTATTATTAATCAGTATTGCTATTGTAGCTGTTGGTTTCATTTTAATGATGGGTACCACAGGTGATATCTATGATTTTAGAAGAACTTTATTGGCACCTATTGTTGTGTTATTGGGTTTTGCTTTTGGAATTTACGCCATTCTAAAAAAATAATCTCTTCGACAAGAATTTTATATTGAGAACGCTTAATTTTTATTAGGCGCTTTCTACATTCTACGCCATCTAAATCATTATGAACTATTTTGAAGCTATCATCCTAGCTATAATTGAAGGATTAACAGAATTTCTTCCTGTTTCGAGTACTGGCCACATGATTGTCGCATCGTCATTCATGGGAATTGCAAGTGATCCATTTGTTAAGCTCTTCACTATTATAATACAATTAGGAGCAATTTTATCGGTGGTGGTTTTATATTTCAAAAGATTTTTCAAATCAATAACCTTTTACGTTAAGCTATTAGTTGCATTTATTCCTGCTGCTGTATTTGGCTTATTATTATCAAAAAAAATTGATGAACTTCTAGAAAGCCCTATGGCTGTTGGTATTTCGTTGTTGGTTGGTGGAGTAATTCTTCTTTTCGTAGATAAATGGTTTAACAAACCAACCATCAACGAAGAGGAAAACATCAATTACCTTACTGCTTTAAAAATCGGATTTTTCCAATGCATAGCCATGATTCCTGGAGTATCTCGCTCCGGTGCAACCATTATAGGTGGAATGAGCCAGAAACTTAGCAGAAAAGTTGCTGCAGAATTCTCATTCTTTTTAGCGGTGCCCACTATGTTTGCCGCAACAGCCAAAAAACTTTACGATTTTTATAAAGAGGGCCACACCATTACTCATGAGCAAACCAACTTATTAATTGTTGGTAATGTTGTTGCTTTTATTGTAGCATTATTAGCTATAAAAAGCTTTATTGGCTATTTAAATAAACATGGCTTCAAAATGTTTGGCTATTATAGAATTGTTGCCGGCTTGGTAATCATCATCTTATTACTCACTGGCCACAGCATGGAAATTATATAATCTGTATCTTTGCGCAAAAAAGATTTGTGAGTACAGAAAATTCAAAGTTTAAAGATTTCAATTTTGCAGAAGGCGAATTGTTGCTAATTAACAAGCCATACAAATGGACATCTTTTGATGTAGTGGGCAAAATTCGAAATTCTTTAAAACCATTAAAGCTTAAAGTTGGCCATGCCGGCACTTTAGATCCCTTAGCAACAGGATTGTTGATCATTTGTACAGGAAAGTTAACCAAGCAAATAGATACCTTTCAGGCTGAAGAGAAAGAATATACTGGCACCATGATTTTAGGTGCAACCACACCATCTTTCGATATGGAAACGGAAGTAGATCAAACTTTCGACATATCTCAAATTACCGAAGAAGAAATTTACGCCGCCACAAAACCTTTCATTGGCGATATCGAACAATATCCACCCGCTCATTCTGCCGTTAAGGTAAATGGCGAACGTTTATACGTTAAGGCAAGATTAGGTGAGGAAGTAGAACTTAGAAAACGCTTTGTTAATGTGCCAGAATTCGAAATAACCAGAATTGAATTACCAGAAATAGATTTTAGAATTGTTTGTAGCAAAGGAACTTATATCCGCTCTATTATTTCTGATTTTGGTCTGCAACTAAATAGCGGCGCCTATCTTTCTAAATTAACCAGAACAAGAAGTGGAAACTTTTTGCTTTCAAATTCGTTTGAGGTTCTAGAGCTTGTTAATTATATTCGCAGCAAGAAAGAAGAAGCTAAAGCACAAGAAGAAGCATGAACCACATCAAAAACAAGAATGCTCGATATTTAAAAGAGATACTTCTAATTATTGCAGGTGTAACTTCGGCTTGTTTCGGCTTAAAAAGTTTTTTACTGCCCAGCCATTTTATCGATGGTGGTGTTACAGGTATCTCACTTTTGGTAAGCACATTAACAGGTTGGAAACTTTCTTACCTCATCGTAATCATCAATATCCCATTCGTAATTTTAGGCTATAAGCAAATTGGCAAAGGTTTCGCCATTAAAACAGCCATAGCAATTGTTGCACTCTCTGTGGCGCTAATCGTTATGCCATTTCAACCCATCACACACGATAAATTATTAATTGCCTTTTTCGGTGGATTATTTTTAGGTGGAGGAATAGGGTTAGCAATGCGTGGCGGTTGCGTAATCGATGGCACTGAGGTTTTGGCACTTTACATCAGTAAAAACAGCATTCTAACAGTTGGAAATATTATCCTCATTTTAAATATCATTATTTTTGCCTTTGCAGCTTATTTCTTAAACATAGAAACAGCCTTATATGCAATCTTAACCTATCTTTCAGCATCTAGCACAATAGATTTTATTGTAAACGGAATCGAACAATATACAGGGGTAACCATCATTTCCGAGCATCAAGAAGCCATAAAGGGATTCATTATTGGAGATATGAAACGTGGTGTAACGATATACAAAGGTGAGGGTGGCTATGGTGAACAAAAAGATATCGATATCGTTTTTACTGTGGTTACCAAGTTGGAGATGAGCAAATTGCAAGCAGCAATTAGGCAAATCGACCCCGATGCATTCGTAATACAACAACAAATTGCCGATTTAAAAGGTGGCGTAGTTAAGCGCCATGCCTTACACTAAAGTAATTAAAGGAATTAGGGCATGCCCCCAAGCTACGCAAGGGGTCGGGCTGTACGCTAAATCTTTTTTGTTAATGCCATCTTAGGTTTAACGAAAGAATAACAAAAAAGTATACCGCTTCCATCCCTCATGCAAAAACCCAATTCTATAAATAAAGCGTAAATTGAAAATATACAATAACCTTTCCGATTTTAAAAAACTAGATAATGCCATTGTAACCATAGGCACTTTTGATGGTGTACATTTTGGCCACCAAAAAATTATAAGGCAATTGGTAGAAAAGGCAAAGGCAGATGGTGGCGAAAGCGTAATCCTGACTTTCTTTCCACATCCAAGAATGATTATTGATCCCGAGAACCAGAATTTAAAAATGATCAATACTATAAACGAAAAAGCAGATATTCTAAAAAGCCTTGGTGTAGATCATTTAATTATTACACCTTTTACCAGAGATTTTTCCAATCAACTTCCCGAAGATTATATCAAGAATACATTAGTTGATAATATTGGCACCAAACACATCATTATCGGTTACGATCATCGCTTTGGTAAAAATCGTTCAGGAAATTTATCCGATCTTAAAACAGCAGGTTTACATTTCGGCTTTTCAGTAGAAGAAATTATGGAACAGGATATTCATGATGTGGCGGTGAGTTCTACCAAAATACGGCAAGCGCTTTTAGCGGGCGATGTTAGTTTGGCTGCAGATTATTTGGGTTATCCATTTTCTATTTTTGGCAGGGTTATCAAAGGAGATAAAATTGGAAGAACGATTGGTTTTCCAACGGCCAATATCTTTGTAGAGGAAACCTACAAACTCATTCCAGGCGATGGAATTTATGCGGTAACGGTAGAGATGAATTGCCACGAATCGATTAAGACTTTCCAAGGAATGGCATATATTGGGCAAAGGCCAACTATAAATGGTATGACTAGAAATATCGAAGTAAACATATTCGATTTTAACCAAGAAATTTACGGCCAGGATATTAAAATGAATTTCTTAAAATTCTTGCGCCACGATGTAAAATTCACTGGACTAGAAGCCTTAACCGTTCAACTCCAAAAAGACAAAGAAGCTACGCTAATTTATTTTGAATCTCTAAAACAGCAATAATAGTCCATTTTTATCTTTCAAAATAGCCTCATTTTCGTTATATTAGCGGCAATGAGGCTTTTTTACATCATCATATTCTTTATATTTTCTTTAAATTTTGCGGGTTTTGCAGCGCAAGAAAAAAGAATTGATGTACAAAGCAAAATCCCAAAAATTAGTTTTGTTTCTGGTAAAGATCGCTTGAAATTAAACACCAATCTAAATCAAGATAATGAGCGCTTGCAGAAAGATTTCATTAACAATACTATTGTAAAAACAGTTTGTAATGCTTTTATCGCACTTATATTCTTCATATTTCTTTTTTCAAAAAATAATTTAGTCAGTACCAATGCAATAATCAAACGATTAAAATATAATTATTGGTGTTTATTTAAAATACGCTATCCAAAACACTTTTTTTGGTAAGTATTTTCTAACTCAACCGCAGCGATGCGGATTTTCAAGAAACGTAAACAATGCATAAAACTATGCTTGTTTTTATATTTTACATCATTATCGATTTAATTATCAAATGCATTTACCCGATTTAATTGCCGATTTAGGATTAATTCTTGCAGCAGCAGGAATAACCACGCTTATATTTAAAAGAATTAAACAGCCTTTGGTTTTAGGCTATATTTTAGCTGGCTTATTGGTTGGCTCCCACCTCAGTTTTTTCCCATCCGTTACCGATACTAAGAGCATCAATATTTGGGGAGAAATTGGTGTAATCTTCCTTTTATTTAGTTTAGGATTAGAGTTTAGTTTTAAAAAACTGGTTAAGGTTGGCGGTTCCGCCTCCATTACGGCCATCGTAAAAGTGCTGTTCATCATCCTTGTAGGCTATCTGGTTGGACAAGCAATGGGCTGGTCGAACATGGATAGCTTATTTCTCGGTGGAATTTTATCCATATCCTCCACCATGATTACCATAAAGGCATTTGAGGAACTTGGCTTAAAACACAAAAAATTTGCAGGCCTTGTTTTTGGGGTTTTAATTGTAGAAGATTTACTTGCTATTCTCTTACTTGTTTTATTTTCTACACTAGCCGTAAGTCAACAATCTGCCGGAACGGAAATGCTTTTCTCCATCCTTAAATTGGCCTTTTTCTTGGTTTTATGGTTTCTAGGCGGCATATTTTTAATTCCAACTTTTTTAAAGGCAACAAAAAAATTGATGAATGATGAAACCATGCTTGTGGTATCATTAGCCTTATGTTTAGTAATGGTTTTATTGGCAGATAAAGTTGGCTTCTCCCCTGCCCTTGGCGCATTTATCATGGGCTCAATTTTGGCAGAAACTACTCAAGCGGAGCGAATAGAACATTTAACCAAATCAGTAAAAGATTTGTTTGCTGCGGTTTTCTTTGTTTCTGTCGGGATGCTTATCGATCCTTCCATGCTTGTGAAATACGCTGTTCCAATCTTGGTGGCTACCTTTGTAATCATCTTTGGAAAGATTTTATTTACCATTTTGGGCGCTTTATTATCAGGTCAGCCGCTTAAAACATCAGTTCAATCGGGAATGAGTTTGGCCCAAATTGGTGAGTTTTCATTTATTATCGCCTCTTTGGGTTTAACGTTAAAGGTAACCAGCGATTTTCTTTATCCCATTGCAGTAGCTGCGGCAGCCATTACAACATTTACAACGCCATACCTGATAAAATTATCTGATCCATTTTATCAATATTTAAAACGTGTTCTACCTCAAAAATGGCAAGATGGTATTGAGCGATACAGCTCGAGTACGGAAGGGATTACAACCTTAAGCGATTGGCGGAAATTATTACGTTCTTACATTTTTAATACCATCGTCCACTCGGTTATTATTATTGCCATCATCTTTTTGGCCTACCGATATGTTCAACCGTTTATTGTTAAAAATATTGCCAATAGTTTAACCTCAATTATTATTAGTGTTGTGGTTTCCTTTATTTTAATGTCTCCATTTTTATGGGCATTATCCATCCGTAGGATACAGAAAACAGCCTATTCTCACCTGTGGCTAAATAAAAAATATACACGTGGCCCGTTAATTGCCATTGAGGTTTTTAGAATTGCATTAGGTATTTTCTTCGTTGGATTTTTAATGTATGAATTTTTCGATACCTGGGTTGCTGCTGGAATTGCCTTGGGATTAATCATTTTAGGAATGATTATTTTTGCCAGAAAGCTCCAATCATTTTATGATAAATTGGAGAAACGATTTATGCTTAACCTGAATGCCAGAGAAAATCAAAAGCCAGATATTTTACCTTGGGATACGCATTTAGCTGAACTAACTGTTTCTCCAGAATCGGAAGTTGTAGGGCAAACGTTAGCCAGCTTAATGATTCGTGAAAAATATGGAGTGAACATCGCAATGATTGAAAGGGGAAGAACCAATATTCCTACTCCCGGAAGAGACGAAAGACTTTACCCTAACGACAAACTTCTTCTAATTGGTGCTGATGATCAACTTGCAGCAGTTAAGACCGTTCTTGAGGTTGATTTACCTGAAACCGAATACGAAAAAAGCTTTCCAGATAAGGAAATGACTTTACAAAAAGTAGTTGTACACATAGAATCTCCTGTATATGGTTTGAGCATTAGAAACGCAGGAATAAGAGAAAAAGCGCAGGCCTTAATTGTTGGTATTGAGCGTGGAGAGGAGCGGATCTTAAATCCATCGTCTGATTTTGTTTTTGATAACGGTGATGTAATTTGGATTGTAGGCAATAATAAAAAGATTAAAGAGGTGATATAACAGTCCGAAAGTCAGGGGTCTGAAGTCGAGCGCCTTGAGACTAGGTGCCAATGTTTAGGTATATGTTTACCATAATCAAAACTCGTTACTACCAACTAAAGACTCCGGACTTATTTTTATATCTTCGTGTATAACGTGATTTATGAAAGTTGACAGAGAAAAAAGTGAGTTTCTTGATGATATGATTGAGCAGTGGCAAACCGACGGCCTAATTAATGAAGAAACAAGCAATAAACTCCGCAAGAGTTATGAGGCAAAAAACTTCGATTGGCTACGTTTAGCTCAATATGCATTCTGGGTAGCTTTAGCCTGTGGCTTTATCGCTTTAGGTTCTTTGTTGATAGATAACTCCATCCTTAATTACTTAAAACGCGTTTATAACACACCAAATATTGTTATTGCAATTGTTTCTGGTGGCTTGGCCGGTTGGCTTTATATTTTGGGTTTCCGTAGGAAGAAGAAATTGGCGCATTTAAAGTTCAGTAATGAGGCTATCGTTTTCTCTGCAATTCTTTTAACTGCCAATGCGGTTGCTTATTTTGGAAAATCGATTGACAACGGTTCTGGTAATTTTTCAATCTTAATTCTTATTTCGGTTTTTATTTATGGCGCTTTAGGCTATGTTTTTAAATCTAGATTGATCTGGATTTTCGCACTAATTTCTTTAGGCGCTTGGTTTGGTACAGAAACAGGTTATTTAAGCCGTTGGAATTATTATTTCCTTGGAATGAATTATCCTTTACGTTTCGTAGTATTTGGTGCAGCACTCACGGCTGCATCGTTTATCATGAAAGCCATACCCAAAACACAACATTTCTTTCAGGTTACCTATATCTCCGGAATGGTATATTTGTTCATTTCCTTATGGGCTTTATCCGTTTTCGGGAATTTTGCAAGCTTAGAGGAATGGTATAATGTGAGGCAATTAAGTTTATTTTATTGGGCACTAATCTCTGCTGCAATTTGTTTAGTCAGCACCTTATACGGACTTAAATACCACGATGATATTGCCCGAGAGTTCGGAATTACTTTCCTATTCATCAATCTCTACACCCGTTATTTCGAGTATTTTTGGGATAGTTGGCACAAGGCACTTTTCTTCTCTGTATTAGCCGCATCATTTTGGCTCATTGGCAGAAAGGCAGAAAAAATTTGGAATGTAGAGTTTTTGAAGTAAAATTTAAAGCTTGATTAAAGCTAATACTTAAAAATATTTCTAATTTCATCATAAGTAATTTGTCCGCTAAAGATATATCACGTTAAAAAATGGATGTTACCAACCAGCAATTATATAGCAAGGTTATTCAATTGCTTAACGAAGCAAGGCAAAATGTTGCTCAAACCATTAATAATACAATGGCCATGGCTTACTTCGAGGTTGGTAAAATGATTGTAGAAGAAGAGCAAAAAGGAGAAGAAAAAGCTGAGTATGGCAAGCGGGTATTAAAGGAACTTTCAGAAAAACTAATATCAGAATTCGGCAAGGGCTTCTCCTTTAGGAATTTAGAGCAAATTCGCCAATTTTATCTCACTTATTCAATTACGCAGACAGTGTCTGCGCAATTGGAAAAAAGTCAGACAGTGGCTGACGAATTCAAAAATGATGAAATTCCCAAAACCATTTCTCGGAAATCGACTAACCCAATTCAGCAGACACTGTCTGCGCAATTCAAACTGACCCGGTCTCAATCCTTGATTTAATGAAGATAAACATTTTGGCAAGCGAAAAAGACCTTATCCAAATCATCGAAAATTAATTCAATAAGAATATGAAAATATTTCAGCAAGCATTAACGCTTAGAGAAAGAAGACGAGGCTTTCATATTATTACTGATGAAATAGAAGATGCCATTCCCCAAATTGATGAACTCGACACAGGAATCTGCCAAGTATTTATTCAACATACTTCTGCTTCTTTAACGATAAACGAAAATGCTGATCCTACCGTTCGGGTTGATTTTGAAATGTTCTTTAACAAAACGGTAAAAGAAAATGATCCCAATTATGAACATGATTATGAGGGATCAGATGATATGCCAGCCCATTTAAAAGCAGCAATCTTAGGCAGTTCGATAACTATTCCTATTCGAAATGGAAGATTAGCACTTGGAACTTGGCAAGGTATTTATCTTTGTGAACATCGTAACCGTGGCGGCCAACGCAGATTGATTATCACCGCTTGGGGCGAATAAATTACTTTTTCTCTTCTTCTTTTATCTGCTCTTTTATTTCAGGATGATTATCTTGAATGGAATTCGCACCAGTTTCTACCTCTACTTCTTTGGTAATCACAGCATAATGTGATGGATAAATTTCTGATCCATAAGCTACTGCATAAGCTTTGGTAAATTCTGCTCCGAAATAAAGTATAATGGAAGAGTAATAGGTCCAAAGTAATATTACAATTAGCGATCCTGTAGCGCCGTAAGTTCCTCCAACATCACTTTGTCCGATATACATGGATATGGCGAATTTACCAATCATAAATAAAATCGCCGTTACTACAGCACCTGCTAAAACATCTTTCCATTTGATGATTGCATCAGGTAAAACCTTAAATATTACACCGAATATCAGTGTAATTACGCCCAGAGTTACAATCTGGTTAATGATATAAAAAACCACGACAGAAACCTCAGCAAATCTTGATTGCAAACTCTTGCTAAAAATATCCAAAACAGAAGTTATCGCTAATGAAACCAGCAACACAAAGCCCAAGCTAACAATTACCGAAAAAGATAAGAAACGATTCTGGAGCATTTTCACCCATCCTCTTTTAGGTTTAGGCTTTAGTCCCCAAATGGTATTGATAGAATCCTGTATATCGCCAAAAATAGTTGTTGCTCCAATTAAGAGCGTTACTATTCCGATGATTAATGCAACTGTACTTTTACCATCGAGATAAGCATTTTTAATAAGTTCTTGTAATGAAACGGCAGATTCTCTACCTAAAAAGCTCTCCAGCTGAGCGTAAACCTGTCCTTCTGCAATTTCTCTCCCTAAAAATATCCCACAAAGTGAAATAATTACCACCAATAAAGGTGCCATTGAAAATACAGTGTAATAGGCAAGAGAACCACTAAGTTTTGTAACCTTATGATCGGTAAAACCTGTAAAAGATGCTTTTAAAACACCCCAAATTCCTTTTAGTGTGATTTTTTCCTTTGCCATAAATAAGGTTGATTAGATTGTTTCTTAAATCTAAACCCCTTATTTTTTGAATTGTTTGTTATTTAACAACCACAGTTTATCGAAGTCCTCATTTTTAGTTGATTAGGTTTTAATTTTAATGTTCGATAACTGGAATCGAAAAACAAAAAGTAGAGCCCTTGCCCTCAACAGAATTTACCCAAATTTTGCCGCCCAGTCGTTTTACAATTTCTGAGGAGATGTATAAACCTAAACCCAAACCAGGAAAAGTATGCTCTCTGTTTCCACTTACACGGTAAAATTGTTCAAATACATGATCTTTAAGCTCGGGGCTAATTCCAATACCGTAATCCTGTACGCAAACCTGAACGAAATTACCATGATCTTGAGTATAGATAACAACTTCATTAGCATCTGGGGAATATTTAACTGCATTTGTTAATAAATTGGTAACCACTTGGCAAATTCGATCTCTATCCCCAACAATATCCTTTTTAAAGTCGAGTTCGGTGAGAATGATATGCTTAAATGAAGTGCGTTGAACATCCTCAATAACTTCCTCTAACATTTCATTAAAATCGAATTTGCTATTATTAAATTGCAAACGACCAGAATTTATTTTAGTAACATCGAGCAAATCGCTGATCAAATTCGTTAACCGATCTACTTGCTTATTCATCTTACCTAAAAGATCGGCGTTTTTAAAATCACCCGATCTTTTAAACATCGATTCTAATACTTGGGCGTAAGCTTTAAGGCTGGTTACAGGTGTTTTCAGTTCATGACTGGCTATACCTAAAAAGTTATCTTTCTGTTTTTCGAGTTCTTTTTGATGATGTACATCGGTATTGGTTCCGTACCACTTAACAATGTTGCCATTGGTATCTCGCAAAGGCATTGCCCTTACTAAATACCAACGAAATTCGCCATATTTATCTAAACACCTAAATTCAGTCTCGTAAGGATCACCAGTTTCTAAAGAATGTTTCCAAGCAACTAAAGCACCCGGCAAGTCTTCTGGGTGAAGATTTTCTGCCCATCGAGCACCCAAGGTTTCCTCATCAGATTTACCTGTTTGATCGAACCAACGCCTATTGATATAATCTAAATTACCATCAGTTTTGCTCGACCAAACCACCGGTGGAACGGCATCAGCCAAAAACTCCAATTCATCAACAACATTTTGTAGTGCAGCATTTTTATTGGCAAGCGTTTCCCTGATGTTTAGCTCCGGTCGCAAATCTCTGGCAATTCCAGCAATGGCTACGGGGATGTTGGTAATTTCCTCCCGAATCATGTACAGCTGTTTATGAATCGGGATAATTTCATTTGTTAGCTGATGAGTAAGCTCCAGTTCTCCAGACCACTTCCCTTCTTTAAACAGAACGGGAAAAATCTCATTTTTGATTTTATCGTTGGATAAATTACTGTGATAATCGAACAAATTGCTGGATAAGATTTGGTCAGCATTAATACCAATCAACTCAATTCCTGATGGATTAATATAAAGGGTATTGCCATAAATGTCGCAATAGTTACAGAAATCCTCACTACTATCTACAATTGCAGCTAGCTTTTGAAGCTCCGCTTTCGCCCTAATTTCTGGCCTCAAATCTCTCGCTGTTGCACCTCTACCAATAATTTCACCAGTAACAGGATCCTTAATTAATAGATAACTAACCATGCATGGTATCGCATCCTTGGTTTTACGGTTAATTAAGCTGATATGTCCTTTCCAGCCTTCAACCACATCAATTTCTTTGATAATATGATTTTGAACGCGATCCAATTCTTCAGGCGTATAAAAATCGCGAGCACTTAACTGGGTAACATCAGCATCTAAATCTACACCAAGTAACAACCTCGACGCTTTGTTCATATAAATGAGGTTTCCACTCATATCAGCAACCGTCATGTGGTCGGCATTATTATTAACAAGGCTTAAAAGTTGTTGCTCACGCCTTCGGGCTGTAACCTCCGAAGTTATGTCTTGCGCAATCCCTGCAAAGCGATAAGCAATTTGATCAACATTAAAGTAAGCTTTGCCCTTGCAATGCACCCATCTAACTAATTGATCGTTCTGACTTATAGTTCTATATTTTATATCATATTGCCCTTCGGTTTTCGGGTTAATTGCATTTAGAACAGCCTCATTTACCATCTTTTCATCATCATGATGAATACAACTTAGAACATCTTTATATTCTACCTCGCCAGCTGAAGAAAATCCAAAAAGCTCACGGCATTTGGCATCCCAATTCACATGGTTATTAATAGGATCAAGATCCCAAGTTCCAATTTCGGCAGACAAAAGGGCAAAAGATAAACGTTCTTTAGTCTCAGTAATTTGTTTACGGGCTTTTACTAATTCTGTTAAATGAGCAGCGGTATTGATTATCGCAATGGTTTTGCCTTCGTTATCTTTTAAAGGTTTGTAAGTGTATGTAAAATAGAAAGTTTGCAACTTACCATCAACTATCAAACTTGCCTCTGATTCTTTTGCATGATAGGTTTCGCCTGTAGTATAAACGGAACTTAGGATATCAAAAAATGATTGCCCGCTTAATTCAGGAATGGCTTCAATTAAGGGCTTACCGATAACCGAGCTATCTTTCCCCCACAAATCCAGCATTTCTTGATTTGCGTTGGTAATAATCATATTCACTCCTGTGTAAATGGCTGTTGGCATTGGTGATGCTTCAACCAAAGAATTGAATCTCTCTTCCTCTGAAAATAGGTTTATCATTTAATCTAGTTCGTTCTTTAAAGATATGAAATATCAAGGCATTCGGTTAAAATAAAAAGCAAACAAAAAACCTCGAGTTTGGTCGAGGTTTTGTGAAATAACTTAGTTGGAATGACTATTTCCCCTTAATCCAAAGTGACAGATCATTTACCAAGACATCCGAAACATTTACCGGAATTTGGTATTGTGCCATCGTACCCTTTTCTATTTGAGTACTTAATAAATGATTCAATTCTGGATAAAATTTAAGGGTAACATTTTTCTTTTTTCCTAAGGCAGTATTCCATAAATCGAAATCAGTTTTACTAACCTGAAAATCATTCCCACCTTGAAGAATGTAAATTTTTTGCTTAGTTAAGCCTTTTGCCACATTTACTTGATTGTAGGAATTTAAATCAGCCCAATATTTTGCTGGCAAACCTAGTATAACCGAATCTGGCTTTATAGTAGTACCCAGCTGAGAAATTCTACTTTTATTTATTTCGATTACCGCATTTGCCAATTGTTTCTTGTTGGCTTCTGTGGTATCTTTCGATAAATCGAACATGTATTTATTTTGATCAATGATAATATCCGTCAATTTTCTGGCTGGAGCGGCAGCCAAAACAATTCCCGCTAATTCTGGAGCGGTGCTTGCAATTTTTGGAGCTAACATTCCGCCTAAACTATGCCCGAAAACATAAATACTTTTCGGATCGGCACCAACTACGGTCTTTGCCATTGCAATTGCCGAAGCTGCGTCATTTAAAACTTCTTCTTTAACTGTAAATTGTGTTGTAAACTCATTCGGGTAAACCAACGTTCGCTTTACATATCGAATAGATCCTATTCCTTTTGATGCTAAACCTGTAGCCAAATCCTTAAAGGGTTTATTTGCGCCAACAGTTTCATCCATATCGCCAGGACCAGAGCCATGTACAAATACAACCATTGGGAAATTTTTAATATTTTTAGGAGTGGTTACAATTGCGGCCAATTGTCTTTTCGCCTCGCCAATGTAGATTGCCTTTTCACGATATAAATTCGTATCAGCATAAGCAGGTTTTAAATAAGCTGATGCAACTTTCGCTGATCCTAAGAAAATACCAACAATTTTTTGCGCTTTGTTAAATCCTAAAATAAAATTTTGATCGCCATTAGCAAACTTACCTTCTACGGTTACGGCAAAAAAATCACCTTGAGCCTTGCTTTGAATCGCATCAAAAGACTCAGCCTTTCCGTATTTGCTTCCAAGATCAGTCCAAAGTTTTTTTAAGTTATCCTCAGTGAGTTTTGTTTTTAAGGTATCATCAAAAAACGCATGAGCATCGGTAAATTTTTCTTCTTGTAGCAGTTTAAAAAAATCGTTCGCTCCGTTAAATAGCTGGATAACATTTTGAGAAAATGCCGATGTTGCGAATAGTAAAGCGATTACGAATAATATACTCTTCTTCATGTATAGGGTTTGGTTGTTTGCAATGTACCAAAGTTAATAATATTTGGCGCTCAAATCGCTTTAAACTAAATGCTTATTTTGTTTTAACTATTTTTAACATTTCACTTTATCTAATTATTGCATCATTAGAAATAACATCGTTTTAAGCATCGAGTTGAGGAGTTATTGATACAAATGAAAGCTCCTCAAATATTTTTTTTTAAAAAAACTGATTAGGAATACAATATTTTCATATCTCAGCGTTTATGTATGTGAGAGCGTTAATTTAGATGACGGGGATACTGCCTAATAGGTGGAATCCCCGTTTCTTTTTTACAGATTTTTTCACAGAAAAAAGGGACAAATTTAAAAATGTCCCTTTTTGATATATGATGGAGTGGTGAATTTTATTTGTTCAGATCTGAAAAATCGGCTGTTTTCTCTTGATGATAATTTTCGAAGTTTTTGATTCCTTTTGGTTTCAAAATCACGTATAAACCTATTGCGATTAAAGCCAATGCTGTAGTGATTCTAGACAATTCAAAGTGAAAAACTGAGATATCTTTCATGGTGAATATCGCACCAATTATAGTTAAGGCTAACCAGCCGCTGCCTTGAAAATTTTTGCGATAACCAATCCACAAACCTGCACCCAACATAATCGTATGCCAGCTCAATACCCAATGCGGGATATCAATTCCCGAATTTCTGAGTAAGAATACAGAACCGATTACAACAATCAAAATCCCTAAACCTAATTGTTTATCTGCTTGATTTTTTTTGATTAAATTTTCCATGACCTTTGTTTTTATATTCAAATGTATCACGAAAACTAACGCTGTGGAATGGGTTTTCCTCCAATAACTTTAATATATCGGTGAGTGAAATAAAACCATCGGTAAAAATATTTTGAGGATATGTGAAAGATAAAAAAGTCGGTGAGAATTTCATGAACATGCATCTGAAAAAAAACCGCATAATTGTTATTAGGGCGTTTTAACACGCTGTCCGCTGTATCTTTTTGGCAGAAAAAGCCAAAAAGGATGCCGCTTCCATTGTTAACGCTAGCAATCTCAAAAAACTAACGCAAATATTATTCAAAAATAACGATATCCGTTCCATCACTCATGATTACTTTAGAGGTTAAGCCTATGAACAAGCCATTGGTTAAAACACCATTAATTTGATTCAGCGATATATTCAATTTTGCAGGATCATCAATTAAGCCGAAATCTGCATCGATAATGTAGTTCCCATTATCTGTGATGAAAGTTTTATGGTCGGCTTGTCTCAGAATTCCTTTACCTCCAAGCTTTGCAACCTGATCGAAAACATATTGGTAAGCTAGTGGAATAACCTCTACCGGGACTGTAAAAGCTCCAAGCTTTTTTACCTTTTTTGAGGCATCAGTAACAATGATAGCATTCTTACTCAGTGTGGCAATGATTTTTTCCCTAAACAATGCTCCTCCACCACCTTTTATTAAATCAAGAGATTCGGTAAATTCATCTGCACCATCTATGCTGATATCGATTACACTTAAGCTTCCCAGATCAAGTATTTCGATTCCGAAGGATTTTGCTAAAACTTCTGTTCTGATGGAACTTGCAGCCGCTGTAATTTTTAAGCCTGCTCTTACCATTTTGCCTAATTCTTGTATGGCTAAGGTTGCGGTAGAACCTGTTCCCAAACCAACAACATCTCCATCTTTTACATGTTTTACTGCAGCCAAAGCGGCAGCTAGTTTTTCAGCATCTTGTTGGGTTTTATCTATCGTGGCCATAAAGTAAAAATAAGAAAATATAGTTTACTTATTGAGAAAGAAACAAAGACTGAGGTTAGAACTAATTAGACTTACGAAGTTCTCCTACGCTCCTGCCCTTTGAAACTTCGTAAGTTGTAAGATGCAACCAACACCTGCACAAAAAAAGCAAAAAAAAATTTACTGCTCATGCAATAAATTCATTTTACAGCGTTTATGTATATGAGAGCGTTAATTTAGATGATGGGGATTCTGCAAATTGTGGAATCCCCATTTCTTTTTAGCATTTATTTTAAACGCATTTTGCTATTAAAATCTCCCAGTCAAGCTTACCCCATAAGTTTTTGGATTACCCAAGTGTGCTGCACCAAAATCGTAAGCATAATCTACATAAGTTTTGTTGGCAAGGTTTCGTCCCCAGAAAAACAAGTCGAAGTTTTTAGCTGAAAAACCAATTTTGGCATTATAGATATTGTACCCCTTTTGCTGAACTTGGTTGCTTAAATCGTAAAACTGATTTCCTGTAAATAACCATTCTCCTCTAGCAATAACATTTAATTTAGCTGCCTTGTTAATTTCATAACCATATTGCAAGGCAAACATCGAAGTGATTTCTGGCGTATAAATTTGTCTGTTTCCAGCTAAATTCACCATTTCACCATCTTTAAATAAGTTTAATGATTTGTATTTGGCATCAGTATATCCGAAGTTATAATCCACATTTAATCCTCTTATTGGTCTAGCAGAAAGCTCCAAATCAATACCCTTGCTCGTTAATTTTCCTGCATTTCGCGTAGTTGTTAAAGCATCTGGCAAAATTAAAACGGGGATTTGTGCATCAGTTACCGAAATATAAAAAGCGGCAACATTTAAACTTAAACGTTGATCGAAAAATGTGTTTTTCGAACCAATTTCGATGTTATTGCTATATTCAGGTTTGTAAGCATCCAATGGTTTTGCTGTAGGGTCAGAAGCCAATTGCGTAATTCCACCTGCTCTGTAACCTCTTGTGTAACTTGCATAAATGTTGTTGTTTTCAGCAACAGCATAAGCGAGACTAAACTTCGGAGAAATGGCATTGAAATTTGCTCGAGCTGAGGTATCGCCTTGCGTAACAATTGGATCGTACCCTGGAATTAAGTATTCACCTGACGCCAATAATTTTTTGTGTTCGTAATCGTATCTCAAGCCTGCAATTGCTGTTATCTTTTCTGTAACCTGATAAGAAAGCTGAGCGAATGCTGCCAAACCTAAACCTTTACCAGAATTGATGTTTACTGCTGTAGTGTAAGGTTCAGCTCCGTAAAATGCGCCATCAGCTCCAAAATAAGATCCTTGCTTTACAGGATTTGTTTGATAAAAACCATAAAGCCCTGCTACCCATTTAAATTTCGATTGGTTGGAAGCTGGCGAGCTGAACTTAAATTCTTGAGTGTAAACCTGCACTTTATTGTAATCCTTACCATAATCATTTACGATAGAAATGATATCAGCCGGAGAAAAATCACCATCAATGGGTTGTTTGTAATATCGATAGTTAGATTGATAAGCGGTTTGAGAGTTGAAGTTGAAATCATCACCCGAATAGTTTGCCGATAACGAAACGTTAAACAAATTATCGACCATTTCAGTTGTAGAATTTTGATTCAACTTAAAGGGGTTTGCCAAAGCTTCTTCAATCGAACTTGCTAATGGAAAGGTTCCGTTATTTCTATTTTCGTTATGTTTTACATTTAAGGTTAAATCAAATTTCGATGAAGCCAGAAACTTCAAATAATAGTTCCCTAAAAACCCATGAAGTTTATCGAACTTGGTATTGTTAAACTCATTAGTATAAAAACCATTTTGCTTGTTGTACATACCAGCGGCACCAAAAAATAATTTATCCTTAATTAAAGGAGTTCGAATGCCAATGCTGTATCGCTGCTGACCGTAATTGCCAATATCTACGCCAGCAAAACCGCTCGTTACATTTGTTGGCTGTTTTGTAATGATATTGATCACGCCACCCATTGCATTTCTGCCATATAAAGTTCCCTGCGGTCCACGTAAAACCTCAATTCGTTCTACATCAAATAACGATGAAATATAACTATCCAAACCGAATTGATTCACACCATCAATGTAAGTTGCAATCGCAGGGTCGTAAGAAGTAGTTCCAATTCCACGTATGGAAGTTACATTTCTACCATCTCCAGGGTTGCTGCTGTAAAGGTTAGGAACAATGGTTGCCAAATCTCTGGTATTCTGAATGCGGTAATCTACAATCTTAGAAGCTGAAAAAGTGCTGATACTCGCAGGAATATTCTGAACATTTTCTTCCGTCTTTTGCGCTGAAACCGTTACTTCATCTAATTTTGAATTACTCTCTGTTAATACAATATTCAGTGTTTGATTAGCCTCGACAACTTTCACAGCTGTAGCAAAACCAATCGCACTGAATTTTAAGGTTAGTTTTCCTGCAGTGGTATTCTTCAATTCGAAGTTACCATTGGCATCTGTAGTTGTGCTTAAATTAGTATTTAACGCTTGAACGGTAACATTGGCTACTGCCTCACTTTTAGAGTCTTTTACAGTTCCGGATATTTGCTGTGCATTCACTGCAAAGCAGGTTAATAAGAATATACTTACTAACAATAGGGTACGCTTCATCTTTTCTTTCTACAAATTTTAAAATAAAACGGTCGGCGTTTCCGCCAACCGTTTAAACAACTAAACTGAACTTCTATTTATTTAATGAGTTTATCCATAAGGCAATTTTGTAGGCTTCTGCTTTGGTAACTTGAGGCATTGGCGGCATTTCCGTTGCATATCCTGGCCAGTTTTGGGGCTGTGGATTATGAATCAATTGAAAAATTTTCTCTTGAGAATATTTCCGTTTTGCGATTTCTACGAAAGCCGGGCCAATTTGTTTTTTGGTTGTATTGTGGCAAGCCAAACAAGTATTCTTAGTTAACAAGCCTTCTACTTCTTTAAAGGTTGGTGCTTTCGCTGGTGCTGTTATTGCAGCTTTTGCAGCGGTCGCCGTTCCTTTAGCTTCTGGCATTTTACCAGCAGCAACTTTTGGAATTGCTGTGTTTTTTGTAGGAGCTGCCGCAACCGCTTCAGAGTTTTTAGTACTCACTTCACTCATCGACAGCTTCGCTCCATCAGGAATTTGATTCAAAGTATAATAAGCTACGGGATGAATCAGCGAATAAAAACCATCTTTTGATCTTACACCATCCAATGTTAAAGTATGGATATAATATTGGCGAAGATTAGAAACGATAATTCTGGCATTTAATCCATCAGCTGATAGCTTAACCCCAGAAATTTTCAATTTTTCGGTATTTACTGGAGGCGAACCATAAACAGGATGATATTTATAAATGAAGCTTTCTGCATTATAGGAAGCTAAATCCTCTGCAGATTTACGATCAACGGGCATGGTGAATTCAACCTCAAAACCATCAGGCATTGCCCTAACTGCTTTCATTTCGAAAGGTGTTTTATTGTTGTAAACCAATCGCTCTAAACCCTCGTTTGCATCACCAGCAGATCCCCAACCACGGTTGGTTTCTCCTACAAATAATGATCCATCAGTTCCCCATTCTAATCTTAAAACGCCAGAACGAAAACCTTTGCGAAATAAGAATGCAGCACCTTGCTCTTCGCCTTTAACGGTTTCCATAAAAATTCTGGAAATGATACTCATTCCCTGATCGCCAACCAAAATTTGACCGGCAAACGGACCAAATGTATTGGCAGGAATTTTAACAGGTTCTGAAGATGAAATTCCTAAAATACCGTATGGCAACCAAGCAAGTGGCAAACGCAATTCTGGGAAAACCTTTTTCATTTCGAATAAGGTTTTAAAAGTTTCGTTTACTCTATTTTCTGGCTTGATGTATCTTCCTTGTTCATTTTTAATCCTACGTTCATCCATTTTAGAGTAGAAAAAATCAGATTGCAATTTAACAGGAGAGTTTGGAAGATTGGTCCACCTTAAACTAGCCGGATGGCCCATAAAATCACCTTTATTTACTTTCCATAAACCTCCAGAACCAACCCAATCACCTTGGTTTTCTGTATAATAGAACTGACCATCTAATGTTCCAATTCCTGCAGGAGACCTAAAACCCGCCGCGTAAGGCATCATTTTACCATCTTCGGTAATATTCATCGCCCAACCACGCATCGGTACGCGACTTTCTGCTCGCCACCATTCTTCATCGCCAAAGGCAACATTACCAGTAACCATAAAAGTACCATCTGGCATTAATTTTGGTCCGAAGCTATATTCGTGGTAATGACCACTTAAAGGCCACGCATAAACGGTTTCGTAAACATCAGCTTTACCATCCTGATCTTTATCGATTAATTTAGTTAGCTCGCCACGTTGCGCCACGTATAGCGCTCCGTTTTTGTAGGCAATACCTAAAATTTCGTGTAAACCATAGGCAAATCTACGCCAGTATGGCTTTTGGCTTGTGGGATTTTCGACAATATAAACCTCGCCCCTACGTGTAGAAACGCCTAAATCTCCATTTGGTAAAGTGATTAAACCACCAACCTCTAAGATTGGACCTTCGGGTATGCGTACTTTATTTATTCTGAAAAAATCTTCTTCTTTCGGTGTTTCTTGCGCAAAAACTGTAGAAAAGCTAAAACTTAATGCCAGTATTGCTAATGTTTTAAATGTATTTCTCATCGTCATTCTAATTAAAACAAAATGGTATAATTTAACTTACTTCCAATTGCTACAATAATTTCTTTCTTGCCGTCAACATCTCTAATAATCGGTTTTGCAGATCCATCGGCAAGTTGCAGATAGTAAGATTTATCATCAACCAAGTATAATCCTTTCGAAACCTCTTCAATATTCGAGGCAGAGGCCAATAAAAAGTAAAGATCTTTTGAGGGTTGATCTACAGAAATTTCTCGTGTTAATCCTTGTCCGTTTTCCATAACCGTAATGGCATCAGTAACATTTGTTCCATTGACGAAATACTTAAACGCTGGGCGATCTTGTTTATCCATCACATAACCCTTAGTTTTGAAACCTGTGCCTGCAGTATCTGCAATCCATTTATCTTGATCGCTTGCCAACTTAGCGATTGCTAAAACCGGTTTTCTAGTGAAACGAGTTACACTGCCGAGCGGGCGAGAAGTTCCGTTTCCACGATCGTGCCACATGGGCGTTGCATCGATAAAACCACCATGCCAGCCTTGCAATAATGTTCCGTTATCTAAATCATAGCTGAACGCTACTTTTTCTGGTCCGCCAACTGAAATGGCATGCACAGAACGTACACCACGACCAACATCTACAAAGCTACGAATCATATTATTGCTAGCTGCATCCACATAAATCGGATCATCATCATTTCCTTGATTATTCTGGGGAATCGAAGACAACTCCTTAATTTCGATATTTTTGAAAGCCACAGAACCATGATCGCCTTGCAAACGCAATGGACCTTTTGCTTTTTCAGCACCAGCTGCACCTCTGGTTGCACCAAACAATTCTACATTTTCATGAATAGTAACTCCATTCAATTCAATGCTTACAATTTTGGCATTTTCAGTTTTTTTACCAGCGCCATCAAACTTTGGCGCTTGAAAAATGATTTTGATGTGTTGCCATAATCCTGGTGCCTTACTTGCATTTTGGCGAGGAGCTACGCCACCAAAACCTTTATCAGCTTCGGGTTTCGAATCATCCCAACGTTGATAAATACCACCATTATTAGATGATGTAGCCGTTTTTAAACCCCACGCATCATCAATTTGAATTTCATAATTACCCTGAAGATAAATACCAGAATTAGTTCCCTTTGCCGTTAGGTAATCTAACTCTACCGACACATCTCCATATTCATTGACAGTATATAAATCGGATCCAGCTTTTTTTTCTGTTGATGTATTGACAAGGATTCCCTCACCTTTCGTTGTTTTTAAAGTGTTTTCCGAGTTTAAATCAGCGAAAACATTTCCAACTATCGACCAAGAATTTGCAGGATTTTTAAATGCAGAAAGATCTTTTAGATCTAGACGCTGACCATAAGCCAGTAAGGTTCCGCCAAGCCATAAAATGCTTACGCAACCCGCCTTTAAGACGTTCATTTTCATATTTGGTTTGTTAGTTTTAACCCAGTTAAGGTTAAATATTTTAAATTTATCCATCGGACGAATAATTCATCCGATGGATAAGTATTTTATTTTTCTGTTGATAACGAATAAGGGAAATCAGCAGGATTTGATCCTCTAGTTTTATTTGGAGTAGCAGTCATGTTGAAGTTTAACACTGCACCATTCTGCAAGCCACTGTGGCTAATCCAATTTTTTGTATAAGGCTTTCCGTTTAATTGTAATGCCTGTACATAACGATTATTATCGCTATTTGCTGGTGCATTGATTACAACAGTTTTGCCGTTTTCTAAAGTTAAAGTAACTTTTTTAAATAAAGGCGCACCTAAAACATATTGATCAACAGCTGGTGTTACTGGGTAAAAGCCCATTGCTGAAAATACATACCAAGCTGAGGTTTGACCGTTATCTTCATCTCCACAATAACCATCTGGAGTTGCTTTGTACATTCTATTCATGGTTTCTCTAACCCAATATTGAGTTTTATAAGGAGCACCACCATAGTTGTACAAATAAATCATGTGTTGAATTGGCTGATTTCCATGCGCATATTGACCCATGTTTGCAATTTGCATCTCACGAATTTCGTGAATCACGCCACCATAAGCACTTTCATCAAATACTGGAGGCATAGAGAAAACCGAATCCAATTTGGTTACGAATTTCTGATGACCACCCATCATTTTAGCCAAGCCATCAACATCTTGAAAAACAGACCAAGTGTAGTGCCAGCTATTTCCCTCGGTAAAAGCACCGCCCCATTTAAATGGACTAAAAGGGCTTTGGAAAGTTCCATCTTGATTTTTACCACGCATTAAGCCAGAAGCTGGATCGAAAAGATTTTTATAATTCATTGCTCTTTTCTTGTAGACATCAATCTCCGAAGCTGGTTTACCCAAAGCTCTCCCCAATTGGTAAATGGTGAAATCATCATAAGAATATTCTAATGTTTTAGCGGCATTCTCATTTTTCTTCACATCAAAAGGAACATAACCTAACTCATTGTAATATTTAACACCATCGCGACCAACAGCTTCCATCGGACCTTCGTTGTTTGCGCCATGCTTTAAAGCTTGCCATAAAGTTTCAATGTCGTAACCACGCATACCTTTAATGTAGGCATCAGAAACTACTGAAGCCGAGTTATTACCCACCATAATGTTTGCGTAACCTGGGCTACTCCACTCTGGCAACCATCCACCTTCTTTGTAATCGTTGATTAGTCCTTGTTGCATTTCTTTGTTTATCGATGGATAAACCAAGTTTAAGAAAGGATACAAAGCTCTAAAGGTATCCCAAAAACCTGTTCCAGCAAACATATATCCAGGTTTAACTTCACCTGTGTAAGGACTCCAGTGAACAATTTGATTTTGAGCATCAACCTCATATAATTTATTTGGAAAAAACAAGGTACGGTACATGCATGAATAGAAAGTACGCATTTGATCGATCGTGCCACCCTCTACAGCAATTTTGCTTAATGTTTTGTTCCAAATAGCTCTACCTTTTGCTTTTGTAGCATCGAAACCATCGTTTGCCAATTCTCTTTTTAAATTGATATCAGCTTGTTCGAAACTGATGAAAGACGAAGCCACTTTCGCAGTTACCTGCTCGCCTTTTTGAGTAGCGAAACCAATAACAGCACCAGCATGATCAACCGTTAATTCTAAATCCTTGTTGTTTAGTTTCTTATCATCCCAAGTTTTAGCAATTTTGAAATCCTTGTTAAAATAGATTACAAAATAATTTTTAAAGTTTTTAGGAAGCGGTCCGCGGGCATATTTAGAAGTATAGCCGATAATTTTTCTTTCCGCAGGAATAATCTTGATGTATGAGCCCTTATTCTGAGCATCTACCACTACGAAAGAACTATCCGTTTTAGGGAAAGTAAATCTAAATTGTGCAGCACGTTCTGTTGGTGTAATTTCAGTCGTTACATCAGCATCAGCTAAGTAAACGCTGTAATAATATGGCTTAGAAACCTCTGCCTTATGGCTGAACCAACTTGCACGATCATCATCATTGAAAGCCATTTTACCCGTAACCGGCATAATTGAAAATGATCCGTAATCGTTCATCCAAGGAGATGGTTGGTGAGTTTGCTTAAAGCCACGAATTTTATCTGCACTATAAACGTAAGCCCATCCATCACCACTTTTTCCGGTTTGTGGCGACCACATATTCATTCCCCAAGGCAAACCTATTGCTGGGTAAGTATTTCCGTTGGATAAATCTGGTTTGGATTGCGTTCCCATTAACGGGTTTATCCAATCTACAGGATCTGTAATTTTGCCTACATTTTGTGCGAAACTGGTTGTGGCCGCAAAACTTAATAAGGCGATGAATAGTTTTTTCATTTGTTATTTATATCAGTTTATGTGTTTTCGTTTAAATTTCGGGATTAGCGATGTAATCTGCCCAAAGGCCATCCAAATCCTTACCTGTTAATTTTGCCCAAATATCTTTGGTATAAGTATGATCTTTTAGTGATTCGTTTACCGCTTTGATAGTTCCAGGTTTGACCTTTTCCATCCAGGCAAAAAATCTTGCCGTAATTCTATAACTGTTTTTATAAGTATGTTCTGGTTTTAAATCGGGTAAGGTCCAATTTGCCCCTGCATTATCAACACCAAATTTATAACGAGCATAATCTGCAATACCTTCAGTTAACCAACCAGGGCCAATACTTCTTCCATAATCCTGAACAATATGCATTACTTCATGGGTAACCACATCAATATCCTCCGGATGACTAATCATCCATGTAGAGCTGAAAGTTACCTTTCCATCGCTGGTTCCCGCTACTCCTTTATATGCGGTATCTACTGCAAAAACTACATTTTTCTCTGTCGCTGGATTATATTCTTTTGCTAATTTTGGATAAACCACAAAAAAAGTTTCAATTAAACGTTTCTTTAATTTTGGATCTAATTCGGCGAAATTATTTTCAAAAGTAAGTTTGTAACCTTTCCTTTTAATCACTTCTTGTGCTTTCAGGTTAGAAAAAGGCAAAATACCAATAGTGGCTACAATGCCAGATAGGATAATTCTTCTCATATTATTTACCGCTATAAGTTAATTCGATTTTCGGACTTCTCCCATAGTCTGCCCAAAGTTCATCGAGTGTTTTTCCAGTTAAATTCATCCAAGACTTTTCGGTGTAAGTGTGCGCCCTTAATTCTGTATCTAAAATTGAGATTAAACCTGGCTTTACATTTTTCTCTAACCAAGCAAAGAAACGAGCCGTAATGCGGTAGCTGTTGGTGTAATTCTGTTTTGTGGTATAATCTGGCAAACTCCATTTAGAGCCTATGTTATCCACTCCGTATTTATAACGAACATAATCGGCAATACCTTCAGTTAACCAAACCGGACCAGCACTATAACCATAGCCCTGAACAATATGCATGGTTTCATGTGTTACTACATCAATATCAGTTGGGTGTGCTTTCATATAATTTGCACTGAAAAGGATGCGATTTCCACTTGCTTCAGCAACAGCCTTGTAGGCTGTATCCACCACGAAAAGTACATCCTTTGTAGATGCATTATTAAAAGTTTTTACCAAAGTAGGGTAAACCTTAAAATAAGTATCAATTAAATTTTGCCTAACAGTAGCATTTAAATTGGGGTCTTTGCTGATGAATGTGAGCTTATAACCCTTGTGTTTATCTACAGAATAAGATGACCAATTTTTTGACAGGGCATTCTTTAACTCTTTTTCGATCTTACTCTCAGATTTAGATTTTATCCATTCCTCATTTACTAAAATTTCTCCAGCCTTCGCTTCTATTGTTGGTGTTGCAGTGGCCGTAAAATTAAGCGTTACCTTTCTTTTAGTGCGATAGCCATCTGCCATCGCAAAAAAAGGATATGTATTATTAAATGCCGATTTGAGTTTTTCGGCAGTTTTACCGCTTAAATCATTATCGCCTAAAATGGTTAATGAATATTCTTGATCCCTTTTTTCTTGAGCGGTTGCAGCAATTGAAATTATGGATATTAAAGCTATACTAAAAAGTTTATTTAACATGTTGATTTTTTATCGAGTGCAAAATAATTATAATATGTAAAACGATTTAGTGATTGCTAGGAAAGTTTTATAACATTTTTGTCTTATTCCTTTTCAGTACTTTGATAACTCATATCGCAGCAGCTTGCAGCACCAATTAATGCAGCATGTTCCTTTAATTCTGAAATCTTAATATCTGTATCAATTCCATTACCTTTTAATGTAGCAATAAGCTCTGGGGCAAATGCATGAAACGATTGGGCAATATTTCCACCAATAATTAACGTATCTATTTTGTGCTTATTGATGATTGGTATTAAAAATTGGGCAAGGTTATATCCAAATTCCATAAAAACCCTCACCGCCAATTGGTCAGTGTTAACAATTTCCGCCAACTCTTTAACGCCATCTAATTCCTTACCGCTTAATTGCAGGTAACGTTTAACAAACCATCTCGAAGCAAGATAATCCTCAGCAATACCATCCAAAAATTCAGAATTCCATAAATCGGCATCAATTGCTTTATAATTAAGGCAAAGAGATGAGCCCAAACCTGTTCCTAAAGTTAAGCCCAGTACATTTGCATTTCCCTTAGCGGCACCAGCAAAAACCTCACCCTGTAAAAAACCTGCCGCATCATTAATAAAATGAATATTCTCTGGCGGCATATCTAATCGTTTTGAAAGCTCTTCCTTAATGTTTATTTTATAAAGTGACTTAAATTTATCTTGATCCTTAATTAGGGAAATACCCTCCACATAATCAAATGGACCTGGCATTGCAATCCCAACATTTCGAGCGCCATTTTTAATATCCTTGAAAGCTTTCGTAATGATTTCACACCATGCCGACAAAATCACTTCCTTATTCTCCTGCGAATTTACAGGGCTACGCTTGATAGAGTCTTTTATCAACGTTCTTGATTCTAAATCTACCAATGCGGCCGTAATGTGTGAGCCACCAATATCTACACCTAATGCAACAGGCTTTTCCATTCTATATCTTTATTTCTGTTAACAATTCCTTTAATTCTGTTTTGAATCGGCCAAAAGTAGCAATTCAATATTTATTTACTAAGCGAAAACGGTTTATCTTCGGCCAATAGTCCTCTTTTTAACGAAGGTTTAACATCCATCTCTAATTTTAATACACCACCTTTAAGTAAATCACTGTGATTTATAAAATTCTGCGTGAAGATTTTTCCGTTTAGCGTTGCCGATTTAATATAAACATGAGATGCATCGTTCGCCGGTGCATCAATAATGAATTTTTTACCGTTTTCTAAGTTTATTGTTGTCTTTTTGAATACAGGACTGCCTAACACATATTCACCTGTGCCTGGAGTTACACTGTAAAAACCTAGTGCACTTAAAACATACCATGAGGATGTTTGTCCTTGATCTTCATCTCCAGGATATCCATTTTCGGTGGCATCGTATAATTTCTTCATTACCTCTCGAGCATGAAATTGAGATTTCCAAGGCTGGTTGGCATAATTGTACAAATAAACCATGTGTTGAATCGGTTGGTTGCCATGTGCATATTGCCCCATATTCCCAACTACCATTTCCGTCATTTCGTGAATCATTCCGCCATAAGTACCCACGTTTACTTTGTTGGGCTCGCTAAAAACAGAGTCTAATTTTGCGGTGAAATTATTTTCGCCACCCATTAAATTAATGAGGCCTTTGGTATCTTGAAATACCGACCAATGGTAATGCCAAGCGTTCCCTTCGGTAAAAGGTCCACCCCATTCTGTGGGATCGAACTTTGACGACCAGTTTCCTTGTGCATCTTTTCCACGCATAAAACGGGTACCTGCATCGTAAACATTTTTGTAGTTATACATCGGTTTTTCAAAAACCTCCATATAATGTTTGTTACCAACCATCTTAGCTAGTTGGTAAGCACAATAGTCATCATAAGCGTATTCAAGGGTTTTTGCGGTGGCTTCTCTATATCTTGGATATGGAACGTAGCCCAATTCATTATATTCCTTAACACCATCTCTACCATTTGCTGGTCCCCACGGACCTTTGTTCATGGCTTCGTGATAGTATGCATCTAAAGCTTTTTGAGGATCGAAAGTTCTAATTCCTTTTGCCCAGGCATCTGCCAATAAAGAAATGGCATGGTTACCAATCATACTGCCCGCTTCACTTGGAAACGACCAGGAAGGCAACCAACCGCATTGCTCGTAAGCATTGAGCATGGCCTGCATATAACGACCGTGCATTTCTGGCTGAACCAACGAATTAAGTGGGAATTGAGCACGAAAAGTATCCCAAAAACCGGTATCGGTAAACATATATCCATCGTGAACCTTACCATCATAAGGACTGAAATAGTATGGTTTTCCCTCAGCATTTAATTCATAGAACTTTCTAGAAAACAAACTCGCCCTAAAAAAACACGAATAAAAAGTTTCCATATCAGCTTTTGAGCCGCCTTCCACTTCTACTTTTCCTAAAGATTTATTCCAAACCGCAGCAGCCTTGGCTTTTGTATCTTCTAATGTTTTATCAGCTCCCAATTCTCTTTTTAAATTGAGTTCTGCCTGATCTAAACTGATGTAAGATGAAGCCGTTTTAACCTGAACCTTAGCTCCATTCTCAAATTGAATGAAAGCCCCTTTTCCTAAACCTTCGGCTGATGTAGAATCGGCAGAAACGGTATTCCTTTTATTTTCCCAAGTTCCATAAGATTTAATTGGCTGATCGAACTGAACTATAAAATAGCTCTTCCAACCTCTTTTAAAACCCTCGCCATTATTTACCCAACCTGTAATTTTATTTTCTTTTGGATGAATTTGTACGCCACTCAAACGCGTATATCCATCTAAAACCAAAAAGCTTCTTTCACCTTTTGGATAAGTAAAACGCAAATGTGCACCACGCTCCGATGGCGAAATCTCTGTGGTAATATTGTTCTCAAACTTTACTTTATAATAGTTTGGTTTTGCAATTTCATTTTTATGGCTAAATTTTGTCTCTCGTTTATTTTCATCAACAACCAATTCATCAACCATTGGCATAAACGAAAATACAGCGTAATCTCTTGTCCACGAGCTACATTGGTGCGCTTGTTGAAATCCACGAATTTTATCCTTAAAGTATTGGTATTTCCAGCCATCTCCATTTCTACCTGTTTGAGGTGTCCAAGTATGCATACCGAAAGGTAAAGCGGTTGTTGGGTACGTATTCCCCCGAGTAAGTTCGTGCTTGGAATTGGTTCCCTGCAGCGTGTTCACGAAGTTAACCCAATCTTTTTGCTGTGCCACTAACCCTTTGGCAGCAAGGCAAAATAGAACGGATGCAATTAATTTAATTTTCATTTGTGTGTGTTTGTGTTTATTCAACTTGGTTGATGTAACCTATTCATCAATCCAATTTTCTTTAAAATCAATGCCTACTCACATAAGTAGATGATGTAAGTAGGCCTGATTTTTATTTTATCCCCCATTTATCGGCAAGCATTTTGATGTAATAACCACCAACAACACTTCTCGCTTGGAATCCTGTCATTTTACCATTTGTAGTTTCGTGCCAATCGCTTAAGGGAACCTTACTTTCCGTTTCAGTAGCAAAGCGATAAACTGGATGAACAAATTTTTCGAAGTCAGCATTATTATCGGCCAAAGTTGCGGTCCACATAATCCAATCAGACTTAGTATAAGTTTTACGGCTATCTAATGGCAAGCCGAAATCTTTTTGCTTTGTTAAATAAAAGTTGATTTCCTTTTTGTAAACCGCAGCGGGAAAAAGATCGAGCTGTAATAATTTATCCCACACCAAGTTATATTTTTGGCTCCAGGTATTTTTATCGTTAAAAGTTATTGCATAGTGGTCACCATCATCAGCTAACTTCATCCAATTTTGGGCCATCAATTTTGCTGCATCTCTATATTTTGTTGCTACATCAGTTTTACCTAAAAGTTGCGCCATTTGTGCATAGCCGCCTAAAGCTACAATAGCCTTAACCGATAAATTGGAGTTTCTAGCCAAGTGACCAGCAAAATCATCAGTACATAATTGATTGGCAGGATCAAAACCCTCTTTTAATAAATAGTTTGCCCAGATAGACAGTACATCCCAATGTTTTGCAGCGTACTTGGTGTTGCCCTCTGCCTTGGTAATTGCTGCTGTTAAAATAACCATATTTCCAGCTTCCTCAACAGGCATATCTTCGCCGTAGGTTTGTCCGTTTGCTAACGGATAAGTACCTAAATCGTGAGCGGCGAAAGGTTTTTTCCATTTTCCACTTTCAGAATAATAAAAAATTCCGTTCATCATTCCCTTTAATAATTCAGGGCTATAAATTAAATATTGAGGCGCCGATGGATAAGTGATATCAACCGTATTTATTGAACCATTGCTGAAATTTTCTTTTGATAAGAAAAGGATATCTCCATTTGGCGCATAAACAATTTTATGCGCTGCAATGCTTTGTCTGTAGGCCAGTTTGCATAAATCTGCATATTCTTTTCCGCCTGCTTTAAGTGCATCTGCATAAAGCTTAGCATCGAAAGTTGCACATTTTATTTTCAAACCTGCGTAATCATTATTGGCCTGAATAAGCTGATCTTCAAAATTTTGAGAACCCGATTGTTTCCAAACCGGAGATAACTGCTCCTTGAAATATTCAACCGACTTTAGATCATCATAACCAACCATTACAAATTTTTCAACGCTTGTTGCGCTTACCGAACCAAATGGAATAACTGTACTTAAATCGATTGTTTTGGTATTTAAAATTTGTTTTTCTGATGAGTAAGTTGATTTAATAAAGCTGTTTAAATTAGCATCTTGCTCACCTAGAAACTGCTTTGCATTAAATTTTTCTGGAACGGCGATATACATGTAACCCCAATCGATACGAACATCATCACCACGCTTTTTCAATATAGGCTGCTCTACGGTTCCTGCTTTTAAGATAGATAAAGTACCCGATTTTGTAGCCCAGGCAGAAACTGGCTGACCGGGAGAATTTACCGCAATGTTTGATGAAGCACCTAAGTAAACATCAACTTTGTGTGCTTTTGAATTTGTAGATTTAACAGCATAGCTGATGTAACTAATTGGGCGAGCCGTCAACTTGATATCATTTAATAAAAGTGGAGAGGTAAAACTCACTTGCAAATCTACATCGCCACATTTAAAAGTATATTTTGTTGTTGTGGCCTGAACGGATACATTGGTTTGTTTTGCCACTACAATAGGAAAATCAATCGCAGCTTCTTCTACAATACCAGCATCTAAATGTCTGCCCCCCGCAGTATTTTTTACGTGAATAGCCAATACATTTTCTCCTGATTTTAAAATACCATCGGCAATTGGCAAATAAATATAATCAGAAACGTAACCGTTTTTCCTGTAGATCATTTTCCCGTTGAGGTAAACGATTACATTATCATCATGATTAAGTTTTAAAACTTTCTTAGCGGCAGAAAGATCGGAGATGGTAAATTTTCTGCGGAAATAAAGATCATCACTGTTCCATTTAGTTTTTGCATTTTGATCATCTCCAAAAGGTGCTTCGGCTTTTTTCCAATCAGAATCATTAAATGTTGGGGCTTCCCAACCATCTGCTGGCTTATCAAACGAATAGCTTGCTTGGTAGCGTGATTGATCTGTCGCAGGAAGAATTTGTTTGTATTTTTTGGTCTCTTTCCCTAAGAAACGGTAGAATTTATCATCAACCTTGATAACACCCAATAGTGATTGTTCTTTGCCTGTCCAGTGCTTAGTAACCGATTCATTTAACCCATCGCCAAAAGACCAAATGCTAAAATAAGCGTCGTGTGTAATTAAAGGATAAGCTGGTGCTTTATCTTGGGCTTTTGAAGTAGAAATAAAAAAAAGGCATAATGCTAGTAAGGAAAGTTTTCTCATAATCAATATTTGGTTTCAATGAATGTTTGGATAAACGTTTTACTCAGTTTAACCTACCATCCTTTTTTATCCTGAAATTGAATGAAAACCGTGGGAGATAATTTCTAGTTTAAATGGCTTATAATCGCTTAAAGCCAAATTAACGTAAAACGTTTTACTAATTCAATATTAGAGAAATTAAAAAGATATTAAAACAGGATTATGTAACATTTGAGTTACGACAAAACAATTAATCTCGGATGATTAATTTAGCGGGAATGATGATTTGTTGATGCTCTAATTT
Source organism: Pedobacter frigidisoli (assembly GCF_004331675.1). GTDB lineage: Bacteria > Bacteroidota > Bacteroidia > Sphingobacteriales > Sphingobacteriaceae > Pedobacter > Pedobacter frigidisoli. The sequence continues at coordinate 123,364 of NZ_SJSN01000007.1, read as the reverse complement.
AGCTTTAGAGGAAAGTTGCTTAAGGATTAATCTGATTACATTTTCTGCGATTTCCTCTAACGGCTGTTGCACTGTAGAAATACCAGGTGTGTGGAGTTCGAAAGCTTCATGATCATCATAAGCAATAACAGAAAAGTCATCACCAATTTTTTTGTTAATTTGCTTAAGCACCTTTAAGCCGCTAATGGCTAAATAGTTAGTCGCAAATAAAACAGCATCAATCTTTTGGTTTTTAAAAAGCTCCTTAATTTGGTTAATGGTTTCGGCTTCATCTTGGTTAAAATGTATTTTCAAAATTAAATCATCATTAGCCTTAATTCCATTATCTTCAAGTGCTTTTTTATAACCTTCGCAACGTTCGGTAATTTGTTGAACGTTAATATCAGTAGTTACCAATGCAATGTTCTTTTTTCCTTGTTGAATAAAACTTTCTACAGACTGATAGGAAGCATTAAAATGATCGGCACCTACATAACTCGTATTGATATCTGGCAAGTTTCTATCAAAAAATATTACCGGGTTTCCATCATTAATCAGCATTTGCACATCTTCCTCAATGCCCTTGATTGGCGAAATAATGTAAGCATCTACCTTACGGGATTTAAACATATTGATTAACTCCTTTGCCTTATCAACACTGTTTTCGGTACTCGAATAAATAATTTTATAGCCCTTTTTATAGGCTTTATCCTCTATTAACCTTGCTATTCTGGAGAAGAAAGAGTTAGAAATGTCTTCAATAATTAAACCAATGATGTTAGAATTGCCAGTTCTTAGGCTTCTGGCAATTTGATTTGGCTTGTAACCACTTTCCTCAATAATTTTTTCTACTTTCTCTATTACAGCTTCACTTATTGATTTTTCTTTGGCCTTGCCGTTTATAATAAAGGAAACTGTGGTGATGGATACGTTTGCTTTTACAGCTATATCTTTGATAGAAAGCGATTTCATTTGGTTGTAGTCTATTGGGTTGATCTATTTCAAAGCTAAAAAATTTGTGCTTTATAATTAGAACCCTGTTTATAAAAACGCAATTTAACATTTTTTATATTAATCGTTTTAGAAAGATTAATTAAAGCTTTTTGTTTACTAAGATTCGGCTAAAAAACAAAAATGGGCACCGTTTTGGCACCCATTTCTAACTTTTTAATACCCAGGATTCTGGGTTAATTTTGGATTTAAATCTCGTTGTCTTTGTGGAATTGGATAAAGCGCTTTTGTGGCAGCAGATGGGGTATGATCCCACCATGTACCGGTATTAAACTTGCCAAACCTTATTAAGTCATCTCTTCTAAAACCTTCAAAGATAAATTCTCTACCGCGTTCCGCCAAAAGTTCGTTTAAGTTTAAGCTTGCCACTGTATACGCATGATTTGGCCAAGTAGCTGCTGTGTAGGCTCTTTGTTTGCAGGTATTAATTAAGCTTACGGCATCTGCGGTAGCATTACCTCCATTTTTACGCATCAAAGCTTCAGCCTTTGCAAAATAAACCCAGGTTAAGCGGTACACATTCCAATCGGTATTATTATAATTTGCATCAGATGCAACCTTAATACCATTTACAACCCCAGGAATAGAGTTACCCAATTTGTATTTATTGAAGCGCACGCCACTATTCTCTTCTCCTTCACTCATATTTGATACGGTAGATCCTTTTGAGTTTTGCTGAATATTATCAACAAATACTAATGGCTTACCGGAATATTCAACGGTACCGGTAACAGGCGAAACGCCGTCTGCAAACTTCACCTGTGGACCAAAAGACAGCCAAGTTGTTTTGCGAAGATCATCTGCATCGAAAGTTGTGTAAACTCCTGGAATTACGACAACCCCATCGTTTCCATTTCTTCCACCGCCATATATATCTTTCTGTGCGAAATGATAAAATTCGCTAGTCCAAGATGGTTCGAATCTTGCACGAGCAAAATCGTAAGCAATAGAGAAAATCACCTCGTTAGATAAATCATTTGTATTTTTAAATTGATCTGTAATATTTGGATCTAAAGCCATTGCTCCGTTTTGTCCTCCAGCTTGATTATTTATTAATTGATCAGCAGCTGCTATACAATCATCCCAACGTGCCGTACCAGACCAAACTTCGGCGTTCAAATATAATTCTACCAACATTGCATATCCACTCGCTTGGCTCATTCTTCCCAATTGTGCCCTAGAGAGTTTCGGAACATTATTGATATTGTCCTTAATTTCCTTTTCTACAAAAGCAAAAACATCCTTTCTGCTTGTTGTTGTTGGATAAATTGGATTAGCTGGGTCAGCAGGCTCGGTTGCAATAGGAACACCTCCAAAAAGATCCATCAATTTCAAGTAATGAAAAGCTCTTAACAGCTTTAATTCAGAAACATATGAATTCTTTTCTTCTTGCGTAATTCCCATAGCCGAAATATCACGCGTACTAATATTGGCAATTGGATCATTACAGAATCCAACACCGCCATACATCAGCGACCATGCATTGTTAAACCCATCCTCATCAACTGTCCAGGTGTGGTAATGCAATCTTTTCCATTTACCACCATCTTCTCCATGCGGACCTTTAGTAGGCCAAGCCAATTGATCGCCCGAAAGCTCGGCTGGGCGCCACCAACCATCTTGTCCTGACGGCGTAACCCACGCATTAGCATGAGTGTATGGCCTTAAAACGGCAGATAAAACCTCGTTTTTATTGGTATAAAACTTATCAGCTGGAATTTGATCATAAGCATTTTCATCCAACTTTGTGCAGGCAGATCCTACGCTAATCAACAGCACTAATGCGGTATATAATATTGATTTGTTTTTCATTGTCTTAGAATTTAAAAGCCTACATTAACACCAAAAAGAAATGATCTTGTGCTTGGATAGGCACCCCTACTATCAACACCTGGGCCTAGGCCCGTATCTTGAATAAAGTCTGGATCATTACCAGAATATCCTGTTATTGTAGCTAAATTTTGTCCAGTTGCGTAAACACGCAGGTTACGAATAAGCTTAGTTTTTAACTTGAAATTGTAACCAAATGTTACCTCATCAATCTTAACATTTGTACCATTTTCTATATAATAATCAGAGTACATAAAAGTATCCTTGATTTGGCTGTACTTCGGATCAGTAAAGGCTGCACTTAAGTAATTCGAGCCCTTGATGGATTGATTACCATAAGTTAAGGCGGTAGCATTTAAAATTTGATAATCAAATTTTCCCCTTAAAAAGATCCGTAAATCGAATTGTTTGTAAGAAAAGTTTGCCGTGTATGAAGCGTAATACTTCGGAATTGCATTTCCAATTGGCGCAAGATCTGTTAAGTTCTTATCCTTCGAAATATTGATTTGATCATTAAGCACAGCAACGCCGTTTCTATTGTAAAATAACCATTTTCCCGCTGCGTTAAAACCAGCAAATCTTTTACCATAAAACACGCCCAGATCTTCACCCTCATAGGTTGTAATGGCATCGCCCAATGCGCCTGCACCACCTATACCAGCAAAGGTTTTGTACTTTACAGCGTAAATATCGTTGGAGTAAGAATCTAAAGTGTTCTTAATCGTACTACCGGTAAAGTCCATGCTAAAAGTAAAATCTTTGTTCTTAATTGCTTGATAAGTTAACGCAAGCTCTATACCTTTTGATGAAATTTGACCAACATTAGCAAATATTGAATTTTGAACATAAGGTGGTTGCGGCGTTGTGTAGGTATCTAAAAGATCTTTCGTTGTTCTCTTAAATAAATCCAATGAGCCTGTTAGCTTGCTATTGAACATTGCGAAATCGGCACCGATATTAATTTCTCGCTTACTTTCCCACTTTAAGAATGGGTTTGCGTTTCTACTAGGCCCGTAAGTTTCGCGGTAGATACCATCGGGATAAAGGTATTTACCACCAGTACCCAAAGTTACTCTTGATGCATTATTCTCAAAGCCAGAATTACCAGTAACACCATAACCTACTCTTAATTTAAGGTTGTTAATAAACTTAGCGCTTTCCATAAATTTTTCTTCGGAAATGTTCCAACCTACAGATACTGCTGGGAAATTCCCCCACTTATTGTTGTCACCAAATCTTGATGAACCTTCACGTCTTAGAATAAACTGAGCCAAATACTTTCCATCAAAGGCATAATTTACACGACCAAAAAAAGCAATTAATGTATTGTCATTCTTAAAACTGCCTAATGAGGCCTTTCCAAGTGCTAATGCCTCGCCTTGATTTAAATTATCCTCATTAAATTGATCATTTAAGAAACCTCTATTACTGGCATCCGATCCTTCTTCAATATAATAGCGATAACTATAACCGGCAACAGCAGTAATTGAATGTTTACCCAAAACTGTGTTGTAAGCTAATGTTGGTTCTAGCGCAAATGCTTGCGATAAAAAATTACTCTTGAAAGCATACCCTCCATTAGCAAACTCAGTATTTTCTACAGAATTTTCACTTGCCAAAATTGCGTAGCCACCATCAATGTAACTATTGCGCTGTACGGAACCAAATATAGATGCCTTTAAGCCTTTAATGATATCTAAATCGGCTTTCATATCGGCACTCGATGTTTGCTGTTTGCGGTAATTTGTCTCTTGAAACAAACGAGCATACTGGTTTGTACTTTGATTATCGAAATAATACGAACCATCTGAATTAAAGATTAAACTCGTTGGATTTTTCGCAGCTTCCTCTTCCCAACCACCACCACCTAATAAATTGGCGTTATTGAAATTGGTTGCTAAGTTCATTTGAACATTCAGTTTATCATTTAATCCTTTCTGGTTTACATTTAAACGAAGTGTATATTCTTTACGTCCATTTTCTTTTGCAATTCCTTCTAAATCACGATAGTTTATACTTGCTCTATAGCTCGTTTTATCTGTTCCGCCAGAAAGCGCCAGATTGTGATTTTGGGATAAGTTGCCATGATTTACCAATAAATCATACAAGTCATTATTTCCACCTCTATCAATTGCATCAATTTGTTTTGAGGCAATTTTTGCCCTAAACTCATCCGCAGTTAAGAAATCTAATCGATTTTGGATATATTCCTTGCGGATATAACCAGAATAATTAAATGTTGGTGCACCAGGTTTTCCTTTTTTGGTTGTAATTAAAATTACGCCGGCATTGGCACTAGTACCATATATTGCAGCACCCGAACCATCTTTTAAAACATCTACAGATAAAATGTCATCCTGTGTAAGTAAATCTGGATTTCCTCCCGGAATACCATCAATTACAAAAAGCGGACTTGCACTTCCTGTAACAGAAACTACTCCACGTAATTGTACGCTAGGGCCAGAATTTGGATTTGAGCCACTTGCCCTAGTAATGTTTAGTCCCGCAACCTTACCCTGAATAAGATCTATGGCACTTCTTGCGCCACCTTGCCTAAACTGGGCAGTATCTACGTGCGTAACCGACGACGTGACTTCCTTGGTTTTCAGGGTTCCGTAACCGACAACAACTACATCATTGAGGTTTTGGGCACCAGACGGAACCAAACTCACCACTAAAGGTGTAGCGCCGTTTCCAGCTGGCATCGATTTCGATTGATAACCAATATAGCTGAATACCAGAACATCGGTTGGCGCACTTACATTAATACTGAATTTACCGTTTTCTTGCGTTACGGTTCCGCCGGTTTTACCCTGAATTTTTATACCAACTCCTGGTAAACCGAGTTTTTGTTCATCTACAACTGTTCCGGTAATTACCTTTTGAGCAGCGGTTGCACTTGGTGCAGCAGTTGGGGCTGCTGTTGCAGGCGCTGTTGGAACTGGTGCCGTAACTGGACTTGCACCACCCAAGGGATTTACGGGTGCTTTAACAGAATCGGCAGGTTTCACAACCGGAACTTTTTTGGTTGTGTCTTTTTTAGTTGTGTCTTGCTGAAAATAATAGAGACTGTAATTTTTCTTTTCGCTCTTTAATTTCGCAAACAACTGGGGGCTTGAAAGTAGGATCAGGCATAGGAAACCTGTCATCCTGGGTAGAATGTTTTTCATTGGCACTCACTAGTTTAGTTTATAATTAGTTACGCTTTGCGGCCAACTATTCACTTAATTAATGGAGCATTGAAAATTAATTAGGGATGATAAGGATTTCCGCAAAACGATTTAGTAACGCCTTAAAGGCACTTTTGTTTTGATAAAAATGGAACCTACCCTAAAATGTTACATTGAGGAAAATTATTTTAGCGCTAGATATGCCACAATTAATTTGGCTGTCTTTTCCGAAGCGCCGGGTGTTCCCATCAGGTTTAGTAGACCTTTGTAGTCGCTTAACATTTGGTCTCTACCCTCTCCATCAAGTATATGTACCAGTTCTTGGTTTAGCCTTTCGGTATTGCAATCTTCTTGAATAAGCTCGGTTACAATTTTCTTATTTACAATTAAATTAACCAATGAGATAAATTTAATTTTAACCAACATTCTTGCAATGGCGATAGAAATTGTTCCACCTTTGTAAACTACAACCTGTGGAATTTCGAATAAGGCAGTTTCTAAAGTTGCAGTTCCCGATGCTACAATTGCGGCATGTGTATGATGCAATAAGTTATAGGTATTGCTAAATAAAAGTTTAGCTTTTTTCGAACCAATAAATTGATGATAATAACTTTCGTTAAAGTTTGGCGCAGCTGCAATTGCAAAGATATAATCTGGATAATTCTCGGTGATGCTTAACATTGCTGGCAATAATCTTTCTATCTCTTGCTTTCTGCTTCCAGGTAATAGAGCGATAATTTTTTGATCGCCAATTAGATTTTTCTTTCTAAATTCCTCATCGGGTGTAAATTGGGCAATTTCATCCAAAAGTGGATTGCCAACGTAATCTACTTCCATTCCCCATTCCCTATAAAAATCGACCTCAAAGGGCAAAATGCAGAACATTTTATCTACAACACGTTTAATTTTCAAAACACGTTTTTGATTCCAAGCCCAAACTTTTGGAGAAATATAGTAACAAACCTTAATGCCATTTTCCTTTGCAAACTCAGCAATTTTAAGGTTAAAACCAGGAAAATCAATCAACACCAATACATCAGGCTGCCATGCTAAAATATCGTTCTTACAGGTTTTAAGGTTTTTAAATATTGTTCTTAAATTTAAAATCACCTCAGTAAAACCCATAAAGGCCATGTCGGCATAGTGTTTTACCAGTTCGCCACCTTCAGCCTGCATTTTATCGCCACCAAAATAGCGGAAAACAGTTTCGCTATCCTCCACCTTTAAGGCTTTCATTAAATTGGCACCATGTAAATCGCCTGATGCTTCTCCGGCTACGAGGTAGTATTTCATATATGATGTAAAATGGTTAATGGATGATGGAAAATGTAGTTGGAAATTCATCATCCATTTTACATTTGCCATCCTCCATCTTTAAAAAACCTTATAAGCAAAGAACATAAAAGCACACACAAATGTGGCTGCCAAAATTCCTCTGCCAATGTTTTCCTTATTGTATTTAAAAAAATATTGCATGGTGTAAGCATTAATGGCAATACAACCAATGTATAGTAAATCTGCTTTTGCTAAGGCGCTAACATGGTGAATGATATACCAAGCAATGGCACCTAAAATTGCAGGAATCAACAACCCAATCCCCAAACCAATCCAAGTAGAATTATCCAGCTTTCTTAATGTTTCGTTCATTTCTGCGGATTTAACCTAAATTAATTCCATCGGGAGCTGCTATTTTGTTTGGCGTTCCTTGAGTATTCGATTTGCCTCCTAAACCAAAATCCCAGCTGTTTAGCGTTTGAATAGCATGATGAGCAGTTAAATCAAACTGAACAGGAACTATAGAGACAAAATTATGTTCCAAGGCCCAAACATCAGTATCCTCGCCATGATCAAAATTTTGGAAAACGCCAGTTAACCAATAATAAGGTCGTTTGTAAGGATCCGTTCTTTCTTCAAATTCTTCCATCCATTTTGCATTCGCCTGGCGGCAAATCTTAATTCCCTTTAAATTATCCCCTTTCGGAAAATTTACGTTTAGCAATGTCCCATCGGGTAAGCCATTCGCTAAAACTTGCTCGCAAATGCTTTTGATGTATTTTTTGGTATGACTAAAATCTGCATCGGCAGCAAAATCATCCATAGAAAAACCTATTGATGGAATTTTCTCTATCGCTCCTTCCACCGCAGCAGACATGGTTCCAGAATACAGCACATTGATGGAATTATTCAATCCGTGGTTAATACCCGAAACGCAAAGATCTGGCTTTTTGCCTTTGAAGATTTTATTTACCCCAAGCTTAACGCAATCTACTGGAGTTCCGCTACACTTATACATTTCTACACCCTCATACAAATCAACCTTATCAAAGCGAATAGGCTTGCCGATAGTAATTGCATGTCCCATCCCGCTTTGCGGACTATCGGGTGCAACAACCACCACATTTCCCAATTCCTGCATTACATCCATTAAATTCTTTATTCCTGTGGCGGTAATGCCATCATCATTTACAACTAAAATATTGGGTTTTGTGCTTTGCTTTGTCATGCTGGTAAAAATACAGAATATTAAATTTAAGGCATAATAAACCTCAATTTTATATCCTAAAATGATTTATTCCTATCTTTTTAGTTGTGAAATATCAAATGCATTTCATTCCATAAAAGAAACGATATATATTTGGGTAAATAACTTATTAAATGTGATTTGGTAGCAAAAATATCCACAACTAACCTAATACCAACTCATTATCATAAACCAAGCGAATAAATGAAATTCAAACTATTTACACTAGCTTGTTTTCTAGTTACAGGTAGCTTTGCAAATGCGCAAACTGCTTATCAATGGAAAACAGGAACATCTGGCGGCTACAGCTATAAGTATGTAACTAACGACCCAACCAAAACCCGTTTTTATACACTAAAAAATGGCTTAACCGTTATTTTATCTCAAAATAACAAGGAACCTAGCATTACTTATAAAATGGCTATTAGGGCTGGAAGTAATACCGATCCAAGAACAAATACTGGATTAGCACATTATTTAGAGCACCTTTTGTTTAAGGGAACTGATAAATTTGGAAGCTTAAATTATGCAAAAGAAAAGCCGTTATTAGATAAGATTGAGGCTTTATACGAAACGTACAACAAAACCACCGATCCTGCAAAGCGTAAGGAAATTTACAAGGAAATTGATAAAACATCTGGTGAGGCTTCAGGTTATTCTATCGCCAATGAATACGATAAAATGATGAAAGCGATTGGTAGTAATGTTACCAATGCGCACACTTCTGTAGAGGAAACGGTTTATGAAGAGGATCTTCCATCAAACGCGATCGATAAATTTTTAGCCGTTCAGGCAGAGCGTTTCCGTGCACCCGTTTTCCGTATTTTTCATACAGAACTAGAAGCTGTTTACGAAGAGAAAAACATTGGTATGGATAACGACGGACGTAAAATGTACGAGAAAATGCTTTATGCATTATTCCCAACGCATAACTACGGACAACAAACTACCATTGGAACCATTGAGCATTTAAAAAATCCATCACTGGTAGAAATTAGAAAATATTACAACAAATATTATGTGCCAAATAACATGGCGCTAATCATGTCTGGTGATATTAGTTATGACGATTTGATCAAAAAAATTGACAAGGATTTCGCTTACATGGTTTCGAAACCATTAACACTTTATAACCCAGCACCAGAAAAGCCATTAACTCAAATTCAAAAAGTTGATATTTATGGGCCGAGTGCAGAAAACCTTTATGTGGCATACAGAGGCTTCGCTCAAAATACACATCAAAGCTTACTGTTGGATTTAATTGGCAGCGTACTTTCAAATGGAAAAGCAGGCTTAATGGATATCAACATCAACAAACAGCAAAAAATGTTGCGAGCTAATGCGGGTTATAATTCAATGAAAGATTATGGTGTTTTCATTTTATCGGGTTCGCCAAAAGCAGGTCAAAGTTTAGAAGAAGCTCAAAAACTTTTATTAGAGCAAATAGATTTACTTAAAAAAGGAGAGTTTGATGAAAGTTTGATTAAAGCAACTGTAGCAAATATTAAGTTGTCAGAATTACAAAGTTTCGATAATAATGATGTTCGTGCTGACGCAACAATGAATGCTTTTATTCAAAATCGTGGCACCGAATGGGATAAAACATTATCATCTACCGATGCTATGGCTAAGGTTACCAAAAAAGAGATTGTAGATTTTGCCAACAAATTCTTTATTGATAATTATGCCGTTTTATACAAACATAAAGGTGAAGATAAAAGTATTCTAAAGGTAGAAAAACCAACAATTACTGCTGTTCAAACCAATGTAAACGAAGTTTCTCCGTTCACTAAATCTATTGTCGATGCGGCGGTTAAACCCATTACACCTAAATTTTTAGATTACACAAAAGATCTTCAGTTTGGTAAAGCTTCCATTGCGGATGTTATTGCTATTCAGAATACTGAAAACGCTATTTTTAGAATGGGCTATCGCTTTGATATGGGTTCTTATAACTACAAGCTTTTGCCTTATGCATCTCAATATTTAGCATTCTTAAGCACCGATAAATATTCTGCAGAAGATATTAGTAAAGCATTTTACAATCTGGCATGCAGTTACAACTTAAACGTGGGTACCGATGTAACCACGGTATCATTGAGTGGTTTACAAGAAAATTTTGATAAGGCTGTGGCCTTGTTAGAGGATGTTTTGGCACATTGTAAACCAAATGAGCAAGCTTTAGAAGATTTAAAAGGTCGCCTTCTAAAACAAAGAGATAATGCAAAACTAAATAAGTCGTCGATATTGGGTGGCTTAATGAGCTATGCGCAATATGGAAAAGATAATCCATTTAATTATGGCTTAACGAATGATGAAATTAAGACCATGAAATCATCAGATTTGATTGACATTTTGCATAACCTTACCAACTACAAGCACACCATTACTTATTATGGCCCAAAAACGTTAGCAGCCTTTTCTGCTGATATTATAAAGGCACATCCGCTAGGAAAAGAATTTACTGATGCGGCACCAATGAAGAAATTTGTTTACACCAAAACAGATTCTAATAAGGTTTACTTTGCCGATTACGAGATGGTACAGGCAGAAATTCGTTGGGTACGCAATGGCGGATTATACGATCCTGCAAATGCAGCTAAAATTGCATTATTTAACAACTATTTTGGTGGTGGCATGGGCTCGATCGTGTTTCAAACCATCCGCGAATCTAAAGCTTTGGCATACTCAACTTTTGCCGTATACTCTTCTCCAAACAGTAAGGATAAAGAAAATACGGTTGTTGCTTACGTGGGTACGCAGGCCGATAAAATGAATGAGGCAGTTGCCGGAATGAATGAGTTGTTAACTGTTTTGCCAGAATCTGATAAGTCTTTTGCACTTTCTAAAGGCAATTCATTAAATGGCTTGGAAACTTCTCGAATCACTAAAGATGGTATTATTTATACTTATCTAGCCGATAAAAAATTAGGTTTCGATCACGATTCACGAATAGATGAATACGCAAACTTAAAGCCATTAACTTTTGCAGATGTTAAATCTTTCCATGACGCTAATCTTGCTAACAAACCTTACAATTATTGTATTGTTGCTTCAGAGAAGAAAATCAACATGGCAGATTTAGCTAAATTTGGTCCTGTTACTAAATTAAATTTAGAGCAAATTTTTGGATACTAGGAGAGCTTAAAGCAGAAAGACTAAAGCTTAAAGCACTTATTTTAAAAGCGTCTCGATTTAGTTCGAGACGCTTTTGTTATTTACAACAACTTCAGTTTTCAACTTAAAGATTTTATATAAAAACGAGCGTTAAGTTCTTTGTGGCTTAAGCAGTCCTGCCATTCGCTGTAGCCCTCATAGAAAAATTCGGGGCTGCCGCTGTTGTCAGGTTTATTTAACAGCGGCTTGTGTTTCAAGGAAAACCTATAAGTTGGTTAAAGTTGCCAAAATTTCCTCAATAGAAAATCTAGCACCACAAACAAATTCATCCGCAGCACCATAATAAATGGTAACCTCATCACCATTAATAACATGGCCGTTGGTAAATACCACCTCACCAAAAAAACCATTTAATTCATAATCTTTGCTCGGGCGCATAATTGGCTTATCCGTTTGGGCAATCACTTTCGATGGATCATTCAAATCCATTAAAAAGGCGCCTAAACAATATTGATTTTTATCATTTGCACCGTGGTAAATTTCTAGCCAGCCCTTTTCAGTCTTAATGGGTGCCGCTCCTGCCCCAACCCGTTTGCTATCCCAATTCTTGCTGCGTGTTTTTAAAATACATTGATGATTTCCCCAATGAATGCCATCAAATGATTCTGCTAGCCAGATATAATTACCGCCCAGGCCCACGCTACTTGGTCGGTGCATTGCATAAAATTTTCCATTTATAACCTCCTCGAAAATGGCACAGTCCTTATTATGTGGAGGAATAATCACTCCGTGGTGATCAAAAAATTTCCAATCAGTAGTTGTTCTCATTCCAACGCAAACGCCATGTTCAGAAACAGCGGTATAGGTTAGATAATATACATCATTGATTAAAGCAACCCGACAATCCTCAATTCCAAAAACCTCATCAGGCCCCTGACCCTGCAGCAATGGGTAATCCTGAGGTTGATAAAAGTTAACCCCATCATCACTACAAACCAATCGGAGATGCGAAAGTGTTGTTAAGTAATCGGCACCCTTATAATTAATCACTCGTGGATCATCAGCAATTAAATCAGGATCGCTTTCCTTAATCTCAATGATTTCAATTGCTTCGTTGTCTAATATAGGAAAAGAGATTATCCCCTTCTTTTGCTGTGGTCTTTCTGCTACACGGAGAAGTAACCAAGTCTTATTTTGAAAAGTAAAAACACCTGGATTTAAAAGACAGGCGATTTCCAAACCTGGTCTGCTTGGAACTAAATCTTTTGGTAATAATATTGGATTTTCAGGAAAACGACTAGCAAGATCTTTCATGGCTACTATTTTAAACCAAACGGGCGATCAAAATTTGATCGCCCGTAATTATAATGAATTGAAAAAACTACAATGAATTAATCCACTTAACAAGTTCATCTCTTCCCTTGCCTGTTTTTTGTTGAAGCTTACCTAGTAACTCATCATCTTTTCCTTCTTCGTGAGTTAAATCATCTTCAGTTAAGTCGCCATAAGCTTGTTTAACTTTTCCTTTTAGCTCGTTCCACTTTCCTTTTATTTCTAACTTATCCATTTTATTAAAATTTAGTGTATTAATCGATTATTATTATACTAATTGAACAACTACACCAAAAAAAAGTTTTGAAAACAAGCGTTAAACTGTTCAAACCATATAAAGAAAATATTCCTCAAGGTTTTATTTGTTTTTTTCGTTACATTGAAATATCATTTCCTAAATAAGTAAAACATTATTAACTAAAATTAAAATTTGATGAAAAAACTACTATTAAGTATGATTTTATCTTTCGGTTTGATTTCAATTGCTTTCGCACAAAGCAGAGTTATCACCGGAAAAATTACATCTGGTAATTCTGGGCCAGTCCCAGGTGTTAGCGTATTTGTAAAGGGATCACCAGCAAATGGAACACAGAGTGATGCAGCAGGTAATTATACACTCACTGTTGCAGATGATGCAAAAATTCTCGTTTTCAGTTTCATAGGTTACAAAACAATGGAGATGGCGATTACAGGCCAAACTATAAATGCCAATTTAGAAGAAGACAACACTACGCTTTCTGATGTTGTGGTGGTGGGTTACGGAACGCAAAACAGAAGAGATGTAACTGGATCGATTGCTAGGGTTACTGCTGCCGACATTAAAGATAAGCCCTTGACTACTATAGAAAGTGCATTACAGGGAAAAGCACCAGGCGTTTTCATTAACTCAAGTAGCGGTAAACTTGGGCAAGCCTTACAAATCAGGGTTAGGGGAATTTCATCAATCTCGGCAAGCAATCAACCTCTATTTGTAATCGATGGTGTGCCAATAGTAACTGAGGCATTAGGTACTTATACCGAAGCTGATAATCCATTAGCGGCAATTAGTCCCGATGATATTGAATCAATGGAAGTTTTAAAAGATGCAGCATCCGCAGCCATTTACGGTGCAAGAGGCTCTAACGGAGTTGTACTTATCACAACGAAAAAGGGTAAACAAGGAAGAACCAATATTGATTTTGGATATTATGCAGGCTTTAGCGACCCAACAAGAAAGGGTGAGTTTTTGAATGCTGATCAATACCGTCAATTGTTGGATGCAGCTTTTAAATATAACAACTATGATGATGGGGATTATGAAAATGCCGCAGAAATGTGGGAAGACTACACAGGCACAACCGATTGGACAAGCACCAATAACACAAGCTGGGTAGATGCAGCTTTTCAGCGAGGCCATACACAGCAATATAGCTTAAATATTAATGGTGGTGATGCCAAAACAAGATTTATGCTTTCTGGAAACTATAATAATAATGATGGGATTATTGTTGGCAATAGGTATGTTCGTACGGGTGGAAGATTGAGTTTAGATCATACAGTTTCTAAGATATTGGATGTTGGTGGATCTATTAATATATCAAAAGTTGATAACTACCGTATCCCTACAGATAATGCCTTTTCAAATCCATTGCAATTGAATGCCTTACCTCCTATCTCACCTATATTTGATAATAATGGAGACCTAAATAATTCTACAGTTTATTACAATAATTTAATTGACATACAAAACGGCAAAAACCTATCTACTACTTATAGAACTTTTGCCAATGCGTTCGCAAGCTTAAAAATTACACCAGATTTGGTTTTTAGAAGTGAATACGGCTTTGATTTCAACAACCTTGAAGAAGAACAATTCTTAGGATCAAAAACCCAAGACGGTGGCAGCACAGGTGGCTATTCTTCAGACTATATGGCTAAGTCTATAAATTTCAACACCAATAATACCTTAACCTATAACAAAACCTTTAATGAGAAACATAGCTTAAATGTATTAGCGGGTTTTGCATTTCAAGATACCAAATTCAGGTATTCATCAGTTGAGGGTACCACGCTTCCATCCGATAGTTTCACAAAGATTGCCAGTGCCGCAATCATTTCAGCTGGATCTTCCTCAGAAACAAGACATACTTTTATTTCCTATTTGGCTAGAGTGAACTATAAGTATGAAGAAAAATATTTGTTAAGTGCTTCCATTAGAACGGATGGTTCATCAAGATTTGGTGTTAATAGTAGATATGGAACGTTCCCTGCAGCTTCTGCCGGCTGGATAGTTAACCAAGAAGAGTTTCTAAAATCTAGCACCTGGTTAAGCTTGTTAAAACTTAGGGCAAGTTTTGGTTTAACAGGTAATGCTGAAATAGGCGATTTTGCTTCTAGAAATTTATATAGAGGTGTTAATTATGCTGGTATTGGTGGTACTCGTCCTAGTCAGTTAGGAGATCCGAACTTAAGTTGGGAAACCACTAAAAACTATAATATTGGTTTAGATTTTGGCTTGTTTTCTGATAGAATTTCTGGAACGGTTGAGTATTACAAAAAGAAAACAACGGATTTGTTGTTAAATGCTCCTATTGCAGCAACAAATGGTTTTTCATCAATTGTTCAAAACATTGGCGATATGCAGAACCAAGGATTGGAGTTCTCGCTAAGCACGAGAAACTTTGTTGGTGAGTTTAAATGGTCTACATCTTTTAATATATCCCTAAACAGAAATAAGGTTCTTCGTTTAGTTGATGATCAACCTATTTACACAGGAGGAAGATTTTTAGGGAGAGTAGCAGTTGGTGAACCGTTGGGCTATTTTTATGGAAAAGCCTATGCAGGTGTTGATCCTGCCAATGGTGATGCATTATATTATATAGATGCATCTAGATCAGCTACCACTAATGATTACAGCATTGCTCAAAACCAAAAGCTTGGCGATCCTAATCCTAAATACTATGGTGGTTTGGGAAATCATTTCTCATACAAAAATTTTGATTTAGATGTTCAGGCACAATTTGTATCAGGTAATGATATATATAACATGGCTGGAGTTTTTCAATCTGCAAATGGTGATTATTTCGATAATCAAACTATTGATCAGTTAGATTATTGGACGCCAACAAACACGGTTACGACAATTCCACAACCTCGCTTTAATGAGGGTAATGGAACAAGCCCATCGTCAAGATGGATTCAAGACGGCTCTTACCTTAGGATAAAAAGCGTAACGCTTGGTTATAACTTACCAAAAGGCTTTATCAACAAATATAAATTGCAAAATGTAAGAATTTTTGCCTCAGCCCTTAATTTATTTACTATAACCGGTTATAAAGGTTACGATCCAGAGGTAAACACACCTGGTGGAGCATCTATTCAATCCGCAAACATTCAATTAGGACACGATTTCTATACTCCACCACAAGCGAGAACAATTACTTTTGGTGTTAACATAGGCTTATAATAAATACTTGAAATATGAAAAATTATAAAAATATATTAGCTGCTTTTTTGATTGTTTTCAGCATATCAAGCTGTAAAAAACAATTGGAAATAGACCCTAAACAAAATATTGATGCCAGTGTGGCATTAAATACTACGGCAGATGTGCAGAACGCATTAACTGGGGCTTACACTTTCTTAGCCACTGGCGATTTATATGGCACAAACCTGGTGTTTTTGCCAGACATTTATGCAAGTGATAATTATTTAACTTGGAGAGGTAGCTTTACCACGTACCGCAATATTGCTAATAAAGCAATTGTATCAAACAATGCCGATGCAACTAGGACCTGGATAACTGCTTACAGTACTATCAATACAGCCAACATTGTTCTTTCAGCATTAAATGTTGTAAGTGATGCAGATACCAAAAGTGTTATAGAAGGTAAAGCTTTATTTATAAGGGGAATTATGCATTTTGAATTGGTTAGGCTATATGCATTACCTTATGATGCAGCTGGATCTAACACAAATTTAGGCGTTCCAATTGTTACTAAAGCGGTAAAAACGATAGATAATGTAACCAATAATGTAGCTAGAAATACTGTTTCTGAGGTTTACATCGCTGTAGAGAATGATTTAAAATCAGCCATCACTAAACTAGCTGCCGTTAATGATCAATATGCCGCTAAAGCATTTTTAGCTCGGGTTTATTTGCAAGAAGGTAAATACAGTTTAGCCAGAGATATGGCTAATGATATTATTACAAACAGCCCATACACCTTAATCACAAATTCACTCGAGGCTCCTTTTAGAACAAAAAATTCAAGTGAGGGGATTTTTGAAATTAAGCAAAACGAACAAAGTAATGCCGGAACATCTAATGATGGCTTAGCTACCTTTTATGCAAGCTATCGAAATAGTACTGGTGGAGATGTAGGCAGAGCTGATGCACTTGTTAACACAACTTTTTATAACTCATTTGAAACCGACGATAAAAGACAAACAGAAATGATTTATGAAGGAACAGGTGCTAGAACAGGTTACTTCACTAAAAAATGGTATAGCTTCTATGACAATATTCCAGTTTGTAGAGTTACGGAACAATATTTAATAAGAGCTGAATGCAATTTCAGATTAGGCACTACTATTGGCGCAACTCCTGCTAGCGATATTAACACATTAAGAACAAGGGCAGGGCTTGGCAATGTGGTGCCAACGTTAGCTATTATCTTGAACGAACGTGAAAAGGAATTAGACTATGAAGGCTTTAGACTTCATGATTATAAACGAACTAAACGCTCAATCGGAACATATGTTTACAATGATCCAAAATTGGTTTTCCCAATCCCAGATCGTGAGATAAATGTTAATAAATCTTTGAAACAAAATCCTGGCTACTAAATTATTTACGGCTAAAAAAAAATGCCCTCCAGTCTATCTTGGAGGGCATTTTTATTTAACATGTAGTATAAATTAGATCTTCTTCGCAGCTTCAATAATCTCCTCAACTACTGCCGGATCTAACAAGGTAGAAGTATCACCTAAATTGGTGGTTTCACCTTCGGCGATCTTACGTAAGATACGTCGCATAATTTTTCCTGATCTTGTTTTCGGTAAGCCCGAAACGAATAATATTTTATCTGGTTTGGCAATGGCACCAATTATTCTGGTTACGGTCTGCAAAATATCCTTTTTAGTCAGTTCGGCTTCGCCATGCATCTCTGGATTAATCACAAAGGCATAAATCCCTTGTCCTTTCACATCATGCGGATAACCAACCACAGCACTTTCTATTACTCCAGCATGCATGTTTATCGCGTTTTCTACTTCTGCTGTTCCAATTCTATGTCCAGAAACATTTAGCACATCATCTACCCGACCAGTAATTCTATAGTAGCCGTCCTCATCTCGCATGCAGCCATCGCCTGTGAAATATAAGTTTTCATAAGCTGAAAAATAAGTTTGCTTACAACGCTCATGATCACCATAAGTAGTACGCAACATTCCTGGCCAAGGAAATTTAATACAAAGATTTCCACTTACACCGTTGCCCTCAATCTCTTTTCCATTTTCATCAACCAAAATAGGCTGAATACCGGGCAGTGGCAAGGTTGCGAAACTTGGTTTAGTTGGTGTTACAGTTGCAATTGGCGAAATCATTATCCCTCCGGTTTCTGTTTGCCACCAAGTATCTACAATTGGTGCTTTACCGTGACCGATCTTTTCATCGAACCAATGCCAAGCTTCTTCGTTAATGGGTTCTCCTACAGATCCTAAAACACGAATTGAACTGAAGTCTTTTCCTTGAAGCGGTTCTTCTCCGAAACTCATTAACGAACGGATGGCCGTTGGCGCAGTGTATAATGTATTTACTTTGTGTTTTTCTATAATATCCCAAAAACGAGATGGAGTTGGATAAGTTGGAATTCCCTCAAACAAAAGTGAAGTTGCACCTTGAGAAAGCGGTCCGTAAACGATGTAAGAATGACCAGTAATCCAACCAATATCTGCCGTACAAAAATATACTTCGCCAGGCTGATAATTAAATACATTGGAGAAAGTATAGCCAGCATAAACCATATAACCGCCACATGTATGTACAACGCCTTTTGGCTTTCCGGTAGAGCCTGATGTATAAAGGATGAAAAGCATATCTTCTGCATCCATTTCCTCTGCTTCGCAAATATCGTTAACATGCTTCACTTCATCTTCCCACCAAACATCCCTACCTTTTAACATCGAAACTGGCGTACGAACATGGGTTAACACGATGCATTTCTCAACCGTTGGGCAACCGATCAAGGCATCATCGATTACATCTTTTAGTGGAATTTGTTTACTTCCGCGATAAGCACCATCGGCAGTTATTACCAATTTACATTGAGAATCGTTAATTCTATCTGCGATGGATTTAGCCGAAAAGCCCCCGAAAATAACGGAGTGTACAGCTCCAATCCTGGCACAAGCTAAAACAGCAATGGCCAATTCTGGTACCATTGGCATGTAGATACAAATACGATCTCCCTTTTTTGCACCATTCCTTTTTAAAACATTGGCAAAGCGACAAACACGTTCGTGCAACATTTTATAAGTATAAGTAACGCTTTCTTCTTCAGGATTATTAGGCTCCCAAATAATGGCTGGCTTATCTCCGTTAGTAGCCAAATGGCGATCTAAACAATTCTCTGTAATATTAAGCTTAGCACCTTCGAACCACTTAATGTTGGGCTCTTGGAAGTTCCACGATAAGACCTTAAACCATGGTTTGCGCCACTGAAAATTTTGCGCAACCTCACCCCAAAACTGTTCAGGGTTTTCTACGCTTTTTTTATAATCTTCTTCGTATTGTTTAAAGGATGTAATTTGCATTGCTCGTTTATATGTTTTGGATTAGTAGCGGCTAATTTAAATAAATAATGATAACGATAAATATTCAAATCGTATCAAAATGAATACGCTTAACCGATATAAAAAATATATGAAAATATTTACCAACCCTCTTGCCTTTTTCAATTATTATTCAGATATTTGCAGACTCTTAAAAAAATTAAGCGGACGATATTAACAACTATATTTACAAGTCATGTCAAGAGTTTGTGATTTAACAGGAAAAAAAGCAATGGTAGGTAACAACGTTTCTCACTCAAACGTTAAAACCAAACGCAAATTTTACCCAAACCTACAACTTCAGAAATTTTATATTCCTGAAGAAAACCGTTGGATTACGTTGAAAGTTTCTACTTCAGCGATTAAGACCATCAATAAAGTGGGCATTAGCGAAGCAATTAACCGTTTCGTAAAAAAAGGATTTTTGTAAAAAACATTAACTGTTGAGATTAACAGTTTACAATTTATATTAAAATGGCAAAAAAAGGTAACAGAGTTCAGGTTATTTTAGAATGTACTGAACATAAAGAAAGTGGCATGCCGGGTATGTCTAGATATATTTCTACCAAAAACCGTAAAAACACTACAGAGCGTTTAGAATTGAAAAAATTCAATCCAGTGTTGAGAAAAGTAACCGTACACAAAGAAATAAAATAATTGATTAACAGATTGATTTAATGATTGATTTAATTCACTCATTCCAACATTCTCTAATTCGATCATTAAAATTATAAGAACATGGCAAAGAAAGTAGTTGCAACCCTTAAAACAGGTACAGGTAAAGAATATTCGAAAGTTATTACAATGGTAAAATCAGCTAAAACTGGTGCTTATTCATTCAAGGAACTTATCGTACATAACGACCACGTAAAAGATGCTATTGCATCTAAATAAGGTTAATATTTTTTAACAGAAGATATTAAAAGCCGTTCCGTTTTAACCGGGAGGGCTTTTTTTGTTATATAAAATTAAGCCCAAAAATAATTGGTTATCTTTGATAAAAAGCATGATTATGGAAGCATATAAGTTTAAAGCCAAAGTTTCTGAGAATGGGACAATTGTTGTTCCAGATGGATTTGATGTAAAAAACAAAGAAGTTGAAGTAATTATTTTAGATGAGGTGAATCTCGGCAGACCAAAGAAAAATATGAAAGAATTTCTAGATAAGTTTTCTGGTGTGCTAGAGGGTATCGATCCTGATAAGGCTAAATACGATTATCTTATGGAGAAGCATAAATAATGAATATTTTATTTGACACAAATGTTTTTATCGATATTAGTCTTAAACGACAACCTTTTTACAATGATTCTTTTGAGTCTTTAAATAAGGTTGATGATATAAATGTCAAAGGATTCATTTTAGCATCAACATTTACTGATATCTATTACATCTGTAAAAAAAACATTGGTCACAATAAAACAGTAGATATTCTTGTTACGCTTATTAACACTATAGGTATTCTTGGTGTTAATTATGATACCATAATTTTCGCACTTCATTCCAACTTTTCTGATTTTGAAGATGCTGTACAAAATGCTGCAGCTGAGTTAAATCAAATTGATATCATTATAACTAGAAATACACAAGATTTTATCAATAGCAAAATCCGAGTATTAACCCCTACTGAATTTTTAGAAAAATATAAACAATAATGGGCTTATTTGATTTTTTCAAAAAGAAAGAAACTGCGCCTGAAGCTCAAGAAGCTTTAGATAAAGGTTTAGAGAAAACCAAAGATGGTTTCTTCAACAAAATTACCAAAGCTGTTGCAGGAAAATCAACCGTTGATGATGAAGTGCTCGATAATTTGGAGGAAGTCTTAGTTACTTCTGATGTTGGTGTTAGCACTACCCTAAAAATCGTCAAAAGAATTGAAGATCGCGTTTCTAAAGATAAATACCTGAATACATCAGAACTCAATTTCATCTTGCGTGATGAGATTCAGCTTTTATTATCAGAGAATAATAGTAACGATTTCCGCCAATTTGAATATGGCGACCACAAGCCGTACGTAATTATGGTGGTTGGTGTAAATGGTGTTGGTAAAACAACAACCATCGGAAAACTTGCACATAAGCTTAAGGAATCTGGTCTTAAAGTTGTTTTAGGTGCCGCTGATACTTTTCGTGCTGCTGCTGTAGATCAACTTAAACTTTGGGGCGAGCGTGTTGGTGTTCGTGTAGTTGCCCAGCCAATGGGATCAGATCCTGCTTCGGTAGCATTCGATACATTACAATCTGCTGTTGCAAACGGAGAAGATGTAGTAATTATCGATACTGCTGGTCGTTTGCACAATAAGGTAGGCTTAATGAATGAACTTGGTAAAATTAAGCAGGTAATGCAAAAAGTTGTTCCAAATGCACCTCATGAAATTCTTCTAGTTTTAGATGCCTCAACCGGACAAAATGCTTTTGAACAGTGTAAACAGTTTACCGAAGCAACTGATGTTAATGCCTTGGCCATCACGAAGCTTGATGGAACAGCAAAAGGTGGTGTAGTGATTGGGATTTCAGATCAATTTAAAATTCCTGTTAAATATATTGGTGTTGGCGAGAAAATAGGTGATCTACAGTTGTTTGATAAGAAAGAATTTGTGAATAGTTTGTTTAAATAAACGCAAGCCGTTGATTGCACCGATTTTTAGTTCATTACACTGATTACAAAAATACTTAAGCAGATAAATATGACTGAAAATCAGAATGATAAGCTTACTGAGATTATAATTGGTTGTTGCTTTCAAATACACAATGAGCTCGGGCCTGATTTTCTTGAAAAAATCTATGCAAATGCTTTAAAAATAAAACTGAACCAAGCTGGATTGTTATTTCAAGCAGAAAAAGAATTTGATGTACTCTTTCAAGATGTCAATATTGGAAAATTTAGGTGCGATCTTTTTGTTGAAAATCAAGGATTGTAGAATTAAAATCAGTTACAGGATTTCAACCTAAGTTATTCAAAGTCAACTTATATCATATTTAAAAGCCAGCAAAGTTAAAACAGGTTTATTGATTAACTTTGGCAATACCAGCTGTGAAATAAAAAGGCTCTCTGTTTAACACTTAAAATATAAAACTCAAAATCTTTTATCAGTTGCAATGTTATCCACCTTTATCAGTGGAATCATTTATAATCGGTGACATCAACATTATATGAATACAAAAATAGTAAAAAGTAAAAGCGCCATTAAACAACCTAAAATCAATGTCATTACATTAGGTTGCTCAAAAAATATTTACGATTCGGAAGTGTTGATGGGACAGTTGCGTGGAAACAATTTAAATGTTGTTCACGAATCTGATAAGATGGGAAAAGATGATATCGTAGTCATAAACACCTGCGGTTTTATCGATAATGCCAAGCAAGAATCTATCGATACTATCTTGCAATTCAGTGATTTAAAAGCCGCTGGTAAAATTGGAAAGGTTGTGGTTACGGGATGTTTATCAGAACGTTACAAACCAGAACTTGAGTCAGAAATCACAAATGTTGATGCATTTTTCGGCACCAACGATTTACAAAATATACTACACGAATTAGGTGCTAACTACAAACATGAGCTAATTGGCGAACGTTTGCTAACGACTCCATCTCACTTTGCTTATTTTAAAATTGCCGAGGGATGTAATCGTCCCTGCTCTTTTTGTGCCATTCCGCTTATGCGTGGGAAGCACTTAAGCAAACCTATGGAAGAATTGGTTAATGAGGCAAAAATCTTAGCCAAAAACGGGACCAAGGAATTAATTTTAATTGCTCAAGATTTAACTTATTATGGGTTAGATTTATACGGTGTACGCAAGTTAGATGAGTTAATGCGCCGTATATCTGATGTTCCAGGAATAGAATGGATTCGTTTACAATATGCCTACCCAAGTGGTTTCCCAATGGAGATTTTGGATGCCATGAACGAACGTGATAACATTTGCAAGTATCTGGATATGCCCTTACAGCACATTACAGATAACATGCTGAAATCGATGCGTCGCGGTACTACAAAACAGAAAACCATTGATTTGGTAAATCAGATTAGAGATAAAGTTCCAAATATCGCTATGCGTACCACGCTTATTTGCGGATATCCTGGTGAAACAGAATACGATTTCCAAGAGATGAAAGATTGGGTTGCGGAGACTAAATTCGATCGTTTGGGTTGCTTCACTTATTCCCATGAAGAAAAGACACATGCACACACTTTAGTAGATGATATCCCTGAAGAAGTTAAACAACAACGTGTAGATGATATCATGGAAATTCAGCAAGGCATTTCATTTGATATCAATCAAGAAAAAGTAGGTAAAACCTTTAAGGTGTTGGTTGATAAGAAAGAGGGTGATTTCTTTGTAGGAAGAACTGAATTTGATTCGCCTGAGGTAGATAACGAAGTTTTAATTGATGCGGCTACGGGTTATGCTGCAAACGGAAGCTTTGTAAATGTTAAAATCGACAGGGCTGAAGATTTCGATTTGTACGGAACGATTGTTTAAAAAAATATAATCAACAAAAAAACCGATAATTAATTATCGGTTTTTTTGTTTTCGAACGAATTCGTTATTAGTTTTTAGTTTCTATCCTAGTTTTGATTTGGCTAGGTTTTAACCAAATTTTTGCACCTTTCGAATTCACGTAATACTTTTCGTTTTTAGCGTTGATATAAACATCAGAACCATCTGGTGCCATTTTACCTTTCCAAGTTTTATCAGCTACTTTAGAACCACCTTTCACGGCAACTTCAGCTGTTTTATTACCAACTGATTTAGCGCCTTTTCCAATTGCTTTACCAGTATGATCTAGTGCTTTACCAACTTCAGTTTTCTTTTTTTCTTGTGCATTTACACTTAAGGTTACACCGCCGAATAATGCGAGTGTTAATAAACCTGCTACAATTTTCTTTTTCATGACAGCTATACTTTTTATTTAATATGATAACAGCCGATATGCAATTTTGTTTTGTTTCTTAGCAGCTGCATTTATTAAAAAAACCTTATTGAAGCGGCTATACTTTTTGTTGCAGGGCGAAACAAGTTTCCCAGTACATTCACAAAAAGATAGTAGCGAAAAGGAGGGCTACAATAACCGAAACCGCACAGCAACTGCTTTACATAAAATTAAAATATCCTCTTTTTTCGAAGCGCAGGGCAATAAGCATTTATTAAAGTCTGTTCCCGTTCTTCGCTGTATCATTTCGCTACGCTACATGGATGCCGCTTCGCCCGGGGATAAAAACATCGTCTGTGCAATAAAAACCCATGCGTTAATTAAGCTTTTCGGCTAGCAATTTCATCTCAATTTGTGGAGAACGATTTTCATATAAAATATTATGCACTGCTTTGCAAATCGGCATTTCGACGTTGTAGGCCTGATTTTTAATGTGCATACATTTAGCAGCATAATATCCTTCGGCAATCATATTCATTTCCAGCTGGGCAGATTTTACGGTGTAACCTTTTCCAACCATATTACCAAAAGTTCTATTACGGCTAAATTGAGAATAAGCCGTAACCAATAAATCGCCAAGGTAGGCTGATTCCTTAATGTCGCGATTGATGGGATGAACCACCTCTACAAAACGGTTAATTTCTCGAATGGCATTGCTAATTAAAACGGCCTGAAAATTATCGCCATAACCTATTCCATGGCAAATACCGCTGGCCACGGCATAAATATTCTTTAAAACCGCGGCATATTCGGTTCCGAAAATATCATCAGAAACATTGGTTTTAATGTAGCGAGTGTTTAGTAACGCTGCAAAGGCCGAAGCTTTTTCGACATCAGTACAGGCTATGGTAAGGTAGGAAAGCTTTTCGAATGCAACCTCCTCAGCATGGCATGGGCCACTCACAACCAAGATATCGTGATAAGGAATAGCGTACTTTTCGTGCAAGAATTCGCCGATAATTAAATTGTCTTCAGGTACAATTCCCTTAATTGCAGAAACTATTTTCTTACCTTTTAAATCTTCTGGGGTAATGGTAGATAAGGTTTGTTTTAGAAAGGCAGCGGGTACATTTAAAATAACAAAATCGGCAGATTTTATTATGGCATTCACATCTGAGGAGATATTTTCTGCTGGAAGCTTAATTTCTACAGAGCTTAAATAATGCGGGTTATGCTTAAACTTGTTGATGTGCTCGATTGCAACCTCGTTACGCATCCACCAGTAAATTTTCTTTTCAGATAAATTATCTGATAGCATTTTAACTATGGCAGTAGCCCAGCTCCCGCCTCCTATCATTGCTATTTTAGGTACCATGGTTATTGATAAAAAAGGGTGTAAGGTAAAAGGTGTAAGCTATAAGGTTTAGACCATGCGCCTTAAACCCTAAACCTTACACCCAAAACCATTGCGCAAGTTAATATTTCTTACGATTAAATATAGCTTACTTTTTGCCGTCTTTACTAAACAGTTGGTCCTTAGCTGTTTTTTCTACAAGCATTCCATCCTTTAATTTATTCTGAATTGCAGAATAAGGGCCAGTTACGATTTCTTGTCCCGCTTTAACACCAGATTTTACGATGATGAATTGATCGTTTTGAATACCTGTTGTAACTTCTGTTTTCTTAACTTTTTTAGTTTTAGCATCGTAATCATAAACATATTGCTTAACTTTTTTATCGGTTAATTTAGATTTTTGCTTATCTGTATTTTCTTGATTTCCTTGGTTGTTCTTTGCATCGTCTCCGGTTTTTCCATTCTCGGTAAATACAGCTTGAATTGGAATGGCTAATCCTGAAACTGATTCGCTTTCGATATCTACTGTTGCAGACATACCTGGGCGGAAAATAGATTGTTGCTTACCTGCCAATTCCTCCGTAATTCTGATTTTTACAGAGAAGTTGGTTACCTGATCTACCGAGGTTGAGGTTGAAGCTCCAACTGCGGTTGATGAACTAGCAATTTCAGTTACCACACCTCTAAATTTCTTGTCAGAGAAAGCATCAACTTCGATAGAAGATTTATCGCCTACTTTAACACGGGTAATATCGTTTTCATTTACATCAACATTTACTTCCATTGATGATAGATTAGAAATACGCATGATCTCGGTTCCTGCCATTTGAGAGGTACCCAAAATACGATCGCCTAATTCTATAGATAATTTAGAAACCACACCATCAACTGGAGCATAAATTGTTGTTTTAGCTAAATTTGCACCTGCTTCTTTCACATTTGCTCCTGTTTGCTCTAAGGTAAATTTAGCACCAGTAACATTTTCCTTAGCACTTGCTAAAGTTGCTTTCGCACCTAAATAGGCGGCTTTTGCAGCGTCAAATTCCGATGCTGAGATTACCTTTTTACCAAAAAGCTCAACATTACGTTTATAAGTGGCATCGGCATTTACAAAATTAGCCTGACTTTGTGCCAATTGTTGTTGTGCTGAAGCTACACTTGCTTTCTGTGCGTTATAACTAGCAACCGTTCTTTCATAGCCCGATTGTAAAACATCAGGACGAACCTTACAAAGCAGTTGACCAGCCTTAACAATATCACCTTCTTTTACTTTCAATTCTACAACCTCTCCCGATACTTCAGAACTTAACTTTACTTCTGTTTCTGGTTGAATTTTACCACTTGCTGTAACTGTTTCAATAACAGTTTTATCTGATGCTTTTTCTGTAGTTACTTTTTCAGTTTTATCACCGCCAATAACTCCAGCAAGTTTCAGTGCGATTAGAATGGCAATGATAACACCAAGTGTAATTAATATGTGCTTCAGTTTCATAATTGTTTATTGTATTTCGTTTGTTTTTTATTAAAATGTAATCTGTTTGCCTAAGTAATAGTCGATTACTTTTGCCCTAAATAATAAATCGTATTTAGCTTGGATAAAATCAATTTCTGCTTTGTTTCTGTTCGTTTGTGCTGTACTGAAATCTAGCGAATTAACTAAGCCTACATTGTAGCGTTGTTCTACAACATAAAATGCATCCTTTTGTGCATTAAATGCATTTTGTGTTGATCTAAAGCGACTTTCAGCAGCTTTTAAATCAGTTGTTGCCTGAAATATAACTTTGTTTAAATTATTTTTAGCCAGCTGCTCTTGAGTTAATGTATTGTTATAAGTAATCTTTGCTCGGCGAACGTTTGAGCGAGCGGAGAATCCGTTAAAAATTGGAATCTGCAAACTCATACCAATGCTTTGGCCTAAACGCTGATCAATTTGATCTACAAAGGATGACTGTGGATTTTGACCGGCATAATTAAACTGGTAAGAATAAGAAGTATTTAAGCCTGCACCCATACTCAAAGATGGATAGTAACCGCCCTTTGCTACAGCGATTGCCTGTTTAGCCGCTAACGACCTCAAGCCTGCAAGTTTAATATCTGGAAAGATATTTAATGCATTATTATATATTTCTTCCGGACTTGCCGTATTTGGTACAGCCTTAATATTATCGATTAATGGCGCCTGAACTAAAAATTTTTGATTTGGCTGCATCTCCATTAATTGTCCTAAGGTTAAATAGGAAATAGAAAGTGCATTCTGCGCATTCGTTAAGTTAAGTTCTGCAGTTGCAACCTGCGATTTTGCTTGAGAGATATCTGCTAGCGTTTTATTACCTGCATCAAGTAAGGCATTCTCTCTTACCAATGTTTTATTTGAAATATCTAATTGTTCTTTAGAGGCTCTTTCTAGATCGGTATTATACAAAACTTGTAGGTAAGCGGTTACAACATTTAAAATCAAATCATTTTTAATCTTATCAACGTTACTTTTATCGGCTTCTAAAAGCGTTTTATTCTGTCTAATTTGATTGATTTTCGAAAAACCCTGAAACAAATCTACGTTTGTACTTAAATTTCCACTTGTATATAGTGATGTTTGATTTGTAACCTGAAAAGTAGTTTGATCTAAACCTCGACCAAAAGTTAAATTTGGATTTATGCTTGCATTTAAATTTGGATAAAGTGCATATTTCGATTGCGTTAAATTTTCTTCGCTAATGGCGGCACTAAACTGAGCTTGTTTAATCGTAAGGTTATTCGTGAGGGTTTTATCAACTGCTTGTTGTATAGTGATTACTTCTTGGGCTTTCACAACTTGGCTAAAGCTTATGGCAATTAATAATGCAGAACCGGTAAAAAATTTTGTTTGGGTAAACATCTTCATAATTTGTTTCAAATCTATATAAACAACTTCAATAATTTAAATCTGTACAAGCATTTACTAACTTTGGCTTGTAATGTACCTGATCAAATCACCGCTTCTGCTAAAATGGTATTATCCATCCTTACTTTGGAATAAATCCCGCACCGATAAAGTTATTTATTTGACCTTTGACGATGGACCTATACCCAATGTTACAGACTTTATATTAAAAACTTTAAAAGCTTTTAATGCTAAAGCTACATTTTTTTGCATTGGCAATAATATTGTAAAACATCCCGAAGTTTTTGAACGTGTAAAAAGCGACGGGCATGCCATCGGAAACCATACATTTAACCATTTAAAAGGCTGGAAAACCGACGATAAAACCTATATTGAAAATACTTTAAAATGCCAAACACTTACTAAAACTAATCTTTTCCGGCCACCTTATGGGAGGATTAAGAAGAGTCAGATAAGAAGTTTGGAGTCACTAGTTTGGAGTTCGGAGTCCAACTCCCAACTCCAAACTAGTGACTCCAAACTCAAAATCATCATGTGGGATGTACTCAGCGGTGATTTTGACATCAATCTTGCCCCCGAAAAATGTTATCACAATGTGATAAAAAATACCCAAAACGGATCAATAATCGTTTTTCACGATAGCTTAAAAGCCTTTGATCGATTGGAATATGCACTGCCACGGGTTTTAAAATATTTTACAGATCAAGGTTTTACTTTTTCAACGTTGTAGCGATAAGCCATTGTTGTGCCAATAAAACTTTGTCTGTCTAATGGTCTATTAATCACAATTAATAGCCATTTTAATAAGTTGATGCGTTCGGAACTGAACATTAATGTTCGTTAATGAACAGTTGAAATATGCTTCATATCAGTAATTGATTCCGAGGGATAGGTACTTTAGTAAATACTCGATTAAAAGAATCCGTAATCAAGGATAAACCACCCCTTATCCCCTCCTTGAAAGTAAGGAGGGAAGTTGGACAATGCTTATTGAAAATGTTATCGCAATATTTAAGTATGTGGGTTCAACCGTAGAGCCAAAATTAAATGCAGGTAATCTTGCTAAGTACTTACGACTCCCCTCCTATTTTAGGAGGGGTATGGGGGTGGTAAATATTGCGATAGGAAAGGATTAAATAATCTAATTATAGGCACGAATAAATAGTCGAGTAACAAGAATCCGTACTTCAGGATAAACCACCCCTTATCCCCTCCTTGAAAGCAAGGAGGGGAGTTGGACAATGCTTACTGAAAATGTTATCGCAATATTTAAGTGTGTGGGTTCAACCGTAGAGCCAATAATAAATGCAAATAATTTCCCTAAGTACTTACGACTCCCCTCCTATTTTAGGAGGGGCGAGGGGTGGTAAATATTGCGATTTAAAATAATTAATAATCTAGCTATAAGTACTTTAACAAATATTCGAGCAATAAGAATCCGTACTAAAGGATAAACCACCCCTTATCCCCTCCTTGAAAGTAAGGAGGGGAGTTGGACAATGCTTATTGAAAATGTTATCGCAATATTTAAGTATGTGGGTTCAACCAGAAAGCCAAAAATAAATACAATTAATTTCCCTAAGTACTTACGACTCCCCTCCTATTTTAGGAGGGGTATGGGGGTGGTAAATATTGCGATAGGAAAGGAATGAACACCCCATCAAAAGTTAGCAACCACTTCATTTTTCAAGCTTTTACTATCATTCACAGTTCCTTATTACTTCGTGACAGAGTTTGAAGCCACTCCATTATTAGCTAGCCCCGATTGAACGGATGCCGATTCTTCATCGGCAGGAGGAAAAGCGGGAACAAACTTTAATTGAAAAACTGCCATTGCGCTCCAAGAAATTAGGCACAATATTTTAAGCGTTTGCATCACGTTTTATTTAGAATAATCCTAAATAATACAATGATTTAAGTATGACTGCTATAGGCATATTTTTTTTGTAAATTCGCAGCTAATAGAATAGAAGTATTACCTTTTAACCAATAAAATCGATGGCTTTTGATATAGACATGATTAAAAAGGTTTATGCAAACTTCGGGAGCCGCGTAGATGCAGCTCGTAAAGTAGTTGGCAGACCTTTAACATTATCAGAAAAAATATTGTATGCTCACCTTTGGGATGGCGATCCTAAAAAAGCATTCTCTCGCGGAACAGATTACGTAGATTTCGCTCCAGACCGTGTAGCTATGCAAGATGCAACGGCGCAAATGGCACTTTTGCAATTTATGCAAGCTGGTCGCCCGCAAGTTGCTGTTCCTTCAACGGTTCATTGCGATCACTTGATTACCGCTAAAGAAGGCGCTGCAATAGATTTACCTCATGCTAAAACAGAAAGTGCTGAAGTTTTTGACTTCCTTTCTTCTGTATCAAATAAATATGGTATCGGTTTCTGGAAACCAGGAGCAGGTATTATTCACCAAGTAGTTTTAGAAAATTATGCTTTCCCAGGTGGAATGATGATTGGTACCGACTCTCACACTGTTAATGCAGGTGGTTTAGGTATGGTTGCTATTGGTGTTGGTGGTGCTGATGCTTGTGATGTAATGGCTGGTTTACCTTGGGAACTTAAATTCCCTAAATTAATCGGTGTTAAATTAACAGGTAAATTAAGCGGCTGGACTTCTGCTAAGGATGTAATTTTAAAGGTTGCTGGTATTTTAACCGTAAAAGGCGGTACAGGTGCAATTGTAGAATATTTTGGCGATGGCGCTATTAACTTAAGCTGTACTGGCAAAGGAACCATTTGTAATATGGGTGCCGAAATTGGTGCAACTACTTCTACTTTCGGTTACGATGAAAGCATGGAACGTTATTTACGTGCTACCAATAGAAACGAAGTTGCTGATGAAGCAAATAAAATAAAAGAATATTTAACTGGTGATGATGCTGTTTATGCAGATCCAGAAAATTATTTCGACCAAGTAATTGAAATTAATCTTGATGAATTAGAACCTTATTTAAACGGTCCTTTTACTCCAGATTTAGCTACTCCAGTTTCTCAAATGAAAATTGAGGCGGAGAAAAATGGCTGGCCATTAAAAGTAGAATGGGGATTAATTGGTTCTTGTACCAACTCTTCTTACGAGGATTTATCAAGAGCAGCATCAATTGCAAACCAAGCTATTGCAAAAGGTTTAACTACAAAATCTTCATTTGGTATTAATCCAGGTTCTGAGCAAGTTCGTTATACTGCAAATAGAGATGGTTATTTGAAAACTTTCGAAGATTTAGATGCTACAATTTTCACCAACGCTTGCGGACCATGTATTGGTATGTGGGACAGAACAGGCGCAGAAAAAGCAGAAAAAAATACAATCGTACATTCATTTAACAGAAACTTTGCTAAACGTGCTGATGGTAATCCAAATACTTTCGCTTTCGTAGCTTCACCAGAAATGGTTGCAGCTATTGCAATTGCTGGAGATTTAGGTTTCAACCCATTAACTGATACGTTAACCAACGATAAGGGCGAACAAGTAAAATTAGATCCACCTGTTGGAGATGAATTACCTGTTAATGGTTACGCTGTTGAAGATGCAGGTTTCCAAGCACCAGCTGCTGATGGTTCATCGGTAGAGGTTTTGGTTTCTCCAACTTCGCACCGTTTACAATTATTAGATCCATTTACACCTTGGGAAGGTACAGACTTAAAAGGCTTGAAACTTTTAATTAAGGCTAAAGGTAAATGTACAACAGATCATATTTCTATGGCTGGTCCGTGGTTAAAATTCCGTGGTCACTTAGATAATATTTCTAACAACATGCTTATTGGCGCAGTTAATTACTTCAACGATAAAACTGATAACGTTAAAAATGAATTAACTGGCGAATACGGCCCAGTTCCGGCAACTCAACGCGATTATAAAGCTGCAGGAATCGGCTCTATTGTAGTTGGTGATGAAAACTATGGCGAAGGTTCTTCTCGTGAACATGCGGCTATGGAACCTCGTCACTTAGGTGTTCGTGCTGTTTTGGTTAAATCTTTCGCTCGTATCCACGAAACAAACCTTAAGAAACAAGGTATGTTAGGCTTAACATTTGCTGATAAAGATGATTACGATAAGATTCTAGAAGATGATATGGTCGACATTATTGGCTTAACTACATTTACGCCAGATGTACCTTTAACTTTGGTTTTACACCATGCAGATGGAACGGAAGAGCAATTTTTCGTTAACCATAGTTACAATGCTCAACAAATTGAGTGGTTTGTTGCAGGTGGTGCATTAAATATCATCAGAAGAGAAGCTGCGCTTAAGGCACAAAGCTAAAAGACGAAAGCAGAAAGTTTATACAATCCCGTTTTGTTAAAAGCAGAACGGGATTTTTTATTTGGAAAGCAATTACAGTAATTCTTGGGTTAGGCTCGGTCCCGCTAATGCTGCTGCCGAAGAAAAATCGGCATTCGCGAATATCGGGTTTAGACAATTTGGCAAGTGCAATAAACCCTAATTAAACTCATGACCACAATCATAACAGTGAAAACATTTTTTTGCAACTACTGGTGGCGAAAAGGTGATAAAAGAAAGCATATTCGCAAACAAACCGTATTTCTCTTTAGTAGCTGTGCCGTAACTCACATTGGTAGAACCACATTTCTCGCAAACATTTGATCCATCATTTGCATCGGGAAAATTTTCAGTTTCAAGATCTAAATTTGTACTATTATCTTCAACTAGTAACTGATTGATATTTTCAACATCCCTTTCAAAAACAATAAGTTTGATACCACCAATAGCTTGGTTATAGAGTGGGTTTATGGTAGCCACATTTTCATCAGCAAGGAAGCATGAAAAACCAGAATCTTCCAACTTGGCTCTAATGATATTCGCTTCCATCGCGTTGTAGTACGTACTGTAAACTATTGTTCTATCATTCATGCATCCAAGGTAACAAAATTTTCCTGCAGATTTAAAATGATAACATATCGCAGATTTTCGCAGATCTTTACCTTTGCAATTATAAAAGAATCTTTTTTAATCCGCGATCCTTTTCTGCGATATCGGCGGGAAAATCTAATTATCCAAAAACTCCTGCCACCAATATCCCGAATATTTTATGGTGCGTTTCAGGGTTTTGAAATCAGTATGTACCAATCCGAAACGTGCATTAAAACCCTCGGCCCATTCAAAATTATCCATAAGTGTCCATGCCATATAACCTGTAATATTTATTCCCTCATGCTTAGCCCTTAATAATGCGGCTAAATAAAGTTTAAAATATTCAATACGTTCTACATCCACAATGCTATCATTAACTAATTTATCATGATAAGCTGCACCATTTTCAGTAATCATGATATTTTTGATATTTGGATAGGCAGCAAACTGCTTAATGATATTAAAGAAACTATCAGCATTTACCTCCCAACCCATTGCCGTATGTGGTTTCTTTCTGGTCTTTGCCTTTACTTCCCAGGCCTGAATAACCGGAATAAAGGCATTATATTTTATCGTTAAGGGAAAGTAGTTTTGTAAGCCAATAAAATCGAAATCAAATTTCATCCTTTCCTTTAATCGCCAAGTTCCATATTCAATCTGAAATTTCTCCAACACATCCCAATCTCCAGTAGGGAAACCTAAACCTTGGGCAGGCTCCACAAAAAGTCGATTCATTAAACAATCTATCCGCTTTGCAGCTAGAAGATCGTTATCACTCTGTGTATTTGGAATAATTTCTGAGCAAGAATAAGTAGTCCCAATATTTGCATTGCTTATTTCCGAACGTAGAATTTTACCTCCATCCGCTTGCGCCAATGCAGTATGTAAAATTGCCGGAAAGAAATTACTCAATCCCGTTTTACCTGGCGCATGTACACCTAACATATAACCCAAAGAAGTGTAACCAAATGGTTCATTCAGCACAATCCAATTTTTTACTTTATCTCCGTATTCTTTGGCACAAATTCGAACAAAATGATTAAATGCCTCATTAATGGTGAAACTTGTCCAGCCGCCCTCATTCTCTAAAGCTTGTGGCAAATCCCAATGGTATAGCGTTACGTATGGAGAAATTCCATTCGATAAACATTCATCGATTACATTATGGTAAAATCGTATCCCTTCTTGATTGATCCCTCCATTACCAAATGGCAAAATCCTGGCCCATGCAATGGAAAAGCGAAAAACCTTAAATCCTAAAAACTTTACTAAGGCAATATCCTCTACATATTTATGATAAAAATCGCAAGCAATGGCCAGCTTATTTCCCTTTTTAATTTTTCCGTTTTTTGCCGAAAATGTATCCCAAATGGATGGACCTTTACCATATTCTAAAGCTGCACCTTCTACTTGGGCTGCTGCACCTGCAACACCCCACAAAAAATCAGGTCCAAAATCGCTTGCTTTAATCATTTATACGTTGATTGAGCGTAAGTTGCAAGTTTACTATTAACAAATCATTAACAATTCAAATCTTCTTAAAAGAAAACATTTTTTGATAGTTTTACAATATGCGTTTCTCATTAGCACTTATATTTTTTATACTCACAAACCTTGCCGTTTTTGCAAAGTTTGCAGCTCCTGTAAATGATGATTTGTTGAATGCAATTACGATAACCAACACAACTGCGTTCTGCAGTGAAGATGCTGCCTACAGCAATATCGATGCTACTGCTAGCAGCTATAACAAGCCAATGAATTGGTCGAATGTTGGCAAGGATGTTTGGTTTAAATTTACCGCTACTAAAACTGATGTAAATATTTATGCCACTGGGCAAGTGAATGGCAATAATACCAATACTATGCTAATTCCCTTATTGGCGTTGTACACATTTGATCCGTTGACAAATTTCATTACCGAAATACCAGCTGCAACCTCAATTTCGATCAATGTTAATGCAATGTACAAAGGCGGCTTAAAACTTGGTCAGGTATATTATATTAGAATAAGTGCCTTTAATGATAACACTGGAACATTCAAGCTGTGTGTAGATAATTATTTCCCACCATTACAGCCTGGTCAAGATTGTGGTACTTTCTCTATATTATGCTCTAAAGAAACTTTTACGCAACTAAATGTTGCTGGTGGAGGAAATAATCTGACCGAAACCATTGGCACTTGCCTAGACGGAAACGAAGCTAACACAGCTTGGTATATGTTTAAGGCTTCGAAAGCTGGTAGTTTTACTTTTACAATTACGCCAACGGTAACTACAAATGACATCGATTGGGTATTTTATGATTTAGGCTTGAATGGCGATTGTAGTAACATGAATGCCGCTGCAGCAATAAGATGTGCCGCCGGGAGTGGCGTTACCTGTACCCCGACCTACTATAAAACTGGTTTAAGCTTAACAGAGACCGATTTAACAGAAGCTGGCGGGTGTAATCAAGGCCAGAATGGTTTTGTTAAATATGCAGATTTAGTTGAAGACCATGTTTATGCCTTGCTGGTCAATAATTATGATGAAGCTAATAACGGCTTTACCCTAGAATTTGATGGAACAGCAGATTTCGCTGGGCCAACTGCAGAAATTGAAGTTCAAAAACTAAATCCTTGTACCGATAATCAAGCTTACACCTTTACAAGTAATGCAACAAATTATGCATCATTGAAATGGGAATTTGGTGATGGTGCAAGTTTATCAACAGCAACTGGCGAAGGGCCTTTTACGATTACTTACAGTACGCCTGGTTTAAAAGTTATTGTTTTAGAAGCCAAATCTACAAATGGCTGTAATGTGATTAACACAGAAACAATCATCGTTGCCAAAACACCCGATAAGCCAATTATAACACCATCGGATGTAACTTTATGCGAGGGCGACATCCTCAAACTCTCCACTCCCTTTTTAGATTTAGCCACTTACCATTGGACAGGACCGAATGGATTTTTATCGGAAAACCAAAATCCAGAAATCCCGATTACAGGAGTTGAAAATGTTGGTATTTACAGTTTATATATTCAAGTTGGAGATTGTGTAAGTGAGGTGAATAGCGTGGAAATTCTTTCGGTTGATTTAAAGCCCGAAGCTATATTTTCTATCGAAGTTAACAACAAATGCGAGGCAAACCAAAGTTTCTCCATTGTAAATGCCTCCACAAAATACACCAAACTTATGTGGGATTTTGGACCAGGTGTTAAGAGTGAAATCACCACATTAAACGATAGCAGGGTTTTGACATTTGACACTCCAGGATTAAAAACCCTAACCCTAACTGTGGAAACGCCTAACGGATGTACCTCTACAATAAGTCATGATATTTTGGTGGAGCTAAAACCCGAGAAGCCAGAAATTGCAGTTAACCAAGCTTTATTTTGTTTGAAGGATATCATTAAATTATCAGTTCCAGAATTGGATGGCATTGTTTACGCTTGGACAGGCCCAAACAAGTTTAATGCAAGTACAAGCAGCGTGGAAATTCCGATTACAGATTTTAATCAGGCTGGGGAATATGTAGTTACCCTTACTTCTGGTACTTGTACTTCTGATCCAGCCAGTATCACTATCCCAGAAATTGCCAGAATTCCTATAGCCAACTTTTACACAGAACCAAGTTTTAATGTGAAGTTTTCGGTTCCGGCTCCAATAACATTCATTAACACCTCTAAATTTGCAGATTTTTATCTTTGGGAGTTCGGCGACGGATTTACTTCAACTGATCTAAGTCCAACGCACAGATATCAAATCGATGGAATTTTTAAGATTAAGCTAACTGCTTTTTCTAAGAATGGTTGCTCAACCTCCATCATTCAAGGTGATTTATTGGTAAAAAAGGAAGCTTCGATTTTTGTTCCTAATGCATTCTCTCCTAACGGCGACGGTGTAAACGATAACCTTGTTGTTGGCATTACCAATCTGAAAAAATACCGAATCCAGATTTATAACCGCTACGGTAATCAAATCTTTTTTACCGATAACATCTTCGATAACTGGAAAGGAGATTTTAAGGGAAACCAGCTTCCAGTTGGTGTTTATTATTACGTAATATCGGGCACCAACCTTTCTGAAAATAGTGTGAGGTATTCTGGCTCCATCACGCTAATTAGGTAATTTAATCCAAACTCAAACCAATTTCTTTCAGTAGAATTGCGGCATTAAAGGTTTTACATGGCCCATGTTTAAGCTTATAGTCAAACCTCATTTCGCCTTTTGTTATTTGAATATCGAAGTGGAAATTTCGAAGCGTATCAAGGTGATCTTCCTTTAAATCGGCCAATTGTAAATCATGGGTAGCGAAAAGTGCTGGCGTTTTTTCTGCTATTAATTTTTCTACAAAAACTTTAGATCCAAGGTACTTATCCCGACTATTTGTTCCACGAAGCATTTCATCAATCAACACAAAAGTATCTTTATCGCTTACCACGTTATCCAAAATCATTTTTAAGCGGTTAAGCTCAGCCTTAAATGTAGATGTACTTTCATTTAAGGAATCCTTAATCCGCATGTAAGTATTTATGGAGAAAACCGATAACGACATAGAATGAGCAGAAACCGGGCTACCAGCATAAGCCAAAACCATGTTAATTCCAATTGTCCTCAAGAAAGTACTTTTCCCAGCCATATTAGAGCCCGTAACAATATCTACCGTCGGCTTTATTTCTACTTCAAAATCGTTGCTAACTCTGATGTTTTCGGCAATAAGCGGGTGACCAACGTTCTCAGTTTTAAGTGTAAATTCTTCCTTTAAAACTGGATAATTCCATTCTGGATGATTGTAGGATGTTGTGGCCAAAGAAATCAATTCTTCAAAATCCCCTAAATGATCTAAGGCTGAAACCACATCGTTTGATGAGGCTTTGTGCCACTTATCCAAGCTAATGCAACATTTTAAATCCCAAAGCAATAGTGCGTTTAAAATTCCACCAACCA
This sequence comes from Pedobacter frigidisoli, assembly GCF_004331675.1. Lineage (GTDB taxonomy): Bacteria > Bacteroidota > Bacteroidia > Sphingobacteriales > Sphingobacteriaceae > Pedobacter > Pedobacter frigidisoli. The sequence continues at coordinate 84,662 of NZ_SJSN01000007.1, read as the reverse complement.
CAATATTTAGACGGGCATCAAAGTTTTGAATAATCTTCGAAAGGCTTTTTATTTCCTTACTTACCGGAATTTTGGAATCGAAAAGATTTAAGATGTAACTGCTTTTCCATTCTTGATTTTCCGTCCAAAGGATGGCACTGGCATAACCATTTAAAAGCGTTGAACCACCACCAAAACTATAAAAAACGAGGTTAATTTTCGAATTCAATAAAATATTTAATCCCGTATGGATGAGGAAGAAAAGAATAAGAAGTTGCCAAAATGCAGCACTTACAAATACAGCGGAAATAACCAATGCGATGGAAATGTAAGGCACTATGCTGACGTAAAACCTCAAAAACTTCCCGCTAACAAAATGCAATTGTTGGGCGAGTTGCGATTTAAGTTGGCTTTTGATCTGTTCGATTTTATTCACATCATGTCCATGTAAATTGGCCCTAAAATCAAATGTATTTTCAATTTTAGAAGTCATTTCCTTAACAGCTTCCTGCCTAAGCAAAATTTGATCTATGGTTGTTTTAGTCGATAACTTTTCTGCGAGCAAATCGTTCCCCGTTTTTGTACTACAGCGATTTAATAATGCGAAGAGCGAGGAATATCCAAAAATATCAAGATCAGAAGTGTATGGATGGGCCTCAGATTCATATTTCTTGCCGCTATCATATCCATTTTCCTCGCCATTTAATATTTTAGACTCATTTTGATAAACCCATAATAATTGCTTTTGATAATCGATTTCCAGATCTAACTTACTTTGCTTCCGCACTACATAAGCAAAAATGAAAATTGGAATAATGAGTGCCACCTGAATAAGGGTGCGTAAACTGTCATCATTAGAATTAAGCAGCGAAACAAATAGCAAAATTTCTGTTAGAAATAAGCCGATTCTAACAAACGAAAGCTGTTCGATCAATTTCTTAGTTTGTTCTATTTGTTCGGAAACACCATCAATTTTTGAGGTATAGATAGAATTTACTTGCGGATTTATAGTTGACATTGGCCGTGGCAGATTAAATATTTTACTGTAATTGGGATAATGGCGTATTGGTTTTTAACTGGAGCATGAAAAAGGCTTTGATATATTTTTTAATTTCTATCTAAAATTGCTTTACATTTTATCTAAGTTTGAATCTTCAAAACCCTAAAGATAGGCAAATAATAAATGAAGATTACCCTTATCGCCATTGGCAAAACTGAAGATAAATATTTAATTGAGGGAATTGAGAAATACATCAATCGCCTAAAGCATTATATTAATTTTAGTTTTTTGGCTTTGCCCGATGTAAAAAATGTAAAAAACCTAAGCGAGGCACAACAAAAAGCCAAGGAGGCAGAATTGCTTCACAAACAAATTAATAATGGCGATGTTGTTATTTTGTTAGATGAGAAGGGAAAAAAATATACTTCCGTAGATTTTTCCAGCTACCTGAATAAACAAATGGTAGGAAGTGTACAACATTTAATTTTTATTATTGGCGGTCCGTACGGTTTTGACGAAAGCATTTATAAGCGGGCGAACGGCTTAATTTCTTTATCTGACATGACATTCTCTCACCAAATGATTCGTTTATTTTTTGTTGAACAATTATACAGAGGCTTTAACATCTTAAAGGGTGAGCCTTATCATCATGCCTAAGATGGATGAGGTAATATGGAAAATGTAATGAAAAAAAATATGGAATACCGATTCCGAAATCATCATTAAAATAAAAAAGATATGTTGGGTAAATATAAAAGAGACTACCGTTACAGAAGCAATCAGAACGGCCAGAACAAAGTTTTATGGATTAGCCTTGTTGTAGCCTTAACAATTGGAGCAATACTATATTTTCTAGATATAAGATCATAAAAAAACACCAGACAAATGCCTGGTGTTCCATACTATTTAAAAAAAGCTTAAACGCCTTTCTTACTTGTCATACTTGCTTTTTTAGCAGGCCCTGAAGTTTTGGTAGTTGCTTTAGCGCTAGCTGAAGATTTAGATCCAGTTGCTTTTTGTTTTTTATCTGCGGCAGCTTTTTCTTCTGATAACTTAACTTCAGCAGGAATACCTGGCGTTTCAGGAGTATCTTCTGTGAAAAGAGGCAAATCTTTTAAAAGGTTGTACCAAGTGATGATTTTCTTCATATCTGAGCCATACACCTTATCTTGATCATGACCTGGAGCCACTTCAAGAAAATAAGGACGCAAATCACCTTTAACATCAGGTATAGAACCTTTCTCAGAAATTTTAGCAAAAATATCTGCTAATTTAATTTCCTCTTCCTCACCATAAACCGTAATATCTTCTAAAGAAGCTAATTTTGTATTGGTGATATTGGCTACAACCTTAATTTTTTGAGCATCTAAACCCTCTAAAATGTAACCTACTTTATTTTGTCCAACCAGTTTGAACAAACCTGGTCTGCCAGATACGGCAACAATTCCTCTTAAATTCATAATATATTTGTTAAGCGGTTAGCGTTTGGTGTAGGGCGAATTTCAACGCCTATCGCCAATCGCTCAACGCAATTTAATCTTCAACTATTTCAACTCCTAAAATTTTATCACCTTGGCGAATATCATCTACAAGATCAACATTATCAATCGCTCTACCAAAAACGGTATGTACACGATCTAGGTGAGCAGTATTTGCTCTGCTGTGGCAAATAAAGAATTGAGAACCACCAGTATTGCGACCAGCATGAGCCATAGACAATACGCCACGATCGTGAAATTGGTTTTCGCCATCTAACTCACAATCGATTTTATAACCCGGGCCACCTGTACCTGGCATTCCCGTTGCGCCATCTTTCGAGTTTGGGCAACCAGTTTGAACCATGAAATTAGGAATTACGCGGTGAAAAGTTACTCCATCGTAGAAACCTTCGCCTGCTAATTTTTTGAAGTTTGCAACTGCTTTTGGAGCATCTTTTTCGAAGAACTCTACAGTGATATTGCCTTTTTCGGTTTTTATTATTGCTTTACTCATATCAATTTTGGTACTAATATTTAAATTTTAATTACCCTAAAAATTTGTACATTTTTAAAGTAGAGGGCAAAAATAACAAAATTGTGTAAATAGAACATCTTTAAAGATTTAAATTATAAATATACTCCACATTTTATCCGATTAGTTAGGTAAATGAGCGGTATTCTGTCATTGGCGATCAACAGCCCCGCCATTCGCTATAGCCCTAGTAAAAACTCGGGGCTGCCGCTACTGTCTGGTTTAGGTACAAAGTTGGTGCATCCGGCAAAACGTTTAGTCATATGGAAAAGATTAAGTGATTATATTTTAGTTAACAGACTAAATCAGTTATTTTAGTGTTTTATGTAAATATGGCCATTAAAATAAAGTATTACATCCTAATTCTTAGTCTGTTCCTCAGCATTGGCGCTAAAGCATCTTCTCTATTAATTTACATGGATGAAGATCAGAAAAACCATTTAAAGGCTTACGGAATTGCGTATTGGACCATTAGCAAACAACTAGAAGTAGATTGGCTTTTAAATTATCGTGGAGGAAGTTTTTTAATCAAATACAATAAAACTGTTGAAGATGAACTAAAAATTCGAGGCGTTTCTTATGAGGTGATGGCCGATGGAAAAGTAGTGAGCTTATTGAATGAAATCAGTGATCCATCGGTAAATATGGAGATGGTTAAATTAGAGAAAACGCCAAAAATTGCTGTCTATTCTCCAAAAAGCAAATTACCTTGGGATGATGCCGTTACCCTAGTGTTAACTTATGCAGAAATTCCTTACGATGTCATTTATGATGATGATATTTTACAGGACAAACTAAGCAAATACGATTGGCTCCATTTACATCACGAAGACTTTACAGGCCAGTATGGGCGCTTTTGGGCAAATTTTAGGTATGCAAATTGGTACCAGGAAGATGTTAAAAACCAAGAAGCCTTGGCAAAAAAAATGGGATTTAAAAAAGTTTCAGAAATGAAACTTTCGGTTGCAAAACACATTAAGGAATATTGTGCTGGTGGCGGTTTTATGTTCGCCATGTGCTCTGGAACAGATAGTTTTGATATCGCGTTAGCTGCCGAGGGAGTTGATATTTGTGCGCAAATGTTCGATGGTGATCCTGCAGACCCCAATGCGCAATCGAAATTGGATTTTAATAAAACTCTGGCTTTTCAAAATTTCAAGCTCGATAACAATCCGATGAATTACGAATTTTCGGATATAGACGCAACCAATAGCAGAAGCTTAAATCAATCGAATGACTATTTTACCCTGTTTGATTTTTCTGCAAAGTGGGATCTCGTGCCAACCATGCTCACACAAAACCACGATAAGGTAATTAAAGGATTTATGGGACAAACTACTGCTTTTAAAAAGAATTTAGTAAAAACTAGCGTAACTGTTTTGGGCGAAAATAAGGGCGCTGCAGAAGTAAGATATCTTCATGGCGAGATAGGCAAAGGTCAGTTTACTTTTTATGGTGGCCACGATCCAGAAGATTACCAACATGCCGTTGGCGATCCACCGACTGATTTAAGCCTCCACCCAAATTCTCCTGGATATAGATTGATCTTAAACAATGTGCTTTTTCCGGCAGCGAAAAAGAAACCGCAAAAAACGTAATTTTGAAAAGCCGATCTGTATTCATCTAATAACCTCATGTCTTTCTGTATCAATTCCTGATAACTATACAATACTTATCGCTTATTGATTTCGCTGTTGACTTTCCGTTTTATACCCAAAAACAATAAAAAACATCTTGAAAACCAAGCAATTAACAAATGCTTTTGTAACACGCATGATACTTTGGCACAGCTTTTGGATAAGGGGCTTGTAATTAACAACAGGTTCATCCCTGAAATTTTTAAACAAGATTCTTTACCTAAAGAAAAATATCATGAAAAAGTTATTATTAAGCGCATCAGTTATTTTATTGGCAACCGGTGCATTTGCGCAGTCTACAACAGGTACAACTTCCAGATTTGGACTTAAAGCAGGTGTTAACTTGGCAAAAATTCATTCGAGTGGAAACAATGAAGCTATCTACAATGACAATGCAAAATCTAATGTAGGTTTCAACGTTACCGCATTTGGAGATTTTGGTGTTGCAAACAATTTCTTTATCCAACCAGGAATTTCATTACAGAATAAAGGTGTAAAATTCGATGGAACAAGCGCTGCGACAATTGGCAACACAACCACTACAACAACGTCTTCTATAAAAAGAAGTGTTATGGCTATTGAAGTTCCTATTAATGCCGTATTTAATATTCCTACCGGTGATGCCGGTGCAGTACAGATAAGTGCCGGTCCTTATGTTGGTTTTAACATTTCAGGAAAAGATAAGGGAAGTACAACAACCACAACGGTAAATAATACTGCAAACACAACAGCTACAGCAACTTCAAGTGCAGACAATGATTTGAGTTTTGGTAGTGCACAAGATAAAGCCCAAGGAAGTACAGAATTTGGCGCAAACTTTGGTTTAGCTTACCGTACAACATCAGGGTTTTTGGTTGGTGCCAATTATGGGTTAGGATTAACAGATTTAACCCCAAAAGATAACAGAGCAAACGCAAACAAATTAACAAACCGCGTTTTAGGTTTCACAGTTGGTTATTCATTCTAAGAAAAACCGTTAAATAAAAAAACCTGTTTTGATTTCTCAAAACAGGTTTTTTTACGCAGTTTAATTTGCTAATCGTAGAAATTCCAGCTCACACCAAACTTCAATAGTGAATCTTGCATGGGATATCTATTCACTGTATAATAACCAGTTTGGAATAAACCTTGGTTGATGAAATCATATTTAACAAAGATATTTGCTCGCTTTAAATTCGCCTTAAAAAAAACATCAACAATTGGTTTTGAGGCTAGTAAAACTGGATTATTATTATCAATATAAAACTGCGCAGTTGCCGGCGAATAAAAATAATTGGCATACGCTGTATTGTACCTCACATCAAAACCAATGTTTGCCTTAAGTACCTTGAAAAAAGTGTTATCAAAATAGATACTATTATAAGTATAAAACTCCGGTGTGCGAAGCACTGAATTTTTATCTGTTTTTTGGTAAGCTATGTAATTCTCCATTGCAAATTTCCCATATCTCCATTTTTTCGATACATCTATTCTAATTAAGCTGATATCGGCAGTTTCTTGTGTGGGAAGGATAGAATTTGTACCATTAGAATTATCTAAAGCAAAATATAGATAATTGCTTGTTAGAAAATATTTTGCACCAGCATTAAGGCCATATTTATCATTAATATAGTTGAAAGATAAGTTGACAACTTTTGTATTCTTAAAGTTCTGAAAATTCCACTGATAATGATTTCCGTGGTAATAGTTAAAAATGGCTGCCGGCGTTTGGTTTTGAGCATAAGCACCTAATTCTACTCTTCCGATAGATTTCCCTAAAAGAATTTTACTCTTTGCCTCGTACAAATAATCTCCCGCATTTTCTCCCTGTAATATCTGTTGCACATCGAGGTTAAAATTAATATTGCTACTAAATCTGTATCCTGCTGCACCTAATATTGTTATGTTCTGATAAGCAAAATCACTTTGTTCGTAATTAGTTCCATCAGATTTTATCCCCATAAATTGATGTTTATAATAATCATGGCGAATACCTGCATCAACCTTTAACTCATTTTTAATAACTGTAGAGTTTTTTGGTCTTAAAAAAAAACTGTAAATAAACTCATTCTTAAAATGCTGAACGTGCGTAGAATCATTCGTGAACGAAACGTTATTGATACCAGGAGGCATTACATTATTAGGATCATCATCCGTTTTAGTAAAATCGTAACTATCGTTATCATATTCTAATATATAACTTACCTTATTTGTTGGCAGGGCGCTATTATTCTCATTAGCCGAAGTATCAATTCTGCCTACATAATAAGTTTGCTTTAAAAACAAGGTGTTTTTACGATATAAATTTCTTGATGCAGAAAGATTTACCGGCTCAGCCTCTCTACTAATTTTATTGTAATCTGGCTCAAATAATTTGGTTTCTACAGTAGAACCATTTTCGTAAGCACGCATGGTATTAAAAATTGCCGAAGCCCACACGTTGTAGCGTTTGTTGGGCGATTGATACCATGAAAACACGGCTACATTTAAATTATCGCCCCTTTGCCTTGCGTAAAAACCCTTAGAATCACCACGATTAAAATTAACCCCAACATTCCAGTTTTTCTTGATATTTTGAGTATGAATCGCCCTAAAAAGTTGTTCTTTTTGTCCGGCACTAACAAAGTACAAACTGGTAAAAGGTGTTCTGGCTTGATAATAAATAATATCTTCAGGAGTAAGTGCGTAATAATCCAATGAATGGAATCCAGCATCGAAACCAATTCTTTTACTCGGCTCGTACAATAATGGCCTTGCAGAAAGCCCCATATTTCCGTTGCTAACGGTTGGGTGAAGCGGTTGCAACAGCGGACTATAATTTTGAATGTTTACGGTTGAAGTATCTAAAGGCAATAGCACAATACTATCCTGACTTAGCGATAGCTTTGTAAATCGAATAAACTTTGCAGTAAAAACAACCGAATCCTTACCGGCATCTAATTTCTTTCGTACTGAATCTAATTCCTTATTATCGCCAACAGATGTTTTTAAATCTTGAGCAAAGGATTTATTTATACCTGTAAGTATTATGATAAAAAAGCAGATTTGAACAACTTTACGCATCTTATAGTTCAGAAATTAGGCGGGTTAAAATTTCTGTCATTTTAGGTTCTGCTTTAGCCGCAGCCTCCAAAATCTCATTTAAGTTAAAAGGTTGTAAATCCTCCGGGAAGCCCTCATCTGTTAAAACTGAAATTGCAAAAACAGGCAGGCCAGCATGGTTGGCCACAATAACTTCAGGAACTGTGCTCATTCCAACGGCATCAGCACCAATTAATCGTAAATATTTGTATTCTGCCTTGGTTTCTAAATTCGGACCAGAAACTGCTACATAAACACCTTTGTGGCATTTAATATCTACATCTTTGGCAATTTCTAAAGCTTTGGCAATAATCGAGCGCTTGTACGGTTGGCTCATATCTGGAAAACGAGGACCAAGTTCGCTTTCGATTAATCCTCTAAGTGGATTATCGGGATGAAGATTAATGTGATCTTCGATAATCATTAAATCGCCTTTTTTAAATTCGGGATTTAAAGAACCTGCAGCATTTGAAACAATTAGATTTTCGATGCCCAAACCTTTCATTACCCGAACCGGGAAAGTGATTTGCTGCATGCTGTAACCCTCATAATAATGCAAGCGACCTTGCATAGCAACGATTTTCTTCCCGTTTAATGTTCCGAAAATTAATTTACCACTATGAAATTCTAATGTAGAGATGGGAAAATTTGGAATATTGGAGTACATCAATTGATGCTCTACTTCAATTTCTTTAACTAGGCCACCCAAGCCAGTGCCTAAAATAATGCCTATTTCTGGTTTAAAGTTTTCAGTTTTGCGTTTTATATATTCAACGGTTTCTTCTATTGCTCTTAACATAGTTTAAAATAAGTTCATCAAAGGTAATCTTATCTTCTTCAAATAATTCAACCTCGATGGGTAAAAAATATACCGGTAAATTTATCAGTAAATCTTTAAATCCCGCAGCTTTTAAACGCTTACTATCCTTTTCTGTTGTGATGATGATTTTTTCTTTTTTATTACTCAATTCAAAGGCAGATTTGAAATTTTTGATATCATCATCCTTAAAGGCATAATGATCAGCAAATTCCTCATGTTTAATCGCCTTTGAATACTTTTCAAGCTCTTCAATCATGGGATCAGGATTGGCAATCCCTGTGAGTAGGAATATTTCGTATCCCTTTATCGAATCTAAGGACCTACTTTCCATAGTGTATAAGTGCTGAAGATCACCATACTTAAGGTAGGAATGTAGTACTTGCTGATTTTCATTTGGTTGCAATTCATTTACAGATGCCTGCTGAGCCACATGCAACAAGGGAACTGGCGATTTAGTAACCAATAAAACATCGGCTCTTTTCCTCGAAGAAAAAACATCTCTTAAATTTCCCGCTGGAAGTAAGAATTGTAAAGTTCCCAATTTTCTAAACTCGAAAAGCAAAATGTTTAAGCCAGCTTTTACTGCTCTATGTTGATATGCATCATCGAGGATAATTAAATTATGATTCTCTTTTAATTTATTGATGCCAGTAACTCTATCCTCGCAAACGGCAACGGTTACGTTTTCAAATTTTTGATAATACTGTAAGGGTTCGTCTCCAATGGTTTCGGTGGTTGCATTCGCATCGGCAAGAATAAATCCCTTTGTTTTACGACCATATCCCCTGCTTAAGATGGCAACTTTATAATCGGATAATAACCGAACCAGATACTCAGTTGTAGGCGTTTTACCTGAACCTCCAACTGCTAAATTGCCTACACAAATGACCGGCAAATCGAATTTCACCGAACGCATCAAGCCCCAATCATAAAGTTTTTTACGGAGGTTTATTGCCAAACCGTAGATTAAGGAAAAAGGGAGAAGTAGAAATCGTAAATAGTTAACTAGCATACCGTCGTATTTTCAAAAATAGGGATTATTTAAAAAAATTAGGCATCGCTTTTGGCGATGCCTAATAAAGCAACCTTTAACAACAGAAAAGGTTTGTTAGATTTTTAAAAGAAAATTCGTTTTTAGGTTTGGAAAGGAGTGCTTGTATTTCAATTATTATCAGTCTGGCTTTAAGCTAAATTTTTTATTGATAAAGCTACTAACGCTAACAAGCGATGTGCATATTAGCGTTAGTAACTTCCTAAAAGGATATGGCTGCAATCGAGTTTATTATTATTCTCAGCTTTGACAACTTTATTTCCACGGTGCTATTGAAATTATCAAAGCTCCTAATGCGAAACGTAATAAATTGCTTTACCGATAAAATATCCCGAATACCATATCACCCCGAAAGCAAGAAAAGAAATTAGAATTAACCACACTAAGTTTTTGCGTTTTAACATACACTAAATGTAAGAAAAATTATCAGCAGCTTTGACAACTTTATTTCCATGGCGCTATTAAAGTTGTCAAAACTCTCAAAAAAATATCTGTAGCAAAACCATCAACCAAAAAATTAAGGTATTCATTAAGTTTAAAAACATGAAATTTAGCTGCATGCTATTTATCAATCATTTCATCATTCATAAGTCTGTTTAAATACTTAAAATTCAGTATCATTGTTGATTAACAAAATATAATTTAATGTCTCCAAGCAAACGTCTAGTAGTCGGTCAGGGCCAAATAAGTGGCTACATTTCTATCTTTTTAGCTGTTTTAGCCTTATTGGGAATCTTGTGTTTCCATTACCCCGAAAAATTAACGACCCTTGAATTCCGTGAGATTTACACTAAAGACAGCATGGAAGCACTCATGCTCGGCGGCGTTATTGCATCTTTCTTTTTTTGTCTGTTGAGTTTAATTTTGGCAAAAAAATTAAAATGGGCATGGCCAGGTTTCGTCCTTGCTGCCTTAGCAGTAATTTTAGGGGCATTAAGTGTTGAGGGTAGAGATGTTGCAAAATCCAGCTGGCACTTTGGTTTAGATTGGATGATTTTGGATCTACTTTTAATGGTGGCCATTTTTGTCCCGATTGAATTATTTTTCCCTAAGAATAACGAGCAAAGCAGGTTTCATGAAGAGTGGCGAACCGATTTAACTTACTTCGTTATCAGTCATTTGTTTATACAGTTTTTTGGTATCGTAACTCAAAAACCCGCTGTATTGTTTTTCGGCTGGATTGGACTGGATAAATTGCATACCTGGGTGCAGGGCTTGCCGTTTATAGTGGCACTTTTCATAGCATTTTTTACTACAGATCTATTTCAATATTGGGCGCATCGCTTTTTCCATACACGTGTATCGTTATGGCGTTTTCATTCTATCCATCACTCTACACAAAACATGGATTGGTTAGCCGGAAGCAGGACCCATTTTATTGATATATTTTTTACTCGGGCGATGACGTTTATTCCACTTTACATCTTAGGATTTTCATCTACCGTTTTTAACGTTTATATTATTTTTATTGCCATACATGCTGTTTTAATTCACGCCAACACGAGGATAAATTTCGGCCCGCTGAAGTACATTTTTACAACGCCACAATACCATCATTGGCATCATTGCGAAGACCCCAAATATTACGGGCATAACTTTGCATCAATATTTCCCTTTATCGATATGATGTTTGGCACATACTATTTACCTGGCAAAGAATGGCCTGCAGGAACAGGGGTACATGAGGCAGAATACCCGAAAGGTTTTATTAAACAATCTATTTACCCTTTTACTAAAAGTCCGTTTGATACAGATTTGAAAATGGAAGAGAGAAGTGATAGATAGTATTTAATTCCGTACGCCGAACAAAGGTGGATATAAAGTGTTACCTTGTAATATCTTAAAATTATATGTCCCCTGAAATAGAAATCTTAATTATTGGTGGTGGATTAGCAGGTTTAACAGCCGCTATTCATCTTCAACAAGTAGGTTTACAGGTTACTTTAATTGAGAAACAAGCTTATCCCCATCACAAGGTCTGTGGCGAATATATATCAAATGAAGTTTTACCGTACCTCAATTGGCTTGGCATCTTTCCGGAAAACCTATTGCCCACCCATATTACAGATTTACAGTTCACCTCTAGCTCGGGAAACTCGATTACTACAAAGTTACCTTTAGGAGGTTTTGGTTTAAGTAGGTATGCATTGGATCATCATTTATATCAAATAGCGCTAGAGAGAGGAGTAAACATTCTCATAGATGCTGTAATCAACACAACCTATTGCGACAACCATTTCCTGATTGAAACCGCCGGTGGCAAAATTTTTAAGGCTAATCAAGTAATTGGTGCGTACGGAAAAAGAGGTCTGATGGACGTAAAATTTGAGCGTAATTTTATTAGCAAAAAGTCTCCCTATCTTGCGGTTAAAGCACATTACAGATCTGATTTCTCAAATAATTTGGTCAGCCTGCATAATTTTAAAGGTGGCTATTGTGGAGTTTCAAAAATTGAGAACAAACAGCTTAACATCTGTTATTTAGCCAACTACGAAACTTTTAAAAAGCATAAAAATATAGCAGCCTATCAGGAGAACGTCTTATATAATAACAAATACCTTAAGCATGTTTTTGAGCAATCTGAAATGGTTTTTGATGCGCCCTTAACCATCAGCCAAATTTCTTTCGAGGAAAAGGAACCTGTTTTCAACCACATTTTAATGATTGGCGATACAGCAGGCCTTATTCACCCGCTTTGCGGAAATGGAATGGCTATGGCCATTCATAGTGCAAAAATTGTCTCAGCGCTTTTGAATCAACACCTTAAAGGTAAAATATCAACTAGGCTACAGCTAGAACAATCTTACCGGGCAAGTTGGTATAAACTATTTGGCATGAGATTAAGAATGGGCAGAATCTTGGCTTCCGTGCTCAGAAACGATAAACTTGAAAGCTTTGCGATGAATGCCATAACAAGAATGCCATTTCTACTTAATAATATAATAAAGCAAACACATGGAAAGCCAATTATACCTCAAGATTAAATGCCTGTAAATACTAAGTTTAGAAGTAATGCACCCGAATTGATGGATGATTTCCAAATGGAGGGAGAAATTTTAAGAGATGCACTTGATAAGATTGCCAGCATTAACCAATTATTGGGTGGCAATAAAGTTACGCTCGATGGGGTAAAAACCTTGATCTGGGGCAAACCGAAAGATGAAATTATCCGTATTACTGATATAGGTTGCGGCAATGGAGACATGCTTAGAACTTTAGCAGATTATGCCAAGGCAAACAACTTAAACTTTATTTTAAAAGGGATAGATGCGAACAAATTTACAATTGAACATGCAGAAAGTCTATCTAAAGACTATGGCAATATTTCCTACCAATGCAGTGATATCTTTGATGATCTAGCGGGAGATGAATCTTGCGATATTTTCCTTTGTACCTTGACACTTCATCATTTTAAGGATGAAGAAATCATCAGGCTTTTGGAAAACTTTCAAGCTTTGGCAAAACTGGGAATAGTGATCAATGATCTGGAGAGAAGTGCATTGGCATATCGTCTTTTTAAGGCCTTATGTTTTGCATTTGGCTTAAATGACATGTCGAGGGAAGACGGGTTGGTTTCTATCTTACGGGGATTTAAAAGAGCGGATTTATTGGCATACTCCGAGAGATTAAAATTAAAGCATAGCTCAATTAAATGGAAATGGGCTTTTCGATACCAATGGATAATTAAAACAGTATGAGCGTAATTGTTAAAGCGGTTAGTAAGGCCTTACCCGAATTCTGGAGAGCAACAGAAGATATATTACCGTTTTTAGATGTTTGGTTGAAAGACCAGGACGAACGATTTATCCGCAAGGTTAAAAAGATTTTTGAGGGTGCTGCTGTTGATAAACGATACTCGTTTATGTCGCCGGAAGAGGTTTTCAGCGATCTAAGCTTTGAGGAAAGAAATGATATCTACATCAGAGAGGGCATCAAGCTAGGCGCAAAATGCTTGGAGACCGCACTCGAAAAAGCAGCATGGCAACCCAAGGATTTAGATTACATCATCACGGTGAGTTGTACGGGCATTATGATTCCATCGTTGGACGCCTATCTCATAAATGCGCTTAAACTTCGCCAAGATATAGTTCGGTTGCCTGTTACTGAAATGGGTTGTGCGGCGGGTGTGTCAGGAATGATTTATGCAAAAAACTTCTTAAAGGCAAATCCTGGCAAACGAGCCGCAGTTATTGCTGTAGAATCGCCCACTGCAACTTTTCAACTTAACGATTTTTCGATGGCCAACATCGTCAGTGCAGCTATATTTGGTGATGGTGCCGCTTGTGTTTTATTAAGCTCGAACGAAGAGGATCATGGTCCGGAAATCCTGGCTGAGGAAATGTACCACTTTTATGATGCCGAAGAAATGATGGGCTTCAAATTAACAAACACGGGTTTGCAAATGGTCTTGGATGTAGAGGTTCCCGAGACCATCACTTCTCACTTCCCAGCGATCATCCACCCATTTTTAGCAAAAAACAATTTGACCATTGAGGATATCGACCACCTTATCTTTCATCCAGGAGGAAAAAAGATTATTCAGGTGGTGGAAGAACTCTTTGGGAAGCTAGGTAAGGATATTAATGAGACGAAGGAAGTTTTGAGGCGCTACGGCAATATGAGCAGCGCTACCGTTTTGTATGTACTGGAAAGCTACATGAAGAAAAACCCTGCTTCCGGCGAGAAGGGATTAATGCTAAGTTTCGGCCCAGGGTTCTCTGCGCAAAGAATTCTTTTACAATGGTAATATGAGTCCACAGGAAATACTTAAAAACTTACCATATGGCCAAGCATTTTTGTTTGTCGATGAGTTATTGCAGGTTAATGAATTCGGCGCAAAGGGAACTTATACCTTTGATGAGAACCTAGCTTTTTACAGCGCTCATTTTAAAGATGAACCAATCACGCCAGCAGTAATCCTAACAGAGACCATGGCACAGATTGGATTGGTTTGCTTGGGCTTATACCTTACAAAAGAGGAACCAATTAACAAAACAAAAACATTGGCGATGAGCTCTAGTTCGATTGACTTTTTAAGACCAGTTTATCCGGGAGAAAAAGTATGGGTAACGAGTGAAAAAATATATTTTAGATTTAATAAATTGAGCTGTCGGGTAAAAATGGAGAGTGCTGCTGGTGAAATGATTTGCAAGGGAACGATTTCGGGAATGTTAATTGCCAAACCACATGAATAACCAAAGGGTAGTAATTACAGGATTGGGCATTTGTGCACCTAATGGAACTACAATTCCTGAATTTACGGAGGCTATAAAAAACGGTACTTCGGGAATTGCCCATCAGGCGGATTTGGAAGCGCTCGGGTTTTCCTGCCAAATCGCGGGGAAGCCAAAGCTTAGCGACGATAGAATTGAGCAATACTTTTCTCCGCTGGAACTAAGAAGTCTAAATAGTACAGGGATTATCTATGGCGTGATTGCCGGATTAGATGCCTGGAAGGATGCAGGCTTGGAAAGAGCTAACGATGATATGCCGGACTGGGACAGCGGGACATTTTTCGGCACAGGAACTTCAGGTATTGATAAATTTAGGTGGGCAATCAATAAAATAGACGACATGGAAATCCGTAAGCTCGGTAGTACTGTTGTTGTTCAAACCATGGCTAGCGGAGTGAGTGCACTCATCAGTGGAAAACTGGGTCTAGGAAATCAGGTAAGCACAAATTCTTCTGCCTGTGCAACGGGTGTAGAAAGTTTGTTGCTTGCATACGAAAGAATTAAGTCCGGTAAGGCGAAGCATATGCTTGCAGGAAGTACAAGTGATAGCGGTCCATATATTTGGGGAGGCTTCGATGCCATGAAAGTTTGTACCTTTAAGCATAATCACGAACCTGAAAAAGGGAGCAGGCCATTAAGCTTAACTGCGAGCGGATTCGTGCCTGGCAGCGGAGCTGGTGCGTTGGTTCTAGAATCGCTTGAATCTGCCCAGGCAAGAAAGGCGAAAATTTATGCTGAGGTTTTAGGCGGTGAAGTGAATTCTGGTGGTCAGCGTGGCTTAGGTACAATGACAGCACCAAATCCCCTTGCTGTGCAGCGGTGTATTAAGAAAGCCATTGAAAATGCAGGGATAACGGCTAGCGAAATTGAAGTAGTAAATGGCCACCTAACCGCAACAACAAAAGATGCACTCGAAATAGAAAACTGGAAAATTGCATTAGGCTCAACAGCTGATAATTTTCCCTACATTAACACCCTAAAAGGGATGATTGGCCATTGCATTAGTGCGGCCGGAAGCATTGAATGTGTAGCATCTGTGCTTCAGTTGGCAAAAGGTTTTATTTTTCCGAATGTAAACTGCGAAGACCTAAATCCAGATGTTACAACATTAATAAATGAGAATCGGATTCCACAAATGTTGGTTAATAAGCAGTTTAACATTTTAGCTAAGGCGAGCTTTGGATTTGGCGATGTAAACGCCTGCATTATCTTAAAGAAATACAACAATGAATAAAGAAGAGATTATTTCAGAACTAAAAACAATCATTCAGCCTTACAGCGAAGAGGCCCTGGCTTTGGAAAGTATCGATGAAAATACCGATTTTATCAAGGACCTAAAGGTAAATTCGGCCAATTTGGTTGATATTGTGTTAGATATCGAAGAGCGTTTTAAAATTGAGATTGATAATGATTCTATGGCAAAAATGCTGAATATTAAGTCAACGGTAGAGATTATCGAAAACAAGTTACAGGTCAATGGTGGGTAATGATATTGTAGACTTACAGCTTGCAAAGGTACAAAGCAACTGGCAGCGTAAAGGCTATCTTGAGAAAGTTTTTAATGAAAATGAAAGACTTCTGATCTCATCGGCAGAAAATCCTGATGTTATAGTTTGGCTACTGTGGAGCATGAAAGAGGCCGCCTATAAAATTCATAACCGCGTAAACGGAATTCGTGAATATGCGCCCAAAAAGCTAAATTGCTTTATAGTGCCAAAAGTAGATTTAACACGAGGAAGAGTAAATATCGATGGAGCTGTTTACTTTACCAAAAGCAGTATCAATTCAGCATATCTACATACCATTTCATCTTCTATTCAGCATCAAATAGATGCAATTAAGATCTCTATTTACGAATTCCCAAATCATCCATCAAAATATAAGGATAAAAACCCAGGTTGCATAAGCCACCACGGAAAATATCTGGCTTTGGCGTATTAAGATATTGGTGTCTGACATCCGATAGATTACTCATATTTTAACAATAACAACTCTAATAATAACCTAATTCTATTGTGATGGCTTAAGCCAAGCCTTTCCCCTTATTTTCTTTACAGAAGAATAGAATTGCATCCCTCAAAAACCCTTATCTTTGCTCAAATCATAAAAAATAAAATATGCTTAAAGGATTTTTTAACGTACCCACTCCGGTAAACGAACCTATATTAAATTACGGCCCGGGCAGCAAAGAACGCATTCTTTTAAAGGAAGCACTTGCCGAGGCTCGTTCATTTCAACAAGACATTCCGATGTATATCGGCGGTAAGGCAATTCATACTTCCAAAAAAGGTAAGGTTGTTGCACCACATGACCACCAACATATTTTAGCCCAGTTCAGTATTGGCGATAAAACCCATATTACCCAGGCAATTGAAGCGGCTTTGGCTGCAAAAGAAGATTGGGAAAATCTTGCATGGGAACACAGAGCTGCCATATTCTTGAAAGCTGCTGATCTCATCGCAGGCAAATACCGTTATAAATTAAATGCTGCGACTATGTTGGGTCAAAGCAAAAACGCTTATCAGGCAGAAATTGATGCGGCTTGCGAACTGATTGACTTCTTACGTTTCAATGTAAGTTACATGGCCGATATCTACAAACAACAACCCCCTGTCTCTCCTCGCGGAAGTTGGAACCGTGTAGAGCAACGCCCGTTAGAGGGTTTTGTTTTTGCTTTAACGCCTTTCAACTTCACGGCAATTGCAGCAAACTTACCTGCTTCAGCCGCGATGATGGGTAATGTTGTCGTGTGGAAACCTGCAGATACACAGGTTTACGCAGCCAACCTTTTGATGGAAATTTTCCGTGAGGCAGGCGTACCGGATGGTGTAATCAACTTAGTTTATGCTGACGGCCCAGAAACAGGCGATGTTATTTTTAACCATCCTGATTTCGCTGGTATTCATTTTACAGGTTCTACAAAGGTGTTCCAGGAAATCTGGAAAACGATTGGAACGAACATCCACAAGTACAAATCTTATCCTCGTATCGTTGGCGAAACTGGTGGTAAGGATTTTATCCTGGTTCACACATCGGCACAAACCGATATTGCAAGCACTGCAATTGTTCGTGGTGCTTTTGAATATCAGGGACAAAAATGCTCTGCTGCGAGTCGTGTTTACATTGCCGAAAGCCTATGGCCTGAGATTAAAAAATTAATGTTACGCGATTTGGCTACGTTCAAAATGGGCGGAACTGAAGATTTCAGCAATTTTATTAATGCGGTTATCGATGAGCGTTCCTTCGATAAATTAGCTAAATACATCGACCAGGCGAAGAAAGATAAAGGTGTGGAAATTATCGCTGGTGGTAACTACGATAAGAGCAAAGGCTATTTCGTTGAGCCAACCGTTTTAGTGGTCGACGACCCGAAATACACCACCATGTGCGAAGAATTGTTCGGTCCGGTTTTAACGGTTTACGTTTATGCCGATAAGGATTTCGACTCAATTTTAGAAGTAATTGACACCACATCTCCGTATGCTTTAACGGGTGCTTTTATCGCTCAAGAAAGATATGCAATCGAGAAAGCATCTCATGCTTTACGCGACTCGGCAGGTAACTTTTACATCAACGATAAATGTACGGGTGCCGTTGTGGGTCAGCAACCATTTGGTGGTGCCAGAGGTTCGGGCACGAATGATAAAGCTGGTTCGATGATTAACTTATTGCGTTGGGTTTCGCCACGCACCATAAAAGAGGTTTTCGAATCGCCAACTGATTATCGCTATCCGTTTTTAGCAGAAGATTAATATTTGCCATGCTAAGCCTGTCGAAGCATCAACATACTTCAAAGCCCTTGAGCAATCAGGGGTTTTTCTGTTTAAAAGGATTTGGAAAGCAAAGGCAGTATTTCAATTATAGTTACTCGGGCTTTGCGCTAAATTCCTGATGAAGAATCGGGATATACCGCTTCAATCCCGTTTAATTACAAAATGTTTTGCAACTATTTAAGGCTGCATGGTGTAAATGGCATAGTCCTTTAAACTTAAACCAGACAGGAGCGGCAGCCCCCGATTTTTTCTATCGGGGCTATAGCAAATGGCGGAACTTCAGCATCAATAAGGCACTAGCGTTCATTTCCAAATCCTTTAAAACTATCGACACTTCCAAATGTTCTATAAGCAAAGAAAAACATCATGGAAAATCAAAACGATAATCTGAAAGATAAAAATGCAGATAATACTGCAGATGCAACCAACATGCCTGATGGATTGGTACCACGCCACCATAGTGATGAAAATAATGAAAAGAACAAAGTAAAATCTGATGCAGGCAATTTAGGCAGAAACTTCGGTAGAGGAGATTTTGGCTCGGAAGAAGCTAGAGAAGACGCTGAAAAAGGAAACCAAGGCCATGCTGGAAATATGCCCAATACAGGAGAAAAAGAAAGCCCCGAATAAATTCGAGGCTTTACTAACAAACTAAAAATTACACTTATGGGATGCTTTTAACCAACTTTAAACGCAGGAGTAACATCATCAAGACAAGTACAAGTTACCTTCATGTCTTTAATAATTCCTGTTTTCAGGCTATAAACCCAAGCATGTACAGCCAACTCCTGCCCATTAGCCCAGGCTGTTTGTACAATCGAGGTATTCATAATATTTCCTGCGCCTTCTATGGCGTTTAATTCTACCAAACGATCAAATCTTTGATCAGGATCTTTAATGGTTGCCATTTCACGTTCGTGGGTACGATACACATCACGAATGTTTCTCAACCAGTTATCAATAATACCAACCTGTTTGTTCCCTAGAGCGGCTTTAACACCGCCGCAGCCGTAGTGGCCGCAAACAATTACGTGTTTTACTTTTAACACATTTACCGAGTAATCTAAAACCGAAAGCATGTTCATATCGGTATGTACAACTACATTTGCGATGTTACGGTGTACAAAAACATCACCTGGTTTAGTGTTTGTAATTTGATTTGCAGGAACACGACTATCAGAACAGCCAATCCACAAAACCGGCGGACTTTGACCTTCAGAAAGCTTATCGAAAAAGGTTGGATCTGTATCAATCATATCCTTAACCCAGTCTTTATTCCCCTGTAATAATGTATCGTATGTTATATCTTTTGTTTCAATTGTTTTTGCGCACATAGCTCTTACTTGTTAATATCTTCTATTACTTTATTAGTTAATTTTGGTACAGTATAATGTTTCTGCACATTTTCTAAGGTTACAATAATGCCTTTTGTGTAAGCATTATGTTTGTAGTTAAAAATGGTTTCCAATACATCAGGATCGATGTATCTGGCATTTGAGCCATCAATAATTACATTTGTTTCTTTTGGAATATTCGTTAAAACTACTTGTATCGCTGCCTTGTTCAAAAACGAAACCTCTTCTGCCAGTTTAATTCTGATGTTCTTTTTATCGCCCTCATTTGTAATTCTGTAAAAGAAAGGATTACGCATATTGGTTCGTAGTAAATAGAAAATTGAAACTAACATTCCTACTGCTACGCCTTTTAATAAATCGGTAAATAAAACGGCTAAGACAGTAACTACAAACGGAACAAATTGATCCCACCCTTTGTGATACATGTGTTTGAAAAGGCTAATCCTCGTTAATTTATAACCTGTTACCAATAGAATTGCCGCCAAACAAGAAAGTGGAATCATATTAATCACCTGTGGAATAAACAATAGCGATAGTAGCAACCAAATGCCGTGAAAAATTGCAGACATTTTAGTTCTTCCACCGGCATTAACATTTGCCGAACTACGAACAATTACCGATGTCATGGGTAAACCACCAACCATACCGCTGGCCATATTACCTAAACCTTGCGCGATAAGTTCTCTATTTGTAGGTGAAACCCTTTTAATAGGGTCGATTTTATCTACAGCTTCGATGCTTAATAGCGTTTCTAAACTGGCTACAACTGCAATGGTTAAGGCAACGATGTACACATTTTTATTAGCAAGCGTTTGCATAGAAAAATCTGGCATGGTGAATAAACCCATAAACTCACCAAAGCCACCTACAACAGGTATTTTAACAATTTGATCGGCTCTTAAAGCGTAATCAGTGCCAGCGAAGATAAAACTTCCAGCCACACCCAAAATCACTACTAAAAGTGGTGCTGGAACAACGGCTAGCTTAGGGAACTTAGGCCAAATGATTAAAATTGCGATGGATAATAAACTGATAACTACCGCAGCCAAACTAAAATGGCTTACTGCAGCCGTTATTGCAGAGAAAGTATTTTCATGATCTTGCTGAAAGAAACCTTCATCACCACTAAAATCGGTATCAACACCTAATGCATGTGGTAATTGTTTTAAAATCAAGATTAGTCCGATGGCGGCAAGCATACCCTCAATTACGCTCGAAGGAAAGTAGTTCCCAATAGTTCCCGCCTTAATTATCCCTAAAATGATTTGGAAAACACCTGCTAAAACAACAGCAAGTAAAAAGACAGGGTAGCTACCCAAAGTTGTTATTGCACCTAAAACGATAACGGTTAAGCCCGCAGCTGGACCACTAACACTAAGCTGTGAACCGCTGAAAGAAGCTACAACGATACCACCAATAATTCCCGTAATTAAACCAGCAAATAATGGGGCACCAGAGGCCAGTGCAATACCTAAACATAGCGGCAAGGCCACCAAAAAAACTACAATACTTGAAGGTAAATCTTTCTTTAAATTCTTTTTGAGAATATATTTCTTCACATCCGAACCTGAAAAGGCCGGGTTAAACTTTTGCATAACGATATAATTATCTAGTAAATTTTAACGAATAAATCGCGGGGGAAAATAAATGCAATCATCAAAGCACAAGCTAAATTAGCCTGGCAAGTAACTTGGTCGCATCTTTAAAATGCGCTACAATAAATGAGTCGCAAAAAGGTTTACCCCTATTAAGAAATGCTAAATAAAATTCGGTGGAGGTGTTGGTACCGTTGGGTGATATGGATCTACATATCTTTTGAAATGCTCAATAAAACTACTCTTCAAAAAGAAGTGACTAGAAGAGAACTCGTAAGAAAAGATGGGATGATTTAATTCAACGAGTTTAAAGTCGGTGAATTTGGCAGTGTCTTTGGCGGTATCTTTTCCGCCATCATGCTCTAACTCAATTTGCATGATTACCGCGTTCATGATTTCCTTATCAATACTTGTACAAAAAACCGGCGCACCAGAAATACCCATCTTCGCCATGAAGATGAACATGAATGAGGCAACGATTATATACTTGTATTTTCTTAAAAACATTAAACTTTTTCTAATCCTATTCTAATGATACTTTACAAAAATAAACGGATAATTGGTTTTTCAATACTTTAGGCTGTAAAAAATTTGTAATATAAAGAATGGGCGACTATTTCAAACTCGAAACAGGGGCTTCATAAGTGGCTTTTACTTGTCGATAATTAATTAACCACAGATGGACAGCATAGGCACAGATAGAATAATTTCGTAAATAAAATCTGTGTTTATCTGGGGTAAATACTTTAGGTTGATAACCTTGGAGGAAAAGGCGATGTATATTAGCTAAATACAAAACGCATGATCTTGCTTTGTCTATCGTGGATAATGATAATCTTGCCCCACACCTAGAAACTTCTTCCTTTAAGCTTGTATTACCGCTAGTAATTTTTAATTTTAAAATCTCATATCATCAAAATGGATAAGAAAATAGCTTTACTTCAAGATAAAATAGATCAGGCAAACCTTGGCGGCGGACAAGCACGTATTGACAGTCAGCATAAAAAAGGAAAGCTTACCGCCCGCGAACGCATTCATTTTTTAGTAGATGAGGGAAGTTTTGAAGAAATTGGAATGATGGTTACGCACCGCAGCACAGACTTCGGAATGGAACGTGAAAAATATTTAGGCGATGGCGTAGTAACCGGCTACGGAACAATTAACGGTCGGTTAACCTATATTTTCTCTCAAGATTTTACGGTTTTTGGTGGATCATTATCAGAAACCCATGCCGAAAAAATCTGTAAATTGATGGACATGGCCATGAAAAACGGCGCTCCTTTAATCGGTTTAAACGATAGTGGTGGTGCCCGTATTCAAGAAGGTGTAGTTTCTTTGGGTGGCTACGCCGATATTTTTTACAAGAATGTTCAGGCATCGGGTGTTATCCCGCAGCTTTCGGCAATAATGGGTCCATGTGCAGGTGGCGCAGTTTATTCCCCGGCCATTACCGATTTTGTATTGATGGTAGAAAACACTTCTTATATGTTCGTTACCGGACCAAATGTGGTTAAAACGGTCACGCATGAAGAAGTAACATCAGAGGAATTAGGTGGAGCAACCACGCATGCCACCAAATCTGGCGTTACTCATTTTGCCTGCGCCAATGAAATTGAGGCCATCACTCATGTTAAAAAGCTTTTAAGTTATATGCCTCAAAATTGTGAGGAAACGCCAACAAACCTATCTTATGAAATGGCTGATGAAAGCAGGTTGGCATTAAATACTTTCATGCCTGAAAATGCATCACAACCTTACGATATTCGTGAGATTATTTCTACCGTTGCTGATGCAGATAGCTTTTTAGAAGTGCATGCAGCATTTGCTGAAAATATTGTGGTAGGTTTTGCCCGTTTAGCTGGTCGAAGCATCGGTATTGTTGCCAACCAACCGGCTTATTTGGCTGGCGTATTGGATAGCAATTCATCAACAAAGGCCGCCCGTTTTGTCCGCTTTTGCGATTGCTTTAATATTCCATTACTTGTTTTTGAAGATGTTCCAGGTTTTCTTCCAGGAACCGATCAGGAATGGAATGGCATCATTACCAATGGTGCAAAATTGCTTTATGCTTTTAGCGAGGCTACCGTTCCACGTATTACCGTGATCACCAGAAAAGCTTATGGCGGTGCTTACGATGTGATGAATAGCAAACACATCGGTGCCGATATGAATTATGCCTGGCCGAGTGCCGAAATTGCCGTAATGGGTGCAAAAGGTGCTGCAGAAATCATTTTTAAAAGAGAAATTACTGCTGCTGAAGATCCACAAGCAAAATGGCTGGAGAAAGAAAAACTGTATTCGGATATTTTTGCAAACCCTTACCGTGCTGCAGAACGTGGTTTTGTAGATGAAGTTATTGAACCATCGCAAACCAGAATAAAATTGATTAAAGCTTTTAAGATGTTGGAAAATAAAGTGGTAAATAATCCCCAAAAAAAACACGGAAATATACCTTTGTAAGGATGGAAGATGGATGAGGTAAGATGGATAAGGGATGATTAAATTTCCATTAACCAATTTACATTGAAAACATATTACGTGCACATCATCCATCTTACATAAATACATCTTACATCACCTTACATGTTAAAACGAATCGACATCCTCCTAATGGCCTTTTGTACAGGGCTTATTGTGGCCAACATTTATTATTGCCAACCGCTGGTTATTCTTATCGCCAAAGATTTTAAACTATCAGAAACTGATGCTGGCCGAATTACATACATTACACAAATAGGTTATGCCGTAGGTTTATTTCTTCTTGTTCCGCTTGGCGATATGTTCGAGCGTAAAAAGCAAATCCTCATCATTACTGGTTTAGCCATTTTAGCTTTATTGGTCGCTGCAATTTCCCATACGTTTTTCCTGCTCGAAATTGCCTCACTATTAATTGGAATTTGCTCTATTGTTCCGCAGCTTATTTTGCCAATGGCAGCCAACTTAAGTACCGATGAAAACAGAGGAGCCAATATTGGAATGATTATGAGTGGTTTATTGGTTGGCATTTTGGCTTCCAGAGCAGTTAGCGGAAGCATTGGCTTTTGGTTAGGTTGGCGAGGGGTTTACTATATGGCTGCAGGCATTTGCATTTTACTCATTGTGTTAATGGCCAAACGCTTTCCTCAAAGTTTGCCTGCATTTAAAGGTACTTATAGGGAATTAATGAGTTCGATGTTTAGCTACATTAAAACACAACCTGTATTGAGAGAAACCTCAATCATCAACTTCTTGGCTTTTGCCATCATCAGCGCATTCTGGACAACCATGGTTTTATACCTTGCTAATCCTCCTTTTAATTTCCAAACCTTACAAATTGGCTTATTCGGAATTGCAGGTGCAGCTGGAGCATTAGCCGCACCACTTGTAGGTAAATTAAGCGATGGAAATAATCCACGCAAAAATTTAATGATTGGCTTCGTTTTACAAATCATCAGCATTGCCTTATTTTATTTTACAGGAAATCACCTGTATTTATTCGTCATTGGCATCGTCTTGATTGACATCGGTCAACAGGCGATTCATGTAACCAACCAAACCAGAATTTACACCTTAATCCCTGAAGCTAGAAACCGTTTAAATACTATATTTATGTCGGTAAGTTTTATTGGTGCAAGTTGTGGTTCTGCACTTGGCCTTTGGCTTTGGGGCCAAGGTGGGTGGAATTTATTTTGCTACGGGATGACAGGGATAATTTTGCTAAACATTTTAATTTATCAGTTTTACGGAAGAAACAAACACTATAATTAATTCAAAAATGAAATCTAAAAACGCAATAACCTTACTTTTAGTTTGCATAATGGGTCTTGGAAATGCACAAGCACAAGAAAGCAAAATGGCAGATCAAGCAACAGAAGTAAAATCATTAAATAAGATTAGGCTTACCTTGCTTGGAGTAACGTATGAAAGAGAGCAGAAAATCGGAAAATTGAGTTCGGTATATGTTGCTGGTGGGGCTGCTGCATCTTTTGCTGTCCAAAGCTACAGTTATGGTTCAACATCAAAAACAGACACTTATTTTAATATATTCCCAACTATTAATGCTGGATTCAGACGTTATTATAACTTCGAACAGCGCAACAAGAAAGGCAAGAAAACGGCCAACAATGCGGCTAATTATTATGGCCTTGATGTATCTGCTTATTTTGCTCCACTTTTGGATAACGAATATTTTGGAAATGGCGAAATTGGTATAACTCCGCAATGGGGATTTCAGCGAAATATTGGCAAAAAAGTAAACTTCGAGTTAATGCTTGGTCCTACTGTACGTTTAGGCGATGGCGATCCATATTTTGGTGTAGATGGGAGAATAGGTTTTAGCTTCTTACTGTAATATATGGTTCAAATAGAGCAAATTTTTCCATCATTAACCTGGCGGATTAGACACGAAGCCATGTATCCTGATATGCCTTTGGATTCGGTAAAACTGAAAGATGATTTTGACGGCTTACATTTCGGATTATACGCAGACCACAAATTAGCAGGTGTAGTCTCACTTTTTTCACAAGGTGATGTCTATCAATTTAGAAAACTTGCCGTTCTTCCCGAATATCAAAAATTAGGTTATGGCGCCAAACTGATGGAATATATCTTAGATTTTTGTAAAATTCAGAAAGCGACTGCACTTTGGTGTAATGCCCGTGTTAATGCAAAGGAATTTTATTTTAAATTTGGCTTCCGCGAAACAGAAGATACCTTTTTTAAAGATGGATATGATTTCGTGGTAATGGAAAAAGAATTATAAATATTGACCGTCATGCTGAACTTGTTTCAGCATCTCTCTTAATAAGATTCTGAAATGAATTCAGAATGACGAAAACTATAAATAAATATGGCTAAGAAAAAAGAAGACGACAAGAAAAAACATGTAACTGTAGTAACTAAAAAATCGCTGCAGTTTTTAGAAGAATATATTAACAACCCTGCTCCTACGGGTTACGAATGGGAAGGGCAAAAACTTTGGCTTAACTATTTAAAACCTTATATCGATGAGCATTTTGTAGATAATTACGGTACTGCTGTGGGTGTGATCAATCCAAAGGCAGAATTTAAAGTAGTTATCGAGGCCCACGCCGATGAAATTTCTTGGTACGTAAATTACATCACCGCCGATGGTTTGATTTATGTTATCCGCAATGGAGGTTCCGATCATCAGATTGCGCCATCAAAACGCGTAAATATTCATACAGAAAAAGGTTTGGTTAAAGCTGTGTTCGGTTGGCCAGCCATCCACACTCGCCATGGCGAAAAAGAACAAGCGCCAGAGCTTAAAAACATCTTTTTAGATTGTGGTTGTATTTCTAAAGAAGAAGTAGAAAAATTAGGCATCCATGTGGGGTGTGTAATCACTTACGAAGACGAGTTTATGGTCTTGAATGATCGCTATTACGTTGGTCGTGCTTTAGATAACCGTGTTGGTGGTTTTATGATCGCCGAAGTTGCCCGTTTATTAAAAGAGAACAAGAAAAAACTTCCATTCGGACTTTATATCGTAAATTCTGTACAAGAGGAAATTGGCTTACGCGGTGCCGAAATGATTGCCCAACGCATTAAACCAAATGTGGCAATTGTTACAGATGTAACCCACGATACTACTACCCCGATGATCAATAAAAACATTCAGGGCGATTTATCAGCCGGAAAAGGACCAGTGGTTTCTTATGCTCCAGCTGTTCAAACTAACTTAAATAAATTGTTAATCAAAACTGCAGAGAAAAACGAAATTCCTTTCCAACGCCAGGCATCATCTCGTTCTACCGGAACCGATACTGATGCTTTTGCTTACTCAAATGGTGGCGTTCCATCGGCATTGATTTCATTGCCTTTGCGCTACATGCACACCACGGTAGAAATGGTGCATAAAGAAGACGTAGATAATGTAATCAGCTTAATTTACGAAAGCTTGTTAAACATTAAAGACGGACAAGATTTCAGGGAATTTAAATAATGGAAACAGATAAAATACCCTATCAAAAAATCATCATCAGAACCTTTTTACAGGTTTTGTTGATGATTGTAATCATTTTTACCATTAACTCTTGGCCAAGTATTAAGGAAAGTTTTAACGGAAATGTGCCTCCATTGCAGTATTGGCTAGATCATAGCTTCAAAATTAGTAATCTAATATTGATAGTTGGCTTCGGCGCTTATTTCTACTACAAGGGCGTAACCGATGCCAAAGAAGTTATAGCAAACGAGAAAAAGGTTAATGATAAATGGGATAATACGGAGGTTTAAGGATAATTCCTTAAACCTTTTTAATTTGAAAAGCAATTTCAGCGCTATGATTAATGTCCGTCCCGCCAATGCTACAAGTCCCGAAAAAATCGGGAGCTTTCCGCGAATGTCGGGTTTAGATTACTTCTGCCACTACAAAAATTTAAGCTAGCCCCACCCGTTTGCTCAATATCAAGCCTAAAATAAAAAGCTGAGTACATGAAAAAAATAGTATTAATCCGTCATGGAGAAAGTGTTTGGAACCTAGAAAATAGGTTCACCGGCTGGACAGATGTAGATTTATCAGAGAATGGTTACCGCGAAGCTAAAAAGGCCGGAGAAATTTTAAAAAAACACGGCTATAATTTCGACATCGCTTTTACATCCCTACTAAAAAGAGCAATAAAAACACTCCATATTATTTTAGAAGACCTTGATCATTTATGGATTCCGGAACATAAAAGCTGGCATTTAAACGAACGTTTTTACGGTGCCCTGCAAGGACTAAATAAAGCTGAAACTGCAGATAAATATGGTGCCGATCAAGTTTACAAATGGAGAAGAGATCCTGATGAAGAACCACCAGCAGTAACCATAGATGATGAGCGTTACCCTGGGAAAGACTTACGTTACCAACTGGTGAAGCCCGAAGAATTGCCATTAACCGAAAACCTCAGCGATACCATTTCTCGAGTGCTCCCTTATTGGAATGAATCAATTGTACCAGCCATCAGCCGAAACGAAAAAGTGATTATTTCTGCCCACGGCAACAGCTTAAGGGCACTTATTAAATACCTCGATAATTTATCAAATGAAGAAGTTACCGCACTCGAAATCCCGACAGGTGTTCCGTTGGTTTATGAGTTAGATGATGATCTCCAAAAAATTAGGCATTACTATCTTGAATAATAGATAGCTAATATTCTTATAATTAATCCTCAATTTCTATCCAAACCGGACCGTGATCGCTTGTTTTTTCCCAACCTCTTACTTGTTTATCCACACCTGCAGCTTTAAGTCTTTCGCTAACTTGTGGACTAAGCAAAAAGTGATCAATTCTTAAACCTGCATCTCTGCCGTAAGCATTGCGGAAATAATCCCAAAAGGTATAAATTGTTTCATCAGGATAAAGTTTACGGATGGCATCTGTCCAACCTTGCGCCATTAAATTTTGAAACGCCAGCCTTGTTTCTGGTCGGAACAAGGCATCTTCTACCCAGCGCTCGGGCTTATAAGCATCCAATTCCGTTGGAATAACGTTATAATCGCCAGCTAAAACAACAGGCAAATTATATTCTAATAACTTGGCGGCATGTGCCGTGAAACGTTCGAACCATTGCAATTTATAATCAAACTTCGGACCTGGTGCAGGGTTCCCATTGGGAAGGTATAAGCAACCAATCACTACATTGTTTACCATTGCTTCAATATATCTACTATGCAAATCCTCAGGATCACCATCCAAGCCGCGTCTCAACTCCTTAATTTCTAAATCTCTAGCCAAAATTGCCACACCATTCCAGCTTTTTTGTCCATGCCAAATGGCATTGTAACCAGCGGCCTTAATTGCCTCTTCCGGAAACTTCTCTTGTGGTGCTTTCAGCTCTTGTAAGCAAACTACATCTGGCTTCGTTTCTTCTAACCAACGTAATAAAACCGGCAAACGGCCATTAACACCATTCACATTATAGGTTGCAATTTTCATGTTATAAATCTCTATAATAAAACTCGAAAGTGAAAGTAACTTGCCTAATTTATATTATTTTAAGAAATTTCTTACACTTATTTGAACTGCTTTTCCCTAATTAATTTTACATTTTTTAATAATTAGAGCTTATCTTGCATCATTTACTAGATTCAATTTATATCAATGTTCAAAGCAGTTCTAAACGTCCCTCCTGCCGAACCAAAGGATATCCGTTGGTTTTATGATAAGTATGCAGCAATGTTACTTGGTTATATTAATGGCATTGTTAAAGATCATCAAAAAGCAGAGGATCACCTTGTGGTTATACTTATGGCATTTGCGAATGAGTTTAACGGAGAGGTAAAAGACAAAAATTACCAAAGCACTTGGCTCCAATTAAGGCAATTTGCTCAAAATAAATTAGCTTTTGCATCTGTTAATTCCGATCAACCAATTCAAAAGGATGATCAACTTAATTTGCTAAACGATTTACAAAAGCACATTTTTTGTGCTATTTACTACCAAGGAAAATCAATTTCTTATCTGGCTAATGTTTTAGAAAAAGAAGAGGATGAGGTTCGCAATCAATTAAAGTTATCAATAGATAAAATGAGGAGGGCACGTGGAAATTAAAAAAATTATGGATAGCGGTTTAATGGAAACTTTTGTGATGGGAATCGCCACAGAAGAAGAAGTTGAAAAAGTTTTGCTCCTTAAAAAACAGCATCCCGAATTTCAAGATGCGCTAGAACAACTGGAACTAGATATGGAGGCTTTGGCATTAAGTATGGCAGTTCCTCCCCCAATAGGTGCTTTGGAAAAAATAGAAAATGAGATAAATGAAATTCAGCTCCGTAATAAATCAATTCAAAAAGCGCCAGAAGTAGATGATAGATTTGATAGGGCTTACCAAGAGCGCACCAAACAAGAACGGTACATCGAGGTAGAATCAGAATCAAACCAAATGCGTATTAATAAGGCATGGAAATGGGTTTTTGCCGCAGTTTTTATTTTGGGGAAAGTATTTTTGGCAACAGCGATATATTTTTATTTGGAGAATCGCCAAGCCCAAGAACAAATTAAGGATTTAAAAATTGAGCTTAAACTAAAAACGCCAATAAAATAACCTCATCCAAGCATTAAACATAAAAAAGGGATAAGCTAAAAAGCTTATCCCCAAATCTAAACCCCAACATGCGCTCAAACATGAAAGAGTGAACAAAAATAACAAATAGACCTTAAATTGGTTCCGATTTTTGAGTGATAATTATTTAAGAAGCGATCATGTTACAATAGAATGATTGAAAGGAAATTCATTTTTTAGAAATTCACATTTCCAAAAATTAAGCAGCCAAACCAGTTTTGTAATTCTTCAGCATCTTTTTTAACAAGCCCCTAGCCACGTGAATTTTAGTTTTTACTGTTCCAAGAGGAATATCCATCTCAGCAGCTATCTCATGGTATTTGTATCCTTCAAAATAGCGACAAAAACAAAACCGACAATCTTCCGGTAAGGCATTAAGTGATTTTTGAATATCATCCATCATAAACTTTGCTGCGCCTGCATTAGATGAGGAACTTGGCAAAAGTTGTGCAGAAGATAAATCTTCATCCTGCTGAACCATTTCATTTTTACGCTTTACCTTATAGTAATGATTTAAGAAAGTGTTTTTCAGAATTGTAAACAACCATGCCCTTACATTACTACCCAATTGAAACTTTCCAGAAAAACGAAAAGCTTTCATAAATGTATCTTGTAC
Source organism: Pedobacter frigidisoli (assembly GCF_004331675.1). GTDB lineage: Bacteria > Bacteroidota > Bacteroidia > Sphingobacteriales > Sphingobacteriaceae > Pedobacter > Pedobacter frigidisoli. The sequence goes on along the minus strand of NZ_SJSN01000007.1, from coordinate 53,488 downwards.
AAGATCGGCAGCCTCATCCTCGTCTCGGGTGTAAGCTAAGGCACGATCTAAAAGTATTTGCCTATATTGATAAATATCGCAATTGAAGTTTAATGTTTCCATTGTTGGTTAGGGATATGTCTAACCATTCAACAATATCTAGGTATCGATGTTATTTGTAAAAATACCCGATTTTTTACGGTTTATGTAAAATCGTCAAATATAGGCGTCCAAAGCTACGAAATATAGCCATTATGCATAGCAAATCGAACCAATGAAGCTGAGTTTTTAGTGCCAGTTTTACTAATTAATGCCTCTCTTTGACTCTCTACCGTTCGCCTGCTCAAGTATAATTTATCGGCGATTTCTTGATTGGTTAAACCATCTGAAATCAGTTTTAATACATTTATTTCGCGATCAGAAAAGCTAATTTGAGTAATCGTTTTTTGAGAAAGAACATTTAATTGATTGTTAAATCGCTCTAAGATAGAGATGCATAAATTAGATGAAAGATACCTCTTCCCTTTCATTACGTGTTGCAGGCAAAACAAAAGTTCATCTTCTTCTATAGCTTTTGAAAGGTAAGCCGAAGCTCCTGAAATAAAGGCGTTTGAAGCATATTTTTCATCTTCCAAAATGGATAAAAGAACCACCTTTGTTTGGTAACCTAGTTCGCTTATCTTACTTGTCAATTTTATTCCATCAAGTTGGGGCATCGCCACATCAGATAACACAATGTCGGCTTCAATTCCTTTTTCCAAAAGCGCTAAAACAGCTAAGCCATCGGGAACTTCTGCCACAACTTTAATGCCTTCATGTTTTTCAATTAGTGTCTTCAGAGAAGTACGGATAATGTTATGGTCATCCGCAAGAATAATGTTAATCATAATTCAAATATAACTGACGATATTTTAAATTTAAAAATGGTTACTTAGGTAGTTCGATATAGAAAGTGGTTCCGACACCAACTTCACTCTCAAACCATATTTTGCCTTGGTGTAAATCAACAATCGACTTGATAATGCTCATGCCAAATCCACCAGATTCTTCACCTTTTAATCCTGGCCTTAGTGTTTGTGGAAGTCTATTAAATAAACCAGCCTGCAAATCCTCTGGAATACCAATACCATCATCACTAACGCTGATAACTACAGAATTTTCACACTCCTCTGCATGTACGCCGATATAGCCATTATCGTTAGTGAATTTTAAAGAATTTGAGATCAAATTATTAATCACTTGAAGAAATTTCATACTATCTAATCGCATGTAAATCTTCTCAGATGAGGTGGTAAATTGAAAATTTTTAGTTTTGCCTAATTTAGATCGCTTATAGAAACGAACAACATCCCTTAATTCCCAAACCAATTCTGCCCGCTCTTTTCCTATTTCTACCTCTGCAGATTTAAGAAATTCCTTATTGATCATGCTTCGCACCAATCGTAAATTTCGCTCGCACATATCTTTAATAAATGAAACCGAATTTATCATTTCTAAACTGCCGGTTTTAGCAATATCATTTTCCATTGATGATGCTGTTAAACGCATCATGCCAAGCGGTTCTTTTAAATCGTGGGCCAAAACCTCTAATGTGATATTTTTTCGAGCATTAATTTGTTCGATGTGAATCTTATTATGCCTCATTACAGTGGTATCCTCAACTGTACCTACTAAATCTAATCCAGATATGTTATTGACAGGGTAAATAATCATCCGAACATATTTCTCTACATGCTCAACCAACAATCGAAATTCATATTTTTTTTCTGTACCATCTTCTAAACATTCTTCTAAACAAGATTTTGCATGATCAATATCTTCGGGATGAATTCTATTAACTAGCAACTTCGGAGTATTTAAGATTTGATTTTTCTCTATTCCCCAAATCTTTCCAAATGAATCATTTAAATATTGAAAACTTTTACTTTCAACACTATAAATAAAATATCCATCAACTGAAAGATTTCCAATTTTTGAGAAGAGATCGTTATTTAATTCGGCCATATTTAATTGTTTGATCGTTTTAACAACTCATTAGCTAACTATTACTAGCGAAACACAAACAGAAAGGCTGAGCAAATGGTTTTAATATTTTTAAAATGAGTATAAATACGCGATATTTTACCTATTTAAGCCGTTTTTAGCTAGTCTACCCAAAAGATATTAACATTATTAACAAGATGTGTAAAATTATTTTGCGCAACAAAACTAACTAATCCCTAAATTGTTATTCGTAAAACAAGGACAAAAAAGTCCTGTGAGCGGGAGATCCGCGGAGGGCAGGCACACCATAAAAAAGCGTAAAATCCTTTGATTATAGCCATCAACTTCGATGGCTATTTTTATTTTAAAACACCTTAGTTTAGGTAGACTTTTTTTCCTGTCTTAGCAGATTGTTTTGCAGCCTCTAAAATTTTAACGACTATTAAATTATTGCTTAGCGAGGATAAGTCACTTTGTGATTTTATACTTCCTTTTAGGATAGCTGATAAATAGCTCAGGTGGTTTGCATAAGTTGGAGCCAATTCCTTTGCTTTGTAAATCTTATAATCGCTCTTGCCGTTTTCCTTGATCCTTAAATCATTTTCATTTACGGCTTGGATGTAACCCGAAGCACCAAAAACTTCCAAATCTTTTATACTAAAAGGCCAATTCCACGAAGCCTCTACAATTCCTGTTGCATCTTTATATTCTAGCAAAATGGTTGCATCATCATCTACGTTTGGATAAACAGTCTTTTTTATTTGATAAGTAATAGCAGTTACAGATAATGGTGCTTTGCCATCCATAAGCCATGTCATTAAATTAGCGCCATAACATCCAAAATCTACGAGCGCACCAGCTCCATTTTTATCAGGATCGGTTAACCAGTTTAAAAATTCTTTGCTAACTCCAATTTCGTTAGGTCCTTGATGACCATCATGCACAATCATTTTTCTAATGCTGCCTATTTGGTTAGCATCTTTTACATTTCTATAAACTTCTTGATTGCTAGGATACCACGTGGTTTCGTAATTGGTAAGGACTTGAATACTATATTGTTTTGCTAACTCCGCCATTCTATTGGCTTGTTTAGAATTTATAGCCAAAGGTTTTTCTACCATTACAGAAATTCCAAGTGGGGCAGCTGCTTCTACAACCGCCAAATGATCGCTTATGGCATTATAAGCCAGCACAACATCAGGCTTTTTGCTCTCTAAAAGTTGAGGTAATGTTTTGTAGAAAATGCTATCAGGGATTTTGTATCGATTTTTGAAACGAGTTACCAATTCAGGATTACCCTCGGCTATTCCAATAATGTTTACATCGCCCTTTTGATAGCTATTCATGATTAAATAAACATGATCATGATTTAAGCCAACAACGGCTACATTGAGTTTTTGCTGTGCTTGAGCAACGTTAACAAATAGCAAGCTAAACACAAGTAAGCTAAATGCTGTTTTAACATTTGAAGTTAATTTAAGGATAGATTGAATCACTGGAATAATTATTTAACAAGGTTATTACCAAGTTAAAAATTATAAATCCTCCCAAATAGAAAACATAAAAATATTACAAATGTGAATACAAGAGATTGTACTCACATTTGATATGAATTATTAAACCTTAATTATGGTTACTGATATAAGAATGTTCCCGTTCTTTTATCTGGAATTGGAAACTCATTCTTTAAAGGATCCTTTGATGGTTCCACTTTATCACTTGCAAGAATCTCATTGTATTTTTCTAGTAACTGAATGTATTTATTCATCCAAAAATAAACTGAACTAGGATCTGTGGTATTTTGATCTTGCTCTAAACTAGAAACCGATTGCTCTGGATTGTATTCGAGAAATACATCCGGAAATGCTGTTGATAAATCTTGACCGAGTATTTTGCATACTTGCCAAATAACAACTTTATTCAGTCTATCCTGACCGAACCAGTTGTATATTGTTCTGCGGCTAACGTTAAGCTTTCTAGACAGCTCACTGATGCCCATGCGATCTCTACGTATTAAACGTTCGAGAACCTCTCCGTGTTTTAGTTGTGTTGTCATTGAGATAATTAATTTTAATAGAGAAAATTTAATTAAATCAAACATCAGGGACGATTTGACAGGACTAATTTAAAAAAAATTGTGAAATAATGTATAACAACTATTGATTTTTTGATATTTATCAATAAATTGAGTACTAAAAATCAAAAGAATATCTAGGGATTATAAAAATAATAATAAAATTCAGCAAATTTCAGCCTGTTTAATAAGTCATACTAAAAGAATCTGTAATTTTTGGATGTAAATTTCGAGACATTAATTTAATATAGATTTAACGTATGGTTAATTTATCTCAAAATATATTAATTTTTAATTTTACTTGCAATAATTACAATCTATTTTACTCATGATATGACACAAAATAAAACCACAGAAAATAACTTAAGTGTTATAGATTTTTTAAACAAAGTTGAGAACGAATCCAAAAGAATAAATTGCCAAAAACTAGTTAAAATTATAACTGAAATAACTGGCTTTGAGGCAAAAATGTGGGGACCTGCAATTATTGGCTTTGGCAGTTATCACTATAAATACGAAAGTGGCAGAGAAGGTGATGCACCACTTGTTGGTTTTTCGCCACGAAAAAATGCAATTGCACTGTATTTTTCATCAGAATTTAAAGATCGAGAGGAACTGCTCTCCAGATTTGGCAAGCACGAGACGGCGAAAGCTTGCATTTACATTAATCAATTAAATGATATCGACATTGAAGTACTTAAAATAATGATTACAAATTCTGTGGAGAGGATTAAAAGTTTATATCATTAGTGATTTTGCATTTGCCAAAAACATCTACCTGTAGTTATTAAACCCGATTGAGCAAAATAGCTCCAATTTCGATTTTTCTTCGAAATTGCGACTATTAGAGAAAGCGGGACTAACCGTTTCCGAAGAACAAAGAAACATTCATTTCCAAATCATTTTAAAAACGTGTAAATAAGAAGTTACGCAGCAATAAAGTAAATTTTGCAATATTTGGGTATTCCTTATATCAAAAACAAAACCGGAAATGATTAAAAAACTACACCTCTATTTCTTAATAGTAGGCACTTGCGTATCTTTAAATGCTACGGCTCAAGACGCGGTTAGCTACCAAACACCGCCAAAAGAAATCGCCGATTTATTGTTGGCCAAACCAACACCTGGAATAAGTATTGATGGGAAAGCAGAATGGATTTTATTTAGCGAACGCAATTCCTATCCATCAGTAGAAGAGTTGGCAATGCCAGAATATCGTATAGCTGGTTTAAGATTAAATCCAAATAATTATTCTCCAAGTCGACAGAATTACATTAACAATTTTAGCCTGAAGAATATAAAATCGAGTCAAACTTTTCAGGTTACTGGTCTGCCAATGCCCTTATATGCGGGCAATATTAATTGGAATCCATCAGAAAATAAGATTGCCTTTACCAATACAACTCAAAAAGGTGTAGACTTATATATTATTGATTTAGCAACGAAAAAAGCAACAAAAACAAATAAGACTTACTTAAACGTTGTTTTAGGAAGTGGTTTAACTTGGTTGAATGATAACACAATTATTTATCGCACAGTAACCAAAATAGCAAGTGCTGCACCTACTAAACCATTAATGCCAAAAGGGCCAACCATCCAGCAAAACTTAGGCAAAGCGGCTCCGAGCGCAACTTATCAAGATTTAATCAAATCGCCTTTTGATGAGCAGTTATTTGAGTTCTATGGAACCTCTCAGCTGGTGAAAAACACTGCAGGTATAGAAACCCCGATTGGTAAACCCGCAATTTATGCGATGACAAGTTTATCTCCAGATAAAACCTACATGATGACTGAAACCATTAGAAAGCCATTCTCCTATCTGGTTACAGCTTCTGGATTTCCATCAACCGTAACCATTACCGATTTAACAGGAAAACTGGTTAAAGTGATTGCAGAATTACCATCTGCAGAAGGAACGCCATCTGGTTATGATAATACGCAAAATGTACCTCGAGGTTTCGACTGGAGGGATGATGAGCCTGCAACTTTGGTTTGGTCTAAGCCTTTAGATAGCGGTTTAATAAAAAAAGAAGTGCCTTTCCACGACGCTGTTTATGCCTTAAGTGCTCCTTTTACCGGAGCAGAGAAAGAGTTGTTTAAAACGCAAACCCGTTACCGTGGAGTACAATGGGGCGATGCTAACCTTGCACTAATTATGGAGGGATTACGCAGCAAGCAAACCAACAAGGTAAGTAGATATAACCCCACTACAGGCGCTGTTGAAGAACTTTACAGCCGCAACCAAACCGATGCTTATGGCAGCCCTGGTTCTCCAGTTACTTCAAAAAACAAGTATGGCCGCCAGGTAATTCATACTGTAGATAATGGAACCAAATTATTAATGAACAATATTGTTGGCTCATCAGAAAAAGGCGATTTACCTTTCTTGGCTAAATTCGATTTAGCTTCAAAAAAGAATGAAATTATTTGGCGCAGTGCTGAGGGAACATTTGAATATGTAAGTGAGGTAATTAATCCTGATAAATTGGTTTTACTTACACGTAAGGAAAGCCAGAAATTGGTGCCGAACTATTTTATCAAGAACCTTGTTCTTCGTATCGCTGATCAACCGATTACTAATTTTGCAAACCCTTATCCATCTTTAGAGGGAATTACTAAAGAAAAGGTTTCTTACAAACGTGCAGATGGCGTTGATTTAACTGGCGATTTATATTTGCCAAAAGGATATAACAAAGAGAAAGATGGTCCGCTTCCAACATTGATTTGGGCTTACCCTCGCGAATTTAACTCTGCCGCAGATGCTGCTCAAATTCGCGGATCGAAAGATAAGTTTACCTCAATTTCTTGGGGCTCTCCAATTTATTGGGTTACCCGTGGTTATGCCGTTTTAGATAATGCAGAAATGCCAATTGTAGCGAAAGATGGTAAAAAACCTAATGATACTTTTGTTGATCAGTTGAGCTTAAATGCTGAAGCTGCTATAAACAAACTAGCAGATTTAGGTGTTGGCGATAGAAAAAGAATGGCAGTTGGCGGACATAGCTACGGTGCATTTATGACAGCTAATCTACTAGCCCACACCAATTTATTTGCTGCTGGAATTGCCAGGAGTGGCGCTTACAACCGTACTTTGACACCATTCGGGTTCCAAAATGAAGATCGTACTTACTGGCAAGCGCCACAGTTGTATTACGAAATGAGTCCATTTAGTTATGCTGATAAAATTAAAACACCATTGTTATTAATTCACGGCGATTCTGATGATAACACAGGTACATTCCCTATTAACAGTGAGCGTTTGTTTGCTGCCATTAAGGGTGCTGGCGGAACAGTTCGTTTCGTGTTTTTACCATACGAGGCTCACGGATATCGTGGCAAAGAAAACATCTTACATAACCTTTGGGAACAAGATCAATGGCTTGAAAAATACGTGAAGAATAAAAAATAATCCCCTATTGTTCTATTTTAAATGCCCCAATTGGGGCATTTTTTGTATAGGATTATTTAAACTTTACAAATAAAAAGCGGTAATTAGTTTTACAGAAAAATCACAATTTTGACCACTTAAAATTCTCTATTTTAAGCCTACATTTATAAAAGCAAAACTGAACATTACCATCAATTATTTGTTTACCGATTATGGACTACATAGACTATTATAAAATCCTCGATTTAAAGAAAGATGCATCAACAGACGATATTAAAAAAGCATATAGAAAGTTGGCTAGAAAACATCACCCTGATTTAAATCCAGATAATGAGGAGGCCAATAAGAAGTTCCAACAAATTAACGAGGCGAATGAAGTTTTAAGTGATCCCGAGAAACGCAAAAAGTATGATAAGTATGGAAAAGATTGGCAACATGCCGATCAACTAGATGCTCAACAGCAACAACAAAAACAACAACAATCGCAAGGTGCAGGATACGGTGGTGGTGGATATTCTAGCGGCTATGGCGGAGAGGATTTTTCTGACTTTTTCTCATCAATGTTTGGCGGTGGCGGAGGCAGAAGTAGTCGGAATTCTCCTTTTAAAGGCCAAGATTACAATGCAGATTTACAGCTAAACCTAATCGATGCCTATACAACCCATAAGCAAACCCTAACGGTAAATGGAAAACAGGTGCGAATAACTATTTCGGCTGGTGTAGAGAACGGACAGAAAATTAAATTGCCAGCTTATGGTGCGCCAGGTGTAAATAATGGTCCTCCAGGAGATTTATTTATTAAATTCAATATTGCGGATGATCCAAAATTTAAACGAAAAGGGAACGACATCTACATTCAGGAAGATATTGATTTATACACTGCGGTACTTGGTGGAGAAAAAATTGTAGAAACCCTTAATGGCAAGGTTAAACTTAAGGTGCCAGAGGGTACCCAACCCGATGCGAGCCTTAGATTAAAAGGAAAGGGTTTCCCATTGTATAAAAAAGAGAATCAGTTTGGGGATTTGTATATCAAATGGCAAGTTAAAATCCCGACAAATATCAACACCGAGCAAAAAGAATTATTTGAAAAACTTTCCAAACTCTAACCAAATATGGAAAATAATTTAATCTCGATCAAAGATGTATGCGCTCATCACCAAGTAGAAATTAACTTCATCCAATCTCTGGAAGATTTCGGGTTGATCCAAACCAAGATCGTAAAAAAAACAACTTTTTTAGATACAGATGAGCTTTCTAAATTGGAACGTTATTTACGTTTAAGCCAAGATCTTGAAATTAATCTAGAGGGATTACATGCAGTTTCCCACTTACTTAATCAACTTCAAGAGGTACAAAAGGAATTAAACAGCTTAAAAAATGAACTGAATTATTATAAGCAGCTTCATTAAAACCGTTAATCAATCGTTTGTGCAAATTTTTGCTTTAAAAGTGAAAGCAAAAACACAATCTTTTTAAGATGAATTTCTTAAATTGGCAATCTAATTTTTAAAAAATGAGTGAACTATCTTCAAAATTCATCGAAAAAATAAAATCATCCTATACCCCAACGGGTTCGTATATTTATTTGGGCGCTGGAATTTTAGATGGCCAAGTTTACAGTGATGCTGAAGTTAATTTATCATTAAAGATGATGAATAGGCATGGCTTAATTGCTGGGGCAACAGGAACCGGAAAAACACGAACACTACAACTACTGGCCGAGCAACTCTCTGATGCTGGTGTTCCAGTTTTTATGTTAGATGTTAAGGGAGATCTGTCAGGCTTAAATCAGCCAGGAGCAGTAAACCCAAAGATTGAAGAAAGAGCTACACAATTAAATAAACCATTTACCCCATCGGGTTTCCCTGTAGAAATATATTCCCTATCAGGTAAAATAGGTGCACAAATGCGTGCAACAGTATTAGAGTTTGGCCCTACCCTCTTATCAAAGGTTTTAGATTTAAATGATACTCAAGCGGGTGTAATGGCTGTAATATTTAAATATGCCGACGATAATAAAATGCCCATTATCGATTTAAATGATTTAAAAAAATTAGTCTCTTATTTATCTGAGGGTGCTGGAGCAGCAGAAATTAAAAGCGATTATGGCAGTATTTCAACATCAACTTCTGGAACAATTTTAAGGAAAATTGTTGCTATTGAGCAGCAAGGATTAGCGGGTATGTTTGGAGAAACCTCTTTTGATATTGGAGATCTTTTTGAACGCGTAGATGGTAAAGGAATAATCAGTTTATTAAACATTTCCGATGTTCAGAATCAGCCAGTTCTATATTCAACTTTTCTGTTAAGTCTTTTAGCAGAGCTGTTTAATTCAATGCCCGAAGTTGGCGATTTGGATAAACCGAAATTGGTATTCTTTTTTGATGAGGCACATTTACTATTTAAAAATTCATCCAAAGCATTTCTAGAACAAATTGAAACGATAATTAGGTTAATTCGTTCAAAAGGCATTGGAGTTTTCTTTTGTACGCAAGCACCAACAGATGTGCCAGAGAGTGTGCTGGGCCAGCTTGGTAATAGAATTCAACATGCATTGAGGGCTTTTACACCTAATGATGTTGATGCACTAAGAAAAACGGTAAACACTTATCCAAAATCAGACTTCTATGAGATTGATAAGATTCTAACTTCGTTAGGTACAGGCCAAGCTTTGGTAACCGTTCTTAACGAAAAAGGAATCCCAACTGAAGTTTCGGCAACAATGCTTACCCCACCAAGGGCTATAATGGGACCGCTAACCTCGACAGATTTTGACAAAGTTATTCAAGGAAGTTCAATGTTTGCAAAATATAAGGATAACATTGATAAGGAAAGTGCTTATGAAATGCTTACCAAGCGAATAAACGACCAAACTGCCATTGCAGAGCAAGAAAAGCAAGAGGTAGAGGCACAAAAGCAAGAAGAGGCTGAAAGCAAACCTAAATCTGGTGAGAAAAGCATTGTAGAGCAAGTTATGGGCGCTACAATAACACGCCAAATTGGAAAGGAAATTGTTCGAGGAATATTTGGAATGCTCACAGGCAAAAAAACAAGAACCAGAAGTGGTGGCAGTTTATTTGGATTTTAATTAGGATAATGAATCACAATAGTACTAAATATCTATTAAGAATTAACGCTCAAATCACTATTTTCGCAATATGAAACCTACCCTATTAATATTAGCAGCTGGTATGGCTAGCCGTTATGGAAGCATGAAACAAATCGATGGTTTTGGACCCAATGGAGAAACCATAATCGATTATTCAATATATGATGCAATTAATGCCGGCTTTGGCAAAGTTGTATTCATTATTAAAGAAGAATTTGTAGATAATTTTAAATCTATCTTCGAACCGAAATTAAATGGCAGAATGGAAACAGATTATGTTTTTCAAAATTTCGATTTAAAACAATTTGGCATCGAAGAGGAGATTTACCGCGAAAAGCCATGGGGAACTGCCCATGCAATTCTTTCTGGAAGAAAAGTAGTGAAAGAGCCATTTTGTGTAATCAATGCTGATGACTATTACGGTTATGATGCATTTAAAAAAATGGTTGATTTCTTAACAGATGAAGCAACGGACAGCAACTTCTCTATTATAGGATACGAAATCGGCAAAACACTTTCAGAATTTGGCGCTGTTTCTCGTGGCGTTTGTAAAGTTGATGCAGCAGGCAACCTAGAAGAAATTATAGAGCGTACAAAGGTTTATCCAAAAGATGATAAAATCTTTTATGAAGAAGATGGTGAGGAATTCCCATTGAGTTTCGATACTCCTGTTTCTATGAATTTTTGGGGTTTCACTCCTGCGGTATTTAACATTACCGAGAAATTATTTGTAGAATTCGCTTTGGCAAATAAAGATAAACCTAAAGCGGAGTTTTTCATCCCATTAATTGGAGAAAACTTGGTAAGAACTGGAGAAGCAAGTTTTAAAGTGGTACCTACATCGAATAAATGGTTCGGCGTAACCTATAAAGAAGATAAACCTTATGTTCAAGATAGTATTAACCAATTGGTTAGTAATGGAACATACCCTGAAAAACTATGGAGTTAAATTTAGATTCCGAAGTTTTAAAAGCATACGGGTACACTAAAGAAAATATTAAAATTACACAAATAGGTACGGGTTTAATTAACCGTACTTATTTGCTTTCGCCCTTATCTGAAAAAATTCAATATATTCTTCAGAACATTAATACTTCGGTTTTTAAAGATCCGCAGGCAATTGCTGATAATCTTCAAGCCATTGCAAAATATCTGGCTAAAAAATATCCCGATTACCTTTTCATTAAGCCCATTTCTACAGTCAGTGGAAATGAAATGGCATACATTAAATATGAGCATTGGAGAATGTTGCCGTTTGTTCCAAATACGGTTTCATTAGATGTTCTAACTAACGAAAAACAAGCTTACGAAGCCGCTAAACAGTTCGGAAAACTTAGCCGACTATTAAATGATTTTGACGCCTCGGCATTGAAGCCAACTATTCCAGGCTTTCATGATTTAGCTTTAAGATACGAGCAGTTTACATTAGCCTTAACCAAAACATCTAAAGCATTAAAAGGCAAGGCAAAACCTGAAATAGACGATGCCATTAGGCACAAATATATTTTAGATTACTATAAATCTTTTGCACACAGACCTGATTTCCCAAATCGCGTAATGCATCACGATACCAAAATCAGTAATGTATTGTTAGATGCTAAAACATTTCAAGGCGTGTGTGTAATTGATTTAGACACTATTATGCCCGGTAAATTCATTTCAGATTTGGGTGATATGATGCGCACCTATTTGTGTGCATTCTCAGAAAATGAAAGCGATTTAAGCAAGGTTAAAATACGCTTACATTATTTCGAAGCCATGGTTAAAGGCTACTTATCAGAAATGAAAAGCATATTAACCGAGTTGGAGAAAGAATTGATTCTATTTTCTGGAAGATACATTATCTACATGCAAGCGTTACGTTTCTTAACTGATTTTTTAAACGGAAATATTTATTATCCAACAAGTTATGCCGAACAAAATTTAGATCGAGCTAAAAATCAATTTAAATTACTTCATGAAATCTCGGTAAACGAAAAAGAATTGCAAGATATTATTGAAGAGAATTTGGTTTAGGTCTTGTCCATAAAATGATAACATCGAAATATGAGGCTTAAAAATTTCAACCCCTGGCAATTTATTATGATGAATTCTTTAGATAAAAAGAGATAAATGCTTCAGAAAAATCTCGATATCTAAAACAAAATTAAACAAAAATTATGGTGCAAAAAAAATCCCATTCTTTCGAATAGGATTTTCTTAATCTTGAGGTGAATTAAATTATTCTCCTTTTGGTTCTTCAGTAGCAGGAGCTTCTTCAGCAGGAGCAACTTCTTCAGCAGCTTCAGCTTTCGCCTCAGCAACTTTAGGTGCAGCAGTAGCTTTACTTCTACCACGACGAGTTGTTTTCTTCTCTTCTTTAACTTCTGTATCTTTACCGTAAATTGTATTAAAATCTACCAATTCAATTAAAGCCATTTCAGCATTATCACCTAAACGATTGTTTAACTTAATAATACGAGTGTAACCACCTGGGCGAGTTGCAACTTTCTCAGCAATTTCACGGAACAAAATTGTTACCACTTCTTTATCTTGTAAGTAAGAGAATACTGTACGACGTGAGTGAGTAGTATCATTTTTTGATTTAGTGATAATTGGCTCAACATATACACGTAAAGCTTTTGCTTTAGCTAAGGTTGTCGTAATTCTTTTGTGCAAAATAAGTGATGATGCCATATTAGCCAACATCGCTTTTCTGTGTGAGGTAGTTCTACCTAAGTGATTGTGTTTTTTACCGTGTCTCATTTCGAGTGTTATAAGGCATATACCGTCTCTTTGCAATTAAGCTGAGGGAATTATATACCATGAAAAAATATTTATTTTTAGTTAGGGCTTTAGAAAGAAGACTCTCGACTTCGAACTAAAGACTCTCGGCTAATCTTACTCTTCGTCTAATTTAAATTTAGACAGGTTCATACCAAATGATAAACCTTTTGATTTTACTAGTTCTTGAATCTCAGTTAAAGATTTTTTACCAAAGTTTCTGAATTTTAACATATCAGCAACGTCATAAGATACTAAATCAGCTAAAGTGCGGATATCAGCAGCTTTTAAGCAGTTTAATGCTCTAACTGAAAGATCCATATCTACCAATTCAGTTTTAAGGATTTTACGCATATGTAAAATTTCCTCATCAACTTCTTTAGTTTCTTCTTTTGCCTGAGATTCTAATACCAAGTTCTCATCAGAGAATAACATAAAGTGTTGGATAAGAATCTTAGCCGCTTCTTTTAATGCTTCTTCTGGATGAATTGAACCATCTGTAGAAATATCTAATACCAATTTCTCATAATCCGTTTTTTGTTCAACACGGAAGTTTTCAATTGTGTATTTTACATTTTTCATTGGCGTGTAGATCGAATCGATAGCGATAACACCTACAACTGCATCAGCAACTTTATTTTCTTCAGCAGGAACATAACCACGACCTTTATTGATCGTTAATTCTACTTCTAAAGTTACAGATTTATCCATGTTGCAAATAACATGCTCAGGGTTTAAAACTGTAAAGTTGTTAGAGAATTTAGTAATATCACCAGCTTTGAACTGATCTTGACCGTTAACAATGATGAAAACTTTTTCAGCATCACCAGAATCACCAGTTTTTTTGAAACGTACTTGTTTCAAATTCAAAATGATATCGGTTAAATCTTCTACAACACCTTTCATGGTAGAAAATTCATGCGAAACGCCTGAAAAACGAATAGTAGTAATAGCATAACCTTCTAACGAAGAAAGTAATATTCTTCTTAAGGCATTACCAATTGTTACACCGAAACCGGGCTCTAAAGGACGAAATTCAAATATGCCATCGAAATCAGTTGATTTCTGCATGATCACTTTGTCTGGTTTCTGAAATGCTAAAATTGCCATTTATATTTTTTTAAATTCGTTATTGAATATATAGTAATATGAAAAAAGTTAATTACCCTTTTGAGGTAATTAACTAGATCATTTATTACTTTGAGTATAACTCGATGATTAGGTTTTCCTTAATGTTTTCAGGAATCTCATCACGTTGTGGGTAGGTTAAGAATTTACCAGTTAATTCACCAGCATTCCACTCTAACCAAGTAAACTTATTAATAGTTCTACCTGCAACTGAGTTACTAATTGATTCTAAAGATTTTGATTTCTCACGAACCGCAATTACATCACCAGCTTTTAACTGATATGAAGGGATATTTACAACTTCACCATTCACCGTTACGTGTTTATGGCTAACCAACTGTCGTGCACCAGAACGAGTTGTTGCGATACCTAAACGGTAAACCGTGTTATCTAAACGTGCTTCTAACAATTGAAGTAAGTTATCACCTGTGATACCTGCACGTGAAGATGCTTTTTTAAACAAGTTACTGAACTGTTTTTCTAACACACCATAAGTGTATTTTACTTTTTGTTTCTCCATTAACTGGATAGCATATTCAGATTGTTTACCTCTTCTTTTTGATGAGCCATGTTGCCCAGGAGGATAATTTTTTCTGTCTAACACCTTATCAGGACCGAATATTGGTTCTCTGAATTTACGGGCGATTTTACTTTTGGGGCCTGTATATCTTGCCATTTTTTTCTGTTTTTAAAGTATCATTCAACCTGAAGCTGAAGATTCTTAGCTTTAAAATTAATTAAACTCTTCTCTTTTTCGGAGGACGACATCCGTTGTGTGGAAGTGGAGTGATATCTTTAATAGATAAAACTTCAATACCTGCTACTTGTAAAGTTCTGATTGCAGATTCACGACCTGATCCTGGACCTTTTACAAATACTTCAACTTTACGCAAACCTAAGTCAAATGCAACTTTACCGCAATCTGATGCTGCTTGACCAGCTGCATACGGTGTGTTCTTTTTAGAACCTTTAAAGCCCATTTTACCAGCTGAAGACCATGAAATGGTTTGTCCGCCGTTGTTTGTTAAAGTGATGATAATGTTGTTGAAAGTAGCATTAACATGCGCCTGACCAACAGACTCAATAACAACGATACGTTTTTTGGTTACTTTTTTACTCTTAGCCATTTTTGCTTTTAGATTTTAGATATGAGACTTGAGATAGTAAACTTTATCTACCTCGGCACTCAGCATCTTAATTTTTATCTTTTTAATCCAGATCTGAGATTAAAATCATTTACATATTTAAATCTCAGATCTATCTATTATTTAGTAGCTTTTTTCTTGTTAGCAACTGTTTTTCTCTTACCCTTACGAGTACGTGAGTTGTTTTTAGTACGTTGACCACGAGAAGGCAAACCCTTTCTGTGACGTAAACCGCGGTAACAACCAATATCCATTAAACGTTTGATGTTTAATTGAACTTCTGAGCGTAAAGCACCTTCTACTTTAATCTCATCATTAATCATTGTACGGATTGCTGACAATTCATCATCAGACCAGTCTTGTACTTTTTTGTTTAAGTCGATACCTGCAGTAGTTAAAATACGTTGTGCAGTTGTTTTACCTATACCGTAGATATAAGTTAAACCAATCTCTCCTCTTTTGTTTCTTGGTAAATCAATACCTGAAATCCTTGCCATATTTATTTATGTTTTTAAGTAATTCCGAACGGCGGGCCACCGTTGTGCGGCACATTACAATATTTTTTAATTACCCTTGACGTTGCTTGTATTTAGGATTTTTCTTGTTAATAACGTAAAGTTTACCTTTACGGCGAATAATCTTGCAATCAGCGCTACGTTTTTTAATTGATGATCTAACTTTCATTTTATTTGTATCTATAAGTGATGCGTCCCTTTGTTAAATCGTAAGGAGACATCTCCAGTTTTACTTTATCACCAGGAAGAATTTTGATGTAGTGCATCCTCATCTTTCCTGAAATGTGTGCAATAATCTCATGTCCGTTCTCGAGTTCTACCCTAAACATAGCATTTGATAATGCTTCTCTGATTACTCCGTCTTGTTCAATTGAGGCTTGTTTAGCCATATTTTATTGATTGTTACTTAATTAGCTGCTTCTAAACAGGGTTGCAAAATTAAATAAAAAATTTTAATTATTTATTTTTTTTGTTGTAAAACTTCTTCTATTATAGAAAAGCTTGATAAAACGTCTGCTTTGCCCTTTTTTATTGCTACTGTGTGCTCAAAATGTGCTGATGGTTTGTTGTCTTTACTGGTTACCGTCCAACCGTCGTTATGAAATTTAACGCCAGCAACGCCTGCATTAATCATTGGCTCAATTGCAATTACCATTCCTTCTTCAAGTTTTGGTCCCGAACCGCGTTTTCCATAGTTTGGAACTTCTGGTTTCTCGTGAAGCTTCACACCAACACCGTGCCCTACTAATTCTCTTACTACTCCGAAACCGTTAGCTTCTGCATATTGTTGAACGGCAAAACCGATATCTCCAGTACGCATACCCGCAACAGCCTTTTCTATCCCTAACTCCAAACAATGTTTAGTAACGTCGATTAATTTTTGTTTTTCTGCATCAATTTCTCCAATTGAAAAAGTATAAGCAGAATCACCAAAATAATCGTTTTTAATTACACCACAATCCACTGAAATTAAGTCGCCCTCTTGTATAACATATTTGCTAGGAAAACCATGAACAACTTGCTCATTTGGCGAAATACATAAAGAGTTTGGAAAACCATTATAGTTTAAAAATGCTGGGATTGCTCCATGATCACTAATAAACTCGTAAGCTAGCTTATCTAACTGCATAGTAGTCATGCCTGCTTTTATCACCTTAGCTACTTCAGCCAAAGTTTTAGAAACAAGCATAGAACTTTCTCTTATCAGCTCGATCTCCTCTAAAGATTTGTAATAGATTTTAGACATTGATTTCTAGTTTTGAATGAGTGAATTTTGAGTGAGTGAATAACTGTAAGTAATTCGCTCACTCTATCATTCAAAATTCTATAATTGATTATTTACAATGCTGCATTGCTACTCGCCGCAGGAACACCTGTTCTGCCAGTAACTCTACCCGTTTTCATCAAACCATCATAGTGACGCATTAATAGATAACTTTCAATTTGTTGTAAAGTATCTAAAACTACACCAACTAAAATTAATAATGATGTACCACCAAAGAAGTGAGCAAATTCTTGTTTAATACCGAATTTAACAGCTAACGATGGTAATATAGCAATGATCGCTAAAAATACTGCACCTGGAAAAGTGATCTTTGAAATTACATCATCTATAAAAGTAGATGTTGCAAAACCTGGTTTAACGCCTGGAATAAAACCACCATTTTTCTTCATATCGTCACTCATCTGAGTTGGATTTACCGTTATAGCAGTATAGAAGAAAGTAAATGCAATAATTAAAAATGCGAATGTTAAGCTATAAGCCAAAGATGTTGTGTTGCTAAACTGAATTAACCATGAACCTTGTAATGAAGGAACAAATTGTGTTAAAGCACCTGGAATAAACATCAACGCTTGTGCAAAAATAATTGGCATAACACCAGCAGCATTTACCTTTAAAGGAATGTACTGACGAACACCACCGAATTGGCGATTACCAACAATTTTTTTTGCGTATTGTACAGGCACTTTACGCACACCTTGAACAATTAAAATGGTAAACATTACAACTGCAAATAAAGCAACGATTTCCAGAACCAATGCAACTGGGCCTCCACCTTCACTCGATGAACCAACACGTGCACTAAACTCTTGAGAAATTGCAACTGGTAAACGAGCAATAATACCAACCATAATGATTAGTGATGTACCGTTTCCAATACCTTTATCAGTAATTTTTTCACCTAACCACATTACAAATAATGTACCTGCCGTTAATACAAACGTAGATAACACTAAAAATAACGTGTTTGGTAATAAAATAGCTTCTGGCGGAACTTGTGTTTTAACGTAACCCACAGATTGAACGATTGTGATCGCTACCGTTAGGTAACGCGTAATCTGGTTCATTTTCTTTCTACCACTTTCGCCCTCTTTCTGCATTTTTTGGAAAGAAGGAACAGCAATACCTAATAGTTGCACCACAATTGATGCAGAGATATAAGGCATTACCCCTAAAGCTAAGATAGACACACGAGAGAAAGAACCTCCGGCAAACATATCTAGTAAGCCTAAGATTCCTGATTTTTCGTTAGTGCCTAAAGCAGTTGGATCTACACCTGGCAAAACCACGTGAGAAACGAAACGGTATACCAAAAGAATTAAGAGCGTAAACAAGATACGCTCTTTTAATTCTTGAATTTTCCAGATATTACTTAAAGTAGTAAATAGCTTCTTCATTTAATAATTACAATTTTACAATTGAACCACCTACAGCTTCAATAGCTTTTTGTGCGGTTGCAGAAAATGCATGTGCAGTAATGTCTAATTTTGCTTTTACTTCACCACGACCTAAAATTTTAACCAAGTCATTTTTTGAAGCTAAACCATGTGCTTGTAAAGCAGCAAAATCAATAGTTGTTAAGCTGTGTTTTTCAGCTAGGTTTTGTAAAACATCTAAGTTTACACCAACATATTCGGTACGATTAATTGGCTTGAAACCAACCTTAGGCACACGACGTTGTAAAGGCATTTGACCACCTTCAAAACCGATCTTAGTTTTTTTACCAGAACGAGAACCAGCACCTTTGTGACCACGAGTTGATGTACCACCACGACCAGAACCTGTACCACGACCAATTCTCTTACTGTTTTTTGTAGAACCTACTGCAGGTTTTAAATTACTTAAATTCATTTTTTTGAATTTGTGTTGCCCTTCGCTTTCACTAAACAGGTACAACGATTAAACATATATAAAGGTAGTATCAACATTAGCCAATACTACCTTTAAAATTTTATTAAATTGCTTCGATAGC
The DNA here is from genome assembly GCF_004331675.1 of Pedobacter frigidisoli. Classification (GTDB taxonomy): domain Bacteria; phylum Bacteroidota; class Bacteroidia; order Sphingobacteriales; family Sphingobacteriaceae; genus Pedobacter; species Pedobacter frigidisoli. The sequence continues at coordinate 34,147 of NZ_SJSN01000007.1, read as the reverse complement.
GATTAAATGATTCACCTTGCGAACCATTCCAATGATTTGTGGAGTAGCCTCAACTTCTACACTTTGGTTCATTTTTGATAAACCTAAAGCTTTTACAGTTCTTTTTTGGCGTTCGCTTCTATCGATAATACTTTTTACTTGTGTTATTTTGATCTTAGCCATGATATTATCCGTTAAATACTTTGTTTAAATCTATACCACGAGTTTGAGCTACCGTATAAGCATCACGCATTTTTGTTAATGCATCAACAGTTGCCTTTACCACGTTATGTGGGTTAGATGAACCTTTAGATTTTGCTAATACGTTATGAACGCCAGCACTCTCTAATACAGCACGCATTGCACCACCAGCAATTACTCCAGTACCTACTGCAGCTGGTTTGATTAATACAAAACCACCTGAGAATTTACCGATTTGCTCATGAGGAACAGTACCGTTTAAAATTGGAACTTTTACCAAGTTCTTTTTAGCATCATCCACACCTTTTGCAATTGCTTCAGTTACCTCTTTCGCTTTACCTAAACCGAAACCAACAACACCGTTTTCATCACCTACAACAACAATTGCTGAAAAGCTGAAAGTACGACCGCCCTTAGTTACTTTGGCAACACGTTGTATACTAACCAAACGATCCTTTAATTCGATATCGGTGGTTTTTACTCTTTTTATATTGATAGTTGACATCTTACTTATTTCTTCAGATTAAAATACTAAACCAGCTTCGCGAGCACCTTCTGCTAACGATTTCACACGACCGTGGTATAAATAGCCATTTCTATCGAAAACAACTTCTTTAACACCAGCAGCAATTGCTTTTTCGCCAACTAATTTACCAACAGCAACCGATTGGTCACTCTTGTTTCCAGTACCAGTAAAATCTTTCGATAATGATGATGCTGATGCTATAGTTAAACCAGTTATATCGTTAATTACTTGAGCATAAATACCTTTATTGCTTCTAAAAACTGATAACCTTGGACGTTCTTCCGAACCAGTAAGTCTTTTTCTGATCCCTTTTTTAATACGATCTCTTCTTGATAATTTTTTACGTGCCATGATTATTATTTCTTAGATGCTGATTTACCTGCTTTTCTTCTTAACACTTCACCTACAAACTTGATACCTTTACCTTTATATGGCTCTGGTGCACGTAACGAACGGATTTTCGCAGCTACTTGACCAATCAATTGTTTGTCAATACTTTCTAAAATGATTTTAGGAGTTTGACCTTTTTCTGAAGATGTTGTTACTTTAATCTCTTCTGGTAATTGAAATACATAATGGTGAGAATAACCTAAAACTAGATCTAATGTATTACCTGTGTTTGTAGCACGGTAACCAACACCTACTAGTTCTTGAGTTAATTTATAACCATCTGTAACACCAATAACCATATTGTTAAGCAATGAGCGATATAAACCGTGTAATGCTTTGTGTTTCTTTTGTTCTGATGGACGTTGAACTGTTAAAATTCCATCTTCTTGACTTACAGTGATATCTGTATAAACTGCTTGTGTTAATTCACCTTTAGGACCTTTTACACTTACAACGTTATCTTTCGATACGCTGATGGTAACACCTGCAGGGATTGTAATTGGGGCTTTTCCTATTCTTGACATTGTGCTGTTCTCCTAATATTAATAAACGTGACACAATACCTCACCACCAATATTTAATTTGGCTGCTTCTTTATCAGTCATTACACCTTTAGAAGTAGATAAGATTGCGATACCTAAACCGTTCAATACTCTTGGCATATTTTCAACACCAGCATAGTTTCTCAAACCTGGTTTACTAATTCGCATCAAAGTACGAATAGCAGGAACTTTAGTAATTGGATTGTATTTCAAAGCAATTTTGATTGTGCCTTGAACTGTAGTATCTTCAAACTTGTAGTTCGCGATGTAACCTTTATCGAAAAGAACTTTAGTAATTTCTTTTTTAAGGTTTGATGCAGGAATTTCTACAACACGGTGGTTGGCCTTAATGGCATTCCTTACTCTTGTTAAATAATCTGCTATTGGATCTGTATTCATTTTTTATTGTTTTTGATAGTGGTTTCCTGTCACCAACCCGGCGATGGGACCTGCTATCGGTTAAAATTCTTTTACAAGCAAAAAGACTAAAGCACAAAGGCCAAAGCGACATATATCCGCTTTAGACTTTGAGCTTTCAGCTTTAAGCTATATTACCAAGATGCTTTTTTAACACCTGGTATTTTACCGTCTAGTGCCATTTGGCGAAACGTTACCCTTGAAATACCAAAGGTACGCATATAACCACGTGGGCGACCAGTTAATTTACAACGGTTGTGTAAACGTACTGGAGATGAGTTTTTAGGTAATTTATCTAAACCCTCGAAATCTCCTGCAGCTTTTAAAACTGCACGTTTTTCAGCGTATCTAGCTACCAATTTTTGGCGCTTAACTTCGCGTGCTTTTACACCTTCTTTTGCCATTATTCTGCTGTTTTTTGATTTTTAAATGGTAATCCGAATTGCTTCAATAACTCAAGAGCCTCAACGTCAGATTTTGCCGAAGTTACGAAAGTTATATCCATACCTAAAATTTTATTGATTTTATCGATATTAATCTCTGGAAAGATGATCTGCTCAGTTACACCTAACGTGTAATTTCCTTTTCCATCAAATCCTTTATCGTTAATACCTTTGAAATCACGAATACGTGGTAAAGCTACAGAGATCAAACGATCTAAGAACTCATACATATTGTTATCACGTAAAGTAACGCGTACACCAACCGGCATACCTTTACGTAATTTAAAGTTAGAGATATCTTTCTTAGAATTAGCCGGAACCGCTTGTTGACCAGTAATGGTGCTCAACTCAACGATTGTGGTATCCATAATCTTTTTATCAGTAACAGAAAAACGACCAACACCCTGATTGATACAGATTTTTTCCAATTTAGGAACCTGCATTACAGTTTTGTACTGAAATTTTTCTTTTAATGCATTTACAACTTCTTCTTTGTATTTGCTTTTTAATCTTGGTGTAGCCATTATTTAATCTCCTCTCCTGAAATTTTAGCAACTCTAACTAATTTACCATCTGCGTTTAGTTTACGACCAACGCGGGTAGCTTTACCAGATTTTGGATCAACCAACATCAAGTTAGAAATGTGAAGAGCAGCTTCTTTTTTAATAATACCACCGTTAGGATTTGCAGCATTTGGTTTAGTATGTTTCGATACTAAGTTAACGCCTTCTACAATGGCTCTGTTTTTTTCAATAAGTACCGATAGTACTTTTCCTTGTTGACCTTTTGAATCGCCAGCAATGACTTTAACTAAATCTCCTGTGCGGATTTTAAGTTTTCCTGGTATAATTGTTTTATTTCCCATGTTATAATACCTCCGGTGCTAATGATACAATTTTCATGAATTGTTTTTCACGTAGTTCTCTCGCAACCGGGCCAAAGATACGTGTACCTCTTGGCTCATCCTGTGCGTTCAATAATACAGCTGCATTATCGTCAAAACGGATATAAGAACCATCTTTACGACGGATTTCTTTTTTAGTTCTTACAACAACTGCTTTAGAAACTGTACCTTTTTTTATATTACCTGACGGTAAAGCGCTTTTTACAGTAACAACCACTTTATCACCAATTGAAGCATAACGTTTGCCGGTTCCACCTAGCACACGAATTACTAATACTTCTTTAGCGCCGCTGTTATCAGCAACGTTTAATCTCGATTCCTGTTGTACCATCTTATTTAGCTCTTTCTAAAATTTGTACCAATCTCCAGTTCTTGTTCTTACTCAAAGGACGAGTTTCCATAATCAATACTGTATCACCGATACCGCATTCGTTTTTCTCATCGTGAGCCATAAATTTGGTAGTTTTCTTAACGAACTTGCCATAAATCGGGTGCTTTACTTTACGCTCAACGCTCACTACAACAGATTTATCCATCTTGTTGCTCACCACCAACCCGGTTCTTGTTTTTCTTAATTGTCTTTCCATTTCGACTTTCAAATTAATTAGTTTCAGTAGCTGACTCAGCAAGTTTCACTTTAGTCAGTTCAGTATTTAAACGGGCTATGTCTTTCCTTACTTTTGAAATGCGTGAAGGATTCTCGATAGCTGAAATGGTATGAGAGAATTTCAATTTTGATAAGTTCTCTTTTTCTTCCGCAATCTTAGCTACTAATTCTTCTTTTGAAAGCCCTGTGATTTCTGAATTTTTCATTTTTATTTTTCTTTTACGGTTGAGTGTAGCGGTTATAATAAACAAGTATTTACAACATTCAACTCAACAACTTTACTATGCTTCTACGTAATCTCTACGTACTACAAATTTAGTTTGGATTGGTAATTTCTGTGCTGCTAAACGTAATGCTTCTTTAGCAACTTCTAAAGGCACACCTTCAGCTTCGAAAATTACACGTCCAGGTCTTACTACTGCAACCCAGTATTCAGGAGCACCTTTACCTTTACCCATACGTACTTCTGCAGGTTTTTTAGTTACCGGTTTATCCGGGAAAATCCTGATCCATACTTGGCCTTCACGTTTCATGAAACGAGTTACGGCAATACGGGCAGCCTCTATCTGGCGACTTGTGATCCAAGTTGCTTCTAAAGACTTGATACCGAAAGATCCGAATGCTAATTCAGCTCCACGTGAAGCTAAACCCTTCATTCTGCCTTTTTGCATCTTCCTGAACTTCGTTCTTTTTGGCTGTAACATTTTATTTTGTTCTAATCGTTAAACGATGTTAATAAATCAATTATTTACGAGGACCTCTGTTAGCGCCTGCGCCACCACCTCTATTTGCTCCGGGACCACCTTGACCTGGACCACGACCACCACCTTGGTTTCCACCACGTCTGTCGTTTCCACCGCCACGGCTATCTCTTCCACCACCACCACGGTTATCTCTTCCACCGAAAGCTGGCTTGTCTGATGCGCCTTTTGGACCGTTGTTTGTTGCACCAATGTTTGGAGACAAATCACGTTTTCCATAAACCTCACCTTTACAAATCCAAACCTTAACACCTATTTTACCATAAGTAGTTAATGCTTCTGCTAATGCGTAGTCGATATCAGCACGGAATGTATGCAAAGGCACTCTTCCTTCTTTATACTGCTCAGAACGTGCCATTTCAGCACCACCTAAACGACCAGAAGTCATGATTTTAATACCTTCAGCACCCATACGCATGGTTGATGCGATAGAAGATTTCATTGCTCTACGGAATGAGATCCTTGCTTCTAATTGTTTTGCAACACCTTCTGCAACTAATTGTGCATCAAGCTCTGGGCGTTTAATCTCGAAAATGTTAATTTGAATTTCCTTTTTAGTTAATTTCTTTAACTCTTCTTTGATTTTATCAACCTCAGCACCTGCTTTACCGATTACGATACCTGGGCGAGCTGTGTGGATAGTTACAGTGATACGTTTTAACGTACGTTCGATAACTACCTTTGCAACACCACCTTTAGCAATACGAGCAGAAAGGTATTTTCTTATTTTCTCATCTTCAACTAATTTATCGGAGTAGTTGTTGCCACCGAACCAGTTAGAATCCCATCCTTTGATAATTCCTAACCTGGCACCTATTGGATTTGCTTTTTGTCCCATTTCCTAATTAGTTTTGAGTTGTTTCTGTAATTTTACTATCTACAATCAGCGTTACGTGGTTAGAACGTTTACGAATTCTATATCCACGGCCTTGAGGAGCTGGACGTAAGCGTTTAAGCTGACGGCCACCATCTACCATAATTGTTTTTACAAACAGTTGGTTTTCTTCAGGGCGAGCACCTTCATTTTTAGATTCCCAGTTTTTGATAGCAGATAATAATAATTTCTCAACTCTTATTGCTGCTTCTTTATTGGTAAACTTTAAAATGCTTAATGCTTTCTCTACACGTTCACCTCTGATAAGATCTACAACCAAACGCATCTTACGCGGTGAGGTTGGACAATTGTTTAATTTTGCTATTGCTTCCATTGTCTAATTATTTTTTCTTTTCAGCGTGTCCTCTGAATGTTCTGGTTGGAGCAAATTCTCCCAACTTGTGACCAACCATGTTTTCTGTAACATACACAGGGATAAATTTATTTCCGTTGTGTACTGCAAATGTATGATTCACGAAATCTGGTGAAATCATTGATCTGCGAGACCAAGTTTTGATTACAGACTTTTTGCCTGAATCATTCATAGAGCTTACTTTTTTCTCTACGTTATGGTCAATATAAGGTCCTTTTTTTATCGAACGAGCCATTATTTCTTCCTTCTCTCTATGATGTAACGATTAGAATATTTTTTAAGTTCTCTGGTTTTGAAGCCTTTGGCTAAAACACCATTTCTTGAACGTGGGTGACCACCTGATGATCTACCTTCACCACCACCCATTGGGTGATCGACAGGGTTCATCGCTACCGGTCTAGTTCTCGGACGACGGCCCAACCAACGTTTACGACCAGCTTTACCTAATACTTCGTTTGCGTGATCTGAATTAGATACTGCACCGATTGTAGCTAAGCAAGAAGCTAAGATTAAACGGGTTTCGCCTGAAGGCATTTTTAAAGTAGCATATTTACCATCGCGGGCAGCTAATTGTGCGTAAGCACCTGCACTACGAGCTAATTGTGCTCCTTTTCCAGGATGAATCTCCACGTTGTGGATGATAGAACCTAATGGAATGTTCGATAATTTTAAAGTGTTACCTACTTCTGGAGCTGCAGTATCGCCCGATAATAATACCGAACCTACTTGCAAACCTTCTGGAGCAATGATATAACGCTTCTCGCCATCTGCATAATGTAATAATGCGATGCGGGCAGTACGGTTTGGATCGTATTCTACAGTAGCTACTGTAGCAGGAATATCGAATTTATCGCGTTTGAAGTCGATTAAACGATATGATTTTTTGTGACCGCCACCCATGTAGCGCATAGTCATCTTTCCTGTGTTGTTACGTCCACCAGACTTTTTTGATGATACAACCAATGATTTTTCGGGCTTGGTTGCTGTAATCTCCGTAAAGCTGGCACCAACTCTAAAGCGGGTTCCCGGAGTAACTGGTTTAAATTTTCTTAAGCCCATAGTTATAATATAATTATTGAATTAAAGAGTTGCGTAATAATCTATTGTTTCGCCGTCTTTTAACGTTACGATTGCTTTCTTGTATTTCGGGCTACGGCCTGAAACAAAACCTGCTTTAGTGTAACGAGATTTAGCTTTACCATCAACAACCATAGTGTTAACTGCCACGATTGTTACACCGTACAATTTCTCAATTGCTTGTTTGATTTGGATTTTGTTAGCCTTGTGGTTAACGCTAAATGTGAAACGGTTAGATTTCTCAGTTAAAGCTGAAGCTTTTTCGGTTAATATTGGTTTTTTTAAAATGTCCATATTATTTGGCAAATGCCTCCTCCAAAGTTTTAACAGAATCTGCAGTTAACACAAGTACACCAGCGTTTAATACATCATAAGTATTTAAATCTGCTGCTGAGATTACTTTAGTTTTCTGAACGTTTCTGCTTGATAAATAGATATTATTATTTTGTGCAGGTAAAACCAATAAAGTTTTTTCGTTACCTACGTTTAACGCAGCGATTAAATCTATATAGTTTTTAGTTTTAATGGTATCGAAGCTAAAATCTTCCAAAATTACCACGTTGTTATCCTTTGCTTTATAAGCTAAAGCAGATTTACGTGCTAATACCTTTAATTTTTTGTTCAATTTAAAACTGTAATCACGTGGTTGAGGACCGAAAACACGACCACCACCGTTAAATAACGGAGATTTAATGCTACCAGCACGGGCACCACCTGTACCTTTTTGTTTGTATAGCTTGCGAGTAGAACCAGCAATCTCATTACGTTGTTTAGATTTGTGAGTACCTTGACGTTGGTTAGCCAAATACTGTTTTACATCTAAATAAATCGCGTGGTCGTTAGGCTCGATACCAAATACCGATTCAGGAAGTTGCACCTTGGCACCTGTTTCTTTACCTGAAATGTTTAATACTTTAACTTCCATCTGATTACTTGTCTAAGATTACGTAAGAACCTTTAGCTCCTGGAATGGAACCACTAACTACTAATAAGTTTTGCTCAGCATAAACTTTCAAAACTTGTAAGTTTTGAACTTTTACTCTGTCTCCACCTGTTCTTCCAGCCATGCGCATTCCTTTGAATACACGTGAAGGGAATGACGATGCTCCCAATGAACCTGGGGCACGTAAACGGTTATGCTGACCGTGAGTCTGCATACCAACACCGGCAAATCCGTGGCGTTTTACAACACCTTGAAAGCCTTTACCTTTTGAGGTACCTACAACATCAACAAAATCGCCTTCTGCGAATGCATCAACCGTTACTACATCACCTAAATTAAGTTCTGTTGTAAACGAATCGAATTCTACCAGCTTGCGTTTCGGAGTTGTGTTTGCTTTCGCGAAATGGCCTTTTAACGGTTGAGTTGTGTTTTTCTCTTTTTTCTCATCGTAACCCAGTTGGATTGATGAATACCCGTCTTTTTCTTCGGTCTTTACCTGTGTAACTACACAAGGCCCAGCCTCGATTACCGTACAAGGAATGTTTCTTCCTTCGGCATCAAAGATACTGGTCATTCCTACCTTTTTTCCAATAATTCCTGACATTTTATCTTTTCTTTTTTAACACCCATCGAAGCAGTAGGGCTTCGTTCAAGGTGGTTGTTCGTCCCTTTTAAGGGAGGGCAAAAATAGGAAAGAATTCTTAATATTCAAATAGTTAGCGAAATATTTTTTCAAATAATTTGCTGATACGATGGGATTTAGCTAAAAAAGTCTAGCTAATGTGCCAAACCACCATTTAAACTGATGGTTATGATGGATAATATGATTAAACCAATTAATACATAAAGATAATCTCGCTCGATTAAAAAGCTAAAAATGGCGAAAACTATGCGTGCTATTGGTGTGAAGATCAGCATCAAGATACCAAACTGCACAATCGCATCGCCGTGAAATGTAGAAACACCTTTAAAAATCGCAGCGATTGAAGCGAACTTTGCCAACTCAGGCTTAAAAACTTTGTAATCGGTAATTACGCCCTTATTATGGATTAAGAAAATGATGCCGCCGATGAGTACAATCGTCATGGAAACGATCACACCGGCACGTAAAAGTGTACCCAGAATAACCTGAATATCCTTATCATTAATATTTTCTTTATTGGCAGTAGTCATTACAATCCTGTTATCCCTTTATAAATCATTTGTATGGCTAAAAAAGTAACCACAACCGCAAACACAATCTTAAGCTTATCCGTTTTGGTTTTCAACAGCACTTTTGACCCGATCGATGCTCCTGTTAAAACACCAATACAAACTGGCATGGCAATACCTGGATCTATTTGTCCGCGGTGCAGATAAACCACAGCACTTGCAGCTGCTGTAACACCCATCATAAAATTACTAGTTGTTGTAGATACTTTGAAGGGCAAACGCATGATATTATCCATTGCTATTACCTTTAAAGCGCCACTGCCAATTCCCAATAAGCCCGAAAGCGTACCGGCGAATAGCATCATTAAAAAACCACCAGGAACATTTTTAACGGCATATTGATGCTCAATTCCTTTATCAGGATAAGAACCATTTAGTTTGAAAAAATTTGCCCACCTATCTGTATCATCCAAAGTTGTGTGATCTACCTTTTTCTTCAACGTCATAATGGCTGAAAAAATTAAGATACAACCGAAAATGATGGCGATATAATTTGCATTGAGGTAAACGGCCACAATTGCGCCGCAAATGGCACCAATGGTTGTAGCAATCTCTAAAAACATCCCTAGGCGAATGTTCGTAATGCCTTCCTTAACATAAGCAGCCGCAGAACCTGATGATGTTGCAATCACAGAAACGATAGATGCGCCGATGGCATAATGAATATCTACACCGAGCGCCAAGGTTAATAAGGGAATGATAATTACACCACCGCCCAGACCAGTTAGAGAACCCAATAAACCCGCCAAAAAAGCACCCAACAAAACGATAATGGTAAATAGCAATACCGACATAGCGGCAAATATAAGTCACGAAGTTTAGGGAAACGAACGATTAATTGAATAAAATAAAGTCTATATGTTATATGGATAATGTAAGATGTAAAATGGAAATAACTTCTATTTGTTGAGTAACCAATTAAAAAACGGCAATATAACAGGTAAATTTTACACCTTAAGATGGAGCTTACTTTCTTTATTCAGATCAATGTTTTTAAAGCTCTCTAACAATTCGAATGCGATTTGCCTCACCGTTTCTGGTATTGGATTAATGGTTAATTTATTTCGATCCGCATCTTTCAATTTCCATCCGGAAGTATTTAGATTGAGAGAGATATCATCAGCAAAAGACTTAATTATTTTCGATCTTGTGAACGGAACACCATCAGAATCAATAATAACTTTTTTATTCTGCCACCAATTATTTTGAGATACTTTTGTTAATGAAGAATTATCCAGCTTTGCTAAATAGCTCCACCCCTTTTCAGGCTGACGACCTAGTTTTAATAGTCCAATAAAATTAGTTAGGCTTTTTGGATCGTAAAGTTCTGAACTGCAAAACATCAAAACAGGAGTTAGTTTTAATTGATTAAGCAATGACTTTGTTTGATCGGTGTTCTGAAATATGATTAAAACTTTCTCAGCGATGAAATTGATGATTTGATGGTTACCCAAATCATATTCGCCACAAAGGTCTTTTATATCGTTTAATTGTTTTTGAAGTTGCAAAACCAATACCGGTTTATTCAAAATCGTTTTCATGTAGAATGTTTATTTCCCCAAACGCTTAATCATTTCTGCACTCAAATCTCTTCCATCATTTAAACGATTTGCAAAAAATGATTTTGCAGCCTCAAAATGTTCCTTATATCCTTTCAAATCGCCGTACCCTATTATTGATGCCCATTCATGAACAGCAGTGTGAAATTCCAAATCATCGCCACGAATAGATTTATCATAAAGTGCCGTATGAATCGATTCTTCAAGCATAGCTTCATTTTTAAATAAATATTCGGCAATGCCTAACCTTAACTTAAATGGAGGTGTTTGGCAGATCAAATTATCGTAAGGGTTTACACCCATTTTGTACCAGGCATAAACCATGCTTAATAAACTTAAATGAGAATTTGGTTTTTGTTTGTGGTTTGCATCAGATAAGCTAAATTCTTTCATAATGTTATCATCAAGTAGCAAAAGTGTACGACTCTCATGAAAAACGAAATCCCGAGCAGCGTAAATCTTTTCTCTAAACTCCGTTTCGTTCTCGCAAATCATCAGCTTATATAGTTCAGATTCTGCTTGCGCATAATACTTAACCTGCTTTTGTGCGTAAGGATTCAAAATAGCCAAGCCGGCATAAATGTGAGATTTGTAACTAAAAATCCTCAACGTTGTTAAAATTTTAACGTTATCAATTCCGCCTGCATAAGCTGGATTATCCCAAGGGAAAAACCCTGCATTTTTCCAAGCTGAGCCCATACTTTCGAAGCCCATGTGGGTAACGGCTTGTGTATCGGCAACAATTCGATCATGTTCCCTGTAATCATCCATCTCGATGATGTTTGATTTTAAGGATTTATAAATTTCCAATGCCTTCGCATAAACCTCATCAGTCGCCCGGTGGCGAACCACAACAAGCGTCTGCCCCTCCGGACTAAATGCTGGTCCGTGGAGAGAGTGGCAAGTTACAATTTGGGTATCCTCAGGCAGATGTTTTTCGAAAGCTGCAATTTCTGGATGTTTAACTGAAGTTTGCCCCGATACGATTGCTCCATATTTTGTAGAGCGAGCGAAAGTGGCCACTACCTCATCAATTTTCTCAGCTTCTACACAGTAAATGATAAAGTCAGATTTTCGAGCAACCTCATGACCATCGATTAAAACTTCGATGCCCTTTGGTTCGAGCTCATTTTTTAAATCTGTAAAACGTAAAGGCATATCGGCCCCACACACCTTATAACCAGCGCTTACAAACGAAAGTGCGTATAATTTGCCCATGTCGCCTAAGCCGATAATTCCTATTTGCATGAAACAAATGTAATCTATCGTGAATTAATTTATAATAAAACTTAGATAAAATTGTTATTTAAACTGTTAAACCAAAAACAATTTTTTAGATCTCAGCTAAACCTTAAATGAAAATATATTAACTGAGAAATATTTAAAAATGTAGTTTTACATTCTAACACCTATATTTAAACTATGCAGAAAATTAAACACACCCTTTTGTTTTTAGGCGCTATGCTGTTTTTAAACGTTGCGTTTGGACAAGTTTTGCCAGATACATCGAAGAATACTGATCCATCGCTAAATGGCCAGTACCAGTTTATGTTAAAAAAATCTAAGAGCTTGTATGGTGCACGGCTAATTAATCCATCGAGATTAAGCTCGTTATGGAAAAGTGTGAATGATACATTGAGAAAGGAGCGTAAACAACTTCAAGAGGCAAGGCAAGAAATTAAGGCACAGGCAGGAAATATCAGTGGTTTAAAAACTGAGGTATCTGGCAAGGAAAGCTCATTGGCAAATGCAAATGCATCTGTTAACGAGATAAAGTTCTTGGGAATATCTTTTAATAAGGGCACTTATAATACAATTGTTTGGGCATTAATTATCATCCTTGGTGCGGGCTTGGTAATTGTAATTTTTCAATCTGGAAAATATAGAACCGAGGCTACCTATCGAACCCAACTCTACCAAGAAGTTGCCGATGAATTTCAGGCACATAAAGTAAAGGCTAAAGATAAAGAGATGAAACTTGCTAGAGAATTGCAAGACGAGCGAAATAAATGGGACGATTCTAGAGGAAGATAAGCTTAACTTTAAGCAGAAAAGCCATTTCAATTTTAACTTGAAATGGCTTTTTTATTGATTTTTAAAGCTATAACGCAAGCCTACTTCGAACTCTCCATTGCTATAGTTCTGCATTTGAGAGGTATTTGTAGTGTATTGAAAAAGAAGTGAAAGCTGGTTTTTGTAATTGGCTCCAAAACCACCCGTAAAACTATTCGTGCTGTGATAAATTCCATTAAACATTAATTTGTTGTCTAAAAATTGAAGATTGATCCCTGCATCAAAAATACCATTGTAGTTTTGTACACCGCGAAAAACAAGTTTTGGCTCAATGGTGCTGATCACTTTATCTGTGGTAAACTTATAACCGGCAGCAAAGAAATAAATCGATCTATCTACAACGTTTCGTAACACATCACGCTTAAAAAAGCGCTTTAGGTTTGGTAAAGTACCTTGCAAGGTTAATTTTTCTGTTCGAAAAGCTACTCCAAAATCACCATCTAAATACAATTGACGTTCATTAAAACTGGATATTACATCATCGCTAAAATCGGCCTTGGCTTTACCCAAATCAACGTATTCGTTCATTATACCTGCTGACAAACCAAAATCCAGAAATTTTGATCCATCACTTAAAGGCAAGTGATAAGCATAACTAAAAGTCGCCCTGATTCTGTTAATTGCACCAGCACTTTCATTATAAAGTAAAGCGCCAACACCAACTTTTCCGTTATCTAATCCGTAATCTCCTGTTAAGTATTGAATTTTAGGAGCGCCCTCTACCCCAACCCATTGTGCTTTAAAAGCTGCATTTAGATTTAATTCCTTTTCTAAACCTGCCATTGCAGGGTTTGCCAAAAACTGATTTTGAAAATAAATGCTTCCCATTGGGTTAAGCTGGGCAGAAGCTGAAGTAACCAGGAATAACAACCATCCACTCAAATAAAACTTTTTCTTTCTCACGCTGTTATTTTTTATATAAAATTGATATAAAACCTTTAACCGATCCATCATTACCCAAATCCAATAAATAATAATAGGTATCCTCCATCAAAGGCTTGCCATTAAAATAACCATCCCAGTTATTTTGGTAATTGATGGTGGAATACAACAATCTCCCGCCACGATCGAAAATGGATAGTTTATTTGTTGGGTATTGTTCAATTCCTTTTACAACAAAAAAATCGTTTTTGCCATCACCATTTGGGGTTAAAATATTATTTGCAATGGAAACATTTGCTGCAGTTTGAATGACAAGGAATGGCTGTAAGAAGCCTTGTGTAAGGATTGCACTATTGGTCTGGAAAGTTTGCACCAAGACCATTTCTCCTATACTAAAATCATATAATTGGTTATTAATTTTTCCGCTACCGCTGGCCGAGTTGACAGTGTACGGCAAAATTTGTGCTTCTACTTTGAGGCCATAAAGCAATAGGAGCGAGAAAAGAAACAAGTAAAATGTTTTTTTCATATCCTTAGTTTAAAGAGATCCAAGAGGAACCATCGCTTTGAATGGTATAAGTTTTGGCTCCAGTCATGGTAGTTACAGAAGTATCATCATTTAAGGAAATAGCATTATTAAAAGTGATATTTCCCGATGATAGTGCCTTAACAATGACATAGATTCTACCCTTGCAGCTAGTCGCCAATGGAAGATTGATCGTAATCGCAGTACCAGCATTTTTTATTCGAACAGTGTAATTACTGGCATCTAATGTTATTGAAGCAGGCGATGTATAAGTTAGGATACTTGCAGATACTGATCCATTGATATTTAAGGTACTTGCGTTTGCCGGTGCTTGTGCTATTGAATTGGCTGCCAAGGTTCCATTAATGGTTAGCGTTCCACCATTATTTGTGAAACTTCCTGCAAGTAAGGGATAAATTGTACTGCTATTGGCAATAGTTAAAGTATTACTAACATTCGTTAGCGTACTACCAGCATTACTTCCGAGGAAAATATTTCCATTTCCACTATTTTTACTTCCAGCGGCATAACCTAGGGCAGTATTATTATCGCCATTATTTGCTTCTAAGGCCAAACTACCAATACCTGTATTTGCAATTGCCGTTCCATTAGCCATTAGCGCATGTGTACCAAAAGCACTATTATTTGAGCCTACGGTATTTATGGCCAATGCTTGAGAACCAAAACCACTATTGTTAATCCCGCTGAAACTGCGTTGTAAAACCATGTATCCAAAGGCACTATTTTCGTATCCAGAAATGTTTAAGGAAAGTGCCTCTCTACCAAAAGCGCTATTGTAAAAACCTGAAACATTCGAGGTAGCTGTTTTATACCCGTAAGAAACATTATTCTCTGATGAATTTCCAAGTCGGCCAGACTTTTGCCCATTTACCATGAAGTTGATTGCGATATCATCGGTATTGCCCAGTAAATTGCTGCTTTGATCTACATTTCCAGTATTGCCTTTTAATGCCCAGGCATTTCCATTGGTAAATAATGTACGGCTTATTAATTCTGGTTTCCCTGTGATTGAATTGGTGACGTAAATTTTGTTGGCGTCGCCAGTACCATCAGTTACCAATTTCGCAATGCTTACAGAAGCATCTGCTAATTTAGGTGTGGTTACGGCAGCATCTGCCAATTGCAAGCTATTTACTGCTGCATCATCTATATTAATATTCTTGATTTCCTTATTACCTATCTTGATTGATGTTACGGCAGCATCGGCTAATTTTGCTGTGGTTACAGATCCATCTGCAAGTTTAACAGTTGTAACTGCACCTGCATTAATATCGACAACAACATCTTTTAATAACGCAGTTGAGCCATTAGCACTTACACTTAAATCGGTTGAGGTTAAAGCTTTTCCCCCAACCAATTGGCTTACATCGAGTGTAACTGGTTTCCATGCCAATCCATCGAATAACAATACTTGATTATTGGTTGGTGCAGCTGCTGATAGGCTTTTGCCTTGTAAATTTGCAATTGTTGGATTAGGGTAATTGCCAATTAAATCTCCGCCAGCAACTCCTGTAGATGGGCCCACAGGACCTGTATCACCTTTGTCTCCCTTATCACCTTTTGCTCCGGCAGTTCCGGCGATGCCCTGAATTCCTGCTGAACCAATTACACCAACATCACCTTTTGCACCTTGCGGACCAATAGCACCTGTGACTCCAATTGGCCCTTGCAAACCCGTTGCGCCGATATCGCCTTTTGCACCCTGCGGCCCCATGGCTCCAGGCAAACCTTGAATTCCAGTAGCGCCAGTTGCACCTTGCAATCCGGTTGCACCAGTTAACCCAATTGGTCCTTGTGTACCTGTTGCACCTTGAGGCCCAACACTTCCGGGAATACCTTGCGGACCCGTCGCACCTGTTTCTCCTTTCGGACCGATTGGTCCATTTGCCGCATACAATGCATAAGGAACACTTAAAAGTTGAGCGGTTCCGGCCAAATTGAAGTTATTTCCATTATCAGGATCTACCTCCACCTTAACGAATTTTAAACCTGTAGCCCAAGTTACTGTCGTTACACTACCGGTTGATGAAATTGCTCCTGCACTTCCAATGGAGATTGCATAAAGACCATAAGCATTAGTAGTTACACTTCTTACTTCAGAATATTGTGAAGTTCCAGTAGAAGTACCATCGAGAATGCTAATTCTAAGAGAGATACTTTTGTTAGCGAGCGGAGTTCCGTTAATATTGCGGGCGGCCCCTTGATAGTTGAATTGTTGGGGGGCTTGAGCCTTAACAGCAAATGCTAAGCCCATACTTAGCAGCGCAATTAGTAAAAAATTTTTCATGAATCGGGATATGATCTATAGCATTACAACCGGGGATGAATCCATGCCGTAACTCTCAAATCTAATAATTAGTATATCCCAGTATATTTCCTTTACACGAAAGTATGATTTAGAATACCTTTAAACTTGATAATCACCTAATAATCAAAACCATAAACACGAACTTGAATAGTTTTTTTTACACCAAGAAGTATATTTAAGTCATTATAGATATCGCTTTCATAAAAATATAATCTTCTATATTAATCTAAAAGCGTTTGGAAATAGACAAAATGGTTACGTTTCCGATGGAAAACAGATGCCCTTTATATTGCGATATAAGTCTACAGCATATAAATCTGTCATTCCCGACACAAAATCGAGCACACTTTGAGTTCTTGAATAAATATCTGTTAAATCGGTATGGTATTGTTTTGGAATAAGCTTAACCAACTTTTTATAATAATGCGTGTTATTGTGTATAAGTGCCGGAACAAATTCCTCGAGCAAGCCAGCCATAATTTTATATCCCGCTACTTCTTTCTGAATCACTGAAGAGAAATTATAAATTCTATCAATCGAGACTTTCTCCACTGCTTTCCATGCCGAAAAATACGGTTCAGGGATTAAATCTGTTAAGCTACTATTTAATGTTCCATTTAAAAGACTTTCCTGCTCACGATAGAAAATTACTGCACATGTATTGGTTAATGTATTTATTGCCTTTGCACGAAGTAATCCTATCTTGGCATCGTCATCCTCATAATCATTTTTTAAACGATCTTCTATTGTTTTAGAATTTGCGAAAGGCAATAAATAACTCTTCACTTCCTCGTAAGAAAGAATTTTCAAACGATGGGCATCCTCTAAATCAATAATACTGTAACAGATATCATCAGCCGCCTCTACCAAATAAACCAAAGGATGCCTTTTATAAATTAAAAATTCATTTTCTTCTTTTTCTAGCCTAAGCTCTGCGGCAATTCTTTGGAAACTTTCTTCTTCTGATTGGAAAAACCCATATTTCTTTCTATGCAAAAGTCCTTTCTGTTTCCCGGCAATAGATGCACAAGGATATTTGGCTATTGAAGCTAAGGTAGAATAAGTTAACGCATAAGCATCGTTTCCTTTTCCCTTTAATGGATGAGTTAAAATTCGGATCGCATTGGCATTACCTTCAAAATTAATTAAATCATGCCACTGAGATTCATTCATATCTTTCTGATAAACTCGTCCGTCTCCGTCAGTAAAATACCTTGAAATGGCCGCTTCTCCAGAATGGCCAAAAGCCGGATTACCTAAATCGTGGGCAAGTGCCGCGGCAGCGACAATATTTCCAACCTCATTTATCAATGGAACTTCTTTTATCAAATTAGGATTTTTCTCCTCCAGGGTATTTAAGAAGATATTAGCCATAGAACGGGCTACACTTGCCACCTCTAAACTATGAGTTAAGCGA
The DNA here is from genome assembly GCF_004331675.1 of Pedobacter frigidisoli. Taxonomy (GTDB): domain Bacteria; phylum Bacteroidota; class Bacteroidia; order Sphingobacteriales; family Sphingobacteriaceae; genus Pedobacter; species Pedobacter frigidisoli. The sequence continues at coordinate 16,112 of NZ_SJSN01000007.1, read as the reverse complement.
TTGTGTACAAATACACTTCCAGGCAATGGGAAAACCTGTGTTTTGTTTTGTAAACGCCTAAATGGTGAAGAAAAAATCAATCGGTCATAATCTCTTTGAAAATCCGATCTTGCCTTATCCCGATCTCCTGTCCAACTTTCTTGACCAAATCTTTTATTCGAAAGTAAATATTTCCACTCCATTTATATATTTCAAAGTTTAAATCTCTGGCAAGTTAAGCAAAAGGAAAAAATGAGTCGTTATAATTTTATCTAATATTGCCAACTGAGTTATAAATCAACTTGATAGAAAATTGATTTAAATCTTCATTACTCTATAATTGAAACCATTTTTCATTTGGACTGTTCTTTATTAAAACTAGCAATATGAAAACTAGCATCTATAATAAGGAAGAACATACTGAAGGTTATGTTAACACTGGTGGTGAAAAAGATCAGAAATCTGATGTTAAAAAGGAATACGAAGCAGGAAATGATGTTAATGAAGTGACTGCCTATGGTAAGGAACCAAGTGAATTGATAGAGGGAAATCCTTTAGCGAAAGATGGATTCGACAACTCTGGAACACAAGGCAAAGATTCTTTGAGTGATGACAGCTATAACAGTAGCGATAAAAACCCAAATGTTAAAAGTGCAGAGAGCCATACAGGAAGTTCTTCTGAGGATTTTAAAGATAAACCAAATAAAAGCCTCGATCAAAATAAAGAAGATCATGCTCTAGATAGTGGGATATAGTCGAGGTTGTATGTTTGGCAGTGTACGAAGATTTATGGTGGGATCACAAAGTAAATACAATATAGATGATGATATCACTATATCATAAATTGACATTTATCAATATATTTGTTTTATCTATAGCTGACATCCATTATAATTTACGGAAATTTGCCAACTTATGATTCGCGACTAAATGATTAACCAATATCATTACAACTAAACAATTGGGGTAAATTCTCCCTGATCAAGCATTTCAGTTGTTGAATTCTAATTTGATTTTCATCTACCGGAAAAATCATGATTTATGAAATGGGAATAATTTTAGAAGTTATTCCCATTTTTTGATTTAACTTAATTAAAGGTCTTTCCCTCTAATTCCCTTATCTTTTTCCTTATTTCTATTTCCAATATCCTCACCTTGACTAAGATTTGAGTTAACTAAATCATCGTTTACTTGTAGTTGATTTTTAATTTTCTCCAAATGCTCGTCAGTTGGTAAGTCCTTGCGTTTGATCTCCGGCAATTTATGCCCGTAGGTGGCATCATCATTATCCCATTCTATTCCATCTAACTGATCAGGATTGACTTGGTCTCCACTATTATCATTCATATCCATATTCATTGTATTATAAGTAAGCCATTTATATAACAAATATTAGCCACGAAAAGTTTAATAATTTAAATCTATAATATACGAGTGTCCCTAACGCCCAATTAAAAAGCGTATATTTAGTAAAAAAGTGTAGCCAAAAGGTGGAAATTAGAATTCATGCGATTTTTAATTTTCTTTTGATGTTACCTTATTGTTAATAAAACTTTAGCCTTAAGCAATTGGGTAATGATTTATTTAATCAATAACATCAAAATTTAATAATCCATTTTTGAGGCATCATATTTGACTGATATATAAATATTTATATCTATCATCGAAGGTCCCTAGAAGCTATTCTCTATTCTTAGGACAAACATTACCGCAAACTCTAACAAATTAAAACAAGTATTTATACTGCTATTTCACGTATAAACACATTAATCATGGTATTATATTATATCGATATTTGATTTTAACATCTAAAGTTTAATCTCAATAAAATTGAAAATTCCAATAAGAGTATTACTGGCTGATGACCACGCACTTGTGCGTAATGGTATAATTGCGCTATTGGAAGATAATTCTGAAATTGAAGTTATTGCAGAAGCATCCAATAGTACCGATACCATCTCGCAACTTGAAGCTGGGGTTAAACCAGATATTATAATAGCAGGTGTAAATATATCAACGGCTGATGGATTACAACTGTGTAATCATATAAAAACATTTGCCCTTAATATTAAGGTAATCATTCTTACCAATATCGATCAAGAGAGCGAAATTTTAAAGTGCTTCGATGCTGGTGCTTCTGGCTACCTACTTAAAAATGTAAATGCGGCAGAACTTATTTTTGCCATAAAGCAAATAGCGATAGGTTTTAAATATATTTCTACAAGTATAGGAATACGATTGTTAACTGAATCTAGAGAGAAATCTACTATTGCTTTCAATAAGGAGAAATTAGACCTTAACATCACCAAAAGAGAAATTGAGATATTAGGATTAATCGCAGATGGCTACACGAATGGTGAAATTGCAGATAGATTATTTACCAGCAAAAGAACTATTGAAGGCAACCGCCAGAACCTTTTAGATAAAACGGGAAAGAAAAATACCGCTGCATTGATTAACTATGTAGTGCGCAACGGCATTATAGATTAAGTTTTTAAACACCTTTACTCTGATCAATTTCGGTATCGCTATCCAAGTCGTCCTTACTTGATCCATTTTTCGCTCTATGTTTTGGAGGGTTTTCCATTCTGCTTTCTTCGAGATCAGAAAAATCTCCATCTTTCTGGTTTGCAACCTCTCCGTGTGAAGATGGCTTTTTATTTATCTCTTCTTTCGGATCTGCGAAATCCTGCCCCTCAATTGGCAAATCCTCTTCTGGGTTTTCATGCTTCTTCATCTTTTATAAACCCTGGCGATATACTTTTGTTTGACTAATATTTACTTAATGATAAGGTACAGCATTTGTAAAAGCCAATTAAGTTTGGAAGGATGTTCGAATTTTTAAAACCTGTTTCCTGAATACTGCGCCCAATATGGCAATTCCGCTTACAGGCATCTAAAAAAAGTATTCGTTTTTTCTTTTTAAGTGGTGATGAACAGTTGGTGCTTCATCGAGAGATTATAATTCATACATGTAGAGATAGTTTAGGCTCTATCAAACATAATATATTTCTGAATATCAAGCAATAAGCTCAGATTTACGTTTTTACTTGCAAAAAAAAAGTCCCGATATGCATCGGGACTTTCTTAATTCGATTTAAAATCAATTAAACTTTGATTTCAACCTCAACACCGCTAGGTAATTCAAGTTTCATTAAAGCATCAACTGTTTTAGAGTTAGAGCTATAAATATCTAATAAGCGTTTGTAAGCGCATAATTGAAATTGCTCTCTTGCTTTTTTGTTTACGTGTGGAGAACGTAAAACAGTAAAGATTTTTTTCTCTGTAGGAAGTGGAATTGGTCCACTTACAACTGCACCCGTAGGCTTAACAGTTTTTACGATTTTCTCAGCAGATTTATCTACCAAGTTGTAATCGTAAGATTTTAATTTAATTCTGATTCTTTGGCTCATTTTCTGTTTTAATTATGATCCTTGTTAGAGCTATTAATAACAAAGACCGGATTTATTTTTAAAGGATTAATCTACTGATTTTACTCTACCTTTTGATTTAGCAATTACTTCATCCTGTACGTTTTTAGGCGCAGCTTCGTAGTGGTCAAATTCCATTGTAGAAGTTGCACGTCCTGACGTGATTGTACGTAACTGAGTTACATAACCAAACATTTCAGATAAAGGCACAGTTGCTTTAATTACTTGAGATCCGTTACGAGTATCCATACCTAATAACTGACCACGACGACGGTTCATATCACCGATCACATCACCCATGTTTTCTTCAGGAGTTAAGATTTCGATTTTCATGATTGGCTCCATCAAAGTAGGTTTACATTTAGGTAAAGCCTCACGATATGCCATTTTAGCTGCTAATTCAAATGATAAAGCATCTGAATCGACCGCATGGAATGAACCATCCATTAAACGAACTTTCATATCAGGAAGCGGATAACCAGCTAATACACCGTTTGCCATTGAAGCAGCAAAACCTTTTTCTACCGAAGGAATAAATTCACGTGGAATTGAACCACCTGTAATTTCGTTTACGAATTGTAAACCACCTTTTTCAAAATCAGCATCAATTGGAGAGATAATTACCGAAATATCGGCAAATTTACCACGACCACCTGATTGTTTTTTGTATGTTTCGCGGTGCGTTGTAGTACCGAAAATTGCTTCTTTGTATGCTACTTGTGGTGCACCTTGGTTAACCTCTACTTTAAATTCACGTTTTAAACGATCAATTAAAATATCTAAGTGTAACTCACCCATACCAGAGATTACAGTTTGACCAGTTTCTTGATCAGTTTGAACTCTAAATGTAGGATCCTCTTCAGCCAATTTACTTAAGCCCATACCTAGTTTATCAACGTCAGCTTGAGTTTTAGGCTCAATAGCTAAACCGATAACTGGCTCAGGGAAGTTCATTGATTCAAGAATAATTGGGTTTTTCTCATCACAAAGTGTATCACCTGTTTTAATATCCTTAAATCCAACTACCGCAGCAATATCTCCAGCAGCCACATTAGGCACAGGATTTTGCTTGTTAGCATGCATTTGGAAGATACGAGAAATACGTTCCTTGTTTTCTGAACGTGTATTATAAACGTAAGAACCTGCCTCTAAGTTACCCGAGTAAACACGGATAAAACATAAACGACCTACGAATGGATCGGTTGCAATTTTAAAAGCTAAAGCAGCAAACGGCTCATTAATGCTTGGTTTTAATAAAACTTCAGCGCCAGTATCTGGGTTAGTACCCACAACACCTTCGCTATCCATAGGTGAAGGCAATAATTCCATCACATAATCAAGCATAGTTTGTACACCCTTATTTTTGAAAGATGAACCACAAACCATAGGAACAATTTTAGCATCTAATACAGCAGCACGTAAAGCATCTAAAACTTCGCGTTCAGTGATTGTTTCAGGAGCATCGAAGAATTTCTCCATCAACGACTCATCATAATCAGCTACAGATTCTAATAATTTTTCTCTCCACTCAGCAACTTCATCAATCATATCCTCTGGGATAGGCACTTCAGTAAAGGTCATACCTTTATCATGCTCATTCCAAACAATACCACGGTTGTTAATTAAATCAACCACACCTTTAAATCCGTCTTCAGCACCGATAGGTAATTGCAATGGAACTGCATTACTACCTAACATATCTTTAACCTGCTTAACAACTTTTAAGAAGTCGGCTCCAGAACGGTCCATTTTGTTAACGAAACCAATACGGGCAACATTATAGTTGTTAGCTAAACGCCAGTTAGTTTCCGATTGAGGCTCAACACCATCAACTGCAGAAAACAAGAAAACTAAACCATCTAGTACACGTAACGAACGGTTTACCTCAACGGTAAAATCCACGTGTCCGGGTGTATCGATAATGTTCATGTGGTAAGCCTGACCTCTGTATTTCCACTCAACCGTAGTTGCAGCAGAAGTGATCGTGATACCACGTTCTTGCTCTTGCGCCATCCAGTCCATTGTTGCAGCACCTTCGTGCACTTCACCAATTTTATGACTAACACCAGCATAATAAAGGATACGCTCAGTTGTTGTAGTTTTACCTGCATCAATGTGAGCTGCGATTCCGATATTTCTTGTAAATTTTAAATCTCTTGCCATCTTATGTTTTTGATTTATCTGATTTTAAATGATTACACCGATTATGTAAAAACAAATCGGTGTAATTTATCTAATCAGTATAATCTTCTAATTAAATCTGTGTAATCTTACTAATCTGTTAATTCTAATAACTAGAATCTAAAGTGAGAGAACGCCTTGTTAGCCTCAGCCATTTTATGCGTATCTTCTTTCTTCTTAACAGCAGCACCTTCACCTTTAGCAGCAGCTACAATTTCACCAGCTAATTTCTCTTTCATGGTTTTTTCACCACGTTTACGAGCGTATGAAATTAACCATTTCATACCTAAAGCTGTTTTACGCTCTGGTCTAACCTCGGTTGGAACCTGGAAGTTAGCACCACCAACACGACGAGATTTAACCTCTACAGCTGGCATAATATTAGTTAAAGCACGTTTAAATATCTCTAAACCGTTTTCACCTGCTTTCTTCTCAGCAATTTCAACAGCATCGTAAAAAATAGAATAAGCGATAGATTTTTTTCCATCGTACATCATATTGTTTACAAAACGAGTTACCTGAACATCGTTAAATTTTGGATCAGGAAGAATAATTCTCTTTTTTGGTTTTGACTTTCTCATTTCTTATTTCCTCCCGATTATTTCTTTTTACCCTTAGTTGGTGCAGCAACAACCTGACCTGGTTTAGGGCGTTTAGTACCATATTTTGAACGACGTTGGTTACGACCAGCAACACCTGATGTATCTAATGCACCACGAATGATGTGGTAACGTACACCTGGTAAATCTTTAACACGACCACCACGTATTAAAACGATTGAGTGTTCTTGTAAGTTGTGACCTTCTCCAGGAATGTATGCATTAACCTCTTTACCGTTCGTTAAACGAACACGGGCTACTTTACGCATTGCTGAGTTTGGTTTTTTAGGGGTAGTGGTGTACACACGTGTACATACACCTCTTCGCTGTGGACAGCTGTCCAACGCTGGAGACTTACTCTTGAACTCCAGTGCTACTCTACCTTTTCTAACTAATTGTTGAATGGTTGGCATTGTGCTTTTTTAATTTTTTATTTAATTATTTCCCGCTCCCCCGGCTTCCTTACAGATAGCCCATAAAACGGACTGCAAAAGTAGAACAATTCTTTTTATAAATCAAGGGCTCAGGATAAAAAGTTTTCAGTTTGCAATTATCAGTTTAGAGTTGATGATTAAGGAGTTGCGAATTTCAGGCAAACCAAAGCCGTACACTCGTCAGGCTGAACTTGTTTCAGCATCTTAGTAGTTTAAAGACTCGTGTTTTTTGGAAAGCAGTTACAGTAATTCTTAGGCTGGCTTCGGCCCCGCTAATGTTACAAGCAACAATGAAATATTGTTGGCTTTACGCGTATATCGGGTTTAGGAGGCTGGGAAATTCACTGTTTTAACTACTACTCATTAATTTTTCACTAAAAAAGGCACTTATTTATTTTTTTCTAACATCATATTAAATAACATATCTTTAATCAGAAAATTTAAAATATATGTTCTTAAGTATCGTAGGTATTATTATCCTAATTGTTGGTTTCGTGCTATCAGCACAAAACAATCCAGCAAACCGTTTTGGAAATATTGTAAAAATAGTTGGTGTTATCTTGGTACTCATCGGCCTCTCATTCTCTATGTTCAAAGTAATCGATGCTGGCGAGGTAGGTGTTAAAACCGTATTTGGCAAAGTAGACAACCAAGTTTTGTATAGTGGCCTAAATTTAATTAATCCAATAGCCGAGGTTACTCCATTTGATGTTAAAACACAAAACTACACCATGTCTGGCGTTCATGATGAGGGAAACAAAGAGGGCGACGATGCGCTCCGTGTTTTATCGGCAGATGGTTTGGAAGTGGTGATCGATCTTTCCGTATTGTTCAGGGTTAAGGCGAGTTCTGCGCCAGATATATTAAAAGAAATAGGAACGGATTATTTACAAAAAATTGTTCGCCCCGTTTCCAGAACGGCTATTAGAGATAATGCTGTTTCTTACGATGCCGTAGCACTATACTCAAGCAAAAGAGATGAATTTCAGGCTAAAATATTTGCAACAATAAATAAGAGTTTCTCAAAAAGGGGTTTAGAATTAGAGCAGTTGCTCGTTCGTAACATTACCTTACACGCTTCAGTAAAAGCCAGTATCGAATCTAAGATAAATGCAGAGCAAGATGCTCAAAAGATGACCTTTGTACTCCAAAAAGAGCGCCAAGAAGCAGAACGTAAGCGTGTTGAAGCACAAGGTATTGCAGATTATCAAAGAATTCTTTCTACAGGCTTAAGCGATCGCCAACTTCAATATGAATCTATTTTGGCCCAGAAGGAGATTGCAAAATCGCCTAATACGAAAGTTATTATTATGGGCAATGGCAAAAGTGCACCCATTATTCTAGGTGGAAATTAATATCATTGATTGGAATGAAAATGAAGACTAAACTCCTAACCGCACTTTTTGTTTCTAGTGCATATTTGTCATATGGGCAAAATACTCTACTACCCAAAGCACTGGTAGACTTTGATGCCTACGAAAAATTAGTACCTGAAGTTAAAGCGCATAGAAAATGTAGATTAATAGATTTAGAAACATTTTTAAAAATGAGCAAAGAAAATGGAACTATAATTTTAGATACCCGGTCTGATAGTTTATTTAATAGAAAACACATTAAAGGCGCCATTCATCTTAATTTTTCTGATTTTACCCAAGCCAACTTACTCAGGGAAATTCAAAATCCCGAGACTCGAATATTGATCTATTGCAATAACAATTTCAGCGATGATCAAATTAATTTTGCCTCTAAATTAGTTCTGCCAGCAATGGTAAAAAAGAAAATTAAGCCAATAACACTGGCGCTGAATATACCTACTTAATTAATTTATATGGTTACGGCTACAGGAATGTTTATGAACTTTCTGAATTGGTAAGCACACGAGATAAAAGACTGGAGTTCGAAGAAAGTGATTCAAGAAAATAATGCTTCAATATCAACTACAATCCTAATCTATTGGCTCGTATCCTAACGAATCGCAATGATTTCAAACAGCTAATTTTGGTTAACGAAAAGTGTAATGTTAGAAAGAAAAAAATGAACAATTTCGACAAAATATTTTTAGTCCTTTTATTTATTTTCAGCAACCAGGTTTTCGCAAACGAGGTAGATCAGCTCAAGACTGACAGCGATGTAAATGAATTCGTTAAAAACATGAATCCTGATTTTGCAAAGGATAAATATGGGAAGTTTAAAATTAGAACTACAGATTCAATTGCAAAGCATTTAAGTTGTGATGGAATATTTAAAAGTTGGAATATTAAAAACTGGGAAAAAGCAGATATCACTAACGACGGCTTAACCGATTTAGTTTTTATAGCTTATTGGTACGATTATATCTCTTATGCTTTAATAGATATAGGAAACAATACGTTCAAGTTATTTAGATTTTCCAAAAGCCCTTTCGAAAATTGTGAACTTGTAAAACCAATAAAGATTGGAAAAAACAATTACCTTAAATTATATCGTAAAACTTCAGAAATTGACACTTTAAACAAACAACCATTTATTTATAAAACAGTTGTTATAATAGATACATTAGTTTTTAAATTTAATGATTTTATAGAACTGAATAAACCTTACTATGTTAAATCCGAGATTGAATCTATAGAAATAAATACCGGTTATTGTTTTGGATCATGCCCCTCTTTTAACCTAATACTCTATAAAGATAGCAGAGCAAATTTTGAAGGAATCGGGTACACTAAGCAGTTGGGGAAATCATCGAAAAGACTTTCTCCAGAAATATTTAAGGAATTGTCTGAATCCATACAATATATAAACATCAACAGTTTAAAAGATAATTATGCGGTAAATTGGACAGATGACCAAACAGCCACGCTTACAATTACATTTAAAGATAAATCGAAAAAACAGATTAGAGATTATGGGATGCAGGGTACATTTGGGCTGAGTGCAATTTATGCCAAACTTATGAATATTAGCACCAACTGGCATACATTACATAATTACAATCCTTGAACCCATCTTTTAAGACCTTTCAATTTAGCAGCTGCAGACTCCAATTCTTTTGGCGGTTTACCATAATCGTAAGTAATTTTATAAGTTTTACCATCCACTGTTACCGAAATCCATTCCGTTAACATCGCCATAATCTAGACACCCATATCCTTGCCAAATTAGAAATTTAAATAGCATTCATTAAATCTTTAATAGAATTTATTTAGTTTCAATACCAGTTTTGTAGTCTATTTTTGTATCTAGTGTTAACCCTTTTTAGTAAATCTAATTTACCGTACTTCTCGGATTACTTTTCTCGCTTTTAGTACCAACCTTTGTAATCTTATAATTCAACGACACATAAAAATATCTGGTAATCGAATTAAAACGGATATCCTCAATCCTACTGCCATTTACCGTTCTATCGATATTGGTATTTTGATTTAAAATATCAAATCCTTTTAATGCTAAAGTTATTCTGCGCTGCATAAAATATTGCTCTAAACCTGCGTTAAGCAAAAAAACATTGTTATTAAATCCATCGGCCCTGCCAGCAGCCCCGTTGTGGTTTAATTCTGTATTCACTCTGGTATTTTTAATAAACTCGTAGCTTAGGCTAGCACTATTTGAGAAATTGAAATACTTATTATCCAGGGCACTTGGTTGTGAATTATTTACTCTGCTGTATTGAACACCGATGTAAATTCCAGCATTTAATTTATCATCAATATCATAACTAAAATTAGCATTTGGACCAATATTATACCGGTTGGTCATGTTTTTTTCACTATTGATAAATGACGTGTTGTGCGACATTGATAAATTAACACCGTAACCCATTCGCAATCCTTTTAGTTTGGTGGGCTGACCAAAGAATGTACCTGTGTTGATGTAATAATTGCCATCTACATTGACCGGTTTTACAAACTGAACGCCATCAACATAGTTAATATCATTACCTACATCATCTAAGGTATAATTTACCAGAAAATAACCATTCCAATATTTGTTATTATCGGCGCTGAAAGTATTGAAATTCACAGACATTCGATGACTTTTTCTAACCTCCAAATCGGGATTTCCCACGCGTTGATAAAGTGGATTGCTATTATTTTGTACTGGCTGCAAATCATTCACCGATGGCAGATTCACATTTGCGTTATAATTTAACTGTAGTGTATGCTTGTTTTTATTTCTAAAACTGATATTTAAACGAGGAAGAATATTATAATATTTCTTCTCAATATTATTGGTATTTACACCGGCGCTGTTAAATGTAGAGGCATCCAAACCCGTTTCTTGAAATCCTAGGCCAAAATTATATGTCCATTCGGTGCGATTGTAGATTAAACCAAGCCTTGCGGTTTGACTCCATGTTTTGTTTTCAAGTGTATTTGAAAAATCAGGAACTATAGCATCGTAAGTATTATTTAATGGATTGTAGCTCAAAGTTAATTGCTTTGCATCTACTATGCCCTCATTACGGATATAAGCTACATTACTATTCAGTTTCTTATCCAAAATTGGGCGAATATAATTCACTGCTACACTATAATTTTGCGATTTATTTTCTTGTTCTGCCTGCTGATTTAAATCCGTTATATCTATTACACCTCCGCTATAATTGTTTATCAATGATTTATTAAGCCAATTGGAATTGAAAGTATTTTGTGAACCATTTAAGCCGATAATGATTGATCCTTTTTTTAAACGACGTGTTGCGGAAAGCTCACTAAAAAATGCTGGAGTAGAATTTTTTTGATTCAAAAGTTGATTGCCCTCATTAATTTTTCCAGTCAAATCAAAAGAAGAATTAAATTCCCTGTTATTGATATTGGTGGTATAATTAAGAATAGCGTTCGATCGAAAAGTAACATCCGTTAATGAATCTGGATGATATTCTACTTTAAAATTAAAACGGTGTGCTTGGTTATCAGAATTGCGATTGGAGACTTCATCAGTGCGCAACACATCGTCTTGATTGATATCCTGAACATTCGAAAATCGATTTCCAAGACCTTTACTAAAATAGGTAAAGTAGCTGCTGCTCAATGTCAGTTTATCTTTTGCGCCCCAACTGTTGCTAAAATTTAGTCCGCCGCTATGAGTGGTAACCTCACCAATGGCGCTATTATCGAAAACGCCTGAACCAACAATGGTAGTTCTGCCGTTATTCACATTGATCGAAAATCCACCGCCGCCGGGAGGAGCGAAAAGATTACCAATGTTCCCACTGGTGAAGCTGTTTAAATCTTCGTATTGAAAGCTGGCATTACTGATGTTATTGCTCATCCCCAAAACGGCGAACTGCATTTTTTTTGTAAAGTGGTTGGCGCTTAAGTAGCCACTATATCGATCGGTTGTACCTCCAGATAAATTGGCATTACCAAACCAACCATTCTTTTTATCTTCCTTTATTGTCAAATTAAGCACCTTTTCTCTTTGTCCATCATCAATTCCGGTAGCTTTTGCTTCGAGAGTTTTACTGTCGATTAGTTGCACTTTTGCAATTACGTCAGCTGGTAAATTTTTGGTTGCTGTTTTGGGGTCAGTACCGAAGAAATCTTTTCCATCTACAGTTAGGCGGGTAACTTTTTGTCCTTGTACCAGAATGCTTCCATCTTTATCAATGGTTACGCCTGGCAATTTCTTTAACAGATCTTCAACAGCAGCATTGGGTTGCGTTTTGTAAGCATCGGCATTAAACTCTACGGTATCTTTTTTAATGGTTGCCGTAGCATATTTACCACTTACCGATACATCTTTTAATGCAATAGCGTCTTCTATTAATTTAATCGTTCCTAAATTGATCGACTTCCCATTTGCTATTAGTGTTTTAGTGATAATGTTGAAGCCCATTGCCGATATGCGAAGAGTATATTTACCATTAGCAACGGCCGAAAAGGAAAATTCACCTCTTGTGTTACTCACCACGCCAACCTTTTTTAAGGAATCAACTTTATTGGTCAGGATTATACCAACATATTCGAGAGGTTGATTGGTTTTACTATCCAAGATTTTGCCTGAAACTACCGAAGTCTCTTGTGCGAAGACTTTCGTAGATAAAAGGCCTATAAAAATAATTAAATACAGTTTCATGCTTTAAAAAAATGTTCTTAGTTTGGTTTAACTGATTTGGATTCAGTTTTCAATCATAAGACACCGCAAAAACTAAAGTGTGACAGTTCAGTTGAATTTTTTGAGTAAATAATATCAAAACGCCAAGCGAGCTGGAGGTTCTATAAATAATAATTGAATTGATATTTTTGATCAACATCCCACAAGGTACGGGCGATTAAATAACACACCCAATCATCTGCAATACCAACCCCTTCTGTTAAAATATCCTCTACAACTGTAGCAATCATAATTATTGAAGAAATGGTTTTTAAATCTTTAGCAAGTTGCCTATTTTGGCGCAAAAACGCTATGGTCTTCGCTTCTACATTTTTTGGGTCTTTAGCTACTGATTGAATGAACGCTCTCAATTGGCTCTTTAGCGATTCTGGAACTGTTGCAGGAATCGCTTGCGGCAAATCATAGGTATCCACAGCATCATATTGTATCACGCCTGGGGCAGTCAGTGTCGTTTTTAATAACTTTCCGTGCATTAGTAAATTGGTAGATGACCGAACAGCGACTCTTACAATCACATTTAAAGATAAATCAATAAACAGATTAAAACTTTATGGTATGTAGGTCACATTTGGCTTAAGTGCAATTTTCACTAAAATCATGTTAATAGGTATCAACTGGCATATAATGCTTAATTACACTCCTTAAAGCTATCTTTTAGCACCCTTAACTTAGCCACAGCTGCCTCTAACTCTTTTGGCGCCTTACCATATTCATAAGTAATTTTATACTGTTTACCATCTGCATTTATTGAAACATATTCTGCGCCTCCGTCGGCACAATCTGGGCAGCCGATAACCTCTGGCAGGTTGACAATCTGGTTGGAATTTAGTAAATTTTTAATGGCGTTAACTTCTTCCTCGGATATTGTTTTAGTACAAGTTTTTGTATCTGGTGCTTGTCCGTTTTTACTCTTCGAAAAGGTGAGCTTGAAATCATTTATCAAAAGGTTGGTAGCACAATAACCTGCACACATTCCAAATGATGATCCATAACCTATGCTATTTAGGTTTTTAATATTGTTCTTCTTACAAGAACTAATGTTGAGCAATAGGAAAACTGAGAAAATGAGAGGTAAAGCTTGTTTCATAATTGATATTTAGGAAGATTGTTAATCCAAATATAAAGCATATCAAAGGATTACAACAGATTTAAATAAAAAATGCCCGTAATGCATTTGCACTACGGACATTATACATATTATTACGTCGATAATTACGGCAAATCAAAGTCTACACTATACCTTAATCTTTTATTGGTTAAAATATGTTCGGAAACAATTTTTCCATTTACCGTAACCTTATATTCACCTATACCCTTTTCTCCTTTAGCAAGCGTATTGAGTTTAACGTTTGCACCAGATTTAAGTTCAACAGTTTTTTCCCAGTTCCTTGTTACATCCTTAAATTCTTCTTGCACTGAGTTTTCGTTTGTATAACTTATTTTGGCTACCAAACCATCAGAAAGTTTAGCACTGTAAATAACAGTATAGGTTTCTTCTTTCGGAATATCTAGTTTGCCCCTTTTAGTGGAGTTGATAGACATTGAACAACTACTCAAAAGAAATAGGAATATGAGGTAAATGGGTGTATTTTTCATCTTTAATTGTTTTGGTATATTAATGATGACGAAAATTGCCTAAGTATGGTTGCATTTTAAAAACTTATTTATGAAAAGATCAAAAAATATGAAATAGCCATTTTAAGTCTCTTTAATTAATGTTAATTTAGGATCATAAAATATAAATTGCTTTGAAAAAAAAATTCATTACTGCTTTTCTTCTATTTTTAGCAATCTATAATTATGCACAAGATAGCACATCTAAAAAACAGGATATTCATAATAAGTCAATTGCAAATATCGCAGTTAAGCATAAACAACTTTATAATATGTCATGCATTCCAATGTCGATTGAAATGATACTTAAATATAATGACCGTGTTTCTGCCAATTATTATGGCCTCCAGAATATTTGGAAAGATAAAAGTGACGGAACTTTTGCGAACTTTGATGGTAAAACTATTGCAGGATTAAAATTCAAGCATCAATTCAATATTAAAAGAGGAGATAATTTCCCAATCGATCGGCTTTTTAAAGCTATCGATAACGAGCTTTCTGCAGGAAGAAAGGTAATTGTTTCACTTCCTACTGGCTCAAATCTTTGGCACATGTATGTAATTGATCGAAGAATGGACCAAGATGATTATTTAGCTTATTCTAAAGGATTTAACAATAATCAACTATTGACTTTAGAATATGTAAAAAGGTGGATTCGTGGCTGTAAAGGAACAGATATATTAACTTATAAAACAGTTAATTAATACATTACTTATTTCTAAGTGCAAAATAATTTATTTATGAAAAGTATCAAGGAACAAGTCCTCTACTTTTTTACGAGCCCAAGGCATCCTACGCAAAAACTTTAAGCTCGATTTTATACTTTGATTATTATTGAAACAATCTATCGTAATCAATGCTCCTAACTTTTCCCAACCGTAATGTGTTTGCAAATCGGTTACAATTTTCTCTAATTTTATTCCGTGCAGCGGATTGTTTTTTTGTTCTTCGGCCATGGCCTCAAAAATAATGAATTGATTTGGTAAACTTTAATTTTAGTACAGATGCTATTGGTGCACCAACGTTAAAATTAAACCTGACAGAAGTGGTTCCGATTTTTTTCATCGGGTTAAGGAATGGCAGAACTGATGCAGCCCTGAAATACTTCCTTTCGTTTCCAAATAATGATTTTAGCTAAGGATTTATCTAATAAACTTACTATGTTTTTTTGCGCTTCGTGTCTTTCTAAGCTTAGTAAGTTGATCCTAAATAATGATAATTTGGAAAGCAAGATTCTGTTTTCTATCGGTTGCGGTAGCCCCGCTGTTCCTCCAAGTCCCGATGAAATATCGGGAGCTTTCTATGCCATCGGGTTTATTAACTTATTGCGCTGCTTTTCGGGGAAATCGCATGGTGCAGATGAAGTTTTAAGAACAGCCCTATGTTAATTAAACCTGACAGAAGCGGCAGCCTCCGATTTCTTCTATCGGAGCTACAGCGCATGGCAGGACTGAAGCAGCCATGAAATACTTCCGTTCGTTTATCGAGTAGGAAGATAGGGATTAGTTCCCTATCTGTCCTCTCACACCACTGTACGTACCGTTCGGTATACAGCGGTTTGCTAGAATAACTTCGTTTGGTGTGTCGTTTTCCAATAGTAATAATTTGCGAATCCATCTAGTCCAAGGCCAATAAAGAACTTCTTGTCGAGGGTTGTAAGTAATGTCGGGCTGTTTGCAGTCCTACAGTACCCCTTACGGGTATTAGACAACTGATAAGCCCTTGACTTTACTACACCCATCTTCATTAAATTCCGCGCTCTACCCGTTATACTCTTC
>NZ_SJSN01000060.1 GCF_004331675.1 Pedobacter frigidisoli | reverse complement strand
TAACTTCGTAAACCAACTTTATGAAAGCACCTCATTTATTATCACCACCAACAAAATGCCTGCTGACTGGGCCAAAATGCTGGATGATGAGGTGCTGGCCACAGCTCTGCTGGACAGGCTTCTATTCCGGTGTGAGGTAATCAGTCTTGCGGGAAAATCTTACAGAATGGAAAATAGGAAAACAATATTTGCAAGTTAGGACCAGAAGATTAGCTTTGTAAAACTGTGCACACTTGTTGCCGTTTTCTGTGCACTCTTAATTGCCAATTCTTGTGCAGTGTTATTTCCCGATTACACTGAACCACAAGCTTAACGCCTATACGCTAACCGAGATTCTAATTGTTTTGGTCATCATCGGAATTCTGATCCTGCTGGCGCTGCCCAATTTAATGCCCTTGATTACAAAGGCCAAGACGACTGAGGCGAAATTACAATTAGAGCACTTAGCCAAATTGGAGCAGAGCTATTTCTATGAGCATTCCAAGTATTCAAATGATCTGTCCGAAATTGGGTTTATTCAAGAAAAGCTAACCAGTGATGGCAAAGATGGCAAGGCGAACTTTAAGATAGAGGTTACTGGTGCAAGCAATAATACTTTCACCGCTAAGGCGAGCGCTGTTGCCGATTTTGATGGGGACGGTACCTATAATGTCTGGCAGATCGATCAGGAAAAAAATCTAAAGGAAATAACTGCAGACTAATGGTTTTGTTGTTGGGGGGGATTATATTGGTTTTATTATTCATGGTCTATCAGGACTTTAAATATAGAGGCATCTATTGGTGGCTTTTTCCGTTGTTGTGGGTCGAGGTAACCTGTTATGGCGCCTTTCAGTTTGGCTGGGGATTGGTTTTTAATCTTGGCGGGCTAAATGGTTTATTCATCCTTTTTCAGGTATTTGTCCTGTCACTTTACATCTCGTTAAAAAATAGAAAGCCTACGAATATCTTTCAGGGGTTTTTTGGTCTGGGTGATCTGCTCTTTTTGTTATGCGCCGCTTTTGCTTTTTCGGTAACTTACTTTATTGTTTTTTATATCCTAAGCCTGTTGTTCGCAATAGGCATTACCCTATTGCTTAAATTATCCGCAAAAGAAAGGCTGGATAAGGTACCATTAGCAGGCTATCAGGCCCTAATGCTTATGG
>NZ_SJSN01000006.1 GCF_004331675.1 Pedobacter frigidisoli | reverse complement strand
GAAGAGTATAACGGGTAGAGCGCGGAATTTAATGAAGATGGGTGTAGTAAAGTCAAGGGCTTATCAGTTGTCTAATACCCGTAAGGGGTACTGTAGGACTGCAAACAGCCCGACATTACTTACAACCCTCGACAAGAAGTTCTTTATTGGCCTTGGACTAGATGGATTCGCAAATTATTACTATTGGAAAACGACACACCAAACGAAGTTATTCTAGCAAACCGCTGTATACCGAACGGTACGTACAGTGGTGTGAGAGGACAGATAGGGAACTAATCCCTATCTTCCTACTCGATAAATGAGCATTTAGTTTTCCATCGGATTTTTTAGTCCCGCCATACTCTGTAGCTCCGATAGAAAAAATCGGAGGCTGCCGTTGCTGTCGGGTTTAATAATTAAGGACTGAAGTTCTTTTGCAAAACTTGTTCCCACAAAACCCGAAATTAAAATCCCCTCATTTAAATGGTTTAGGTTTGCAATTTGCAACCTTAAATAATTTTCCTAGCTGCGCCACCTAAACCCGACCGAAGTGTAATGCCGATATTTCATCGGCAGAAACGGGGGCGGGACTGTCGATGCCAAAGCACCACTGTAATTGCTTTCCAAAAAGGCATTTGAACTTATCAGTTTCTAAACATCATATTTTTTCCTAAATTGTGGGCATGAAATACCTATTCTCATCTCTTTTACTTTTATCAGGCTTAACTTCTTTTGCGCAAAGTGGTAAAACGATTAAGCAATCTGGAAACCCAATATTTCAAGGTTGGTACGCCGACCCAGATGTTGCTATCTTTAACAATCAATATTGGGTTTACCCCACATATTCTTCCAAATACAAAGAGCAGGTTTTTTTAGATGCCTTTTCCTCTACTGATTTGGTGAAATGGAAAAAGCATCCACATATTTTGGATACTGCAGCAGTTAAATGGGCAAATAAAGCCATGTGGGCACCAGCAATTGTTCAAAAAGACAAGAAATATTACCTGTTTTTTGGTGCTAACGACATTCAAAGTGATAGTGAAATTGGCGGAATTGGTGTTGCAGTCGCCGATAAACCCGAAGGGCCATACAAAGATCATTTAGGAAAACCTTTGGTAGATAAATTTCATAACGGTGCACAACCGATTGATCAATTTGTGTTTAAGGATAAAGATGGACAATACTACCTTATTTACGGTGGCTGGAGACATTGCAATATCGCAAAGTTAAATAACGATTTCTCTGGTTTTGTGCCTTTTGCCGATGGAACTACTTTTAAGGAAATAACGCCAGATAATTATGTAGAAGGTCCGTATATGTTTATCAGAAATGGTAAATATTATTTTATGTGGAGCGAAGGTGGGTGGACTGGCCCAGATTATTCCGTAGCTTATGCTGTGAGCGATTCTCCATTTGGTCCTTTTAAAAGAGTGGGGAAAATATTAAAACAGGATGCTACAATTGCCACAGGAGCAGGGCACCATTCAGTAATTATCAATGAGAAAAAGGGTGCTTATTATATTGTTTATCATCGTAGACCGTTAACAGAAACCGATGGTAACCATCGTGTAACCTGCATCGATGAGATGAAATTTGATGCTGATGGAAATATTCTTCCAGTTAAGATTACTAATGAAGGTGTTAAGGCACAAAAAGTTAAATAATTAAAATTCAGCTTGAATTACTTTGGTTTTCAAGCTGAATTTAAATTGTTTCCAATATGGATTTGGTTTGCTTTTTATTTAATACGCTAAAGCCCCAAGCACATAATAAAAGCATGCAGGCAAGAGCTAACCAAAGCCAATTATATCCTAAATTCCTTGCTACTAAAAACCCTGTATAAGGCCCAATAACCTGTGCAACAGACCAACTTAAAGTATAGCCAGCGGCATATAATCCTCTATTATGTTCGTTACTCCTATTAATTACAATTGTGTTTATAAAGGGCAATGCAAACATTTCGCCGCCAGTAAAAATAATGATGGCAATGATTGCTGTAGCAATGTGAAAACTTATCGGTGCAGTAAGCATGATGTATGAAATGGCAAAGAATACAGCGCCGATTATGATAAAAAACATTGGAGATCTTTTCGCTTCAATTTTATTAATCATAATCATTTCGAATAACGCAATCACGGCGCCGTTCAGTCCAATAATTAGCCCGATTGCGAATTCATCGATATGCCATTGTTCCTTAAAAAAAACGGGCACAACCCGAAACATTAAAAAGGCGCAGGTAATGAAAACTGTAGTGAGCAAAATAAATTTTACATAGAATACATCTTTCCATGGTTTCATTATTACGTGTTTGGTAGCGTTTTCTTTAGCCAGTTTTATAAAACCTTTAACCCTTGGTAAAAAAGATAAAATTAGTAATCCTACCACTATACTTACGCCACCTTCTACAATAAATAGAAGCTTATAATTAATTGAGGCAATAATTCCAGCCAAGCTTATTCCAACTGACCAACCGATATTTACTGCTAATCTATTTAATGAATAGGATCTGGTAATGGTGTTTTCCGTAGCGTAATGTGCAACCGCTGTAAAATTTGCAGGTCGAAATGCCTCAGAAAAAAAGCTAATGACAACTGCAAGAATACACAAGGTGGAAAAATTGGTTATTGATGAGAATAAGATAAACAGCAAGCCGCCAATTATTGATGATAAAATTTGCACTGGTCGAAAGCCAATCATATCTGTGAGTTTTCCGCCTACTGCAGAACCCAAAATTGAACCGACACCGAACAGGGTGATAATTAAACCTGCATCCATTTCCGATCGATGTAAGCTTTGGGTAACGTACAAACCCATAAAAGGTACGGCCATACTGCCACATCTGTTAAACATCATCACAATACTCAAAAGCCAAGTTTCGCGACTTAAACCACTGAAAGACGTTTTATATGTGTTTAAAATGAGCTTGAACATGCCTTTGTTTGAGGCGTAAAAGTAGTAAAAAGCAATAGATTTCTTACTGACGGGAGAATTTGGGGGGATGTTTTGTAAAGATTATTAGAGAGATTTCTAGATTATAAGCTGATGAATAGTAATTTAAGCCGAAATTACAAATGCCGTTAACTTAAAGAGCTTGCCATTACTAAATTGCCATACATCACAATAGGCGTATTCAACTGTTTGCCCATCATTATTTTTTAAATTAATTGTGCCAATAGCCGTAACAAATTCATCCTCAGCAATTAGTTTTTCTACTACAAATATTGGCGGCTCTAGATAGGCGATTTTCATGTAAGCCCTGACAGATTCTTTGCCAATTAGGGTTTGATCGCCAACAAAAGTCCACTCGGTATCATCAGTGCATAACGCTAGAAAGCCCTCATGATCTCCTGCGGAAATCGCTGCATTTGCCTTTTCTAATATTTGTTTATTATTTAAACTCATGTTATTTCAACTAGGATTAAATAAATAACCGTATATAGCATGAGATGTTTTTGTCTTCCTGAATATTTCTTTGTTATATGAAAAGATTTACTAGGAACCGTAATCGGGTTATTGTTAAAAGCATTTCATGTAAAAGTTAATCGCCCTTTTTAAAAAGTAGATTTTTTTAATAGCATGTTTTAGTTTGTTGCCTGCTTTTTTTATTTCCCCACATTTTCCTCAACTTAGCTGCTTCAAATATCTTATGCCACCAGATAATAAAAAACCTATTGTACGAAAACCAATCGCAAGAAAACCTACATCACGTAAAAAGAAATCGAAGCCTTTCTCAATGCAATGGAAAATTGCGATCGCTGGCTTGCTACTCATTTTGCTTTCGCCGTTTTATTATGGTTATGTGTTGAAAGGTTTTGTGGCTACTTGGCGGTGGGTAAAAGATTGGGGACAAGATCCAAATTATCGTACCTACAAAAGTTTTAATATCAAAATTCCCAAGAAATACAGTATCCATGGGATTGATGTTTCTTACTATCAGGGAAAAATAAATTGGCAAAAAGTTAAGGAAATGAAAGAGGATGATGTAAGTATCCGTTTTGCGTTTATTAAGGCAACTGAGGGCATTATGCTGGTAGATTCTTATTTTCAACGCAATTGGAGAGAGGCGCCAAAAGCTGGAATAATCTGTGGTGCCTACCACTTTTTCAGACCAAAAAAAGATGGAAAAACGCAAGCCAAGTTTTTTTTGCAGGTGGTAAATATAGAAAAAGGAGATCTACCTCCTGTTGTGGATATCGAAAGTTTAGATGGTGTCTCGCCTTTAAAAATGCGGGCAGAACTTGCCGATTTTTTAAACTACGTAGAGGTGAAAACTAAAGTTAGACCGATTATTTACACAGGTTTAAAATTTTACGAAGATTATTTAGTCGACCGTTTTGATGAATACCCACTTTGGATAGCACATTATTATCAGCCCAAACTTAGGCTCGATAAAAGCCGGTGGAAATTCTGGCAACATTCTGATAAGGCAAAAATTAACGGCATTGGCCATATTGTAGATTTTAATGCTTTTAATGGAGATAGTTTGGCATTGGAAAAAATGAGAAACTAATAACCCCCATCCCCCAGAGGGGGATTTCATTTCCATCGTTTAACCCCTCCGCCCCTAAAGGGGAACTTGAATTTCTAACGTAAATTTATATTGTTTATGCTATTTCCACTTTGCCGTTAGTTCCCCCTTAGGGGACTAGGGGGATTATATTATCCAACTTTCGCATTTCTCCAAGAAAAACTCATCAGCTTCTGCGCCAATTCCTATTTCTTCGGGAACATCAAGAAAATAACCGTTGTAAGTTAATCCACCAACACAAGGATCAACCAGATGCCCCAAGAGTGCGGTATCTAAATCAAAAAACTCCACATTCGGACTGGCATAAGCGAAATGTAGATTAGCACTCAGGGCAATTCTGCTTTCGAGCATGCTACCAATCATGCATTTTACCCCAGTTTGCAAAGCTTCTTCATGAATTTTTTGCGCTTCTAAAATTCCACCAGATTTAGAAAATTTGATGTTTAGATAGGTGGTAGATTGACTATTGATCAGCTTTCTGGCATCGTGATGGTTATAGCAACTTTCATCTGCCATTAATTTAATGGGAGAATTTACATTTAATTCGGGTAATTTATCATCATACCAAGTTCTCATAGGTTGTTCGCAAAACTCAATGTTATATTTTGCAAGTTCGCCCAAAGCAAATAAGGCATCATCGAAGCTCCAACCTTGGTTAGCATCTAAACGTAAAGTCATTTCCTCACCAACAGCTTCACGTATTTGTTTTACGCGTTCAATATCATCGTGTACTTTTTTGCCAAGTTTTATCTTTATAATTCTGCAACCTTTGCTTTGGTATTTTAATGCAGTAGTAGCCATTCCCTCGGGTGTATCAATACCAATCGTCATATCAGTTTCGATGGTTCTCTTCGTGCCGCCAAGAAATTTATATAATGGCAAGCCAGCATCTTTGGCGGCAATGTCGAAAAGTGCCATGTCGAAAGCACTTTTTATCGTGCCGTTATGATCTGCATATCCCAATAAATCGTTCATTCTTTCGGGAATTTCTAGAGGATCTTTGCCTTTCAGAATTGCGGCGAAATCTTTTGCCATTGCAATGCAGGTATCTTGCGTTTCTCCAACAATCATCGGGAATGCAGAACATTCTCCAATTCCGTGAATTCCTGCATCGGTGTAAATTCTAATTAATACATTCTGGGCAAAATGCATGGTTCCTGTTGCAATCACAAAAGGTTCCATCGGGATGCTAAAGCGATATATTTCGGTATGGGTGATTTTCATAATTATAAATTATCTAATTCGAAACGTTGTCTATCTTCTTCGATTATGGCTTTTAATTCTTCTTCTTTAGGTAGGTACAATAGGTATTTGCTGGCGAATAATTGATTTTTATCGTTTAAAACTGAGTATTTTACTATCGTTTCATCTTTTTCTGTACAAAGCAATAGGCCGATTGTTGGGTTGTCGCCATCATTCCGCTTTAAGTCATCATACATTCTAACGTACATATCAATCTGCCCGATATCCTGGTGGCTTAAACTGGTAGTTTTAAGATCGATGATGACAAAACATTTTAAAATGTAATTATAAAACACTAAGTCTATAAAGAAATCAGAAGTGTCAGTTACAATGTGTTGTTGACGAGCAACAAACGCAAACCCCTTACCAAATTCAAGCAAGAATTTTTGTAGATGATTAATAATGGCAGATTCTAAGTCTCTTTCTGTATTTTTAGTGTCTGGATTTAGACCTAGGAATTCAAAAATATATGGATCTTTAATGTAATCTTGAATATTCGGTTTTAGTTTGTTTTCTTTAGGTTCTGTTAGTGCTCTTTCAAATGATAAGCAATTAATTTGTCGTTGTAGTTCTCTGCTGTTCCAATTTGAAGCAATACTCTCATTAATATAGAAATTCCTTTTTTCTTCTGAATCAAGTCTTGATAAAAGACGGTAATGTGTCCAGCTCAATTCGGTACGCATTGCGTACCAAATTGGGAAAGCATTATAAAATGCTCGCATATTGTTCAAATTACGTTCATCAAATCCTTTTCCAAACTCTCGTGTTAAATGATTAGACAGATTTTTCAAGGTTTCCTTTCCGTAATCAGCCCTTAGCTTTCCCTGCTGTTCATCCTCAACAATCAACTTTCCAATTTGCCAATAAGATTCTAGTAGCGCAGCGTTTGCCACTCGAAATATCTTAAAACGAGATTGAACAATAATCTCTTTTATAGCACTAAATAAATCGTTTTTGGCTATTTCCATTAATTGTATAGATTTCCAACTAAAGTATAAAAACAAAAACTAAAACAGAACAGCTTTGTAGATAATTAATAGCTTTACGATTTAAAATTGATAATCAAAATCTCATGTCACACACACATCTAGAGCCTAATAGTTTAATCAACGCTTCATCGCCATACCTATTGCAACATGCTTATAATCCCGTTCATTGGTATGAGTGGGGCGAGGAAGCTTTAGCAAAAGCCAAAGCTGAAAACAAATTAATTTTGGTGAGCATTGGCTATTCAGCTTGCCATTGGTGCCATGTGATGGAACGCGAAAGTTTCGAAAATCACGAAGTGGCAGAAGTAATGAACCAACATTTTATTTGCATCAAAGTAGATCGAGAGGAGCGACCAGATATCGATCAAATTTATATGTATGCCATTCAATTGATGACGGGAAGCGGCGGTTGGCCGTTAAATTGTATTTGTTTGCCAGATCAGCGTCCAATTTACGGTGGAACGTATTTTAGAAAAAACGATTGGATCAATATCTTGGAGAATGTTGCTGGTTTGTGGGCGAATGAACCCGATAAAGCAATTCAATATGCAGAAAGATTAACGTCAGGTATCCGCGATAGCGAAAAAATAATTCCATCGACTACAAATGAAGAATATACTGATGAACATTTAACAGAAATAATAGATCCTTGGAAACGCCATTTTGATATTACATTCGGTGGATATACCCGTGCCCCAAAATTTCCATTACCTAATAACTGGATTTTCCTTTTAAGGTATGGATTTCTAAAAGATGATGAATCGGTTTTTACAGCCGTTTGTCATACGCTTGAGGAAATGAGTCGCGGAGGAATTTATGATCAAATTGGCGGTGGTTTTGCCCGTTATTCGGTTGATGATAAATGGCATGTTCCCCATTTCGAGAAAATGCTCTACGATAATGCTCAGCTCATCAGTTTGTACACCGAAGCTTACCAATGCACAAAATTCGATTCTTTTAAACAGACTGTAGTAGAAACTATAGATTGGGTATTTAATGAAATGACTTCTCCTGATGATTTGTTTTATTCGGCCTTAGATGCCGATAGTGAGGGCGTTGAGGGAAAATTTTGTGTTTGGGGAAAACATGAGTTTGATAAGGTTTTAGGTGATGATGCCGATTTAATTGGCGAATACTATAATGTTACCGAAGATGGGAATTGGGAAGAGGAGCAGACCAACATTCTAAGGAAGACTATTGCAGACGATGATCTGATTTTTAAATATAAAATTGATGCGTCAACACTTTACGATAAAGTGAAATTGGCAAAAGTGAAATTACTGGAAGCAAGAAGTAAAAGAATTAGACCTGGCTTAGATGATAAGTGCCTAACCGCTTGGAATGGAATGATGATTAAGGCGTTGGCCGATGCAGCTCAAGTTTTAAATCATGATCATTATTATCAAAAAGCATCAGCTGCAGCAAAATTTATGCTAAACAATTTAAAGTCGCCTAATGGAGGTTTATACCGTAACTTCAAAAATGGAAAAGCATCAATAACTGGCTTTTTGGATGATTATGCATTTTTTATAGAAGCGCTTATTGCCTTATACGAATATGATTTTGATGAAAAATGGTTAGAAGAGGCCAAAAGTTTAACTGATTACGTATTGGCCAATTTTATGGATGATGAAACGCCGATGTTTTTTTATACCTCGGCAGAAAGTGAAAGCTTAATCGCTCGCAAGCATGAGGTAATGGATAATGTAATTCCTGCTTCCAATTCGACGATGGCACAAAATCTTAAAAAATTGGGTTTGTTGTTTGATAGAGAAAGTTATACAGAAAAAGCTGAGGAAATGTTGGCAGCCGTTCATCCAAAAATAAAAACCTACGGCTCTGCCTATTCAAACTGGGCCATTCAATTGCTTAACGAAGTTTACGGGATAAACGAAATTGCCATAACCGGTTTAGAAACCGATTTAATTAAGCTGGAGTTAAGCAATCATTATATTCCAAACAAAATTACATTAGGTGGAACAAAAAGTAACTTGCCGCTGTTAAAAGGTAAGCAAAGCAACGAAACAAAAGTTTATATTTGCCGAAATAAAGTATGCCAGCTGCCAGTTAGAACTGTTGAGGAAGCATTAGAGTATTTACAATAAAACAATTTAAATGAATATTTCACCAAACTCAGTAGTCGCATTAACTTATGAATTGCACACTACTAACGAAGAAGGACAACAAGTTTTTGTAGAAAAAGCTGATGAGCAAAATCCTTTAGTATTTTTATATGGTACAGGCATGATGTTGCCTAAATTTGAAGAGCATTTAGCTGGTTTACAAACTGGTGCAGAATATGGTTTCGAATTATCTGCTGCTGATGGTTACGGAGAAATTGATCCAGGTGCATTTGCAGATTTACCAAAAACTATGTTTACCGAGGCTGGTGGCGAAGTGCCAAGCGTTGGTGATGTAATTCCTTTACAAGATAACCAAGGCAATCAGTTCAGGGCTGGCGTTACTGCCGTTCATGACGAAAATATCTCGGTAGATTTAAACCACCCAATGGCTGGCAAGAATTTATTGTTTACTGGCGTTGTACTAAACGTTCGCGAAGCTACTCAAGATGAATTGGCTCATGGCCACGCTCACGGAGCAGACGGACATTCTGGTCACTAGGTCTCTATAATTAAATAATAGCAAAGGGCTTCATGTTGTTCTCAACTGAAGCCCTTTTTGTATAACAATAAATTTCGATATTCGAAAAGCAGGTTTCTGTGCTAGTCGGTCGCGAAAGTCCCGCCAATATTCCAAGCCGTGGCCATAGAAAAAATGGCTCCCGGGCTTTCCATGTATGTCGGGTTTATTTTACAAAGGATTAGTTCTATAAACTTACGTTAGTTTTGGATGTAGCATATTGATTTTAGTTTAAAAAATATTGTATATTTTCTTAAAAAGGTATTTTTTTGTCCTGGCCGGACGGGCTTTTTTCTTTTTGACATCAAAAAGAAACAAAAAATGCCGGCTGAAAATTTATTCATCCTTTGATGATTGTTTTAGTTGTATTCATGAGGGCTATGCCGTTTTCTTTGGAAGCCAATAATAAGGCATGGACTGTGCAATCCGAAAAATTTGTTAGGCCGGGATCAAGTAGAACGAAGATTTTGTGCTTTGGCTTTGCTGAGTGTAAATACATAATGCATATTGAAAAAATCCAAAATTCACGTTAAACTTCAGCCTTTCATTTGCCGATTATATAACTTCCGTAGTTTTTAAACCCGATTGGAACGGATGCCGATTTTTTCCATCGGCAGGAGGGGAAGCGGGGCTTCAATCGCCAAAAGTGCAGAACCACTCATTTCTAAATAGAAATCTAGACTGTAATAGTGCAGGTTTATGTTAAAATAAGTTTCAACTATTCGAAAAGCAGGTTTCTTTGCTAGTCGGTCGCGAAAGTCCCACCAATATTCCAAGCCGTGGCCATAGAAAAAATGGCTCCCGGGCTTTCCATGTATGTCGGGTTTATTTTACAAAGGCTTAATTCTATAAACTTCAGCCTTTCACTTGCCGATTGTATAATTTCCGTAGTTTCTAAACCCGATTGGAACGGATGCCGATTTTTTCCATCGGCAGGAGGGGAAGCGGGGCTTCAATCGCCAAAAGTGCAGAACCATTCATTTCTAAATAGAAATCTAGACTGTAATAGTGCAGGTTTATGTTAAAATAAGTTTTAGAATTCGAAAAGCAGGTTTCTGTGCTAGTCGGTCGCGAAAGTCCCGCCAATATTCCAAGCCGTGGCCATAGAAAAATGGATCCCGGGCTTTCCATGTATGTCGGGTTTATTTTACAAAAGCTTAGTTCTATAAACTTCAGCCTTTCATTTGCCGATTGTATAATTTCCGAAGTTTTTAAACCCGATTGGAACGGATGCCGATTTTTTCTATCGGCAGGAGGTAAAGCGGGGCTTCAATCGCCAAAAGTGTAGAACCATTCATTTCCTGAAAATCAACTGATAAATGTGGAGTTTGATGGGGGAAAAATGGTTTAATTTTCTAGAAAGAAATTCATCAATCACATCTGATTAAAAATCAAACTTTATCCTCAAACCACCGTTGGTCAAGTTTAAGTTTTCTTTAGAAAATGTTTTCATTGGTAACCTTAAAAACGGCTCTATTGCAATGTTTTTCTTCGTCGAAATTTTCTGTTTGTAGCCTAAAGAAAAGTTATAAAACCCAATATATTTATCAGGATCAATAGTTGGCTCGGGCTCACTTTTCTTTTCCTGTACAATATAATTTTTTGATGTACTGTAACCAGCGGCATCAGATACAACCGTACTTTGAACTTGGTTTACCAAATAAGTATTGTTCTGTGAGTTATTTAAAATGGCCAAGGCCGATACACCAATCCCGGTATATAATTTCTCAGAAATTTTGTACCTCAATTCTAAAGGTACATTTATGCCACTTACTTTTGCATTTACCGATTCTAAATTTTTACCTGATAAAGACTGTGGCGCAGATGCATCTAATGTTTCTGTACTACTTAGTGATGCATAAGAAACGCCAGAACTGATGGATAATTTATTGGCAACTGCATAAGATAAAGAAAAGCCATAATTCATATTCACTTTATTGTCGTTCCCCATTGCAGGTGCTATATAAACGCCAGGTTCCCATTTAGAATCAATCGAATTTTTCGATGCCGCTTTATATTGATCTGCCTTACTATCTTGCGCCAATAAATCCTCGAAAGTGGTTTTTTTAATCGGTTGAGGTTTCTTTTCTGCCGTAACAATTTTGAAGCTTTTGTTTTTTGAATTAGATAGATTAATGCCGGTCAGACTATTTTCTAGCGAATTATAATTTTTAATTATTTCATCACTTTTGGTAACTATATTAAGCTGACTACTATTTTTTTGATTGCTATTTTCTATGAGAATCGATTTTTTTGAGATGTCGTTCGCTACTAAATTTTGATCAGCTGATTTTGGATTATTAGATAAAATCGGATTGTTTTCATCAGTGCTTACAGGCTTTTGATTTGTGTTTTCTGGAGATATTTTTGTTTCAACTTTTGGTTTAGTTACCACAATATGATTTTGATTTCCTTTTTTATCCAAAGAGAAAAATAAAGCACCAATAATTAAAATTACGGCAGCAGCTGTCCATAGCGGCCAATAAAGAAAGCCTCTTCGCTTGTTCTCCTTTTCAGAAAAGCGTTCCCAAGCGCCTGGGGAGTAATTTTCCTCATGGCTTTGGAGTTGTGTAGCTATTCGCTCAATTAATTCCTTATCCATTTTTTTCGTATGAATTAACCATGGTATTTAGGTAAAGTGTACGTAACTTATTTTTCGATCGTGTAAGGTAAACCCGACTCGAACTTTCTGGAATGCTCAGCATTTTCGAAATTTCATCGTGGGCAAATCCCTCAATCTCATATAAGTTAAATACCAATCGCTGGGTATCTGGTAAATGATTTAATAGTTTCAAAATATCGTTAACATGAAGTTCTGATGCGGTAGAAACCTGTGTTGCTGGATGCTCATCTTCCGATAAATCATCAACATAAAATTGAGCTTTAGTACTTCGTAATTTATCTATCGCTGTTCTCGAGGCAATTTGGGCAATCCATCCTTTAAAAGATCGTTGCAATTCTTCGGGGTTTATTGGCGATTTAAAGTTGCCAACGTTCTTAAAAATCTTGATAAAACTATCATTTACAAGCTCTTCGCTATCCGAAGTGTTCTTGGTGTACCTTAAAATAACACCCATTAAGTAGCCATAAAATGATTTATACATCATTTCCTTACAGCTATTGTCGTTTTTTACACAGCCTTTTAAAATTTCCTCAAAACTGAGTATTTTTTTTATCACCCTTGTAAAGGACTAATTAATAAAGGTTTACCATAATTGGTATTGTAAAATTAAGAAAATAACACCACCCAATTTCTTGAGTGGTGTTTATTTTCGTTCTCACAGGTATAGAGAATTTTATTTATTCGTTAAAACGGTTAGTCCTAAGCCAGTACTGTCAGTTTTGCTTGACAGTCCTTTTGCCCAAATGGTATAGATTTTTCCTTTTTCAATTTTAATTGCGGGAAGTGTTACCTTAACCGATGAAGAGCTGGTTTCCTTTAATAAGAAAGTATAAGCATCAGATGGATCTATCGAAGTAAATGCAGTATATTCTTTAAATGCTTTGCCCGTAAATAACGAACCATCTTTACCTTGAATAGCTAAATCGAATGCTGGCGAGCCTGGACTTAAGTTGATGAAACGAACTTTAGCCTTGTTGGTTTCTGGTGATTTTAAATCATCTTCCAAAACCAATAATTTTGTAGATTTTAAAGTATCAACCACAAATACAGAATAAAAGATGCCGGGTTTAAGTGTCGCATTGATGTTAGTTAAATATTTTAACGAATCTTTTTTTGCCACACCCAATAATCTTGTTCCGGGATAAGCAGAATAGTAGCCTAAATCTTTTGTATAACTAAAAGTGCCACCTTTTTGGTTATCCAAGATAAAATCTAAAGGGCCGGTTCCAGGTGAAGCATGTATAAAGCCAATGCCAGCAGCTTCGATAGGGTCATCGCTGAAATCTTTTTTACAAGCCGATATCGTTAAAGTTATTGCTAAGAGAGAGAAGATAATTTTAGTACTAATGCCAAAATAGTTTTTAGTTTTCATGTGTAGTTAAATCAATTTATAAATAAAATTGGTTAATGGCCATTAACGCTTTTTCTTGTAAAACGATTAACGTGGCCGAAACGCTACAGCAGGAAGGATTTAATTTATAGTAAACGTGTTATTGATTGTAATTGAGCTCTTTATTGGTTTACCATTTACGTAACCCGGGTTAAATTCTAACTCTTCTGGTTCGAGCAATGTCGAGTCGATGTTTTCACTTTTGCTAAAATTTTCCCCAACAACTTTCCGCTCAAGCTTGGTTAAATTACCAAATTCATCTAATGAATAAATGTAACTTATTGTGTAAGTGCCTTTTTTATTTCTCAAATCAATCATGAAGTTAGGCATTTTACTCATTACTATAGCTGTTGCGTACGACCCGCCAATTTTAACTGGATTGATAGATTCATCTCCATCTTTTAAATTTTCTAAAAAATAGGTGGTAGATTTATTCTCAAATTCGTACTCAACTTTTTTAGTAGTGTAATTGTAAATTTGTTCCACTTCGCCGTTTAAAAAATAAAATTTCCATTGGTTAAATCTACGGTTGTTGTTATACTGCCCTGAAGCGATTTGCTGCTGATTGAATAAAACCTCAGCAAAACCTTTTTTGATGTTTTTATTGGATTTTAGAACCGTATACTTTTCTGTAAATCCATCTCTGATCGTCCTAGAACGCATTGTTGTCGTATCGCTCTTTTGGGCATAACACGTTAAGCCTAAGCCTAAAAGTATAAAGGTTAGAATTGTTTTCATAGGTTACATAAAGAAAAAGAGTTTTGATGTGATATCAAAACTCTTTTCAAAATATATTTAGGCAAAGACTTAAGCGTACATTTCCTCACGAAGTTTAGCAACATCGCTACTGTTAATGTATTCATCATAAGTCATCAACTTATCAATTGTCCCTTTTGGCGTAATTTCTATGATTCGGTTCGCAACCGTTTCCGTTAACTGGTGATCTCGTGAGGTAAACAAAATGGTACCTTTAAAATCTTTCATGCCATTGTTTAATGCCTCGATAGATTCTAAGTCCAAGTGATTGGTTGGTTCATCAAACATCAATAAATTTGCTTGTTGCAACATCATTCTCGAGAACATACAACGCATTTTCTCACCACCTGATAGCACTTTTACGTTTTTCAAAACTTCCTCGCCAGAAAATAACATCCTGCCTAAAAAGCTACGTACAAATTGCTCATCGGCATCGGTTCCAGAATATTCACGCAACCAATCTACCAAGTTCTCATCTTTTCCTGCGAAATATTCAGAGCTATCATTTGGTATGTCAGCAGTGCTAATGGTTACGCCCCATTTAAATTCGCCTTTAAAATTGGTATCTCTACCAGCCAGAACATCGTAAAATGCAGCGGTAGCTAAACTATTTTGTGAAATTATCGCAATTTTATCGCCCTTATTTACCATGAAAGTAACTTTATCGAATAAAACACCATCATTACCACTTTTCCCTAAAGCATCAACCTGTAAAATCTGATCTCCAGCTTCACGACCAGTATTGTTGAAAATAATAGCAGGGTATTTTCTGCTCGAGGCCTTAATTTCTGAAATATCGATTTTATCGAGGGCTTTCTTACGAGAAGTAGCTTGTTTTGATTTGGATGCATTTGCACTAAACCTGCGAATAAATTCTTGTAGTTCCTTAACTTTTTCCTCAGTCTTTTTGTTCTGGTCGCTACGTTGTTTTAAAGCCAATTGACTCGATTCGTACCAGAAAGTATAGTTGCCAGAATAAATGTTCATCTTACTAAAATCGATATCCACAATGTGCGTACAAACCGCATCTAAAAAGTGCCTATCGTGAGAAACAACCAATACAATGTTTTGGTAATCGGCCAAAAAGTTTTCTAGCCAAGCAATAGTTTCGATGTCCAAATCGTTGGTAGGCTCATCTAATAATAAAATATCAGGATTACCAAAAAGTGCTTGTGCTAATAACACACGTACTTTTTGAGTGTTATCTAACTCTTTTAATAATTTAGTATGATTATCTTCAGGAATACCCAAGTTGCTCAACATCGTTGCAGCATTACTTTCCATATTCCAGCCATCTTTTTCTGCAAAGATATTTTCCAATTCGCCAGCACGTTCGCCATCTTTCTCGGTAAAATCCTCTTTCATGTAAATGGCATCTTTCTCTTTCATAATGGCATAAAGTTCCTTATGCCCCATCATTACGGTTTCCAATACCGAAACATCGTCAAATTCATAGTGATTTTGCTTCAATACAGCCATTCTTTCCCCTGGCGTAAAAGCTACGCTACCAGAAGTTTGACTAACCTCGCCAGATAAAATTTTAAGGAAAGTTGACTTGCCTGCGCCATTAGCTCCAATTACACCATAACAATTGCCTTGGTTAAATTTTAGGTTAACATCTTCAAATAATGTGCGTTTGCCGTATCGTAACGATAAATTAGAAACTGAAATCATACTGTAAATAAATAAGCCGCAAAGATACAGTTTATAGTCCACAGTCGAAAGTCTATAGTCGCTTTAGTGGTAGGTTTTAATTTGAAAACCAGCCTTTAGTTTTTCATGGCTAATTCAGTCCCGCTTTACCTGCTGCCGAGAAAAACGGCATTCGTTCAATCGGGTTTAGGTTATAAAGTTCGGTAATTCTTCGGGAATTGCATGATGGATATAGATCTGATAGATTAAGGGTGGTTAATTAAAATAATAATGTAAATCGTTAAAAACACGCAAATCATAATCAGATTGATGTTTCTAAGATCTAATTTCTTTTTGCGATGCAATACAATCGCCTCAATAATTATAAAGATAAACCCAATTGATGGAGATACAAGGGCAGCAAAGGCAGAAAAAAGGGCATAATATGGATCTGTTAATATGGCAGATAATGCAAATAATAATATTGCGGGAATAAATAGTAAGACTAAACGGATAATGAGGTGCTTAACTAAATGCTTATCCTTTTTGGTTTCGTTTGTGCTCATTCCTAAAATTCGTAAAATTTATTTATTGCACCTATAGTATTTTTTAAATAATAAGCATTTTATATTTTTGAAGATGCAATATTTATTTGATGCTTTAAAAATTCCACTCGGTAAAACTAAGGTAGAAGAACTTGCATCTTTCTCTTTAACAGAAAACTTTTCTGCCAAAGATTTAATTGATTTAAGTTTCCATAAGGATGAACAAATTGGTTTTCGAGCAGCTTGGATTTTAGAGCGTATCTATTCCAATCATATCGAGAGGTTTATGCCACATGCAATCTACTTCTTGCAGAAACTTCCATTTCAACATAATCTTTCTGCATTAAGGCATTATGTCAAAATTTTAGCTTTCATGACTAAGAAAAATGCTTCGCCAGAAATTGAAGAAATCATCGTTAATTATAACTCTGATAATCTAGTGGATGTTGTTTTTGCATGGTTAATTGATGAAAAAGTTCCTGTTGCTGTTAAATCTCATTGCTTGAATATTCTGGCCAATTTGATTACTAAGCATAACTGGATCAAAGATGAACTTAGCGAAACCATGGAGTTTTTGGTTGATAAGGAAAGTATTGCTTTTTTTGCAAAGGTTAAACAAATACGGAAACAGTTGGCAGCTCGCAGTTAGTAGTTTTCAGTTAAAGGTTCCTTTCCCAATACTCAGGTTTTAGTTATTAAATCGTCAAATCTTTTCGCATTACTAGCCTCTGCGTTCTACCCTCGGCCTTTTACCTTATATTTACAGCATGAGTAATTACGAAGTTGTATCACAAGTTATAAAAGAACGCCGCAGTATTTTCCCTGCGAGTTATATAAAAAAAGAAATTCCTGTTGAGGTAATCAATCAGATTTTAGAAACTGCAAATTATGCACCAACACATAAATTAACCCAACCTTGGCGTTTTGTGGTCATTAGAAAAACTGGTTTAGCAAGGTTAGGAGCCGAGCTTGGCAAGCTTTATAAGGCATTGGTTTCGCCACAACAATTTCTACAGAAGAAGTACGATAGCTTTGCAGAAAAAACAAGTCAGGCAGATTGTATTATAGCTATTAATATGCAGTTGAGTGGTAAAATTCCCGAATGGGAAGAGTTAGCTGCGGTTTCTTGTGCTGTTCAAAATATGGCATTAACTGCAGAAAGCTTAAAAGTTGGTGCTTATTGGAGCTCGCCACCACTAATTGATGATTTAGGTGAATTTTTAAGATTGGGCGAAAATGAAAAATGCATCGGTTTGTTTTATATGGGATATCACAACGAAAAACCATGGGCGCCAAATCGTACTTCAATGGAAGAAAAAGTTCGTTGGATAGAGGATTAAGTTTGGAGGCGTTAGTTTGGAGTTTTGAGTCAGCTTTATAGACTTCATTTTTTATCATTCATGTTAAATCCTTTAGACAACTATTTCGAGCAAAAAGATGAGCCTAATAAAAGTTGCCTGCAATATTTAAGGTCGCTATTAATTGGTTATGCGGAGATTACGGAGCATTGGAAATATGGGATGCCTTTTTATTACCACAAAGGAAAAATGATCTGTTATCTTTGGATTCACAAAAAGCTTCATCAGCCTTACATCGGTTTCGTTGATGGAAATAAAATAAACCACGAAGATTTGTTGCAAGAAAAGAGAGCTAGGATGAAAATTTTATTGATTAATCATTTAGAAGATATCCCTCAACAAAAAATAAATTTAATTTTAAATCTTGCTTTCGCACTTCGCAGATAATACACCATACTTATGTCTAACATCTCACATCTCAAATCTAACTTATATCAGCTTTGCCTAACATTTATTCAAAATCGAATAGAAAATATTGAGTATTCGTTACAGCAGGCTAGGCAAGCATCAAATGATGATACCAAAAGTAGTGCAGGCGACAAGTACGAAACTACCCGAGAAATGATGCAACAGGAAATGGATCGCAATAATAAATTGCTTTATGAGGCTGGCCAGCAAAAAATTGCTCTGCAACAAATAGAGAATGTAGAATCTGATAAAGTTGTTAAAAACGGAAGTTTGGTTTTAACTTCAGAGGGAAATTTTTACATTAGCATTAGTGCGGGTGAATTAAATTTTGATGGAAAAAAGTTTTTCGCCGTTTCTCAGGCATCGCCGATTGGAAAAAATTTAATTGGAAAGGCGAAAAATGAAAGCTTCAATTTCAATGGAAAAGACTATTTGGTAAAAGAGATCTTCTAGGAGTTTGTTTTATTTAAATTTCTTTTAAATCTTTCTCGTTTAGAATAAGCAACTTAGCATTGGCAGTGAAAAATATTTAAGAAATTATATCAATTCCTTTTTGATAATTCATTCTGTTTTCTATCTTTGCAATCCAAAATAAATCCTAATTGCGGATGTGGCGTAATTGGTAGCCGCACCAGACTTAGGATCTGGCGCTTCACGGCGTGGGGGTTCGAGTCCCTTCATCCGCACTACAAATGAAGCCGTTCCGATTTACTCGGAACGGTTTTATTTTTTAAATGACATTGGTTAAAAAATTAAAATCGATGTGCTGTTTTAATTGAAGCGATATGTGCCATTTGTCTCAAATTTCATATCTCGATTCTCAAATATAATTGCACATCTCAATACTCATATCTCAAAAAAATGAATATTACACAGGAAAAAACCGGCAACTTAAATGCTGTTGTAAAAATCAAAATCACACCTGCTGATTATAGTGAAAAAGTAGATAAGGCCATTAAAGACCAAGCTAAAAAAGCACAATTACCTGGTTTCCGTAAAGGAATGGTTCCAGCAGGACATATTAAAAAAATGTACGGCAAAACTATTTTGGTAGATGAGGTTAACAATTTGTTAAGCGATACTTTAACGAATTACATTGCTGAGCAAAAATTAGAAATCTTGGGTCAGCCGCTTCCTCAATTGGATGATCCCCGTGAATTTAAATGGGATAATACAGATGAATTCGAGTTTGATTATGAGTTGGGTTTGGCGCCTGCTTTTGAGGTGAATATTTCATCAAAAGATAAGTTTACAGAATACGTTATTAAGGCAGACCAAGAAACTTTAGAGACTCGTATCAAAAGTATCCGTCGTAGTTATGGTAAAATGAGTAATCCTGAGGTTTCGGCTGAGGATGACGTCTTATATACTGAGTTAACCCAACTCTCTCCTGATGGTTCTGTTTTTGAAAGTGGCATAACAAGCAGTGCCACAGTTCGTTTAGATCAAATTAAAGATAAAAAGATCCACAAATCATTAATTGGCTTAAAGCAAAACGATGAAGTGACGATCGATATTCAGAAAGCACTTGAAGACGCTGCAGTAATTGCTAAGGCTTTAAATATTTCTGAAGAAGACGCTGCAGAATTAAAATCTAACTTCAAGTTGGTTGTTAAAAATGTAAATCGTTTAGAGGAGGCTGATTTGAACCAAGAATTTTTCGATAAGATATTTGGTGAAGGAACGGTGACTGACGAAGCTGGTTTTAGAACAAAAATTACCGAAGAAGTTGAGGGTATGTTAAAACAAGATGCAGAGCGTAAACTCTCAAATGATATTTACGAAGACCTCTTGAAGAAACATGCTTTTGAATTGCCAGATGAATTTTTACGTCGTTGGTTAAAAGCTACAAACGAAAAATTAACCGATGAAGAATTAGCAGAAGGTTATGATGATTTCGCTAAAAACCTTAAATGGACTTTAATCGAGAACAAAATCATTAAGGATAATAGCATCGAAATTAAATATGAGGATGTGGTTCAAGCTGCTAAAGCTAAATTAGATGCCCAGTTTAAAATGTATAGCCAAAGTCCACTTCCTGAAGACCAATTGGCGCAATATGCCGTTCAATTCTTGCAGGATAAGGAAAATGCAAACCGTACTTTCGAAGAAGTTAAAGCACTAAAAACTTTCGAACAAATAAAATCTATTGTTACTTTAGAAGAGAAAGCAATTGATTACGATAAGTTTGTGGCTTTGGATAAAAAGTAAGGCGTTTGGCGTAAGGCGTTTTGAAATTGATTGTGCTATTTCTATATTTAGCAATGGCTCAATTTAAATTTCAATCTCTCGAAGTTTGGCAGTTGTCTATTGATTTAATTGATAAACTACTTGATATAGCTGACCGATTGTCAGTAGATAAAAAATACAGATTTGCAGAGCAGCTCAATGGGGCTGCTCTTAGCATATCTAATAATATTGCAGAAGGCTCTGGCTCTGTTTCAAATAAGGAATTCGCTCATTATCTGAATATTGCACATCGATCGGCGTTCGAGAATGCGAATATTTTAGTAGTTTTAGAACGAAGAAAATATATTTCTGACATAGAACTGCATGATTATCTTGAGGAATTAGATAAATTGGCACGGAAATTAACCAACTTCAGGAAATATTTATTAAAATAACTCGCGTATTTTGTAATGCATAAAACGCTTATCGCAAAACGCCAAACTATATAACCATGAACATAGATTCACAAGAATTCAGAAAATTTGCCGTTAAACATCAGGGAATTGGCGGTTTACATGTAGATAAGTTTATTTCACAGGCTAATCTTTCCCCACAATCGATGACGCCATATATTATTGAAGAACGCCAAATGAACGTAGCTCAAATGGATGTTTTTTCGAGATTAATGATGGACCGTATTATCTTTTTAGGTGATGCAATTTACGATCAGAATGCAAACATCATTCAGGCTCAGTTGTTGTTTTTACAATCAACAGATGCTGATAGAGACATTCAAATCTACATTAACTCACCAGGTGGTTCAGTTTATGCTGGTTTAGGTATTTATGATACCATGCAGTATATTCAACCAGATGTAGCTACAATTTGTACAGGTATGGCCGCATCAATGGGTGCTGTTTTATTGGTTGCAGGTGCTAAGGGAAAACGTTCTGCTTTACCACACTCAAGAGTAATGATTCACCAACCATCAGGAGGTGCACAAGGTGTGGCATCTGATATGGAGATCAACTTGAGAGAGATGCTAAAATTGAAAAAGGAATTATACGATATTATTTCAGAGCATTCTGGCCAAACTTATGATTGGGTAGAGAAAGCTTCAGATCGTGATTATTGGATGAGTGCTGATGAAGCCAAAGGATTTGGTATGATTGATGAAGTTTTATCGAGAAACGCAAGAAAAAATGGCGAAACAAAATAAGGAATCCCGTTGCTCGTTCTGCCATTCTGGCAAGCATGAAACGTTAATGTTAATTGAAGGCATGGATGCATTTATCTGCGATAAATGTGTAACGCAGGCCAATCAATTGCTTGCTCAAGAATTAGGAACGAAAGGGACAAAAAATATTCAAGAGGCGATTAATTTATTAAAGCCTCTTGAAATTAAGCAACACATAGATCAGTATGTTATCGGTCAGGATGATGCTAAAAAAGTTTTATCCGTTGCGGTTTACAATCACTATAAACGCTTAAATCAAAAAGTTGATAAAGATGAGATAGAGATTGAAAAATCAAATATCATGTTGGTTGGCGAAACGGGGACAGGAAAAACACTTTTGGCAAAAACAATTGCAAAAATTTTGCACGTGCCTTTCTGTATTTGTGATGCAACTGTTTTAACCGAAGCTGGTTATGTTGGTGAAGATGTTGAAAGTATTTTAACACGCTTATTACAAGCTGCAGATTATGATGTTGCAGCTGCTGAACGTGGTATCGTTTACATTGATGAAGTAGATAAGGTTGCCCGTAAGAGCGATAATCCATCTATCACACGTGATGTATCTGGTGAAGGTGTTCAACAAGCTTTATTGAAGATTTTGGAAGGTACAGTCGTTAATGTTCCACCTCAGGGCGGTCGTAAACACCCAGACCAGAAAATGATCCCTGTAAACACAAACAACATTTTGTTTATCTGTGGCGGTGCGTTTGATGGTATTGAACGTAAGATTGCAAATCGTTTGCGTACACAAGCTGTAGGTTACAGAGTAAAGAAAGATGAGACCGTTTTAGATCTTAAAAATCTTTATAAGTATATTACACCGCAAGATTTAAAATCATTTGGATTGATCCCAGAATTAATCGGTCGTATTCCGGTACTTTCTCATTTAAATCCCTTGGATAAGGAATCGTTAAGAAATATCTTGACAGCACCCAAAAACTCATTAATTAAGCAATATGTTAAGCTTTTTGCTTACGAAGATGTTAACTTAGTTTTTGAGGATGATGTTTTGGATTTCATTGTTGATAAGGCAATGGAATATAAATTAGGAGCTCGTGGTTTAAGATCCATTTGTGAGGCGATTATGCTTGATGCAATGTTTGATACACCCACGCAGAAAGATGTCAAGGAATTGCACATTAATCTCGATTATGCGATAGAAAAATTTGAAAAGGCTGACTTTAAAAAGTTGCAAGCCGCATAAAAAATCAAATCCTCTCGCGAAAGCGGGGGGATTTTTTTTAATATAATATTTATTAACGCTAGGCGCCAAGCGCTATGCTCTAAGCTAAAAAATATGAACGAAGAAAAGGACGTAAAAAAAGACGAAGCAATTGTAGAGAAAGCAAAAAAGATAAAAGAAGTAGAAAGTCCTGTTAAATCGGGATTAAAATCTAAAGATGAAATTGTTAAAAATTGGTTGCCAAGATATACTGGCAGACCTTTAGATCAATTTGGTGATTATATTCTGTTAACAAACTTCAGTAAATATTTAACCATGTTTTCTGAATGGAATGATAACGCACCAATTATGGGCTTAGATAAGCCAATGCAAAGTGTTACAGCAAACGGAATCACGCTTATCAATTTTGGTATGGGTAGTCCGTTGGCGGCTACCATGATGGATTTGTTAACAGCAATTAAACCTAAAGCAGTTTTATTCTTAGGTAAATGTGGTGGCTTAAAAAAGAAAAATCAACTTGGAGATTTAATTCTTCCAATAGCAGCAATTAGGGGAGAAGGAACTTCAAACGATTACCTCCCTGCTGAAGTGCCCGCTTTACCAGCATTCGCTTTGCAAAAAGCAATTTCTACAACTATTCGCGATCATGGAAGAGATTATTGGACAGGAACTTGTTATACAACCAACCGTAGGGTTTGGGAGCACGATAAGGAGTTTAAAAAATACTTAAAAACTTTACGTGCAATGGCTGTTGATATGGAAACTGCGACGATCTTCACTACAGCGTTCGCCAATAAAATTCCCGCTGGTGCATTGCTTTTGGTATCAGATCAACCCATGATTCCTGAAGGTGTTAAGACTGCCGAAAGTGATAGCAGCGTCACCGAAAAGTATGTGGAAACTCACTTGCGCATTGGTATCGACTCCTTAAAACAATTAATTAATAACGGTTTAACTGTTAAACACTTGTTGTTTTAATAGCTGTTTTAACTCACCACAAAGACGCAAAGTGCGCAAAGATTTAATCTTCTTGGTGTTCTTAGTGTCTTGGTGGTAATTTTGATCTTTCCTTAAGCGGTGTAACCTGGTAGGTAGCCATGTAAAATTAAGTCATCCTCATTATTGATAGTGTAGTTACATCTATTATGCAACAATACAATTCTATCAGAAACATCGAGGATTGATCTGTAATAATGATCTGTGATGATGAAGCCCTTAGCAATTTTAGCATGATTAATGTGGGTTTTTAAATCTTCTACCCATAATGGAGAAAGTTGAGAAAATGGTTCATCCAGTAGCACATATTCATGATCACTGTAGATCATGAGCAAGCACTCCAAGTATCTAGCTTCTCCGCCAGATAAATTGTAAAACTTTGCATCTAGATTATCTGAAACAAACTTAATCTGCATTAATTGATCACGATTCTTTTTGCAAAATATATCAATCGCGGCCGACAGATTAATTTGATCGGGAATAAAATTATCTTGCGGTAAATATGATATGTTTTTAGATAGATACCCTTTCGCACACATCTTTTCATTTACATTAAGGTATTTGAAACTGGGCTTAATGCTTCCGAAGATAATTTTTTAATAATGTCGATTTTCCACAGCCATTTCTGCCTAAAAGGCCAACTACCTCACCAATTTTACAGTTTAGATAAACACTGCTCAGAATTTCCCTATCGCCGAACCAATGGTTAACGCTGTCTACGTAAAGCTCTGGCATAAAAATAAAATAAGTAATATTCCTCCAAAAAGTGCTAAATCATATAAAACGAAATTGACCATAATTCGTGTAAAGCTTATCCCTTGATTTTTAAAGAAATAGGATGTCGATTTGTAAAACATAACATAAAGTCCAACTGAAAACACCCAGCCGATTAACTTAATAAATAATGCCCACGAATATACGTCTGGGCCATTAAAACCCTTTATAACGAAGAAATAAGAAGTTAATGAGCTTACTAGAATATTCCAAACAAATATTGGCTTATAAATTAATATAGATTTTTTGAGCAAGTTAATAGACATCATTTAAATATATAAAATCATAACGATAAACTTAGTTCTATTAACCAAAAAAAGATCGACAGTAATTGTCGATCTTTTAATATAAGTAGAAAATCTATTGTGGAATTTATCCCAAATAAGATTTTAAGATTTTACTTCTTGAAGTATGGCGTAGGCGTTGTAGCGCTTTATCCTTAATTTGCCTCACACGTTCACGAGTTAGGTTAAATTTTTCCCCAATTTCTTCTAGAGATAAAGGATGATTAGAGCCTAAGCCGAAGAATAAAACGATAATTTCTCTTTCTCTTTCTGTTAAAGTAGATAAAGAACGTTTAATTTCTTCTGATAATGATTCGTTGATTAATGAACTATCAGTATTCGGCTCGTGGTTTTCCAATACATCTAATAATGTATTTTCTTCGCCTTGAACGAAAGGAGCATCCATCGATACGTGACGACCAGAGTTACTTAAAGTGTCAGAAATTTTATCTACAGTAGTTTCTAAAATCTCTGCCAATTCTTCTGGAGATGGCTCACGTTCGAATTCTTGCTCTAACTTTGAAAAAGCCTTGCTGATTTTACTTAATGAACCAACTTGGTTAAGCGGTAAACGAACAATACGGCTTTGTTCAGCAATAGCTTGCAAAATTGATTGACGAATCCACCAAACAGCATAAGAGATGAATTTGAAACCTTTTGTTTCATCAAAACGTTTTGCTGCTTTAATTAGGCCTAAATTTCCTTCGTTGATTAAATCTCCTAAAGTTAAACCTTGATTTTGATATTGTTTTGCAACAGATACTACGAAACGTAAGTTGGTTTTAGTCAATCGCTCTAACGCAGCTTGATCACCTTCACGAATCTTTCTTGCTAAAATTACTTCTTCCTCTGCTGTTATTAAATCTACTTTACCAATTTCGTGTAGGTATTTATCTAACGACTGACTTTCACGGTTGGTAATGGATTGCGTTATCTTGAGTTGTCTCATTTATACGTTTTGTGTGCTCTTTAATTATTGAAGTGTGCAAAGTTACGAAATTGTATAGCAATCCGAAAGGATAAAATACTGAAAATGTTGCTGTTTGCACATGTTTTTTATAGTTTTACTTATAACAAAAATCATTCCAATAAAGTTTTGGTCATATTTTAATTTCGAGTAAGCATAATGATTGTTATTCAGCTATTATTTATTGTAAATCAATAAATATATTTTGATTTATAATAATTATTTTTTTATGTTTGCTTCATAAATTATTAAAAATATATGACGGTTCTCAAATTTCTGTTTTTTAAGCTAAAAAATAAAGGAAGCAATTATTGGATGATTTTTGGTCTGAGAATTTTTGTCAGGTTAAAAGCTGTTATAAACTTTTTAAATATGCCTGAATTCGAAATATCCACTCAAAAAAAAGCATTTTAATTTTTTAGTAATGAATACGCTTAATCAAATTTTAAAAAATTCAGTAACCACATTAATTGCTTTCTGCATACTTTCCCTTGCAGCCCATTTTGTATTTGCGCTAATAAATTATAAAAATGAGGCAATCAGTTTTAGTGTAAAGAGAATTGGAAATCCAAAAATTGAACTTATAGATGGCTTCAAGTACACCAATAAACAGGTTGGCGAAATTGAGATGAAACCAACATTTCTTCAAGCTGTGCTGCTAGAGAATGGTATATATAAAGATGGTGGGGCAACCATGCTTTTTTATCTCATCTCTTCTTTTGCTTTGCTGAGGATTATAAAAAAGAGAAAAATTACTTTGGATCACCTAACAGAGAAAACCTTAGCCAAACTTATATGGGGTTTTGGAGGTCTTTTCTTGGTTCTAAAAATAGCCATTAGCCTGCTTCTAGATAAATATGTTGGCTATCTAACTAAAGAGCAGTTTGAACACTTTGATAATACCTCAGGTTTCTACAACCTTGGCTATTTAGCCATCGTAATCTTTAACGCAGTTTATGGCATAATTGCCTATGCAAAAAAGCTTAAACAAGAAAACGATTTAACGATATAATTATGAATAAAATTTTTAAAGTTTTTAGATATGCAGGGATAAGTTTGATTATTATCGCTATAACATCCATTGTAAGCTGTCTATTTACTGCTATTGATAATTATAGAGATGGTGTGATTGCGATTAAATTAATGGAAAGCAATGCAAAGCATGAGATTAGAGTTCTTAATAACGCTAAATTTACAGACAGCCATATTGGCGTTTATGAATTTAAACCAACGATGGCACAAGCCATTATCTTATCGAATGATGGTATTGGTGAAATTGGTGCGGCAACGCTTTTTTACCTAATTCTAGGCCTAACGATCTTGATAATTGCTAACAAGAAACCCTCATCTCTTGAAAACCTAAAGCAGGAAAGGTTGTGGCAAATTGTAGGTGCTGGAGCGGTTCTATTTTTTATATTAAAATTCTTATCCAAGTTTTTGTTAGATGGATATA
Source organism: Pedobacter frigidisoli (assembly GCF_004331675.1). Lineage (GTDB taxonomy): Bacteria > Bacteroidota > Bacteroidia > Sphingobacteriales > Sphingobacteriaceae > Pedobacter > Pedobacter frigidisoli. Next base: position 277,007 of record NZ_SJSN01000006.1, on the reverse strand, counting down.
TTGAGGAATTAACTAACCACCTATTTAAATATGATTACAGCAACATAGGGAATAGTAATATAACGATGCTTTCGCTAATTGTGGTATTTACCATTATTTATGAGTTGCTTTCTTACTCAAGAAAGCTTAAACAAGAAAACGATTTAACCATTTAAATATGAAATATAAACTGCTGGCCAGAATTATAAAGGCACTTTTAATTTTAGGGCTCATTCTTTTTGGCCTAACAATAATCCTACAGATAGGAAGCAATATATTTAATTTCCCTAGTTATATAAGAATAAATGGAGGTCGGTTTGGAGATAAAGAAAAGGGATACTTATTGCCAATGTATTTTCATACAAGCTTACCAGATACTGTTATTCAATATAAAAATGGAAAGACTGTAGGAAATGTTAGGATTTACAAAGATGCTGATCACAAATTATATGAAAAATATCAAGATTCAGATGTTGTTAATAAATTTGTAAATAAGCTACAAAATGGCCCTGCCGATCATTCAGTTGAAATATTGAACAGTATATCATTTATGGGATATGCACTTTTAAAAGTTAATTCTGATCATAAGACTTATACTTTCTTATGGGCATTTTTTGCGTTAATTCGAGGGTTCTTAATATTTATTTTGCTCATCATATTAATTAGTCTAATTAATATTTATTTAGCAGGTGACTTTTTGATTGTAAGAAGTTTTAGGCTAATAACATGGTTTGGTGTGGTTCTTATTCTCCGAGAACTAACTGAAATAATCTATGTATATACTGCTGGTACAATCGTGAATAATGTAAACTTAAATACCAGGTCTTTAGTTGGGAATCAAATTATAAATAATATTGAAATGAGTTTTAACAGTGGTGGGTCTATGGTGGATCTTTCTAATGTTGGGATAGGCATAATAATTATTCTTCTTTCCAAGGTAATAATGGAAGCGGTCCTAATTAAACAAGAAAACGATTTAACAATATAATATGAAAACTATCAATCAAATTAGACTTATAAAGTTAGGTTATATAACCACTCTGGTTGCAGTTGTGCTGTTTTCTTTAAATGATGCATCTAGAGGATTTGCAGATGGCTATCAAGATGCCGGTAGTACAAGTGTTTTTGGTGTTGTTAAAGGCTTATTCATATTGTTGATATGTTTCCTGAGTTCAAGGGTTTTTGTTTATTTGTATCGATTTATAAATTCTGTAGAGGTTGGAAACGTTTTTACTGAAGAGAATAGTAAACTTCTTAATAGAATAGGTTGGTATTGTACCATTATGCCATTTCTGGTGTTTGTATTCAATGGATTGGAATATTTACAACAATCAAGTATTCATAAAGATTTACTATTTGATATAGTAAAAAATGTTGATTTTCAAATTTGGCTACTAATTTTTGGATTAACGATTTTAACTATTGCTTTTGTATTTAAGAAAGGAATTGAGTTGAAACAAGAAAACGACTTAACCATCTAACTTTATACCCAATAATGCCAATTATCATAAACTTAGATGTAATGCTTGCCCGTCGCAAAATGTCGCTCACCGAATTAAGTGAGCGGGTTGGAATTACGATGTCTAATTTGTCAATCATTAAAACAGGTAAAGCCAAGGCCATTCGCTTGGAGACTTTAGAAGCCATTTGCGGTGTGCTAGATTGTCAACCTGGTGATATTCTTGAGTATCGATCACTTTAACTTAAGAAGTTTCGATAGGTGATAGCGGGGCAGAATTTCTTAAGTTTAGTTTCGAAGTTTAGTGGCCAATAAAAGTAACTAACTCTACTTTGCAATAGGCTATTTAGAGTTAGTAACTTTACCGTAAAAAAAATATAGCGATCGCGAGGCAGAACTTCGTCAGTTTAGTTGGGAACTTTTTAACCGAAAAACGATTAACCTAAATTAAATAAACCTGATAAAACGAAAATACTTTTTGTTGAAGTGCTTCGACAAGCTCAGCATGACACTAACAAAAAGATTGCAGTGATAGCAGGACTTTCGCAACCGAAGAATACAGTAGCTTGGTTTTCAAATAATTGTATCTTATCAAATTAGATTGCCACAGCTGAAGAAAAATCGGCTTCGCAATGACGGCAAAGTTTGGAAACAAAAAAACCTTCCAGTTCGCACTGAAAGGTTTTTATACTTTATGATATTGCTTTAAGCTTTATTCTTTCCGCTTTAAGCTTATTATTCTTGTTCAGCCAATACTTTAGTAACTAAATCAGCAGCTTCTTTTAATGCAATTGCCGAGTAAACTTTAAGTCCAGATTCATCTATTAATTTTTTAGCTTCAACTGCGTTTGTACCTTGTAAGCGACAAATAATTGGAACCGGAATATCACCAATTTCTTGGTAAGCATCGATAACACCTTGCGCAACACGATCGCAACGAACAATACCGCCGAAAATATTAATTAAGATGGCCTTAACATTTTTATCTTTCAAAATAATGTTGAAAGCAGCTTTAACAGTTTGAGCATTTGCAGTTCCACCAACGTCTAAGAAGTTAGCGGGTTCACCACCAGCCAATTTAATAATATCCATGGTAGCCATTGCTAAACCAGCACCGTTAACCATACAACCCACATTACCATCAAGGTTAACAAAGTTTAGGTTAGAAGCACTTGCCTCAACTTCCATCGGATCTTCTTCCATCGTATCACGCATTGCTGCATAATCAGGGTGACGGAATAGTGCATTTTCATCTAAATCAACCTTAGCATCAACAGCAATAATTTTATCATCGCTAGTTTTTAATACCGGGTTAATTTCGAACATTGCAGAATCGGTTGCATCATAAGCCTTATACAGAGCTGTTATAAATTTAACCATTTCTTTATGTGCACCACCACTTAAACCTAGTTTGAAAGCTATTTTACGAGCTTGGAAACCTTGTAAGCCAACCTTAGGATCGATATCTTCCTTAAAAATTAAGTGTGGCGTATGTTCAGCAACTTCCTCGATATCCATACCACCTTCGGTACTGTACATGATAATATTGCGACCTTTTGCACGATCTAACAATACTGAAACGTAGAATTCCTTAGTTTCTGAAGCACCTGGATAATAAACATCCTGAGCAACTAAAATCTTACTCACCAATTTACCTTCTGGTCCGGTTTGAGGCGTAACCAATTGCATACCAATAATATCGGTTGCACGTTGTTTAACTTCCTCTAAGTTTTTGGCCAATTTAACACCGCCACCTTTACCGCGTCCACCTGCGTGGATTTGCGCTTTAATTACAACCCAATCAGAGTTATAATCAATCTTCAGTTGCTTAGCAGCCTCAACAGCTTGCTCCGGAGTATCGGCAACAATTCCTTCTTGAACGTTAACACCGAAACTTTTTAATATTTGTTTACCCTGGTATTCGTGAATATTCATTTGCTACAAAATTTGCCCAAAGCTACAATTTCAAACCCTTTAAACAAATAGCAAATGCCGATTTTTTCTAGAAAATGAACGTTTTATGTTAATCGGAAAATACAGCCCCGCTAATGTTCCAAGCAACCGAAGAAGAATCGGTTGCTTTCCTCGCATATCGGGTTTAGTTTACCAAGATTGTGCTTCTTGGCCAACTTGTTCCTGCAATTTTACAAAACCTTTTTTGCCAATGCTCTTAGTCCCTTTTTAAAAGCATCATCAAAAATAGGTTTAGCAGGGTTTCCTGCTTTTAAATTATAGATGAAATATTCAACATCGTCTTTTTCATTAAATTCCTTATCTCCATTGGAATCTTTGATTAGGTTCATTAAAATTAAATCATGCTTATTGTCAATTTTCCAGGTATAAATCGAGTAGTTTTTCGGTGAAATTTGATGGAATGATTTTCCTTGGAGATTAGAGATGAAAAGTTTTTTAGGATCGTTCCCCGTTAGTTTTTTATCACCATTATAATCAGAATTAATAATTTCATAATAAATAAATTGATCTGAAAATGAGGCTGAACTATTTGCTCCAGATTCATTATGGCCAATTTTAAAGCTATTGATGATTAGTTTTTTATACGTTAGCAATTCACTCTTGCCAGAGTTTACATTATAAAAAATTAAATTCCAGTAGTTTGCTTCAGCTGATCTTATATAGCTATCGTTATCCCCGTCGTTTAAATTTAATGGGTACATAACCATATCGGTATTATCTATAATAATCGAGGAGCTATATTTTATTTTTGGCTCGTACTTGACCTTACTTGTTATTTTCTCTGTTGTTGAAATGGTTTTATTATCATTAGAACATGCCGATATTAGAACAACTAGGAGGACTATCGTAATTGAGAGTACTTTTTTCATTAATGTTATTTTAGAATTAAAATTACAGTGTAATTGGCGTATTTATATTTTATGTTAACTTCCTGCAAACGGAGTTCCGAAAATGCCAACAGCCAATTCTGCCCAAATCAAGAACAAAGCCAGTAAAATGATTACCAGAAGGATTGTTCTGGAGGTGCCGGTTTTTAAATTTCTCATCACAAGCTCAATTGCTAAACCAGTGCTGAGCAACAAGATACCCATCACTACAAAGTCTGATAATGTCCAATTTACTTCGTTGGTAAACTGCATAGTAATGAGTGGTATAGCTAAGATTAAAGCGATTGCTGTCAAAATAATTGTAATTCTTAGGTTTGATGGGTTCATTTCTCTTTGATTTTTCATGATATAATTGAATTAATATTTTTTTATTATTTAGTAATTACTTAGTCTCTTATTTGCTTATTATTAAAATATTTAGCAGTTGTCCAATCCTGTAAATTCCAGGATACCCAACTCACTCTTTCGTAACGTTCTTTAAAAAAACCGATTCTTTGATTTAATTTCTGTTGATTAGCTGCTAAGGTTTCGGGTTTTGCTATTTCTGTTCCGTATTCGCTTTTCGACTCGGTATGTTGCAATTTCATTCTGTTTTTATCCAAAACGGGCAGTGTTTTATCAGATAGGGACAGCAAATAATCAGAATCGAAAGCAATGGTTTCTTTATGCGCCAAGTTGTATTTCACTATAAAAACATCCCAATTTATGATGCTGAACGCAAGCAACAACACAAACCAGATGTTGCCATTAATTTTCAAGAGATAGAAAAATGTTTTCTGTTTGGCAACTTTAAAGTAAACAGTTGCCAACCCTATAATGCAGAGTATAGCAAAAACGATTACTCCTATTCTTTTGTGCGTTAGGCCATGAAATTCGATGTAGTGGGCATCTCGAATAAACACAGAAATAATAAGAATAAAGTTTTGAATCATCCAGGCGTAGGCTAAAATTCTTAACACTTTACTTTTGCTATAAAAGTTTAAGTTTCCCCGGAAGAAATAAACGATAACGGCCATCGCCATTATTATACTAAATATTAAAGCATTGGTGCCATCATGCAGCTCTGCCGAATAGTTTGTTTCGGCTAATGCCTTTCCTTTACCCAACCATAACCACCAGATATCTATAATGTTAAGGAATAGTAATAATAGGTTTAACGCTATAAATGAAATCAAACCTGTAATGAATTCGGTTTTGAGCGCTAGTTTTCTCAATAATAAATCACCAGTAAATACTTGGGCAAACTCGAACCAGACCGTTTTTTTCTTAAACTCACTTCTTATCCTTAAAAGTTGCTCTTTGTACTTAAGTTCTGCCAGTGCTAAACCTTTATTAAAAAAGGTGATAATCAATCCTCCAGATAAAATTAAACCGAAAATGAAGAATGCTATGCGGTTGATAATTAAATCTTTAAAGAAGAAATGTAGAACATCGTAAATGAGATTAGAAACATTGGTAAGCAAGGTATTTATTGCATTTCCAAAAACTTCATTTGCAGCTGAATAAAGACAGGTAAACAGGGTTACGATTATAAAGGGAATAAAGATATACTTGATTAGTTTAAAAACGGGTTTTAGATTTAAATTTCCAATTCTGACCTTACTAAGGTTTTGAAGAGCATTAAATGGAACGGTTACCATTTGAATAACGGCAGCAAGGAAAGTAATGAAAACTGTTCGAATCTGTTGGTTATGGGCAAAACCAATAAATAGAATCAAACTTATATAGTAGCTGACTAATGTTAAATCCGAATTATTAATAACTACAAGTACGGACGCTAAAATATGAGCTAAACCATAAATTTTTAGTTTTGTACTTTTAATAACATCAGGATTTATAACAGTGATCATCAATAAATAGGCGCTGTAAATAAATAGGTTAAGCGCCAATCTTTCTTTCCAAAAAAGAAAGTTAAAAAGCAAACCGCCCAATAGGGCAGCTAGGAGCAAAAAGTTGGATTTGTTTTTCATTTTATTAATTTAAAAGTGCTTTGTAATTCAAAGTGTATAGTCAAAAAAAATAGCTTAAAGTTTATTGATCATTTTTTCAAGTGCCTCTAAATGAGCCTTAAAAGCTTGTTTGCCTGTCGCTGTAATCGAGTAGGTAGTACTTGTTTTGCGGCCAATAAAACCTTTATGCACCTTAATAAATTCTGCCTGCTCCAAAGTGTTCAAGTGTGAAGCCAAATTTCCGTCAGTTAGCTCGAGCATCTGTTTTAAATCGTTAAAACCAATTTCATCGTTTACTACCAGCATAGACATTACGCCTAACCTAATCCGACTGTCGAATATCTTATTTAAATCTGCAATAGGGTTCTTCATCTTATTGGCCTCTCTCGTATTTGAAATACATTAACAGCCCATAAAAAATATGCAATACACCAAAGCCAAAAGCCCAGAACCATAATCCATATCCAATATAAAACATACATACCAACCCTAAAATCATTTCACAATAACCCAAATAACGAATGTCGCTATAAGTATATTTACTTGCGTTTATTAGGGCCAAGCCGTAAAATATTAAACAAGTAGGGGCGATGGTACTGTATGTGTTTGGATGATTGATAAGCAGGGCAATAATGAATAATCCGCCAGCAGCCAAAGGAACCAACAGATTAATGAGCAATGATTTCGAGGTTTTATCCCAAATAGGAAGATTATTACGCTGACTCTTTCTATAGGTGAACAGTATTCCTCCTGCTAAGGCAATTATCAGAACAAATACGCCAAGTTTCAAAAGATTAAATTCCAAATCACTTTCGCCATCAACCCCATATCCATAGCCTCTTTTGCCAATGAACTTATTGATCTCCTCATTTGCAAAGTAAGCACCAATTAACGCTATGATTCCAGCAAAAACACCAGATAAACCACTTAAGGAGATAAATCTGGTCGATCTATCCATCATTTGCCTAATATCCTTTAATGCGTTTAATTGTTCCTCTGGGTTGTTCATTTTGAAAGTGCTTTGTTTTTCAAAGTTAGATAAGAAAATGATATTTGCAAACTTTATTTTAATTTTTCAGTTAATAATTCTTTATAACATAGTTGGGTTTAAGGAGATAGGTTGGCAGAATAAGGATTCAGTCATTTTGCTTTCCGTTTTACCTTTTGTCTTTAAGCTTTTTTATTAAATTTGAACTATGCTAAAAGCTACTGGAATTAGAAAATCGTACGGAAATCTACAAATTTTAAAGGGTGTAAATTTCGAGGTACAAAAAGGGGAGATTGTGAGTATCATTGGTCCGTCTGGAGCTGGAAAAAGCACATTATTGCATATTTTAGGCACACTCGATAAACCAGATGAGGGTGCTGTCGAATTAAAGGGTACAGTTGTTAGCAAGCTCAGTGGAGATTTATTAAGCGCTTTTCGAAATCAAAATATTGGATTTGTATTTCAATTTCACCATTTGTTGCCCGAATTTAGTGCGATAGAAAATATTTGTATTCCGGCTTTTATCGCCAAAACAAATAAAAAACAGGCAGAAACACGAGCTTTAGAACTGCTTGATTTATTCGGTTTAAAGGATAGGGCGAACCATAAACCAAATCAGCTATCAGGAGGAGAGCAGCAAAGAGTTGCCATTGCAAGAGCCTTAATTAATAATCCATCGATTATTCTTGCCGACGAGCCATCTGGAAATTTAGATTCGGAAAATGCTTCGGCGCTGCACCAACTTTTTGTTAGCTTACGTGATAATTTTCATCAAACATTTGTTATCGTTACGCATAATGAGCATTTGGCCAAAACGAGCGATCGTGTGGTAACCATGAAAGATGGGTTAATCGTGTAGGATCAAGATTTTGAGGATTTAGGGATTTTCAAGACTTTGGCTGCTATAACTAGGGAAACCTAGATGTTTATTGGTAGATCAAAAAAGAATCATGGATTTATAGGATTGAAAACTGTTTTTTGAAAGACTAAATTTAGACATTATTAAAATCACAAAATACAATAATATAATTTGAAAATATTAATTACAGGAGGAAATAATGCTAAGGCTTTAAAGCTGATGAAAGCATTCCCAAACCATTTTGTTGTGCTTGCAGATTATGGTGATGTGCCAGGAATTATCACAGAAAACTATGTTTTCTCTTCATTGGGCATTTTAAATAAAGATAGCATCGCTCATATTTTATTGAATTTTTGCATCACAGAATCTATAGATTGCATCATTCCACTTCACGATTACGAAATAGAACCATTGGCAAAATCGGCAGTTTTATTTGGCGAATACGGTATTCAGGTTTTATTACCAGAGACAGATGTTCTTCCAAATTACCTAAGTAGTGATAAAACTGCATATCCGAATTTTGCGGTTTACATCCATGGAGATTGCATCTTTTCGAGCGATAATTCCATTCCGCTCAAACAATCTCCTGAATTTAATGGGGTGTTTGGATACGATCTTTCGGCGGACCTAAAACTTTTCACTTTGTAACATGGATGCATATCAATATGTTAAGGATAAACAAATCGTAATTTTTGAGCTAGATAATGTGCTTTATCCGGAAAATGATTACCTGTTACAGGTTTACTATCTTTTTGCACAGTTCGTAGAATATACCGAACAGAAATTGGCAACATCCGTTCTCGAATTTATGAGAACCGAATTTGAGGAAAACGGCGCAGGTCAGCTATTTGAAAAAACGGCTGCTCAATTTGGTATCGATAAAAAGTATCAATACAATTTCGACCTGCTTCATCAAAATGCTCGTTTGCCATTAAAGTTATTACTGTATAAAAACATGCTTGAGTTTATGCAAGAATTGGTTTTAGATCGCAAACAAATATTTATTGTAACAGCAGGAAATCCAGAACAACAACTTAATAAAATAAAGCAAACAGAATGGAACGGGCTTGAAAAATACCTCACTGTTTACTTCTCAGAGGAATTAAATCAATCAAAAGTAGAGATTTTTCAGAACATCCTCAACAGCAACAATTTATCAGTTAATAATGCGTTAGTTGTTGGTGCAAATAATTATGATAGGCAGCAATCCAAATTAATTAATTTGCCGTATATTGTGTCACTAGAAATTTACAAATAAATATGTTAAGAAAGTTTTTCGCACAAAATACTTTTTTGTGCTTGTTATTAGTTGTGGTGGGATTTACATCATCTTGTAAAAAATCGAAATCAGATAGTTCTGATGGTGTTCCATCTGGAACTCCAGGGACTCGTGCTGAACTGACAAGGGATTCAATTTATCTTTATGCTCAGCAAACTTATTACTGGAATGTTGGCATGCCTGCTTATTCTGCTTTTAACCCGAGACAATATAGTTCTAATAATGCTGTGCTAGCGGCGATTAAAGCGTTGCCAAGTACGGGTGGAAAAGACAAATACTCTTTTATTGATGACGGAACTGTGGCAAGTGAGTTGGGCGGTGTAGCTGGTGATTTTGGTTTTTCTGCTTTTTATTCAGGAACGAACGATTTACGAATTAAATATGTTTATGCCACTTCTCCAGCAGCTACTCAAGGTTTAAAAAGAGGTTACCAGATTACAAAAATTAATGGCAGCACAACCATTAACACCAGCGATGCCAGTATTGATTATGTGGTAAACGCTATATTCGGTTCAAATGCTTCCATTGCTTTAACTGTAACCAAGCCCGATGGAACTAGTCAAGATTTAACCATTACAAAAGGTACCTACAATATCAACCCTGTGTTATTTAGTAAAACCTATAACGTTGGAACCAAAAAAGTGGGATACATCGTTTTTAACAGCTTCACAACAAATTCTACATCGCTTTTGGATGCAGCTTTTGCACAATTTGCAACCGATGGAATTAATGAGCTGGTTGTAGATTTACGTTACAATGGCGGTGGTTCTGTTGCAACATCAGAAGCATTTACGAATTTAATTGCACCAACGGCGCAAAATGGTAAGGTAATGTATACCACTTATTGGACGCAAACCATGCAGGATAATCAGGCTACAATACTTCAAAATCAGAAGTTTTATGCTAAAGGAAATGATGGGGTAACAAGATTATATTCTTATTTTGATTATTCTTACAAGCCAACAATGGCAGCTGGAAATCAAGAATATTTTGCGAAAAGAGGTTCTGTTAACGGCTTAAATAGGGTTTATTTTCTTGTGTTGAGCGGAACTGCATCTGCAAGTGAACTTTTAATTAATAATTTAAAACCAGTTGTTGATGTTAAGTTAATTGGTAAAAAAACCTACGGAAAGCCAGTAGGGTTTTTCTCGCTTCGCATTGATAAAAATGATTTGTACATCCCGCAATTCGAAACTAAAAACCAATTAAATGTTGGTGGTTATTTTGATGGTATGACAGTTGATAAGGATATAGCTGATGATGTAACTAAGGACTTTGGTGATCCTACAGAAAAATTATTGGCCCAAGCCCTGAATTACTCTGCAACTGGAGCTTTCACTTCATATTTAAAAGACAATACTTTGAGCAGTACAACTGGCTTATCTAGAGCCCTTGCTGAAGACTTAAGTGGTAAAATGGATCATGAATTTAAAGGAATGATTGAAACCAGGAAAATGAAGTTAAAATAATCTTAAATAATAATTTTGAAGCCGTTGATGATCATCAACGGCTTTTTTTATCTTAATAATTACATAAAATGACAGTTTAAAGCTTGCATTTTTTCTAAAATTTCAATAAGCTTGTTTAACATTAATCGTTAAAGAGATATCATGCCGATAGAAATTGTAGAAAAGGAACATATAAGTTATTTAAATATCATCAATGCAAAAGAAGACCACACTTTAGAATTAAAAACCAAACTCAATGAAGCTCAAAGACTTGGAAATGAATTTAAATCTAAAGCTGTTATCACTTTTAATACAACAATAGGTCCGAAACGTGTTGATACTACAGTTTGGGCGGTTACCGAGAAATACATCCAACTCAAGAATAATATCCATATTCCAATTAAAAGTTTAATAGATATCGATTTTTAGGTTGCCTTTTAAGGAAATAAATCATCCCGCATTTATTTAACCTTAGCCTAAAAATTAATGAGTACGCTCCATAAAATCGCTTTAACTTTTATCAAATCTATTGGTCCGGTAAATGCCAAAAACTTGCTGGCTTACTGTGGAAGTGCTGAAAATGTTTTTTCGGCCACTAAAAATCAGCTGCTCCAAATTCCTGGTATTGGTGCGAAAACCGTAGAAGCTATTCTTACTACTGATGCCTTAAAAAGAGCGGCAGAAGAGCTGAAATTTACAGAAAAGCATGGTATCGAGGTGCTGTTTTTCTCTGATGATAATTATCCAAAGCGGCTAAAAAACTGTTTTGATTCTCCCATTTTACTGTATTTTAAGGGCAATGCCGATTTAAATCATCCTCGAATAATCAGTATTGTAGGTACTCGTAATGCAACCGAATATGGTAAAAATCTCTGTAAGCAACTTTGCGAAGTTTTAGCACCTTATAATGTTATAATTGTAAGTGGCTTGGCTTACGGAATAGATGTTACGACACATAAGGAATGCATTGCCAATGATATTTCTACGGTTGGTGTTTTAGGCCATGGCTTAGATAGGTTATATCCGCAGATACATAAATCGGTTTCTCAAAAGATGGTTTTAAATGGCGGTTTACTTTCAGAGTTTCCAACTTTAACCAATCCCGACAGACAAAATTTTCCTCAACGAAATCGAATTATTGCCGGCATTGCCGATGCTACAATTGTTGTGGAGGCATCCATTAAAGGTGGTGCCTTAATCACGGCAGAAATTGCCAATTCTTACAACAAAGATGTTTATGCTTTCCCTGGCAGAACAAATGATGTTTTTTCTGAGGGTTGCAATTTTCTAATCAAAACAAATAGGGCGGGGCTGATTAACAACGCAAACGATTTAATTTACTATCTCGGCTGGGATGATGAAGTAAAAGAGAAGAAAAAGCAGGCTCAAACTACGTTGCACTTAAACCTTACTGCTAATGAACAAAAAGTTGTTGATGCATTGCAAAACGGTCAGCTTTCTATTGATGAGCTCTGTATCGCATTAAATATTCAGCAAAGCAAACTGGCGATTGTAATTCTAACTTTAGAAATGCAAGGAATTACTGTTTCATTACCAGGCAAGGTTTATAAACTTGCGTAAAAGGAATAGTTTGGCCGCAGATTCGCAGATTTTTATACTGTCGTCATGCTGAATTCATCTCAGCATCTTATTAATTGTAATTTATTTAGAAGTTATAATTGATTTTTAATCTGCTAATCTGCGACTCATCTAAAACCAATATTGCATTTCACCCAATAATCAATCTATAATACCTATCATTATTGTAGATTAAGCAATAAAATTCTATTAAATTTTAATTTTCGAAATTATGTTTCAAATAAAATATAGTTTATAAAATACTTAATGCCTTTGCTTAATTTTGGTGCATGTGGTACAATAATATTTTAGAAACCATTGGTAATACACCATTGGTAAAATTAAATACGATTACAAAAGGTGTTCCTGGAACAATTTTAGCGAAAATAGAAACAACTAATCCTGGCAACTCAATTAAAGACCGCATGGCGATTAAAATGATTGATGATGCAGAGAAGAGTGGTAAATTAAAACCAGGCGGAACTATTATCGAGGGAACATCAGGAAATACTGGAATGGGCTTAGCAATGGCCGCTATCATCAAAGGATACAAATGTATTTTTACCACTACTGATAAACAATCAAAAGAAAAGGTTGATGCTTTACGTGCTTTTGGCGCTGAAGTTATTGTTTGTCCGACGAACGTTGAGCCTGAAGACCCACGTTCTTATTATTCAGTTTCATCACGTTTAGAGCGTGAAGTTCCTAATTCTTGGAAACCCAACCAATATGATAATTTAGCCAATTCACAGGCACATTACGAATCAACCGGTCCTGAAATTTGGGAACAAACCGAGGGTAAAATTACACATTTGGTTGTAGGTGTGGGTACAGGCGGCACAATCTCAGGAACAGGTAAATATTTGAAAGAGAAAAATCCGAATATCCAAATTTGGGGAATTGATACTTACGGTTCGGTTTTCAAAAAATACAAGGAAACTGGAATTTTTGATAAGGATGAAATTTATCCATACATCACTGAGGGAATTGGAGAGGATTTCTTGCCAGCTAACGTAAATTTTGATGTTATTGATTTATTTGAGAAAGTAACAGATAAAGATGCTGCTTTAATGACCCGTGATATCGCCCGTAAAGAGGGTATTTTCGTTGGGAACTCTGCCGGTGCAGCAATTGGTGGTTTAATTCAATTGAAAGACAAATTAAAACCAGAAGATGTAGTTGTGGTTATTTTCCACGACCACGGAAGCCGTTACATGGGGAAAATGTACAACGAAGATTGGTTGCGTGAACGCGGATTCTTACAAGATGAAAAACTTACAGCAAAATCAATTTTGGCTAAAAAAGAAGCGACAGAAATTGTAACGCTTGATGCAACCAAATCTGTCTTGGAGGCCATCAATACTATCAAATCGATGAATATTTCTCAGATTCCGGTAACGCAACAAGGAATGATTGTAGGTAAAATCGCCGAAAGCGATATCCTTACAGCTTTACTCGAAAACCCAGGTTTGAAATCTGCACCGATTTCAGAAATCATGACCGCCACTTTTCCTTTTGTTGATTTGAATACTTCGATTGATAAAATTTCTTCATTAATCAATAAAGAAAATTCTGCTGTTTTAGTTGAAGATGAATCAGGAAAAATTGAAATTATTACACAGTATGATATTATAAACGCGATATCGGGGTAAGGATGTAAGATGGAATATGTGTGATGGATGATGGGTTGAGTCTTTACTAAAACGGTCGTCATTGCGAGGTACGAAGCAATCTCTTTTGTATGTCGCTATTTTCAACCCATAGCATTAAGATTGCTTCGTGCCTCGCAAAGACGAAAAGCCATAAAAAACGCCCGAGTAATTTCTTACTCGGGCGTTTCTATGTCATGCTATTTTTGCTTTAGCCTTTAATCTTTCAGCTTTCCGCTCAAACTAATGGCTTGGCGCATCAGCATTTACACGCTTAATTTGCGCACCTAAAGCACGTAAACGCGTATCAATATCCTGGTAGCCACGCTCAATCTGTTCGATGTTGTAAATCGTCGATTTACCCTCTGCAGAAAGTGCGGCAATTAATAATGAAACACCCGCTCTAATATCTGGAGAAGTCATACTGATACCACGAAGTTTGTATTTTTTATCAATTCCGTTGACAGTAGCACGGTGCGGGTCGCAAAGAATAATTTGAGCGCCCATATCAATCAATTTATCCACGAAGAATAAACGACTCTCGAACATTTTCTGGTGGATTAAAACGTTTCCTTTTGCTTGTGTTGCCACAACCAAAACGATACTCAATAAATCGGGCGTAAATCCCGGCCAAGGTGAATCGGCTATGGTTAATATCGAACCATCGATAAAAGTATCAATTTCGTAATGCTTTTGCGATGGTACATAAATGTCATCGCCTCTGCGCTCTAATTTAATACCTAACTTTTTGAAAACCTCTGGAATTACACCAAGTTCATCGTAACAAACATTTTTAATCGTTATTTCAGACTCCGTCATAGCCGCCATGCCAATGAAAGAGCCAATCTCAATCATATCAGGCAACATTCTGTGTTCCGTTCCGCCTAAAACTTTAACGCCCTCAATGGTTAATAAGTTAGAACCGATACCCGAAATTTTTGCGCCCATGAGATTAAGCATTTTGCAAAGTTGCTGTAAATAAGGTTCGCAAGCGGCATTGTAAATCGTTGTTGTTCCTTTAGCCAAAACAGCAGCCATTACAATATTAGCCGTTCCCGTTACCGATGCTTCATCTAACAGAATATAAGCACCTTTTAAATCGGTAGCATCAACATTAAAGAACGCTTTTTTGCTATCGTAAACGAATTTTGCACCTAACTTTTCGAAACCGATAAAGTGCGTATCCAATCTTCTGCGACCGATTTTATCGCCACCTGGCTTAGGAATCGCAGCTCTGCCAAAACGTGCCAACAGCGGACCAACAATCATAATCGAACCACGTAAACCGCCACCTTTGGCTTTAAAAGTTTCCGATTCAAAAAAGTTTAAATCGATATTTTTAGCCTCAAAAGTGTAGGTATCCTTATTAATGCGCTCTACAGTAACGCCCAAATCGCCCAATAATTCAATCAGTTTATTTACATCCTTAATATCCGGAATATTGCTGATGGTTATTTTCTCTTCGGTAAGCAATACAGCCGATAAAATCTGTAATGCCTCGTTTTTGGCGCCTTGAGGAGTAATTTCGCCTTTTAATTTAATTCCGCCTGTTATTTCAAATGCGTTCATATATTTTTTTAAGTTAAGTGTCAGTCTGAGTTTATCGAAGACAGTGTTTCGACAGGCTCAACATGACAATTAAAAATTATTAGTATTTAGGTTTGTTATTATTATTTGGCCTGCGGTTATTATTATTATTATTGTTGTTTTGACGATTCTTGCCGTTATTATTCGTGTTGCTGCCAGTTCTACCGCGGTTATTGTTGTTGTTCTGGCGTGGATTTGGCGCCCTAAATTCTACTTTTGCAAGGTTCACGCCCTCATCAAGAGATAGCAGTCCGCCAGATAAATATTTTAAATCTTTAATAATCGTATCATCACTCACATTATCCTTATTCCAGGTAACGTAAGCCATTTTCATAAAGTTTGCAATACCTTGAACCATCGCTTTTTTCTGCTCGGGGTTTTGCTCACCCATCGCTTTTTCAATCAAATTCTCAACCGTTTTACCATAATGTTTGTAGGTAATTCGTTGTTGAGGATAAGCTAAAGGTTCCGGTTTGATGTAAGCATTTTCTATCAAAGGTTTCGGATACGGACTATCCACATCAATCTGGTAACCAGAAATAATGTGTAAATGGTCCCAAAGTTTATGCTTGAAATCGGCAACATCACGTAAATGTGGCTGCAAAAATCCCATCAGGTCAATAACCGCCTGGGCATATTTATTACGTTCTTCAATGGTGGGCAATTCGCAAATATACTTCACCATATTCTGAACGTTGCGGCCATATTCCGATAAAATCAAATGGCTACGCGTAGTATTATAATCAAAATTCATGTACAGATAATTTAATGGATAAATCTTCCGGCGATACGAATTATGAAATAACCAAAGGAGATGAGGTTATGAATTCACCGAAATGTCTATTGCCGGACTTTCGTTATTTATAGTTCAAAGATAACAAAATATTACGATTCTAATATTTTTATCGATTCTGTTATATTTTTTATTTTTTGGAAAACAGCGTTCAGTAATTCTTTTGATTTTTCAGCCCTGCTATCCCTTCAAGTTTTTAAACTTCTGTCATTCTGAGGAACGAAGAATCTGTTTCATCGGTTGCAGTTGCCTCGTTCCTCAGCATGACAATGTTATTTGAGGTCACTGCTAAAAAAGCTTTTCGTTCTATCAGGTTTAGTTAACAAAAGGAATGTGCTTTTAGGGTTAAACTACCCCCTTTAATTCCCCCGCCAGCGGGGGAGACACGGTGCAAAACCTGCATGTTTTAAATGTGGAGATTGTTGTAGGCACGATGCTATCCCCCTTTGGAGCGGGCAGGGGGAGGATTTTTGTCCAACAAGTGCCACGCCTTATAGCAACCTAAATCTCATCACTATTCTTAGGATAATCAAAAAACACCAATTCCCCGGTTCCGCGGCTAACCATTTTCCACGAATCAAATGGGAAATTCATTAACACCATTCCTGCAGTTGGAATATTATAAACGTCAGCATCACTTAACTCATTGGCGAAATCAGTAAAACCTGGATTATGACCAAACATAATTACAGTGTCAGCAGCATCGTCCAAGCTGTTAACCACTTTCAACAGCGTATTAGTATCAGCCTCGTAAATAGATTCCTCGTAATTAATATCATCAACTTGATAAGCCTCAGCGAAAAACTTTGCCGTAGATTTTGCTCGCTTTGCCGGACTGCTCAACATCAAATCGAATTTGAAGCCTCTGTTCACCAAGCGTTCTGCCATTTCGGGTGCATTTTCTTTACCACGTTTGTTTAATGGTCGGTCGAAATCTTTTAAATCTATATTTCCCCAGTCCGATTTCCCGTGACGAACCAATAGTAACTGCTTAGCCATTTAGTTTTTCTTTAATTTTATTTACAATCGTTTCAGGATTAATCAAATCCATACAACTCTCAACACCGCACAAGCAGGGTTTGTTTCCATAAATGGAATTTGGCCGGGTGGGATGGTTGATTTGAATGCAATCACTTTCCAACTGACCATAACCCAAGAAACCAGCGTAGGGATGTGTCGGGCCCCAAACTGACACTACAGGGACGCCAACTAAGGAGGCCATGTGCATGCCTGAAGAATCCATACTCAACATTAAATCGAGGTTCGAAATAATGGCGAGTTCTTCGGTCAGGTTAAAATTTCCGATTAAATTATGAGTATCGGGATAAGCTTTAGCCCATTTTTCAGCTGTTGCCCGTTCAGTTTTTCCTCCGCCGAAAATGAAAAGTTCGTAACCCAACAGGCTTAATTCAGAAATGACTTTTTCCATTTTTTCTGATGGATATATTTTATAAATATGCTGTGCAAAAGGAGAGATACCCACTTTTTTAGCCAACTTGTTTTGGAATAAATTTTCAGCTTTAGCAGGAATTTTTTGTGGAGATTTCTTCAGCTTATGACTTAATTCAACATCAAATCCCAATTCTCTAAACACATCGGCGTAACGCTCAACCGTTTGGCGTAAGGGTTTAAAAATTTTATTTACGGCACGGGTTAGCGCTTTTTTATCGGCTCTGCCTTTATCTATTCTTTTCATTTTTAGTCCCGTTAGGCGAAAGAAAGTGGAGATTGCCCTACTTCGTAAATTATCATGCAAGTCTGCAATTGCAGTGGGTTTATATTTTCTAAGTTCTTGGTAAAGCCTATACAAGCCATCTATGCCTTTGTGAGTGGTTTTGGGTTGAATGGAATGAAAAGTCAGGTTATCTATTCCATCAAAAAATGGTTTAAATGCCTCCCGACTAACCATTACAATTTCCACCGATGGATTTTGCGCAGAAAATTCTCTTAAAACAGAAGCAACCATTGCCACATCGCCCATGGCCGAAAAGCGCAAAACGATAATTTTTTCTGTTGATGACATGGCTTTTTGAATCACTCGTCATTGCGAGGCACGAAGCAATCTTAAAGCTATGGGTTAAATAGCGAATTTGTAGGATTGCTTCGTGCCTCGCAATGACGACTTGTGGAGTTACGCTTTATTATACAATACCGGATTTAAACTCGGGTCGTTATACATTTTCATTTGTTTATACACTTTCATGTATTTCTTGCCGGCCTCAATATCAGCCAATAATTCATTTATGCTGGTTGATAAATCATTGCGTTGAGATAACAATACATTAAGCTTGGTTTGGCATTGCTCACGGTGTTCGGAAGATGCAGTTTTGCGTTCAGCCTCTTCCTGCATGTGGTAAATTTTCAAAGCCAAGATAGAGAGTCTGTCAATTGCCCAAGCCGGACTTTCCGTATTGATTTTCGCATCAGGCAAAGCAGAAATTCCCTGGTAGAGATTCAAGAAGTAACCATCTATAAATTCTACCATATCGGTACGAATCTGGTTTTGTGCATCAATGCGTCGTTTCCAACTCAAACCCTCAATCGGGTCGATTTGCGGATTGCGGACAACATCTTCCATGTGCCATTGAGCGGTATCAATCCAGTTTTTAACATAAAACAGATGCTCTAAACTTTCAGCATCGTAAGGGTTTTCAACCGGTTGGTCGATATCATCAAACTTGTGATAGTCTGTAATTACTTGGTTAAATATGCGGTTGGCAATTTCACTTATCATGGGGTAAAGTTATGTATAATTTGTTTTTTAGCCGCAGATTCGCAGATTTTCATTGATGAACTTAATATTATTTCGATTTAGTATTCTCCTAAAATTAATCTGCGAATCTGCGGCTAACCTTTTTTCTTGTTAAAATACTCCGTTATCTCTTCCAAAGAAAAAGCATTTAAACACTTATCGGCGCTTAAGCCACCTTTACGGGCCACTAATATTCCAAATCGCATATCATGGAAACCCTCTGTTCGGTGTGCATCGGGATTTACCGATAGCAAAACACCTTTTTCCAATGCATAACGGTGCCAACGCCAATCTAAATCCAAACGTAACGGATTTGCATTGATTTCGATAACCACATTATTGGAAGCACAGGCATCGATAATTTTTTTATAATCAATCGGGTAGCCTGCTCGGCTTAACAATAAGCGCCCGGTTGGATGCCCCAAAATTGTGGTGTAGGGATTTTCAATCGCTTTAAGCAGGCGGGCAGTGGCTTTAGTCTCATCCATACGCAGATTACTATGTACAGATGCGACAACGAAATCGAATGTTTTTAGTATATCATCCGAATAATCTAAAGAACCATCACTTAAAATATCACTCTCAATTCCTTTGAAAATCTTAAAAGGTGCCAGTTTTTTGTTCAATTCATCAATTTCTCGATGTTGCCCGAAAACACGTTGTTCATTTAATCCTTTAGCATAAACGGCAGTTTTTGAGTGGTCGCAAATTCCGAAATACTGCATGTTTAAAGTATCCTTACAATAAACAGCCATTTGTTCGAGAGTATGAACGCCATCGCTCCAGGTAGAGTGGTTGTGTAAACTGCCTTTTAAATCATTGTATGCGATTAGTGTTGGGAGTTTATTCGCCTTGGCCAATTCGATTTCATCAAAATCCTCACGAAGTTCGGGTTCTATAAAAGCTAATCCAGCTTTGCTGTAAATTTCCTCTTCATTTGCAAAAGGGCCATTTCCAGCTAATTGCAATACCTTTTCTACATGTTCGGCGTTTCCAGTTTGCTTAAACCATTGCAGGTAAAAATCAGCTTTATCAACCACGAAAATTTTAACTCTTAAACCAGCACTAGTTGTGGTAATAAAAGCATCTACACCAGCAATTAATGAAAGTGGCTCAAACGATTCCAAACTGGCAAGTACTTGTTCCAAATGCTCAGTACCGATAACAAACTCTAACTCATCGATGATTTCGCAAGCACGGCGATATTGACCTGCGAAACCTAATGATGAATGGCTGCCGAACCTTACCAACCATTCTGAGAGTTGTGTATGTAATGTATTCGCAAATCCCTCTACTTGTGCGTATAAAAATCTTCCGTTTGCCGCCAATTTAAATTCGATGGCATTTTTAATTTCCTCTTGGGTTTTTAAGCCAAAACCTTTCGCCTCAATTAACCGATTTTCGTTACAGGCATAATATAGTTCGCCAATGCTCTCTATACCCAGTGTTCGCCAAATAATCAATATTTTCTTCGGACCAATTCCCTTAATCCCGAGCATATCCACAACGCCCTCTGGTGTTTGCTGAATAATATCATTCAATTCTTTAAGTTCGCCAGTTTGTAGTAGCTCTATTATTTTACCTGCCAATCCTTTACCTATTCCATCAATTTTATCTATATCTTCAATAGGCTTATCCTTTAGTGCAAAAGGCAATTTATCAACCTTAAAATAGGCGTTTGCTATCGATTTTATTTTGAAAGGATTCTCTTCATGCAATTCCATTAATTGCGATAGGAGACGTAAAGTGCGGGCGATGGTTTTATTTTCCATAAGCTGTAAAATTAGAAAATAATGCCTTAAAACCTTAGGGTGATATATTTTTTCAAACAGAATTTGTAATGAGCTGTTCTACAGCAATGAAATCTACAAAACTTATCCTATTGGGATTGTGCATAAGCTTTGCGGCTTGTCAGTCATCTCAAAATGCTGAACATAAAACGGATTCGATTGCAAGTATCGAATCGGGGCCTGGCAAAATTGTTGATGAACGTTTTCTTGTTGTTCCAGGTCGCTCGGTGGGGGAGATTTCTCTTGGCGAGGATGTAGAAAATGTAGGGAAATTATTGGGTAGGCCAAATGCTGGAGATGCGGCCATGGGAAAAGCTTGGGGTATTTGGTACAGCAATGATTCTACTGGTGGAATGAGAAATGAGATCGCCATTTATTCTTCTTATCGGGATACCAGCATGCGCATGAAAGATGTAAAGCAAATTCGAATTACCTCAGATAAATTTAAGACTCAAGATGGATTTACCACAGGAAAGAGCATAGCTGATACCAAACTTAAATTTCCTGCTGTGGAAAAAGTGTCGACCTACCTTAACGAAAATAAGGATACTGTTCTTGTTTATGATGCCCAGAAAGATGGTATTGGTTTTGAGTTTCTTAAAGGTAAAAGTATTTCTGTAACCGTTCATCCGATGAATAAATCGGTTAATGCGACATATTTAACATTGCATCCAGAATGGAAGTTGATTGAGTAAAAGGGGGAGGATCTTACTTCAAATTTTTCATTGCAAAGCTGGATAAGGACGAGCGTAAGCGCTTTTCTGTGTTCTCTGTGAAATCTCTGTTTCCTTTGTGATTAATCTTTTTGGAGTGAAGTATTTTTATTTAGAGATACGGGAAACCGTAAGGTTAAACATTGCCTGTAATCTATCTTTACGGCAATGTGAAACAAACAAAAAATTAGATAATGTTTTTTAAATCTTTTCTTTTAAAATATTAAGTATTCAAGCTAATCAGCAAATTAAACAAAACCTTAAAATGCTTATGCCGATGCTTAAACTGCCAACTGAAATTTATTAGCTTTGCGAAACAAAATTCTAAACTCTTTACATTCTAAACTCTTCGTTAAAATCACAAATAGATAAAATTTGGGAAACCTTTTGGTCTGGAGGAATTTCTAACCCCTTAACTGTTATTGAGCAAATTACTTACCTGCTATTTATCAGGCGATTAGATGAATTGCAAATTCTGCAAGATAATAAAGCCAGGATTTTAGGAACACCCACAGATAACCCAATTTATAAGGCCGACGAGCAAAACCTGCGTTGGAGTGTTTTTAAAGATTTAGGTGCCGAAGAAATGTTCGAGCATTTCCGTAAGCTTGATGGTGTTTTCGATTTCATGAAAAATAAAGGTGCCGCAACTGATTCGGTATTTAACCGATATATGAAAGGCGCTACGTTTATGATTCCGACACCGCGTTTGCTGCAATTGGTGGTCGATTTATTATCGGCAGTTGATATGAACGACCGTGACACCAAGGGCGATGTTTACGAATATTTGCTAAGCAAAATTGCTACTGCAGGCACCAACGGACAGTTCCGTACACCACGCCACATTATCCGTATGATGGTGGAAATGACCCAGCCCACCATTGAAGATACCATCTGCGACCCATCGGCAGGTTCATCTGGTTTCTTGGTAAAAGCTGCTGAATATGTATTGGAGCAAAATCCCGATATCTTAAATAAAGAAGCTACCCGCAAGCGTTACGAGGGCGATATGTTTTTGGGTATGGAATTCGATGCCACCATGATTCGTATCGGTGCCATGAATTTACTGTTACACGGCATAGAACACCCAAAATTAATTGATGTTGATGCTTTGAGCGAGGCCAATAGCGGTTTTAAAGCACAGGCCAGTTTAATTCTGGCTAACCCGCCGTTTAAAGGCTCGTTAGATGCCGAAGCGGTTGATAGCAGTTTAAGCAGCGTGGTCAAAACCACTAAAACCGAATTGCTTTTCTTGGCCTTAATTTTACGCGGCTTAAAAGTTGGCGGCCGTGCTGCGGTAATTGTACCCGATGGTGTTTTATTTGGCAGCAGTAATGCACACAAGCAAATCCGTAAAGAAATTATAGATAACAATCAATTAACGGGCGTAATTAGTATGCCGAGCGGTGTTTTTAAACCTTATGCAGGGGTAAGCACTGCCATTTTGTTTTTTACCAAAACAGGCGCTGGCGGTACCGATAAAGTTTGGTTCTACGATATGAAAGCCGACGGACTCAGTTTAGATGATAAACGCCAGGTAATTAGCGACAACGATATACCCGATGTAGTAAACCGCTGGCATAACCGTACTACTACCATTGAACAAAACCGTAGCCGTACCGAACAAAGTTTCTTGGTACCGCTTGCCGAAATACAAGAAAACAATTACGATTTAAGCATTAACCGCTACAAAGAAGTGGTACACGAAGAAAAAACTTACGATAAACCTGAAACTATTATTAAACAAATTTTGGTTTTAGATGAAGAAAGAACAGCTTTGATGGCTGATTTGAAAACTTTGTTAGCGAAAGAATTGGTATGAATTGGGAGAAAGTGTGGTTAAATGAGGTATCTGAAGTGTCCGCAGGTCAGTCAGCGCCTAAGGACCCATGTTTTACAATAAATGATGGATTACCATTTATTAGAGCAGGTCATCTTTTGGAATTAACTAATGGAAAAGATTTAAGTGAGCTACCAACAATAAACGAGGTAAATGCTAAGGCCTGTAGATTAAAGATTTTGAAAAAGGGAAGTGTTATTTTTGCCAAAAGTGGTATGTCTGCTACGCTTAACAGAATTTATAAATTAGAAGAAGACTCTTTTTATGTAAGTCACCTTGCTTCAGTGACTCCAAATCTGAACTTTTTAGATTCAGCTTATTGTAGTTACTTTTTGTTTTACTTCAACCCATCTCAGTTAATAAAGGATTCAGCCTATCCGAGTATCGGATTAAGTGACATATCTAAAATCGAAATCCCACTCCCTCCATTACCCATTCAAAAGCAAATTGCCGAGATTTTAGATAAGACAGATGTTTTGCGTAAAAAGGATTTAGCACTGCTTAAACATTATGATGCTTTAGCGCAAAGCCTTTTTATTGATATGTTCGGCGACCCCGTAAGAAATGAAAAGGGGTGGAATAATGAAGAGTTAAAAAAGTTATGTTTAAAAATAACAGATGGAACTCATTTTTCTCCACCAAATCATCTATCTGGCAGGCCATATATTACCGCAAAGCATGTAAGAAAAAATTTAGTCGATTTCTATTCTAATCCAACATTTATAAGTGAGGAAGACCATTTAGGGATATATTCAAGATGTAATCCGAAAAAAGATGATGTTTTATATATAAAAGATGGTGCTACAACTGGGGTGGCGGCAGTTAATAATTATGAATTTGAATTTAGTATGCTTTCAAGCTTGGCTCTTATTAAGCCGAATTTACAGTTAATAAACGAGCAGTATCTATGTTATTGGTTGAATAATGAATATGTTAAAGAAAATTACATAAGAAATTATATGGCAGGAGCAGCTATTAGAAGATTCACCCTAGCTAAAATCAATAAGTTTAAAATTTTAGCTCCCCCTATCGCTCTCCAAAACCAATTTGCAGTGCAAATTAAAAACATCGAATTACAAAAAGAAAAGGTTAAGGCGCAGATAAAAGCATCAGAAAACTTGTTTCAGGCTTTGCTGCAGAAAATGTTTAGGTAACATTTTGTCATTCTGAACGCAGTGAAGAATCCCCAAGCGATGAAACGCAAAGCTTTAATAACCCGTAGCCAAAGGGAACAATGCGTTATGCTAACACAGTGCAAATCGGTTGCAGATTTACTTCGTAGCTGCTTCGCGGTCTTCATTCCTCAGAATGACAGCAATATTATAGGTTTGTCATTCTGAATGCTCTGTCATTCTGAACGCAGTGAAGACCTGCGGAGCAAGCATGAGTACCGTTAAAAATACAAGCAGATAATGAATAATCTCTAAGCTACGGAGTACTAAAGAGAATACACAACCGAACCAAATTGGTGGGTTACGTTTGAGCATTGCTAATCGCTTAGGGATTCTTCGCTATGCTCAGAATGACAGCGAGAAATTTAAGTTCATCGCCAATTCGGTTGGGGATTTACTTCGTAGCTGCTTCGCGGTCTTCATTCCTCAGAATGACAGCAATATTATAGGTTTGTCATTCTGAATGCAGTGAAGAATCTCTAATCTACGGAGTACTAAAGAGAATACACCACCGAACCAAATTGGTGGGTTATGTTCGAGCATTGCTAATCGCTTGGGGATTCTTCGCTATGCTCAGAATGACAGCGAGAAATTTAAGAGCTTTGCTAATCGGTTGCAGATTCTTCGCTGTGCTCAGAATGACAGAGAGAGATTTAAGAGCTTGATAATCGGCTGGGGATTCTTCGCTGTGCTCAGAATGACAGAAAGAGATTTAAGAGCTTGCTAATCGGCTGGGGGTTCTTCGCTGTGCTCAGAATGACAGAGAGAAATTTAAGTTCATCGCCAATTCGGTTGGAGATTTACTTCGTAGCTGCTTCGCGGTCTTCATTCCTCAGAATGACAGCAATATTATAAGTTTGTCATTCTGAATGCTCTGTCATTCTGAACGCAGTGAAGAATCTCTAAGCTACGGAGTACTAAAGAGAATACAGCACCGAACCAAATTAGTGGGGTACTTTTGGGCATTGCTAATCGCTTGGGGATTCTTCGCTATGCTCAGAATGACAGCGAGAAATTTAAGTTCATCGCCAATTCGGTTGGGGATTTACTTCGTAGCTGCTTCGCGGTCTTCGTACCTCAGAATGACAGCAATATTATAGGTTTGTCATTCTGAATGCTTTGTCATTCTGAACGCAGTGAAGACCTGCGGAGCAAGCATGAGTACCGTTAAAAATACAAGCAGATAATGAATAATCTCTAAGCTACGGAGTACTAAAGAGAATACACCACCGAACCAAATTGGTGGGTTATGTTCGAGCATTGCTAATCGCTTGGGGATTCTTCGCTATGCTCAGAATGACAGCGAGAAATTTAAGTTCATCGCCAATTCGGTTGGGGATTTACTTCGAAGCTGCTTCGCGGTCTTCATTCCTCAGAATGACAAGATTATGCTATTCAATTAAAATCAGTTACTTTTAATTCTATGAGCCACAATTACTTTGTTTATATACTAACCAATAAAAACAAAACGGTCGTATATACTGGAGTTACAAACGATTTAGAGGTAAGGCTTAAACAACACCTCGAAAATGTTAATAATAAATATGCTTTCACGAAAAAGTACAACTGTTATTACTTGGTTTTTTTTGAAAGATACCAATATATAGAACATGCAATAGAGCGTGAAAAAGAAATAAAAGGTTGGACGAGAGTCAAAAAAAATGCTTTGATTGAAACTGAAAACCCTGATTGGCGATTTATGAATAGCGACATTTATGAGGAATAGCGCCAAGAAATGTTGTCATTCTGAGAACTCTGTCATTCTGAATGCAGTGAAGACCTACGGAGCAAGCATGAGTTGCGTTGCTTGTCATTCTGAACGCAGTGAAGAATCTCTAATCTACGGAGTACTAACGAGAATACACCACCGAACCAAATTAGTGGGGTACTTTTGAGCATTGCTAATCGGTTGGGGATTCTTCGCTATGCTCAGAATGACAGCGAGAAATTTAAGTTCATCGCCAATTCGGTTGGGGATTTACTTCGTAGCTGCTTCGCGGTCTTCGTACCTCAGAATGACAAGATTGTGCTATTCAATTAAAATCAGTTACTTTTAATTCTATGAGCCACAATTACTTTGTTTATATACTAACTAATAAGAACAAAACGGTCGTATATACTGGAGTTACAAACGATTTAGAGGTAAGGCTTAAACAACACCTCGAAAATGATAATAATAAATATGCTTTCACGAAAAAGTACAACTGTTAATACTTGGTTTTTTTTGAAAGATACCAATATATAGAACACGCAATAGAGCGTGAAAAAGAAATAAAGGGTTGGACGAGAGTCAAAAAAAATGCTTTGATTGAAACTGAAAACCCTGATTGGCGATTTATGAATAGCGACATTTATGAGGAATAGCGCCAAGAAATGTTGTCATTCTGAGAACTCTGTTATTCTGAATGCAGTGAAGACCTACGGAGCAAGCATGAGTTGCGTTGCTTGTCATTCTGAACGCAGTGAAGAATCTCTAATCTACGGAGTACTAACGAGAATATACCGCAGAAGCAAAATTGGTGGGTTATGTTAGAGCTTTGCTAATCGGCTGGGGATTCTTCGCTGTGCTCAGAATGACAGAGAGAGATTTAAGAGCTTGCTAATCGGCTGGGGATTCTTCGCTGTGCTCAGAATGACAGAGAGAAATTTAAGAGCATTGCTAATCGGTTGCGGGTTCTTCGTTCCTTAGAATGACAGAGAGACATTGAGGAACAGCCTGAAAATGTTAATTGTTTAAATTGTATTTGTTAATTGTTTGTACGTTTATTGCTGCTTTAACTATCTGATTTTTAAATTGTTTATGGTGTTAGGTGTTAATTATTAAATATTATAATGTAAATTGTTTTAATTTGGTAATCTAAATCATACGTTAATAAATTATGCCCTCAGGTAACTTTCATTTTCTAGCCGATAATTTTGAATCTTTTTTTGAGCAGGCCCATAAAGCCGAAAACTTTTTGCAGGAAGATGCAGAAGCCTGTGCTATTTTCTGTCGCAAGGCATTAGAAGAAATGGTTATCTGGATGTTCGATACCGACCGTAATTTAGATGTTATTTACGATGATGACGAGAACACCCTTAATGCCTTAATGCACAAACCTGGTTTTGTCCGTTTGGTTGGCAATACTTTATTTACCGATATTAATGCCATTCGAAGAACGGGGAATAATGCCGTTCATTTTAGCAAAAAGAAAATCAGTTTTAAAGATGCTTATACCTGCATTATTAACCTGCACGCCTTTTCGCAATGGTTGGTAAGCTATTATGGCGATAAGTTACAAAGCGAACCTTTCGATATTAAGAAAATTGGCGTAAAAGCAAATGAAGAAATTACACAGCTTGCAGAAATTAAACTCAAAGAAGTAGTTACTGAAACGCCGACAGGTATTGAATATCATAGTCCGTCAGAAGCATTAACCCGCGAACTTTACATCGATTTGTTATTAATGGAAGCAGGTTGGGATGTAAATTCAATCGATACAAAATCAGAATATTTATTAAAACATAGCGCCAGCGGAACCGATAGGGCAGATTACGTTTTATTCGGTGCTGATGGCAAAGCTTTGGCAGTTGTAGAAGCTAAGAAAACAAAGGTAGATGGTCGCGATAAAGGTTTAAAACAGGCAAGCCGCTATGCCGATGCCTTGGAAAAGGAATTTGGTTCACGCCCGATTTTATTCGCCAGTAATGGTTTCGAGCATTACATTTGGGATGATTTAAACTATCCGCCACGCGAAGTTCAGGGTTTTTACAGCGAAGAAGATTTAGAAACGCTTATCAATCGCCGTATAATTGCCACACCTATAGCAGACCAAGCCGTTGATAAAACAATTGCTGGGCGCTACTATCAAATTGAATCCATATAAAGAGCCAAAGAATCTTTATTAAATTATAAAAGAGATTTACTGTTTATTATGGCAACGGGCAGTGGCAAAACCCGTACTGCTGCAGCTTTTGTTGATGTTTTAACCAGAACAAATCATGTAAAAAGGATTTTGTTTCTGGCTGATAGAACACCATTGGTTTCACAGGCAAAAAGTGCTTTTAACGATTATTTGCCACAATTAACTTCTGTAAATTTAACAAAGGATAAAACTTCAGACCAGGTTCGAATGGTTTTTTCTACCTATCAAACCATGATTAATTGTATTGATAATGAGTTTGTTGGCGAGCGCCGTTTGTTTACGCCGGGTTATTTCGATTTGGTTATTTTTGATGAAGTCCACCGTTCTATTTATCAAAAGTATAAAGCTATCTTTAATTACTTCGATGCCATCAGGCTTGGCTTGACCGCTACACCAAAGGAAGAAACGCATAAAGATACTTATGAACTTTTTGAACTGGAAACTGGTGTGCCAACATTTTCTTACGAGCTAAACCGAGCTGTTGATGATAAGTTTTTAGTGCCTCCCGTGGCTTTAAAAGTTCCTTTAAAATTTCCGAGGCAAGGTATTAAGTATGCAGAATTATCTGATGAGGATAAACTAAAATATGAAGAAACCTTTGCCGATAATGAGGATAATATTCCTGATGAAGTTGATTCGGCAGCTTTAAACGAATGGTTGTTTAACGAGAATACGGTTTATAAGGTACTTCAGCTATTAATGGATACAGGCCTGAAAGTGAATAATGGCGATACCATTGGCAAAACCATCATTTTTGCTAAAAATCAAAGCCATGCAAGATTTATCGAAACTTGCTTTAATAAAATGTACCCGAGCTTAAAAGGTAAATTCCTGGAAGTGGTTACACACTCATCAGACCAACCAGAAGAAACAATTAATTTATTTAAGCAAGCCAATAAACTTCCTCAAATTGTAGTTTCGGTAGATATGTTGGATACAGGTATAGATGTGCCTGAAATCTTAAATCTGGTATTTTTTAAACCTGTGCGCTCGAGTGCCAAATACTGGCAAATGGTGGGTAGAGGTACACGACTTTGTGCCGATGTTTTTGATATCGGAAAAGATAAAAAGGAATTTTACATTTTTGATTATTGCGGGAATATTGAATTTTTTGGCGATAACCCAAAAGGAATTGAACCTGGAGCAACCATTTCAATTACACAAAGAATATTTCAGCTAAAAGTTAAGCTGGCAGTAAGCCTGGAAAGTTTAATTGAAGATGATGAGTTGAATGAATTCAGAAATCAATTATTAGATGAATTACTTGCCGAAGTTATCAGGCTTGATGAGAACAGTTTCGTTAACAGGCCTTATTTAAGGTTAATTAAGGCTTTCTCCGACCGTAATTATTGGAACAATTTAACAGAAGATAAAGTACGCTCGCTCGATAAAACAATTACAGCGTTAATTGTAAATGCCGACCCCGATTTCGATGCCAAAAAACTCGATGTAATTAGCTACCGTATAATGGATTATTACCTGAATGAAGACAAATCTATTGCCAATTTGATTCAGCAGGTAAAAACAACTTCAAACGAATTACTAAAGCAAACGACCATTCCGCATGTTGCGGCTAAGAAAGATTTACTGAAAAAATCGCTTAATGATACCTTTTGGCAAAACATAGATTTAAAGGCTTTAGAAAATTTTCGAATTGAAATAAGAGAATTGATGAAGTTTTTGGATAAACCTAAACAACCACAAGTTTACACTAATTTTACTGATGAGTTGACGGGGCAGATTGAAATACACGATATTTTGATTCCGTACGAGGGCTTGCCCACTTACAAAGCAAGAGTTGAATCTTTTATAAGGAAACATAGAACATTCTTGGTAATTAATAAAATAAAAAATAATCAACCCATCTCGGGTGATGAGTTAGCGCAGATTAAGAACCTTTTGTTTGAGGAAGACCCTGAAGCAGCATCGCATCTTGATGAGGCTTTGAACGGAGAAAATTTTGTGCTTTTTATTCGTTCAATTATTGGTTTAGAAGCCAGTGTTGCCAAAGAGATGTTTGCCGATTTTATCAATCGTCCAAATATTTCAGCAGAGCAAATGACCTTTATGAATACCTTGATTGACTATTTAACTCAAAATGGTACAATTAATAAATCGATGTTGTTTGATAGGCCTTTTACAGACATTAATCAAAATGGAATCTTAGGTTTGTTCGAAGATGAGGATGCTTTTAAAATCATCAAGATTATTGACGGCTTAAATCAAAGTATAGCGTAATTCACTTTAAAGGATTTTAACTTGAAAAAAAGCAAAAAATTAATTTCTTATAAAATTGAAAAGCGGTCGGGTTTTGTTCCCTCAATAAACCAATTTTATGTGGCCAAAAGCCATCAAGTAGTAGTATTATCAGAAACTGTTGGCGGCGATGCACCAAAAGATTTAATCAGGCTTTACGTTTATAAGGAGGGTAAAAAGAGTAACACTAAAACCTGGAAAAAATATATTGCGAAAATTGGGCACAAATGGTATCCTAATGAAAGTATTACAGAACATTTTTTAACAGTTTTAGGCCAGAGTTTTGATATTTCGATTGCTAATTCAAAATTAATTTTTGCAGAAGACTATGTTAGGTATTTAAGTCAGCACTTCCATTCAGATGAACAGTTATTGAGTCATGGTGCAAATATTTTAACCAGTTATTTAAATGAACCTAATACAGAATGGATTGATGAACTAGATAGAAATAACAAGCTTAAAGGCGAGATTAACATTGAAGATGTATTATTTGCACTTCGAAAAGTTTTTCACGATGATGCAGATGAAATAATAGACAGCTTTTTGCACATGATTTTATTCGATGCACTCTCTGGTAATAATGATAGGCATTATTATAACTGGGGTGTAATTTCGCACATTAAAAACCACCATAAGCCTTACTTTTCACCTATTTATGATACTGCCAGAGGTCTGCTATGGAATTATTCTGATGAAAAAGTTATATCTTTGTACAAAGAATTGGCAAGTAATGATAAGATACAACTCACTAAATACGTTATAAATTCAGTTCCAAAAATTAGCGTTCCTAATAATGCGAAGTGTAACCACTTTGATTTAATCAATCATTTACATCAAAATAGTTGCTTCAATGCAGCTCACATAAAAGTTTGGACAGATAGAAATAAACTTGATTTAATTTTAAATAAATTACACAAAAACTTTAGTAATTTGTTTATTAAAGAGAGGATAAAAGTTATCGATTATGTTTTAACAAACAGATTTGAAAAAATAAGCAAAATTCTTTTGAACAATTCTTATGATAAATAAATTAAAAAAAATATTTTCTAATAAAACAACTCATCCAATTTCACTTGAACATCAAGAGACTAGTCATCTTTTTGCATTAAAATATCAAGATCTGGAGATGGGTTCTTTAAAATTTATTAATAACAAATGGATATTTGAATATTCAGAGTTATTTAAAAAACAGAATGAAATAACACCTCTAATTGATTTTCCGGATTTAGATAAGTCATATAAATCTGAAATTCTATGGCCATTTTTTTCTAACCGTATCCCATCACTTAAGCAGCCACGTGTTCAAGAATACATCGCAAAACATCCAACAGAAAGTAAAAATACAGTTAAACTGTTAGAATTATTTGGCGAATATTCTGTAAATAACCCGTTCAAATTACAGTTAAAATAACCTATAATTTTGAGGGTCATGCTTTAAAAAGCATTATTTCTGCACTATAAAAACATTTATAACCCGAGCAAGCCTCGGGTTTTTTATTTATACAACTGTTAGCTAATAAGATTTTTTTAAATTCAGTTTACTGAAAACCTCATTTACTCGAAATATTGGAGTTACTTGGTATAAAATTCCGTACGCTCTTTGATAGCCTCTGTTTCCTATGTACTAAACTTAATTCCTCAGCGATTTCAAAAACACAAAACCCACCACACCCGATAATACCGAAGCCGTTAATATCGCAAACTTCGCCTCTGAAACATGCAGCACATCGCTGAAAGATAACAAAGCAATAAATATCGACATCGTAAAACCGATGCCTGCTAACATACCCAAACCTATAACATGTTTCCAGCCGGCACCAGTTGGTAAATCGGCCCATTTGAGTTTCACAGCTAGCCAGCTAAAGGAAGTAACGCCAATGGTTTTTCCTACAAATAAGCCTACGATAATTCCCAAGCCCAAAGGAGAAATTAAACCCGAAATCATTTCTTTTTGAAAGGTGATATTGGTATTCGCCAAGGCGAAAATTGGCATAATTAAATAGTTTACAGGAACGGTTAAAGCGTGTTCTAATTTCTCCAGAGGAGATAAAACATCGGTTTCATTTGTAGGTATGGTGAAAGCCAAAAGCACACCTGCAATGGTGGCGTGAATGCCCGAATGATGAATGAAGTACCAAAGGAATATACCTGGGATTAAATAGAATATTAAATTCTTTACGCCGAAATAGTTCATCAAGCTCAATAAAACTAAAATCCCGCCCGCCATCGCTAAGTATTCAAAATGAATTTGGTTGGTGTAGAAAATGGCGATAACAAGGATTGCACCTAAATCATCAACAATGGCCAGAGCCGCTAAAAAGATCTTTAAACTAGTTGGAACACTTTTACCGAGCATGGCAATAATGGCCAAAGCAAAAGCAATGTCAGTCGCCATCGGGATTCCCCAACCGCCAGCGGTATCTGTTCCTTTGTTAAAGAGGGTATAGATTAATGCCGGAATAAGCATTCCACCCAAAGCGGCGATTACCGGGAGAGCAGCGCTTTTAACTGACGATAATTCACCCTCGACTAATTCACGTTTTATTTCTAGTCCGACCAGTAAGAAGAATATCGCCATAAAGGCATCATTAATCCATGCCAATACGGTGTAGTTAACTGAGCCAAATCCAAGTTTCGTTTCTAAAAAAGCTTCAAAGCTTTCCTTTGATGCGGTGTTTGCTATGAGGAGGGAGATGGCCACGCAGATGAGAAGTAGAAAGCCTCCAACTTGTCCGGATTTAAAGAAACGTTGAAATACTTCGAGGTTGATGAGTTTTGGCATGAGGTAAAAATAAGAAAAAGTTGGCCGCAGATTCGCAGATTAATATAAATGTAATTTTTAAGATTATATACTAAGCTGGATAGTAAGGTGGAAATTGCAAGGAGTAGTAAGTTTTTGTTACAAGCTCTTTCTCTTAAAGGAGAAAGGTGCCGATAGGCGGATAGAGGTTTTTTCGCTAGACTGGCTTGCTGAGAAATGTTTTTTTGGGTTGTTAAAAGGATGTTTTGGAGCCTCCTAGCCGGCGGGCTTAGTCACTTTTGGCTTAGCCCAAAAGTAACCAAAAACCCAAGTCTTGGTACTGATGTTGGATAAATTCGTCAAAGCTTTTATTGCGGCATCACAAGCTGCGATGAAGAATCGCAGAGTACGCGATGCCTTGGATTTGGTGTTTTGAATTTTTTCTGCGAAAGCTTTGACGTTTTCTCCTGCCATCAGTTTCTAGGCTGGATTGCAGGGCGGAATAGCAAGTTGGAAATTGCAAGGAGTAGTAAGTTTTTGTTACAAGCCCTTTCTCTTAAAGGAGAAAGGTGCCGATAGGCGGATAGAGGTTTAATGCTATAGCTAAAGGTTACTTTCTGTGTATTCTGAGCTTCTGTGGCAATTAAAACTCGGAAAGCAAAAAAGCCACAAATTCATAGATTTAAAATCTGCGAATCTGCGGCTATTGATTTATTGTTTCTTTCAAAAATATTCTGAATCAAGTTCAGAAAGACGCTGAATGGAATCTGTGGCTAAACTTTTACAGCTAAGATTCTGAAACAAGTTCAGCATGACGACATGTTATGGTTTCTTCCCAATATTAACCCTAATATTTACTTCAAAATCGCCATCGGTGTAACCTGCAATTGCAGATGTTGCCGTATTGTAATAGGCCATAAAATACAATGTTGATTTATAGTTCATTCCGAAACCCACTGTTGCGTTTTGTGTATTGTGGTACATTGCCATCACATATAATTTATCGTTTGCGAAATTTGCATTTACACCAGCATCCCAAAGGTTTTTATAATTTTTAATTCCCCTGAAAACACCTTTAGGCTCTAAACTGATTCCATTAATTCCCGTTCCTAAATTAAATTTATAACCTACAGCAGAATAAAATGTAGGTTTATCAGCAAAGTTTAAATCATCTTTTCTGAAAACTGAGCGCATGTTTGGAACAGCTCCCTCAACGGTTAAGCCTTTTGAAGTATAAGAAACACCGAAATCACCATCTAAATAATAACCTCTGTCGTTAAAACGGGCGATAGATGGGTCGTTCAAATCGCTATTTCTAACACTGCTTAGATCCAATTTATCCTGACTAGCGCCAAATGAAATACCGAAGTTTAACTTCTGGTCATCATCACTTAAAGGTAAATGGTAAGCAAATGTTCCAACGGCTTTGGTGCGCTGAATTCCTCCCGATTTCTCGTTGTAAATATTTACACCCCAGCCCACTTTGTTTACTTGTTGATCTAAGGTTACGCTTTGGGTAATCGGTGCGCCCGGAATATTAGACCACTGCTTACGAAAACTTCCATTGATGTTAAAACCCTCATTAATACCCGCCATTGATGGATTAATTAAATATCGGTTCTGAAAATATTGCGCATTTAAAGGCAGAATCTGTGCTTTTGCCGTATTAAAAAATAGGGTGCTTGCTGCAAATAGAAACGTTACGCGACGCATTTGCTTTATGTTTTTTGTAATTGCTTTCATGTCTGTAATTAGTCTCTAATGATGTTAATGAATCCTTTGAAAGTACCGATGCCTGTTCCCAAATCGATAATGTAGTAGTAGGTTCCCTCAGAAAGTGGACTACCATTTACAGTTCCATCCCAATCGTTGGCGTAGGTATGTTTCGTGTACAAAATTCGACCCGCCTTATCAAAAATCTTCAAAGTATTGTTAGGATAATAATCGATGTTTTTGATGATGAACTTATCATTATAACCATCGCCATTTGGCGTAACTACCGTGCTTGCCTCTAATTTATAATCATCAATAACCGTAATGGTGATGGATTGATCGCTTACACAGCCACTTGCATTGGTAACCGTTACTTTGTAGGTTCCGCTTTGTTTTGGTCTAATGATTGCTGCCGCAGTTGTTTGTCCGCCAGTAATTTCTGCACCTGTCCAGCTGTATTGTGTACCGCCAGTTGCTGATAAGATAATTGCGTCGCCTTTTGAAATAGATACGCCTTTATTGCTGCTGATGGAAACGATAGGTAACGGATTTACCGTAACCGTAGCTGCTCCAGTTTGCAATTGATTTGCATAAGCATCGGCAACGCTGACTAATGTATAAGTAAAAGTTCCAGCTGTTCCAGTTGGGGCACTAACTGTTGCTGTTGTTGAATTTGTGGTAACCGTTCTGTTGCTACTTCCATTTACCGTGTAAGTAAAAGTGTAAGGCGCTGTTCCAACCGAGCCTGTAAAAGTAACCGCAGGCGATGTGCTGAAAATACAAACTGAAGTTGTTCCTGCGATGGTTGCTACTGGTAATGGACGAACCAATACAGTTGCCGAACCTGTTTGCGCCTGACCGCAATTTACATCAGCAACGCTTATAAGATTATAAACGAACGTTCCTACAGCTGTAGTTGGTACAGAAACTGTTGCCGTATTTCCCGTTGAAGTTACTGTTCTGCCTGTTCCACCATTGATATTGTAGGTGAAAGTATATGGAGCAGTTCCGTTTGCGCCGGTAAAAGTAATTACTGGAGCAGTACCGTTTTGCGGAATGGCTGTTGAACCAGAAATGCTTGCAGTTGCTAAAGCCCTAACTGTTACCGTTGCTGTTCCAGTTTGTGGCTGGCCGCAGTTTGCATCCTTAACATTCACTAAGTTGTAAGTAAAAGTGCCTGCAACCGTAGCTGGAGCAGTAACTGTTACTGTAGAATTTGTTCCGGCTGTAGTAATCGTTTGACTTGTTCCTCCATTAATGTTGTAGGTAAATGTGTATGGAGCTATTCCATTTGCACCCGTAAAAGTGATGGTTGGCGCTGTACCATTTAAACATACAGCTGTTGTTCCAGTTATTGTTCCTGTTGCAGCCGCTGTAACCGTTAATTTGAATGTTTTAGAGATTTTATTTACGCCTCCAAAGTCTGTTCCGCCGTTATCCATTACCGTAACGGTAATATTTGCCACACCACTTACATTGTTTTTTAAGTGATAAGTGATGGTTCCTTTATCGGTGCCATTTGCTGCGATTGATAAAACATCGAACAAGTTTGCGTTATCAGAAGTTATTGAAAGGGTAGTAGTTTGTGAGGTTTCAGGACCTGAAGAAATTCCTGTTACCGCAATGGTTTGATTGGCCGATGAATAACAAACGGCTTGATTTGCTACTGCATCAATCGTAGGAATGCCGTTGCCAAATAGATATCTCGATTTAATCGGATAGTGATCAGTTGTTGTAGAACTGTAATTGGTAACCAGGTTTTTAACAGCATCTAATACTTCAGCCGATGCTGGAATGTAGTTAAGGTTAAGGCTTTTCGTAATGATGACGTTATCAATAACGGTTGGAAATCCAGCTGTCGATTGCTTTCCTGTCAAGCTTAAAGGCAAGGTTACAGGGAAATAATTTGCAACATCCTGCGTAAAATCAGAATAAGAAGTTCCTGTTCCCGGCATTGGCGCAATGGTTTTATCAGCATCCAAAACATCGTTAAAATCACCAAGAATAATTACTTTTTTACCAGCAAGATTTGCATCAATCCAATCTTTCATTTGCTTGTTTCCACCTTTTCTACGATTATAAGAATCAATTTGATCGGCGGTAGTACCTGTATTTGCCTTTGCGTGGATCTCGATAAAATAAACCGTATCTAGCTTATTATTGATTTTTACCTGGGCCTGCATCATGTAAGGGAAACGACCCGACGACCAGTTTTTGTATGGAGTTCCATCCACACTTGTAGATGCAACAGCAGGATTGTAAGTATCTCTTAAAATTCCTAAAGTTGAAATCGGCTTAATTAAATCTGTACGATACATAAAGGCCAGTTTTTGTGCTAAAGGATAATCAGCATCAGCTTTATCATCAGCATAAGAACCAAATTCGCTGAATAAAACATTGTATCCCACAGGTAAAATCGTGTTTCTGAATAAGGTTGTATCTACCACTTCAGCAAGGCCATAAATATCTGCGTTTAAATTGTTGATGACTGTTTTAACATTCGCAGCCTGAAGAATATCGTTCGATGGGTCTTGAGCAGGACTACCAAACCATTCGATGTTCCAGTTTACCACTTCTAAAGTATTGGCAATGTCGAATGTGTTTCCGGTAAAGGCAACAGTTTTGTTAACGGAGCCTGTTGTTGCGATGGATACATTTCCAGCGTAGCTCGTATTTACCGTAGTTGGAGAAAATTTAGCGTAAACAGTTGGTGATGTATTATTAATATCTGTTTTAGCATAAGTTAATGTGCTGCCAAAAGTGCCACCGCTTGTTTTTGATAATGTGAAGTTAGCAGGAGCAGTTAAGGTTACATCGCCAGTTAAATTACCGGCAGAAAAACCGAATGTGCTTGCAGGAGAAGTAGAATTTGCTACCTGAAAACCAAAGCTCACGCTTGATGGAGAAGTCGTTATATCAACAGCTGGTGGTGTACTCGAATTGGTTACGGCAAAATCATCAACCGTCCAGCGGCTTGCAGATGATGTGGTAGAATTATAAACAATAGCTACATAAACTGGAGTAGCTTTGTATGCTGATAAATCGATGTTATCAGATTTAGTCCATTTATCCGATCCTGTTTCTGGAAATTTACCATCGATGCTTGTCCATGTAGCAAGCGCAGGATTGCCCGAGCCCGTGTAATTTGTAGAGATTTTTAATTGAAGTTTATCTCCTGCAAAAGCCGAGCGAGTCCAGAAAGATAAGATTGCATAATTAAAGCTCGAGATATTTAAAGCTGGAGAGATTAACCAATCTTCATTCAGGATGTTACCGCTCGAATAACCATTAATTTGCAATGCATTTCCTAAGCTGGCTACACCGGTTGGATCAGCAGCATCATGACCGAAAGTTGTGGTACAGCCCCAAGTTTGAGGGCCAGTTACGTTGTATTGATAAAAGCCATCAGATAAAGCTGCACTTCCAACGGTTGTACAGTTTTCGAAAGTAAAAGCAGTTTGGTTTGGATCAACAGCTGGTCCAGTTAAAGAAAGTAAAACTGAAGTTGCACCAGCACTTGCGTGTAAAATACTGCCTGTGGCATTACCAATTACTGTCGGACCAAATTTAACATAAACAGTTTGATTTGTTGCCAAATCTGCAGCAGTGTAATTTATGGTTGTTGAAAATGTAACGTTATCCTTAGAAATAGTGTAAGGTGCACTTGTTGTTAGAGTAGTTGTATTGGTTAAGTTTCCGGCAGATAAAACATAGCTTTTAGCTGCTGATGTAGTATTAATCGCCTGATTACTGAAAACTAATGTTTTTGGCGTAGTCACTAAATAAGGTCCAGAGGTTGATGCCGGTTCTGTTACCGTAGAATTTTGAGGATTAGCAACTTTGCTTACAAAATCTACGGAGTTATCATCGCTATCATAACCATTTCCTGCAAATTCTTCACTGCCACCAATGCCTAGTGTTGTGGCATCAGAAGTTGCACTTGCCTTACGTTCTACAGAAAATGTAGCACTTGGAACAGGTGCAGGCCCAGTTCCTTCAAAACCTACTGCAGTTAAACCATAACCCACCAAATCTACAATTTGCGTTCCTGTTGGCGTTGTTCCTGTTTGTGCTGTAGCTACATTTGCCAATAAAACTTTACCCGCACCAGCAGCCATTGCAATGGTTCCAGCCTTGTCAACAGTAGGCAAGGTTGTTGTGCCCGCAGTTCCAGCAGCTTCCTGAACGAGGTAAAAGCTTTTTGGTGCGATTGTTCCGCTCAAAGGTGTGATTTGCCATGAAGTACCTGCGGCACTTGCGTATTGAACCGACCAACCTGTTAAATTAACAGCTGTTAATGTAGGGTTGTAAAGTTCGATAAAGTCATTTTTATAAACCGAACCAGAGTTTCCACCGCCACCGTAAACTTCAGAAATTACAAGGTGATTAGCACCAGTGGGTTCTTTTACTAAACTGTTTTGAGGATTTGGTGCAGTAACTACAAAATTGGTATTATTGTTATCTGTATCGTATCCGTTTCCATTAAATTCTTCTGAGCCACCAATGGATAAAGTTGCAGCAGTTGATGTTGCGCCTGCCTTACGTTCGATAGAAGTTGTATTGGAGATTACAGGAGTTGGAGCGGTTTCAAAGCCCGTAGCAGTTGGGCCGAAACCTACTTTATCTACTACAACAGCTGTAGATGGATTGGCGCCAGTTAGCAATGAATTTGAATTGCTTAAAATAATTTTTCCAGTTGTACCAGAAAGTGCTAAAGTTCCAATTACATCTGGTGTTGGCAAATTAACGGTTCCGCCCGTGCCAGCCGCTGCCTGAATTAAGAAGAAACTTTTTGCGGGAATACTTCCGGCTAAATCGGTTTTGGCCCATGTTCCTGTTCCCGCAGCGCTTGAATATTGAACAGACCAGCCAGTTAAATCTACAGCAGTGTTACCTGGATTATATAATTCGATGAAATCATTCTTGAATGTAGCGCCAGAATTTCCTCCGCCACCATAAACTTCAGAGATCACGATATGTGTTGGGGCCGCTGGCGGTGTAGTACCAATCCCTGTTACTGCAATGGTTTGTGTAGTTGCTCCTGCACTTGCTATGCTAATATTATCTGTTGATGAAGTTGCCGTTGAGGGTGTAAAACGAGCATAAACTGTTTTACTGGTGGCCAATTCTGCAATGGAATAAGTTAATGAAGTACTGAAAGTTACATTATCTTTCGAAATGTAAAAAGGTGTATTTGTCGCTACTGTGACTACGTCTGTTAAGCCTGTTGCACTTAACGTATAGGTTTGTGCTGTTGAATTTGTTCCTGAAACTTGCGAACCAAAATCTAGTGAGGTTTTATCAACCGTTAAAACAGCAGATTGACCAATACCAGTTAAAGCTACTGACGGCGGAGTTGATGCTCCACCTCCAGAAATAGTAATAGAACCATTTAAAGTGCCAGTAGTTAAGGGCGTAAATTTGGTGTAAACCGTATTACTTCCCGATGTGAGTTCTGCACTGGTGTAAGTTAAGGAGGTTGCAAAAGTTCCTCCAGAAGTTTTAGCAATAGCGAAAGGGGCTGCTGTGGTTAAGCCAACACTTGTTGCGTTCAAATTAGCTGATCCTAAAACAAATGTTTTTTCTGCTGAAGATGTGTTGGTAAGTTGCGTTCCAAAATCTAAGCTGTTCGGTGTTGCTGTTAACGTTGGCGATGCTGTTGCACCAGATGTAAAGGTTAAATTGAAGTTATCAATAGCTGTTGTAGGTCTGCTTCCAGAACCTGTTGAGGCTACAAGTGCAACCACGCGAATCCAAACTGGACCTGCGCTATTATCTAATGCAGTACCAAAATCTACGTTAATTGTTGTGTTTGCAAAAACTGTAGAAGTATTTGTTGTTCCAGCGCCAGCATCTGTAAAAGTTGGTGTGGCTCCAAAGCCATAATCAACTCTCCAGCCTGTTGTTCTACCCGCCGCAACATCTAAAGATTGCAAATCGAAAGATAGTTTGAAGCCCGTTTTGGCAGTCGTATTATCAATTTGAAATACAAAAGCACCACCTGGATCTCCCACAGCACCTGTTTGTTTAAGTCCAAGTGCTCTATCAGTGGCAGCGGCTTGCGTAGCCGTGCTAGCCGCAGAACCTGCAGTTGCAGAAGCGAAGTTTTTAAATGCGCCGCTAGTGTTGTTCCAGGCCGTTGCCGCAGTTGTTAATATTGCTGTTGCACCTAAAGTTGTTGCGCTTGCACCTGTTCTTACCGTAAAGCCTGTTGGCAATCCTGTTCCAATTCCATTAAAATTTTCGGCATAAGGCGATGTAGTTAACGTTACCTGAGCGAAAATTGGAAGAGAAAAGAGGAAAAATAAAATGAGAAGTAAAGGTCTTTTCATATAGTTTGTTTTGTTTACAACAAATGTATATGCAAAAGCCTTATTATCAGATTAACTTAATGTTAATTCTAACGATTGTGGAGAAATAAATCTAATATTGAATAATTTTATGATGATGAATGCGTTGTCTAGCGTTTTTAAGAATAATTATAAGGTAAATCCTATAAAAAATCCTCTATATTTCCTTTTCCCTCCCGGATTACTTCAAATTCGCCGGTGGTACAATCAATAACTGTCGATGCTTCATTATCTCCATAACCACCATCAATAACCAAATCAACCAAATTTTCATATTTCTCGTGTATCAATTCTGGATCCGTTGAGTATTCGATTACATCATCATCATCCTTAATTGAAGTTGATAAAATAGGATTACCCAATTCCTTTACAATACAACGGGCGATATTATTATCTGGCACACGAATACCAACTGTTTTTTTATTCGAGCTTAGTAATTTAGGTACGTTGTTATTGGCATTAAAAATAAAGGTAAAAGGGCCAGGTAAAGCTTTTTTCAAAACCCTAAAAGTGGTATTGTCGATCGGTTTAATATAATCGGAAATGTGTTTTAAATCGTGACAAATAAAAGAAAAGTTAGCCTTTTCTGGTTTGATGCCCCGAATGCGAGCGATTTTTTCGATGGCCTTTGGATTGGTAATATCGCAACCCAAACCATATACGGTATCAGTAGGATAAATTATAATTCCGCCTTTTTTTAGTATCTCTACAACCTGTTCAATGGCCTTTTCGTTTGGGTTTTCTGGATAGATCTTGATAAGCATAGCGTAAAAATAACAATTTAATGGGTTGGTTGTTTAAAAGTAATTATTAATGATAAAGATTTTAAATATGTACAAATAATTGTACAGTTATTTTTTTATTTTTAACTTTGAGACTTAATTCAATAGAATGGAAATTACTAATTACACCTCTTTTAGGCAGAGTTTAAAGTCTTATTTGGATAAGGTTTTTTCCAATCATACCCCATTATTTGTTACCCGTGCAAAGGGAGAAGATGTTGTAGTGCTTTCGAAAGCTGACTATGATAGCATGATGGAAACTTTTTATTTGTTAAAAAGCCCGAAAAATGCGCTTCGTTTGGAAAAAGGCTTAAACGATTATGAAAAAGGTTTGGCAAAGGCGCAAGACTTAGTTGAGAATGAATAAATTATTTCTTGAGGGTGCAAGGGAAGATTATCTCTATTGGCAGGATGTGGATAAATCGATCCTCAAGAAAATAAACGCCCTGATAAAAGAAATTGAGCGAACTCCTTTTGAGGGAATAGGAAAACCAGAGCCATTAAAACACCAATTTTCTGGTTGGTGGTCTCGCAGAATAAACTTAGAACATCGATTGGTTTACAAAGTAGAAAATTCAGCAATAATTATTCTACAGTGTAGGTACCATACTTAATATAACAAAACATGAGAAAAGCTTTCGTCGCGATTGCCGCATTTTTAATTGCCCTAACCATTATGCTGGGCTTATACCATCCTTTTTTATGGTGGACATTCCTTTTCACAGGTCCTTTTGTAATCCTTGGGGTTTACGATTTATATCAACCAAAACATAGTATTGTAAGAAATTATCCTGTTTTTGGCCGATTAAGATACTTTATGGAAGAATTAAGGCCAAAGGTTTATCAATATTTTGTAGAAAGCGATACCAACGGAACGCCATATAACCGCTTAAACCGATCTTTAATTTATCAACGAGCTAAAAAAGATAACGACACTATTCCATTTGGAACCCAACTGAACGTTTACGAAAATGGTTACGAGTGGTTAAGTCATAGCATTGCGGCAATTTCCCATCACGAATTAAATCTCGATCCACGTGTTTTAGTTGGTGGCCCAGATTGTAAAAAGCCATATTCGGCAAGTATTTATAATATATCTGCCATGAGCTTTGGTTCGTTAAGTCAGAATGCAATTTTGGCATTAAACGGTGGTGCTAAAATGGGAAACTTCGCTCACAATACGGGAGAAGGCGGAATAAGTGATTATCACCGTCAGCCGAGTGGCGATTTAATTTGGCAAATTGGTACAGGTTATTTCGGTTGCCGTAACGATGATGGAACTTTCAATTATGATGCTTACGCGGAGAGAGCGAAAACTGATCAAGTAAAAATGATCGAGATTAAATTGTCTCAAGGAGCAAAACCTGGTCATGGCGGTATGTTGCCAGCCAAAAAAGTAACTGCCGAAGTTGCAAGAATTCGTTTAGTGCCCGAGGGTAAAGACGTACTTTCTCCACCTTCACATTCAGCTTTCAACTCGCCAATTGGCTT
This sequence comes from Pedobacter frigidisoli, assembly GCF_004331675.1. GTDB lineage: Bacteria > Bacteroidota > Bacteroidia > Sphingobacteriales > Sphingobacteriaceae > Pedobacter > Pedobacter frigidisoli. The sequence continues at coordinate 233,074 of NZ_SJSN01000006.1, read as the reverse complement.
ATTAGAGTTTGTTAAAAGTTTAAGAGATTTATCTGATGGTAAACCTGTGGGTTTCAAACTATGTATTGGTCGTAAGAGTGAGTTTTACGCCATTTGCAAAGCGATGATTGAAACTGGAATCTATCCAGATTTTATTACTGTAGATGGTGGCGAGGGTGGAACAGGTGCAGCACCTCAAGAGTTTTCGAATTCTGTAGGTATGCCACTGCGTGAGGGTGTTGCGTTTGTGTATGATGTTTTAAATGGTTTCGATCTTAAAAAACATATTAAAATTATTGCCTCTGGTAAGGTTGCTACGGGCTTTGATTTAGTTAAAAATATTTCATTGGGAGCAGATATGTGTAATGCAGCCCGCGGAATGATGTTCGCTTTGGGCTGTATCCAAGCGCTGGAATGCAACAGCAATACTTGCCCTACAGGTGTGGCTACACAAGACCAGAGTTTAATGAAAGGTTTGGTTGTTGGAGATAAAACGGTAAGGGTTAAAAACTTCCATAATTTAACTGTGGCCAGTGCGGTAGAGTTGTTGGGCGCTGCAGGTTTAAAAGAAACTAGTCAGTTAAGTAGGGCTTATATTAATAGAAGGGTTAGTCCGAGTGTAATGCAAACCTACTTAGAAAGTTTTCCATACATCCCTGCAGGTAGTTTATTGCAAACGCCCTATCCAACCCGTTTCGAATTGGGCATGGCCCTGAGCAGTTCGAAAAGCTTTGCACCAACAGATTACAAAGTTTCGGCTGTCGATTATTCCCATGCAAATCCTTATAGCGATACCATGAATGATGAGGGACATTAGTTCGTCCAAACCTCTTAGGTTTTAAAAACCTGCAAGGTTTATTGTGAAAAAAGTTCATCGAATACCTAAATTCAAACGGGACTTTCTATCATAACTAAGTTTTTGTGGAAAGCAATTGAAGTAATACTTGTTTGAGTTTCTTCCCGCTAATGTTCCAAGCACCGAAGAAAAATCGGTGGCTTTCCACGTATATCGGGTTTAGGTGGGCAATTGGAAGAAATATTTTCGGCTGGGTGCTTAAATATTTTATCAGTCATCCGTTGACTATCTAAACTTTCCTGAGACGAATATGATTTCGATTATTATTTTATGTGATACTTGCTCTTAGAGCGATATGCTAGCCAGTTCGTCATGCTGAATTTATTTCAGCATCCTTCCTGCTATTAATACCCAGAATTGGATTTATGGTGATGACCGTTTTTAGATAATTCCTAATCTTTAAAAACAATCATCCAATGAATATCTGCAAATTGTTCAGGTTCATCGGATGACTGATTTCATTAATAAGTTATCACCTGTTCTTCTAAGTGTTCTGGCAGGCTTCGGTAATTATATTTTTGGCCACGGAGTTGTGGCTCAAAACCGGCAGCTTTAATAGATTGCTGAATGCCATTTGCCGTAAAACGGTGTGGCGCACCAGCTGCCGAAACTACGTTTTCTTCAATCATGATCGAGCCAAAATCGTTTGCACCTGCATGTAAACACAATTGTGCAGTTGCTTTACCAACCGTTAACCAACTGGCCTGAATGTTTTTAATATTGGGCAACATAATGCGGCTCAAGGCAATCATTCGGATATATTCATCAGCAGTAACATCATTTGTTATGCCTCTTAATCTTTTTAACAAAGTTCCATCATCTTGAAAAGGCCAAGGAATAAAGGCAAGGAATCCATTTGCATCTGCTGGTTTTTCGCTCTGAACCTGTCTAATCCAAACCAAATGTTCAAAACGTTCTTCAATGGTTTCTACGTGACCAAACATCATCGTTGCCGAAGTAGTGATGTCCAATTGATGGCAAGCCCGCATCACATCGAGCCATTCTTGTCCGCCACATTTTCCTTTGGAGATCAATCTTCTTACACGGTCATTCAGAATTTCTGCACCAGCTCCTGGAAGTGAATCCATTCCGGCCTCTTTTAGTGCTTTTAAAACTTCGGTATGGCTAATGCCTTCTAGTTTTGCAACGTGCGCAATTTCTGGCGGACCTAAAGCGTGAAGCTTTAAATCGGGATATAATTCTTTTAGTTTTCTGAAAAGATCAGCATAAAAAGCTAAACCTAAATCTGGGTGATGACCACCTTGTAATAATAGTTGATCGCCACCTAAACGAAAAGTTTCTTCAATTTTAACTTTATAAGTTTCAATATCAGTAATATAGCTTTCGTCGTGGCCAGGTCTGCGGAAGAAATTACAGAATTTACAGTTCGCAATACAAACATTGGTTGTGTTTACATTACGATCGATCTGCCAAGTCACTTTGCCGCTCGGGACCTGAATTTTGCGCAATTCATTGGCTACAAACATCAGCGATGCTGTGTCGGCATTATGATAAAGATAAACGCCTTCTTCTTGAGTTAAAAATTCGAAATGTAGTGCCCGTTGCAGTAAATCGGCTGTATTCATAGTACAAATATAGGTAAAAGTCCTAAGTCCAAAGTCTAAAGTCGTCAGTCTTTGGTCAAACAATTACAGTTCAAAATAAACTATCCCAAATCCCATTAAATTTGTTTCTTACATCTTACATTTTCCATCGTACCTTATCCCTTAAAATAATATCTTTACGGTTCTAAAAAATAATATGGTAGATTTTAATCGTTTTACACTTGCCAATGGATTAAAGGTTTTGGTGCATGAAGATGCAACAACTCCAATGGCGGTTTTAAATATTTTATATGATGTTGGTGCTCGCGATGAGGACCCAGAAAAAACAGGTTTTGCGCATTTGTTTGAGCATTTAATGTTCGGCGGATCTGTAAATGTTCCCAATTATGATGAACCTTTGCAACGTGTAGGAGGAGAGAACAATGCTTTCACAAGCAATGATATTACTAACTATTACATCACTTTGCCGGCAGAAAATATCGAAACTGCATTCTGGTTGGAAAGCGATCGCATGTTAAGTTTGGCTTTCTCAGAGAAAAGTTTGGATACACAAAGAAATGTGGTGAGCGAAGAGTTTAAGCAACGTTACCTTAATCAGCCTTATGGCGATGTTTGGCTAAAATTACGCCCGCTGGCTTATAAAAAGCATTCCTATCGTTGGGCAACCATCGGTAAGGAACTTTCTCACATTGAACATGCTACCATGGGTGATGTAAAGGCGTTTTTTAAGAAACATTATACGCCACAGAATGCAATTTTGGTTGTTGGTGGCAATGTGAATACGGAGGCTGTTAAAAAACTTGCCGAAAAGTGGTTCGAGCCAATTCCCGCAGGAGATAAATACGTAAGAGATTTGGTGCAGGAAGAGCCGCAAACTGAGGCACGTGAAGAAACAATTAAAGCAAATGTGCCCTTAAATGCGATTTATGTAGCCTTTAAAATGCCAGGGAGATTAAGTTCTGATTATTATGCATTTGATTTACTGTCGGATATTTTATCTAGCGGAAAATCATCCAGATTACATAACAGTCTGTTGAAAGAGCAAAAATTATTCAGCGATATTAATGCTTACATATCGAGTAGTTTAGATCCAGGCTTATTTATTATAGAAGGAAAACTGGTTGAGGGTATAACAATAGAAGCTGCAGAAAAGGCAATTTGGGCGGAGTTGGATAAATTAAAATCAGTATTAGTAACGGATAACGAACTTACGAAAGTGAAAAATAAGGTAGAATCTGTTCTCGTTTTTTCAGAAATGAGTTTACTGGATAAGGCTATGAATTTAGCTTATTACGAATTATTGGGTGATGCACAATTGCTAAATCAGGAAGCTGAAGAATTTTTAAAAGTGACGGCTGAAGATATTAAAAGGATTTCTAATGAAACTTTCAGCCAAAATTCATCATCAACATTGTATTATTTAACCGAAGAAAATGCTCAATAGACAACAGGCACCTGATTTTAAGCAGGTTTCCACCATAAATTTTATTCATCCCGATAAAAAGACATTAACCAATGGCGTTCCGGTTTTTACCATTTATTCTGGTGAACAAGATTTGGTGCGCATCGAATTTATTTTCGATAATGTAAATTGGGATCTCGAAAAACCCTTACAAGCCATTGCGGTTAGTGCACTGTTAAACAGCGGGACCATTAAATTAACCTCAAAGCAGATTGCAGAGCAAATCGATTTTTATGGTGCGTTTTTTCAAACTGAATATGCACAAGATCAATCCTCGGTTACGCTATATACTTTGAATAAACATTTGGCATCGGTTTTACCAATCGTTAAAGATGTTTTATCCAACAGCCAAATCCCACAGGAAGAGCTAGACATTTACATCCAGAATCAAAAACAAAAGTTACAGGTAAACTTAAAAAAGAACGATATTCTTGCTCGAAAAGAGTTTGCGCATGCTTTATTTGGTAACACCGCTTACGGAGTTGATATTCAGGCAAAACATTACGATGCTTTAAAGCGTGATGATTTAGTAGCTTATTTTAAAGCAGCTTATGCACCAAACAACTGTACCATTGTGGTTTCTGGAAAGTTTGAGGATGATAGTTTTGAGTTATTAAATGAAGAGTTCGGTAAAAACTGGGAGAAAAGCACTTCAGTAAAAAACAGTTTTAGTTTTTCGCCTACGCCACAGCAATTTGTTTACAAGGAAAAACCCGAAGCACTTCAATCTGCAATAAGAATGGGGAAAATTGCAGTTAATCGTAAGCATAAGGATTTTCCTGGCCTGCAGATTTTAAATACGCTTTTGGGTGGTTATTTTGGCTCGAGATTGATGAACAATATCCGTGAAGATAAGGGTTACACTTATGGAATCGGATCTGGAATTTCCTCGCTGCAAAATGCTGGCTATTTATACATTGCCACCGAAGTTGGTGCCGATGTTTGCGCTGCTGCCTTGGTAGAAATTTATAAGGAAATTGATTTGTTGAAAAATGAATTGGTTGGTGAGGAAGAATTAAATCTGGTCAGAAATTATATGTTAGGCTCGATGTTGGGAAGCTTGGAAAATGTATTCTCCCATGCCGATAAATTTAAGAATATTTATTTCGCAGGTTTAGACTACGATTATTATTCCAACTATATCCAAAAGGTAAAAACAATTACTGCTGAAGAAATAAAGGATCTCGCTCATAAATATTTAGCAGTTGATGATTTTACTGAAGTTGTGGTAGGGAAGAAGTAGTTTCAAATTGCAATTAATATTTAAACGAGCAGAAAGATATTTTCTGCTCGTTTTTTTTATCTGTACTGACAAAGATATGCCGTCTGGATTTCTTTTTTTACTTTGAAAGATGAGTTGGCCGGCACTTCAAAGCTGGTTCCGGCAGAAAATATTTGCCATTCTTTTTGGTTGGGCAGCATGGCAGATAATTCTCCCTCAACAATATTCATAATTTCTTTTTGGGCTGTGCCGAATTCATATTCACCAGGATTAATAATGCCTATGGTAGATTTCCCCTCAACAGTTTCGTAGCCTAAGGATTTTACATTTCCATCGAAGTATATGTTTTCACTGATCATGTTTTTAGTTTTTAATACCGCAATAATAGTTAAGCTTTGCTTGAATCAAGAATCTTCTAAATAAAATTTCTTTTTGTCAGCTAACATTAATATTTAAGCATATTCAGCTTTGCACTTTTATTTCCCTGGTTTTATTGTATCTTTGCCTGGCAAATAATAAATCGTAATTTATTTGCTATGCAACTCGACTCCACAAAATTTATTGCTACAGGTTTAACTTATGACGACGTACTTTTAGTACCCGCATATTCGGAAATTCTGCCCCGTGATGTAAATACAGCCACTTTCTTAACAAAAAAAATTAAGCTTAACGTTCCGTTGATTTCTGCTGCTATGGATACGGTAACAGAAGCTGAACTTGCCATTGCCATTGCGCAAAACGGCGGTATTGGTATGCTGCACAAAAACATGACGATCGACAGACAAGCAGAAGAAGTTCGTAAAGTGAAACGTTCGGAAAGCGGAATGATTCAGGACCCCGTTACTTTATTAGAAACTGCTGTTGTTGCCGATGCTTTCAAGATAATGAAAGAGCATAAAATTGGTGGTATTCCAGTGGTTAGCAGCGACAATAAATTAGTAGGTATTATTACCAATCGCGATTTACGTTTCCAAAAGGATATGAAAAGGCCGATTGTGGAGGTAATGACGAAAGAAAATTTAATCATAGCACCTGAGGGAACAACACTAGTTCAAGCAGAAGAAATTCTCCAAAATTATAAAATCGAAAAATTGCCTGTAGTTAGCAAGGATGGCTATTTAAGTGGATTAATTACTTTCAAGGATATTTCAAAAGTTAAGGATTATCCGGCAGCTTGTAAAGATGAACGTGGTCGTTTACGCGTTGGTGCTGCAGTTGGTGTAACTGCAGATACACTTCAACGTGTGGATGCTTTGGTTCATGCAGGAGTGGATGTGATTACAATCGATACTGCTCACGGACACTCTAAAGGTGTGGTTGATAAATTAAAAGAAGTTAAAGCAAAATATCCTGATTTACAAGTGATTGTTGGTAACATCGCAACTGGTGCCGCTGCTAAATTTTTAGCAGATGCAGGTGCGGATGCGGTTAAGGTTGGTATTGGTCCGGGTTCAATTTGTACCACCAGAATTATCGCTGGTGTTGGTGTTCCTCAATTATATGCCGTTTACGAATGTGCCAAAGCATTAAAAGGTACGGGCGTTCCGGTTATTGCCGATGGTGGTATTAAACACACAGGCGATATCGCAAAAGCAATTGCATCTGGCGCAAGCACGGTTATGGCAGGTTCATTATTCGCAGGAGTTGAAGAATCACCAGGCGAAACCATTATCTACGAAGGACGTAAGTTTAAATCTTACCGTGGAATGGGTTCTATCGAAGCAATGGAGCAAGGTTCTAAAGACCGTTATTTCCAGGATGTAGAAGATGATATCAAGAAATTAGTTCCAGAGGGAATTGTTGGTCGTGTACCTTTTAAAGGTACTTTAGCAGAAGTAATGTACCAATACATTGGCGGTTTAAGAGCAAGTATGGGCTATTGTGGTGCAGCAAATATCGAAGCTTTACAAGAAGCACAATTTGTACAAATCACGGCTGCGGGTATGCGTGAAAGTCATCCGCATGATATTACAATTACTAAAGAAGCTCCGAATTATACGAGATAGGCCTTTGCTCCATCGTCATTGCGAGGCACGAAGCAATCTTATTAAATAGAAAAGCAGGGCATTGTTTACGATAGCCCTGTTTTTTTATTATTTGTCTTGAACACTGGAAAGATATACACCTCGTCGTTCCTTTCTTGATAGGGAATCTTGAAACTTTGGGTTTTTGAAAAACCGCTTAAAGATTTCCGCCTAGGCGTGAAAGACTATTTTGATGAATTGTGTCTTATCTATTTCTCGAGTTTTAAAAAAATAAAAGGCAAATAGTCGGTCGGTGAGACACCAACCGATAGGATTGATAGTAATAAAGTATTAATTAAGGTCAAATTTTTGATGACTTCCGCTTGGATGATTTTATTTTTTTTTAGCGATACAACAGAGATTAATATTCCAAAGCCAAGTAATGCATAGCTTTCGTCAATAGGGCATTCGATCGAATCAACTAAGAAGCCAGGTAAGTCAGGTGAACTTTTTACCGTGCAGTTATTACTCCCCGAAGTATATGTAAAATAACATCCTAAAGCTAGTGTTTGACTTGGTGTATCATCAAAATTTCTACTCATACCTCTTCGTGAGGTGTATAGTGTTCCCCCAACTGCACAGCCAATTTGTGAAAAGGCATCAACAAAAACAAAACAAAAAATAAAAAAAAGAGCACAGAACTTTCCCATGAAAATAAAAATCTAAAACTTTCGATTTATGGGATATGAGCGTCAATAGGGAGTGATGCGCAAATATAATAAAAATGGGTATTTATACCATGGCTTTCTATCATTTTAATTTTTTCACAAAATAAAATTTGGCAAATACTTTTTTTTAATATATTTGTCGACTAAATCTATAGGATTTATATAATTAATCATGAAGCAAATCAATATGAATAAGAAAACATGCTGTTGTTGTCACTCAAACAATAATTTAAAGCCATTCCGAACGAGGATATAATTAAAAATCTAACCCAAACACATTAATACAATCATGAAACAAAGTTTACTTATTTTATTTTCTTTAATACTTTCAGCCGGTGCATTATTCGCTCAAAATACGGTGACTGGTGTAGTAAAAGGTGCAAACAATACCACAATACCCGGCGCAACAATAAGCGTAAGAGGTACAAATATTGTAATAACCAGTGATGCTAGCGGTTCTTTTACTATCGATGCCAAACAACAACCTCCTTTTTATATCCGTATCAGTTATGTTGGCTATAAACCTCAGGATTTTCAGATTCTGAAATTACAGGAAACCCCAATCGAGCTCAATTTAGTGGAAGATACTCAGCTTGATGAAATCGTAGTAACCTCAAGAAGACGTTCTGAAGTTTTACAGGATGTGCCAATCCCAATCACAGTTATTGGCGGACAAGCAGCAGAAAATGCTGGCGCTTTTAATGTAAACCGTTTAAAGGAATTAGTACCATCCGTTCAACTATATGCTTCAAATGCTCGTAATACCACGCTTAACATCCGTGGTTTGGGTTCAACTTTTGGTTTAACTAACGATGGTATCGACCCCGGAGTTGGTTTTTATGTAGATGGCGTTTATCATGCCCGTCCTGCTGCAACCTCTACCGATTTCCTTGATATTGAACGAATAGAAGTTATCCGCGGTCCGCAAGGAACATTATTTGGCAAGAACACCACTGCTGGTGCATTTAACATTATCACAACTAAACCCACGCAAACACCAACTGCAAAAGTAGAAATGAGTGTAGGCAATTATAATTTTCTTCAGGCTAAAGCATCTGTCTCGGGTGGCTTAGCGAAAAACCTTGCGGCAAAAATCTCCTTATCAGGAACGCAACGCGATGGAACAATCTGGAACACCAGAGAAGAGCGCAAATATAGCGGACAAAACAATCTTGGTTTCAAAGGGCAGTTGCATTATACACCATCAGATAGATTGCAGATTCTATTAAGTGGCGATGTGAGTGTGCAACATCCTGCAGGTTATCCGTTGGTAATCGCTGGTGTAACTCAAACGGAAAGAAGTGCTTATCGCCAATACTCAACTATTGTTTCCGCTTTAGGTTATCAACAACCAAACATCGACCCGTTTGCAAGAGAAATCAATACTAACACACCATGGAGGCATAATCAATCTATTGGTGGCGTTTCGGTAAATGTTGATTATAAAATTGGAAATGGAACTTTAACTTCAACAACGGCATGGAGATTCTGGAATTGGGACCCGACAAACGACAGAGATTTCTCTGAGTTAGCGGCTTTAACAAAATCGCAGGGTAACTCCCGCCACGACCAATATTCGCAGGAGATTAGATATGCTGGTAATATCACCGAAAAATTAAGTGGGGTTGTTGGCGTGTTCGTACTTGGTCAGAATTTGCAAGGACTCGACCAAACCGAAGAGGTAGGTAAAGACCAATGGCGTTTCGTGCAAACGAGTGCAACAGGAGCTCAGGCATTATATTCTACTCCAGGTTTGTTAGATGGTTTTGGTATCAAAACTAACTCTACAATCAAATCATTAAGTGCGGCTGTTTTCGGTCAGGTAGATTGGGAAGTTCTTAAAAATCTTCACGTTTTACCCGGTTTAAGATACACTTATGATAAAAAGGATGTGGATTATGATAGGGCAACCTATGGCGGTTTGCAAACAACAGATGCTGCCTTGCTTGCACTAAAAGCAGCTGTTTATGCGAATCAACAATTTGCAACTAACGTAGATAACAATAATTTATCAGGAAATTTTACGGTTTCTTACCGTCCAACGCCTAAGTTAAATCTTTACGGAACTTTTTCTACGGCCTACAAGCCCGTAGGTGTGAATGTTGGTGGTTTGCCAACTTTAGCAAACGGACAGGCAGATTTATCTTTAGCGGTAGTAAAACCAGAATATGTTGAGCATTATGAATTAGGTGTTAAAACAAAACCTTTCAAAGGTGCAATATTGAACATCACGGCTTTTAATACCGATATTAAAGATTACCAAACGAATGTTCAATCGCCACAATTGGGTGTAAATAGAGGCTATTTAGCCAATGCAGAAAAAGTTAAAGTAAGGGGTTTGGAAATTGACGGAACTTATCAATTAGAAAGATTTTTATCGTTGAACGCTGCGCTTTCTTATTTAGATGGCAAATATGTAACGTTTACAAATGCACCTTTGCCGCTAGAAGAAACAGGACATACAGAAACAATTAATGGTGTAGCCACGCAAGTGGCATTTAAAGATGCCTCTGGCGGACGTTTGCCAGGTATTTCTAAATGGAACATTTCAGGCGGAGCAGAATTAAGCACTGCGGGAAGTTTAGCTACAAAACCTGGTCGCTATTTCATTGCTGGCGATGCAAGTTACCGTTCTGATTATTCTTCGAATGCTACACCATCAGCTGTTTTAAATGTTGCAGGTTATTCGTTATTTAATGCCAGATTAGGTTTTAGGTCCGAAAAATTCTCTGCATTCGTTTGGAGCAGAAACATTGGAAACAAGAATTACTACGAGCAGTTGCAAGCAGCCGCAGGTAACTCCGGCTTATATGCAGGTGTACTCGGCGACCCAAGAACTTACGGCGCAACATTAAGATTCTCTTTCTAAATTAATTTTTTTTCTCTCTTATATTTGGTTAAAAAGCGTCGGATTTATTCGGCGCTTTTTGTTTTGCCTCAATTGAAAGGTTTTTTAGAAGAGCAAGGTCCTGTACTTTTCGGTTGCATTAGTCCTGCTGTACGTTCAATCTTTTTTGAGATTCTATCATGCTGAGGTACGAAGCATCTGTTTCATCGGTTGCAGATGCTTCGTACCTCAGCAAGACAGTGAATTCAGGGTTGCTGCTAACAAAAAGTATTTCACTGCCATCAGGTCTATTTTACCCCAGCCATTGTTTCTTTTGCCGGCCAAACTGTATAAACCTTGTAGAACGGAAAGCCCGCAGTCCCCGATTTAAGCACTAATATTTGTTTTTTATTGTGTGCTTGCTTGTTTCACAGGTTTTCTCGGGGGCGAGGACTTGAAGAGATAAAAGGACGAACCTTAAAATAAACTACTGTTATTGCTTTCCAAACCATAAAAAATGTTACTGTAACAGGTTTGTGCAGAATTAAAATTTACTAAAAGCCGATAAAATATTAACTTCGGTAAATTTTTATTTAAATGAATAAGCTTAAATCGGTTTGCGTGTATTGCGGCTCAAACTTTAATGGCGATGTGCAATTACGTAAAGCCATAAAAGAATTGGCGGAAACACTTGTAAGACAAGAAATTAGATTGGTTTACGGTGGTGGAAGCGTTGGCGTAATGGGTGTTTTAGCCAACGATGTTTTGGAACTTGGCGGTTTAGTTACCGGTGTAATTCCTCAATTTTTGATGGATAAAGAAGTTGGGCACAAAGGTGTTACGGAGATGCTGATTACCGAGAACATGCATCAGCGTAAACAAAAAATGGCCGACTTAAGTGACGGTTTCGTTATTTTGCCTGGCGGTTTTGGAACTTTAGAGGAATTTTTCGAAGTGCTTACCTGGTTACAGCTAGGCCTGCATAACAAACCAATCGGTGTTTTAAATGTAAATGGCTTTTACGACCCATTGTTTGCACAAATGGAAATGATGGTTCAAAGTAAATTCCTAAAACCTGCAAATCGCGATTTGGTTTTCAACGAGGCAGATGCAGAGACTTTAATCGACAAAATGGATAATTTCTCAGCTATTCCAGACGAAGTTTGGTTTAGAGAAAGAAATTTAATTTAGTCTTATAATTTTAATTTCGATAGTCAACAATTTAACAATAAAACAGTTTAGCAATAAAAAAAATTACAATGCAAATTATTTCTTCTCACGCAGAATTTGAACAACATTTAGGTAAGGAGCTTGGTGTTTCTTCTTGGCACACCATTACGCAAGAACAAATCAACAAATTTGCCGACGCAACCTTAGATTATCAATGGATTCATACCGATGAAGAAAGGGCAAAAAATGAGGGACCTTTTGGTTCTACTATTGCTCATGGTTATTTAACACTTGCGTTAATTCCTTATTTATGGAAAGAAATTGTTGATATCCAAAACCTGAAAATGGAAATCAATTATGGGATAGAAAGTTTAAGGTTTGCGCAGCCCGTAAAAGTAAATAGCAAGATTAGATTGAAAGCAAAATTGGCCTCAATTGTTAATTTGCGTGGTGTTACCAAAGTACACATGGGCATTGAAATGGAAATAGAAAACGAAAAGAAACCTGCATTCACAGGCGAGGTCGTTTTCTTATATCACTTCATAACCGATTAAATTCAAAACTAATCTTTTCTGAATTTCTTTTTGATGAATCCACCAAGCGATTCATCTTCCAAATCTTCTAAGGTGCTTAATTCTAATTCGAGTGCTTTCGTACTAATTTGAATTTCAATTAAGGAGATAATTAAAGAGATGGTAAAGAAAATCAAACTTAAAGCGAAAAGTATTTCAGCAACAACATTCCATTGCAGATAGATAAAAAACATGCAGAAAAGGCAAAGACAAAAACTTAAAACGCCAAAAGCCTGCATGTTTTTAATGAGCCTCAATCGATATCTTAGGTTTTTAATCTGATTTTGTAAGCCGACATTTTTCTCGCCCTCTTCGTACTTCGCTTTCAAACTTCTAACTAAAGCTGCCAATGCCAAAAAACGGTTGGTATAAGCCAGCATAATTAAGCTGATTGCAGGAAATAATAATGCAGGGATGTTTACGGTTAGTTCCATTTTGGGTGGTTTATCCAAAATTATTATTTTAAATGGTTTTAACCGCAAAGGGCACTAAGTTTTTCGCAAAGAGTTCAAAGCTGGGTGCTTAGATTAGTTATTAAATATTAACCACAGCGCACACAAAGTTTTCACAGAGAAAAACAGAGTCGGGTTACTAATTACTCTGTTCTCTCTGTGATTTTTTCTCCTTGTACTCTGTGGTTAAAACTATCTTTGTTTCCCTCTCTTCAAGGAGAGGGATTGCGATAGCATGACAATTACTGCTAACTTTAACAGGGTGAGGTTTATTTTCCTACGATACACGAAGATTTTCACAGAGCAACACAAAGTTAGGCGACTAATTTCTCTGTTCTCTCTGTGATTTTTTCTCTGTGTACTCTGTGGTTAAAACTGTCTTTGTTTCCCTTTCTTCAAGGAGAGGGACTGCAATAAAGAACAATTACTACTAACTTTAATAGATAAGGTTCTTGATATTACCATCAAATATTTCCTCAATGCCCTCTTTGTTTTCTTTGTACCCTAGGCGATTAAATTCTTTGCGGACTTTGCGATATTTTCTCTGCGTTCTTTGCGGTTAAAATCCAAGGTAGACCAGAAACCAATTTGGTCTCCACGCTTTTTATAAAAATAAATTTAAATTGCCTCCATGAATATCGAATTCAACAAAAACGAGGATGTGAATAAACAGCTTGTATATGAGCTGAAAACCAAACTCAAAAAAATATATTTAGGTGGTGGCGAAAAAAACGCGGCCAAACAAAAAGCAAAAGGCAAATTATTAGCTCGTGAACGTGTTGCTTATTTAATTGATAAAGACTCCGATTTTTTAGAGGTCGGGGCATTTACAGCAGATGGAATGTATGCCGAACAAGGTGGCTGTCCATCGGCAGGAGTAGTTTGCGGAATTGGTTATGTAAGTGGCAGGCAATGTATGATTGTAGCTAATGACGCGACAGTAAAAGCAGGCGCCTGGTTCCCGATGACCGCCAAGAAAAATCTTCGGGCGCAGGAAATCGCCATGGAAAACCTTTTGCCAGTAATCTATTTGGTAGATAGCGCAGGTGTTTATTTGCCGATGCAAGATGAAATCTTTCCTGATAAAGAACATTTTGGAAGAATGTTTAGAAATAACGCAATGATGTCATCAGAGGGAATTGTACAGATTTCAGCAATCATGGGCGCATGTGTTGCGGGTGGCGCTTATTTGCCGATTATGAGTGATGAGGCGATGATTGTAGATAAAACTGGCTCGGTCTTTTTAGCGGGTTCTTATTTGGTAAAATCTGCCATTGGCGAAGAAGTTGACAACGAAACTTTAGGCGGCGCAACCACACATTGTGAAATTTCTGGCGTTACCGATTACAAACATCCTAATGATGAAGCTTGCTTGGATAGTATTCGCAATATAATGAGCATGTTGGGAGCACCACAAAATGCTGGATTTGATAGAATTAAACCCGTCAAGCCCAAAGAAAATGAAGAAGAATTATATGGCATTATTCCTGAAAACAGGGATAAGCAGTACGAAATTATGGATGTCATTAATCGTTTGGTTGATGACTCTGAATTTGAAGAATACAAACAAGGCTACGGACAAAGCATCGTTTGTGGCTTAGGTCGTATTGATGGTTGGGCGGTTGGCATTGTGGCTAATCAGCGTAAAGTTGTAAAATCCAAAAAAGGGGAGATGCAATTTGGTGGTGTAATCTATTCTGATAGTGCTGATAAAGCGACGCGTTTCATTATGAACTGTAACCAAAAGAAAATCCCATTAGTTTTCTTACAAGATGTAACAGGCTTTATGGTCGGCAGTCGCTCGGAACATGGTGGTATCATTAAAGACGGTGCTAAAATGGTGAATGCTGTGGCCAATTCGGTCGTTCCAAAATTTACTATTGTTATGGGCAACTCTTATGGTGCAGGCAATTATGCCATGTGCGGTAAAGCTTACGACCCAAGATTAATTTACGCCTGGCCAACAGCAAAAATTGCGGTTATGGGTGGTTCTCAAGCAGCTAAAACCTTATTGCAAATCCAAGAAGCATCTTTGAAAGCAAGGGGAGAGGTAATTACACCGGAAAAAGAAGCCGATATGCTGAAAGAAATTACCGATAAATATGATAGTCAAACCACACCTTATTATGCAGCATCACGACTTTGGGTTGATGGAATTATCGACCCGTTAGAAACAAGAAAGGTAATTTCTATGGGGATTGAAGCAGCGAATCAATCTCCGATTACAAAGAGATTCAATGTTGGGGTAATCCAAACATAAAACCCTAATGGTATGATATTTGGGTAAATTTTGAAGACTTAATTCTAAGAATATGAAAAATTTAAAAAAAATCACTTCATTATTAACCCTTGTATTTTTATTTGCCCTACCATTTGTTTCCGTTGCTCAAAAAACAAATAAAGAAACTGCTGAAACAATCAACGTTGCTGGTAGCGGAATTACCAGAACCATTGAGGCCACTGGAAATGAAAATATTAATATTGAAGGTAGCGACATTAATGTAGTAATTATTGGAAATTGTAATACAATAATTGTGACCGGAGCAGCAATAAAAGTGAAAGCACAAAGTGTAAAAGTAATTCGTATTCATGGGGCTGATTGTGGTGTTACCTATAAATCAAGTCCAAACAAAAATGGTAAAGCCATTTCAAGTATTGCAGGAGCGGGCAGTTACGCAACAAAGATTAAGTAATAAAGTATGAAGATTTAAGCATTTATCAGATTTATATTTCTGATAAATGCTTAAATTTATTTCATGAAAATTCTTCCTTTGTTCGCTCTTCTTGCCTTTCTGCAACTCAATCTCTTCGCTCAAACTCCAAGCAAAATTCATGAAGATGCTATTGTAATCGATACGCATGGCGATATACTTTTCAATCAAATTAAATCGGGAATTGATATTGGAAAGTTACAACCAAAAGGAAATTTCGATTTGGTTCGGGCAAAAGAGGGTGGATTAGATGTTCAGTTTTTTTCCATCTGGTGCGATGAAACAGGCAGTTATGTGGTGGCTAACAGGGAGATAGATTCGTTATATAGTCTGATCAAAAGGTACCCGAATAAAATTCAGTTAGTAAGAACGGCTGCTGATTTAGAAAAAGCAGTTAAGCAACAAAAATTGGCTGCAATGATTGGCGTTGAGGGTGGCCATATGATAGAAAATCGCTTAGATTATATCGATAGCCTGACCAAACGCGGAATGGCTTATCTTACGCTTACATGGAATAACAGTACACCTTGGTCGAGTTCTGCTGCCGACGAGACATCAGGAAAAGTGAAACCTGAAAATGCAGGTTTAAGTGCGTTTGGAAAACAGGTTGTGCAAAGATTGAACAAGCTGGGCGTGATGGTTGATTTATCTCACGTAGGTGAAAAAACTTTCTACGATGCCATTGCTGCAAGTTCTAAACCAATAATTGTTTCGCACAGTTGTGCTTACAGTTTAAATCCTGTTCCCCGAAATTTAAAGGATGAACAAATTAAGGCTGTTGGTAAAAATGGGGGTGTAGTTTGCATCAACTTTTATAGCGGCTTTTTAGATTCAACTTTCAATAATAAACAGAAAACTTTTTTTGCTAAATATGATGCTGAATTAAAATCGCTTTCAGATAAATACCGTAGAAGTAATGCTATTGATACTTTAATAGCAAATCATCAGGCCGATGCTGATGCAACTCGTCCGCCAATTTCCTTATTGGTAAAACACATTAATCACGTGGTGAAATTAATCGGATTAGACCATGTTGGTTTGGGTGCCGATTTTGATGGTGCCGAATCTTTTCCTTTGGGAATGAATAGTGTAGCCGATTATCCAAAAATTACAGCAGAATTAATTAAAAATGGCTATTCAAAAACCGATATCAAGAAAATTCTTGGTGGTAATGTGGTAAGGTTGATTCGGGAGAATAAAGGGAAATAGCCTGATTTAAAAAAAAAGCACTAAGATTGCTTCGAGCTTCGCAATGACGGTAAATTGCAATGTTAATAAGTAAACTATGTTGACAATGCGCATTTGCTAACAATTATTTAATGCATTAAATTTGCGCTACGATAAATGAATTTCAAACACACATCATAATGTCACAAGAAAACGAACACGTCCAGTGTTTAATTATAGGTTCTGGTCCTGCAGGTTACACAGCAGCAATTTATGCAGCAAGAGCCGATTTAAAACCAATTATGTACACTGGCATGCAAGCTGGTGGTCAGTTAACACAAACTACCGATGTAGAAAATTTCCCCGGTTATCCGCAAGGAATTATGGGTCCCGAAATGATGGAAGATTTCCGTAAGCAAGCAGAGCGCTTTGGCACGGATATTCGTTTTGGATACATCAGTTCAGTAGATTTTTCATCAACACCCCATAAAATTGTTGTTGATGAAATTAAGACCATCACTGCCGATACGGTAATTATTGCAACAGGTGCTACCGCAAAATGGTTGGGCTTACCAAGTGAGCAACTGTACAATGGTTTTGGTGTTTCTGCCTGTGCTGTTTGCGATGGTTTCTTTTTTAAAGGACAAGATGTTGCCATCGTAGGTGCTGGAGATACCGCTGCTGAGGAAGCAACTTACTTAGCTAAGCTTTGTAAAACGGTGCATTTATTGGTTCGTCGTGATGAATTTAGGGCCTCAAAAACAATGGTTGCACGAGTTTTAGCTACCCCAAATATTGTTGTGCATTACAATACCGAAACCCAAGAGATTTTAGGAAACGGTAAAAATGTAACAGCTGTTAAGGTTCTAAATAATAAAACTAATGTTGAAACCGATATTGATGTTGAGGGTTTCTTTGTAGCTATTGGCCATAAGCCTAACACCGATATTTTTAAAGGACAGTTGAATATGGATGAAACCGGTTATTTATTAACTAAGCCAGGTTCTACCTTAACCAATATCGAGGGCGTTTTTGCCTGCGGCGATGTTCAGGATATGTACTACCGTCAGGCAGTTACGGCTGCTGGTTCGGGTTGTATGGCTGCGTTGGATGCAGAAAGATATTTAGCTGCTAAAGAACATCCAGTAGAAGCCTAAAATCCTTATTTCATGTTTTTAAAAAGAGAAATCATAATATGGTTTCTCTTTTTTTGTAAAGGCAGGTACTATCCATATCGGTCGCAGCAGTCTGGCTTTCCGTTTTATCTTTTTTATCGAAGCCAGCAAAAATAACAGCGGTAGATAACAAAAAAGTATATCACTCCAATCCTGTTTAAATTACTTCTCAAGTAATCCTTAGTTGCGGTTTCCCCTAAAAACCGAAAAGCAATTAAATGCCGAATAAAAATGTTTTATAAATACTAAATCAAACGTTTGTTAATCATTGTAACAAGAATGTAGGTATCTTAATAATGGTTTAATCTTTATCTTGGTTCAAATAATATTAAATTTTATTTAAAACCAACAATTTTAAACATGAACAAGGCATTATCGATTTTTATTGGAGTATTAATCAGTACGAGTGCATTTGCGCAAGGAGATTCCAACATGGGAATTATACCAGCACCTGTAGCCATTACCAGGGCGAATGGAAATTTCATTTTAGATAAGACGACAGTTTTAGTAAATCAAAGCATCGACGGCGCAAAGATTGCAGATTTATTAAACGCTTTTATCGTTACTAAGGCAGGCTTTGCCTTAAGGGAAACCAAGGTTACTCAGGCAAATCAGAAAGCAATAATTTTAACATCTGTTGGAGCAGATAAATTACCAGCCGAAGGATATACCATTAAGGTTACATCCACTCAAATCATTTTAACTGGAAAAGGGGCAGGGCTTTTCTACGCTGTTCAATCGGCTATGCAGATGATGCCCGACAAAGTTGCTGATAAAATTACCATTCCAGCTGTTGATATTAAAGATTATCCTCGATTCAATTACCGCGGAACCATGCTTGATGTCTGTCGCCATTTCTTTCCAATCCCATTTATTAAAAAGTACATAGATCAATTAGCCTATTATAAAATTAATACCTTTCATTGGCATTTAACTGATGATCAAGGTTGGAGATTGGAAATTAAAAAATATCCTAAATTAACAACCGTAGGATCGACGAGAAATGGATCTATTATTGGTAATTATCCTGGTAGCGGAAACTATTTAACTGAGGTTAAAGGTTTTTACACTCAAGAGGAAGCCAAGGAAATTGTAAAATATGCTGCAGATCGTTACATCACAGTTATTCCTGAAATAGAATTGCCCGGACATGCATCAGCAGCAATTGCGGCTTACCCGGAGTTGAGTTGTTTCCCAGCTCGTGATACTTTTGTGAGTGACAAAACTCCGTGGGCAGGGACAAAAAAAGGCAAACAGGTTCAGCAAACTTGGGGCGTTTTCGACGATATTTTTGTTCCTAGTGATAACACATTTATATTTTTAGAGAATATTTTAGATGAGGTTGTGGCTATTTTTCCATCAAAATATATCCATATTGGTGGAGATGAGGCTCCGAAAACATACTGGAAAGAATCTCCATTTTGCCAAGCTTTGATGAAAGAAAAGGGCTTAAAAGATGAGCATGAATTGCAAAGTTATTTTATCCAACGAATAGAAAAACATTTGAACGAAAAAGGAAGATCAATTATAGGTTGGGACGAGATTTTAGAGGGTGGATTAGCGCCAAATGCAACGGTAATGAGCTGGCGTGGAGAGGAGGGCGGTATTGCTGCGGCTCAACAAAATCATGATGTGATTATGACACCAGGTTCTATGGGTTTATATATCGATCAAAGACAATCTATGTCGCCCGATGAACCGGTAACCATTGGTGGTTTAGCACCTTACCAAAAAATATATGCTTACGATCCAATTCCAAAAGTGCTAACGGCTGATCAAAGAAAATATGTAAAAGGTGTACAGGCAAACTTGTGGACAGAATACGTTAAAACGCCAGAAAAAGGCGAAAATCAAGCCTTTCCACGTTTATTAGCCTTGGCAGAAATTGCTTGGTCGCCTGTGGAACGTAAGAATTTAAAAAACTTTACAGAAGAACGCTTACCAAACCATCTTGCTCGTTTAGATAAAATGAATGTTAATTTGTGGGTGCCAACGCCAATCGGGCAAAGCGATAAGCCACTTACAGGTGGAGATTTTACAATTGATTTGAAAGTTCCAATTTCTGGTGGTAAAATTTATTATTCGCTTGATGGATCTCGTCCATCGGAAAATGCGTTTCTATATTCAGCTCCAATTAAGGTTATAGTTCCTCAAGGAGAAAAACGTGTGATGAAAACCATAGTTATTGCACCTAGTGGCAGAAGAAGTGTTACCACCGAAACTATATTAAATAATGGCGCTCCAGATACTAAACCAGAAGCAAAGAAATAAAATAGCTTGCTTTCGATAGCTAAAATCATTAAATTGGGACAAACAAAAAATTTCCCAAACCGCAATGAAAATATCGAGATATACACTACAGCATCTTTTGTTGATAACAGGGATGCTGTTTTGTTTTGCCTGCACTGAAGAAAAAACCGCAGAAGTAAAAATAGAAAGCGTAAAGGGTGAAAAAAATCCTTTTCCTTTTTATAAGGATATTGAAATACGACCAGGACTAAATTTCGAAATTTTAAGTTGGGGAAAGGGAGTAGATTCTATTGGAGGATATCAAATTCTGATGTCGGATTCTGTTAAGAATAATTATCGCTCAGTGGCAATTGATCGTAAAGGGATCATCAGCGATGCTTGGAATATGGATTTAGATAACGATGGAAATCCAAATTATACATTCAATTGGTAAGTAAAATGAATGTTTCCGATCTTAACGTTTTTGAATATTCTGGTGGTGATTTTAATAAAATTAGTTTCCCTT
Source organism: Pedobacter frigidisoli (assembly GCF_004331675.1). GTDB lineage: Bacteria > Bacteroidota > Bacteroidia > Sphingobacteriales > Sphingobacteriaceae > Pedobacter > Pedobacter frigidisoli. Next base: position 212,469 of record NZ_SJSN01000006.1, on the reverse strand, counting down.
CATTAAATGCTGCTCAGAAAAAAATATATTCTGGTAACGATAAATTTTTTATCAAAAATGGTGATTTATTTAGGTCTTTTCCTATAAGAGATTTAGCCGACAGTGCTAAAAAAATCACAAAAACCTATCAATATAAATTAAGTGGAAATAACTTTTCTACTGATGAAATTAAGCAAGAATAAAGCTTTAACATGTCCAGTTGAAGTTATCGAGCTTATTTCATAATCTAACTGAGGAATAACTGATGGAAGAAGAAAAGAAATTTTCAGTTTTGGATCGAATTAAAAGTTTCAAGTATGCTTTTAATGGATTGAGATTGTTTTTTGCTAATGATCACAATGGAAGAGTTCATCTTTTTGCCGCAATAGCAGCGATTGCATTATCTTTTTACTTAAAACTATCTAACCTCGAATGGATTGCAATTCTTAGCGTTATCGCTGCAGTAATGGTTGCCGAAATAATAAATTCTGCTATAGAGAAATTGGCCGATGTAATTTATCCTGATTATCATCCAAAAATTAAAGTAGTAAAGGATTTAGCTGCTGCCGCTGTTTTAATTGCGGCATTTTTGGCTATTGCAGTCGGAGCAATTGTTTTTATCCCAAAATTACTTTTGCGTCTCTAACATTGCTGCTCTAGATTCCGTCATTTTATCCTCAATAATTTTATCCCATCTGCCCTGCATTTTATGGTTGCTACCATGCTCGGTCTCTTCATCATAATTACGTTGCATGGTATCGAAATAATCACTTATCTCGTTCGCTAATTGAGAGATTTGTGCTTTATAGTTTTTTACTGAATAATTTCTATTCTTTAAAACCCTTTCTGCCTCAGAAAGTAAAATGTATTGAATATTTGCATGGCCTTGTTCGTGGTGTAAAAGACTTGCCCTAACCTCCGGATCTTTAATTTTATCCCATTTTACCCATGATCTATTTTTGTCTATGGTAACCTCATTCTTCAGGTTTATGACAACACGATTTCGGTAGGTGGTAGATTCGTAGCTGTATTTCCAAGTCATGGCCGTTAAGGCATAAAATGGAGAATTCATATCTGGCTTGCCTTTAAAATAGGTTTCCCAATCCAATTGAACTGGCTCAGTAAAGTCTTGTTTAAAGGCAAGCGTAGGTGGCAAGGCTAGCAAAAAAAGGATGGGTATAATCAGTCTTCTCATTAGTATTTTTACCAATGAAAAAACCGTGCCTAAAATTTAATTCCTGGTAGAAATCTGTCCGCTTATGCGTTCAAACTTCTCAATTAATAACGCAATTCTTTCTTTTTCTCTTTTGATAACTGCCTTTCTTAAGATGGTAGAACAAAAAATAATCCATAGTGCTGTAAGTCCAATAGCAATTACCTGTTGAATGAAATTGAAATGAGCAAGAATTTCAACAAAGTAGAAAATGATACCTAATGAAAGCGCAACGGTATAAAACCAATAAAGAGAATTATAAAGCTTGTAACGATTTAATTGGTAGGTTTTTAAGTTGTTTAAATATTCGTTTGGATGAACGGTATAATCACTTTTAGAAATTAATCTGTGGTCGCGATATAATATTAAGGTATAAACACCAATGGCAATCAGCGTAATGCTAATACCAACGTGGGTTGTCCATGATTCAAAATGATAAAAAACCCATAAAGCAGCAATGGCGATAAATGAGGTAAGCATACCCAAAATATTCAAAGCCGATTTGAGTTTCAAACCATTTACCTCTTTTTTAACTTGTTGCAACATTTCATCAGCAGATACCTTAACTTCTACCTCGTGCTTTTGCCACAACTCCTGTATTTGATCAAACGCTTGCATACTGTGTATATAGTTCTGTTAATTTTTGTTTAATACGATGAATTTTTACCCTCAAGTTGCCCTCGCTTATGCCGGAGATATCAGCAATTTCATGATATGGAAGTTCATCTAAAACCATGGTTATAATCAAACGATCGTTCTCCTCTAGTTTGGAGATACATGTATAAAGTAATGCTACCTGCTCATTCTTTTCCGAAAATTCCTCGATCTTATTCTCGATAATGTTGTCTGTTAATTCATCCTTTGCCTGTCTTTTTTCAGATCTCAAATAAGTTAAGCAGGTATTAACGGCAATTCTATAAATCCAAGTTGATATAAGTGATTTGTTTCTGAATTTATCTAAGTTTTGCCAGACCTTTAAAAACGTTTCTTGTAAAAGATCATTGGCGGAATCGGTATCGCCAGTATAACCATAACATAAATGGAATATCTTTTTGGAATTTGAATCGAAGATCTGCTTAAATAACTTGTCTTTTTGTTCCATTTACGATTGCGTAGTTGTTTTTTAGATGGAGTTGTGCTTTTTTTGTTACAAGGAGATTCAAAATTAGCATAAATTTATCATGGCCAAAATCTAAATTTGTTACACTCCGTAAATATCGTAGTTTTACCAAATTAACAACGCCAAAAACTTTTTATATTCATGAAGAAAAACAAACTCACGCTTTTTATTTTTATAGCGCTGATTGCTGGTATTGCACTGGGCTATATTTTAAATGTTAACTCAATAGACGCCTATAATCAGAATATTCTGAATGCCGATGCAAAGGTAAAAAGCATAGAGGTTAGCATTAAGAAAACTGCTGATACAACCTCGGCGGTTTTTACACAACTTAAGGCTGATAGAAAAGTGAATGCAGCTATCAAAAAAACCAATGAGGATATTCGAGAGAAAAAGCTAGAATACTTCACCTTATTGAGTGATATTTTTCTCCGTTTGATTAAGATGATTGTAGCGCCTTTAGTATTTACTACGTTGGTTGTAGGCGTTGCAAAAGTTGGCGATATTAAGGCTGTAGGTAGAATTGGCGGAAAAACATTAGGCTGGTTTATGGCCATGTCGTTGATGTCCTTAGTGCTTGGGTTAATCTTGGTGAACCTCTTCGAACCAGGAAAGCACATGAACCTAACCTTGCCCGATCAATTGGTTAATACTGGCATACAAAAGGCAGCCATGAGCGTTAAAGATTTTATTGCCCATGTTTTTCCTAAAAGTATTGCCGAATCAATGGCTACTAATGAGATTCTGCAGATTGTAGTTTTTTCGTTATTCTTCGGTGTGGCAACTGCTGCAATTGGGGATATGGGGCAAGTCGTAATCAAGGCTTTTGATGCAATTGCTCACGTAATTTTAAAAATGACTGGTTATGTAATGAATTTTGCCCCTTTAGCAGTGTTTGGTGCCATGACTGCTATTGTGGCTAAACAAGGTTTAAATGTTTTAAATACCTATGCAATATTTATAGGCGAGTTTTATTTCGGCCTTGCCATACTTTGGGCAATGTTAATTTTTATTGGTTTCCTAATCCTTAAAAAACGCGTATTTAGATTAGTAAGCGATATGAAAGAGCCGGCTATTCTCGCCTTTAGTACGGCAAGTAGTGAGGCTGCCTATCCAAAAACGATGATGCTGCTAGAACGTTTTGGTTGCAAGGATAAGATTGTGAGTTTCGTTTTACCATTAGGTTACTCGTTTAATTTAGATGGTTCAATGATGTATATGACATTTGCATCCTTGTTTATTGCCCAGGCTTATGGCATACATTTAGGTTTCGAGCAACAAATTTCTATGCTCTTAATCTTAATGCTCACCAGTAAAGGCATTGCTGGTGTTCCAAGAGCATCGCTTGTGGTTATTGCTGGTACAATTGCAAGTTTCAATATTCCCGAGGCTGGATTAGCTTTATTAATTGGTATAGATCCCTTGTTAGATATGGGCCGTTCTGCAACCAATGTTGTTGGAAATAGTATCGCTACGGCTGTAGTAAGTAAGTGGGAGGGAGAATTAAAAGACTCGTAAGTCTGTAAACAATAGTAAAGTTAAGTGATTATATGATTTTGGGATGTTTGGATTTTCTGAAAAAAATATAAACTTTGCGGCGTTTATAGGTTTTACTTTATCATTCTCTCATTCAACAAATCATTCATTCAATAATTAAATAAAGTGTCAACTAAAGGAAAAAAGATATTCTTAGCCATTACCATCATCCTCCCGATGATTATTTATTGTTACATCTATTATAAGCCAATTATACAAAATGCGCCCTTTAGAAAAGCTGATTTTGTGAGCATGCAGTTTAGCTACGGTTTAAAAGATACCTTGGAAAATAGTTACAATTCTGCCACAGGAGCATACCAATATGTAAATAGTAAGGATTCTGTTTTAAGGAAAAAGGTTTTTTTAAAGAGCGATGATATTTTGTATTTACATAGAAAGGCAAATGAAATTGGGCTCTGGAACTTTCCTGATACCATTGGCAAAAAGAGTGATAAATCTAAAGCTGTTCCTCGTTACGATATGACTTTTAATTATAAGGAAAAATCTAAGCACGTAGTAGTTTATGGAGATTTCGATGGCAACCCGAAATTATTGGATGCAGCAATGCAAATGAGAAAGATTATACAAGAAACCTTGATACAAGTAGAAAAGCGATCGGGTAAATAGATAAGCAAGATTAATTATCGATAGACTTTAAATAATTAGCTAGCGATAGTACATTGTTAAAGTCTTTTTCTATTTCTGATGTTTTCGTATTTGCGATAGATTCGTAATAAATAGACAAGTCAGCTTTTAAGGAATAAAATGCAATGCTTACCGTTTGTTTCCTTTGAAAATGAGCGTTCTGTAACCTTTTTGATTTTTCAGTCCCGCTTTCCGTTATAAGCGCCGCAGAAAAAGCGGCGGCTTCCACTGCAATCGGGTTTATAAACAAAGGCTTGCTTTCTAAAGCAGCCACATTTAAAAAAATAGTATGTTAAATTTGAGGGAAGCTAACACCAGTTTGAAATACCAGCCTGCGTTAAATAAACCTGATGGAAATGAATCCCGATTTTTCATCGGAGTAATGGATAGCAGGGTAGGTGTTGTCCAAGAACTATCAAGCCTTTCTTTTCAAATAATCATAAAAAAGTACGGCGCATTGATCTGTAAATTTATAAATTCTTAAAATCCTGGTGACGGAGGATTTTAGTAAAAAATATTTTCGATATGTGTTTGTGAGTTAATTGAATTTGTTCTATATTTGCACCTCGTTAAATAAAAATTAAAAAACTAATATTTAAACAATGTACGCAATAGTAAATATAGCAGGGCAGCAATTTAAAGTTGCTAAAGACCAGCACCTTTTTGTACACAGGTTACAAGGAGATGAAGGCGCTAGTATTGAATTTGATAATGTATTGTTGGTTGATAATGGTGGTGCAATCACTGTAGGGGCTCCTGCAGTTAAGGGTGCTAAAGTTTCAGCTACTATCGTATCTCATTTAAAAGGTGATAAAGTAATTATTTTCCACAAAAAACGTAGAAAAGGTTACAAAAAGAAAAATGGTCACCGCCAGTTTTTCACAAAAATTCAGATCTCTGATATCACGTTATAATTAATCTTTAACCCAATAACTTGCTTTTAGTAGGTTACAAAATATAAAATCATGGCACACAAAAAAGGAGCCGGTAGTTCGAAAAACGGACGTGAATCGCATAGTAAGCGTTTAGGTATTAAAATTTTCGGTGGTCAGTTAGCTATCGCTGGAAACATTTTAGTACGTCAACGTGGTACAAAACATCACCCAGATAAAGGTGTTGGTATTGGTAAAGATCATACTTTATTCGCTTTAGTTGATGGTACTGTAGTTTTCAAAAAGAAACAAGATAACAAATCTTATGTTTCTATACTTCCTATTACAGATGCTGAAATTGATGCATTACTTGCTAAAAAGCCATCTGCTAAAAAAGAAGCTGAAGCTAAAGAAGTTTTAGTAGAAGAAGTTGAAGCTACTCCAGCTCCAGCAAAAGCTAAAAAAGCAGCTGCAAAAAAAGAAGAAACTACTGAAGAAGCTGCACCAGCAGAATAATTAGTATTACTCAATATTTAAAAGTCCCGATTTTATCGGGACTTTTTTTATGCCCTGATTTTTTCGGTTAGCTAAAAAAGCTAATGCGTAGCATTAGCTTTTTTAAATTTGTTGTTGCGAAGTTGCTAAGCAATCTTTCTGAACTATTCTAGAACTCTAAAGTATTAGGGTTACTTCATGCCTCGCAATGATCTCTTTAATGATGCTAATATTCCCTCGCCATTAATTGATTGGTAAGCGTTAAAAGATTTGATTTTCGTTCTTCACTGGCATTGATTTGTGCAAATACACTCAATGCCATATTCAGGTATTTATTCATACTTTCTTTTGCGATATTTTGAATATCCAAGATATCATAAACCGATCTCACCGTTTCTACCTTTTCCTTAATGTCGAAGTTTTTATAACTGGTCCAGGTATCTAATGATTCTTTTGTTTCACCATCAGCCAATTCGAATGCTTTCAATAACAAAAATGTTTTCTTATTGGCAATAATATCTCCGCCAACTTGTTTGCCGAACTTTTCTGGGTCTGCGTAAACATCTAGAATATCATCTTGAAGTTGGAAAGCGATGCCAATATTCACTCCAAATTGATAAATAAGGTCAGCGTCTTTTTCTGATGCACCTGCAATGATGGCACCCAATTTCAATGCACCTCCCAATAAAACAGCAGTTTTTAACCTGATCATGTTGATGTATTCTTCAATGCTCACATCATCACGATCCTCGAATTCCATATCGAGTTGCTGACCCTCACAAACGCCTTGGGCAGTCGCATTAAACGTATCTAAAACATCTTTAAGGAAGATTGGATTTACCATTGCAAGGTTTTTATTCGCCTCAACCATCATTACATCGCCACTTAAAATGGCCGTGTTTGTACTCCATTTTTCATGAACAGTTGCTTTTCCCCTACGTAAAGGCGCATTATCCATAATATCATCATGCACCAGCGTAAAGTTATGGAAAACCTCAATTGCCATAGCCGCATGGATGGAATCATGTGCATCCTTGCCAAATAATTCAGTAGCCATTAAAACCAATAGCGGACGAATACGTTTTCCGCCAAGATTAATGATATAAGTTATCGGATCGTAAAGCTGTTTAGGCTGATCTGGAAATCTTAAGTTTTGTATTGCTTTATCTAGAATTTGTTGTAGTTGTTCTGTTGTATGCATGTTTTACGTAAACAATGTGTTTAGGGCACAAATGTCTTAATTTTTAATCGGGAATTAGTGTAAAATCAATTTGACGTTTAGAAAGATCTACTTTCTTAACCCTAATCATCACTTCATCTCCGAGTTGATATTTTTTCTTTTTTCTTTGTCCAACGATGCAGTAGTTCTTCTCATCAAGTACGTAAAAATCATCAGAGATATCGCGTAAACGAATCATTCCCTCACATTTATTCTCCTCTATTTCTACATACATGCCCCATTCTGTAACACCAGAAATGATACCCTTGTATTCGGTGCCAATGTTATTTTCTAAATATTCTGCCTGTTTGTACTTAATTGATGCCCTTTCGGCATCTGCCGCTCTTTTCTCCATAGCAGAAGAATGTACCGAAGCCACCTCGTAAAATTCTGCATCTGCTGATTTGCCACCATCTAGATATGTTTGCAACAACCTATGTGCCATTACATCTGGATAGCGACGAATAGGAGAGGTAAAATGCGTATAGTATTCGAAAGCCAAGCCGTAGTGACTTGTTTTCTTAGTAGAATAAATAGCTTTCGCCATAGAGCGAATAGCTAATGAAGTTAATATATTCTGTTCTTTTTTGCCTTCAACATCTGCCATTAAATAGTTTAATGATTTTGCGATTTCCTTATCAGATTTTGTATTAATCTTATAGCCAAACCGGGAAGCAAAAGTTGCAAAAGAATTTAGATTTTCCATGTTTGGAGAATCATGTGCCCGATATACAAACGTGAGTTTCTTTTCTCCTTTAACCTTTTTGGCTACATATTCGGCCACTTTTCGGTTGGCTAAAAGCATGTAATCCTCAATCAATTTATGTGCATCCTTACGTTCCTTAACATAAACGCCGATTGGTTTGCCAGATTCATCTAACTTAAATTTAACCTCGGTACTTTCGAAACTGATGGCGCCATTTTTAAATTTACGATCACGTAAAATATTGGCCAACTCGTTTAGCTTTAATATTTCAGTAGCGTAATCGCCAGCTTTATTTTCAATAACCTCTTGAGCTTCTTCATAACTAAACCTTCTGTCAGAATGGATTACAGTTCTGCCATACCATTCATTAACTATATTTGCTTGCTCATCCAATTCGAATACGGCAGCGAAACACAACTTATCTTCGTGAGGGCGAAGTGAGCAAACGCCATTACTTAATCGTTCTGGTAACATCGGGATCACACGATCTACCAAATAAACGGAAGTAGCCCGACTGTAGGCTTCCTTATCTAATTCGGTTCCCTGGATTACATAATGTGAAACATCCGCAATGTGAACGCCTATCTCATAGTTTCCACTTGGAAGTTTTTGATAGGAGATGGCATCATCAAAATCCTTAGCATCCGCTGGATCGATGGTAAAAGTCAATATATTTCTAAAATCCTTTCGTTTAGCAATTTCTGCAGCTGGAATTTCCTCTGGAATAGCGTTTGCCTCTTTTTCTACTTGCGGAGGAAATTCTAAAGGAAAACCGAATTGAGCTAAAATAGCATTCATCTCGGTATTATTTTCGCCTTGATTTCCAAGCACATGTTTCACAATCCCAATTGGGTTTTTTGCACTTTCAGGCCAATCGGATAGGGTGACCAACACACGCTGACCGTTTTTTGCATTAAGCGTATCTGAAAGTGGAACAAAAATATCATGCATCATTTTCTTATCATCTGCGATAACAAATGCAAAACGATCGGATATTTTGATCACACCAGTAAAATCTGATTTAGCTCTTTTAATAATCTCTAAAACCTCACCATCTCTTTTACTGCCATTTTTCTTTGCAAATACATACACTTTAACGGTATCGCCATGAAGCGCATTTTTAAGTTTGCGAGGAGCAACACGAATGTCTTTCTCAAATTCATCATCAGGGATGATATAGGCAGAACCATCAGCAGTCATATCAACTCTGCCAACAATAAATGTTTGAAGATCCTTAAGTTTGAATTTTCCCTTTTCTGGTTCCAGATAAACGCCGGCACCTTTTCCATCTTTTAAAATTTCGAGAATGGTATCTCTCGATTCCTGATCGTTCAGGTTTAACTTGGCAGAAACTTGCTTGTAATTAAGTGCTTGATTATCATTTTTCTCAAATACACCACTAACCAATTGATTTAGAACCGATTTTATATTTGCAGATTTTTTCTTTGCCATACGCTAAAACTGAATTTATCGAAGATACAGAAAAGATGTAAAGGATGGTTAATTTAAGATGGAAAATGGATGATGAATGAAGGAGAAGGATGGGAGAGGGAATAGGTAAAATGGATAATGTGAGATGGTTGATGAATGACTATAATAAGATGAAAATTTAAGATTGATAGGTGAAATAGATGAAAGGAAAACGATATCCATTATCCATCTTACATCAATACATTTTCCATCAAGAGCTTGGAATAGCTTCGATTAACTTCTTGGTGTATTCAGCTTTTGGAGCATAAAATATCTGTTCTGGAAATCCCTCTTCTTCAATCTTGCCTTTATTCATTACCAAGATACGATCGGAAATGTGTTTCACCACGGCTAAATCGTGAGAGATGAAAATGTATGTTAGCCCAAATTCGCGTTGAAGATCTTTAAGGAGGTTTAAAACCTGAGCTTGAACAGAAACATCTAAGGCTGAAACCGATTCATCACAGATGATGAATTTAGGCTCCAATGCTAGCGCTCGAGCAATTACCACCCGCTGCCTTTGGCCACCGCTAAATTCGTGAGGATAGCGATTGAAATGTTCTTTTTTTAAACCTACCTTATTAAGCAATTCTAAAACCTTTTGCTTTCGTTCAGCATCATTTTTAAATAGATTGTGAACTTGTAAAGGCTCCAAGATGGATTGACCAATACTAAGTTTTGGGTTTAGTGAAGCATATGGATCTTGAAAAATGATTTGTATATCTTTTCTCAGCTTTCTTAATTCAGCTCTGCTGATGTTCGTGATATTCTCATCGTTAAAAATTATACTTCCTACTGTGGGTTGGATTAACCTTAAAATTGTTCTTCCAAGCGTTGTTTTACCGCAACCAGATTCGCCAACTAAGCCGAGTGTTTCTCCTGGAAAAACATCAAAATTAATTTGATCAACAGCTTTTACATAATCTTTCGTTTTACCAAATAAACCATTGTTTATAGGATACCATGTGCATAAATCCTTAATTTGTAATAATGGCTTTTGGGCATAAAGCAATTCTCTTCGTGATGCGATTTCTTCTGCCGTTAATCGATTCGATGCCTGTAGATGAGCCGATGCATCATCAATCTTTCCTGTCAAAAAATCTGCTACAACTGGTAGCTTTTTCAATTGCAGACTTGGCGATGGGCGACAAGCGAGCAATCCTTTTGTGTATGGATGTTGAGGATTTTCGAATATGGATTTTGCAGGCCCTTGCTCTACAATTTCACCTTTATACATTACCGCAACTTCATCGGCAATTTCATTTACCACACCTAAATCGTGTGAGATAAAGATCATCGCCATATTACGCTCTTCCTTCAACTTTAAAAGCAATTGAAGAATGGTTTTTTGAACGGTTACATCGAGTGCAGTTGTAGGCTCATCGGCAATTAATAGTTTCGGGTTGCAGCTTAAAGCCATCGCAATCATTACCCTTTGTTTTTGTCCCCCTGAAATTTGATGTGGATAGCTATCAAATATCTTTTCAGGCCGAGGAAGTTGAACTTCATTAAAAAGCTCAATGGTTTTTTGTTTGGCCGTTTGTTTATCAACTTTTTGATGCAAAATGATGGCTTCTGCTACTTGCTCGCCACATGTAAAAACAGGATTGAGTGAGGTCATGGGCTCCTGAAAAATCATCGAGATTTGGTTTCCTCTAATTTGACGAATTTCGTTTGAACTTAATTTTAGAAGACTGATGTCCTCAAAATCAATATCGCCAGTAATTTTTGCCGATCTTTCATCATGCAAACGCATAATGGAAAAGGAAGTTACCGATTTTCCTGAACCAGATTCACCAACAATACCTAAAACCGTACCTTTTTTAACATTAAAACTGATCTGTTTTACAGCTTTAAACCAAGTTTTTTCATCTTGATTATAGAAATCGATAGTTAAGTTTTCAACGTTTAGCATCAGGATACAATGGTAATGTTTTCTACTGGAATTATTTCCATTCCCTTAAATTTTAGCAGCACTTGTGCTGTAGTTACTACATCTTTTTGACAGTAAGTTACAATGCGATCTAAATTTTGTTCTTCGTAATAAACTTGCCTAACCTGGCCACCATCTATATCATCCTTTGGAGTAGGGATGTTTAATATTGCCGCCAAAAGATTTAGCGAGGTGAAATTTTTATAGTCGCCAAATTTCCAAAGTTCCATAGTGTCTAAATGATTTATTTCCCATGGCTTTTTACCTGATATTTGCAATTGGATAGGTATTTCAATTCCATTAACAATTAGTCTTCGACATAAATAAGGATAGTCGAATTCTTTTCCATTATGTGCGCAAAACTTTAATGTCGGAATTTGTTTATCCATTAAATTTGAGAATTGTTGTAAAATTTCTCTTTCATCGTGCCCCGCTATTGATTTGATTCGAAGTGAATAAGATTTATTTTGATAGCTAAAAATGCCCAAGCTGATACAAATGATCTTACCAAATTCTGCAAATATCCCAGCTCTTTCATAAAATTCATCCGCTCCTTGATCTGGTTTTCTTTGAAAATAAGTTTTATGTTCCCAAAGCTCTTGCAAATAGGGAGGTACATCATCATAGCATGAATACTGTGGAACAGTTTCTATATCGAGCACAATTACTTGACTAAGGTCTAGCGTTTTTAGCATAAAACAAGATAAGTAAATAAATTTACACTTGTCAATTATCAGTTTTCAAACCAGTTTAAATTTTTATAAGTTTGAGTATGGCAAAAAGCAAATTCGAGCAATCACTAGAAGATGGTGCTCATCAGCAAATTAAAAGTTTGGTAGGTAGTTGGAAAGGAACTTCTAAAACTTGGTTTGAGAAAGATGTTTTAGTTGATGAATCTCCAACAGAAGCAGAAATTTCATCAATTTTAGATTGTCGATTTATTTCTTACGATTATCGAAGTAGCTTAGAAAGGAAGCCTTTAGCGGGTAAAATGATTATTGGTTTCGATATTCCTTATCAGAAATTTACTTTTAGCTGGATAGATAGTTTCCACATGGGCACGCAGATTATGCAGGCAACAGGTGATGCAACTGAAAATGGCTTTTCCATTTTAGGATCTTGGGGAAATCCCGAATATGGCGATCAGCTTTTTGGCTGGCGTACCGAACTGCAGATTATTAGTAATGATGAGATTGTCTTTTTAGCTTATAATATCATGCCTGGTGAAGAAGAAACAAAAGCACTAGAAACCATACTGACCAGAGTAATATAGCCATTTGAGCTCGTCGAAACTGCTTTTTTAAACTATCTGACAAGCTCAAAATGATAATATTCTTAAAATAAGGTTTGCGGAGTATTGCCACTAGCCATCACTGGAATATCCAAATCTGTGCCTACAGCCTTATTTAATTTCTCTATAAAATACGCAGATAATAAGGGCGAAGCCAGTTCTACATTTTGGTGAACAAAGAAATATAGATTTTGCAAACCTTGTTCTTTCCACTTAACAATTCTATCAATCCACTTATCTAAACGAGCATAATCACTTTCATGATTTGCGCCAACATAGCGAATAAAAGCAGTTGGCGTAGTTAACCTCATGTGTAGCATATCTCTGCGACCAGCAGTATCTACAATTATATTCGCAATGCCTTTATCTTCAAATAAATTAGCGAATTCATTTGCAATTGTAGGATTGGAAAACCATTCTTCATTTCTTACCTCAACCCCCAATGGAATTACTTTCGGGAATTCTTGAACAACGATTTTTAGCCTTTCAAAATCCTTTGGTTTAAAGTTATCATGCAGCTGAAGAAAAGCCATTCCAAGTTTATCCTCGAAGTTACTAATGGCATCACAGTATTGTTCAATAGGCTCCTTAACGTTAATTAATCTTTTAAAATGACTAATTGTATTGGTTAGTTTAGGAAAGAACTTAAAATCAGCAGGTGTTTTGTTTGTCCAGGTAATTACCTGTTCGCTGCTTGGCATCCCGTAAAAAGTTGCATTTAATTCAATTGAATTGAACTGCGTGGAATAGTAGGTCAGCTCATCTTTTGTTCCTTTCGGATAAAACCCCTTTAAATCGGCTTTATTCCACTTGGCGCAACCAACAAAAGCCTGAAAATCTTGCTTAGGTTTGTTTTTTGCCAATATGCCTGCAGTTTCAGGAGCATCTGCAGGAAGTGTGAAATCTATAATCGATGGGTCTTCTACTTTACCGAATTGCATATCAAGTTCTTTAACTAACCGCTAAGTTAGCAAAGAAAATTTCGCAAAGAAACACAAAGAAAATATTTTGCAAAATCCACTAATTAAAAAGCATGAAGTAATCTTAATGCCATCGCTTTAAACCCAACGTTGAAAATTGCTTTCGCGAAAAGTCGAGGCAGGCTGTTCAATTACGAACGTAAAAAACGCTAAGAAATATTGCATTTTGCTTTATTTCTTAGCGTTCGTTATAAAACCTCATCATATTAAAGTTTGTGGTTTGGCAAATTATTTATTGTCCCTCTCCTTGAATAGAAGGAATGAAGATTTCTCCAAAAAACTAAGCGCCTAACTTTGTGTTCTTTGCGTATTAGTGGTTAAATATGCTTAGCGTTTTTTGCGGTTAAACTACTCTTAGCGTTCGTTGTAAAACCTATTCTAAGCGGCCACCTTTGTGTTCTTTGCGTCTTCGTAGTTAAAAAAATAGCGTTCTTTGCGGTTAAAACTAGAAAACTTAATAGCCCAATATTTTCAGCACTTGCTTACTATTCTGCTCTTCACCAAAAACCTCGAAATTAAAACTCTCATCTCTATTTCTGCGAATTAAAACGTGTTTCGGGCTAGGTAATAAACAGTGATGAATACCTCCGTAACCACTCAAAACCTCCTGATAAGCACCGGTATGGAAAAATCCTAAGTATTGTACTTTACGTGTTTTAGGCATAAATACACTGTTCATGTGTGCCTCTTGGTTGTAATAATCCTGACCATCGCAAGTGATACCACCTAAGTTTACACGTTCGTATTCAGCATCCCAATTATTTATTGGCAATAAAATGTATTTTTGGTTCAAAGCCCAAACATCAGGTAAATTCGTAATGAAAGAACCATCTAACATTAACCAACGCTCACGATCGTTCTGTTGCTTACGGCCTAAAACCTTGTATAAAATTCCAGAAGCTTCAGCAACTGTATATTTTCCAAATTCGGTAATAATATCTGGCTCCATAACATCATGGATGGCACAAATTTCCTTAATTCGTTTTACAATTTCGTTTACCATATACTCGTAATCGAAATCGAAAACCAACGAATCTTTAAATGGCATACCACCACCAATATCCAAAGTATCTAAATCAGGATTTATCTTTTTGAACTTGCAATAAAGCGTTACATATTTCTCTAATTCGTTCCAATAATATGGCGAATCGGTAATACCCGAGTTGATAAAGAAATGCAGTAATTTCACCCTGAAATTCGGATTATGGACGATTTTATTGTTATAAAAATCGATAATATCTTCCATACGAACGCCCAACCGCGAAGTATAAAATTGCGAGTCTGGTTGTTCCTCAGCTGCAATGCGTATACCTAAGTTACAGGGCGTATCAATGTCAACTTCATCATCAAAAAGGTTAAATTCCTCTTTGTTATCCAATACAGGGATGATATTCGTATAACCATCATGCAACATATCAATAATATATTGCTTGTATTGATAGGTTTTAAAACCATTACAAATAATGGTTGTGTCTTTACTTAAAACACCTTTTTTCTCAAGTGCCTCAATCATCGGCATGTCGAAAGCCGATGAAGTTTCAAGGTGAATATTGTTCTTAAGTGCTTCTTCTACAATGTGTTTAAAGTGCGAACTTTTCGTACAATAGCAATACTTGTAATCGCCACGATAATTATTCTTTAAAATGGCAGTTTGGAAAAGAATCTTCGCTTGTTGAATTTTCTTGCTTACCATTGGTAAGTACGTGAAACGCAGAGGAGTACCATACGTTTCTATCATTTCCATCAGGTTCAAATCCTGAAAATATAATTCATCATCTATAACATCAAAACCTTCCTGTGGAAAGCCAACACTTAGATCAAGAAATTCTGAGTAACTCTGCATTTACTTATTAAATATTTTTTGCAAAAATGTAATTTTAAATCGAGAATTAATCTTTATTGAAAATATTTTTACTGTAGAGAAACGCTTGGGCTAAAGACAAATTTTTTGTAGAAATTGTTTTCGTTATAAATTTAGATATCAGAATGGTTTTTTATTTGAAAAGCAGGGTCCAATAGATATCGGTTACTCTGGCCCCGCTGTCCATTTTACGAAGCCGAGAAAATCGGCAACGTGCTCACTTCCATCGGGTTTAATCAATACTGTTTTTGCAGCTATTAAAGATTTTGGATAGCGATGAGGCTCATCTGGACTCAACCACAACAACATATTAAGATAAACAATTGTATTTATTTAGCTATAATCAAACTAAATTGATTTCCTAAAGTTATTTAAAGTAATTCTAACGTTCATTCGTCTTAAACTATAGAAACCTTAAAAATTTTCCCATGATTTCTTTTTTTAAAACCAATATTCAAACAAGAGTGGAGCTTAATAAAATTGCTAAACATTTAAATAATTTGCTTTTGGGAGCAACTTGGAGTGTAGATCTAACAGAAGCTGATAAAATTCTAAGGATAGATTCTAGCCTTGATAAAATCGGCGATGCGGTTTCCTTGCTAACAAAGTTTGGATTTAACTGCGAAAATTTGAGGAATTTTTATGCCCCATCAGCTTAGTAATATTAAATTAGGGGAATATGTTTAATTTAATGTTTTTCTTTCCTTGAGGCCAAAATAAATTCGGGATACCGACTTGATTAAAACAAATGCTAACCCTTTCTTAGGTATTTAGTCAAAATTACAATTGTTTGTCCGTCTACCTTGCCTTCAATTTGTTCGACATTGTCTTGCACCAATCGAATGTTTTTGACAACAGTTCCTAGCTTTGCGCTCAAAGTTGAGCCTTTAATATCTAATGTTTTTACTAATACAACCGTGTCTCCTTCATATAAACGTGTTCCATTACAGTCTTGATGGAATTCTACTGTTCCATCTTGTTCATGGTCGCCGGTTTTTTTAGCCCATTCTAGTGTTTCATCTTCAAGATATAAAATATCTAAACTATCAGCTGCCCACCCTTCACTTCTCAATCTACTTAACATTCTCCAAGCAACAACCTGTACAGGAGAAAATTCAGACCACATGGTTTCGATCAATATTTCCCAGTGGTCAGCGTTAAGTTGTTCTGTTTTTTCAATCTGATCTAAGCAAGTTTTACAAACCAAAATGCTATTATCGCTATTCGCATTGCTCATTGGAGGTACTTCGTAAATAACTAGTGCAATCTCCGAAGTGCACAATTCGCATTTGTTACCCGATCGTGATTGTAATTCTTGTGCTAAAGACATATAAACTGCTTGGTTTTTGGCGA
The DNA here is from genome assembly GCF_004331675.1 of Pedobacter frigidisoli. Classification (GTDB taxonomy): domain Bacteria; phylum Bacteroidota; class Bacteroidia; order Sphingobacteriales; family Sphingobacteriaceae; genus Pedobacter; species Pedobacter frigidisoli. The sequence goes on along the minus strand of NZ_SJSN01000006.1, from coordinate 195,796 downwards.
AAGTAAGAAAACTATTCGGAATAAATTGTGACGTGTAGATTGGATAAATTGTGGTTGGGCGAATATTTCGGCGAGTGAGGACACCAGCTGATAGGAGACCTGTATTTCGATTTATGTTCGTCCTGCTGTCCGTTTTACTTCTCCCGATTGAAAAATCGGGATTTGTGCTCAATCCATCAGGTTTAAATAAATCTGTATACGCTACTATTTATGTTTTAATTGCAAAACACTTTAATAAATCCTCGGTTGAAACCGACGGTAAAGAAATGGCATGTGCGAATAATAGTGGATTCCATGGTTGATGGTTCACCAACCAGCCGTTGGATTAACCATTAATAATCCTTTTGTCTTTCTGTAGTTCATTTTCAAACTTTTCATTCCAATTTTTTAAGCTTATTGTCGTTTCTTCTCTCTGGTCATCAAATATGATCCAAGCGTCAGCATCAGTTTAGAGTTTGATCAGGATTTCAATATCAATTTCCGAGATAATGGATTGTCCATATTTTCTTTTTCCATTCAGTAAGGCATCCCACAATGCGTATTCTAAATTCAACATCCATCCAGCTGAATAGCAGTATTCTGAAATTTCCCTCATGAAACCCGCTAACTGTAATTCCTTTTTCTGTAAATCTTGTAGCGTTATGCAAAGTGTTTTAAAATTTGATCTTATGTCATTCCGATTGGCTTTAGCATATAACTATCTCATGGGCAAATGAATTTCTGCAAGCATGCACCTTGCGCTACCGCCACCATTTTTTTCAATGGTGTAAAGCGGTGCATAAATAATTCTGTTGTATATTTTCAGTTTAATTACTTGTTCTTCGGCTAAAGACAAATAGGCTTGCTCAGACATTACCAATAAACTTTCACTGCTTGCATTCGAAACCTGTAACATATTCCCAGCGAAATGATTCATCTGATCCAAGCTAATTTCTATAATTTCTTTTCCGCTGTCGATTAAGTTCAAAGCCACCTGTTCTCTTTCTTTCGAGTTTTTGATGCTATCTAAACAAATCACAGCGAATTTATCGCCAATGCACATCATTACATTGGTGTGGTATATGGGGAAATTTGTATTATCTACCGCTTGAAATGCTACGGGCTGATAACCTGTGAGCATACAGAAATTATTCAATACCTCTTCATCTGTTCGAACGCTTAAGCATGCGTACGCAATTTTATTTGTACGATCTAAAACCATGCTTCCAGTGCCTTCTAAAAAAGCATATTGCATTTCGTAAAAACTCAAATCGCTTATATGGCTCACCTCAAATTTATCTTTTAAGCCATCCAATATTTCTTTTCTACGCTCTAATCTGCGGTTCTCAGAAAACATCGGATAAAGAAAAACAGAACCATCTTCATGAAAAGAAACCCAATTGTTTGGGAAAATAGAATCTGGTGTTTCGGGATGCAAAGTATCGTCAACAACGGTTACATCAACTCCATTTTCCTCAAGCAAAGTAACGAAGCCGTCAAACTCTTTTAATGCTTGTGTTTGTACATCGCTCTCGGTTGATGCAACTTGAAATTTATTATTGCCTGCTGTTTGCTCATTGAATTTGAAATCAACTGGGCGAATCATTAGGATGTGATTGGTTATTTGCATTTTAGTATCAAGTATTTAGTATCAAGTATCAAGATTTAAATGGCCAGTTCACCATTATCCATCAACCATCTTACATTTCACATTTACAAATCATCTCTTAAAATCGGTAAACTCATACAATGGAAACCACCACGGGCACGAGATAATTCTGCCGATGGCATTAAAATTAAAGTATCGGTAATGGTTTCGGTATTTGCTTTTCCACTTTCTAAATCCTGAATTAGATCTTTTACATCCACAATTGTAAAACCTGCATCTTTAAAGGCATCAACCGTTTTATCGTTTCTATCATATCCTAAAACCACACCTTCTTTAATGGCAAGGAGGTTGCAAGAATCTGTCCATTGTTCTCTCGAATCGTAAGGGAACTGATTGTTTCCACTGTAGATAATTTTAGTAGGCTCACTGCTTTTTAAATCATTCTGACTAATGTCGTTTAACAAAGCCTCTACATGTTCAAAGTGTTTTGGCTCCCCAGGATTTGCTTTTGTAAACTGAATGGCCGTAGTTGATTCTAATCTTTCTGGTTCCTTTAAAAAGTTAATTGGTTCGTAAGGGTTGTATTTTGGTGAATGGGCAATTGAGTTTAAGATTACCCAAGTATTGCGTTTAACCTGCGTAAAAACTGTATCTAAGTGCATGTAATCGCGTTTGCTCGGAATTTTAACTACAGTTACTTTCTCCACCACATCATTATCGAACAACAATTTTATGGCCTCGTTTGCCCCATGTTCTGATGTTCGCTCACTACAGCCTATTAATACATGGTTCGGACTTACCATCATTACATCGCCACCTTCTAAAGTGGTGCTAAAAGCTGGTTCATCTCCGGGGCGTAAAAAGTGCATGGTAACATCAGGTATTTCCAGAATGTTATTTCTGTAATTTTCGAATAGGGGGTGATTGAAGAAAATATAACGCATTAAAAGGGTTTCGCGAACGCGGGCTTTTTTTGCGGGCTTGTTTAATAAAATATGATTATTAATTGTCGTTCCTACATCACGGGTAAAAATTAAATTCGGGATTGGCGCAAAAATCATGGTATCGTTTGCCAGCGTTCCTGAAATGAAAATCTCTGCCAATTGTTTTGGGTCGGTATTGGTCAACTCCATTTGTACCTTATAAGTACAGCCCTCAATTGCGCAAACCGCCGCTACTAATTTCTTACGGATAGATTCATTCTCCAGCATTTCGCTTAAAAGATTTTGAATCTCGATTACCGAAGTTGAATTATGAAAATCTGGATGATTCGGTTTGTAGAAATTTCGATTATCTTCTTCGGAATCTATCTTAGCCAACTTTCCTTTTATTTTTTCAGGATCAAGAAAGTACATCAATAACTTAATATAATAATCGTATTCGCCTTTACGGATGGTATCTAAATGCACAATATCCTCAAAAAGCCAATCTTGTGCTTTCGATGGTACTACTTTGCCCAAACCACTATCTGGACTGTGGATTAACAACTTACGCAACCTGCCGATTTCGGTCTTTACGTTGACTTTAAAATTTTGATTTTCTCCGCTCATAAATAAGTTAGTGATACAAAGCTATTAGAATTTTTTAAAAGTCCGATGTCCGAAGACCGAAGTCAGAAGATGTTGAGCCTAATCAAAACGATGTATTGGAAATCCGGATTACACTAAAAACTATCAACTATGTATCAAGATGGTGTCATCGCACTTATAAAATATAATCGAGAATTGAACTTCAGACCTCTGACTCCTGACTTTCGGACTTTTTCCCTATTTTTACGCCATGAATTTTATTATTGCCGAAACACAGAAAGCCATTCTTGAACTTTACAAGGAAGAAGTTGCCGAAAGTGTCATTAACATACAAGATACCCGTAAAGAATTTGAAGGCCAAGCAACGATTGTTGTTTTTCCGATTACAAAGATTTCGAAAAAATCGCCTGAGCAAACTGCCAGTGAAATTGGCGCATATTTGGTCGCCAACGTTGAGGATATAACTAAATTTAACGTTGTAAAGGGCTTTTTAAACTTAAGCATTGCGGAAAGTTATTTCTTAAACCAATTTAATAAAGAAATCTTAGCTACTGATTTCGGCGTTTATCCATCGAATGGAAAAAAGGTAATGGTAGAATATTCTTCTCCAAATACCAACAAGCCTTTACATTTAGGTCATGTTCGTAATAATTTATTGGGTTACTCCGTTTCTGAGTTGCTAAAAGCTTATGGCTACGATGTGGTTAAAGTTAATTTGGTAAATGATAGGGGAATCCACATTTGTAAATCGATGCTGGCTTGGCAAAAATGGGGTAATGACGAAACACCGGAAAGCACAGGTTTAAAAGGTGACCACCTTGTTGGAAAGTACTATGTGATTTTTGATAAGGAATACAAAAAGGAAATTGAGGCTTTAAAAGCAGAGGGGCAAACTGAAGATGAAGCCAAGAAAAATGCGCCTTTAATTAAGGAAGCGCAGAATATGTTGCAAAATTGGGAAGCCGGCGATGTAGATGTTATTTCTCTCTGGACCAAAATGAATGGCTGGGTTTATGATGGGTTTGCGGTAACTTATAAAAACCTTGGGGTTGATTTTGATAAATATTATTACGAAAGCAACACCTATTTATTGGGTAAGGGAACGGTTGAAGAAGGTTTGGCAAGCGGTGTTTTCTTCAAGAAAGATGATGGTTCGGTGTGGATTGACTTAACGGCTGATGGCTTAGACCAAAAATTGGTGCTTCGTGCTGATGGAACTTCCGTTTACATTACACAAGATTTAGGAACTGCAGAAATGAAACACGACGATTTCGATATGGATGAGTCGATTTATGTGGTTGGAAATGAACAGGATTATCACTTTAAGGTGCTGTTTTTAATTCTTGAAAAATTAGGTAAAAGCTGGGCAAAAGGACTTTATCATTTATCGTACGGGATGGTTGATTTGCCTAACGGAAAAATGAAAAGCCGCGAGGGAACTGTTGTAGATGCTGATGAACTGATCGAAAGTATGATTACCACTGCCCGTGAGAAAACGGAAGAATTGGGTAAAACCAATGATTTTACTGAAGAGGAAAAAGAGGAATTATATAAAAACATCGGCTTAGGAGCATTAAAATATTTCTTATTGAAAGTTGAGCCTAAGAAACGTTTACTGTTTAATCCTGCTGAGAGTATCGATTTTCAAGGAAATACAGGTCCGTTTATTCAATACACACATGCTAGGATTAAATCTTTACTGAGCAAAGCCGATTATCAGTTTGCACCTAACAGCGAGCAGTTCTCAGGCATATCTGAAGTTGAACTGGAAATCATTCTTCTTTTGGCTAAATATCCATCAGAAATTGCAATAGCTGCTAAAGCTGACAGTCCGGCGAGTTTGGCCAATTATATATATGAGCTGGCTAAGCTTTTTAACAAATTTTACCATGAGGTTCCGCCAATTGTTAAAACAGAAGCTGGTGATGAGAAACAGTTTCGTTTAAATTTAAGTAAGAAAACAGCAGATGTTTTAAATGCAGGGATGCTGATATTAGGAATTACTTCTCCGGAAAGAATGTAAGGTTGCATGGAAAATGGATGATGGAAGATGGTGCTTTTCAATTAGGTTTTTTTAATGATATGATCTTGAAATCCGACCATCCTATAAATTCTATTCCTTAATGTACGAGTTGGTTTTACTTTGCCTTGTTGCGTTCGCAGCAGGTTTTATAGATGCTATTGTTGGTGGCGGTGGTTTATTGCAAACGCCTGCCACCTTACTCATTTTGCCACATTATCCAGTTGCCACACTTTTAGGGACTACCAAAATCCCCTCTATCGCAGGAACATCTTTGGCTGCATTTAAATATTCCAAGCAAGTTAAGTTTAATTTTAAGATACTGATTGCTTGTGCAAGTGCTGCATTTTGTACCGCACTTTTGGGTGCTTTTTTGGTCAGCCGAATTGATAATGCCGTAATAAAGCCAGTTATTTTGGTGGTGCTGATTTTGGTGGCACTTTATACCTATTTCAATAAACAATTCGGTATTCATCAAGAGAAAAATCATTCTGTAAAAAAGCAGGTTTTAATGGCTGCGCTATTTGGATTGCTAATTGGTTTTTATGATGGATTGATTGGCCCAGGAACTGGTTCTTTTCTGATCTTAGTTTTTATTGCTGTTTTGGGCTTCGATTTTATTGGCGCAAGTGCACATGCCAAAATTGTAAACATCGCGACTAATTTAGCTGCCATTATTTACTTCAGTTCTACAGGCCATATTCTCTTTCAATACGCAATCCCAATGGCTATTTTTAATGTTGGTGGTGCTTATTTCGGTACCAAACTTGCGCTGTTGAAAGGCAACAAATTTGTTAGGGTATTTTTTCTTATCGTTGTTTTCGGAACAATTCTAAGATTTGCGTACGACATCCTTATCAAGTAATTTTAATCAATAATAAAGAATAATGCTCTTTATGGATTCAATAAAAAAAGCATCATCGGTTTTAACCGATGATGCTTTTTGCATTCTATCTTAATGACTAATAACTAAATTCCAAGATCTTCCTTGGCATAAGTTGCCTTGGTTTCAAATTCGCGTTTGTAATCTTTCGCTTTTTCCATCCATTCAGGTGCTTTGTCCTTTATGTCATCTACAACCGATCTTCCTGTGATCGGATCTTTTTTGGTGATATATTTAACGCCCGCATAAATCGCTGCGCCTATCATTGCTGTTTTTAAAAATCCCATTTTCTTATCAATTTTATTTGTTAATATAACATTAGATTTAGGCTAAAGGTTTTAGTTACAACAATTTTGTGTTAATTTCCTACAGTGATCATTATACTATCCTTTACTACTACTCCGCTAATATTGCTCGAATTGTATTTAACGGTATAAGTTCCAGCTTTTGATATGGAATAAGCATCAAGAAGATTAAAGTCTACGCTTGTGCTATCTTTAGCTTTAAGTGAAATATAACTATCAGCGGGAGGCGGCATAATTCTTTTAGCCATTGGCCCTTTATAATCCACTTCAGTTCCATCGCTTAAAGTAACATCTAAATACTTACTCATCAATCGCTCAAAAGGGGTATGCCATTTGCAAAATTTTGCTGAAGTATCGGCAGTATTGTGTACAGAAAATTTGACATTAATAGGCTCGCCCAGTTTAACGTTTTTTGGTGAAGACAGTTTGCCTACCATAGTGCTTTGATCTATAACTTGAGCTGATGCGTTACCGGAGGAATCTACAGTGTTTGTTTTATCCGATACCTTACTTGATGAACTGCATGCTGCTAAAAACAGGGTAGAGCAAATCAGTAATGTTTTTGTTTTTATCATTATTAAATTATTTTTTATAAATCGAGTGGTAGTGAAAGGTAATACAATCCAATTTATCCTTTTTCTGTTCCAGCTTTTACTGCTACGGGTTTCTTTTTCCTGAAAATTGGAAATGTCATTGGGCTTCTGGCTGGGCGTTCATCACCCAACAAAACACCCCATTGTTTAAACATTTCTGTACGATCGAAAATAATTTTCAAAACCGCAACTATAGGCAGAGCGAGGAACATACCAGACACTCCGGCAATACTTCCGCCAATAAATACGCCAAGAATAGCAAATAAGGCATTTATTTTTACCTTCGAGCCTACAATTCTTGGCATCAATATATTATTATCTAAAAACTGTACAAAAGCGATAACACATAAAACGGTAATTACTGGCCATAACTCTTGAGATGATGTTAACGTTAGCAAAACACCTATCAGGTTTCCTATTAATGCACCAACATAAGGAATCAAATTTAAGATGGCGAAGATTACACCAATTAGTAAAGCGTGTTTTATGCCTATTAACATCAAAATACCGCCCAATAAAATAGTCATGTACGTTATTTGTATCAATAGGCCAATTAGGTAACTTTTAATGATTGATTCAGTTTCGTAAATCGCCTCTTTCACTTTTGGGTGATCATCGGTTTTAAACCACATAAATATAAAACGCAGTAAAATATCCTTATAGAAAAGCATTAAATAAATATAGATTGGTAACAGGCCAATGAACACAAATATGCCACTTAAGGTAACAGCAGCCCCGCCCGCCAATGATGTGCCCATGTTCATCAAATCATCACTCTTATCTTGAATGAAAGCTTTTTGTTCTTTATCATCGTAATGGGTAATTCGGCTAATCCAATCACTTAACGAGTTAATGTGCTGGGTAACGTTTGCCTTTATCTGTGGGAAATCCTTTACCAAAATGCCAATCTGATTGGAAAAAAACCAAACAATTAAGCCCACAAATAATGCAACCAATAGTATCGGCAGTATGATGGATAGTGTTTCTTGAACTTTTCTTCTTTTTAAAAAACGATAAACAGGTAATAACATAATGCTAATGAAAAAAGCCATTAACATTGGCATAATAATATCTCTGGCGATTACCATTACGGCAACTATGGCCATGAGCCCAAGCAGCTCAATAGATCTTTTAACAGTTAGCGGTAAATTGTTTGTCATAAAGGTTTATCTGATTTGAAATTTAAACATCATCCAATACAAAATGTTTTTCTTAAGGTAAGAATTTATGATCAGTTTAATAGAAATGAAATTTATCCCGACTAATATTCAACATCATTTTGCGTATGCAATGTTCACAGAAAGTGTATATGGGGTTGTAAACAAAATTGTGTTAGCATTTGATACCCTAAAATTGGGGTATCGGCATTGTATTTGTAACAGTGCTGTTATGAGAAATAAAGATATGATCAGTGCATTACTAGGTATATTGGTTATGGCACTAACTTATTGGTTGTTATTTTTTCAGTTAGCACCTAAAGCAAATGGGCCGTCAAAGGTTTATTCTTCGCTTCCACATGCTAAATTGATAGAGTAGTAAGCCACAATCATTTGATTTAATTTTACCCTATACCTCTTCTTTTATCATATCGATTCGATATTCAATGCCATTAAGATTAAATTGTTGGTGTAATGTCGTACTGAACTAAATTGAAACTTTAGAAGTTCTTGATGTGATCCTCCTGATAAATTTAGTTTTTTGATTGTTACTAATATTTTATCAATTTGTACTGCATAAATAACGTTCATCGTACAAGTCCATTTTAGTATTTTACATTCTACCAAAGCTTAGCAGCCTTTCTAATCGATTGGTATTGAATTTGTAAAACTTCAAACTTTTTTCAATTTTTTGTGGTTCTTTAACTAAACTAATTTATACCATGGAAAATAATAATGAAATTATCAGCGACCTTAAAGGTTTAGTGTCAATTGTAAACGACGGTAAAGAAGGTTACGAATCGGCTGCCGAAACAACTGACAGCTTTGAATTAAAAGCAATCTTTTTGAAATATGCGGCAGAACGTAAAGCTTATGAGCTAGAATTAAAAGCACATGTTGCTACACACGGTGGAGAATCAGAAAATGAAAGTGGCGGTATATTAGGAGCTATCCACAGAACGTGGATTGATATTAAAGAAGCACTAAGCAGCAAGGAAGATGCAGCGGTTTTAGGAGCTATTGAAACGGGTGAGAAAGCAGCAGTAGAAAAATACGACATGGTGCTTAAAGATCCCAAAACCCATGCCGATCATCTTGATTTATTGAACAGACAGAGAGATGGTATTCAAAATGCATTAACTGAAATTCAATCTTTAATTCAAGCTAAAGCATAATAAAATTTTAATAATGTGATAAGCCATGCAGAGGTGCATGGCTTTTTTTTGGTTTATATTTAATCTTATTCTTTTAAAACTGATGATAACCATTGCTCCTCAACAAAAATACAGTGCTCTCATAGTCGTTTTTAAACTCTAAAACCTCATCGTTTTTTAAAGTCACCCGAGTACCTTTCTTCAAAGGCTCAATATTTTTTAAATGACTTACCTTAACATGGCAAGGCTTGTTCCATCTGCCCGTAAATTCTATCCACTCTTTCTTCATTAATTAGATAATGCGCAAAGATTAACCTTTTCACCACGTTTATCTCTAACCATTTTAACATCAACAGCCACTAATCCAGAGTTACCCATCGAAATTTCATATTGTACAACATCAAATCTTTTAAAGTTTTGAAAGTATCCTTCCATTCGAAACCTTATTTTTTGATCATTATGATCTTTAATCACGCCAGATTGGGAAACGAGATTAAACGTTAATATTATTCCGGTACGCATAATTTTTGGTTTAGGCTGTTTAATACAATATTCTGAAGTATCAATTCTTAATATCAATCAAATTTACAAAGGTCTGCTAAGCAAAAAGAATTCAACATCAAATTGTGAAATGTTGTGAAAGTAATAGGTATTTTATAGTAGTTGCGCTGAAATATTTATGCTAAATGCACAAATGATTGATAATTTTCTATTTACACTAAATTTATTTCCGTTGTAAAAATTAATGGCTATTATTCTTGCCAAATAACTTCTGATTTTTATGAGAAAAGCAAAACCTGTGTTTCAAAACAATGTTAGTCCCATTTTTCGCTGTAGCCCGATAGAAAAAATCGGGGCTGCCGCTACAATTGGGTTTATTTAATTGGCATACTGCAAGAAATTAAATAAGCTTTCTTGATAGTTTATTTCTTGATTCTTCATCCTGTAATAGGTAATCCTCCTAGTTATGCTCGTTAAACACCAACTGTAAATACGCCAATACTTTACCGATTTTGCCCTGTTTGCAATAATGGTTCGGCCTAAAAATTTTTAAGCTTACTTTTGAGTATTGCGTTATATCAGCATTGCAATACCTAATTTCTATGATTACTAAGCCTCTAACGATTAAATTTAAATCAATAATAATTTTTAGCATTGTATTTTGGTTGCTGGGCTTAGGTTTAACATTTGCTCAATCTCCTTGGGTTCCATTATCAAAAAAGCCATCAACACTAGGGCTAGAGAATGGATTTATTACTCTCGATGCAGGAGCATTTAACTTAAAACTGGTGAAATCATCGCAAACCGTTGCCAGCTTACAGCCAAAATCGGTTAAGGACTTTGATTTTGTTCCAAGCGATAGCCTTAAGGTTCGAAGTTCTGATGGGCTTTATCATTTGGGAGACATCAACTTAAGACTGCGTTTTGCAGATGATCAAGCTTGGAAAAGTTATAGTACCGCTGCAAAAAGAAGTCCTGTGAAAAGTATTGTTATCGCCAATACATTAGCTGCTGCAGATTTAACGCCAACCTTACCACTCGATATTCCCTTGCAAATCAATAGAATTTGGGAGATTCAAAAAGGAAAATTAGTGCTTCGTTTCGAACTGAAAAATAAATCTGATATGTCAATTGAGATTGGTGCTTTAGGTATTCCCATGATTTTTGATAATATTTTGGAGGGAAGAACGCTTGAGCAAGCACATGCTAAAAACGTTTTTTACGACCCATACATTGGTAACGACGCTGGTTATCTGCAAGTAACGCGATTAAGCGGACATGCACCATCGTTGATTGTTGCGCCAATAGGTCATACGCCTTTCGAAGCTTACAATCCCTTAAATGATGATCGTACTCCACGAGGAATTGCCTTTGAGGGTTTTTACGAATGGATGGTTTCCAGTAAAGCTTACGCAGAAAATGAGTGGAAAAATGCGTCTCAATGGAATACTCCAACGTCTATTTTGGTAAAACCTGGTGAAATCAAAAGTTATGCACTACAATTCATTTTATCAGGAACGGCAAAAGATATTGAAAGTGAGCTTATCGAAAACAATAGACCAGTTGCCATGTCGGTTCCAGGCTATGTGTTGCCTAAAGATGTAGATGGAAAGTTATTCATCAATTATAATAAAAAGATTAAATCTATAACTGTTTTTCCTGAAAATGCCTTGACGTTCAAAGCTGGTGATGTCACCAAAAATGGCTGGAAAAGCTATTCCGTAAAAGGCAATACTTGGGGTAGGGCAAGGTTATCCATAACTTATATTGATGGTTTGGAGCAAACGATTAATTATAAAATTATCGCTCCCGAAAGTGAGGTGATTGCAAATTATGGTCATTTTCTAACTACTGAACAATGGTTCAATCAACCGAATGATATTTTTAAACGTAGTCCTGCGCCAATTACTTACGATTATGATAAGCAACAGCAAGTAACACAAGATAACCGTGCATGGATTGCTGGTTTAAGCGATGAAGGTGGAGCAGGTTCCTGGCTTGGGGCCATGATGAAGCAATTTGTACATCCTGACAAGGAAGAAGTAGGTAAGTTACAGCAATTTGTAGATACGGTAATGTTTGGCAGAATTCAACTTAAGGATGGGCCTAAAAAATATGGTGTAAGAAAGAGTTTATTTTATTACGCACCAGATTCGATGCCTAAAGATACCTATGCTAAAGACATTAACTTTAAAACCTGGTCGGCTTGGCCTAAAAAGGAAGCTGATAATTTGGAGCGTTCTTACAATTATCCTCACGTTGCTGCTGCACATTGGGTAATGTATCGCCTGGCAAGAAATTATAAAGGTTTAGTTGATGAAAATTCTTGGAAGCAACATTTGCTTAATGCCGCGCAAACAGGTTTGGCAATGGTAAAACTGGCGCCATACTATGCGCAATTTGGCCAAATGGAGGGAACAATTTTCTATCTGATTTTAACAGATCTTAAAAATGAGGGTTTAACAGAGGAGGCTATAAAGCTTGAGACCGAAATGAAAAAACGTGCCAATCATTGGCGTTCCTTAGCTTATCCTTTTGGCAGCGAAATGCCATGGGATTCGACAGGGCAGGAGGAAGTATATGTTTGGTCGGATTATTTTGGCTACCAGGATAAAGCACAAGTTACCCTCGATGCGATTTTGGCCTACATGCCAGTAATCCCACATTGGGCGTATAATGGAAATGCCCGTCGTTATTGGGATTTCCTTTATGGTGGTAAACTCCAAAGAATAGAAAGGATGATTCACCATTATGGATCTGCACTTAATGCGATTCCGGTGTTGATGGACTATCGCAAAAACCCTGATGATTTTTATCTCTTACGTGCGGGTTACGGTGGGTTGCTAGGCTCTATCTCTAATATCACCGAAGATGGTTTTGCACCCGCGGCATTTCATGCATACCCATCAACTTTAAAAAACGACGGTATAACGGGAGATTACGGCTCAGGTTTCTTTGGTTATACTGTTAATACATCCTCATATCTAGTTCAGCATAAGGATTTTGGTTGGTTGGCTCATGGCGGTAATCTTACTCAAAAAGGAAAGATAATTAATGTTAAGCTTACAACTGCTGCAAAATCTTCAGTATATGTTGCACCAGCAGGACTTTGGATTACACTAGATGCTGGAACAATAGAAGAAGTCAGTTACAATGCTGCAACTAAAGAAATCAGCTTGAAGCTTTGCAAGGCAAATCAATATTCACCAAATGCAATTTTAAGGTTATCTCAGCCTGCTAAAATTGAAAATGTTGGTACATATTCAGTTAAGGATCATGTTGTTAAAGAACGTGGAGCCTATGAGATTTTACTTTCAACTGAACATAAAACAACACTAGTTATTCATCAATTATAGTCATTCATTTCCCGCAGATTTTGCAGAAAAGGTACGCAGATTTAAGAAGATGAAATTAAACAGCAAGGTATGTGTCGATTTGAGTGTTAATTATTTCATAAAATCAATTTGAGTGATGTCTAGGGCGGTCGTCATTGCGAGAAACTATTCTTCATAGTTTGTGACAACCTCATTGCTGCTTGCACTTTGAAAATAGCAAATAGATTGCCCCATCCGATGAAAAATCTGGACTCGCAGGGAAGAAAAACAAGAACGTCGATCTGTGATTCTAATAACCTTAAATCTTTGGGAAAACCTACAACGATTCTTTAATCACCCTTACTCCATAAATCGGACCAGCGCTATTTCTTGTTTTTGGCAATAATTTAACCGTTATTTTATTTTTGCCTTTCGTTTGCTCCACCGGAATTTTATAGGAAACATCATAGAATCTACTTTCCTTATATTTGTTCAAGTCTTCTGTTGCAATGTTCACGCCATCCACTAACACGTCGAAGATTCTTCCTCGGTTATCCATGCCCCAATAAGATGCAATGATAGTATTTTGTGCTTTCGGATCAACCTTTACATCGAACTGTAAAAAGCCATCTTCGCCAGCTATCCGCCACTTTTTTCCATGTTCTTCACCCATAGATTCTTTAGCAGCAGTAAAATTATGATCGCGTTCTGGCTGCATTTCACCAAAGCGAAAAATATCAGTCGTTTTGTCTTCTAACTCTTTCTGCTTACGTTTATCTTCGTCATATACCTTTTGCTGAACGGTCCATTTTTCCGGTGTGAATACATCCCAATAAACGCTATAATATTGGTTTTTGGTTTGATAAAATGGAATCATCGTCACTTCTTGAGGTTGGGCAGTATTTTTAGTTTCAAACCTAAGATCTTGTTGGTTAACAACACTTAGCCATTCTTTCGGATCGTTATTGGCACTTACAAATACAGGAACCCCTTTGATTGGATCAGGTTCTGTAGCTCCTAAAACACCAGCTAGTAAAACTGGACCATAAAACACTGCTCTTCTGTTGGCATTGTCTGGCATAGATTCGGTGTACAGTTTCTCCGGCGTTATGTAAGTGATCTTATCATTGTTATTCCATTTGCGATTAATCACATAATACCCCGTTTCATTTGGCGTAATCTTTTGCAATTCTCCATTAACGGCAATGGTAGTTTCTACAGACCATTTAGGCTTACGTACCCTAATAGAAAAGGTTGATGATTTAGTAAGTGTTAGCGTTAAAGTCGTTTGATCGCCTTGTGGCAAAGCGGTTTGTTGCGTTACTTTTATTCCTTTTTCTTTCCAATTTAGAACCGATGGAATAAAAAGATTGACATATAAACTTCCATCATTTCCTCTAAAATAAATACTCTCATTATACTTAACATGGTTTTCCATGCCAGTTCCTACGCAGCAGGTAAACGTATTAAACTTATCGCTATACTCTTTCTTGCCGCCCATTCGCAAAGGCACGAAATAGCAAGTCATTCCGTCATCGTGATTTTGGGAGGCTAAAATGTGATTATAAAGCGCTTTTTCGTAATAGTCAAATAATTCTGCTGATGGATTTTCGCTAAACAAATGCCCCGTAAGCTTAAGCATGTTGTAGGTGTTGCAGGTTTCGGTGGTATTTTCAGTGAGCTTGTCATTTAGCTTATCAGGCTCGCTTAAATATTCGTAATTACTGTTTCCGCCAGTGGCATAAGAATGATGGTAAACAACCGTTTTCCAAAAGAAATCGGCAATGGCTTTGTCGTTTTTATCTCCCGTAATTTCATGTCTCCTAGCACTTGCAATAATTTTTGGAATTTGCGTATTCGAATGCTTGCCAGGTAAAATATCCTGCTGCTGTGCCAGTGGATCTAAAATACGTTTATCGTAGAATTTATAAGATAGATCGAGAAATTTCTTGTCTCCAGTAATGGCAAATAGATTAACCAATGCATCAGCCATTCCACCATATTCGCAAAATAGCATTTTTTGCAAAAGCTCATCATTCAAGCCGCCAATTGTTTTTTGTGTCCAATTCGCCATGCCCATACATTCGTTAAGTGCTTTTTTATTGCCAGTGTATAAATAGACGTCGAGTAATCCAGCCATAATCTTATGAACCATGTACCATGGCGACCAACCTCCATTTAAATCAAATCCACCAGATTTAATATTTCCTTTAGCAACTTCCGACCACATTGTATCTTCTTTTGGAATGGCGCCAATGTAACCCGTTTTACGTGCCTTTTGGCATTCTTCCAATTGATCGACGATGTAATTTATTTTTTGAAGAAAAACTGGGTTTTTGGTAGATGCATACTGCATGGAAATCGCTGAAAGATAATGCCCTAATGAATGTCCGGCTAAACCGTCAGATTCCCATCCACCATAAATTTCTGCTTTTGGTGTTAATCCAGCATTTTTTCTAAAACCTGCCAGTAAACGATCCGAATCAAGGATAAGTAAATAGGCTTCATCGGCTTTCATTGCCGTTTTAAAAGTGCTTTCCAAAAGGCTTACCTGCGATAAATCAAATGCATAAGCTCTTATGGGTGTTGTATTCTTCACCTTTATTCTGCTATCATTAAACTGCGGAAAATAATTTTGGGCATTCGCACTTAAGGCAAAAAGGAAGCTGCAGGCTATGATATTTTTGGCAAGGGATTTATTCATTTTTAATTCGGTTTTGTTCTCATTAAAGGAAAATAAAATTAGCTAATTACCTATAACATGAAAGTATCATAATTTGCAACTTTTGTGCAGATTTTACCCTTATTTGCTGTTCTAATGAAAATATTTGCGATTTTTATACCATAACCATAGCTTATAATTCGCAGATACAACCCATATTTTAGCCATTCATGATAAAGTTTTTTAGATGAAGATTGCTTTTGGGATATTTGCCTAACACAAGAAAAAAATGTTCGATAAACAAGTTTACATCCAAAGAAGAGCTGCATTAAAATCACAATTAAATTCAGGGATATTACTTTTTTTAGGTAATGAGGATAGTCCGATGAATTACAAGGATAATACCTATCATTTTAGACAGGATAGTACGTTTTTGTATTATTTTGGAATTAGTGAACCAAACTTGGCTGCTGTTATTGATCTTGATGAAGACGAAATTATGCTCTTCGGTAACGAAATGGGAATTGATGATATCGTTTGGATGGGCAGACAAAAAACATTGCAAGAAAAGAGTGAAGATTCTGGTCTAAAAAATGTTCAGCCAGCTGAGAAACTTGCTTTTTACCTTTCTCAATATCAACAAAAAAATAGAGCTATACATTTTTTGCCACCTTATCGCTCAGAAAATAAAATCAAACTTTCTGCTTGGCTCAACCTGAAAATTGATCAGCTAAAATCTGCTGCATCCATACCATTTATCAAAGCTGTTGTGGCGCAACGCTCCATAAAATCTATAGAGGAAATTACTGAATTAGATAAAGCTGCGTCGTTATCTGCTGATATGCATTTAATGATTATGCAACAGGCGAAACCTGGAATGTATGAGCGTGAACTGGCTGCCAAAATTCAAGAAGCCGCTTTGTCTTCTGGCGGAAATCTTGCTTATCCAGCTATTCTGACTGTTCGTGGAGAGATTTTGCATAACCATAACCATGGCAATTTGCTTAAAGATGGACAAATGGTATTAAACGATTCTGGTGTGGAAACCGAAATGGGTTACGCCGGCGACTTAACTCGCACATTTCCTGTAGGTAAAAAATTTTCAGCAGAACAAAAAGATGTTTACGATATTGTACTTCAGGCTTATACCAATGCGAAAAATCTTTTAGCACCAGGGGTGAGGTATCTCGATGTTCACCTTACATCATGCAAAACCTTGGCGCAAGGTTTAAAAGATATAGGTTTAATGAAAGGCAATGTTGACGACGCTGTTGCGGCAGGAGCACACGCCATGTTTTTTCAATGCGGAACGGGCCACATGATGGGCTTAGATGTACATGATATGGAAGATTTAGGTGAGCAATATGTTGGT
Organism: Pedobacter frigidisoli; assembly: GCF_004331675.1. Classification (GTDB taxonomy): domain Bacteria; phylum Bacteroidota; class Bacteroidia; order Sphingobacteriales; family Sphingobacteriaceae; genus Pedobacter; species Pedobacter frigidisoli. The sequence goes on along the minus strand of NZ_SJSN01000006.1, from coordinate 178,718 downwards.
TACACCGAGGAGCTAATCAAAAATACCACCCAATTTGGATTGAAATCTCTTAGACTAGGCAAAGAACTGGAAGCTGGTTATGTGTTAACCGTTGAGCCCGGAGTTTACATCATTCCCGAATTGATCGACCCTTGGAAAGCAACTTACGAATTTGCAGAATTTATCAATTACGATAAGTTGGAGCAGTTTAGGTATTTTACTGGAATTAGGGTAGAAGACGATTTTCTAGTTACCGAAAATGGTGGTAGAATGTTAGGTAAACATTTGGCCTTAACCACCACAGAAATTGAAGATATCAGAAGTCAAGCTTAAAAAATAAATATGAAGATCTTAATTCGTACCACACTATTACTGCTTTTGCTAACGTTGAACAACAGATTGCAGGCACAAACAGAAATACCAGCTTACACTTTAGCTGATACTTTACGTGGGAGTCTGAATCCGGAGCGTACGTGGTGGGATGTTCAGCGGTACGAACTTTACATAAAGCCAGATTATAAGGATAAGAGTATAGTTGGTTCAAATACAATTGCTTATAAAGTCGTTAAGGCTAATACCGGAAGTACGAAAATGCAAATCGATCTTCAAGAACCCTTAATTATTGATAGCGTACTTTACAATGGATCTTCGAAATTAAAATTTGAACACACGGGCAGCGTTTGGTATGTTCATGTACCAGCGCAAAAGCTAGCTGCACAAAATAATGTGGCTATTTTTTACCACGGAAAGGTGCATCAAGCTAAGCGAGCACCTTGGGATGGTGGTTTTATATTCACTACCGATTCACTTTCTCGCCCGTGGATGACCGTGGCCTGCCAAGGACTTGGCGCTTCTGTTTGGTACCCGAATAAGGATCATCAAAGCGATGAACCAAATTTAGGTGCATCATTAACCATGACGGTTCCCGATAGCTTAACCGCTATTGCAAATGGAAGATTAGTTTTCAAGAAAGCTAATAAAGATGGCACCACAACCTACAAATACAATGTGGTAAACCCGATTAGCAACTATTGTATCATCCCTTACATCGGTAAATATGTGAATTTTAAGGAAACATATGCTGGCGAAAAAGGTCCGCTGGATGTTAATTATTGGGTGCTTGATTACAATTACGCCAAAGCCAAAACCTATATGCCAGATCAAGTACATAAAATGATGAAAAGTATGGAGCATTGGTTTGGCCCTTATCCATTTTATGAAGACGGCTACCAATTAATTGATGCTTCACACACAGGAATGGAGCATCAATCGGCTGTTTCTTATGGCAATCGATATAAATTTGGATACATGGGCAGAGATATGTCTGGCGATGGTTGGGGCTTAAAGTGGGATTTCATCATCATTCACGAAAGCGGGCACGAGTGGTTTGGAAATAACATCACCACGAATGATTTAGCGGATATGTGGGTGCATGAGGGTTTTACCAATTATAGCGAAACGCTTTTTGTTGATTATACTTTTGGTAATCAAGCTGGAAATGAATACAATTTTGGAATCAGAAAAGGAATTAAAAATGATAAGCCAATTATTCCTTCTTACGGTGTAAATGCACAAGGAAGCGGAGATATGTATCCAAAAGGTGGCAATATGCTGCACTCGATTAGGCATGGTTTAAACAACGATGAACTTTTCAGGTCTATACTGAGAGGATTAAATAAAAACTTTTACCATCAAACGGTAACTACCAAACAAGTAGAAGATTATATTTCTAGAGTTGCTAAATACCCTTACGCAAAAGTTTTCGATCAATATTTACGAACAACCCAAATTCCAACTTTGGAATATTACTTAAAAGATGGAAAAGCTTTCTATCGCTATACAGATTGTGTTAAAGGATTCAATCTGCCTTTATCGCTTACAAAAGCTGGTGTTAAAACGGTTAAAATTCTTCCTACGAATAATTGGCAACAAGTAAACTTATCGTCAGGTCAAGATTCTTTGTTTACTAAAACTGCTATCGAATTCATGTATTATCTTCAGGTTAAAAACGTAAAATAGTTTTCAGTCAGACGTTACATTTTATAGAATTTAAATCATTTTAACGAACCGTATTTTATATATAAAGTTGTGTATTTACAGTTGATATTGGTTAAAATCCGACAGTATTACCGAATCTCGATCTATTAACTTTGAAAATAATAGAATTGCCTCAATCATCACACAAGGCAATTTTATGATTTGAAAACTATTTTCGATAATCGATTTCTGTAATGAATTTTTAACCTTAATCAATAAAAAAAAGACTACAATGAGTATAAAATGGACTGGGGTTTTCCCTGCTGTAACCACCAAGTTTACGGCGAATGATGAGCTTGATTTTGAAACTTTCGACTTGAATATCGAAGCACAGTTAGAAGCTGGTGCCGAGGGAATTATTTTAGGCGGATCATTAGGAGAGGCTAGCGTACTGACAGAGGAAGAGAAATTTGAATTGCTTTCTCACACTTTAACGGTTGTAAATGGGAGAGTTCCAGTTTTATTAAACATTGCAGAATCTACCACTAAGAAAGGAATCGAAGTTGCTCAAAAGGCAGAATCATTAGGCGCAAAAGGTTTAATGCTTTTGCCACCAATGCGTTACAATGCTTCATCTGATGAAACACTTGCATACTTTGGTGCGATAGCGGAGAGCACAAGCTTGCCAATTATGATCTATAACAATCCAGTTGATTATAAAATTGAGGTAACTTTAGACATGTTCGAAGTGTTAACAAAATATGATAATATTCAGGCAATTAAAGAATCAACTCGCGATGTTTCTAATATAACCAGATTGATTAATCGTTTCGGCGATCGTTTTAAGATTTTTACCGGAGTTGATCCATTGGCAATGGAAAGTATTGTAATGGGGGCACATGGATGGGTTGCTGGTTTGGTTGATGCATTTCCAAAGGAAACTGTCGCAATTTTCAGGTTGATTAAAGAAAATCGCATTGCTGAAGCTTTGACTATTTACCGTTGGTTTTTACCGGTTCTTGAGCTCGATATTCATCCAAAATTGGTTCAATATATTAAAATGGCAGAAGCTGCTACCGGTTTGGGTACAGAAACTGTTCGTGCACCACGTTTAGCAGTAGTTGGCGAAGAACGTGAACGCGTATTAAAAATTATTAACGATGCATTAGCTGTTCGTCCGGAATTACCTGCAGGTAGTTGGGGCAAATAGTTTAAAAACCAAATATGAACGGAAGAAATATTGTAGCAGCCGAGCAGGTTGATGTAAGTGAAAAAAATCTGAAAGCAATCAATCCGGCAACGGGTTTATTGTTAGATGGCGAATTTTCGAAAGCCAATGAAAGTTTAGTGGATGATGCTCTAAAAGCAGCAAAAACAGCTTTTCAAAGTTATAGAAGCTTAAATAAAGATATAAAAGCCAGATTCCTAAACACCATTGCCGATGAAATTGCAGCTTTGGGCGAGGAACTTGTTAATCGGGCATCAGCAGAAAGCGGTTTGCCTTTAGGGCGTTTGCAAGGCGAATTGGGTAGAACAACAGGGCAATTGAGGTTATTCGCTAATTTGGTTGCAGAAGGTTCTTGGGTTGATGCCATTATCGATACCGCTCAACCAGAAAGACAACCCTTGCCGAAGTCGGATATCAGAAGAATGCTAATTCCTATCGGTCCGGTGGTTGTTTTTGGCGCAAGTAATTTCCCTTTGGCTTTTTCAGTTGCTGGTGGCGATACCGCATCTGCATTAGCATCTGGCTGCCCGGTTGTGGTAAAAGCACACCCCGCACATTACGGTACAAGTGCGTTAGTGGCTGGTGCGATTATCAAGGCAATCGAGAAAACGAACATGCCTAAAGGTGTTTTCTCGATGTTATATGATGACGAATATGCCATCGGTGCAGCACTGGTTAGACATCCATTAACAAAGGCGGTAACTTTTACAGGTTCTTTTAAAGGTGGAATGGCATTGGTAAATCTGGCTCAAGAACGAGAACACCCAATTCCTGTTTTTGCAGAAATGGGAAGTATCAATCCCATTGTTTTTCTTCCAAAGGCAATTGAAAACCAAGCCGAGGAATTGGCGAAGAAATATGCAGCTTCAATCACTCTTGGTGCAGGTCAGTTTTGTACCAATCCAGGTTTAATGTTGGCGATCGAATCTACTCAACTGGAGTTATTTAAGAAAGTATTAAGTGATGCTATTTCGATTGTTCCATCTGCTACTATGCTTACAGCAGGTATTGCAAAGAATTTCAGCAAACTCGCTGAGGAAGTAATTACTGAAACTGGCGTTGAACTTCTTGCGGTTTCAACAGTTAAAAATGAGGAACTTCAAAATCAGTCTGAAGCCAGAATTGCCACCGTTAAAGCAAGTGATTTTATCAAAAATCCTAAACTTCGTGAAGAAATTTTCGGTCCATATTCACTTTTAGTGGTTTCAAAAGATATTTCAGAATTAGAAGAAGTTATTGCAGTTCTCGAAGGACAGTTAACGGTAACGTTAATGGCCGAAAAAGAAGAGCTTAAAGAATATCAATCACTGATTAATAAACTTACTGATAAAACAGGCAGAATTATATTGAATGGCGTGCCAACTGGTGTAGAGGTTTGTGCTTCCATGCAACATGGAGGTCCTTTTCCAGCAACCAACGATAGTCGTTTTACTTCGGTTGGAACAGATGCAGTATATCGTTTTGTTCGTCCATTGGCTTACCAAGATTGGGAACAAGATCTTTTGCCAGATGAGTTAAAAGACGGAAACCCACTGGGGATTTTCAGAAAAGTTGATCAAAAATTAACGAACGCACATGAGTAAGACTTTTTTTTGCGTAGATGCGCATACTTGTGGTAATCCGGTACGCTTAGTTGCGGGCGGCGGACCTCAATTAATTGGTGCCAACATGAGCGAAAAACGCCAACATTTTCTTAAGGAATTTGATTGGATAAGAACGGGATTAATGTTCGAACCTCGTGGCCATGATATGATGTCGGGAAGCATTCTTTATCCGCCTCACGATCCCAATAACGATGTTGCTGTTTTGTTTATCGAAACCAGTGGATGTTTGCCGATGTGTGGCCACGGCACTATTGGTACCATCACTATTGCAATAGAAGAGGGATTAATTCAACCTAAAATTCCGGGTGTGATAAGGATGGAAGCACCTGCGGGTTTGGTTTTAATCGAATACAAACAAGAGGGTAAAAAAGTTAAATCTGTTAAACTGAGAAACGTAGCTTCGTATTTAGCTGCCGAAAATTTGGAAGTCGATTGCCCTGATTTAGGAAGGTTAACTTTTGATGTCGCATATGGCGGAAATTTCTATGCCATAGTTGATCCTCAAGAGAATTTCCCCGGTTTGGAAAACTACACCGCTTCACAGTTGATTACCTGGAGCCAAACCATTCGTAAACGCATTAATGAACTGTACACTTTTGTTCATCCACTGGATTCGACTATTAATGGTTGTAGCCATGTTTTGTGGACTGGTAAAACAATCGATCCTACTTCTACTGCAAGAAACGCAGTTTTTTATGGCGATAAGGCAATCGATAGATCGCCTTGTGGAACAGGAACATCTGCCCGTATGGCGCAGTGGCACGCCAAAGGAAAACTTAAAATGGGTGAGGATTTTATACACGAAAGTTTCATTGGTAGCAAGTTTACTGGTAGAGTAGAAGAAGAAGTTGACTTAAATGGAATTAATGCCATTATTCCAAGCGTTGAGGGTTGGGCAAAGGTTTTTGGGTACAACACCATCAAAATCGATGCTGAAGATGATCCTTATGCGTATGGATTCCAAGTAATTTAAAGAGTTTATTAAGCCAATAAGATTGATGATTTCTTGTTGGCTTTTATTCAAAATCATCAAATATTAAGAATAGCATGTCGAAAGTTTTAATTATTGGCGGTGGAATTGTGGGATTAAGTTCTGCTTATTACCTCCAAAAAAAAGGTTATCAAGTTACTGTTTTAGACAAAGGAGACATTACCGATAATTGCTCATTTGGCAATGCAGGAATGATTGTCCCAAGCCATTTTGTGCCCTTGGCTGCTCCAGGAATGATTAGTCAGGGTATTCGTTGGATGTTCAACAGTAAAAGTCCTTTTTATGTTCGGCCATCGGTAAATGGCAATTTAATCAAATGGGGACTTAAATTTGTGAAACACGCTACGGCGAAGCATCTAGCAAATTCAGCAGAACCATTAAGAGATTTATCCTTATTGAGCAAGAAACTCTATGAAGATTTAGCTAAAGAACCAGGCTTCGAATTCGAACTCACCAACAATGGTATTTTAGCTTTCTATAAAACAGAAAAAGCAGGAGAGGAAGAAGCGCATTTAGCTGCTCGAGCGATCGAATTGGGTTTAGATATGGCAGTTTTAAGCGCTGAGCAATGCAAAGCGCTTCAGCCTGATTTGAAACTTGATGTTTTGGGTGCTGTTCATTACCGTTGCGATGCACACCTTTATCCAGCAAAGCTGATGAATGCATTGTTGGAGTTTCTAACCGCTAGCGGCGTGAAAATCATCAAAAATAAAGAGGTTACTAAAATCGAAACTTCAGGTAATAGAATCACAAGGGTTTTTGCTGGAATAGATGTGCATGAAGCTGATCAATATGTGATTGCAACAGGTTCTTGGTCGCCAGCTGTAGCTAAAATGGTTGATCTAAATATCTCCTTAATGCCAGGTAAAGGCTATTCTTTTATGGAAGTTGAACCTACAAACCGTTTAACAATTCCAGCATTGCTTTGCGAGGCAAGAGTTGCCATTACGCCCATGAATGGTCGCATTCGATACGGTGGAACAATGGAGCTCGATAAAATAAATACGCGAATTAACATGCAGCGGGTAAAAGGTATTGTAGAGTCTGTGCCCCAGTATTTCCCTGATCTAAATCCAGCAATACCCAATCAAAATGATATCTGGTATGGATTTCGTCCATGTTCTCCTGACGGATTGCCTTACATTGGTAAAACGGAGAAGAAACAAAATCTCGTTATCGCAACTGGCCATGGAATGATGGGCTTGAGTTTAGGGCCGGCAACAGGTATTCTTGTGAGTGAACTAATTGCAGAAACAACTACTTCCTTAAATTTAGATGCATTTAAAGTGGAAAGAAAATAGCTTTCGTACTATTAAGATCCTGACCACGAAGTAGCTACAAGAGCATTAATGATAACTAATCACCTTGTAAATCAAGTTCAGGAAGACGACCATTCATGTAAAGTTTTATATAGTTTGTACTTCCGGCAACATCGTCATGCTGAATTCATTTTAGCATCTTTCATGCTATTCAGATTCCAAATCAAGTTCATGAAAACGACTGCTTATACCAAGTTTTATGTAGTTTGCATTAGCAAAATTACCTCAATAATAAAAAAGTCAGTATATTGACAAATATTGACCGTATTTTAACCTTAACATCCTATTATTTAAGTTTTAAAGTTAAAATCCATATATTCATTCCAGAAATCAACCACCAAACCGAATACCTGAAATGAAAGTATTACCGTTTACTATGCTTGTTCCCGATGATAAGAGTGTGATATCGGAACATATTGAACTTCCACATTTTTATCAGTTCTTACATCGACACGATGAATGGCAGCTTACTTACATTGAAAGAGGTGAGGGAACTCTAATTGCTGGCAATGATATGCATGCATTTCGCTCTGGTGATATTTTTTTAATTGGTGCAAAGCTGCCACATCTGTTTAAGAGCAATCCCGAATATTTTGCTCCAAAATCTGGCAAGACGGTAAAAGCCTGTTCTATTTATTTTAACGCCAATGGTATTTTAGGCGCACTCTTTAATTTACCGGAAATGAAAATGGCTAGTGCTTTTTTAGCCAAAAACAAGCATGGTTTTAAAGTTCCAGCCCATTTAACAAAAGAAATTGCCGCGAAAATGTTTAGCGTTTACAGGGCAGCAGGAGTTGACGTACTTTTCAATTTTCTAAAGTTGGTAAATGGTTTGCAAAGTTTAAACGACGAGGTTGAAGCACTTTGTTCTGATATGTATTCTTCGAACGTATCAGAAAATGAGGGTATGAGGTTGAGTAAAATCATCAGTTTCATTACCGAAAACTATAATAATCAAATTACTTTAGAAGATGTAGCAAATGCCGCGTTTATGACGCCACAGGCATTTTGCAGGTATTTTAAGAAACATACTGGGCATACTTTCATCTCTTTTTTGAATGAGGTAAGGATAAACGATGCTTGCAAAAGCCTCATCTCTGGTGAAAAGGCAGATTGCATTTCTGGTGTGGCTTACAAAGCAGGTTTCAATAGCATTACCAATTTCAACAGGGTTTTCAAAAATATTATCGGGCAATCGCCAAGAGCTTATATCGATTCTTATAATAACATCAGTCGGGTAAGTTACGTAGGTGCCTAATCTTTAATTTCATTTACCAAGGCTTAATAAAATAGTTTTTATATAGTTAAGTATTCTTCAATAGTTTTTGCTATCATTTTCAATGAACATTTATTCCATGGCTAAAAAATCATTAGCGATCATATTATTGTGACTTTTTTTCTTCGAGGTGATTGCACAACAGCAAACAAAAACGCCATATTGCCCACCAAGCCGACGGAAATGTATCCCCAGGATCTACTTATCTCCTAGCCGATGCCTTGATTAAGGCAAATAATGATTTCGATATCTTAAGCATATCCGAAATGGGGCATAGCGATGGCGGTGTTTATGGTCGACGCAGAAAACGTGATTTCTTTGTAAGGAGTTTGCTTAATGTAGAACCTCCAAATCCAAACCTGGCTTTATCTAAATAGATAACGGTCAAATGCCATTAATCCGCTCTCGATATGCACCTGGTGTTAGTCCGGTAGTTTTCTTGAACATTCTAGAAAAATAGGGCAAGCTTTCAAAACCAGTTTCAGGGGCAATTTCAGCGTAAGACATAGCTGTGGTGGTAATGAGGTACTGCGCCCGTTCTATTCGCTTGCTATTTATGAAGGAGTTAGGTCTTTCACCTGTGTGTTTAAGAAATTGCCTTGAAAAATAATCAGGATGTTGATTCGCTCGCTGAGCCAAATCAATTACGCTAAGGTTATTCTTTAAATTGATTTGTACATAACTCATTGCGGCTAAAATTTTCGATGGGATAGGAGATTCCTTAGGGTTCTTAAAAGTCTCAGGGCCAAGGAACCGCGAAAGTAATTGTAAAATTATTCCCTGTGTTTCTAAATTTTTAGCTGCGTGTGTTTGGTTGTTAAGTTCTTGGTATTCTTTATAATAAATGTTTTTTTCGTACACTTTTGGATTATCAGATCTATTGATTCCCCTGCCTGGATTAATGGCCAAAAGCTGTTTAAAGTTTTTAATATCCGAATCGCATGCTGGTACTTTCATCGCACACCTATTATTTTGAAATAGCGATATTCCATCTGCAGATTCTTCAAAAAATTGAATAAAAAACTGGCCTAAATTCGAAACACAGTTTAAGTTGCAAAGTGTAAAACTCGGAATGAGATAGATAAAGCCAGGCTCCAGTTTTAAGTTTTGTTCACCATCAGAAACTGAGCCCTCACCACTATCAATATAATACAAGCGGTAATAAGGACTAATAATACCTTTATAATTCCAATGATGATTAAGTTTTACATAATCTACATGTAGAATTGAAAACCAATTCCTTAAAATACTCTTGCTCATATTTTCTTCTTAAGGATTAAAAATAGCTGTTTTGTGCATATTTTCCCTTTATATGTTGTAATTAATAAAAGGATGAATTAAGATCATAAATCAACCAATTGATATTTCATATTGGTTGTGATTGCTCTTTTTAAAAAATTTAGCATGTCGGATTTGTATAATTCAAAGTCTATTTTATATAAGGATAAAAATAACAAAATTTATAATTTTGCTTTCATAGATGATTGATTTTAATCTCTACCATTGCTAACCAAAAACTTATCAATTAGTATCCTTTAAACTAATGATGATTATAATTTCACCCAAAATGAAACGCAGAACACTTCTTAAACATCTTGTTACTACTTTTCCGTCAATCGCATTGGCAAGTCACCTCAAGGCAGCAGATTTACTATTAAATGGCGAAAGCGAACTCATCAGTAATGGACCATTTGAGCCAACTTGGGGTTCTCTCTCTGCTTACCAAACGCCAGATTGGTTTCGTAATGCAAAATTTGGTATTTGGGCGCATTGGGGGCCGCAATGCCAACCAGAGTTTGGAGATTGGTACGCCCGAGAAATGTACATGGAGGGAAGTGCACAATACAAATATCATGTTTCAAAATACGGTCATCCATCTAGGTTTGGGTTTAAGGATGTAATTAACGAATGGAAAGCTGAAGCCTGGAACCCCGAGGAATTGCTAGCACTATACAAAAAGGCTGGCGCAAAGTATTTCATGGCACTTGCAAATCATCACGATAACTTTGATCTGTACAACAGCAAGTACCAAAGCAAATGGAATTCTACTAAAATAGGTCCAAAGCAAGATTTAATTGCTGGATGGAAAAAGGCAGCAGCAAAAAATGGAATGCGTTTCGGGGTGAGTGTACATGCTGCACATACATGGAGCTGAATGGAAACTGCGCAAAGGGCGGATAAGAATGGCCAGTTTGCAGGGGTAAGCTATGACGGAAAAGTTACCAAAGCCGATGGAAAAGGAAAATGGTGGAATGGCCTCGATCCGCAGGAGTTATATGAACAAAACCATGCTTTGAGTCAGAATAGTGAAAATAATGGAACGATCCACAGTCAGTGGAATTGGGGAAACGGTGTTTGCCCGCCATCAAAATCCTATTGCGATAAATTCTTTAACCGAACAATAGATCTCATCAATTCATACGATCCTGATCTTGTTTATTTTGATGATACAGCATTGCCATTGTGGCCTGTAGACAATGCTGGACTAAAAATCGCTGCCCACATGTACAATAGAAGTGCAAAAAAGAAAGGGAAAAATGAAGCAGTTATTTTTGGTAAAATTTTAGATGATCTGCAACGTAAATGCATGGTTTGGGATATTGAACGTGGCCAAAGCAATGCAATTGAACCCTTACCATGGCAAACCGATACCTGCATTGGAAGTTGGCATTATGATAAAAGGATTTACGAAGGCAAGCATTATAAAAGTGCTCGAACAGTAGTACATACGCTTGTAGATGTGGTGAGTAAAAACGGCAATTTATTACTCAGTGTACCGGTTAAGGGAAATGGAACCATCGATGAATTGGAACGAAAAATCGTAGAAGAAATTGGCGATTGGATGGCCATTAATAGTGAGGGGATCTACGATACACGCCCTTGGGCAATATTTGGCGAAGGACCTGCAATGGATTCTGCAGCGCCGCTTTCAGCCCAAGGATTTAATGAGGGCAAGGGAAAAGCATTTTCATCTGCAGATATCCGTTTCACAACAAAAAATAATGTGCTTTATGCTATTGTTTTGGGTTGGCCAGAAGATGGAAAAGTAATAATAAAAAGTTTGGCCAACAATGGCAATTATTATAAACAGAGACTTAATGAAGTAACATTATTAGGCGCAGGTAAAAAGCTCGGTTTCTCTCAAAATGAAAATGGACTGCATATCAGTGTTGCGGATGTGAAACCTAAATTAAATTATGCATTTACACTTAAACTCACTTAAAATTGCAATTGCTATCTTAATAAAATTAAAACCGTATGGAGAATTTTTTGTTAGGCTTGCAACGTAAAATAATTTAGGCCGCATTATAACTAGAAAAATTATGTGTAAACAAATTACACATATTTCTTTGAAGTTGTAAACTTAAGTATACTAATTTCAATTAATTGGCATAATTTTTTCTACGTTCGTGTAATGAAGCTTTCTAACCAAGTTTATCTCATTGTTGTCCTACTAATTATGGCCACTTTTGGCTGTAGTTCAAATAAGAATATTGCAGGTATAACTAACTCAAGTATTGCTTACGCAGAAACTTTTGATTCCTTTGAGAAAGTAAACGGAGATAAATTAATTAAGGAATTATTGCTTCAACGTTTCGAGTTTAATAAAAACATTATCAAGGCTGGATTTACGGATGGAATGGCCTTACCAAAGCCTAAATCGATCATGAACAGGAGCGACCTTACTTCGATTACTTTTGGTAAGCTCGTTTATTTAGTTAAAGATAGTCGAATTTTGGGTGTTCGAGGAGTTCCACTAACTTCCACAGCACTTAATGCAATTAATTCAAGAATTACAAAATTAGATAAGGTTCAACAGTATTGCGCCGAAAAGACAAATACAGAATATATCAAGCCAAACAGAGATATTCAATATATCAAAACACTCGATCGCCAGTATTTTTCTTCATTAAAAACCATTCTGTTAATTACTTCAAATATTTCCTCATTGTCTAAAAAACCGAACCCATCGGTATCCATAGAAATGTCGGTTGCATCCATTAAGTTAGGCGATGAGACAGAATTTCATCAAGATCAAATTGGAAAATCGATTGCTGAAATCCATCAAATCAATTAGTTAAAACCCATTATTCTCTTAAATTCAGAATATCTTTCATCGTATTAAGCTTTCCCAATAATTATTACGAATTGTAATTCATTCCCAGCGAATTGTAATTGGTTTGCTCATAAATGAACAGCTGTAGTATTTTAGATTGATGAAACAGCAGTACATCCTCAATATTGAAAATCATTGTCAAAAAGCGCAATGGGCAACAAGGAGCAAAACCGAGAATGGCAAATTTTGTACTCAATGTGCCACAAATGTTGTCGATTTTGCCAAGTTAACGGATGCTGAAGTCATCCAGTTCATCGAAAATAATCAAGGTAGAATTTGCGGCAAGTTAACGGCACCACAAATGAACAGGTTAATGGCTGTTCAACAACAAAACAGCAGTTTCCAATTCAACAAAATATTGGCTGGTTTGCTGCTTTTAGGGATAGCAGAAAGTTCTTTTGCTGCTAATAATAACAATTTGATAAAACCTGAAATAGTAACATCGCCCAATGAAAAGATAATAAGCCCATTTGTACCTGGTAACAATAAGCCAATTGACACCGATACACTTAAGAAATCCATTTCTGGGAAACTTGTAAACCATTCTAATGAAATAGTTGCCAAAGATACTATTGTTGTAAAAGGCACAGAAATTAGTACCGTTACCGATACTCTTGGTCAGTTTATGCTAGAAATTCCTGCAAATTTTATGGCAGACACCATTATTTTGGTAACCAAGGGATATGGATGGGAGGGAGATTTAGAGACAAGGATTTTTAAAAAAGATTTACCCATTACAGACCTCATCATTAAAAAAGAGGGTGAAATTGTTGGAGAAATCTCATACAAAGTAAAAAGAAAATGGTGGCAGTTTTGGAAGAAAAAATGGAACTAAACTAAATGAAAACCAACCTAATCAAAATTGCTGCGGTTGGCATTACAATTTTTGTTGGTGTAATTATTTACTACAAATTACAGAGTAACGAATGGCGAGATGGCACATTAAAAAGTGAGACCCTTAAACATTTTGGCAGTAGAGAAATTACTAAAATAAATACCTAAAGCACAATCAGTTTGGCAATTGGTTGTTGCAATCAAAAACTGAAAAAACTATTCGCTATTCTAAATCAGAACCTGATGAAATAACTAAAATAGGAGATAAACACAACACCAAAACCTGGCTTATAAAGCGAGAAATTCAGTATCATTAACTAGTTTTATTTCCTTGGTTTTTGTGTAATCACGAACCAACACAATTAATAATAAATTTAAACATTTCTGATGTCGATTACCACAAATGCAAGTTAAAGCAATAGGACTAAAAGTAGGTTGTTTGTTCCTCATTGTTGTAGGCTTGCTGCTTTTTATAGCATTAACATTCAGTCATATCCTTATCCCTCTAGTACCCATTATTGTTGGGGTTTTAGTATTGTACACCACAAAAACTCAACGTAAATTAATTAAAACAGTTCCTACACCCATTTACCAAATTACCGAGGGTTGGGTTAAGATAGTAGGAACAGTAAGTGCCTCAAAAACATTTGTAACCCCTTATTTTAAACAAGAATGCATCGCCTACAATTATAGAAAAGCAGATATTAGCTACGATAGTGAAGATAATACCGAACGGGAGAATAGCGCAATTATAGAAGAAGAATTTCAGGATTTTTATTTAACCAACGCCACAGGTAAAATAAAAGTAATTGTAAACCGGTTAAACTTAGCGCTTTTGCCTGCAAAAACCGACACCAAACATAGCATTAAATATGCGGTAGATGATATTCGTTATACCGAAAGAACCCTAAAAAACGGTGATTTAATAAGTGTATTAGGCTATGCCGTAAAAAATAGTAATTATGGCTATGAACTAACAGAGCAGGACAAAAAAATATTAGTAATCGCCACGCCCAATATTGAAGATAAAACAATAAAATCGTTTAGGATTTTTAAACACCTAACGCCATATCTAATACTGATGTACTTGGCTGTAAACTACTTTATGTTTTTTGCTCCTGTTAAACAGCATGTAGAAAAAAGTACTGCATTTGTGCTTTTTACCTTTTTTGGAATGCCAATTTTAGGGGTCATTCTTGGGGCAGTTGGGACTAAGTTTACAGGCTTTAGCAAAGATTTTATATCTGGTATTGGAGGCATTTGTTTTATCGTTTCGCTGTTAAGCTTCCCGTTATTATGCCTTTTGTTTATCGCAAATACAGAGTTTTATATCATCAAACGGGTATGGGCAAGTATATTTGCTTGTACAAGCATGGCCTTTATCATAACCTACCGTAAAATAGAGGGTACTTTTGATAAGGAATAGTATAATCCAATCTAATAATTTGTAAGGCAAGGTTCGGTGTTTCATCGGTTGCGAAAGTCCTGCTATCCGTTACAATTCCCGATAGAAAAAATCGGGATATTTTCACTGCTATCAGGCTTATTTTACTAAGGTTCGGTTAAGAAATTTGGGTTTCCCCTCAAATCAGCTGGTCCAACTTAAATGGCTTTCATTTGCTATAGCCATTTCTATTTTTCGGCTTCAATTCTTCCTTTTTGGGTTAAGGGAATAACGAATTGTAATTCAAACCTAGCGAGTTGTAATCGGATTGCTGATAAAATACATTCAATTCTATTTTAGCAAAATCAAAAGCCAGCGTCTCATTTTTATGAAAGCACCTAAAATTATTTTAGTTGTTACGGTATGCCTACTTTTTTGCTTTATATTTTTTGTCCAATCAGATACCAAAGTGATGATGGCCACAGCCATTGCTGGCAATAAAACTTTTCCACCAGCTTGCTACATCAAAGTTGATGGCAATGAGTACCTGATAGAAAATATTTACAAATACGACAACAAAATACTTAGCGAATTTTGGTTTGTTGGTAGCGAGGGTTTTGCTGTTCAAAAACTCGGTCTTTTAGCAAATGAATACAGCGCAGAACAAAAGCCTTATCAATTTTTAAGTTACAGCAAAAATAAGGCTGACGTTGTTTTCAATTCAAAAAAATACAAAATAGATTATCAAATGGGAGATACCATAATCTCGAAAATTGATAGCGATAAGATTATCTTATTTATAGATAAATAAATGAAAAAATTGCCTAATAAATTAAAATGGTTTTGGCGTATTAATTATGCCATAACCATTTATAAAGTGGTAGTTATGGTAATCTGCGTGTTAGATTTAACGGGGTTGGCCAATCCTTTTATCATAAAAGTATATAATGTATTAACTTTTAACGACAGCTTGTTTTTGCTTGCTTTATTTACAGAATGGGTTCAATTTCCGGTATGTTTATTGGTAACATTAATAGATAGAAATGAGCGTATCAAAATCTCAAATTACTTTTACTTGGCATTGCTTATTTTTCTTTCATTAGCATCTTGGTTTGTCAGTTTTTTTCTTGTGGCACAGCTTGGAGATATTTAGAAAGCAAAATATTGAAGTAAAATTAAGATGAATATGAAAGGCAAGGTTCGGTGTTTTATCGGTTGCGAAAGTCCTGCTACCTGCCTGCCGTGGCCGGTCCGTTACAATTCCCGATAGAAAAAATCGGGATATTTTTACTGCCTGTCCAGCAGGCACTGCTATCAGGCTTATTTAACTCAAGTTTGTTTAAGAAATGCAGGTATCCCTACAAATTGTTTGAATTTAATATACTTTGATTAGCATTTCCACAAGCCAATTTATTTTTTTTACGCTTGTTTTTTACTTTGTGTTTTGCGTAAGGGATGGACAGGGTGGCGAGGCACGAGCCAGTCCCCATCCTAAAAGGTGGGGACGGAAGCGAAGCGTACCCCGAAACAGCCCGACCCAATCCCGATTTAAGCATTAGCATTTTAAATTTTAATGATATGCTTGCTTGTTGCACAGGTTTCTTCGGGATTGGGAACGCCCACAAAAATCTAATGAAATAATACGAATTGTAATTTAAGCCCAGCGAATTGTAAATGGATTGTATGTTTTTAGATATTGAAATCTATTTTTAAAACATTAAGTCTAAAATAAATTAATGATGACAGAAACAAACCCAAAATTAAAAACCCTTGAAAAAATAAAATCGTTTGCAATTGCATTGGTTGGCGCAGGTATTTTTAGTATCGGTAGTACATACTCTTCAGCACAATCCTCTTATCGAATACCCAGGATTTTGATGCCTGTTTACGAAATTTTTGGCAACATTGGCTTAGCCATAGCTATGCTTATTTTAGGTACAGGTTTAATGTATTTTGCCTATAACAAATTCACAAAAAATAGTGGTAGAGCCATTTATATACTTTCATTTTTACTCATAGCACTTTTAAGTTTTTATGCAATAGTCTTTCTTACTAACCGTAAACCTACTACTGTTGAGGAAGTGAATGCAAGTATAGAAAAACATCAAAAGAAAACTGCAGATGAAGTTGCACAAGCTAAAAGACCTAACCTTGATAGCGAACTGGCAAATAATTATTTATCAAAATTAGAAACCCTAGAAGCAAAGTTTGCCAAGGCAGTAGATGAGCAAGATAAAAGTATGTTTATTGCATGCGAAAAGGAATATGAAAAACTAATTTCTACAGATTTTGGAAATGCATCTAAAGAAATGGGAAGTAAACCAGCATACAAAGATTTTATTATGTATAACGCAAAAGTTTTAGAGAAAATACAAGTTTTTAGATTGCATAAATGGTTGGGGGAATAAACGGAATATTAGCAAATAGAGAGATAAGCAATTTTAAAATTTATCATGAAAAGTTACTTAACCATCCTTATCACTTTTATTGCTTATAGTTACGGTTTTTCGCAAGAAAAACTGCTTAAGGATATAGATTTTGATGGTGTTAAGGATACCGTTTATTTTGAAACAAAAAGAGCAATTATAGTCTGCAGACTAACTAGTCAAAAATTTAAGCCCATTAAAAGTAAGCCAATATCAATTGAATATGCAGCAAAATATGGCATTAGAAATAGTGAAAATGGTTTTGAATTTTTTATTGAATATAATCGGTATGGTGCGGTAAGCCAGTTTAGGTATGAAAAGGAAAGTAAAAAAATAAGGCTAATTGGCATGAAACACCGTGAAAGTGGTGTAACCGAATTTGATGCCAATGGAGAAGCCAGCATAAATTTACTTAACGGAAATTACATCGGCAATTGGGCTTACAATGATGTGAAAAATGAAAAATACCTCATCCCAATACCTATAATTAAACAAAAAATGTGGTTCAAACCAATGTACCTCAATGGCTTTAGCCAAAGTAGCTATGATAATTTTTTAAGCAAATCATCTGCTCTATTTGTTAAGTCTCATGAACTCGATATCATAAAAAGAAATCAAACCAAACACTGAAAAATTTATCATGAAAAAATACTTAACCATTCTCATAATTTTTATTGCTTACAATCATAGTTTTTCACAAGAAAAATTGGTTAAGGATATAGACTTCGATGGTGTAAAAGACACGGCTTATGTAGATACTACGGGCGTAATTGTCTGTCAATTATCTACCAATAAATTTAAAAAGATAAAGAGCAAAGCCGTAGAAACGTATAATGATAATACCGAAATTATAAGCACCAAAAATGGCTTTTCATTTAAAAATAATTGGATGCGAGCAGGATATGACAATCAGTTTCGATACAATAAAACATTAAAAAAAGTGCAATTAATTGGCATGAGCCGATATGAATTTGGCAATGCCGCAAATGATGGCAGCGGAAACTCTAGCGTAAACCTTTTAACTGGCGATTACTTAGGCGATTGGAATTATTTTGACCATTTGGCCAATAAAGAACAAGGCGAGTTGGTTAAAATACCAACCATTAAAACAAAGATGCCCTTTAAACAGATTTTTCTGGAAGATTTTAGCGAACAAACCTATTTTAATTACTCAACGCGATGCGCTAATTTATTCACAAAGCACAAAAAAATAGAAATGAAAAGGAGAAGTAAAAATTAGCATGAATTTAAATGAAAAAGCAATTACTAAGCTAGTAAGTGTTTTTATATTAATCTTTGCTTTGGCAATCATCTTTTTTTACGTTAAAAGCGGATACAAATCAATCGGTTTATATTTAATTCCCATTATTTTTATTGCTGTTGCAATAACTGCCATTTTTAAAGAAAATATTGCAAGATGGTTTAATGAAATAATTGCGAAAGAAATCATTGTAAAAAACACAAAATTTATCTTTTTCATTTTACCACTTTCTATATTTTCATTAATTGGTTTTGTTTCATTATACCTTGCAATTAAATTTCCTGAAAATGTACCTATATATGGTTGGGTTATAATTACAATATTTTCAATAATACCATTAATATTAATTTATGGATTTATTTTTGGATTTTCAGTTTCCGAAAAACAGCAAATGCAAATAGAGAGTTTAAAAAATAATTTGTTATCTGATAGTAAGGGGCTTACGATAGAAATGCCATTATCTGACAAAAATTGTTTTATAAGTTGGCAATCTATTGAGGCGATTATTTATTATGATTATGTTGTTAGGAGTGATTTCACAGAATATTATCAAGGTTATAAACTGTATTTGAATACAATTCCTATTTATACAAAGTACGAAAAACAATGGTGGCTGAATAAGTTGTTTCCTAAAGATTCACAGCGTAAAATAATCGACATAAAATCAGAAACAAAGCACTTTGGGGAAATACCAAAAATAGTTGAGAAATATCTAAAATCAAAAGTAGATATAGATTTTACAGACCTAATGAAAGGCACTTTAGTTTCAAGCCAAACGTATCAAAACAAGAATAAAACTACAACTATTGAAAAATGGAAGCCAAGTAAAAAAGAAAGTGAGCAAATTGTTTTTGACAAATTCAATAGAAGTGTAGACGAGATTAAAATTAGCTACTACTAAATAATTGTTGACAAAAAATTAGGGCTTCGCAACATCCCTTTGGGAAAACTCAAAAACAGCGAATTGTGCCAAAACCATCCCTCTGGGATAACCTAAAAACAGCGAATTGTGTCAAATGCATCCCTTTGGAAAAAGTCAAAAACAGCGAATTGTAACTCAACCCCAGCGAATTGTAAATGCTTTGTGTTAAAAAAACCATTCATTTCTATTTTTGAAAAATAACATTTCTTAATGGAAACAAGGTTCTACAGCATCAACAGTAACCAATACACCGTAAAAAAGAATAATCTTTTTCGGGTCTTTGTAATATTATTATTTGTTGTAATCTGTATCCTTTTTTACATCAACGGTAGTAAAATTAAGGGTAGCAATATTCCCTATTATGCATTTACTTTTTTGCCCATCGTATTTAGTTTAGTTGAAATAGGGAAAACTGTAAAAATTAATATCGCAGATAAAACCGTGAAAGAAACACTATTTGGCCTTACCTTAAAAAAAAGCACGTTCTGCAAATTCTCTCGTTTCATCATTATCAAAAAAAAAATAAATTTTATCAATAGCGGCACCGATGTTACTATCGAATTTAAAAACCTACGTCAAATAAGCACCATAAAATTCAATCATTTTAATAAAGCTGAGCAAGCAGAAGAATTTATTAGTGAAACAAAGGCATTGTTAACCTTATAACTAAAGGTTGGCAATAATAAAAGAACATATAAAATACAATGAAATTGAAAAATTACAAATACACCTGCCTTTTATTATTAATTGGGGTAGCAACAAATAAAGGGTATGCTCAAGAAGTAATCAACACGGCAGAGATAAAATTTGGGAGAGAAGTAAAGATTTTTAGTGATAAGGTTAAATTATATTATATAAAAAACCATCAACCTATGTTGTTAGAAAATGGCAGCTACTTAATAGAAAATAATACTCAAAAAGCAAAAATTACAATTGTAAATCAGCTCCTTAGCGGGTCGGTTACCGTTAATGAGAAAGAAAATAGAAGAGCTGATTATACCATTCTTAACTCATTAGTGGCTACCTATAAACTATTTACAGATGGTAATTTAGTTATGGATGCCTACCAAAAAAACAAGGTAGCTTATTTTAAGGAATATGGAGATGATAAGGTTTTAAATAACGAGGGTTGGGTATCGTTAGATGTAAAAAAGCATTTCGGTATAGGCATAAGCAAAAGGTATTATAAAGAAGGTAAGCTGGCAAAAATATCAAACCAAGTTACTGCCACCTATACCGAATTTTATCCCAATGGAAATAAAAAATTAATATCTGGACCAAATATTCATGAAGAATATAAAGAGAATGGAAATTTATACAACAAACAATATACAAAAGACAAAGTACGGTATAACGATTATTATGAGAATGGAAAACTCAACACCCGTTGGCATATAAATAATCAAAAGAATGAAGAAACCGATTACTATAAAGATGGTGTACTACAAAAAAAGGAGATTATCAAAGTTATTAATGGAGAAAAACGATTGTTTATTTACGAGGGAAAACTGACCAGCAATGAACCGCATGCCACATCGGGTGTAAAGGCTGTAAATTAAAAACGGCTATATTTTGTAGCTTTTACTATATTTTTAAATTGTTGTCATACTGAGGCACGAAGCATCTATTTTTTCGGTTGCAGATGTTTGGTGCATCAGAATGACAGTTTATTCTGGCTTGCTAGAAATAAAAAAGGTTTTTGAAGCTCCTACGGTTTATGCAAATGATGTTTAGCGCAGAGATAATTGGTGTCATTGCATATTATTCTATGTAAATGTGGGGCCTAAAAAAATAAAAATTCAGGTTTAATCTCTTTTCATAACGGAAGTGCTAATGCAATAAATTTTTTACAAAAATGGAAAATTAACTAAAACCATATTTCTTTTTATCGTGTTGATTTTATAAAAGACTTATGATGAAAGCATATACAAAACAAGCAGTGGAAAAAGGCCTGGTGTTAGATGGATTAAAAGCAGTAGGTAGTGCCGTTGGCGTAAAAGCCAGTAAGCCGAAAATTAAAAAAGAAATGGAGATTGGCGTTAGCATCGTTAACCAATTAATGGATGTGCTATTTACCAAAAAAGGAATTCAAAATAAAAAAGAAATAGAACTCGCTGGCTTGGGTTTAATGGCACTTTACAACATTTACAGAGGTGTTAAAAGGAAAAGAAGATCTTCCATTGTAAAAGGTGTTTTTTTAACAGCTACTTTAGCCGCTGCACTTATTGCAAGTAAAAAGTATAACAAAAGTGAAATTGTTAAGCCTGAAAGATTGCCAATTCCACCAAATGGGCATCAAAATTTTTTAACTGCTTAAAGGAAAAATACTTACAGAGACATCAAGCACTGTGAATTTCTCTCCTCATTACTTGATGTCTTTTTGTAATAAAAACGCTATTTTAAAATTTCATCAATCAGTTTAATCTCCTCCGAACTAAAGACGATATTGTCTAGTGCCTTTATAGAATCGGTTATTTGCTCAGGCTTGCTTGCACCAATCAGTACGGTGGTAATTCTACTGTCTTTCAAAATCCATGATAAAGCCATGTGTGCCAATTTCTGTCCTCGGGATTTTGCAACATCATTTAGCTTCGAAATTACTTCCAGCTTTTCTGGGGTGATGCTGCTTTCCTTTAAGAATACGCCGCTCGTTGCAACTCTAGAATCAGACGGGATACCGTGTAAATATTTATCAGTAAGTAAACCTTGCGCCAGTGGTGAAAATGGGATGCAGCCAACGCCATTTTGTTCCAACACATCAAGTAATCCGTTCTCAACCCAACGTTCGAACATCGAATATTTAGGCTGATGAATTAAACATGGTGTTCCATTATCACTTAAAATTTTTATAGCTTTTGCGGCCTCTTCTGCTTTGTAGTTCGAAATTCCCACATATAAAGCCTTTCCTTGTTGAACCAATAAACTCAAAGCGCCCATTGTTTCCTCAAGCGGTGTTCCAGGATCTGGGCGATGGTGGTAAAAAATATCTACATAATCCAGATTCATTCGTTTTAGGCTCTGATCTAAGCTAGAAATCAAATATTTCTTTGATCCCCAATCTCCGTACGGGCCATCCCACATGGTATAGCCTGCCTTGCTCGAAATAATCATCTCATCGCGATAGCCAGAAAAATCAGATTGACGTATTTTGCCAAAAACCTCTTCCGCAGATCCTGGAGGCGGACCATAATTGTTCGCTAAATCGAAATGGGTTATCCCATTATTAAAAGCTGTATATATTAGGTTTTTGCTATTTTCGAATACATTTACGTGTCCGAAATTATGCCATAACCCTAAAGAAATTGCTGGTAATTTTAATCCGCTGTTTCCGCAACGACGATATGGCATACTATCGTAACGGGTATCAGAAATGTTCTTATTCATTATTTGTTTTGATTCATGGCAAATTAATCAGATTCTGCGAAAAAATATAATTTATAATTGCGCTAAATCAATTTGTAAATTATTTAAATATTGAAGCCAAGGCCAAGAGGCACGTAGTGGATTGTTTTGCAATTAATAAATAACTGTTTAGCCATGATAAATTTAAAATTTATTTTCGCAATAAATATTCTTTACATCAGTCGCAATTGATAACCTAAATCGTTTTATTTGCAATGTTGATGGATAACATTTATATTTAAAACTTAATTTAATCTTAACCAAATATTCTATTTTTATGAAATTGAAATCATTAGCGGGCTTAGGTGTTATAGCTGCCATTGGATTTGCATCTTGCCAATCTGAAACAAAAAAAGGTTCATCAACAGATAGCACAACAGCTGATTCCGTTGCCGTTGTTAAGTTAGTTGCAGATTCGTTTAAAAAAGAAATCGATGGCAAACAAGTTTCGCTTTATACATTAAAAAATAAAAATAACGCCGAGGCAATATTTACCAATTATGGTGGGCGTTTAGTTAGTTTACTTGTACCCAATAAAGATGGTAAGCTTGTTGATGTTGTAGTCGGTTTTAAAAGTGTAACGGATTATGAAAAGTCTACTGAGCCCTATTTCGGTGCAACCATCGGAAGATTTGGAAATAGAATTGCTAAGGGTAAGTTTACGCTAGAGGGTAAAACATATTCTTTGTTTACCAATAATGGGCAAAATACATTGCATGGTGGTAAAAAAGGCTATCAATATGTGGTTTGGGATGCTACTCAACCTAATCCTAATACTTTAGAACTTCATTATTTATCGAAAGATGGTGATGAGAATTTCCCTGGAAATTTAGATGTTAAGGTTACTTACACTTTAACTGATGATAATGAATTGAAAATGGATTATGAGGCTAAAACTGATAAAACAACTGTTGTCAATTTAACAAACCATGCTTTCTTTAATTTAAATGGAGATGGTAGTGGAACAATTTTAAATCACGAAGTTCAAATCTTTGCTGATGAATACACCCCTGTTGATTCGACATTAATTCCATTAGGAAAAATGGAAAAGGTGGCAGGTACACCTTTTGATTTTACAAAGGCAACAACTATTGGGGCTCGCATTGAAGATAAAAACGAGCAATTGACTTTTGGAAAAGGATACGATCATAACTATGTTTTAAACAAAACCAAAGGAATGGATATGTTTCATGCAGCAACGGTTAAAGGTGATAAATCGGGCGTAATTATGGATATTTATACTCAGGAGCCAGGCCTACAATTTTACAGCGGAAACTTTATGCAAAGTAAAAACACATTTAAATCTGGTGCGAAAGATGATTTTAGAACGGCCATCGCGATGGAAACTCAACATTTTCCAGATTCTCCAAATCAGCCAAGCTTTCCAACAACGGTGCTAAAGCCTGGCCAAGTTTATAAAACAACTTCTATTTACAAATTCTCGAAATAGCAAGTTAATTCTGATAAATGGAAAAGGGTTCTGACAATCGTCAGAACCCTTTTCGTTTAAAATAACTTTTCTAAAATGGGATCGTTGTAGTCTTCGATAAAGGCGATAATATTATCGTAACTATCAAATTCTTCTTTTGTATGCATAGTGGTTAAGGCGATGCATTTCATCCCGGCATTCCTTGCTGCTTCTACACCTTTAGGTGCATCTTCAAATACGATACATTCACGAGCAGAAACACCTAAAATTTGGGCTCCCTTGGTAAATGTTTCCGGATCAGGTTTACTATTTACTACATCTTCTGCACTAACAATCGCCTTAAAATAAGATCTGATATCCAAGTTATCCAAAACGAAGTTAATATTAAATGGAATGGCTGCCGAACCAATGGCCATCAATATATTGGAAGATTTAGCTTTATCTAAAAATGCACCCAAGCCCGCAATCAATTCTAAATGCTTTTTATAAGCTGATTGATACCTGCGTTCTTTTTCAATAGAAATTTGATCTACCTGTTCTTGAGCGAAATGCCCAACCCCAAATACACGTTCTAAAAGATCTTGGTTTTTGCCGTACATTTCTTTCTTAACGGCTTCGAAGCTTATGTTTGCTCCCAAATCCTTTGTTAATATATCATGCCAAGCATGGTTATGAAAAACCATATCGTTAATCATCGTGCCATTTAGATCAAAAAGAAATGCTTTAGGTTTAGTATCCATCATGACCGCAAAATTATCAGAATTTTTTAATCATTATGTTAAAATATAATTAATGCAATATTTTAATTGTTTATTTTTATGTAATTCATCGAACACTAACACTTAATTTGGAAATTAAACATTCAAATAATACATTGCACTGTTTTAAATCTCGGAACCGAATATCTTATGGCTGAAATTAATGACGATAATAAAGCTTTGATTAGATTTTTAAATAATCTAATGCCGCTTAGCGATGAAATTATCGAGCTTGCCATACAACAAACATTCAATATAAACGTTCGTAAAAATTCGATTATAACTTGCCCAAAAGAGCAGACAGATGATTGCTTGTTTCTTATTTTGAAAGGAATTATTAGGGGTTTTATTATTGATGAGGGTAAAGATATAACTGCTTGGATAGTAGCGGAAAATACCCTATTCGGAAATATTAGAAATCCTGGTGTACTAAAACCAACATACAATGAGCAATATCAGGCATTGGAAGATACTGATCTAATCGTTCTCCCATATAGTTTCATTGATAAGCTGTACGACTTTTTTCCTGAGACAAATATCTTAGCCAGAAAACTTTTGGCCATTAATTATCACATTTCTCAAGAACGCTCTATATTATCTCGAATTCCATCAGCAGAATCAAGGTATAAGCAATTTCAAGAAGGGCATCCATCAATTAAGTTTCGTGTGCCTTTAAAATATTTGGCTTCCTATTTGGGCATGCGTGTAGAAACGCTGAGTAGGCTTAGGAAAAAGGCCAAGGATGATAAAAATTAACTGCGATTAATTTTGCTGCCTTTCTTAAAATAAAAATAGCAAAGCGGAAACAAGCAAATTAGACCTAATAAAAATCCACCTAAAGTATCGGTAAACCAATGTGCACCCAAATATATTCTTGATGGCGCTATCGTAATAATCAAAAATGCTGACAAATACGTAACTATATGCTTTGTTGCTTTTGGAATATTATGTAAAGTATTCATTAATATGATTAAGAAGCCGAAAAATAAAACATACGAAAGTGTGTGCCCACTTGGGTAACTTTGAAACCGATTAACTTCTACCAAGCGAACGTAAAATGAAGTAGGGCGAGGGCGGTTAATCATGTTTTTAACACCGAGAATTATCAATCCAGATAGGAGTGTAGTTGAAATAAATAAAGCTTCACGCTTATATTTATACCAATAAAATATAGCGCCAACAATCACTACAGAAAGTAACGAATATGGCAATTCGCCAAAAAAACTAATGCCTAACATTACTTTATCGAGCCACCCGGCTTGGAACTTTTGGATAAATAATGATGCTTTAATATCGAATTGCCAAACTAAATGATGGGCAATAAAAAAACTTAGTGCAATAAAAGACGAAATTAAAATGATGAGGATAGCAATAAGGGTTTTACGGTTCAATAACATAAGCAAGAAGAATATCTTCCAAAACTAGGGAATTTCTGATCATCAATGCAAATAATCAAATACCTATTTATGAGTATTGTAGATTGTAGTTATTGGAGCGAAATTGCGCTTTCTTTGTAATTGTGATCTTACAATCAAAGAATCATCCCAATTTAATAATATGCCAAAAGGAATAGTGAAATGGTACAATTCAAATCGAGGATTTGGATTTATATGCCCTGATGATGGATCAGAAGTTTTATTTGCTGATTGTGAAAATGTAATTGGCAGTAATAAAGAACTCGAAGAAGGCATTATGGTTGATTATGAGGTTGAGGTAAATTCGCGTGGAAAACAAGCGCTTGATATTCATAAAGGAAATTAGCTTTTCTATCACGGAATTGATGCTTTCTGTATAATCCATTAGGAGAAATAAAAAGCTTTTACAACCTTCGAAATAGATAATAAGGATATCTATGCTTGGGAGGTCGGCAGGTTTTATATCTGCCGACTGAAAAGGCAAAGTCAGCTAATTACTTTTAAAATATATTTCAATTTTAACGCTCCGACCGAAGCTAACCTCCCAAATTAGGAGGAGCTTAGGTTGATTCTCAGTCCCTTTTTTCTAACCAACAGCATTTTCTTAAACAATTGCAGTAATTTTTAAGTTTATAGTTTATGGATTCGAAACCATACACTAGCGTCGATGTTGAGATCAAAGTTCCCCGGTTTGAAGAAAGCGCTGGCTTTTACACAACTGTTCAACGAAGTAGAACAATGTCTAAAATAAAGGGAAAGAATAGTATTCCTGAGTTAAAATTACGCAAAGCATTATGGGCCAAAAATGTTCGTTTCCGAATTCATCCCAAAGGTTTTCAAGGTAAACCGGATCTAATTATCAATAAATATCGTTTAGCAATTTTTGTTGATGGAGATTTTTGGCATGGTTACGAATGGGAAGAACGTAAATCCAGCTTAAAGAAAAACACAGGATTTTGGATTCCCAAAATTGAAAGAAATATGCAAAGAGATCGCCAAATAAACGAAGTGTTGAGCGCAAAAGGCTACACAGTTATGCGATTCTGGGAACATCAGGTGAAAGAAAATTTAGCAAAATGTGTAAATCAAGTGCTATTATACATTGAAGCAGTTAGGATGGGAGTACTGCCATCGACTATATAATCTTTCAGTTTGACTATTCATTAACTTGATGCGTATTTTATTGTGAAGTTAATTACTTTCTACTTAACAACAATTTGTTTAGGATCAGTTACCACAATCTGGCGTTTGCCCTTAAACTCAGTAACTAGACCAGTAACGCAAATTTTATTTCCCATAAACATGCTCGATGGCTCTGATGGAAACTTGCTTTGATCTTCTTTATTAATAACAATGGTAATTAATTCTTTAGGATAAGCACCACCAAGATTTATTAAGCTAAGCTTGTCTAAAGCTTTTGTGCTATAAACCGAATCGCAAATGGTAACGGTTTTGCCAATGTACTGTGCCGCATCCTTAGCTAAAACCAAGTTTTGGCTTTTAGCAAAATAGCTAATAGTGATTAACAGAAATAGGAGAGTTAACTTCTTCATAAGGATGGAATGAGTTTAAAACCAAAATATTAACGCTTAATCATTTGGTTTAGCATAACAAATGTAGTAATCATTCTGAGCGTTCTCCAACCCTCATCACAAATATTACAAGAATAAAGTTTAGCTTAAGATGAAAATTTCCTAAATTGTAAGTTGATTATTTCTAACCAAGTATTTTCTTTTCAATATGAAAGTAGATTACATCGCTTTATCTGTGCCTGTGTTTTTTATCCTAATAGGAATTGAACTTGCCTACAACTTTTATAAAAAACTTAATTATTACAGGTTAAATGATAGCATTTCAAATCTAAGTCAGGGAATAGGGCAACAGCTCACCGGTATCTTTATGAAAACAGCTTTGTTCTTTGGTTATAAATACATTTTCGAACATTGGCGATTTTTCGAGATGCCTAAAACCATTTGGGTTTGGATTATTCTTTTTATTTGCGTCGATTTTTTCTACTATTGGTTTCACAGAATGAGCCATCAGGTAAATGCACTTTGGGCGGCACATATTGTTCATCATCAATCAGAAGAGTATAACTTAACCGTTGCATTGCGTCAAAGCTGGTTTCAAGGTTGGTTTAGTTGGGTTTTTTATTTGCCTTTGGCTTTCGCAGGTTTCGACCCGATTATGTTTCTAACCTTGAGTTCATTCAATACACTATACCAATTTTGGATTCATACCCGGGCAATTAAATCGATGGGTATTTTTGAGTATGTTTTAAATACACCATCACATCATCGTGTTCATCATGGTTCAAACCCAAAATACATTGATAAAAACCATGCAGGCACATTAATTATCTGGGATAGGTTTTTCGGTACCTTTCAGAAAGAAGAAGAAGAAGTTTACTACGGAATAACCAAACCTTTGGCAAGTTGGAATCCGCTTTGGGCTAACCTCCATTATTGGGATGATTTAGTAAAAACCGCTCGTCAATCGCCAAAAATCAGCGATAAAATTAAGGTTTTTCTGAAACCTCCCGGTTGGTTTCCTCAACATTTGGGTGGTTTTCAAAATGCTCCTGAAATAGATATAGAAACCTATAAGAAATATAATCCCGAATATCAATCTAAACTTACGGCATATGTTTTAGTACAATTTCTACTTGCATTAACTGCAGGTTCAGTAATATTGTTTTCCTACACAAAATTAGATACACTGTCACTCGTTTCAGGTGCTGTTTTCACACTTTGTACATTGACAACGTGCGGCGCTCTGTTGGAGCAGAAACAATGGCTTGTAAAATTCGAATATTTTAGATTAGCACTCGGCTTTCTATTGATATTGATTTTGAAATTTCCAATCGGATACCAAGTAATATTTGCTGGCATTCAGTTAATATCCGTAATTTGGTTCTTCAATTTGCAAAAGGCAAACCCTATTTCCGATGAAGACTAAATTATTCTCTTTTATTTTTGCGCTCGTATTCATCATTCAACTTTATGCGGAAACTGATGGAAACATTCAATTGCGTAATTTCTCCAAACCGTTAATCGTAATTACACTTTTAGTTTGGCTTTATTTAAGTACCAATTTAAAGGGGCGATTTCACAAACGTATATTTACAGGCTTAATTTTTGGCTTAGCTGGCGACGTTTTATTAATGCTGCAATCCGGCCACTCGAGTTTCTTCATCTATGGGTTAATTGCTTTTTTACTCTGCCACATCTTTTACATCAGGGCTTTTATCCTTGACCATAAATCGAATCCGAATTACAAAAATTCATTTTTTTTGTGGGCAGTTGGTGCGTTAATAATCTTTTGCGTAGGATTGTTTTTCTACATCCAACCATTTCTTGGCGCAATGCAATTCCTAGTTTTAATG
This sequence comes from Pedobacter frigidisoli, assembly GCF_004331675.1. GTDB lineage: Bacteria > Bacteroidota > Bacteroidia > Sphingobacteriales > Sphingobacteriaceae > Pedobacter > Pedobacter frigidisoli. The sequence continues at coordinate 149,011 of NZ_SJSN01000006.1, read as the reverse complement.
TATGCCATTATTATCACTTTTATGGCAATAATGGCTGTAAATCGCTACGGAAAAGTTAATATTTTTAGCTTCAAACTAATTTTGTACGGCGCTTTATTTTTTCTATTGTCAGATAGTGCACTGGCCATTAATAAATTTGCACAGCCGATTCCACAAAGTGGCGTTCTCATAATGGCAACATACATGATTGCGCAATATTTAATTGTTTATGGTACAATAGAGCGGAAATTAGTAGTAACTAAAACCGAGATATAGTTTTTGGAAAGCAATGTTCTGTAATAATCGGACACTGCAGTCCTGCTATCGTTGCAATCTTTTAAAAACCTCTGTCATTCTGAGGTACGAAGAATCTGTTTCATCGGTTGCAGATGCTTCGTGCCTCAGCATGACAGTATATTAAAGTTGAAGCTATTTAAAAGTATTTCCACTCTATCAGGTTTATGAAATTTAGAAATCTGCACAAAAATCCGTGTTTATTTATAAAAATCAGCGGTTAATTTTCTTTTGCCTTTGGTCTTTAAGCTTTAGTCTTTCTGCTTTTTCTCTTTATCCAAAACCGTAAAAAACTGAACCAATCTTTCCCCATTTTCATCAACCAAAGTCAATGTATGTTTACCAGGCACAGGACTAACAGCCAGCTGATGATAATTTGTTGTTGTGGCGACATATTCATTATCGATATGCCAATAAATTTTAGAATTCTGATTTCTGTGGGCAGCATTTAACACGATTTTTCCTCTAGTACCGTCCAGTTCCAAAGGGATATAAACGATGGCGCCATTTTTAGGATAAATCAATTCCATTACATTATTGCCGCCGTTATTCTCACAACCGGTCATAAAAGGAGGTAAGCTTTTGTAATCGCTGTTTTTTATTTTGTAATAATATTCCATCGCAGGAGGCAAAATAAACCAGCTTTTATGTTGCATACTCGTCACACTTTCACATTGGTCGGTAACGCGATAAGTTCCTGTTCTATCTAAATGAATCAGTTTATGAAAAGGGCAAACGGCTGTTTTTTCTCCTGCAGTGGGCACCAATTCCTCCGCAACATCAGGGCAATTTTCGCCGGCTTTGTAACCGCTCTGTTTACAAACTTTAATTTTTTTAAGTTTTGTTTTTGGAGTTTCAAACCATTTTCCATTAGGCAACAACTTGAAGATATCAAACAGAACAGGTGCTGCAGCTTCAATACCAACTAAACCCGGACGACCCTCGCCATCGGCATTGCCAACCCAAACGCAGACAATATAATTCGGTGTTAAGCCAACAGCCCAGGCATCGCGAAAGCCAAAGCTTGTTCCGGTTTTCCATGCCACTCTTTGCGAAGAAGAAAACTGTTCCCATAATCCCTCATCGCCAGGTCGCATTACTTCCTCCATCGCATTGAAAGTTGCCCAAATCGCTCCATGGTCTAAAAATGAAGTCCGTTGATAATCCTTTTCTTCTTTCTTATCAGAGGTGAAATAAGTTGCTTGCTTGTAATCATCGGGATTATATAAGCCTTTATAAGTGTTGAAATGGTTCAGCGTTCGAACCATACCCATGTAAGTGTTAGCCAAATCCCACATGGTAACTTCACTTCCACCCAAAATTAACGATAAACCGTAGTGGTCGGCAGGTTGATTCAGCGTGCCGATTCCAAGTTTTTTAAGCTTATCATAAAAGCGCTCATAATTATATTGCTGCAACATTTTCACTGCAGGGATATTTAGCGAACGGCTCAAGGCTTTATCTGCAGAAATGGCCCCGTCGTAACCCAAATCATAATTCTGTGGCGAGTAACCTGCAATTTGTGTTGGAATATCAGGAATTAAAGTATGCGGCAAAATGAAACCATCGTTAAGCATACTGGCATAAAGCAAAGGTTTTAGCGTACTGCCAGGACTCCTAGGTGCTTTAATCATATCAACATGACTTTGTAAATCTGCATTTTCTGGTTGATAAATGTTCCCGACGTAACTTACTACTTGCCCAGTTCTTGCATCTAAAACCAAAGCCGAAGTATTATTGATGTCATTTGCCCGGTACCGGTTATTATATCTTTTTAAAATGGAATTAATTTTGAGTTGAATATCTTCATTCAAAGTGGATTTAATCCTTGTTGAATTGATTTCAAGGCTCGCTCTTTCTGCTTTAAATCTGTTCAATAAATGTGGTGCATTTTGAGGCAAGGGAAGTGGTTTGCCGGGAACAGGTTCGAGTTTTGAGAGATTGGCTGTCGATTGGTCAATGTATTTTAGTTTCGCCAGCTTGTCTAATAAGTCATTTCGCTTTTTGATTAATCGAGCAGAATTTTTACCAGGGCGAACCAATGACGGACTATTTGGTAGAACAGCTAAAGTTGCCATTTCTCCCCATGAAAGTGTCTTTGCGTCACGACCGTAGTAGCGCCAGCTTGCGGCTTCCAAACCTACCACATTGCTCCCAAACGGTGCATTGGCTGCATACAAACCAATAATTTCTTCTTTTGAATATTTAAGTTCTAATCGCAAAGCTAAAATCACCTCCAATAATTTTTGCCAAATTGTTCGGTCTTGCTTTCTGGATAAACGAATTACTTGCATGGTTAAAGTACTTCCTCCACTTACCACACTTTTTGCTTTAAAATTTTGTCGCATGGCTCTGCTCATAGCCAAAAAATCAATGCCAAAGTGATTATAAAATCGTTTATCTTCAAAAGCGATAATACAATCTTTAAATTTTACAGGGACTGAATCAGCAACTGGAAATCGCCATTGTCCATCGCTGGCAATTGCAGCACTTAATAGATTTCCATTGTTTGCCTCAATCACAAAAGAAGTAGGGGATTTGAAAAGTTTTGTTGGTAAGGAAAAAAGAAAAACCAAAAGCAGGGCAAAGCAGATGATGTCGGAAATAAGAAATGCTTTTGGGGTTTTGTTCATTAACTATGATTTTTTTATGCCATGCTTCGTGTCCTCACGAACCATTATGTTTTATAAATTTCGTTTCGTGAGGACAGGAACCGAGGCGATGATATTTTTACTTTAAGTTCTTAACCTCTCGACTAAAATTAACCTGCCATGGTTCATGTCCCCACGAAACATTTTAAGCCATGGTTCGTGTCCCCACGAAATATTTTAAAAAACTAAAACTCTAATCTCAAGTCTTTCAAAAATTTAAATCTCGTTTCGTTATTCTCATAAAAACTTGCGGATGAATACAAATAATTAGATGGCTCTTATGCCATGATTCGTGTCCTCACGAACCATTATATTTTATAAATTTCGTTTCGTGAGGATACGAACCGAGGCGATGATATTTTTACTTTAAGTTCTTAACCTCTCGACTAAAATTAACCTGCCATGGTTCGTGTCTCCACGAAACATTTTAAAAAACTAAAATTCCAACCTCAAGTCTTTCAAAAATTTAAATCTCGTTTCATTATTCTCATAAAAACTTGCGGATGAATACAAATAATTAGACGGCTCATCAGCCAGTTGCCAACGCTCTGTTGTTGGATTGTTGTGTAAATAATCTAACTTTTGATATGCTACATCAGGAGAATATAAATGTGTAGCTAAAGAATCTCTTTGCCAAAATTCATAATTCTTGTTAGCTAGATTTACCCGATAACTTATTAATTCTTCATCATTTAATAACTTTTTAAATTCATGAGCTGTATATTTTAAGAACGAGCCTTGAGCTGTTTCTTTTCCATTTAATTCATTTACTTTCCAAATTAAATGTATGTGGTTTGGCATAATAACAAATGCATATATATCAATTTTTTTAAGCTTACTTAAATGTTCAAAAGAACTAATTATTATGTCTTTAAATTTGTTTTTGAACAAAAGAATTTGCCATTTGTAATCGTTGCCATCCAAAAATATATTTGACCTAATTCAATATAACTTTTTCTCTGATGCTCAAATAATTTATCCATTTAAAATAATTTTAAGAAACCATAAATTTCGGCTCGTGGGAACACGAAGCAAGGCGATAGATATGTAAGTTCGCTTTAAGATTTCTTCGTTCCTCGCAATGACGACTATGCCATGGTTCGTGTCCTCACGAACAATGGAGCTAATTATAAATTTCGGATCGTGGGGACACGAACCGAGGCGATAGAATTGTAAGTAATAAAGGAAAATTTTTGCATTTATTATTGGCTTGGGTGTTAAACTTACTAACTTAAAAATTACCATAAAAACTTTCAACCAGCGGTGTCCAATTCCCCTCCTTACTTCCAAGGAGGGGTTAGGGGGTGGTTTATGATAGGCATTATGGCGTGAATTTTCTAAAAGAAACCACTACTTAACCACCTGAACCCACTTACCAGCTTGGGTTGCAGAAATATCATTGTTGTACATCGCCTCGCATTGAACCGCAGATAAATAATATTTCCCTAGATAAGAGGCATTTAGCAATACTTTATAAACCAAACTTTCATTCTCTCTGATATTGAAATAAGTGAAAACCCTGTCATCTCGTATATCCTGATAAGTAAATGGCGATGAGGCCAAAATGCTTTGGTTATCATTAACACGGGTATTAATAATTTCCCAACCCGACGGAAAGATTTGCGTTAATGCCAATTGTTCATAATAACCCATTCTGCCTGGGTTTTTAACCGTTACTTCAGCATAAAAATCTGTTCCCTGTTTTAAGGTTGTTGGGTCCAAAGGTGTTCCGTTTAAACGTTTGTAAGCCACATTCATGTCTAAAACATCTGGTCGGTTTGGTAAGAAATTATTCTGACCTGCAACAGGTTGTCCCTCCAAAACCAAACGAACAAACAATACATTATTACCATTATTGGTAATAGAGGCAGTGCCACCTTTAAAACTGACTGGAGTGCTATTCAAATATTGGTTTGAATTTACTGGAGCTGATTTTCCATCTAAAATATATTGATATTGCAGTTTATTCGATGACTGATTAGAACCGCAGAATTTAGCAATCGCCAATAAACTGTAAGCCGTTGTTTGGGTACTGTACCAAGTGTTTTCACCTAATTTAGCTGCCAAAGGTTGCAATAAACTAGCTGCCTTTGCTTTTTGTCCAAGTAAAGTAAGTGTTTCCAAAATCATTGCCCCATCACGAACATCAGAGCCATAAGTGCCGCCCAACTGTTTGTAAGGTTGGATAGAGGTATCCAGTCCGCTAATCATGTTTTGTGCAACATTGTTTTGTCCGGCTAGTCTATAAGCTGCGGCCAGACGCCATTTAGCTGCAACGGAAAGATATTCGAAAGCTTTTAAACGATTCATAGCTGCCATTTCAGGTTTCTTAGCCAAGGCCAACATGTATAAGCGGTAAGCTTGCGATAAATCTCCTCCGTAGAAATTATTGCTGTTTGGCGCCCAGTTTGCTGCTTTCGTTTTTTGATAACGCAATAACTCATCCAGCAAACCAACAGGTAAAGTGTAACCAGCATTCTGGGCTTCAACCAAGAAATGCCCGGCATAATTACTCCCCCATTCATCAGAATTTCCCTCGCCCGGCCAGTAAGATAATCCTCCGTCAGTGGTTTGGAAACCTTTCAATCTATTTATTCCCGCTTTAATGTTTGCCTCCGTTTTAGCTTTTTGCTGTTCATTCAGCTGACTTAATCTATCCAAATACAATTGAGGGAAAATACCCGATGTGGTTTGCTCGACACATCCGTGAGGATATTGAATCAGGTAGCCCAATCGTTTACCCAAATTAATTGCAGGAATTGAAGAAACTTCTAATGAACCCGAATTTGTTCCCGCCATCCCGATAGGTAAGTAATTTACAGCCCATTTGGTGTGGGGTTGAACTGTAGCCGAAACCACATTGGTTACATAAGGATTCGGATTTCTGATGTCCATTTCTACATCGTAAACCGTTTTTTCAGCACCGCTTTGTGCAATCACTTTTACTTTGGCAATGCCAACTTTATCCGGTGCTTTTACTTCAAAGTAGGCCATTTGCTCACCTGTTTTTTGGTAGTAAAGCTGCTGTTTATTTGTTCCTTGAACGATTAAATTACTCGCTTGCAGCTGAACTGAAATATTTTTTAAATTATTTTCCGTTGCAAAAACGGTAACCGGTAAAGTAAAACTTTCGCCCGGACCGATAACCCTTGGAAGCGTAGCAAGCACCATTAAAGGTTTTTTAACCTGAACGGATTTTTCTGCGAAACCATAAGCGGCATCCTGTCCGGCAACAACCATCGCTCGAACGGCTCCAATGTATTGCGGCAGTTTGAATTTATGGGTTTTGGTTTCGCCTTTGCCAATGCTAAACGGCCCCATAAATTTAACTACAGCTTGAAAACGATTGGCCTTTGCAGGATTTAAATTTTTATTGATACTTCCATCACCACCGATGCTTAGGATGCGTTCTAAATTGCCACCCCATGCACCTAAAACGTAATCGAATAAATCCCAGGTTTTAACGCCTAATCCCTCGCGGGCGTAAAATGCGCTATGTGGGTCAGGTGTTTTGAAACGGGTTAAATCCAATAATCCCTCATCAACCAAAGCGATAGTATAAGTCATAGCTTTGCCGTGTTGCTCACCAACGGTGATGGTGTTTTCAGTCTCAGGTTTGATTTTATCCAACATTTTAATCGTTGGTTTCAAAATGGTTTGTGGGTCTTCAACCGAAATCGGAATAGCACCATACATCCTGATTGGTAAATCGTTAACGGTTTGTGCATGAGGCTGCAACAGCGTAATGTTTGCGAAAACATTCGGCGCCATTTCTTTCTCAGCCTTGAATTTATATTGTGTTTGTCCGGCTTTGGTATCAATCCAGAAAGTTTTTAAAACACGACTTCCATTTTCGATTGATATTAAAGCTCTTCCATCTTTACCTGTCGGGATGGTTAGCGTAATATCTTCACCAACGGTAAATTTGTCTTTGTTCGCCGTAAAAGATAACATTGATGCCTCCGTAGGGTTTTCACCTTGCTCACGCTGCGCCCATCCCGGCCAATCTACATAAACGGATTTTCCCGTTACATGGCCACCATTTTCATCGCGAACGAGAATTAAATAACGGCCCCATTCAGGCTCATCTATGCGTAAATTCCAACTTCCCTTACCATTTGTTAAATTAACACTATGTGTTTCAACCAATTTATTATACTGGTTTTGCGTGAAGTTTGCATAAGTGTTCTGGTTATCCTGTTCCCACCACCAACGCCATTGCGTTTTGTACAATTCTACCTGAACGGTTTTACTTCCACCAAGTAGTTTTCCATCCGTATTCACATTTACAATCTCAATTTTATGGTCTTTTCCTGTTAGCAACATGCCGCTAAGTTTATCACCTTTTTCAGGTCGGATACCCAAATAGCTTTTATATACATGGTAAGGAATGCTAAAATTATCAATGCTGAAATTACCTCCCGGTTCGAAAACCTTTGTGGTAAAGTTGGCACGTAAAACACCGGGAGCAGTATTGTTTTCATTTAAATTGGTATTGATTTGTGCCGTTCCCGCTGCATTTAAAGTGCCCTCAAAAATAGTTTTTACCTGCGATTGGAAGTTAACGGTCGGATTATCAAAACTAAATCCCTCAAAACCTTTAAACTTGGTTTCCGTCGTATTTAGATTTACATCAACCTTGGCTTTCAAGTTTTGTGCAACCGCTCCAAAAAGCCATTTGGCCGATAGGGTAGCGGCTGAAGTTCCCGAGCTTAAATAGGTTCTGTTGCCCACATTGAAATCAATTTTCAATCGGTTAGGCATTACCGTTTCAATCTTTAAAGTTTTTGTAAATGTTGCACCACCGGCCTTTACTTTGGCCATCCAGTTTCCGGTTGGAGCGGTGCTTTCTGTAGCCGTCTTAAAGCTGTAAAATCCATTTAAAGGTTTGCCGTTAATCAATCGTTTATACAATTGACCTTTTGGGTTGTAAAACTCCATTGTTACCGGATAATTTGCCGGAAGTTTTTTTAGTTTATCCTCCAAAACAAATGACACGAATAGACTATCGCCTGGACGCCAAACGCCGCGTTCACCATAAATAAATCCTTTCAAACCACTTTGAACTACATCTCCGCCAACATCGAAACGACTTAAGGGCAGTGAGCTTCCATCATCTAATTTCAAATAACCACGTTCAGAACCGTTTTTGGCAATCAACAAAAACGGCTGACGTTTTAAATCAAATCTGGCAAAACCATCGCCATCTGTTTTGGTGGTAAAGATGATTTGCTTTTGATAATCCATCAATTCTAAATTCACTCCGCTCAAAGGTTTTGCGGTTAATAAATCCGTAGCCACAATAAGCATACTGTTGTCGTTTCCACGTTTGGCAACCAAACCGATATTTGAAGCGATTAAGTTTCTGCTGGCCCAACGCTGGTTGGTGTAAAAAGATGGCGTACACGGGTTATCTTTATCATCCCAACGATAGTTTGCAGGATAATAGTTGTTATAACGTTGCCAGAATTCATCATCTTCATCAATTTTTTCGCCATAACTGTCGTCACCTCCGTAATACTCTTCTTCATTATCTCCATTCCCGTCGGACGCTTTTTCTACGCCTGCTTTACAATTGAAAGCATTATATTCTTGCCTGAAAGCGATGGTTACGCGATACATTGCACCAGGTTCGGTGCGAATCATTTTATCTAAATCTAAAGTGAAACGATTTTTCTTATGGAGATTTAAGGCCTTATCTTCATCCAAACGAACTGTTTTTTGAAGTATTGGTTTGGCAACTCTACGTAATTCATTGCCATCTTTATAGCTATTAGTTTGGAAAAATTGAGGAATATTATTCTCGTAAATCTTAATTACCGTAACATCAACAGCTTTTAAGTTGATGGCCTCGAAAGGCAATACTAGCTTGCCTGAATTCGGTAAAATGGTTCCGCTACCTGCAATCGTTACCGATGGAAGCTTATCTTCGAAAACCAAATTGGCTGTTTTTCCACCCGTTAAAGTTTTGCCGTTAATGTTTTCTACACCGTTGTTCACGCTTAATGTGTAATCACCTTTCAATTCTGCTGCCGCATAAACCTTAACCTGACTGGCATCTATGGTATATCGTAAATCACTTAAGTTACCAAGCGAGATCATTCCCGTTAAATCCTGACCAACACCAATTGGTTCCGAAAACTGTACCAAAGCATAATCTTCTTCGCCTTGAATGGCTTTCATATCCAAAATCTCAAACTTATTCAAAGCCGGAATCCTGATTTCTTCTTTGCCTTTCTGGTCGGCATCAATGGCATCGCCATCCCAATCAATCTTCAAAGTTTGGTCTTCGCCTTTCTTTTTAATGCTATCGATAGTGAATTTTGAAATATTTTTAGCGGGGTCGTGCTGCCATTTAATTTTCAGTTTTTGGTCGAAATCAAGTTCGATAATCTTTTCGATTTTTGAGGTTTCTTCGGCATCGGCTGTGGCCACTTCGCCGGTTAACTTCATGTAATCTAATGAAGTATTGTTTTGTGAAACCAAACCGTTTTGCGAAAGTACCACGCCCGGCGTAATCACTTTAAACTCGAAATCGAAATCTTCAAGACCTTTTTCCGTTGCCGAAACTTCAGAAAGTTTGAACGTTGCTTCGTATTCTTTACCAGGTTTCAGATTTTCATCAGGACGGAATTCTACGGTTTGCGGGTCAATCCAATAGGTTTTTCCTGAAATAGATGGGGAGAAATCGAATAAATCACGAGAATCGGCCTTTCCCAAGTCTTGCATTCCGGTAGCGGCATTTGCTAAGTGAACGCGGATAAAGCTCTTTTTTGAGATGGTTCCCGAAGTGTAAGCTTCGATATATTTTGCATAAGCTTGGTTTTCTTCATTCGTTTTTTTCTTTCGATTGAAGTAAATAAAAACTAATGCAGCTATTGAAACTGCAATCAAGCCGATAAAAATAAATTTCTTTTTGGAGGATGATTTGTAGGTAGATGGTTGTTCCATTTTATGAAATTCTGATTAGATGTGATTGAAAATTAACTAAAATTTCAGTTAAAATAAATTATGTTGAAAAGTAAGGTACTGTGAGGATTTTCTAGTCATAGCTTTTAAAAGTATTTCTTTTATTTCATGTATTGGTAAGTAATATGTATCCGTAGGATATTTGTTGTTTTTTGTTGGTTTTTAATTATTATTTGTTTCCTATAGTCTAGTGGTTTGACCTCTAAAACTAATTTTAAATAAATTCTGCTTGTTCCTTTACATTGATTTAGATAAGTTTACAACATCAACCCAAATATCGACTACATATGATTAAGAAATTATTAATTTTTTCGAGCCTTATAATGTTTACGAACTTTTCATTTGCCCAAAACACTGAAGTAGAAGATGCGGTGACAAAATTGGCAACCTTAATGGTTGCGCCCGATAGTGTGGCCTTAGATAAAATGATTTTAAGCAATTTGAGCTATGGTCATTCTAGCGGAAAGATTCAAACCAAGCAAGAATTTATGCATTCATTATTATCCGGAGAATCAGATTTTGTTGATATAAATTTAACCAACCAAACTGTAATTGTTCAGAATAAAACAGCTCTGGTTCGCCATACTTTAAACGCGAAAACCAACGATAAAAATGTTCCGGGAAGTGTGAAATTGTATATTTTGCTGATTTGGAGTAAGGAAAGAACAGGGTGGAAACTACTTGGAAGACAGGCGGTTAAGGTGCCTTAGTTCTTTGCTTCCGTTATGCTTAATTTATTTCAGCATCTTAATAAAACAGAGCCTGCAATAAGTTCCAGGTAACGAATCTCAAGTCTTATTTTATCATTACCCCAGGTCTATTTACCAAAGGAATTTTAATCAGGTTAGAATCGACAATACTTTCCGGTAAAAAGATAAATTTTTTATCGTAAATGGTTTTGCCGATGTAGTAGCTTAACCAATACTCATTTGTTAAACCAAAAACTTCCGGGTCGATGGCCTCAACGCCTTTAAAATCATTAGCCTCCATGTCGCCAAGGAAATGTCTTAAAACCGATGTTTTTACTTGCTTACCATCTTTTTCACCATAACCTTTAGAGCTGATTAAAACATTCGTTATTGGCTCATTTTTTAAGTTGACCAGGTAAACCGTCCAGTTTTTTACTTCCGGAGTTTCACTCATCAGCACAACTGCCATTGCGATATCTTCAACTGTGTTTTCTGGTAAATCGGTCTTCAACGTAATGTGTTTAACTGTTTAAACTGAATAAATCGGTTAATTGTTTTTCAAAACAACTAACCGATTTACGTCCTTATTATTTATAATATTTAAATTTTGAGTTACTTTCTATTTTGGTAATCCTAAAATCCTTTTATACTGGTTATTTTTTCTTTGCCACCGCTTTCTTTGCCACTGCTTTCTTTGCAGGCGCTTTCTTCTTTGCAGGTGCCTTTTTCTTTACTTCAAAAGCTTTCGGAACCTGTTCAATAATCATCTTTTTAATCACTTCCAAATCAACATCGACCAATTCTTCAGGCGTGTATTTTTGCTTGGTTGCAGCATTGTATCTCAATTTAAGCATCAGTTTACCGAAACGTATGAACGGTCCCCAACGGCCATTTTCAATGGAAATTTTTTCCTCATCCCATACTTTAATAAAGCGATTGGCTTCCTTTTCTACTTTCTTGCCAATTAAGGTATCAATATCTTCCTGAGATAAATTATCAAAATCATAACCTTTGGCAGGAATATTTATAAACAAATCGTTCCATTTAATAAACGGACCGAAGCGACCTTTTCCTTTGGTAACCCCCAAGCCCTCATAATGCGCAATCGGAGCATCATCATCCATTTTCTGTTTGATAATTTCCACAGCTCTATCATAAGTAACCGCCAACGGTTCTTCATTTTTAGGCAACGAAATAAAAGCTTCGCCCCATTTTACATAAGGACCAAAACGACCAACGCCAATCATGACCTCTTTACCTTCAAAATCAGGTAACGAGAATGGAAGTTTGAATAATTCCAAGGCATCTTCCAGAGTTATTGTTGCTACCGATTGATTACGCATCAAACTGGCATAACGTGGTTTTTCTTCTTCATCCAATTCGCCGATTTGTACCAATGGACCAAATTTACCAACCTTGGTGTAAACATTTTTACCACTTGCAGGGTCTAAACCAAGCAAACGTTCGCCTGTAGCACGTTCAGCAGTTTCTAAAGTGGTTTCAACCTCAGCATGGAAAGGATTATAAAATGAGTGCAGCATTTTAGTCCACTCTTGCAAACCTTGTGCTATCTCATCAAATTCCTTTTCCACTTTTGCGGTAAAGTTGAAATCTACAATACCTTTAAAATGTTCAACCAGGAAATCATTTACTACCTCACCAATATCGGTAGGGAAGAGTTTCTGTTTTTCAGCGCCTGTAATTTCAGTTTTTATATCCTTTTTTACTTTTCCATTAGCTAAAACAATGGCTGTAAACTTACGTTGTTTACCATCTCTATCTTCTTTAACCACATAACCACGGTTTTGAACCGTAGAAATTGTTGGTGCATAAGTAGACGGACGTCCGATGCCCAATTCTTCTAATTTCTTAACTAAACTGGCTTCTGTATATCTTGCTGGCGGACGAGAATAACGCTCTGTTGCCTGCATTTCATTTAAAAATAATTCTTGTCCCTTTGCTAAAGGAGGTAAAATAGACCCGCCTTCTTTTTCTTCGCTTTCTTCATCATCCGTAGATTCTAAATAAACCTTTAAGAAGCCATCGAACTTTAGAACTTCACCTTCTGCAACCAACTGTTCCTTTCTGGTTGATGCCGTAATTTGCGCAGTTGTTTTTTCGAACAAGGCCTCACTCATTTGCGATGCAATGGAACGTTTCCAGATTAAATCGTACAAACGTTTTTCTGAAATGTCGCCGTCAACGGTATGTCTGTCAAAATAGGTAGGGCGAATGGCCTCGTGAGCTTCCTGTGCACCTGCAGATTTTGTTCTGTAAACTCTTTGTTGGTGGTATTTATCGCCATATGCAGATTTAATTTCAGCAGCAGCGGCATTTAAAGCAGTTTCCGATAAGTTTACCGAATCCGTTCTCATGTAGGTAATCTTTCCAGCCTCGTACAATCGCTGTGCAACCTGCATCGTTCTCGCCACAGGGAAGCCTAATTTGCGAGATGCTTCTTGTTGCAAGGTTGAAGTGGTAAATGGCGCAGCCGGATTACGTTTTGCTGGTTTTGTTTCTAAACTGGTAATGTCAAATTTAGCCGTAGCACAGTCTTGCAAATATTTTTCAGCATCAGCCTCGCTCTCGAAACGCTGTGGCAATTCTGCCTTAACAATCTCTTTTCCTTTTCCTGTAGAAAATTGCGCCGTTATTTTATATGCAGCAGCTGCGTTAAAGTTTTGAACTTCTCTTTCTCTATCAACAATTAAACGTACCGCAACAGATTGTACTCGACCAGCAGAAAGTGATGGTTTAACTTTCTTCCACAAAACGGGCGAAAGTTCGAAACCTACCAATCTATCTAAAACACGGCGAGCCTGTTGTGCATTAACCAAATTATAATCAATAGTTCGCGGACTCTCGATGGCTTTTAAAATAGCAGGTTTAGTGATTTCATGAAAAACGATTCGTTTGGTTTTCTCTGCTTTTAGGCCTAAAGTTTCGAATAAATGCCAGGAAATTGCTTCCCCCTCACGGTCCTCATCGGATGCTAACCATACCATTTCGGCTTCTTTAGCAAGTTTTTTGAGTTCGGCCACCATACTTTTCTTATCGGCGGGCACCTCGTAGGTTTGGGCAAAATCGTTTTTAATATCAATCGCCATATCGCCCTTTACTAAATCCCGAATGTGGCCATAGCTCGATTTCACAAGGAAATCTTTGCCTAAATAGCCTTCTATAGTTTTAGCTTTTGCAGGGGACTCGACGATTAATAAGTTCTTGGCCATGAAATACGTTTTTGTGCAAATAAAGCTATAATTAAAGTATAAATCCAAACCCGACCGATATTTAATACAAATTTTTTATTAAATTTTTGTAAAATATGTTCATTTACAGGCTAATTTTTAATTGAATTTTAAGCTTTTATTGATTTTTTTGGAAAGCAATTCCTGTGGTTTTAGGTTGGTTTCAGTCCTGCTTTTCGTTCCAACAAAAGCAGAAAGAGCTTTTGGTTTTCACTTCAATCAGGTTTAGGTGACGCAGTTAGCATCACTATTTAGGGTTGCAACTTGCTTGGACAGGCTGTGTCACATAACATTTGTTTAAAAAAGATTGAAGTCCCCAACAATGTTTGGGAGCGAGACTGTAGTAGCCGAAAAAGTGCTTGCTTTCATTTCCAAATCCTTTTATGAAATGTATTATTTACATCATCATTACTGATCTGAAAACTATTTGTACTTATATTCGTATATAAAAGAAAACAACAATGATAAACACTATCCTCATCCTATTAAACTTTTTGGTACCTAATCCACCAAAAAACGTTTACGACTTCAGCTTTAAAACAATCGATGGCAAAGAAGTTAAGCTATCGAAATTTAAAGGCAAAAAAATTCTGATTGTTAACACAGCTTCGAAATGCGGTTTCACTCCGCAATACGAAGATTTGGAAAAACTTCAAAAACAATATGGTAAAAAAGTAGTACTAATTGGTTTTCCGGCAGGTAATTTCGGCGGACAAGAGTTTTCTACCAACGCAGAAATCAAAGAATTTTGTACCGGAAAATACAACGTTTCTTTTATGCTTGCTGAGAAAAGCAGTGTAAAAGGTGAAGATATTAGTCCGTTATTTAAATACCTTACAACTCAAACCAATACAGAGGAACAAGGCGATATTAAATGGAATTTCGAGAAATTCTTGATTAACGAAAAAGGAGAGTTGGTTCACCGTTTCCGTTCGAAGACAAAACCTACAGACGAGGCGATTGTAAAAAACCTATAATAATGTGAGATGTGAGCTATAAAATGGAATGACTTTCTCTCAACTAAAATAAAATTGAAAGGGTAAAATGGAATTCATTTTACCCTTTTTTTGTTAGTGTATCAACGCTTGAAGATTTTTCTTAAAACCTATCATCCATTTTACACCTCACATTTTCCATCTCTAAACTAGTTTTTTTCTAAAACAGTTCTCCAAACCACAGCGCTTAAAATTGCACCAACCACAGGAGCTGCAATAAACATCCAAACTTGTTTTAAAGCTTCGCCGCCTGCTATTACTGCGGGGCCAATGCTGCGAGCAGGATTTACAGAAACGCCCGTAATTTTAATCCCTACGATATGGATCAAAACCAATGAAAGTCCGATGGCTAAACCCGCAAAACCTCCGTTAATGTTTTTGGTAGAGGTAGCTCCGAAAATTACCAATAAAAAAATAAAAGTGAATACAGCTTCTGCTATAAATGCAGCGGTAGAATTATATTCCGCTAAATAACCTTTCCCCCAGCCGTTCGATCCTAAAGCCCATTTTTTCATTTCGAAATTTGCCTGGTTGCTAACGATTAAATAAAGTAAGCCGGCACCCGCAATGGCACCCAAAATCTGCGCAACAATATAATATGCTGCTTCGCCAGCTTTCATACGACCCGCCACTACCATACCAATTGAAATTGCTGGATTAATGTGGCAACCAGAAATGTGCCCAATGGCGTACGCCATTGCAACAACCGATAGGCCAAATGCAAATGAAATACCCAACAAGCCTACACCTGTTGTGCCATCTGCACCGGCGATTACGGCACTACCGCAACCCATTAAAACTAATACTAAAGTGCCCAGAAATTCGGCACTGAATTTTGAGAATTTACTCGTCTCCATGTTATTTTTTGTTAAAGATTAAAAAAAACAATAGGGGGAGATTTGAATCAAAAGTATATGAAAAATTAGAATATTAAAATTATGAGGTGATTATTGTTGTTTTCTACCGACTAAAGTATAAGTTTTGGGCAAGATAAAGGGGCTTAAATCCTTAAGCCCCTATAAACCAAACAAACTATTTATGAAGTATGTAGATAACCAATAGGTGAAAAAAATGTTTTAAAAAAAGAGAGATTAATAAAATTAATCCCTCTTTTGAATGTTAATCTAAATCGTTCCCGTTGATTCGGCACTAACATCTCAAATCTGATTAAATCAAATCTCGATATCAATACCTATTAATGGGTATTTTTTATATTTAATGTGTTTAGAAAAGATTAAGTTGCTCTGGTTGGTGTAGACTTGGGTCAAAACTGTATGCATGTGTGCTAGTTTGATCCTGGCTAACATAGTAAACCTCTGATTCACCATATCTGGAGGCTACTTTTACAATTGTATTGCCTGCAACGTTTTTAAAAAGACTTTCTACTAATATTGGATCATTATTATCTTTTGATAAATGGCTTAGGAGTAAATGAGTCATGTACTCTGGCTTATGGCTTTGAAATAATGCCAATGCTTGTGTGTTACTTAAATGTCCGTATCCACTTGTAATTCTTCGTTTTAGGAAATATGGATAACTTCCATTGGCCAGCATATCTGCACAATAATTTGCCTCCAAAAAAGCGGCGTGGCAATTTTTAAAATGGCTAATTAAACGATCGCACACTGAACCAATGTCGGTAAATACACCAACTCGAACATCATTGCATTCTACGGTAAAGCTGTAAGGATCTGCCGCATCATGAAATTTAGAGAAAGCTGAAATGTTTAAGTTGCCAATTTTGATCTTTTGCGAATGGGTTAACGAAAATGTATTTTGCTCATCAAGCAATAATTTGCTACTCTTTAAGGTAAGTGAACTAATATAAACCGGAAGTTTATGCTTTTTTGCAAAAACAGATAAGCCTTTAATGTGATCGCTATGTTCGTGCGAAATGAAAATGGCTTTAATCTTTTTAACCGATAAACCAAGCCTTAACATTCTGTTTTCAACCTCTTTACACGTCAAACCTACATCAACAAGTATTGCCTCATTCTCGTTGCCCACATAGTAACAGTTGCCGTTACTTCCCGAATTTATTGATGTAAAATATAATCCCATTTTGCAGTTGCAAGGTAAAGCTTATTTGCCGAATGAAAAAAGGAAATTACAACCTACTTCCATTGTATTCCACTAAGCGAGAAAGGAGTGGGAGGAAAGCACGGATTAAGTTTATTTCTTCAGAAGAAAAGATTTTTTCCATCGTTTGTACAAGCCATTCTTCTTTTATTTTTCTGCTGGCAATAATGTGCTTTTCTCCCAATTTGCTCAATCCTATGTAAATCTTTCGCTTATCTTCCTCACTCTGAAATCTTTCTACACACTTCGCTTCGTATAAGCGATTAATAATCTGCGATACAGCTTGTTTGGAAACCTTTTCTAATTCTGCCAATTCAGTTGATAGCATCTTGCCGTGTTGCTCTAACAAGGACATGGTCAGTAATTCTGCATTGCTAAACTCCGAACTGACATTCTGCTTGCGCAATTGTCTTGTTAATCGGGTAACAGTACTTCTCAGTTTAGCAGCAATTTCTTGTGTTTGGGTGGGCATAATTATAGTAAATGAGCTTTACAAAGATAAGTTTATTTTTTGTCTAAAATATTTACTCAAGATTAGGTAGGGCTTTGTTTATTTGTTTTAAGAAGATAAGAATGTCTATTATGAGTTTTTTGTAGCCAAATAAAAAATTACACTTTTGTTAAGTTACTTTACTACTTCAAACGTGGTTATTTTTTATATTAAAAAGTATAAGAAATTTTTATGAAACACTTTTTGAATGTGTATAAAAATAAAGGTCTATTTAGCTACCAAGGGCTTATATAAATCATAAAAATGAATTTTCACAAATTTTAGCAAAAGTTGGAAATGCTATCCATTAATTAATTGTTAGTTTTGAATCGCTAATTATTGAAATCAAAATTAAGTTATGTTAAAATCAACCTATAGAATACTTTTAATTTGCTTTACAATATTACCAACCGTTAGTTATGCACAGGTTACTGCTATACAAAACATTCAGGGTAGAAAAATTCAGAGCTTAAATGGAAAGTGGAATTATATTATCGATCCCTACGAAAATGGTTATTACGATTACAGGCATGATCCATTCGATAAATCAAAAACAGGAACAGGAGGCTATTTCGATGATAAACAACCTAAAGATAAAACCGAATTAATTGAATACGATTTTGATCATTCTCCATTAATGAATGTTCCTGGAGATTGGAATTCTCAGGAAGAGCGGTTATCGCTTTACGAAGGTAATATTTGGTTACGCAGAAAGTTCGATGCTAAGCCAGAAAAAGGCAAAAGATACTTCGTTTACTTTGCAGCCGTAAATTATGAAGCTCACGTTTACCTTAATGGAAAAAAATTGGGCGTTCACAAAGGAGGTTTTACACCCTTTCAGTTCGATGTAACAGGAAATTTAAAAATCGGAGAAAACTCAATCGTGCTTAAAGTGGATAATATCCGCAAGCAAGATGAAATCCCTACAGTAAATACCGATTGGTGGAATTATGGAGGCATAACTCGAGATGTTTTCTTAGCCGAGTTTCCTGATCATTTTATAAGTGATTATAAATTGCAATTGGTTAAAGGAAATAATAACCTAATAAATTTTTCTATGAAGCTTGCTGATGCAGCTTCTAATCAGGAAATTACTTTATCAATCCCTGAATTAAAATTAGAAAAGAAGTATAAAACTGATGCCGAAGGTAAAATATCTGATGAGTTTACTTGGAACAACTTAAACCTTTGGTCGCCAGAAAACCCTAAGCTTTATGCGGTAAACATTAAAACTGATAAAGAAAATATTGATGATAAAGTTGGTTTCAGAACCATTCAAGTTGATGGCGACAGCATTCTATTAAATGGAAAGTCAATTTTCTTAAGAGGGATTTCCTTACATGATGAAAATCCACTTTTGGCTGGAAGATTACGTTCCGAAGGCGATATGCGAATGATGTTACAGTGGGCTAAGGATTTAAACTGTAATTATGTTCGTTTAGCGCACTATCCTCATAACGAAGAAATGATTCGTTTGGCCGATGAAATGGGCTTACTGGTTTGGGCAGAGGTGCCTGTTTATTGGACCATCAGTTGGTCTAATCCTGCAACTTATGCCAATGCAAAACAACAACTTACCGATTTAATTCAACGCGATAAGAACCGGGCAAGTGTGATCGTTTGGTCTATAGGAAACGAAACTCCGTTAAGTGATGCCCGGTTAAGCTTCATGAGCAATTTAGCAGAAACGGCTCGAAGCTTGGATGATACCCGCCTGGTTGCTGCAGCTTTAGAAGTGCATCGTGAAGGAAACAACATTATTTTAAATGATCCATTGGGCGAAAAAATTGATTTGGTAAGCTTTAACGAATATGCAGGTTGGTATTGGGGTGGTTTACCATCAGAAATTACCAAATACAATTTCGACATTAAATATAAAAAACCGGTAGTAATTACAGAATTTGGTGGAGATGCTTTAGGGGGTTTCCATGGTGATGAAAATACCCGTTGGAGCGAAGAATACCAAGAAGCGCTTTATAAAAACCAGATTATCTTATTGAGTAAAATTGGTACCTTACGTGGTATGACGCCTTGGATCTTAACGGATTTCAGATCAGCAAGAAGACAACATCCTATTTATCAGAATTTCTGGAACCGAAAAGGTTTGATCAGTGAAACTGGTAAAAAGAAAAAAGCGTTTTTTGTACTCAAGGATTATTACGCAGAAATGCAGGCAAAATACAAATAATAAAGTTCATAGGGATTTGATTGAATAACCGCTATTTTTTATAGGTTTCTATCACCATTCTTTCCACCAAAGAACTGATAAAGAATGTGTTTTCGTTTATTTTAGTGCACAATATCTGTTGCATTCCAAATAATCCTGAAATAGATGGGCAACTAGTAATACAAATTGTAAATATCTACAAACTTTGTAAAAAATATAAGCATTAAAATTTTTCTTATCTCCCTAGTGACTAAATTATTAGGGTCAATATTTTTAGCAATAATATAAAAGATACGTAACAATGATACATTTTATGAAGTTAATGAATGATTTATTCGGAAATTCGAACTGTAAAAAATGAATTGATTTGCCATTGTGGTGGCAATTAAACGTAAATAAATAATGATAATGAAACAAAATCTGAGCATTCTATTGGTTTTGGCAACAGCATTTACTGCAGCTGCACAAAACAAAAGAGCTGTTAAAACAGTTGCTAAAACTGCCCAAAATTATACAGTTGGCAGCAAAAAAGTAACGGTTTACACCACAGCAGAAAAATCTGATTATCGCTTAAGTAAGACTGAAACCTTAAGTTTCGTTGAGAATAAACAACCATTTGAAACAGAGCCCTGTATTTTTGTAGATCCAACTGTTAAATACCAAACATTGGTTGGTATTGGCGGTGCTTTAACTGATGCCTCAGCAGAAACTTTTGATAAGCTTTCGAAGAAAAATCAACAAGAATTATTAACTGCTTACTACAGTAAAGATAAGGGAATTGGCTACACCTTGGCCCGTACCAACATTGCCAGCTGCGATTTCTCTAGCGGAAGTTATACTTATGTTCAAGATAATGATAAGGATTTAAAAACCTTTAGTGTTGCACACGATGAGCAGTTTAAAATCCCGTTAATTAAGCAGGCAACCGCTGCAGCTGGTGGTAAGCTTTCGCTTTATGTTAGTCCTTGGTCGCCACCAGCTTGGATGAAAGATAATAACAGCCTTATCGGTGGTGGACATTTATTGCCTGCATATCGCCAAAGCTGGGCAAATCACTACGTGAAATTCATTAAAACCTACGAGGCAATGGGTATCCCAATTTGGGGCTTATCGGTTCAAAATGAGCCAATGGCTAAGCAAATATGGGAATCTTGCGTATATACAGCCGAGGAGGAACGTGATTTTATCAAGAATTTCTTAGGTCCAACCTTACAAAAATCAGGTTTAGCATCTAAAAAATTAATTGCCTGGGATCATAACCGCGATCAAATCTTCCAAAGAGCTAGCACCATTTTAAATGATAAGGATGCTGCAAAATATGTTTGGGGAATCGGTTTTCACTGGTACGAAACCTGGACAGGAAGTGGAATGCAGTTTGGAAATGTTAAACAAACGCATGAAGCTTATCCAGATAAAGCTTTGATTTTTACTGAGGGTTGTAAGGAAAAGTATGACGTAAAAAAGTTGGACGATTGGACTCTGGGCGAACGTTATGGTTACTCAATGATCAACGATTTTAATGCTGGAACTGCTGCTTGGACAGACTGGAATATCCTTTTAGATGAAAAAGGTGGGCCAAACCATGTTGGTAATTTCTGTTTTGCCCCAGTGCATGCCGATACCAAAAATGATAAATTGATTTACACCAATGCCTATTATTACATGGGCCATTTCTCAAAATTCATCCGTCCAGGTGCTAAGAGAATTGGTTCTGCATCGAGCCGAGATCTACTTCAAACCACCGCTTTCTTAAATGCCGATGGTAAGCTTGTCGTGGTGGTCATGAATCAATCAGACGAAAAATTAAAATACAGTTTATGGATTAAAGGTGAGGCTGCAACTACAACGAGCTTGCCACATTCCATAGCCACCTTAGTGGTGGAATAACCAAATAAAAATCTAAACAAATGACAAAAGAAGTCGAAAGCCTATTTTCATTAAAAAACAAAGTCGTTGTTGTTACAGGCGCAACAGGTGTTTTGGGAGAGGCTTTTATCAATGGATTGTGCGCTGCAGAAGCAACAATCGTAGTTATCGGTAGAAACGAAGATGTTGCTAAGCAAAGAGTAGCAGATGTTATAAATGCCGGTGGCAAAGCCATCTATATTATCGCTGATGTATTAAACGAACAGAATTTAATCGATGCAAATGCCAAAATCATTGCAGAATTTGGCCGGATAGATTCCTTAGTGAATGCCGCTGGAGGTAATGTAGCAGAAGCGGTTATTCAACCACGGAGCGATATTTTTGATCTTAATGTTTCTGCCTTAAAACAGGCTTTCGACTTAAATTTGTTTGGAACAATTATGCCAACCCAAATCTTTGGTAAGGAAATTGCCAAAAACGGAGGGAGCATCGTGAATATTTCATCCGTATCGGCAACACAGGCGCTTACCCGCGTATTGGGTTACTCGCTCGCAAAAGCATCAGTAGAAAGTTACACAAAATGGATGGCTGTTGAATTGGCCAATCGTTATCAAGATAAAATCAGGATGAATGCCATTGTGCCCGGTTTTTTCATTACCAATCAAAATAGAGCTTTGTTAACAAATGAAGATGGTTCCTTGACAGCAAGAGGAGAAGCGATCATTAACAAGACGCCATTTAAGCGTTTTGGAGCACCAGAAGAATTAATTGGTGCCTTGGTTTATCTATTAAGTGATGCCTCGAAGTTTGTAAACGGCGAAAATATTAAGGTTGATGGTGGATTTTGTGCTTACTCTGGAGTGTAATTTATGAAAACGAAATATAAAAAATTAGAGCAAACTTGGCGTTGGTATGGTCCGAATGATCCGGTTAGTTTACAAGATGTAAAACAAGCTGGAGCAACTGGAATTGTGACCGCCTTGCATCATATTGCCCATGGAGAAATTTGGCCCTTGGCCGATATCCAAGAAAGAAAAGCTATTATTGAGTCAGCAGGACTAACTTGGTCTGTTGTAGAAAGTGTTCCCGTACATGAGGCTATTAAAACTAGACGGGAAGATGTTGATCAATATATTGAAAACTACAAAGCATCTTTGCGCAATTTGGCGCAATGCGGAATTAAGATTGTGTGCTACAACTTTATGCCTGTTCTAGATTGGACACGTACACAGCTGGATCTCGAAATGACAGATGGTTCTAAGGCACTGTATTTCAATTGGATAGATCTGGCGATGTTCGATTTATACATACTTAAGAGGGAAAATGCCGAAGCTGATTACAGTCAATCGATCTTGCAGAGGGCAAAAGATAAATTCTCAACCCTAAATGAGCTTCAGCTTATTGATTTAAGAATTAACGTTTTAATGGGCATTCCAAATGAGAAAGAAATCGAACTGGAAACCTTAAGGGCAAGTATTAATGAATATAAGCAAATTGGTACGGAAAGATTAAGGGAAAATCTAAAGTATTTCCTTTCCTCGATAGCTGATGTTTGTACAGAAGAGGGAATAAAAATGACCATTCATCCTGATGATCCTCCATATCCGATTTTAGGTTTGCCACGTATCGCAAGTACATTGGAAGATTTTAAATATATCATTAAAGAAGTTAATCAAGCTTTCAACGGGGTATGCTTTTGCACAGGATCATTGGGTGCAGGAATGAAAAATGATGCATTGGAAATTTTTAATGTGGTAAAAGAGCGTGTTTATTTCGCCCATTTACGTAATGTTACCAAAGATGAAGATGGAAGTTTTTATGAAGCAGATCATTTGGGAGGTGATGTGGATATGTACGAAATTATGAAAGCTTTATCAGAGGAAAATGCCCTAAGAGATAAATCGATCCCTTTTCGTCCAGATCATGGTCACCAGATGCTAGATGACTTGGCAAAAGAAACTAATCCAGGATATTCGGCAATAGGCAGACTAAGGGGGTTGGCCGAACTAAGAGGCCTAGAGATTGGTGTTACAGGGAATTATTAGGGTATTTCTCGTAATTATCAGTCTTAATTATTAAATTATTAATTATTAAAACATCATTTAAGCTGTTAAAGTATTCGTTCTTAAATACTTATTCGAATGGTGAATTATCGCCATTAAATACTTTAAAATAAATTTTTGCTTATTGGATAGAACTTCTATATTTGCAGCTCATTAAAAAATGAGTCTCGGTAGCTCAGCTGGATAGAGCGTCGGTTTTCTAAACCGAGGGTCAGGGGTTCGAGTCCCTTCCGGGATACATTTAGCCGCCTTTAAGTTTTTCTTAAAGGCGGTTTTTTTATGAAGTTTTTGATCATTAAAACAAATAAAAATAATTTTGGTTTAATAGGCGTGGCCTTTAATAAATATTAGGCTCGCAATTAATTTTTTAAATCAATAAAAAAGTAAATTTAAAGGATAGGAGATCATGGTGATGATAGCGACATTTATTATAGGTTGCCTTTTGGGTTTTGTTGTTGGCAAAGTAAGGGCAGATTTTAAAAAAGTAGAAATACTGAATCAAGAAAAACTACATTAAGCTTTAATAAGCTCTAATTTCAATTTTTATTATTTTCCTAAATTCTCTTACATTGTTTGGTTGATTTACGCAACTTATCGTATTTAAATTATTAATGGAATGCTTATAGCATATCATTGTTACGGGCTTAAATAATATAAGCTATATTTTACTTAAGCATCTTCTCCATTCCAAACATCATCATCTGCATGCTTTATTTCATCATGACTGGATGATGAGCTTCTAAATTCTTCATGATGATAGTTTCTCTCTGGATTTTCTGGTAATGAATTTTCGTGGTCAGGAACAGCTTTCCTTAAATGTTCTGGCTTTTTAACCTCTGGCAAATCATCATGTACAACAGATGGCTTAAGGATTTTTTTTGTGGGATTATTGCTGCTTTCCATAATTTCGAAGGACTCAAATTTAAAGCCATAACAAAGGTGGGCTTTATAAATTGATTAGCAAAGGTTTATTTGTAATGAATTAATTCCAATAATTTTTTTTTAAAAGCTAATAGATTTATTTGGTAAGTATAAAATTAAATTTAGATTTGTCTAAAAATATATTTAGATAAATACTAAATCATGAAATCCATAATAATTTGCATTCTGTTTTTGTTCTCAACATTAAAAATAATGGCACAAACCCCTTGTGTTAAAGGTTTAGTTACCTCAAAAAATAGCCCAGTGGAGAATATCAATGTCAAAATATTGGGCTTACGCAGTTCAACCAAATCTATTTCGAATGGAACATTCCAATTAAATGGTGTTCCGAAAGGCGAATACGAAATTATTTTCTCAGGTATTGGTTATAAATCGGAAAGGATTAAAATCTTAATAAAATCCGACACCACAATTGTTAATGTAGATATTTTAAGTTTGGCAGAAGATTTAAGCGATGTGGTAATTACTGGGGTAAACCGGGCCACGCAGCTGCGAAAAAGTCCGGTTCCTATTGCTGTATTATCAAAAAAAGCAATGGATCAAAATGTAAATACAAATTTAATTGAAGCTATTGTAAAAGGTGTTCCTGGTGTTACAGCAGTAACTACAGGGCCAAATGTATCTAAGCCTTTTATTCGTGGTTTGGGTTATAATCGGGTATTAACATTATATGATGGCTTGAGGCAAGAGGGGCAACAATGGGGCGATGAACATGGTATTGAGGTTGATGAATATGGAATTGCCAGGGCAGAGGTTGTAAAAGGACCAGCAAGCTTAACTTATGGTTCAGATGCATTGGCTGGTGTAATCAATATGATTCCCTATAACCCTAATTTTGAAAAGGGCACGATGAAAGGAGATTTTACCACCAATTATCAAAGTAATAATGGCATGATAGGCTCATCATTGGGTTTTGCTTATGTTAAAAATAATTGGAAGTATATCATAAGGGCCACGGGTAAGGCAGCGCATAATTATTATAATAAAATTGATGGGTTGGTTTATGGAACCGCTTTTAAGGAGTACAATTTATCGGCAAGCGCAAGAGTTGATAAAGACTGGGGATTTTCCAAAACAGCTATAACCTATTATGATAACATGATGGAAATTCCCGATGGAAGTAGGGATTCGCTGACAAGGCAATTTACCAAACAGATTTTAGATGGGGGAGACGATATTAAGAATAGGCCAATTGCCTCTCGCAATGATTTAAATGGCTATGCTATCAATCCACTGCATCAACATATTCAACATTACCGATTTTACAATACCAGCCAGTTTAAATTTGGTGCTAGCGATTTAAATATTTTACTTGGAGGGCAACAAAGTGTTCGTAGAGAATATAATCACCCAACATTTCCTAATCAGGCAGGCTTGTACGTAGTTCTGAATACCTTTAATTATGATATTAAATATAATTTGCCTGATTTTTCGGGCGTTGAAAGTACAATTGGTGTAAATGGAATGTACCAAGGCAACAGGAGCAAGGCAGCTACAGATTTTCCAATTCCAGATTATGATTTGTTTGATATTGGCGCTTTTTATTTTGCAAAGAAAACTTTGGGGAAAATTGATGTATCAGGTGGAGTTAGAATGGATAGAAGAAACATCAATTGGGATAATTTCTTTGTTGGAACAAATGCCAATACTGGTTTTGGAGAGAAAGTAGAGGCAAATAATTCTACAGGTAATTTACAGTTTCCGTCGTTCAATAAAAACTATTATGGCTTTTCTGGTAGTTTGGGCTTAACCTATAATATTTCTGATAAACTCTTGATTAAGGCCAATATTGCCAGGGGATATCGTGCGCCAAATATAACTGAAATTGGATCTAATGGGCTAGATCCAGGTGCACACATAGTTTACTTGGGAAATAGAACCTTTAAGCCTGAATTTAATCTTCAAGAGGATATTGGAATTATTGCCTACTTAAAAGATGCCGATATCAGTTTAGAGCTGTTTAATAATAATATTCAGAACTATATTTATCAGTCTCGTTTATCCGATGCGAATGGAAACCCAGTGGTTATTGTTCCAGGAAATTTAACCTACCAATATCAACAATCCAAAGCAAGGTTGTATGGCGCTGAGTTTACCATAAATCTTCATCCATCAAGTGCTAAATGGTTGAGTTTTAATAATAGTTTAGCTTATGTGGTTGGCCTAAATCAAAATAAGGAATTATTAAGTAATCACCCAAAAACTGCTAAATATTTACCATTTATTCCTCCGTTGCAAATTAGATCTGAGCTTAAGGCAACTGCTAAAAAACCTATCGGATTTTTAGAAAAACCATACATTAAGGTTGATGTAGCAGTTTTTGCAGATCAAGATAAATTCTACGCCTTGGATGATACCGAAACATTCACAAAGGGATATACACTGGTAAACGCTGGAGTAGGATCATCCATAAAATCTAAATTAGGTAAAACGGTCATGGATCTTTTTATTCAGGTTGATAATATTTTCAATATCGCTCACCAATCAAATTTAAACCGATTAAAATATTTTGAATATTATCAATCATCTCCAAATGGAAGATCGGGGATTTATAACATGGGCAGAAACATGAGTTTTAAGATAATTGTACCGTTTTAAGGGTGGAAGAAATGGAAAATGTAAGATGGATGATATGTACTTTCTAAATTACAATAAACAAATTCCATCTCACATTTTTCATCATCCATAATTTGTTAACTTTACCTGATACATTACTACATTTTACATCCAAATGGAAGCATCATTAAGCGAACAAAGACTAAATTTTTTAAGGCAATCTATTGGAAAGGTTATCACAGCTTCTCCATCAAATTTTATGAATTGGCTCGCTCCGGTTTTAATTAAGGCAGAAAGTGGCATTTTAGTTTGCCAATACACCATACGAAAAGAAATGACTAATCCTTACCAAATTTTACATGGTGGTGTTACCGCAGGAATTATAGATGACTTAATTGGAGCAACAGTTTACACAATGGGTTTAAACGAACGATATACAACCGTAAATAATTACATAGATTATTTTGCGCCTGCAGTTGAGGGCGACGAAATTGTTGCAGAAACTGCTATTGTAAAGAGAGGAAAGACAATATTAAATCTTCAATGCGAGATATATTTACCATCAAAAAAGCGTTTAATAGCAAAAGGCTACTCCAACATGTTAAATATAGGTTAAGCCTTTATGATTAGTTAAGAATTATTTGTTGATTCCTTTAAATTAACAAAACATTCCTGCTAATTCATTGTTGTAATTTAACCAAAAATATAATGAGCCATGTTAGAAAATTATTCCACCCTACAATTTATTGTTAGAGGCAAAATTTTTAAGGGATTTTGCATGCGTATAAATGATGATTTTCATGAAACCTATGCTGTTGTTTTAGATGGATATCATTCTTTTTGTATTTGGCTTGATAATAATTCATCCAAATGGTATGCTTCTAAAAATGTAGTTATCGATCCTGATGCTATAGATGAGATCATTAATCGCATTTCCCTGCCCGAGCAAGTTTCTTAAACTCTGTAATAAAATTGTTGCCAGCCATTTTGATTCCTGATCATGCAGGTTTGTGCAGCCTTATGCGGTATTTTTCTTTTTTAAAAGGTTTGGATTAGCATAATCCTATTTTTAATGAATTGTGATTAGGTTAAAATTTGTATTTTAAGGCAACTTAACAAATCAACAACCTAAATCTTTCATTATGAACAGAAAATCTTTACTAATTTTATTAGGGATTTTAACCTGTTACGCAGTTTCTTATGCCCAAACAACCATAAAGGGCAAAGTTACCGACGAGAACAGTATTGGAATACCTGGCGTGAGTGTACTGGTAAAAGGCGGTACAGTTGGCGCTTCTACTAGTGGCGATGGTACGTACAGTATTGCCATTCCTGCAAGTAGCACCACATTAATTTTTACCTCAGTGGGCTTTACCAGCCAAGAGGTAGCAATCGGCGCTCAATCAATTATTAATGTTCAATTAGTTTCTGATGCTAAAAACCTTACTGAAGTGGTGGTTACCGCATTGGGCATCAAACGCTCTGAAAAATCAATTGGTTATGCTACTCAAAACATCGGCGGTGATAATTTAACGCTTACTAAAGAAAACAATGTTATTGGCTCTTTGGCCGGTAAAGTTGCTGGCGCACAAGTAACTGGATCTTCTGGTGCAAGTTTAGGTGGAACACAAAAAATTAAACTTAGAAGCGTTAATTCCATTGGCGGTGGTGGTGCACCATTAATGGTTATTGATGGAACACCTGTAATAGATTACAATTTTGGCGGTACTGAAAATGGTGTAGATTATGGCAATACTAGTCAGGATATTAACCCCGATGATGTTGAATCTATTAATGTACTTAAGGGGCCAGCAGCTTCGGCACTTTATGGTATCCGTGGCCAATATGGTGTCTTATTAATCACCACTAAAAAAGGAAGTCGTGGAGGCAAAAAAGTAGATATTACAGTAAGTTCGGCTTATACAATTGATAAGGTTGGTAATTTCTTGCCCTTACAAAATATTTACGGAGTAGGTAACAGTCAGGTTTTTTCAAAATTAACAAACGGTCAAAATTTTGTTAATGGAAATGATGAAAGTTGGGGACCAAAAATGGATGGAACACTAATTAGAAAGATCAATAGTTTTTATCCCCAAGATCCAGAATTTGGATTATTAAGCACTTTCGATCCTCAACCTAATAATATAAAGGATTACTTCGAAACTGGACAGAATATTAATAACGGCATTTCTGTTGCAGGTGGGAGTGAAAATTCAGACTACCGTTTAAGTTATACCAATGCTTATACAAAAGGTACTTATCCAAATACTTGGCTTAAGCGTAATAATTTTAGCTTAAGTTCCTCATTAGATATCACTAATAAATTTAAGGTGGGTGTAAACGCGAACTATGCCAATAATTCTGGCCAACGCCCAACTCAAGGCTATCAAGGTTCGTTTACTGGAGCTGTACAGTGGTTCCAACGTAATTTAGATGTTAATACATTAAGAAATTATCGTTATGCCGACGGAACCATTTTAAACTGGAATGTGAATCCAAATGCAGCAGGTGTAATTACCTCAAACAAACCAAGCGATTGGAATAATCCATTTTTTGATGCTTACGAAGTATTAAATAATGACGATCGTAACCATTTATTTGGTGATATCAATGCAAGCTATCAACTATTACCAGAATTAAAGATAAGTGGTTTTGTACGTAGTGATATCCTTATCCAAAATGTAACCCATAAAGAGCCACTGGGCGGTAGAAATTTAGATAATTACAATGTTCTTAAAGCTCAGGGAACTGATAATAATTATGAGTTTTTAGCGCAGTACAACAAAAATATTCAGGATTTCTCTATCAATATTAATGCAGGGGCAAATCTTTATACTAACAAATACACGCAGACTTTTCAATCAACAGTAGGAGGCTTATCGAGTCCAAATACTTATACCATTGCTGCATCGGTAGATAGACCAACTAGTACTTCTTATCTTCGCCAAAAACAAATAAGAAGTGTTTATGCTATGGGATCATTTGGTTTTAAGGATACTTATTTCTTAGATGCATCGATTCGTAACGATATTTCATCAGCCTTGCCAAAAGATAACAATTCATATTGGTATCCATCTGTTTCGGGTAGTTTCGTGTTTAGCAATTTAGTAAAATGGAAACATTTATCTTTCGGTAAATTAAGAGCGAGTTACGCCATTGCTGGTTCAGATCTTTCTCCATTCCAAATTGTAAATACCTATGGTTTTGGCAGTCCTTACCCAGCAACATCTGGAACAATCAGCTCTATGGTTGTGCCAGATGGTTTAAAAAATCCGGGTATCGAACCTTCATTTGCAAATTCATTTGAGGCTGGTATCGACTTAAGATTTTTAAATAATCGTTTAGGTGCAGCATTTACTTATTACAACCAGGAAAATAAAAATCAGGTAATTAATTTAAGCGTTTCGGGCGCTAGTGGTTACGATAGTTATGTGGTAAATGCAGGCTTAATTGCCAATAGGGGAATAGAGCTTACACTAACTGGCACACCAGTAAAATCAAAGCTATTTTCTTGGGATATTACCGTTAATTACGCCAAAAATAAAAATCAAATAAAAGAGTTATACCAAGATTTAAAGGTTTATCAATTGGATTTGAACACTTACTCAAGTCAAACTATTTTTTTAAATTCTACGCTTAATCAATCTTTCGGTAATTTAGTTGGTCCGGGTTATAAACGAGATCCAGCTACTGGAGAGAAATTACTCGGGGCCGATAACTTGCCGATTTCGGTAAACAATGTAGATTTTGGTAGCGTGGTACCTAATTATACTGGTGGTATCTTAAATAATTTCAGAATCTGGAAATTTGATTTAGCTGCAGCTTTAAGTTTTCAAAGTGGTGGCAAGTTTTTTAGCTGGAGCCAAATGTTAGCTGCAAAATCCGGTCAATCAGAAATAACAGCCGCCTTAAATGATAAAGGTATTAACGTTCGTGAACCTATTGCAAATGGGGGTGGTGTAAAAGTTTCGGGTATTTCATCGGTTACAGGCTTACCAGTAGAGGCTTATGTTGATGCCCGTACCTATTACAGAACAAATTTAGGAACGAAATTTTACGATGAATGGGTTTACGACGCATCCTACATCAAGCTTCGCGAATTAAGCTTAGGCTACAGTTTCGATGCTTCGTTGCTTGCTAAAACACCATTTAAAGCCATTAAGCTTTCTGCGGTAGTGCGTAACCCAGTAATGATCTGGCAAAAAGCTCCAAAAGGTGTAGATCCTTCGGAACTTTCATCAGGTAGCTCAAGCATCAGTTGGATTGAAAAAGGTGAATTACAAACCGTTCGCTCTTATGGTTTAACCTTAAACCTAAAATTTTAACATCATGAAAAATATATATAAACCATTGTTTTATTGCTTGATAGGGAGTTTTGTACTTAGCAGCTGTACAAAATTTAAAGATTCAATCAATACAGATCCGAATAGCCCAACAAAGGCATCAGGAACGCAATTAATTGCAAATGCAGAACAATTTTTACCAGGCTTAAGTTCTTCACCTTATGGCGTACATTATCCGCAATACCTTTCAAACACCTCATTTCCCGATAATTCAAGGTACGTAACTACAAACTTTAACTTTTACGGTTTGTACGAGGGGCCTTTAATGAATTTGCAAAATGTGATTGACAATACTGCTTTGGATGCAAGCGAGGGCCCAATCACCAATCAAATTGCTGTAGCTAAAATTTTAAAGGCATATTTTATGTGGCATGCAACTGATAGGTGGGGACCGCTACCATATAGCGAGGCCTGGAAAGGAAGCGGTAATTTTACGCCGAAATACGATACGCAGCAAGCCATTTACAATAGTCTATTTACATTGTTAGATGAGGCAAATGCCAGCATTACAGCGGGTGACATTAAAAACGACATTGTTTATCCGGGTACTGGAAATGTAGCCAAATGGAAAAAATTAGGCAATACCATCCACATGTTAATGGCACTACGATTAAGTAAGGTTGACCCTGCAAAAGGAACTTCTGAATTTAACAAAGCATTAGCAAATGGTATAATGAACGCCAATACCGATAATTTAGCTTATCCGCATTTGGCTGTTACCGCTCAAGAAAATTACTGGTACAACTCATTTACGGTTCTAAGTAGAAACTGGTTTGCGGTGAGTAAACCAGTGGTAGATTTCATGCTACCATTAAACGACCCACGACTACCAATTTTTGCCAATAAAAATACAGCTGGTAATTATGTTGGTTTGGATTATGGTTTATCAACCACTGTTACACCTGGTAATTACTCCTTATTGGGGAACGCCATTCGTCAGCAAAATTCGCCAGTTTACCTAGTTACATACGCACAAGCATTATTCGGTTTGGCGGAAGCTGCAAAAATTGGTTGGATTGCAGGTAGCGATGCTACCGCAAAAACCAATTACGATTTGGGTATTGAGCAATCTGTTCGCCAGTGGAATAATAATGATATTAGTGCTTTGGCAGCCTACAAACTGAATGCTTCAGTAGTTTACAATCCGGCAACAGCATTACAACAAATTGGGAATCAGCGTTGGGTACATTTATTCATGCATGGTTACGAGGGTTGGGCAGAATGGCGTAGAACTGGTTTCCCCACGTTTTTAGCACCAGCTCCAAATAATAATGGAAAACAGATTCCACGTAGAGAGGGATATCCAACGCAAGAAATAAATATTAATTCAGCCAACTACAATGCTGCAGTTGCAGCTTTTCCTTATGGCGGAAGCGATAACCTAGATGCTAGAGTTTGGTGGGATAAACCGTAGTTAATTGCTAAGGCCCATTTAAAGCCTCATATTTAAAGTTTTTAATTGAATCAAAAAATAAAATCCCCTACCTGATTTAAAATCTGGCAGGGGATTTTTATGTTGTATCTCTGAATAATTCCAGAATGATCTCATTAAGGTTTACCCAAAAAACATATAGCAAAGTGTAATTGCAGTAATGATCCCAACCAAATCTGCTAATAACATGGCACCAACAGCATAACGGGTATTTTTTACGCTAACCGACCCAAAATATACTGCAATTACATAAAATGTGGTATCGGATGAGCCTTGAAGAATTGCAGCTAATCGTCCTGCAAATGAATCTGCGCCGTGAATATTCATGGTGTCAATCATCATTCCTCTAGCACCGCTTCCACTTAATGGTTTGATTAATGCAGTAGGTATTCCATCAATAAATCTGGAATCGAGGTTTAAGGCTGTGCAGAAGCTTTTTAAACCATTAATGATAATATCAAATGTGCCACTTGTTCTTAAAAGACTTATGGCTACAAGCATGCCAACCAAATACGGGATAATTTTTATCGCCGTTTCAAAACCACCCTTTGCTCCTTCAACAAAGCTTTCGAACACGTTTACCTTTTTGTATAAACCACCTAAAATGATTAAAAAAAATATAAGTAATATAAGACCATTGCTTAATATACCTGAAAATGACTGCAGACCTGCTAAATCCAAAGTAATTAAGTAAACAACTAAAGCACCAATAACTGCAGATAAACATAAAACCCAGCCTAAAATAACAGGTTGAAAAATATTGATTTTCTGTTTAAAGGAAACGATGAACATAGCAGCCAAAGTAGCTACGAAAGTTGCAATCATGCAGGGTACAAAAATATCTGTGGGGTTAGCCGATGGTATTTTTAAAGAGGCTCTTGCTGCAATAATACTTACTGGAATTAAGGTTAATCCAGATGCATGTAAGCACAAAAACATAATCTGAGCATTGGAGGCCGTATCTTTATTCGGGTTTAAATCCTGCAAACTTTTCATGGCCTGCAACCCAAATGGGGTAGCGGCATTATCTAAGCCCAATAAGTTTGCAGAAAAATTCATCACCATGTGCCCCGTTGCTGGATGTCCTTTTGGGATTTCGGGAAACAATTTTGAAAAGAACGGACCAACTAATCTCGATAATAACCTAATGCCACCAGCATTTTCTGCAATGCTCATAAAACCCATAAAAAGTGCCATAATACCAATGAGTTTTAGGCAAATATCTACAGCGCCTAAACAAGTTTCGATTATGCCATTTAGCTTTAGTGGATTTAATGGATCATCTGACTTCCCAATTACCATCCAATTAAAAATATCGCTTTGCCCAAAGAAAAAACATTTAATACAGGCAATAACAATTGCAACTATTATAAATGCCGACCAAATTCTGCTTAATGCCATTAGGATTGTTTAGTTTTTTTGATGTGTGAAAATAGCTTTTTTACTTTAAAAGTCCATAGCTTTTAGTAATTGTACTATCAGCTATGGACTTCAGACTAAAGACTTTCGACTCTAGACTACCTAAGGTTTTTCGTCTGTTAATTCAAAACCCCAAGTTTTTCCTTTTTCAGTTGCAGGAACTCCACTTGTCATCCAGGCTGGAGCCTTTGCGCCTTTTAAGTAATAATCGAAGAATTGTTGCTCACGAATTTGAATATCCTTGCGGTTTTGGCGTTGAACTAAATTATGTGCCTCGCCATTGTAGTTTAACATCCAAACTGGTTTGCCCAAGCGACGTAAGCCTGTAAACATTTCAATACCTTGGTACCAAGGCACAGCACCATCGGCATCATTTGCCATGACTACTACTGGCGTATTTACTTTTGGAAACATAAATAACGGTGAATTCTCGATGTACAATTCTGGTTTCTCCCAAAGTGTGGCACCAATTCTACTTTGTGTTTTCTCATACTGAAATTGGCGATTCATACCAGATTCCCAACGGATTCCGCCGTAAGCAGAAGTCATGTTGGCTACAGGAGCGCCAGCCCAAGCTGCCGCATACATATTATTTTGGGTGATTAAATAAGCAACTTGGTAACCGCCCCAACTTTGGCCTTGAATACCGATTTTACTGCCATCAACCCAACTATTTTTCTTTAAACTTTCTACACCAGAATTAATAAATTCTACAGCAGATTGACCAGGATGACCAGCTTCATAACTAATATCTGGGGCAAAAACCAAATATCCGTTACTTACAAAGAATGAAATATTTAAGCGAGATGGAGTAGGAGCTGGCGCTTGGTAAGAATATAGGCCATCAGAAAGTTTCTCATAGAAATAAGCAATCATTGGGTATTTCTTATTTGGATCGAAGTTTTCTGGTTTGTATAAAATTCCTTCTGCCTTAAAGCCTTTTGGAGTAGTCCATTTTACTAACTCTGCAGTTCCCCAATTATAGTTTTGCTGCTGAGGATTGGTATTTGTAAGCTTAGTTTCTGTTTTAAAATCCGTAGTTACATACACATTTGGCGATTCTACATAATTGCCCTTATCGTAAATGTAAACATCTGCATCTTTCGCTTTAATTAAGTTTGAATACTTTGTTTTTGCCATTACCACCAATTCTGGAGCCTTAACTGATCCAACATTGGTACGATAAAAACCATTTTCTTTGGTGGTATTGTTGAAGCCATCAAGCCAAACCAATTCATTTGCTTTCACAAATTTATTATCCACAAATCTTTCTAATCGGTTGTCTTGTTGAACACGTTCATATCTAAAAGTGATCTTGTTTTCTCTACCGAAGCCGGCGGTAATATTTTTTGCTGGAGATTTTCCATCTGGTGAAAACGACCAAATATCGTATCTATCATTTAATAATACCGCTTTATCGCCCTCTGTCCAAGTTGCAATGCCGTATGATGAAGGCAAATCTGGTACATCGTTATCTTCATCAACAAATTTTACATTTAAACTTTCTGTCAAGGCCACAGTTTTTGCTGTTACAACATTGTAAGTGTACCAGTTTCCGTTTTTTCTATCGAAATACAAAACATAATTCCCGCCCGGAGAAGCCATTGCATTTCCGTTTAATCCAGAAATAATCTTCTTACGCTGACCAGTTTTAGTATCAACCAAATAATAATCTTTTGAGGTAGATCCACTCCATTGCGATTCAATTCTGTGTCCATAATCTGTAGAAGCCAACACAAAAGGAGCATCACCTTCGGCCATCATATTGGCATCAGGCAAGGTTAAATCCGTTAACGGAATAACTTTTGGATCACTACTGAAAACATCAATAACCGATAAATAGCTTTTTTTACTGTCGCGATCTGCATTTTTAAGCTGCATTGGCTGCAAGTAATCATCCTTGTAATTCCAAACATCAACCTTTGCAACTTCGAAATCAACGATTGTGGTATCCTTTGCCTTTTTAATAGGAGCGATACCGAAGAACAATTTCTTGCCATCTTTACTGAAATTCACTCTTCCATCACCACTAACAGACCATTTTGCAGGTAAGCCGGGCATGTCATAGTCAACAATGGTTTGTGCGGTATCTAGGGTTATTGAGTTATAATAAACATTGTATTTCTTTATTTCTTGCTTCTCTGGATCTTGCTCGCCAACAAAAGCAAGATGCTCACTGTCTTCATCAAAGGCGAAATTTTTAAAACTTCCTTTACCTTTTACTAAGGTTTTAAGCGTTCCCTTCTCCGTGCTTAGTAAAAATACACCTTGTGGAGCAGTTTTGTCTTTTTTAGATCCACTACAAGTAAACACAAGTTGTTTTCCATCTTTACTGAAATAATAATCGGTAACGAATTTGTAGGTTTTATCTGTTCCCGTTAAAAGATTTTTAACCACCAAATCTGTACCCTCTTCGGTTTTAGGTTTACCTGCAGGCTCGTCATCAGCAAAATCGGTTTCCGAATCTTTCTTCTCAACTGGTTTAACAGATTTTTTTGCGGTATCTGGTTTTTCGGTTAGGTACGCCATTACGCCAAAACCATCTTCAGGAAACTTAAATGATTTTACTCTTGCAACTTTTATAATTGCGTTTGTGGTGAGGTTGGCAATTCCTAATGAATCTTTTGGGGTTTCATCGGGTTTTTTCTTTTTAATTTTAGCCTGACGGATATCTTTATTTAAGGGACGGATGTTGAAAGCGGCAAATTCAGAATCGTTGCTAAACTGCGAGTTCATTCCCCTTGGAATATTTAATTTGGTATTGGTTTTTAAGTTGGTGATGAATAATTGCGCATCGCCCTCTTGCTGTAAAACGCCATACATTGCCCATTGGCCATTATTTGATAATTGCTTGGTTCCTACTGATTCCCAGGTATCATAAACACTATGATCTAAAGGTTTTTTTTGTGCGTAGGCGAAGCTGACAACGAAAAACAGAATGATTGTTAGACTCTTTTGCATTTTTAGAAATGAATTAGTTTGGTGGTTGAGATTTAATCTTCTAAAATTGGAATTTTTTGGCTCATTTAAAAGCTTGTACGCCAAATATTACAATAGAAAGGTGTTTTTTGCTGATAATTCCCTAGAGAAGTTTTACTAGGGATTAAATTGTTAGGATACTGAATCAAGTTCAGGAGGACGACCGTTCGTGGTTGGTTTTCTACGGCACTTGCCTAACCACCACGCTCATTCAGAACTTGTTTCAGCATTCTAAAAACAAAAAAAAATCCTCTATCACAATTGGCGATAGAGGATTTGAATTATATTTAATTACAATTATTTTTTTGCTTGTTGTTGCTGACGCATATAATCATCTAAACGTTGTTGAAATTTAGATTTCTTCTTTTTCTCATCAGCTGGTCTAGCCTTGTTTTGTTGAATCAAGGCGTGGATTTTATCATCATCAACCATTTTGCGAATTAAGAACTGCTGTCCGAAAGTCATTAAATTGGCTAAGAAATAATAGTAATTTAATCCGGCAGGATAGCTATTTAAAACACCTAAGAAAATGATTGGCATAATGTAACCAATGTATTTCATTTGACCAGTTGCACCAGAAACCTGATTGTTAAAGTAGGTCATGATTAAGGTAGAAATCGTCATCAAAACACACATTAAGCTTAGGTGGTCACCGATAAAAGGGATTTTGAAGCCGAATTTTATAAATTCATCGTAAGTTGATAAATCTTTCATCCATAAGAAACTCTCGCCACGTAACTCAAATAAGTTAGGGAAGAAGAAGAAGAAAGCCATCACCAATGGTAATTGTAAAACCATTGGTAAACATCCACCGAGCGGATTTACACCCGCTTTCTTGTAGAGTTTTAAATATTCCTGTTGAACCAATGTTGCATTATCTTCACCAACTTTAGCTTTAATTTCATCCATTTCTGGCTTTAAAACCCTCATTTTTGCCATAGATAAGTATGACTTGTAAGTAAGTGGCGAAAGCGCTAGTTTAAGTAGAATCGTAAGTACAAAAATGATTAAACCATAATTCCAATTGAAGCTATTTAAAAAGTTAAATACAGGTAACACGATAAAACGGTTAATGTATTTCAAAGGCCAATAGCCCATATCTACTTGCTGTTCCAAATCATAACCCTGTGCCTTTAAAGCAGAGAATTTGTTAGTTCCAAAATAGAATTCCATTTCGTAAGATTGGTTTGCAGTGTGTGCGTAAGGTAATTGCATGTTGGCATCGTAGTACTTTACCTCTCCTGCTGCGGTGGGGATTTTAACTTCTAAACTTCCTTTTTCAAATGCTTGTTTAGCAATTAATGTTGCAGAGAAAAAATGTTGCTTAAATGAAAACCATTGAATTTTACCTTTCGTTAAATCCTCTTTTTCATCTTTCGAAACACTCAGGTGATCTACACTTCCATCAAAATACTTATAATAGGGCGCAGAGTAACGGTGCTCACTTTCTAAAGATTTTTCTTGTTGTAATAAAGTTGTTTGCCAATTTAAACCAATTGTATTGCCAGCAATTACTTGTTGTAAACCAACTAAATTAATATTGAAGCCAACTTTGTTACTTAACGCTTTCAAGTCATAAACATATTCTACATAAGCATTTGCGCCATAATTTGCACGCATGGTTACGTTATTTCCTGTTTTAGTAGGCGTGAAGTATAAATCGTTGGTATTGATTGCTTTACCAGCTGCATTTAAGGTTAATCCAAATTTGTTAGCATCTCCATTAAATAAGATTAGCGGTTTGCCGGCAAAGGTTTTTTGACCTTTAACCTGAACCGATGAAATTCTACCACCTTTATTGCTTAAAGTGATTAATAAATTTTCGTTTTCTAATACTGTGTTTGATGCTGTTCCAGTTAATGCAGTTCCAAATGGCCCTTTTAAAGCTAAGGAATCTACAACTGGTATTGTGCTAACTGTTTTTGTAGTATCTTTTTGAACTGGTTTTATGCCAGCTTTTTTTAGCGAATCTGCTCTCTTTGTTGAGTCAATTGTGAATTGCTCTCTTTTTATTTCAGCGTCCTTTGGCCCTAAAAAGTAGAATGATCCTGCCAAAATGATCATTATCAGGAACAATCCTGTAAAGGTATTTCTATCCATTATATTTGTTTGTACTGCTTATTAATTCGTTTTCTTTTTCGCAAACTCCATCGCCGCGGCGACAAATTTAACAAAAAGTGGGTGAGGATTAGCAACTGTTGATTTTAATTCTGGGTGAAACTGCCCGCCAACAAAAAATGGATGGTTTTTAAGCTCCACAATTTCCACCAAATTGGTTTGTGGATTTATACCCGAAGCAATCATTCCAGCTTCTTCGTATTGCTTTAAATAATCGTTGTTAAATTCATAACGGTGGCGATGGCGCTCGTTTATGTGTGCTTTTCCATAAATAGAAAATGCTTTTGTGCCTTTTTTAATATCGCAAGGATAAGAGCCTAAACGCATTGTTCCACCTTTGTTGGTTATTTTTTTCTGCTCTTCCATCATGTTAATTACTGGATTTGCAGCATTCTCTTCAATCTCTGTAGTATGAGCATCTTTCAGTCCTAAAACATTACGACCGAATTCGATTACGGCACATTGCATACCCAAACAGATTCCGAAGAAAGGAATGTTGTTTTCACGAACGTATTTTATGGTATCAATTTTTCCTTCGATACCACGACTTCCAAAACCTGGAGCAACTAATACACCATTTAGGTGACTTAACTTCTCTTTTACGTTATCGGGGAAAATACCTTCAGAATGAATATATTCTACACGAACCTTACATTCGTTTTTAGATCCTGCATGTACAAAAGATTCGATTATCGATTTGTAAGCGTCAGGCAATTCTACATATTTACCAACCAAGCCAATAGTAACATCGGCGGTTGGATTTTTTAAATGACCAAGAAACTCTTTCCAGCTTTCCATATCTGGTTCGTTTTTAGTCGGAAGTTTCAACTTAGCTAAAACAGTTTTGTCTAATTGTTCTTTCATCATCAACAACGGAACATCATAAATTGTAGATGCATCCATCGATTCGATTACCGCATTGATGTTAACGTTACAAAAAAGCGCAATTTTTTTTCTGATATCCATGTTAATTGGATGCTCAGTACGGCAAACCAAAATATCTGGCTGAATACCATATTCCAACAAAGCCTTAACAGAGTGTTGTGTTGGTTTTGTTTTCAACTCACCAGCAGCAGCTAAATAAGGCACTAAAGTTAAGTGAATTACAATGGCATTAGAGCTTCCTTCTTCCCATTTAAACTGGCGAACAGCTTCGATAAACGGTAAGGATTCGATATCACCAACAGTACCACCAAGCTCAGTAATTACGATATCAAATTCACCAGTATCGCCTAAGATGCGCATATTGCGTTTAATCTCATCCGTAATGTGTGGCACAACCTGAACGGTTTTACCCAAATATTCGCCTTTACGTTCTTTGTTAATTACGTTTTGATAAATACGACCTGTAGTGATGTTATTTGCTTGCGAAGTTGGAACATTAAGAAAACGCTCGTAATGACCAAGATCTAAATCGGTTTCTGCACCATCTTCAGTTACAAAACATTCGCCATGCTCGTAAGGATTTAAAGTTCCTGGATCGATATTGATGTACGGATCGAATTTCTGAATGGTTACACGGTAGCCACGTGCCTGTAAAAGTTTAGCTAAAGATGCGGAAATGATGCCCTTACCCAACGAGGAAGTAACACCGCCCGTAACAAAAATATACTTAGTCATGTTTGTTTTTTTTTACAGCAAAATGTAATTATTGCCGCTTTTTGTACGGGATACAAAGATATGAAAATTACTCGTTTTTGTAGATTTAAAAAGAAGATATTTTAAAAATGATAATGCTGTGTTTTTCAGAAAATTAAACATTTGATTGCTGTTTTCTGTAAAGTAAAAACCTGTAGTTCCTTTAACTTTTAGTTCTGTTTTCCGCTTTATCCTTTTTGTTATTGGCGATTTAGAAAACAATTTATGTGCTTCAAAAAAGGATAACGCTACAACCAGGTTTAGTTAATTTAAGTCATTCTTAAAACCTTAAAAACTCAAATGCGAAGAATAATAAGTCTAATCGACGCAATATTTGCGTAGAATACGAAAGTATTGCGGAGAATAATTATTACATTCGTTGCATAATCTGCGAAGAATGAGTTTTTATATCTATCAAAATAAGCAATGGCCCAATTTTACTTGGGATTCTGATTCGGTTAATAGCCGATTGGTTGAGGTGCGCCATGAGCAAGGTAGGTTGTTGGGTAGGATGGAAAATTTAGGATTTAATTTGAAAGAAGAGGCAACGCTGCAAACCTTAACTCAAGATGTTGTAAAAACAAGTGAGATAGAGGGTGAAGTGCTAAATGAAAATCAGGTAAGATCATCTATAGTTAGGCGGTTGGATATGAATATAGCTGGCCTTGTTCCATCTGATCGAAACGTTGATGGTGTGGTGAAAATGACATTAGATGCCACTCAAAATTACAGCGCAGAATTAAATAAGGCTAGATTATTTGATTGGCATACCGCCTTATTTCCCAATTTAAATCGTGGTGTTTATAAAATCGTGGTGGGCGATTGGCGAAATAATACAAAGGATGATCCAATGCAGGTTGTTTCTGTATCAATCGGTAAAGAAATAATTCATTTTCAAGCCCCTGATGCTAAAGAATTAGAAACTGAAATGAATGCTCTACTTGTTTGGATAAATAAAGAAAATAGACTTGATTTAGTGTTAAAGGCAGGGATAGCACATTTATGGTTTGTTACGCTTCACCCGTTTGATGATGGAAATGGACGTATAGCAAGGGCAATAACTGATATGTTTTTAGCAAGGGCTGATAAAAATAAAAATCGCTTTTATAGTATGTCGGCACAGATAAGGGCGGAAAGAAACGAATATTATACTATTTTAGAAAAAACGCAAAAGGGCGATTTAGATATCACTGAATGGTTATTGTGGTTTTTAAATTGCTTTCAAAAAGCAGTGTTAAATACCAATCAAACCTTAAATAAAATAATATTCAAATCTAAATTTTGGGAAAAGGCTTCGGTATTAAGGTTGAATGAGCGCCAAAAATTGATGATTAATAAATTATTAGATGGTTTTGATGGGAAGTTAAATTCTTCCAAGTGGGCAAAAATTACCAAATGTTCTCAAGATACCGCTATAAGGGATATACAAAATCTGGTCGATAAACAGATACTTCAAAAAGAAGCAGCTGGTGGAAGGAGTACAAGTTATTTTCTAAATGAAAATTTTGTGAATAGGTAGTTTAATTCTTGCACCTAACCACACTTACGCTTGTCAATTTGTTATCCTTATCGTAAGAATAAGTTTTGGTTGCCCCATCTTGAGCGGCGTAGGTAATTGATTTAAAGTTTTGATCGCCAGAACCATTGCGGCCAATAAAAATTTACTTGTTCTTTTCTCTGATCAACTCGTTTTGTAGATTTAACTTTCTAGGGTTTAAGGAGAAAGAACTAAAGCCTGAAAAAATTGAATCCGAATCATTTTTGTATTGATAAATCATTTCGCTATCTACCTTGCCTTCTCGAATAATGCGACCAAATTTATCGTAGATGTAAGTAATGTCCCAAATTAAAGATTGATCTGATCTTTTCGAAAGTCGACGGACACATTGCATTTGATCATTTAAGAAAAATGTTTCGAAACTATAGGGTTTGCCGCGACTCAAACTTACGGTGTGGTATTTGTCTTTTTCATAGATGAATACGGTAGTATCTGCCAATTTTTCATCTCCACTTATAATTTTTCTAATTAAACCATCTTCATCTCTTTCGTATTTGGAATAGCCGTTTTCTTTACCATCAACAGTGTTCACCATTAACTCCATTTCATTCTTATCGTTGTAAAGATATTTTGCTCCATAAGTAGATTTCATTGTCATTAAACTATCGCCAAACATTTCAAAAATCCTTTCCTTGCAATTCATTCTAATGCTTCCATCATCGTAAACTTTGCTGTAATGAACAGAATTTACGTTCTTTATAAGTTTCGAAGCATAATTTTTATCAGTAGCAAATTTTATCTTTAGGATTTGTGCCATTTCCTGCTGAGCATTTTTTTCGTTATTTGCATCTAAAGTTTTAGGAACCAAATAATCTGCATTGCCAATATTTAGATAGGTTTTAATTGTTTTTAGGTATTGATCTGGGTGAGTGACCAATATCGGTTGATCTTTTCCGTTTGAGATCACCATTCCAAA
Organism: Pedobacter frigidisoli; assembly: GCF_004331675.1. Lineage (GTDB taxonomy): Bacteria > Bacteroidota > Bacteroidia > Sphingobacteriales > Sphingobacteriaceae > Pedobacter > Pedobacter frigidisoli. The sequence continues at coordinate 105,620 of NZ_SJSN01000006.1, read as the reverse complement.
AGGTTTCTTTGTATTCGGCCTGTAGAAAAAAAAGTGACCATTAGCATTGTGATACTCGACCACATTTTCTTTTCCAATATCAAATATGGGGAAGTTGCTGTAAACAGCGCCAAAATATTTATTTATTTCTTTGCCTTTTAGCTTATGGTTCTTAAAATTAATGGTTCCATCATCAACACCGAAGAACATTACATTTGGAGATGGTTCCGTAAAATTTACGGCAGATTTAGTGTTTGCCGGTTTTGTTTTTAAGAATAAAGCTTGCGAGTAAGCGATTATAGAAATACTTAGGCAAAGGAGAAGTAGCGTCAGTTTTTTCATGGTAGATCGATGCATAAGTTGATATGGATAACTACAATGAATGGGGAAGAGGATTTGATTAGCAGCAGTTATAATAAATTTTTACTTTCTGCTCTTTTTCACTCCAAGCAATGTAAATATTATTTTCCTTACCCAAGCGATATTTGAAGCCATTTAATCCAGACTTTTTTAATTCTTCGTAAAGGGCTTTGTCTGGGGTATAATTATCTGCTTTATCTTCTGGAATTACCGCTGGTTCAAGAAAATTATCTTCGGCAAAAAAATCATCAGCAATAGTTTTTAAGAAGATTATTTGATATTTTTCTTTCGATAAATCGACATTAGGATCTGTACTACCGAGTAAATCCGTTCCTTTTAATTTGGCATTATAAATCTCTTTACCCAAAGCATTTTTAATGGAAAAAGTTAAAACCATATCTTCAGGTTTTCTACCTGTTAATTCAATTTTGAAAGTATCTAGCTTATCTAAGCTAGAAAAAGACTTCGCAATACTTTGATTTACGTTTTTAAATTCGATGGAATTTTGTTTTTTGCGATCAGCATTGCAGGCTGAAAGCACAAGTGTGCAAAATAAAACGAAAAGCATTAGATTTCTCATATTCAAAACTACAAATTTAATGGATATATCAAATTGGATGTTGGAATAAGGGACCAAGATTGTGGATCAAAATCGAAAATTGATGGAATTTAGTTAATAAGTTAAGAATGCCGCAGATTCGCAGATTTTATCTTTATAAATTTAAGATGACAATTTGATAATTAGTTTTAAATCTTAATCTGCAAATCTGCGGCTAAAAACTATTCTGCAACAGTATTTAAAACCTGTTAATTTAAAGCGAGAAAACAATTTTAATCTGCTGCAAGTTTAAGATTATTCCATTTTTAAGGAAGCAATCAATTTATTTAATTTCAATAAATCTTCTGGAGTGTCAATAGCAACTGTCTCTAAATCAGTGATTTTTGTTTGAATGTAAAAGCCGTTTTCAATCCAGCGAAGTTGCTCTAAACTTTCGGCCAATTCTAAAGATGATGGAGGTAATTTGGTGATGGCCTTTAATGATTCTGTACGATAACCATAAATGCCAATATGTTTGTAAAACTGGTGCTTTTCTGCCCAAACACCAGGTTCGCCATTTCTAATAAATGGAATCGGACTCCGACTAAAGTACATCGCCCTGCCATTTACATCAATAACAACCTTTGGGCTATTGGGGTTGTAAATGCTTTCTTGACTTTGAATGGGTTTAATTAACGTAGCTAACTGAACTTTCTCTTCAATAAAACAGCTAGCCAATAAATCAATCTGAGCAGGCTCTATAAAAGGTTCATCACCTTGAATGTTAATCACGATATCAAATTCAGGGAATTGCTCAATCACTTCTGCACATCTATCCGTTCCGCTTTGATGATGCGAAGCCGTAAAAACAAATTCACCTCTAAATCTTTTCACTTCATCAGCAATTCGTTCGTCATCCGTAGCGATTACTACTTTCGATAAACTTTTTGCTTTAAATGCTTGTTCGTAAACACGTTGAATCATCGTTTTGCCAGCGATATCAACTAAAGGTTTGCCCGGAAAGCGGGTAGAGGCGTAGCGAGCAGGAATAATTCCGATTACCCTTAAATCCCCTAAAGGAGATTTTGAATTTCCATCGTTCATATATTAAGCTTGATAGATTCTGTAAAAAACGAATGCAAAAATTAACCCTATGAAAATGTAAGATATTGGATGAGCAAAATTGAATGTCCAGCCTAGCAATTTAATGCGTTTCGGAACAATCAATCTAGAATCATTTCTATTGAAATAGAAAGTTCCCCATTTCCAGTTCGATGGATTTTCATGCTCAAAATCTTTTTTCATGCTTATAAAATTAAAACTTTGTTTTTCCACTTTACCTATAGCTCCACTTTCAGGGGGCTGGGGGAATTAAAACAACCCGTTTATTTCAGCCTCAATAGATTGAATTACCGTTCCTAAATCTTCAGGATTATTGGTAAAATCCAACTTATCTTTATCTAAAATTAAAAGTTTACCAAGATTGTATCCTTTAATCCAGGCCTCATATTTTTCGTTTAGTTTCGAAAGATAATCAATGCGAATACCAGCTTCATATTCACGACCACGGCGTTGAATGTTATTTACCAAAGTAGGAACTGAGGCACGTAAGTAAACCAATAAATCTGGTGGTTTAATAAATGAGGTAATGTTATCGAAGATTGCACGATAATTATCATGATCACGAGTAGTCATCAATGCCATATCATGCAGGTTTTCTGCAAAAATATGCGCATCCTCATAAATCGTTCTATCTTGAATTACATTACGCTTATTTACCTCAATATCAGTGATTTGTTGAAAACGACTATTTAAAAAATAAATCTGAAGATTAAAACTCCAGCGTTTCATATCACTATAAAAATCTTCTAAATAAGGATTGTTGTCCACAGCTTCGTATAAAGCTTCCCATTCATAATTTTTAGCCAATAAACCAGTTAACGTTGTTTTACCGGCCCCTATATTCCCTACGATTGCTATGTGCATATTACTTAGATATGAGATTTGAGATAAGAGATTTGAGAATTTTGACTTAAGGTAAAGCAATTTGCCTTAAATCTCGAATCTTGCATCTATCTTCCCAAATCTATTAAATATTATTAAAAACTTTTAAATCCGATTAAACTACGAACCTCTCTGATGGTTTTTTGAGCACTTTCACGAGCTTTTAAAGCACCATGTTTAGCAACTTGACGTAAATAAGAATCATCTTTAGCAATATCCTGAATACGCTCACGCATTGGTGCGGTTGCAACAATCATATCTTCTGCCAGTTGTTTCTTAAAATCGCCATAACGAATCTGCATTTTGCTGTATAAATCTTCAAAATGTTGGTGCGTATCTGCAGTCGAAACCACTTTCATCAAATCGAATAAATTTTGAATCGGTTCTGGTTTTGGTTGGTTTTCTGCTGTCGGACCGCCATCACTCACCGCTTTCATCACTTTCTTACGAATAGTTTCCGGATCATCGGATAAGTAAACCGCGTTGGCTTCTCCTTCTGATTTGCCCATTTTGCCTTTTCCATCTAAACCAGGAACTTTAACTAACTTCTCAGAATAGCTAAAGGCATAAGGCTCAGGGAAATACTCAGTTTCATATAATCTATTAAAACGGTTTCCGAAAGTACGGGCCATTTCCAAATGTTGTTCTTGATCTTTTCCAACAGGTACTTTTGTTGCTTTATGAATTAAAATATCGGCAGCCATTAATACCGGATAAGTTAATAAACCAGCATTTACATTGTCTGGATTGGAACGAACTTTATCCTTAAACGAAGTACTGCGTTCCAATTCGCCCATATAAGCATTCATATTTAGGTATAAATAAAGCTCAGCAATTTCTGGAACATCACTTTGTATGTAAATGGTACTATTTTCTGGATCAATTCCACTTGCCAAATATTCTACTAAAACGTGTTTAATGTTTCCGTGTAAATCTGCCGGGGTAGGATGTGTTGTTAAAGAGTGTAAATCGGCAATAAAAAAGTAGCAATTGTAATCATTCTGCATTTGCACAAAGTTTTTTACCGCACCGTAATAATTTCCCAAATGTAATTTTCCTGTTGAGCGAATACCGCTCACCACTGTTTCTTTCATAATGGCACGAAATTAAAAATAAAAAGCTTGCAAAGTATATTATAGATTTAATTTTATTAGCTCATCAGCTTACGAGGTTTGGCGGGCGTTATTGTTCATGAATAGACCTACGAAGTTTAGTTGGGTCGTGGTGGCGGTAAACTTCGTAGGTCTCATAAGTTAATTCCTTTTAAACTTACGAAGTTCTGCCTCACTTTTGGCCATTTGAAACTTCGTAAGTTGGGCCGTAATTTGACTTACGAAGTTTTGTTGGGCTGTGTTGGCGGGAAACTTCGTAAGTCTAGTAATTTAATTCCTCTAAACTTACAAGGTTCTGCCCCGCGTTTAGCCATTTGAAACTTCATAAGTTGTAATGAAGTATCAAACTATTTTATATTTTTGATTATCTATGATTCACTTTCTAAGGCAAGTACACCGAGTATGGTTTCTATTTTGGATACTTTTTTTCTTCATGCTTTTTTATCCGATGTATTACCTTACCTCGCGAGATCCGAAGTATTATGCCATACTTAACTTTTGTAGGAAAGCGAATAGTTTTTTATGTAGTCTTTTTTCGGGAGTGGTTTTTAATTATCAATATGAGCAAAAATTAGATTACAACCAAACCTATATCTATTGCGCAAATCACTCTTCAAATCTTGATATTATGGTGTTTTGCATCTTATGCCATGGAAAATTTCATTTTATGGGGAAAGATGAATTACTGAACAATCCGGTTTTAGGGATCTTTTTCAAAACCATCGATATCTCTGTAAATCGAGATAGCAAAATTTCCGCATTTCGTGCCTTTAAAAAAGCTGGTGAAAATTTAGAAAAAGGAATGAGCTTGATTATTTTTCCAGAGGGTAAAATTGATGATCATTATCCACCTAAATTAGGTGAATTTAAAAATGGGCCATTTCGTTTGGCCATCGATAAAAATATTCCGCTTGTTCCTGTCAGCATTACCAATGTTTGGAAAATTAATTGGGATGATGGCTCCAAATATGGAAGTAAGCCGGGAATTTGCGATATTTACGTCCACAAACCTATAAATACTTCAGAATTGGCTGATGTTGATTCTGATCTTTTAAAAGAAAAGGTTTTCCAACTGATTGATAGTAAGTTAGTAGAGATATGAATTTAGACGCAAAAACCATCCATAAAATAGCCGATTTGGCCAGAATTCATATTGATGAAAAGGAAGTTGAAACCTTAATTCCAGAGATGAACAAAATTCTATCATTTATGGAAAAGTTAAATGAGTTAGATACCTCAAACGTTAAGCCATTGGTTTACATGAACGAGGCTGCAAATGTTTGGCGTGAAGATGTTGTAAAACAAGAAATTTCAACGGAAGATGGGTTGAAAAATTCTGCTAAGCATTCAGATCAATTTTTTATGGTGCCGAAGATTATTGAAAAGTAATTTTTGTTGCGCTTGTAACATCTCACCCTTTGCGCTTGTCTAAAAAAGAAAAAACATGGAGAAACCACTTATCGTTATAAAAGAAATTGGCCGTAAATACGTAATCGGATCAGAAGTTATCCATGCTTTGAAATCAGTTTCATTAGATATAAATAAAGGCGAATTCGTTGCTTTAATGGGGCCATCAGGTTCTGGTAAATCAACATTAATGAATATTTTAGGTTGTTTAGATACGCCAACAAGTGGAACATACATATTAAACGGAACTGATGTAAGTCACATGACTGATGATGCACTGGCCGAGGTTCGTAACCAGGAAATTGGTTTTGTTTTTCAAACGTTTAATTTGTTGCCCCGATCTACTTCGTTGGATAATGTTGCACTGCCGCTCATTTACGCTGGTAATAGTAAAAAAGATCGTGATGCTAGAGCCGCTAAAGCTTTAGAAAATGTTGGTTTGGGTAACCGTATGGATCATAAACCTAATGAATTATCTGGTGGTCAACGTCAACGTGTTGCTGTTGCAAGGGCTTTGATTAATGATCCATCGATCATATTAGCCGATGAACCTACAGGAAACTTAGATACCAAAACATCCATAGAGATTATGGGTTTGCTCGAAGAAATTCATAGTAAAGGAAATACCATTATTTTGGTTACTCACGAAGAGGATATTGCTCAACATGCCCATAGAATTGTTCGAATGAGAGATGGTTTAATCGAAAACGATTACGTTAATACAGATATAAAATCTGTGTCGCCACGTTTAGATGCCCTTAAGAAAAGTGGCAGCGACTGGGAAAAAATCAATTAACCCCTAAATCCCCTGAAAGGGAATTTAGGATTTTGCATAATAATTCCCCTTTTGGGGCTAGGGTATGAAAATTTACACTAAAACTGGCGATAAAGGGCAGACATCATTAATCGGTGGTACACGTGTTCCTAAGTGTCATTTACGCATAGAGGCTTACGGAACTGTAGATGAATTAAATTCGTATATCGGTTTAATTATGTGTCAGGATATTGATTTGCATCATCAGCAATTGCTAAAAGGAATTCAAGATCGTTTATTTACGGTAGGTGCTTCATTGGCTGCTGATCCTGAAAAATCAAAAATGAAGATTCCTGATTTGCACGATTCGGACATCACTTTGTTGGAAACTGAAATGGATTCGATGAATGAGACTTTGCCTGCATTAAAACATTTTGTTTTACCTGGCGGAAATACTGTCGTTTCTTACTGCCATATTGCTAGATGCGTTTGCCGTAGGGCCGAAAGACTTACCGTAGAGCTTGCAGAAAATAGCTTTGTAGATGAACGGGTAACGGTTTATTTGAACCGTTTGAGTGATTATTTATTCGTTTTGGCACGAAAACTGACTAATGATCTTCAGGTAGAAGAAAACATTTGGATACCCCGTGTTTAATAGTGGAAAAATAAGTTTGTTTTGCTCAAAAATTTTAATATACTTTGCGCATTATTAAGAAACAAGAATTTAATTGAATTGAAGATATGTATTGGACATTAGAATTAGCATCGCACTTGGAAGACGCACCATGGCCTGCAACTAAAGACGAATTAATTGATTACGGTATCCGTTCTGGAGCCCCAGTAGAAGTTATTGAAAACCTACAGGCCTTAGAAGATGATGGCGAGCCTTATGAAACTATTGAGGAAATTTGGCCAGATTACCCTACTAAAGAGGATTTCTTCTTTAATGAGGACGAATACTAAAATCCTACAAGATAAAGACCTCCCAATCAAAAATTGGGAGGTTTTTTTATGACATATTTTTTCGTTGAGGTAACGATGGAATATCTAACGCACGTCATTGTTATCCTTAGTAATGGAATCCGGATGCTTGTAAAAATCTCGAGAATTATTCTTTAAGTGCATCTAGATTCTATATAAAAAGGCGATTGGTGATTAGCTTGTCGATAAACAATCAAAGTAAAATCATCATTTAAAACCCTTTAGAAAATAAAATTTACATTTTTTAAACAAATTATTCTTAAGAGTGTTAATACATCAACATTAATTTAAAAAATTAACACTATGGGAAATTTATTGTATTTAGTAGCGGTAGTATTGGTTATACTATGGGTGATCGGTTTTGTGTTCCACGGCTTCGGCGATGTAGGTAATATAATCCACGTTTTATTGGTTATTGCAATTATCGCAATCTTGCTTAAGGTTATTGGAAGAGCAACATAAAATATATCAATTAAACTTTTATCAAATTTTAAGCTTTGCTTAGCGAATTGGTAAAATAAAAATGGAGCTCCTTAATTGAAGCTCCATTTTTTTGTTTGAAAATATTTTAATTTTTCAGCAGGAGTTCTGCCAGTTCCAAATCTATAGGATAAGTGATCTTGATGTTATTTCTTTCGCCCTCAACGATATTGATTTCATAACCAACTGCCTCAACAACGCTTGCATCATCCGTAAATTGACTCGTGAAATCTTGCTGGTAAGCTTCTTTAAGTACGTTTAAACTAAAAGTTTGCGGAGTTTGTACCAAGTAGATCTCGCTGCGTATTAAAGCAGATGTTTTTTCATCTCTAAGCAAACGTACGCTATCACTAGATTGAACCGCAGTAATTACATTTCCGCGTTGTTCAGCTTGCTTAAAACAGTTATCGATCAGTTCTTTTGAAACCAATGGTCTTACGGCATCGTGGATGGCTACGAAACATTCTTCATTTATAGTCTCAATGGCATTTTTAACAGAGTAGAAACGCTCTGTTCCTCCATCTATAATTTGGTGTGGAATGCGGAAATTAAATTCCTCACAAAGCCTTAACCAATAGCCTTGTTGATCTTTATTTAAAACCAGTAAAATCTTAGGTTGAGAATCGCTTTGCGCAAAAGCCTTTATGGTATGCATTAAAACCGGGAGGTTTTTTAGCAGTAGAAATTGTTTTGGGGTTTCCGTTTGCATCCGATTGCCAGAACCGCCTGCTACAATTATAGCGTAGTATTTCATATTCTAGTATCAAGATTTTAGTATCAAGTATCGAGAATTACATCTTGATACTTGATACCTACTACTTGAATCTAAATTAAATAATTAGCATAGCATCGCCGTAGCTATAAAATTTATATTTTTCTTTTACTGCAACCTCATAAGCATTCATTACGTTTTCGTAACCACCAAATGCACTTACCATCATTAATAAAGTAGATTCTGGTGTGTGGAAATTTGTAATCATCGAGTTTGCGATATTGAAATCGTAAGGAGGGAAGATGAATTTACTTGTCCAATCGTTTGCAGCCTTTAAGGTTCTGTTAGCCGAAACTGCAGATTCGATGGCACGCATAGATGTAGTACCAACCGCACAAATTTTTCTTTTCTCTTCTAAAGCTTTATTCACAATACGAGCATCTTTCGGCTCGATAATAAACTGCTCAGAATCCATTTTATGTTTGGTTAAATCTTCTACCTCTACAGTTCTGAATGTTCCTAAACCAACATGTAAAGTAACTTCTGCGAACTCAATGCCTTTAAGCTCAAGGCGTTTCATCAATTCACGACTAAAGTGTAAACCCGCAGTTGGAGCAGCTACAGCACCTTCATGCTTAGCAAAAATAGTTTGATAACGTTCCTTATCTTCTGCTGTTGCCTTACGTTTAATATATTTTGGAAGTGGAGTTTCACCTAATATCTCAACGTTCTTTCTAAACTCCTCGTCGGTACCTTCGAATAAGAAACGAATAGTACGACCACGGGAGGTAGTGTTATCTACCACTTCGGCAACTAATAAATCGTCATCACCGAAATATAATTTGTTTCCTACGCGTATTTTACGAGCTGGATCTACCAAAACATCCCATAAACGTAATTCTTTGTTTAATTCACGTAGCAAGAAAACTTCGATGGTAGCACCAGTTTTTTCTTTATTACCGTATAAACGAGCAGGGAAAACCTTAGTGTTATTTAATATCATTACGTCTTTGTCATCGAAATAACCCAGTACGTCTTTAAAAATTTTATGTTCAATTTTACCGCTGTCCTTATGTAAAACCATCAAACGAGCTTCGTCGCGTTGCTCGGCTGGATTGTTAGCTATTAATGACTCTGGTAAATTGAATTTGAATTGTGATAATTTCATTCTTGATGAATTTTTTGAGGTGCAAAAATACGAATTTAATTTTTCTTTTCCGTATTTTATCAAACGCATTTAAAGTATATTATGTTTTAAGTGCTTTTACCTCAAAAATACTTTCTCCAATCTATATTGTAGCTACAAAATTAATTAGTTTTGAAGATGAGTTGTAACCTTTTGATCTGCTTTGCATCTAACCCTTAATTATGATAATCTTTAGGCTAATAGGCGAGAGTTTCCGTTTTGCATTTGATGCGTTGCGCCAAAATAAACTTCGTACCATGTTGTCACTTTTGGCAATTACGATTGGTATTTTTACCATTATCACAGTTTTTTCTGCTGTTGATACCTTTCGTGGCAAACTGCAGGCAAGTGTAGATAAGTTAGGTTCTAACACCATCTTTATCCAAAAATGGCCATGGGCTTTTAGCGATAATTATCCTTGGTGGAAATACATGAATCGTCCTCAACCCTCGCTTAGGGATTTTCAGGCGCTTAGCGAGCGAATGGATAATGCGCAAGGAATCACTTTCGAAATGTCGACCAGTGATAGAACCATAAAATATAGAAGCAGCTCTGTAGAAGGCATTACGGTTTCGGCCGCCTCTCAAGATTTTAATAAAACCTGGAATTTCGAATTACAGGCCGGCAGGTATTTTACTGAAACCGAAAGTGATAATGGTGCTCCCGTTTTGTTAATGGGTGCTGATATTGCTGAAGGCTTGTTTGGTGGCGATGATCCAATCGGTAAGCAAGTTCAAATTTTAGGGCGAAGATTAACTGTTGTTGGCGTATTTAAAAAAGAGGGTGAGGATATTTTTGGAACAACCTTAGATAAAAATGTAAATATCCCAATAAACTTTGCAAAAGGTGTTCTGGATATTCAGAATGAACGCTATCAACCACAAATTACGGTTCGTGGGAATGATAACGTTAGCCTTGAAGAAATAGAAAGCCAAATACAAGGTTTAATGCGTTCCATTCATCGGATTAGACCCGGTCAGGAAGACGATTTTGCGTTGAACAAGACCACAATTATTTCAAATAAGCTAGATTCCATGTTTGATATTGTAAATCTAGCAGGCTGGGTTATTGGTGGTTTCTCGATTTTGGTAGGTGGTTTTAGTATTGCAAATATTATGTTCGTTTCAGTTAAGGAGAGAACAAACATCATTGGGATACAGAAATCTTTGGGTGCGAAAAATTATTTCATACTACTTCAGTTTATTTTCGAATCTATTTCGCTTTGTATTTTAGGTGGTATACTGGGCTTAGTGCTGGTGTATTTAATGGCATTGGCCATTGGCGCTGCAACAGATTTCCACATTATATTGGGATTAAATAATATTGCCTTGGGAATTGGAATTTCGATTATTATTGGAACAATCTCTGGATTTTGGCCCGCGTATTCTGCATCGAAATTAGATCCTGTAGAAGCTATTAGAAGTTAGCCTTAAAGGTTTTATTTAGCAGCTGCCCATGTTAATAAACCTTATTGAAGCGGTTTCCGATTCTTCATCGGATTAGCGGAAAGAAGGACTGGGGTTTCAAATGGAATGCTTGCTTACATTTCCAAACCCAATAAAAATAAATTATTCTTAAATAGAAAACCCCTCGTTAAATTTAAAAAACGAGGGGTTTTATAGTCTTAATATATGAAATTAGCCTATGATAATTTACCTAAAGCATCCTTAATTCTTCTTAAAGCTTCCACCAAGCTTTCATCAGATGCTGCGTAAGATAAACGGATGTAGTTATTGTTACCGAAAGAGTCGCCGCCAACCGTAGCCACGTGACCAACGTTTAATAAATACAATGCTAAGTCTGAAGAGTCTTTAATTACGTTTCCATCAGCATCTTTTTTGCCGAAGAATGAACTAATTTCTGGGAAGAAATAAAATGCCCCATCAGGAAGATTAGTTTTTACACCTGGAATTTCATTCAATAAATTGTAAACCAATTCTCTACGGCGTAAAAATGCCGATTTCATGGTTAATACACTTTCTAATCCTTGCTCGTAAGCAACAATACCAGCTCTTTGTGCAATAGAACACGTTCCAGAAGTTGTTTGGCCTTGTAGTTTATCATTTGCTGCTGCAATTTCTTTATTTGCTGCAATGTAACCCAATCTCCAACCGGTCATGGCAAATGCTTTAGAGAAACCATTTACTATAATTACGCGATCTTTAATGCTGTCGAACTGTGCGATAGATTCATGTTTATCAACAAAATTGATGTGCTCATAAATCTCATCAGAAAGGATATAAATGTTTGGATATTTTTCAAAAACCTTTACCAACGCAGCCAATTCATCTTTACTGTAAACAGACCCCGTAGGATTACAAGGCGAAGAAAACATAAAAAGTTTAGATTTCGGTGTAATTGCAGCTTCTAACTGTTCTGGTGTAATCTTGAAATTACTTTCGATATCAGTATCGATAAAAACCGACTTACCCTCTGCTAAAATTACCATTTCCGAATACGAAACCCAATAAGGAGTAGGAATAATTACTTCATCTTCAGGATCAATTAAGGTTAAAATCACATTCGAAAGTGATTGCTTGGCACCGGTTGAAACCACAATTTGAGAGATATCGTAATCTAAATTGTTTTCGGTTTTCAGTTTGTTTACGATTGCTTGGCGCAAATCTGGGTAGCCCGGAACTGGCGAATAACGGGTGTAGTTTTCGTCTAATGCTTTTTTTGCGGCATTTTTTACATGGTCAGGCGTATTAAAATCGGGTTCGCCAACGCTTAAACTAATAATGTTAACTCCCTTGGATGCTAATTCGCGGCCAAGTTTGGTCATTTTAAGCGTTGCAGATTCTGATAGACTGTTGATTCTTTTCGATAAGGTGCTCATGGTTAATTACTTTGAGCGCAAATATATAAACCAAATATTATTCTGCACTAAAAAAGGTAGAGTTTTTATCATATAATTTACGTGATAAGCGTATTTTTGTGAAAAAAAATCCCGTGACGGTCAAAAAAAAAGCAATAATAATTTCCTTGGTAGTGAGTGTTGCTTTAATGCTGGCTAAGTTTGTGGCCTATTTTATTACAGGCTCAAACGCAATTTTAACTGATGCTGCAGAAAGTATTGTAAACGTTATTGCTGGAAGTTTCGCTTTCTACAGCATTTATTTGAGTACGCAACCGCGTGATGAAAATCATCCTTATGGGCATGGTAAAGTCGAATTCTTCTCTGCCTTTGTAGAGGGAATACTGATTTTAATTGCTGGTGTCTTTATTATTTTTAAATCATCCTACAATTTCTTTTATCCTCATGCAGTTGGTAAACTTTTAGAGGGTACACTAATTATTGGAATTACTGGACTGATAAATATGATTGTTGGTTTATACCTCATAAATATAGGTAGGGCGCAACATTCGGCTACTTTACAGGCAGATGGTAAACATTTATTAACCGATACTTACACGAGTGGGGCAATTGTTGTTGGCTTAATTCTAATTCAGTTAACAAATATTATTTGGTTAGATAGCTTATTATCTTTTTGTGTGGGTTTTTATATTATTTATTCTGGCTATCAGTTAACAAGAGGTTCCGTTGGTGCATTAATGGATGAGAGCGATTTTACCTTGATTGAGGAAGTGGTAGATGTGCTGCAAAGGAATCGTCATAATCCTTGGATAGATGTTCACAATCTTCGAACGCAGCAATATGGACCAGAATTTCACATCGATTGCCATGTTACCTTGCCATATTATTTCGATTTAAATAAGGTTCATCGAGAAATATCACAGATTGATGAATTGATCAATAAAAATGGTTTTAGAAAGGCAGAGCTTTTCATCCATGCAGATCCATGCTTGCCTAAATGTTGCCACTATTGCCACATGAGTGAGTGTCCAGTTAGGGCAGAGGCTTTTAAGAAAGAAATAACTTGGACACCAGAAATCGTGATTAAAAACAAAAAACATTTCGAAAATGAGCTACTTTAATGTCCGCGTTTATGGTTTATTAATTAACGCTAATAACGAAGTTTTGGTTAGCGACGAGGAAGAGCATGGCATTCGCTTCAGTAAATTTCCTGGTGGTGGGTTAGAATTTGGTGAAGGATTAATTGATGGGCTAAAGCGTGAATTTTTGGAAGAATGTAACGCTGAAATCGAGGTGATTTCTCATTTCTACACCACGGATTTTTTTGAAAAATCTTCTTTTAATGATAGCCAAGTTATTAGTGTCTATTATTTAGTAAAGGAAAAAGCACCCTTAAAATTGGCTTTTAAAAACAAAATTTACGATTTTGATGGTGACGGAGACATGCTGCAGGCTTTTCGTTGGGTTGCCATTAAAAATTTAGACGTCGATGAAATCACTTTTAGGACTGATAAAACCGTAGCCCAACTTTTAAAAGAACAATTTTAATTTATATCAAAATGTCAGATAATTCCAATTTACAAGCTCCGAACTCTAATCTTAATCTAACTGAACGCGATCAAAAAGTAATTTGGCATCCTTACACACAAATGAAAAATGCCTTGCCTCATATTCCCATCGTTAGGGGCGAAGGTGTTTACGTTTTTGATGACAATGGGAAAAGATATATCGATGCAGTTTCATCTTGGTGGGTGAATATTCATGGTCATTCGCACCCGTACATTGCCAAAAAAGTAGCTGAACAGCTTAGTGTTTTAGAACATGTAATCTTCGCTGGTTTTACACATGAACCTGCAGTTTTACTGGCAGAGAGGTTATTGAAAATCTTGCCAGGTAAACAGGAAAAGGTTTTTTACACAGATAATGGATCGACAGCAGTTGAAGTTGCCTTAAAAATGTGCTTGCAGTACTGGGACAATAAAGGCACGCCGAAAACAAAAATAATAGCTTTTAAAAATGCTTATCATGGCGATACTTTTGGCGCTATGTCTGTAAGTGGAAGAAGTATTTTTACCGACGCTTTTAATAGCTTATTGTTCGATGTAGAATTTATTGAGTTACCAAATGAAGATAATATTGAAGATTTAAAATCTAAAATTTCTGCGTTGCAAGCTGAAGTAGCTTGTTTCATTTTCGAACCTCTAATCTTGGGTTCTGGTGGGATGTTGATGTACGAAGCTGAATATTTGGATCAACTGATTTCTGCTTGTAAACATGCCAACATATTAACCATTGCTGATGAAGTGATGACTGGATTTGGCAGAACGGGAACCTATTTTGCCTGTGAAAAACTGACAAATAAACCCGATATTTTTTGTTTGAGCAAAGGTTTAACTGGTGGAACTATGCCTTTGGGTGTAACCACTTGTACAAATGAAATTTTTGAAGCTTTTTTAAGTGATGATAAGCTTAAAACATTGTATCATGGGCATTCCTTTACGGCCAATCCAATCGCTTGCGTGGCCTCATTGGCGAGTTTAGATATCTTGCTTAAAAGTGAAACACTTCAAAATATTAAGAGAATAGAGGCTAAACACACCACTTTTTTAAAAGAAATTAAATCACATTCAAAAGTAAAAGCAGTTAGGCAAACAGGAACAATCATTGCGATAGAGTGGGAAACGGGCAATGAAACCTCATATTTAAGCACTTTGAGGAACTTACTTTATGCTTACTTTTTGGATAAAGGAATAATACTAAGGCCGCTCGGAAACATTATCTATATTCTTCCGCCTTATATTATTAGCGATGAAGATTTAGATTATATATATGCAGCTATTAAATCGGCACTAGAGGAAGTTTAGTCGTTAAGTTATTTTTGAGATCGTTGCTGGTTAAGCCCCGATCTCAAAAATATTTTAAGCTTCCAAGTGATTTTTTAGGGCTTCGTTCACAAAATAATTCCAGCCGCCCTTGAAACTTTCTTTACTGAAATCTTTACCGTTTTCTGCAAAACTTTCGAGACCTGTGTGTGTCAATTTTAACCTGGTTTCATTTTCTGAAACTTTAAACAATTCCCAGCTTAATTTTGAGTTTCCCGGATAACCATCATAACGCCAAGTATAGGCAATTTTTTCACCATCAATTACTTCGATTATTTCGCATAAGTGAAGATACTTTGGTCCATCATCAGCGCCTCAAGAAAAACCGAACTTAAAGCCAACTTTTGGTTTAAAATCTTCCAATTGGAAATACCACTTTTTAAGCTCGCTATTATGGGTTAAGGCTTTCCAAACATTCTCAATAGTCGCGTGATAAATGCATTCTACTATAATTGGTTTTGTTCCCATAATTATGCTTAATTAATTATCCCAATGGCATTTTACTCATATCCATGTACAAGATGCTCCAACGCTGGCCATCTAAATCCATAAATCCACAACCATACATCCAGCCCTGACTATAGCCAGGTTCGCCATAAATTGTACCACCAGCGGCAATTACCTTTTTTGCAAGATCATCAACTTCTTCTGGGCTTTCTGCATCAATAGAGAATAAAACCTCGCTGCCAGAGCGATTATCATCCACAGAAGTTCCAGCAAAGCCCTCGTAAAGAGATTTTTCGAACAACATCAAAACAAAATTACTGTCGCCGATTAAAAAGCTAGCAGAATCGTCTCTGACACCGTATTGTGTATTAAGGGTAAATCCTAATACAGAAAAAAAATCTTTTGATTTATTGATGTTGTTGACTGGAAGATTTATCCAGATAGACTTGGTCATAACTTTATGTATTTATTGTAAGTAAAGATAAATAACTCGAAACAGCCTTATGGTTATCAAAAGAGAAAAAATGAGGGCTATTTGAGACAAACATAATTTATCCGTTATATTTTTTAGCTAATTCTTCTGGTGCAACGGTGCAATAAGAAAGGATCAATGCTTTTTTAAGCATTTCTGGTTCAACAAAGCTTACTTCAAAAATAGTCCAGCCTTGCTTTCCCCAACCCGCTTGAGCAGGATAAATCGCCGATGGATCTAAATCTGAAAACTTGGTTTGATCCTTTGGGGTTAATCTAAAAACAGCTTTCAAATTTGTATTGTCTATGGTGATAAAAATTTTATCATCAACCTTAAAGGAATTTTTATTGGTGTTAGGCGTTTCAACAACGTTTTCAAAAGATAAAGCTAGTTCTCTGAAATTTTCTGAATTCATAATTATGTGTTAAGTAGTCTATCAATTTTATTTAAAATCAATGACCTATTTTAGTGTCTGTAATGAAATTTGGCAGCTTCGCAAACCTATAAAAGTTCGAGTTTATCTACGCTCATGTCTTAAAACCTACAATTTATATAATTTTTGTGGAAATTGTTCTGCGTGGTTCAAAATTAAATTTAGAATATAACTATTCGATTGATAAACAGACAAATCATTTTTGATTGGAGCTAAGCCATCAGACAGATAATTTTTATCAGTAAAATAGCCCATACCATAAAATTTCCCTTTTTCTACCACTAAACAACTAAACTCCTCATCCTTTCTTCCCTCATCTACAAGTGCAAAACTTGGTTGCAAATTTTGAATATCATCAAGAGCGGCATTTAATCTTTTGTTATAAATGGCTACGGTTTCTATTCCACTGCAGGCGCCAAAACATTGTCCGTTTTCGTGTGCGTTACATTTTGTTGCTGTTTTCTGAAGATAACATAACTTGGCGCAAAGCTGGTATTTCTCTACCAATTGATTTAGGAAATTATAACCCTCTAGCAAATTATTAAAGCTTTGTAACGCTTTATTGTTCTTTTTATGTTTGTCTATTGCCAAACGCAAATAACCATTCTGATCTTCAAAAATAAAAAGATCATATTTATGCTCGTAGCGTTTCATTGCCCTATTATTTTCAGGCCACAAGCGCTTAATCTCATTTGCTTCTAAAATTAAGGCCATTAACTCCGTGCCACAAATTACATAATCTACATTGTGTATCGTTCTTAAAAAATCTTGTCGTTGTCGGTTAGGTTTATTGCCCGTGAAATGGCTAATGACACGCTTTTTTAAATCTTTTGCCTTACCAACATAAACAATTTTACCTTTGTTATCTTTAAAATAATAAACACCGGGCTGATTCGGCAATCTTAAAATCGAAGCTTTATCTAAGTGTGGCGGTAAAACTTGTTCTTTCGATGTTTTTTTAAGCATTTCTGCAATAATACCCTCTTGATCAGTTTCCAACAAAAGATTAAAAAGAATACTGGTGGCATCAGCATCGCCAGCGGCTCTATGCCTATTTTCGATAGGGATTTGTAATGCGCTGCACAATTTGCCAAGGCTGTATGAAACTTTTCCTGGAATTAATTTCCTGCTTAACCTTACTGTACAAAGTTTTCGGCAATTTAAATCGTAACCTGCTGCAGCTAAATGATGTTTTAAAAAGGAGTAATCGAAATTTACATTATGCGCAACAAAAACCTTATCGTGCAATAATTGATAAATTTGCAAGGCAACATCCTCAAAAGTTGGTGCGTCAACTAGCATCTTATTATCAATACCCGTTAATGCCGTAATGTAAATTGGAATGGGCTGCTTTGGATTAATCAGCGTTGTAAAAGATTCAACTACTTGATTACCATCATGAATATTGATGGCAACTTCTGTAATTCCATTGGCTGAGGCATGGCCTCCCGTGGTTTCGATATCTACAACTGCGTATAACATTAAGTTTTCTTGGAGTACAAATTTATACTAAAATAATTAGTAATAAAAATCTAATGTTCTATAATTTCAATTTATTTTTAGCTCAAATTTTATCTTGAAAAAAAATATTCAACAAAAAAAAGCGACTACGTGAATTAACGTAATCGCCCAATAATTTAATATAACTAAATTTTATAATTTATTTAAAAGCTTGCTCAAATTAGGTTTGATGCCAATTTGGATAGGTACTGTATTAAATGTTCTATTTTGAATTTTACTAAATCCATACATGTAACTTGCTTCTACAAATAAATTAGCGCCACCAATGTTATACTCAATACCTGCACCACCTTCGGCAATACCAAGGCTGTTGGTTTTATTATCCATTGTTACTTGCAATGAAGTAGCATTTACACCAGCTTGAGGTGTAAGAATAAAACCACCTCCAGCGCCTGCAAATCCGTAAAATGCCCACTTTTCGACAATTTTACGATATCCCAAGGCAACATTTAATAAATAAGTTGTGGCCCTGCCTTTTTGTATAGTATAAGTATAGCCGGCATCGGGTGTTATTTGGTTAAAAGTAAATGCATGTAAGCTCACTTTTGGGTAAAGGAAAAGTCCGCTATTTCCTAAGCCTAAGTTTAAGCCTAAAGATGTAGAGAATTTTGGTTTAAGGTAATCAGATGTTTCTCCCATTGGGAAAGCAAAACCCAAACCGCTCATTGAGTAAAGTTTATCGGGGCGGCCAGTTTGTGCAGTCGCTTTTATCGATATTGCTACAAAAAGTAGCACAATTGGTGTTAGTAGTTTTAATTTCATATTTCTATATTTTAATTTTCAGTTAGTTTATTTACTTTTTGTAGCATTTCGCCCATATCAAAAGGTTTTTCCAAATAACCATCAGGATGAAATTTTTGAGAAGAAACATAACTTTCATTATACCTTGCCGAGGCTAAAATTACAGGTATCTTCTCTGTATCAGGATTTAATCTAAGTTCCTTAAAGACGGCACGGCCATCCATTCCGTTTAACATTATATCTAGAATAATTAGATCGGGATTAAAATCTCGTATGTTCTTAAAAATATATCTTGGAGAAAGTAAAGGAAACACACTGTAATTTTCCCCCTCTAACGCAATCTGAAAAACCTCTAAAATATCAGGGTCATCATCCACAACCAAAATTCTCTTCAAAACGAATAATCAATAATTATTTAAATAGACTATCCTAATACAAACTTTGTTGGGGAATGTTTTAATTAAAACTTAAAATACTATAAAATACTGGTAATGAATTTATTTGGATTTAGAATCTTATTGATCTGTATTGGATTTAGGTTTTGCGTTTAAAAAATTATGTTGTATAAAAATATCAAAAAGGTCTTTGTGGGTTTTCTCTACAGTATAGGAAGCTTCACTAGATAGGAGTACTCTGTTTCCCAATACGCTTTTTATATGTTGTTTAGATATGATTACTTTTTGAGAGATTTGAATAAAAGCCGGATGATTCCCCAACATCTTTATTGTTTTGGTAAAATTAGCTTTTGGGCTTAAAAATGAATCATTAATGGTTTTAAATTGGATATCTTCTCCAAAATCTTCTATCGCAATGAGCTTGGTTAAATCTATTCTTGCCAAATCTCCATCATCTCCTCGTAAGGGAATGTAGAAGAAATGATCTTCAAAAATCGAAAATAGGTCTGGTGTTTTTTTTCCTGTCGGATATAAATTGTTTATTGTTTTTGCAAAATGAAGAATGGAATAGGGTTTCAGTAAATAAGCATCGGCATCTACCTTAAATGCATCAATGGCGTATTTTGCATGTGCCGTAGTAAATATCAAGTGTTTTGTTTTTTGCCTTATTAATCCCGCCAATTCAATGCCTGAAAGTGATGGCATTTCTACATCCATAAAAATGATATCAACGGGGTTAGCTGTAGAAATTTCGGCTAAAGCCCTAAGTGGTTCTGTGAAAGTATTAACAAGTTTTAGGTCGGGCAACTTATCCATGTATGCTATTAAGTTCTCTAAAGAATGGGGGTCATCATCAATAGCGATGCAACTTATTGACATTTTTTTAAGTTTAGTTTATGCAAATTACAATTTCAGTACTAAAAAAGGAAAAAAATAATTTCCGAAACGGATTTAATGCAGTTGGAAAAGGAAATTAGCCAAATCTTTTGTCAAAAGTTAGTAATTAGGTTGATGTAAATTATAAAAATGCTAGATCTGATTTTCTGGAGATAGCTCTATAGAAAGAATTACTTTAAAATAAATATCCTGATTGATAAAATAGCTAAAATCTGCCTTATCCTGATAAGTATAATACAAACGTTTTTTTATGTTTTCTATACCAGCATTTAGACCAGTGTTATCCAAAGTTTCTTTAATAAGGTTTGATGTTTCAATTACCAATTTACCATTAACCCTTGTGATTTTTATCTCTGCAGGATTTGATTGTAATGTTAAATTTCCGTGTTTAAACATATTCTCAACCAGGGTGATGAGTATTAAGGGAATAATTTTGATATTACGAATTTCATCATCGTACCAAAACCTGATTTGTATAGAGTGATCTTTACGAAGTTGATGGAGGTTTATTAAATTTTCAACCTGGTTAATTTCCTCACTTAATGGAATAAAATCTCTGTCTTTATTGCTATCTACAGAATATCGCATCATTTCTGAAAGTGAATGAATAGTCTCTGCAGCTATCGGAGATGATTCTCTAGCATTTTGATAAATAAAATCCAAGGTATTAAAAAGAAGGTGTGGTTGGATTTGCGCTTTTAAAAAGGCATTCTCTGATCTTGCAATCTGAATTACATTGTTTAGGCGTTGTTTCTCTAGATCTTCGGTCTTTTTTCTTTCCATTAAAAAATTTAAGAGAAAATAATATCCGGTAGAAAAACACATAAAATAAATGGCACGATAAATTGGGCCAGCAAAAAAAAGCAGGTTAAAACCTAATTTTCTTGTTCCCGTGTAATTGGTGTAAGTGATAATGATATAATCTAAACAAGCCGTTACAAGCATGTAGGCAATTAATTCGAACAGAATAAATAATGGAATTTTCCACCAAGCTTTTTTTGTGTCTTTTAAGGCGTTGGTTAAAACTAAATGAGCATGAACATAAAATAAGGAAATGTTTAGGCTGTAGTATAAAATGTAATTGTTTAGTTGGGCAAATCGTCCGGAGAAAATGCCAACAATTAACGATTCGTAAGTAACAAATATCAACCAGACTAGAATGTGTAGCTTCTTATTTGAAATCCACTTTAGGATTGTATTCGGTTTATATTGAGTTTCAATATTAGGTTTCATGAGTATCTGGCTAGTAAATTGGGGAACGGCTTTTATCTAAATGAGAAATATCTCAATCTTTTGTAACGAAATTAAATGCTTTTAAGTGTTTATGTTCGATTAGTTTTAATTGTTTTTTGCTTAATATATTCTTGAATATCTTCTTTGTAACTATTTCCAATGTTTACAGTAAGGTTATTTATCATCTTTAAAGTATTGCCCTCTACCTTTTCTATAAAATTTTTGGCAATGATAAACGACCGATGTGCCTGAGCAAAATTTGGATAATCTTTAAGAATTACCTTAATTTCTGAAAGTGCTATGTAAGAAACTATGGTTTCATTCAATGTAAATATCCGAACATAATTCTGCAAACTCTCTATGGCTACTATATCTGCATACCTTACCTTTATTAGAGTGTTTTTATCGTTTTTGTTACGGACAAAAAAATAATCGGCCTCTTTTTTTAGCGTTAGCTGAGGTGTGCTTGGAACATGCGGGAAAAGTCTATTAATGGTTTCTGCAAAGCGAGCAAAGGTGTAAGGTTTTAATAAATAGGCATTTGCATTCATTTCGAAAGCCTCATACGCATATTTTGAATGTGAGGTAGTAAAAATAAGTTTGCTTGTTTTATGTCGGATAGCTTTCGATAATTCGATTCCAGAAATCATTGGCATATCAACATCCATAAAGATAATATCAACCTCCGCACCAACTGTAATCTCATTTAAGGCCGCTAACGGATCGGTGTAAGATTGAACAAGCTCAATATTTGATAACGTATTTATATATGTTTTTATACCGTTGATAGCATGCAGATCATCATCAATTACGATACAATTTAATTTCATTAGGTAAGGAGATTAGAGGATACGAAATTAACCCTTGAGTTTTAAATTAAGAAATAAAAGTATTTAGTAAAGGTTTTTAATGGTTTCGAATAGGATGGTAGATGTTGATGATTTCCATAAATTATTCAGTTTAACACCAGTTTTATAAAAAATGAACAGCATTAATCTAAAGATAATGAACAAAACAAACTAATTTAATTGGTTGTATTACAATATATTGCAGTTGAATTCGTAATTATAGTGTATGTTTTTTGCACTTATTACTTAAAAGCAATTTTTTTACCTAAAACCTAACCTTATGAAAAACAGAACCGCATTAACCAAAAGATTAAATGTATCAATTACCAAAAAAGTTATAGAATTACAAGAAAAAGGATACGATTGTGATTTTCTCCTATTGGCTAACGGAAGTTTACTTTGTATGCAAAGCAATAGAAACTATCCATTAAATACGGTTTCAATAAAGCAAATGGAGCATGGATATGATTTTTTTAGCCATTCTTACAAACATGTTCATACAATTGAAACGGGTAATGGCGAAAGGGGAGTTTTACTAACCGAAAAAGCATTTCATTAGACACGTTATTCTTCGCAACTTTTCACAGTAGTTAAGTTGAAACTTTTTTAAGTCTTTTTTGTTTAGATTTTATTTGATATATTTAAACAAAATATGACTTACTCCATTTCAGATCTTGAACAGCTTTCGGGCATTCAATCTCATACCATCAGGATTTGGGAGCAACGATATAATGCCCTCAAACCCATGCGGTCGGATGGCAATACACGCCTTTATGATGATAACCAATTGGTTAGGTTACTTAATATTGTAAGTTTAAACCAGGCCGGATTAAAAATCTCCAAAATTTGCAAACTTTCGGATCAAGCTGTAAATGAGCTAATCGACCAGCATTATGGTTCATCTTCTGAAAGTGAACAGAATGAATTTTATATTTCCCAGCTCATTAAATACGGTATAGCTTTTAACGAGTTTTCTTTTTCTACCTTAATGGATGAGGCCATTTTAAAACTCGGAATGATTAATTCTTATCGTCTTATCATCTACCCATTACTCGTTAGGTTAGGCTTTATGTGGCGCAAAGATGATATTTGTCCGGCGCATGAGCACTTCCTCTCGAACATTATTCGACAGAAATTTTTTGCCGCAATAAATAGCATTCCCTTACAGGTCGATGCCGAAAAAACATGGTTACTCTTTCTACCTGAAGATGAAGACCACGATATTGGTTTACTTTTTGCAAATTACATGCTGAGAATTAACAAGCAAAAAGTTATTTTTTTAGGCAGTAAAGTGCCAACAGACTCTATAGCTAAGATTTTAAAAAATGTAGCTATTGATCATGCTTTGCTTTTTATGACGAAATTGAGATTGAAAAACGCAGCACAAAATTATATAGATCAACTATCAGAAATATGCTCATCCACTCAAATCCATTTAGCAGGTAATAGCCAGGTGATTGATAAATTAGAAAATATCGATCACATTAACTGGTTTAAATCGCTTGATGAATTTGAAAATTCTATTCAAAAATCCCAATCATTATGAAAGAAATGTTCGATCAATTATCGGCCGATTGTAGTAAGCTAACCACAAAGAGTTACAGCACGAGCTTCTCTTTTGGTATCTACTTTTTGGGTAAAGAGCTTCGACAGCCTATATATTCCATTTATGGTTTTGTTCGTTTGGCTGATGAAATTGTAGATAGTTTTCACAACTACGATAAAAAATATTTACTAGAGAAATTTAAACAAGATACTTTTGAAGCGATTGAATTGGGTATTAGCCTCAACCCAGTTTTAAATTCTTTTCAAAAGGTTGTTAACGAATATGCAATAGATCCAAAACTTATTCATCTTTTTTTAAAAAGTATGGAAATGGATCTTAACGATCAACTGTATACGCCAGCACTTTACAATGAATATATCTTGGGTTCGGCGGAAGTAGTTGGTTTAATGTGCCTCAAGGTCTTTACCAAAGGTGATGAGGTTGATTACCAAAGATTAAAGCCTTTTGCTATGAAGCTGGGCTCTGCTTTTCAAAAGGTTAACTTTCTACGCGATGTTAAGGCCGATCATCAATCTTTAAACCGTAATTATTTTCCAAATGTTAACTTAGCGGCATTTTGCGATAACCAGAAACGAGAAATAGAGAAAGAGATTGAAGCGGAATTTGTAGAAGCACTAATTGGCATTAAAATGTTGCCGTCAGTCGCTAGAAACGGGGTTTATTTATCCTATATCTATTACAAAAAGCTTTTCTTTAAAATTAAGGGCTTAAGTGCCGAACGAATTATGGAAGAGCGAATTAGAATTTCTAATCGCCATAAAATAGGCTTAATGTTCGATTCAATGATTAGGCATAAGTTAAACGTGATTTAGTTAGATGGAAGAACGAGTAATTCTTGTAGATGAAAATGATTTGCCAACTGGGCAAATGGAAAAATTAGAGGCGCACCAAAAGGGCAAGCTTCACCGTGCTTTTTCTGTTTTTATCTTCAACACAAAAAATGAATTGCTTTTGCAACAAAGGGCAAAGGATAAATATCATTCTGGTGGCTTATGGACAAACACTTGCTGCAGTCACCCACGTTTTGGAGAGAGTAATTTAGAGGCTGCAAAAAGAAGATTGGAAGAGGAGATGGGAATGAAATGTAATTTGAGTTACGGATTTAACTTTATATACAAAGCAGAATTTGAGGATGGGTTAATCGAACATGAATTGGACCATGTTTTTTTTGGCTCTTCAGATGAAATACCCGAAATTAATAAAAGCGAGGTAGAAAGTTATCGTTATGTGAGTTTAGATTTACTGAAAGAGGAAATAGATTCCAACCCAAGTCAATTTACGCCATGGTTAAAAATCTGCCTTAATAATGTAGTTCAGCATGTATAAAGCATGTGAAATAAAAAACGGGCATATAGCCTAAACCATATACCCGTATCTAAATTAACGCTCTCGAGGACAAATATAAGAGTACTCAGTTTATTTCCTAATTATTTAACAATTCTTTTACGTTTAGATTATACTTATAAATTCTGTATTAAATTATTAGTTTTTTAACAGCCTAATTATAAGTAATTTAATACATATTCAACTCAAAATATATTTTTTATTTAATTGTATTTTTTTTGGCATTTGGTACAAAAGTAAGTTTGGCGATGCGTTTTTCCAATTTCCTTTTTCTCAATCTTATGCTTTAGCGGACATTCTTTCTGTTGGTAAACTTCCCAGTTCTTGCTTAATGTATTTTCCTTTTTCCATTTTAAAAAGTCGAAGCTGTAATTTCTAGCTTCCTTAACCAACTCCCTCAGTTTTGCTCTAGGTAAATTACGAACCTTGGTATGCGGATGAACTCGAATTCTATAAAGCACCTCGTTCTTAATAATATTTCCAACTCCAGAAAATACTTGCTGGTCGAGTAAAATATCGCAAATATTTATGTCAGGCATTAATTTAAGCCTTTTAATAACTTCTTTTTCATTCCATTCATCGGCCATTACATCAGTTTTCCAATCATAATAATCGCCAATGTTTCCTTCTAATAAATCAATTTTACAGGTATAAAAGTTTAGCTGATCATTTTTTAAGGTCAAACCTAATTCTAAAGGTGTTTTTTTGCTTTCATTAATCAAATAGGTGCCAAATAGCATGAAGTGAATGCGAATTGTAAAGCCATCAAAACAGATAAGAAAATGTTTCCCCCAGCTTTTAAACGCAATAATTTTTTTGTTTAATAAGCGGTCTTTATCAATTGTAGTTACATTTCCTGATACTTCTAAAACCTCTGGTCTTGTTAAATGTAAATCATCAATCAATTCCTTTAATATTATTATCGATGGTCCTTCGGGCATATTATTCTTCTCCTAAGTTTTTAAAATCGAACTTATCTTTAATGTATTGGTTAAAATAGTGGCCTTTAGAATCTGCTAATTTCAATTTATCGAAAACTTGCTTTGGAACATCCTGATACAGATATACCATTCCAGTAACGAAAATTATCTTTAGAACTTTAGCTTGAGCATTATAACTGAAATATTTGATTACAGTTGATGACATAATTAAATTTTAGTTACAATGTTATATTATTCATTTTTAAGCTCCGATTCTTCTTTGGCTGCCCTAATTTTTTCTTTTTTCAAATCGATTCTGATGATGTTGTAAATACTCATATAAACATTCGCAATCCATACCAATGCAAAAAAAGCTATAAGATATCCTCGCCAATCGGGATAAATGAGTTTAAAGTTGGTAATGAAAAGCAGTAAAAGGGTTACGTAATGGCTAAAGCAGTACTCGCAGGTGAAAACGTAGAAAAACTTTCTTTTAATTAAACTATGCGCTGTTTTAGAACGGTCTACACAAAATTCTCTTGCCTCTTTAAAAATTTCTTCCTTTGTTACAGTCCATGCTACACAAGCAATTGGCAAAGCCAAAACGAAAAGGTAATAAATTGGTGTTTCCATAAGGATGGATTGTTTTAGATACAACCTTAAACCGTTTAAAATGTTTAGTTATAGCGATAAACATTTTGATTGCATTTATGTTACTACAATACTTAATCGATAATAATTATGGAAAGATCAGAAATTGTATCTCTACTTGAGGTCATTAATCAGCAGGTAAATTCACCAATTTTGGGTGGCATGGAAGAAGATTATGAAGAATTGGAGAGTATGGGATTAGTTAAAATCAACCGTGAAACTGTTCAATGGGCGGCGGTACTTACACCTGCTGGTCATGCTTATG
Source organism: Pedobacter frigidisoli (assembly GCF_004331675.1). Classification (GTDB taxonomy): domain Bacteria; phylum Bacteroidota; class Bacteroidia; order Sphingobacteriales; family Sphingobacteriaceae; genus Pedobacter; species Pedobacter frigidisoli. The sequence continues at coordinate 78,673 of NZ_SJSN01000006.1, read as the reverse complement.
TTGGGCATGATTAACCTAAATTACAGGTCTAAATCTTTACAAGATTATTGTTAGAATTCTTATAAATTTGTCGCAGGTTTAGAAATTGCGTTTTTGCTAACAAATGCTTTTCTAAATGTGCGTTATGACTGATTTACAACTTAGAACCGTAAACGTTACCAGATATGTTACGCCATTGCGTGAAGGAGGCTCAATGCCTGCAATTGCAGAGGCCGATGATAATTTTCTGTATGTTTTAAAATTTCGTGGCGCAGGCCAAGGCCCACGAGCTTTAATAGCCGAATTAATTGGCGGCGAAATTGCAAGAATTCTAGGACTTCGTATTCCAGAACTGGTTTTCGCAAATTTAGATGAGGCTTTCGGAAGAACAGAGCCGGATGAGGAAATTCAAGATTTATTGAAAGCAAGCGTAGGCTTAAATTTAGCACTACATTATTTATCTGGAGCCATCACTTTCGATCCTACAGTTACTACAGTTGATGCTAAATTGGCATCGCAAATTGTTTGGTTAGATTGCTTTTTAACCAATATGGATCGCACCTGTCGCAACACCAATATGTTGGTATGGCACAAAGAACTCTGGTTAATTGATCATGGTGCTTCACTCTATTTTCATCATTCGTGGCAAAATTGGGAAGAACAAGCTTTGCGCCCTTTTTTTCTGGTTAAAGACCATGTATTATTACCATGGGCTTCTGAATTGGAAAGTGTTGATCAAGAATTTCGTTCAATTCTCAATTCGGAAAAAATCCAAGCCGTTATCAATTTGATTCCTGATGTGTGGTTAGAGGGCGATACAAATTTTGACACTAAAGCCGCACATCGAAAAGCATATCTATATTTCTTAGAAACTCGGTTAACAAATTCAAATATCTTTTTAAAAGAAGCACAGCATGCAAGAGAAATTCTTATTTGAGTATGCCGTGATTCGCGTGATGCCTAGGGTAGAACGCGAAGAATTTATGAATGTTGGAATCATTTTATTTTGCGCCAAAGAGAAGTTTTTGCAAAGTGTTTTTACCATAGATGAAAAAAGAATCAAAGCTTTCTCAGCTGATATTGATTTAAGTGAATTAAAAGCTAACCTTTCTGCATTCGAGCGAATAAGCAAAGGATCAGTGGGCTCAGGCTCAATTGGTCAATATGATCAAGCATCGCGTTTTAGATGGCTAACCGCAACCAGAAGTACAGTTCTTCAATGTTCGAAAGTACATCCAGGTTTTTGTAATGATGCTGAGGAAACCATGTTGAGGTTGCATCTAGAATTAGTTTTATAGACAAAAAGCAGTCAGAATATATCAACAGTTAAAAAATTCACACCGTTAACCTTTCCCTTTTGCCAAAAGAATATTTCCAAAAACTTCAAGCTTTGCTTGATATCGAGCGTGAAGAAGACTTTCAATCTTATTTAAAAATCACACAAAATACCTCCGCATCAGATAGAAGATTATTGGGCTTGACCTGGTATCCAATCGCGATTAGAAATACTGAAATTGGCCGGGGCGATTACTTAACTTTAGAGTTGGAAAGAACTACACACCAAGATCTGTCTCATCAGTTTAGGTTTGGATCTGCTGTGGTTTTGTTTTCCAACCACGATCCTAAAGAAGATCGTATGGAGGGAATTATTACGCACCAGGCTGGTAGTAAAATGAAGATTAGCTTGCGAATAGATGAATTGCCCGATTGGACCAAAGATGGAAAGCTTGGTGTAGATGTGCTTTTTGATAACAACAGTTACGATGAAATGCAAAGTGCGCTTAAACAAGCCACGAATTTAGCAGAAAACGATTCTGAAAGTAAGCTTATCAAAATTTTAACTAAAGGAGAAAAACCATCCTTTCAAAAAGAAGAGAAATTTATTATTCCAAGTACTTTAAATGAATCTCAGCAATTAGCGGTTACTAAAATTATTTCTGCAGATCATTTAGCAATCGTTCATGGCCCACCTGGAACAGGAAAAACTACAACCTTGGTTCATGCCATAAAATCGTTGATTAAGCATGATCATCAAAAGATTTTGGTGGTTGCACCAAGCAATACTGCTGTAGATTTATTAACAGAAAAATTATCGGCAGAAGGGCTGAACGTAATTCGTGTAGGAAATCCTGCACGGGTTTCCGAGCGATTATTGGCGGCAACGCTTGATCATAAAATGGCAGATCATCCAGAGATGAAAGCCATTAAATCGCTAAAAAAGCAGGCAAATGAGTACAAAAACATGGCTCATAAATACAAGCGAAGTTTTGGTAAGGCAGAGCGAGATCAGCGTAAAGCCTTATTTGATGAAGCCCATAAAATTGGTAGGGAAGTAGAAAAAACAGAACAATACATTATGGATAATCTGTTTGCTAAAGCACAGATTATTACAGCAACACTGGTTGGGTCAAATCATTACAACGTTCGGAATTTGAAATATAGCACTGTGGTAATCGATGAGGCTGGGCAAGCATTAGAACCCGCTTGTTGGATTCCGATACTAAAAGCTCAAAAGGTAATTCTAGCTGGTGACCATTTTCAATTATCGCCCACTGTAAAATCCAATGATGCAGCGAGGAAAGGATTAGACAAAACCTTACTTGAGAAATCGGTAAGTCTTCATCCTGAATCTGTTGTGCTCCTGAATGAGCAATATCGGATGAATAAAAATATTATGGGTTATTCTTCAAAAGTTTTTTATGAGAATAGGTTGAATGCGCATAGTTCTGTTGCCAATCATCTACTCTTTGCTGATGATAAGCCGTTAACATTTATTGACACAGCAGGCTGCAGTTTCGATGAAAAATTAGATGGAACTAGTACTACTAATCCCGATGAAGCAGCTTTTTTAGTGAAGCATTTAATTAGCTTAGTTCATAATCTTGAATCCAAAAAAGTGGGCAGCATTTTTCCATCTATAGCTATTGTTTCTCCATATAAGCAACAGGTTCAGATTCTAAAATCATTTGTTCACGAAAACGAGTTTTTAATGGGCCATCAAAATAGAATTGCTGTGAACACAATTGATAGCTTTCAGGGGCAGGAGCGAGACATTGTTTACATCAGTTTAACCCGAAGCAACGCCGAAAGTGCTATTGGATTTTTATCAGATACCCGAAGAATGAACGTAGCCATGACAAGGGCGAGAAAGAAGTTGGTTGTTGTTGGTGATAGTTCTACATTATCCAAATCGAAATTTTATGCTGATTTTATTAGCTACGCAGAAAAATTAGGTTCCTATCATAGCGCATGGGAGTATATGGATATTTAAATATTGTTCAGTTTATTCTGCACTTTATAAAGCTCAAATAAATTATTACATTTGAGAAAATCATCCCAGATTTTTTTATTAGTCAACTAAAACGGTGTTCATTTTTACACTGATTAGTTAGTTGCTTTTAAATCTCTGTGATTATTAGACAATTGAAAACTGTATCGAATTACACAGCTATTTAGATGAACGAAAACCTTAAGATTTTAATCGCAGATGACAGCGAACTGATGAGAATGGTTATGAAAGGTTTTTTTAAGAAGTTTCTTCTCTCACCTGAAATTTTAGAAACTTCCAACTTGCCAGATGCATTTGAGGTTTTAGAAAAACAAAATTTTGATTTTTTACTTTTGGATATTAATATGCCAAGAGGCGATAGCAATCCAAACACGGTTAAGGAAGTGCTTAAAAAACAACCTCATATTAAAATTTGCATGTTTACTGGAAATGATAAAGCCACTTTAGAGCGAAGCTATTTAGAAGCTGGTGCTGTAGGGTTTATCCAAAAAGACGAAAATATGGGAACTTCGCTCGAGGAAGTTTTAAAACGTATATTTAATTAAGCTTGCTCTAATTTTTTATCTTCCAACCTGCCAGATATACTTGCCCCAGCAATTAATAACTCGTTTGTAATCATTTTAGTGTATTCAGTAATTTCTGATTTGAAATCTTTAACAGAAGCTCCAGAACGAATTTCTTCTAATCGTTTCTCCCATTGCCCTGTTAATTCTGCTTGGGCAATCTGTTTATCCTTAACTACTTCGTAAACCGCTAACCCTTTTGTAGATGGAATAAGATTTCGTTTCTCGCGGGTAATATATTCTCTCGTAATTAATGTCTCAATGATAGATGCCCTAGTTGCAGGCGTTCCCAAACCGCTGTCTTTCATGGCGTAACGCAGTTCCTCATCTTCAATCTCTTTACCGCAAGTTTCTAGTGCTTTTAAAAGCGATGCCTCATTGAACATGGGTTTTGGCTTAGTTTGCTTTTCTAGCAGCGATTTTTCGGTAATTGGTAATTGTTCCCCAACAGCAACCTTTGGTAAGGCGGCGTTGTCTTCATCTTTCTTATCATCTTCTGTTTCGTTGAAGACAGAACGCCAGCCAGCAGAGCGAATTACCGTACCGTTTGCAATAAAAGTTAATCCCGATTGTATAGTAATTTTGGTAATTTCCTTTAAACATTCTTGGTGGAAAGCCTCGATCATTCTTCCAACAACCATATCGTAAATAGCCTGTTTGTCACTGCTCAACCCGTAAGCTTCTTCGCCCGTAGGCAAAACTGCATGGTGATCCGTCACTTTCTTAGCATTTACGCTTCGTTTATTTAACGTAATGGTTTGTAGAAATTGAGCTTGCTTTCCAAAATCTGGATGATTGGTAAACTTCGTAATCAGGTCCGGTACGCCAGCAAATACATCATCGCCAATATACCTCGATCCGGTACGTGGATAAGAAACCAGTTTACTTTCGTACAAATTCTGTAAAAGATTTAAGGTTTGATCTGCGGTGAAGCCTTTCTTTTTATTGGCTTCTTGCTGTAAGCTACTCAAATCATGTAAAAGTGGTGGTGGTTCTTTTCTAGGTTTTGCTTCAACAGCGGTAATATTTCCACCAGTTGGAAAGCCTGATGGAACATCTTCTACCAAGCTAAAAAGTTTTTCTGCTTCTTCTTTGTTCTTATAATTTGATGTAGAAACTGCCTTGAAAATTTGTTCATCCTTGATTAGCAAAATACTAATCTGATAAAAGGTTTGCGGTACAAAGGTTTTAATTTCTAAAAAACGAGCACAAATCATGGCTAGGGTAGGTGTTTGTACCCTGCCCAAAGAAAGAACAGTTCTATTTCCTGCAGAGATACTTAATGCTTGAGTAGCATTCATTCCAACTAGCCAATCAGATTCAGAACGGCAATGTGCAGAGTTGAAAAGTGTATCGTAATCAGTTCCAGGTTTTAGATTTCTAAAACCATCTTTTATGGCTTCGTCCGTTTGAGAGGAAATCCAAAGTCTTTTGAATGGTTTTTTACATTTAAGGTAATAATAAATGTACCTAAAAATGAGTTCGCCTTCTCGTCCAGCATCCGTTGCCACAATAATCTCGGTTGCTTCATCAAAAAGCTTTTTAATGGTATCGAGTTGTTTCCTAACAGCTGGGTCTTCAACGAAGCCATCTTTAGTTTTTATCTTTCTGATGGCAAGTTTGAATTTTGCTGGTAGCATGGGTAAATGTTGCTTCCTCCAGCCTATAAAGCCATAATCTTGTGGTGGAGCCAATTGTAATAAATGTCCAAAAGCCCATGTAAAGGAATATCCCTTACTTTCAATGTATCCATCTTTTCTGGTAGTTGCTCCGAAAACTTTAGCAAGCTCGCGACCAACAGAGGGCTTTTCTGCAATTACAATCTTCATTAATTAGGCTTATTTTTCAACCCCAAATATGATTAAAATATCCTTGCAAAAGCTAAAATGTTACTCACATCCTAACCAGTTGATTGATAAACATTTTAATTGTTTCGGTGTTAAATGAACAGAATTTTAGTAACAAAACGATGGTTTTAAAATCTAAATGCGAATGGATAAAATTTACGAATTAGCCGGTTGTAGACTTAAGGTTTCATTAGATGATGGATTGGTTAGGGTTTATAGCAACGCCGAACTTTGGGGTTTTCTGAAAGGAAATGCTAGTCTTAGATTCGATTTATTAGTTGAAACCATCAAAAAGGATTACCTGTTAACTTTTAAAAAGCCGTTAGATATTTCTAATAATTCGTTAATCCTAGAAATTCTTGTTCATGTTTATTGCGACTATATTGGTTTACTTTTTAACAAAATGGTTAAAATTAAGCCAATACAAATCTTGGTTAGCAAGCTTTTAAAAAGAGCGGAAGTGGTAGATTGCGGTGAGCAAGGGAAAGATAGCAATCGCTGGGTTTGGGATTTCCTAGCAGGGTCTAAAGGATTATTTATCAAACTGCTTCCAAGAAACCTAAATGCTAAAAATCTTAAGCTACATTAATCCATTCTCGATGCTAAAACTTCTTCTTGATGTAGCGCAACACTAGCGGCTAATGTTTCATTTAAAAACGTAGAATGATATTGCTGATCAGAATTATTGATAAACAAAACTGTGCGGTCTGAAATAGCACTAATTACCTTATCAGATAGCTTTGAGGAAACCGCTGGGCAACCCTGACTTCTACCCAAACGCCCAAGCTGATTTATGCTTTCCTGTCCAACGTAATCTGCTCCATGAACAACTATGGCCCTATCTCTTGCATTGTTGTTGAAACCTTGGTCCATTCCATCCAATTTGAGCGAACGACCATGTTTTCCATAGTAAATTTCACCAGTTAAATAAAAGCCTAAACTGCTTTGATTGGAGTTGATGCTATTTGAAAACGAATCAGGTTTATCTCCACCACTGTTTTGTCCGTGTGCCACCCAGGTATTCAGAACCAGTTTTTTCTTTTCTAAATCGATGATATACAATCGCTTTTTACAACTTTCCTGGTCGAAATCGGCAATTGTTAGGATAGATTTTGAATGCAGAAGACCCGAATATTTCATATTATAAAAACCGGTTAAAGCTTTTTCAAACACTTCTGCATTTAAACCTGCCGAATCTAAGTGAGCCTCGTGGTATAAGTTTAGTATGTATTGGCTGTAAAGGCTATCTGCAGCTATATTCTTAAGTAATTGTTGTTGTGTTTGTGGATCTTCCACCGCTTTCCAACTGGTTCCGACAATGCTCATACTCACTAAAAATATCGAAGCAATGCCTAATACGTATTTCTTCATTAAGGGATGTTTGGTGTAATACTGAACAACTAATACGTAACTTTTGGGTATTTGTTGTGCTAATAAAATTGTAGTGTTAAATATACAGTAGGTTTTTGCTTAAAAAGCGATATGAACTGCTGATTAGAGCTTTAACGAATGTTATTTATTTATAATTCGTTAGTGATCAATAACAAAGCAGCGATTTAACTGTTGTTATATAAATCATCTTTAATCAATGAAAATTTTACTTACTGGAGCAAACGGATATATTGGAACTCGGTTACTTCCTTTATTATTGGAAGATAAACACGAAATAGTGTGTATGGTACGCGATAAGCGGAGGTTTGCAGCTCAGTCAGATTTAAGTGAACAGGTTCAAATAATTACTGGAGATCTGCTAAAGTCAGAATCGCTCACAGAGATTCCAGATGATATTGATGCTGCTTATTACCTTGTTCATTCCATGTCATCTAGCGATAATGGTTTTTCCGATATGGAAAAGCAATCTTCGGAAAACTTTTCTACAGCAATATCCAAAACCAAATGCAAACAGATTATTTATTTAACAGGTATTGCGAATGATGAGCACCTATCTAAACATCTTGGTTCGCGTTTAGCCGTAGAAGATGAATTAAAATCATCTGGTATTGCCTGTACAATATTACGGGCAGCCATTATTATTGGCTCTGGAAGTGCATCATTCGAAATTATTAGAGATTTAACAGAAAAAATTCCAGTGATGGTGGCGCCGAAGTGGGTTAAAACTAAATGCCAACCGATTGGAATTAGAGATGTACTTGGTTATTTAACAGGCGTTCTGGACAACGAAAAGGCATACAATGAAACATTCGATATTGGAGGTCCAGATATTCTGACTTATAAAAACATGCTTTTGGGTTATGCTAAGGAACGCGGATTGAAGCGATGGCTTATTACTGTACCTGTACTTACGCCACGATTATCTTCACTTTGGTTGAATTTTATTACACCCGTGCCTTATTCATTAGCCAGAAGCCTTGTTGATAGCATGAAGAATGAAGTAGTTTGTAAAGATGATAGTATAAAAGATGTTGTACCAAGAGTGTGTTTAACCTACGCTGAATCGCTTCATTTGGCTTTCGAAAAAATCGATCAAAACTCCATCGTTTCCAGTTGGAAAGATGCTTTAAATAGAGGCTACTTACAAACTGATTTTATGGATCAGATTAAGGTGCCTCAAAATGGTACGCTACAATACAAAGTTAAAATGCCTTTCGAGCGTAAAGCTGAGGAGGTTTTTGAAAATATTTGGAGCATTGGCGGGAACAGAGGTTGGTATTTTATGGACTGGCTTTGGCACCTACGAGGATTTTTAGATAAAATGTTTGGTGGCGTAGGAACAAGGAGAGGGAGAACAAGCAATACTGACCTGCAAGCTGGAGATGTGCTCGACTTTTGGCGTGTGCTTTTAGCTGATAAAAAAAGTAAGCGTTTACTGCTTTACGCCGAAATGAAAGTACCAGGAGAAGCTTGGTTGGAATTAAAATTAATTGAATTTCATGGTCAGGCTTTTTTATCGCAAATTGCAACATTCAGGCCAAAAGGTTTGTGGGGAAGAGTGTACTGGTATGCCATGTGGCCTTTTCATATCGTTTTATTTAAAGGAATGGCCAAAGAGATTACCACATACAAACCCAATATATAAATTCATTTAGTTATTTTTGAGGCTAAATAATCTACCATGCCAAATCAACAAGAAGACTATTCTTTCTGGACCAAGTACAAACGCTTTGCCTCAACAGAGATTTTAATGTACCTAATTATGATTATTGGGATTGGTTTAGGGATTATTTTTTTAAGCTAAGCGCTAGTTTTAAATAATCTGCAGCATTAACATCATTTATAAACTTTGTAAACTCTGCATATTTATCAGCTGTGAAAGTTCCATCATTTATTACCAATTTTCGATAGTAGATAAGTTTATTTCCATCAACTGTTGCTGTTGCAATGTACTCACCAAAAGCACAGTTGAAATTTTTCTCATTCTTCGTAATTAGATCCTTATCTACATTATCGGGCAGTGTGTAAACGATTGTATCCTCATCGGTATATCCACGGTTTACATAAACTGGTAAGGTTCTATTTCTAACCTCTGGGATTGATCTTTTTATATTAAAAGCATTTAATTGAAGAAACATTTTATTACCATTTATCGGCGCATAATTTTTAATATTCACCTTAATATCTTCTGTTAATTTTGGGTCTATATCCTTTTTTTGGACATAAGAAACAGTTTGGAAATCAATATTATCAATATTGTAAGATTCTTTAAGCAACTTGTGTTGTTCTGTTAAAGACTTTCCAATCATCGATTCATGGTTATCATATTGTGCTCCAGAAAAAACAGTATTCATTATTCCATTAATATTTCCATCAGCTTCTATTACCAAAGTAGCCTTACGTATTTGAAGATTTTCTTGCGTTTTTAACTTTGGTGTATGTAATAGTTTACCTCCCTCTGGTGTGCAGGCAAGTACTATTCTATCATCAGTGAAATCGCTTAAAAAGCCAAAAGGAATTTTTTGACTGGTACATTCCAACCAAGTAGTATCGCCTTTTAACGGCATACACAAAATAATATGATTCCCTTGAACCATGCTCGCAAAACTCGGGTCAACACTCTTTTTCTCAGTACCGGCCTCTACAACACAGTAGTATGAATCTATATCTGCAGCTCTTAAAAGGCTCTGCATATAGTTAACCAAGGCTTTGCAATCGCCATATCCTAAACGATCTACTTCGCTGGCCGCTATCGGTTGGAAGCCCCCAATGCCTATTTGAACACTAATATACCTTGTTTTATCTTGTAGGTATTGATAAATTTTTCTGGCCTTGTCCTTATCTGTTTTTTCATCCTTTACCAAATCCTTTACCATCTGTACTGTGGCTGGAGAAAGTGCAGTCCTCGATTTTAGTAAATCATCATACACCCATTTACCTAATTCCTCCCAATTATTGTACTTGCCAGAATGACTATAATAAGTAAACTGTTGTGGTGCGATTTGAATACTAGTTCTGTAGGTTTCAGGGTCAGGACTGTAAGGTTCTGTTTTAACAGCTAAGATGTTGGCCACTTTCCAAACTGTTTTTTTCTGCTTTTCATCGATAGTTACCTCCGGATTTCCGCTATAGTTTACGCTCTTAATCCTAACTTGATCCGTTGGTTTAGCTATAAAAGTATAGGTGCTTGTTTCTACAGAAACATCATCAGCTGGTTTAGGTTGCCAATCGGGAATAATCAGATTTTGCTTGTTTCGTATTTCATAATTATAAACAATGGTGTATGGATATTGATTTACGTTTGGCAAGTAATGCTTAACGCGACTATCTACAAAAAGGGAAAATCCATCAGCAGCGCTTACATCCAAGAAATCGCTTTGGGTAAATTTGCTAATTGGTTTACCTACAGCATTATAAACCTCGCCTTTTATACTTTTTATTGATGTATTTTTATCGTAGTAAATCACTAATCTAGCTTCATCTTCTCCATTTTCGTTAAAGACAGTTATAGCCTTTTTTACATTGAGCATTACATTGTCGGGAGAGCGCATGTCGATAACGGTTTCCTCATTTCTGATGCAGGAATTTGCCCGATTACGAAGATTTGAGGGGATTAAATCTGTATCGTAATTATCTTGGGCATAACCAAATATTACGAGGAAAAGTAAACAAAAAACTGAAAATGTAAATTTCATCTAATTGGCTTTTTTTAACAAAAATTCAGACTTCTGGTTTTGAATGATCTTACTATAAAATTCTTTTAAATACAGGTATTCTTCTGGTTGATAGACAGCATTATTAAATTGTAGAATCTGGCTCATAGAAATTGTCGAATCATCCAACTTTGTTTGCAAAAGATATTTTCCTCCTGCATTGGGTAACCCAATTGCTAAGTCTTTGGGTTTTTCTACCAATTCATATTTGCTAGGTAATGCCACATTGATAATTATTCTTTCATCAGATGCGGCACCTAAATCTACAGGATAAGTTCGTTCATTTAAGTTAAATGGGTTTTTGGTAATGGCACTTATAAAAAATGGACTGAAATAAAATTGATCTTTTGATCCATCATTAATTGAAAATTCGACTTCATATTTTTCGGTTAATACATTTTCAACACTATCCAAATCTATAATTTTGTGTTCTAAAATCTTAATTCGTGTTAAACGTTCGTCTAATTTTTCTACATACTCTTCGGGTGAGCTGTAGCGTAAAATTTCTTTCCTTTTATTATAAGCAGCATAACCTTGAGTTAAGGTAGTTAATGTTCCAATAATTTTCCCGTCTGCTGTTAATTTTCCATTTAGGATATAATTGGTAATAGTTTTTTGGTTTGCCTTTAAATCGATCCAATATGATGGTTTTTTCAAATTGATCACTCGGCCTTGATCATTTATACATCGCAGGGGCAATAAACCGAAAGGCAAAAGTGGTTCAGTAGCATCTAACAGATAACTTTTATCTCCAATATTAACCTTGGCAACCAGATAATTAAATTCGCTAACTACGGGATAAAGTTTGTTAATGGTGCCATTTTCTCTGGTAGATAGAATAACAGCTTCAGCATCTAAATTGGCAGCAGAAAGAGCAGCAATAAGACTTAAATTAATATCAGCAGCACTTCCAGAACGACTTTCAAGTGATTTTTTAATGTTATCGGAAGATTGGATACCATAATAATTATCCCATTTGATTTGCTTTTTTATGTAATTGTAAATGGTCTGGGCTTTAGAAAGATCATCTGCAGCATCTTTCGTAATTACGGAGATAAGATCTTTAAAAACATCCTTTCGCTTCATTTGAGCACCGATGTTTTTATCTGATACAAGTTCATAATCTACGTCTTTCCATGTTTTTGTATAAGAAGTTTTTCCACCCGTTAAATTCTGAACCTCAGCTAATTCAAAATAAATTGCAGATTTAAAGTTGCTTGGCGCCGTCATGTTATCTTCCTCGATAAAAGCAGGAATGTTTTTCATGATGTAAGTCATCTTTGAGCAATCGATAGCCGCACCAGATAACCTTAGGCATTCTTTATTAATTTCTGATTTTTGATCAGTAAGTTTTTGAAAACCACGAAGCGAAACATTGTAGTTGTATATTCCTGGAATATAGGCCAAGTATTCACTTACAACTTTTGGAATATCGCCCTGAAATTCCCATGTTTTATAGTTGAATAAATTCGGAGATCTTAAACGATAACTATATTCGATAATAGAGCCCTCTTTTAAATTTGGCAAGGTAAACTTCGTTAATCTGGTATATCTCGATCTATTTTCGGTGAAAACAGCTTTTTTATCCATAATGGTCTCTACAAAACCACCACTCTCAAGGTTAAATGTTGACGCTTTTAATTCACTTATTGTTTCTTCACGAGAATCGTCTTTATACATCGGAATAACAATATTAGCTTCTTTAAAACCCTCTTTGTTGTATATTTTGATTTTTACGTGGTGTTCAAATATTACTTCTAAATGTCCAGTGCTTTCATCTTGCTGAATACTTGTAGTACCAAACTCTTTTAAAACAACAGCATTGGCATTACTATCTAATTTCTTTTTGTCGAATTCATAATCATCATATGTAATGGCACCGAAATTAAAGTTTTGGGCGTAAGAAGCTAGTGTTAAAAAAAATAGGATGGAAGCGATTAAAATTTTCTTCATTAGAGCGTTATTAAATTAGGGCAATTTAATGCTACTTGCTAACATTGAGAAATTATTTTGCGATAAAAATCAAAAATTCTTTGAACACTACCAAACGGTAGATCAACCTCGTTTATTTACTTACTTTTTTTAATAAAAAATCAATTTTTTGATTTTGAATAATTTTACTGTAAAATGTTTTCAAACTTAGGTATTCGCCAGGTTGATAAATTGCATTATTAAGCTGTATCGTTTGATTCAATGAAATGGAATTATTCTCTATGTTTGTTTGTAACAGGTATTTTCCTCCATTATTATCAAGTGCAAGTGATAAATTTTTGGGCTTTTCTAGCATTTCAAATCCAATTGGAAGTTCAATGTTTATGGATACTCGATCTTCGGACTTAGCGCCCAAATCGATAGGGTAATTTCTTTCGTTTAAATTAAATGGATTTTTCGATATGGCATTAATAATAAATGGATTAAAATAAAATTGATTAGAATTTAATTCATTATTTGTTTTAATCTCTATTTCATACTCTTCGGTTAATACATTTTCAACGCTATCCAAATCAATTATTTGATGATTAAGAAATTTTACCCTTGGCATATTTTCTTCCAGCTTTTCTGCAAAGTCATCAACAGAGGTAAAATTTTTAATTTCTCTTCTTTTATTAAAAGCGGCATAACCTTGGTTATGGATAGTCAATTTACCAGTTATGGTACCATCTAAATTTAACTTTCCGTTGAGTAAATAACTTGTGGAAATTTTCTGTGACGCTTTTAAGTCAATCCAATATGATGGCTTCTTTAGATTGATAACCCTTCCCTTATCGTTAATACATCGGAATGGTAAAAGCCCGAATGAAAGCATAGGCTCTGTGGCATCAAGTAAATAGCTTATACCATCAATGTTCACTTTTGCTATCACGTAATCAAAATCTGTAACTATAGGATATAGTTTACTAACTACTCCATTTTCTCGTGTTGATAAAATTACAGCTTCAGCATCCAAATTTGCAGCTAGTAGAGCCGCAACCAAACTGAGATTTATATCTGCAACATTTCCAGATTTTGCCTCAAGTGCCTTTTTAATCGTTTCAGTAGTATACTTTCCGTAAAAATTATTCCATTTAATTTGCTTCTTCACAAAGGTATATATGGCTTTTGCCTTGTTTAAGTTGCTTAGGGAGTCAGCAGCAATTTTTGATGCAAAATTTTTAAATAAATCTTTTCTCTTCATCTGAGATCCGAAGCTTTCTTCCGCAATAAGATCATTGTCTATATCCTTCCAAGATTTTGTGTATGTAACCTTGCCTGCATTAATGTGTTGATATTCAGATAATTCAAAGTGTATTGCTGATAAAAAATTATTTGGAGAAGTCATATAATCTTCCTTTACAAATGCAGGAATATTCTTCATGAGATAGGTTAACTTAGAGCAATTTATTGGTGTTCCAGCGAATGTAAAACACTTTTTTGCGACTTCGATTTTTTGATCACCCAATTTCTGATCGCCCCTCAACGAAATATGATAATTATAAGTTGCTGGAATATTGGCAACAAATTCACTTTGTACTTTGGGGATATTGGATTGAAACTCCCAGGTTTTATAGTTAAAAACATTAGGTGATAGGAGTTTATAGCTATATTCTATTATCGAGCCCTCTTTAAGGTTTGGCAATGTAAATTTAGCCAGGTTCGTGTATTTGGATTTATTCTCTATTATTATGCTACTTTTATCAAGCATTGTTTCTTTAAAAACTCCATTAAGAAGATTAAAGGTAGAGGCCTTTAAATCACTGATTATCTCGTCGCGATATTCGCCTTTGTATAAAGGAATAATAATGTTTGCTTGATTAAAGCCATCTTTATTATATATCTTAATTTTTACGTGATGAACAAGAGCTAAATCTACATGCCCTTCCTCATTCATTTCAAAACAGGCAGTGCCAAATTCTCTCAATACAATAGCATTTGCATTGGTATCTATGGTTTTTTTATCAAAGTTATAATCTTCTGGAGTTATTGATCCGAAGTTAAAGTTCTGAGCGTTAGCTGTTAAACAGCTTAGGAGAAGTATTGCAATCGTTAAAATTTTATTCATGGGAGCATTAAAAACTAATGCAATTTAATGCTACTTGCTAACATTGAGAAATTATTTTGCGATTAAATTCTCCAAAAATTAATAATTAGGTTTTATAGTACAAATGAAACCTTTTTAGCACTTTTGATAAAAAGAAATTTGGCATTCAATTATCGAATTTTGTGCCCACATCTCATATAATATATAATGAAATTAAATTTAAAACGTCCTCTAGCATTTTTTGATTTAGAAGCTACTGGTATAAATGTAGGTGCAGATAGAATTGTAGAAATTGCAATTTTAAAGGCGATGCCCGATGGTTCTGAAACCGTAAAAACATGGAGAGTTAATCCAGAAATGCCTATTCCTTTGCAAACATCCTTAATTCACGGTATTTATGATGAAGACATTGCTAACGAGCCAACCTTTAAAACCTTAGCTGCTGAAATTGCTGAATTTATGGGTGATAGCGATTTAGCAGGTTACAATTCTAATAAATTTGATATTCCAATGTTGTTAGAGGAATTTTTGAGGGCTAATGTAGATTTCGATATGAAAGATCGCAAATTTGTAGATGTTCAAAATATATTCCACCAGATGGAGCAACGTACATTAAAAGCGGCCTACAAATTTTACTGCCAGGAAGACTTGATCAATGCACATGCTGCTGAAGCTGATGTAATTGCAACTTATAAAGTTTTGCTTGGTCAATTGGAGATGTACAAAGAAACCGAGTTTGAAAGTAAACAAGGGGTTAAAAGTGTGCCTGTAGTAAATGATGTAGATGCGCTACACGTTTTCACTAACATTAACAAGCCCGTAGATTTTGCTGGTCGATTGGTTTTTAATGATAATGATGAGGTTTGCTTTAATTTTGGTAAACATAAAGGCAAAACTACCGAGCAAGTATTTTCTGTAGAGCCGAGTTATTACGCTTGGATGAAACAAGGTGATTTTCCGCTATATACCAAAAAGAAATTAGACGAGGAGTGGGCAAAGTTTAATGCTAAAAAGAATGAGAATAAGGCAGCTAAAACGCAAAATCAAGCTCCTGCTCCTCAAAAGCCACATTACCAATCTAAGCCGCAACCTAAACAAGAAAAGCCTGCGCAACCTATTAATAATGATATGTTGGATCAATTGAAAATGAAATTTGGTAAATAAGGTGTTATCGCTAGTTTACCCATCGAACTTTTATACAATTAAACATTAATGAAATCAATAAAGATATTTTGCTTTTTAGTATTTGCGGTGGTGTATGCAAATGCTCAAACAGTTTTGCCAATCGAGCCCGTATTTCAAAATACCTACAAAAAGCAGACTCGAAATACAAATGGCAAACCAGGTAAAAATTACTGGCAAAACACTTCTAAGTATAATTTAAAGGTTGATTTTAATCCAACAAGTCGTTTGCTCAAAGGTAGCGTTGATGTTGTTTATACCAACAACAGTCCTGATACTTTAAAGGAAATCTGGTTTAAAATTTATCCAAACCTTTATAAAAAGGGAACCCCAAGAAAATCTAAGTTTGCTGAATCTGATCTGGGAGATGGCGTAGCGATTGAGAAACTAGTTGCAAATGGAAAAACCATCAACGATTTTAAGATTGATGGAACAAACATGACGGTGAACGTGCCAGCTGTTTTGCCAGGAAAAACAATCAGCTTTGCTATTAATTACAACTATATTTTAAACAAAGGTTCGCATATGCGTACTGGTCAGGTAGATGAGGGTTCGCATTTTGTGGCTTATTTTTTTCCACGAATTGCTGTTTATGATGATGTTGATGGCTGGAACAAATTCCCTTGCACTGGTGCTGAAGAGTTTTATAATGATTTTGATCAATTTAATGCAGAAGTAACCGTTCCTGGTGGCTATGGAGTTTGGGCAACAGGCGATTTAAAAAATCCAGCTGATGTTTTTCAAAAGGATATTGTGAGTAGAATGACAGCGGCAGGTTTAAATGATGCTGTTTTGGATGTAATTACTGAAAAAGATCTTGCTGAGAAAAAGGTAACTCAACCGAATGCATATAATACTTTTAAGTTTGAAGCGAAAAACGTGACAGACTTTGTGTTTGCGCTAAGCGATCATTATTTATGGAAGTCTAGTAGTTTGGTGGTAGACCCAAAAACGAAGCGAAGAACCCGTGTTGATGCTGTTTTTAATCCGAAACATAAAGATTATTATGAAGTGATTGATTTTGCCCGTAAAACAGTGGAGTCGATGAGTTATACTTTTCCAAAATGGCCATTTCCATATAGCCATGAAACTATTTTTGATGGACTCGACCAAATGGAATATCCTATGATGGTTAATGATAATCCGGTTGATAACCGTGTGGATGCGATTACGCTGACTGATCATGAAATTTTTCATACCATGTTTCCATTTTATATGGGGATAAACGAAACTAAATATGGTTGGATGGATGAAGGTTGGGCTACAATAGGTGAGTGGTTGGTTTCGCCAATGATCGATTCTACTATTGTTGATGAATATGGCATTCAGCCAACAGCTTCAACTTCTGGTGGTAAAGATGATTCTCCAATTATGACATTAACACCTGATTTAAAAGGATCGGGATCTTTCACTAATTCCTATCCAAAACCAGGGCTAGCTTATTTATATGTTAAGGATTATTTGGGGGATGAGTTATTTACAAAAGCACTTCATACTTATATTAAAAACTGGAATGGAAAACACCCAATGCCGTATGATTTCTTTAATAGCATGAACGAGGGTAGCGGAAAGAATTTAAATTGGTTTTGGAAACCTTGGTTTTTTGAGGGTGGTGTTTTGGATATGGGCATTAAAAGCGTCGATAAAAACGCTGATGGCTACATGATCAATGTAGAAAATAAGGGTATCAAAGCATTGCCCATTGATTTAACACTTACCTATAGCGATGGATCTACAGAAAAAAATCATAGCACCATTGGGGTTTGGGAAAAAGGCGAAAAGCAAATTCAAATAAAGATTAAAACCGCTAAAAAATTAGATAAGGTGGTAATGGGCAATCCACATACGCCAGATAAGGTTAAGAGCGATAATAGCTTCTCCGTAAAGTAATAACTTGTACCTATAAAAAGATAGAATTCTTGTTTTTGTTATAATGTATTTGGGCGTTTTAATCCCGAAATTTCGGGACTGTATCTCTGGTTGAAAAAATAGGGGATGCCACTTCAACCGTTAACGAAAAAATAAACAGCACTTACCATTAAGATTTCAAGAAATCGATATTTCTTTTTAATCCTGCATATTTTGTTCGTTTTACAGCAGAATCCTTAAATACTTTCTTAAAAACCTCATCGGTTATTTCCGTTAAGTCTTTGGCATTTAAATCCAACAATCCATTTTCTGCTATAAAAGCCTCCTCATTATGCACCTTTGAGAAACGATTCCACGGACAAACATCCTGACAGATATCACATCCAAACATCCAATTATCCATTTTATCCTTAAACTCTTTGGGAATTTCATTTTTAAGTTCGATGGTTAAGTAAGAAATACATTTTGTGCCATCAACAACCTGAGGAGCTATGATCGCATCAGTAGGACATGCGTCAAGGCATCGGGTGCAAGTGCCGCAGTGATCGGCTTGAAATGGATGGTCGTAATCTAGCTCTAAATCGATAATAAGTTCGGCGAGAAAGAAAAAGGAGCCATCTGTTTTGCTAATCAGGTTAGAGTTTTTTCCTATCCAGCCAATTCCCGATTTTTTGGCCCAGGCACGATCCAAAACTGGTGCCGAATCTACAAAAGCCCGACCAGAAACCGCACCAATATTTTCTTCGATAAAATGGGTAAGAGCTTTCAGTTTGTCTTTTATTACATAGTGATAATCTTGGCCGTAAGCATATTTTGAAATTTTGGGAGCATCTGGATCAAGCTGTTTATCATCTGTGTAGTAGTTTAAGGATAAGGATATTACTGATTTTGCATCATCTACAAGTAAGCGAGGATCAAGGCGCTTATCGAAATGATTTTCCATATACTTCATTTCGCCGTGATGATTTTGATTGAGCCATTTTTCTAAACGTGGCGCTTCCTCTTCCAAAAACTCAGCTTTGGAGATGCCACATGCTATGAATCCTAGGCGTTGTGCTTCATCCTTAATTAACTGACTATATTTTGCGGCGTTGTTGTACACGGAAATGCAAAGATAAGGCTTAGTTGCAAAACATTTTGATTAATCACTTGTTCTAAATACATACACTAAATTAATTAATTGATTTCTTGAAATTTTAATCAATGGAAAGAAAGAATGGTTACTCAATAATATAGAAATGGAAGATATAGATCCAAAACACTCGGAGTCTGGGGAAGCCCCAAAACCGATAGAAAAAGATTACGAAAGTCATAAGGAAGATCCAGGGCCAGCGAAACCAGCAGTTACGGAAAAAGATGAAAATGGTGCGGGATCCGTTTTGAAATGGATTTTACCGATAATAATAATTATAGGCATAATTGTATGGTTTGCGTTAAGAAAATAGTTAGCTTAGATTAAAAATAAATGCCGGTTGTTGATGCGACCGGCATTTTTTTTATGCTTTTGAATGCTAAACCTTAATATTGGCAGCATTTTGCTATTAGCCCCGATTGACAGCGATATCCCGATTGTAGGTACTAAAAAATACGCAAGACGAATCGGTATTTAGCAGAAAGCGGGAACAAACATTATTTCTTGTAGAAGATTGCGCTCCTAATTTTATTTCAATAATTTAACTTGGTAAAGATCTTTACGCCTATCTTTTAAAATCTTTACCGTTCCGTAATGGTGCAATTCATCTAATAAATGAAGATCGACATCGACCACCAAAACCATTTCTGTGTTTGGGGTAGCCTCCGCCTTAATTGCATTGGTTGGAAAAGCAAAATCTGATGGCGTGAATACGGCCGATTGCGCAAATTGAATATCCATATTATTTACTTTCGGGAGATTACCTACACAACCAGCAATGGCAACGTAACATTCGTTTTCTATCGCTCGTGCTTGCGCACAATGGCGAACGCGAGTATATCCGTTTTGCGTATCTGTAAGGAATGGAACAAATAAAATCTGCATTCCTTGATCTGCATAAAGTCTGCTCAGCTCTGGAAATTCTACATCGTAACAAATCAAGATGCCAACTTTTCCGCAATCGGTATCGAAAACCTGAACCTTGTCTCCACCTACCATTCCATAATACTTCTGCTCATTCGGTGTGATGTGTATTTTGCGGTATTCATCAATTTTACCTGTTCGGTGACATAAATAAGTAACATTATAAAGTTTGCCATCCTCTAAAAGAGGCATGCTACCGGTAATGATGTTTACATTATAACTAAGTGCATATTCATGCATTTTATCTACAATTTCCTGAGTTTTCTCTGCCAATTTGCGCATGGCCTCAATCTCTGGTAAGTGATTGTAAGGCTGAAGTAATGGCGTGTTAAACAATTCTGGAAATAAGATAAAATCTGATTTATATCCACTTAAGGCATCAACAAAGAATTCAACCTGCTCGTAAAAAACTGCCATATCTGGAAATAAACGCATTTCCCACTGTACTAAGCCCAATCGAATGGTCATTGCAGAACGGGCAGAGGCATCTATCCCTTGATAGTAAATGTTATTCCATTCGATTAATGTGGCATATTCTTTTGATTCTTTATCACCAGGTAAGTAATTTTTCAATACTTTTCTAACGTGAAAATCATTAGAGATTTGAAAAGTTAACGTCGGATCGTAAATTTCCTTAGCTTTTACCTTGTCTATGTACTGCCTTGGAGTTAGTTCTTCTGCATGCGCATGATAGCCAGGGATTCTTCCCCCTGCAATAATACTTTTTAGGTTTAAACTCTCACAAAGTTCTTTGCGGGCTTCATATAATCTTCTTCCTAAACGTAAGCCACGAAAATCTGGATGAACAAAAATTTCAATTCCGTAGAGCGTATCTCCATTGGGATCATGTGTAGAGAATGAGTAATCGCCAGTAATTAATTTGTAAGTATGGCGGTCGCCGTATTCATCATATTCTACAATAATAGCTAATGAGCAGGCTACAACTCTATCATCTACAGCTATGCAAAGTTGACCCTCTGGGAATATATTTAAAAGCTTTGCAATGCTAGATTTTGGCCAAATGGAGCCGCCCATACTATCGTATGCTTGTAACATAGATTCTTTTAGATCCGCGTAATCTTCGAGCGTCAATTTGCGTAATTCGATATTCATATTGTTTGATTTGTATGTAATGAACAGAAAAGAGGAATAAATGTTTTTTCCTTCTATTTAGGGGATGAGACTTATAAAACCATTTCCATTACTTAAGTGGTGAGGAAGATTCTGTAGTTAATTGATATAACAGTTATGCCAAGATCGAGCGTCACCCTGAACTTGATTCAAGGACTTAATAGTTAGAAAAATGCTGAATCAAGTTAAGTGGGAGGTAGTGCCTGGTAATGATGTTTAACATCTAATTGAAATATGATTTTAGCGGATAAAATTAATATGAAGCTAAAACAGTTTCCCCGTTTGCCCTGGATAATTTTTCTTTAAATGTTTATAAGCCGCTTCTGTAACTTCTCTACCTCGAGAGGTACGCATAATGTATCCCTCTTGAATTAAAAAAGGTTCATAAACCTCTTCAATGGTACCTTCATCTTCTCCAACGGCAGTAGCAATGGTTTTTAACCCTACCGGACCGCCCTTAAATTTATCGATAATGGTAACCAAAATTTTATTGTCCATTTCATCCAAGCCATGTTCATCAACATTTAAGGCATTTAATGCATAACGAGCGATTTCTGTATCTATATTTCCATTACCCTTTATTTGAGCAAAATCTCTTGTTCTCCTCAAAAGTGCATTCGCAATACGTGGCGTTCCACGACTACGACGGGCAATTTCGTAAGCGCCTTCATCATTAATTGGCGTATTTAAAATTTCTGATGAACGTAAAACAATCGTTGTTAATAGTTTAGCATCGTAATATGCCAAGCGACAATTAATTCCAAATCGGGCCCTTAGTGGTGCAGTTAATAAACCTGAACGAGTTGTTGCCCCAACAAGAGTGAATGGATTTAAGGATATTTGTACAGATCTGGCATTAGGGCCAGTTTCTAGCATGATATCAATCTTGAAATCTTCCATAGCCGAATACAAATATTCTTCTACCAAAGGTGATAAACGGTGAATTTCATCGATAAAAAGAATATCGCCGGTATCCAATCCAGTTAATAGTCCGGCTAAATCTCCAGGTTTATCTAGAACAGGTCCGGAGGTAACTTTTATACCAGCACCCATTTCATTTGCAATGATATAAGAAAGGGTAGTTTTTCCTAATCCAGGAGGGCCATGAAGCAGTACGTGATCTAAAGCCTCACCACGAAGCTTGGCAGCCTGAACAAAAATCCTTAGGTTTTCCATTACCTTTTCCTGTCCAGTGAAATCTTCAAAAGCCTGTGGTCTTAAAACCCGTTCAATATCTCTATCGGTAGGAGTAAGGTTGGTAGCTTCTGGATCAAGATTTTCGTTCATAAAGCAAATATAAAATTAAATGCTAAAAAAATTAGGATTTTTTGAATTTATCTGATACTATTAAATCCTTTGAGCCTGCAGTATATTTATAAAAGCCCTCTCCAGTTTTTGCACCTTTGTAACCCGCAGCAACCATATTAACCAAAAGCGGACAAGGGGCATATTTCGGATTTCCGAAACCAGTATTTAATACTTTTAATATGGCCAAACAAACATCTAAACCAATAAAATCAGCCAATTGAAGTGGACCCATTGGGTGTGCCATTCCTAATTTCATCACGGTATCAATTTCGTAAACGCCTGCAACGCCTTCATATAAAGTATAGATGGCTTCGTTAATCATTGGCATTAAAATGCGGTTGGCTACAAATCCAGGATAATCATTTACCTCAACCGGAATTTTTTCCAAGCTTTCGGATAGCGACATGATCTTTTGCGTGGTTTCATCGCTGGTTTGATAACCGCGAATTACCTCAACTAACTTCATCACCGGAACGGGATTCATAAAGTGCATGCCAATAACCTTGTCGCCACGGCCTGTAATTGCAGCAATTTGAGTGATTGAAATAGAAGAGGTGTTAGATGCCAAAATGGCTTCAGTAGGAGAAAATTCATCCAATTCCCTGAAAATCTTAAGCTTGAGATCAATGTTTTCAGTTGCTGCCTCTACAATTAAATCTGCAGTTTTAACACCATCCTCAATCGAAGTATGCCTAGTGATATTTTTTAATGTAGCTGATTTTTGTTCTTCTGTAAGGGTTCCTTTCGCAACTTGTCGATCTAGATTTTTTGTAATGGTTTGTATAGCTTTATCTAAAGCGATTTGATTAATATCAATTAAGTTTACCAGATAACTGTGCTGTGCAAAAACATGAGCAATGCCGTTTCCCATTGTTCCTGAGCCGATAACTGAAATATTTTTTATCATTTTGGTTAGTTTATCTTTTGATTTTTGCGCAATGTTCTGTAGAGATTGTTTTTTTAAATGATTTCGGGTTAAAAATAAACCTCCATAAGCTTTTAGTGGCTTATTTTTTCACTTAAACCAGCTTTTTAACTTTGTTAAAATGGTTTATCGATACAAAAATCAGGTTTATCATTAATTAACATTTTATGCTTCGGAAGATTAAGAAAGTAAAGAATTTTTAGAAAAAGTACTTCCTAGTAAATTTAGGTCAGTTAATGATTCGTTAGAAATAGAGATATGGCTAGATGGCGTATCTCTATTTTCTTTACTAGAACTAATTAAGGTGCCAATCTTGTTTTAACCCAGCTGCCTTTTATAAATTCAAAGTTAATTCTATCGTGTAAACGGCTACGTCGGCCTTGCCAAAATTCTATCCGCGTTGGCTTTACAATGTAACCACCCCAATGTGCTGGTTTAGCAATAGTTTTATCCTCACTTTTAGATTTTAATTCGTCGAACTTTTCTTCCAGAAATTGTCTGTTGGGAATTATCTGACTTTGAGGAGAAGCAACCGCACCAATTTGGCTTGCCACCGGACGGGTAACAAAATATTGTTCAGAAGTTTCCTTATCCAGTTTTTCTACCGTACCCTCAATTCTTATTTGTCGTTCTAAATCTGGCCAAAAGAAAACCAGTGCAGCATAAGGATTTCGTTTCAGTTCCTTGCCTTTCGCACTTAAGTAATTCGTAAAAAACCTAAACCCATTTTCATCAACACCTTTCAAAAGCACAATTCTTGCATCGGGTCTGCCAGCTTTATCAGCTGTAGCTAAGGTCATTGCATTGGGTTCGTAAACTTGAGCCTCAACAGCATGATCAAGCCATTTCTTAAATTGGGTAATCGGGTTATTATCTACGTCAGTTTCATCCAACGTTGCGCTTTTATAATCTTGGCGCAGGTTTTGTAGAAATTCATTTGTAACTTGCATAGAGCAAACTTACTCATCTTTTATTGGCGAACAAATAAATATTAGCATGCTTAATCCCATCAAACCAAAAACCGGTAGATTACTTATCTCCGAGCCTTTCATGTCTGATCCTAATTTTAAAAGATCTGTGGTATTAATTACGGAACATGACGAAGATGGAACGGTTGGTTACATTCTAAATCAAGCTGGAAACCTAATCTTAAAAGATGTAGTTCAAGATTTGTGGGAAGCAGATAACTTAATTTATTTTGGCGGGCCAGTTGCTGCTGATACGCTACATTTTATTCACCGTTGTTACGATAAACTGCAAAGTGGTGAGCCGATTGGAAACGGTTTGTATTGGGGAGGAAATTTTGAAACACTTAAAATCCTCATCAATACCAATGCGATTGAAGAAAATGAAATTAAATTTTTTATGGGTTATTCTGGATGGGGGAATGGACAACTTGATCAAGAAATAGAGGACAATGCTTGGATGGTAAGCGATATTTCCAATCCTGAAATTATTTTTGGAAATGATGATGAACAACTTTGGAGAGATGTAATTGTAAATTTAGGTCCGAAATATGCCCATGTGAGCAATTTTCCGATAGATCCGAGTCTGAATTGATCTGAGTCGGGAAGTTTAGAAGTCCGAAAGTCAGAAGTTTGGGTGTTTTAAAAAGCCTGAAAGTCAGGTGTTTCAAAGGCTTAAAAGTTAATGGCCCAAAAGTCAGAGGTTTGTGCGGAATAAGCCTTATGCCATCCGACTTTCGGACTTCAGACTTAAGGACTAAAGACTATCAGCGCTTTCCTCTACTTTTCTTCTTAACTCATCTTTGTAAGCCTGCATTTTTACCGTTAAGGATTCATCGGCTGTAGCCAAAATTTGAACTGCCAATAAACCAGCATTTTTAGCCGCGTTTAATGCTACAGTAGCTACAGGAATACCGTTTGGCATTTGTAGAATAGATAAAATACTATCCCAGCCATCGATAGAATTGGAGGATTTTACAGGAACACCAATAACTGGCAAAGTAGTAATCGAAGCCACCATTCCTGGTAAATGTGCAGCACCACCAGCCCCAGCAATAATTACTTTTAAACCTCTGCCTTGTGCTTCTTTAGCATAATTAAACATGCGTTCTGGAGTTCTGTGCGCAGAAACAACCGTAATCTCATAACTAACTCCAAATTCCCTTAATACATCAGCAGCATCTTGCATCACTGGCAAATCAGATTTGCTACCCATAATTATTCCAACAACCCCCAAACCCCCTAAAGGAGGCTTTTTCCCTCCATCGTTCATATCATCTACCCCTACAGGGGAAATTGAATTTCCAGTGCTCATATATATCGTTTAATCTTTTAGTTTTTAACTTATCTTTTTTCTACTATCTCCGACTTGCTTTCAGTTCCCCCTTTAGGGGGCTAGGGTGTTATCTACCTTGCTTTTAGTTCCCCCTTCGGGGGCTAGGGGGATTGATTTTATGCAATCACCCTCAAAGTTTTCTGCACATACCTAGCTTTTTCAATAGCCTTTTCTCTATCGATATCCACAATGGTTACATGCCCCATTTTGCGGAAAGGTTTAGTGTATTTTTTACCATAGAGATGAACGAACACGCCATCAATAGCTAAAATTTTCTCCAAGTTTTCATATTTTGCCACACCTTCAGGGCCTTTTTCGCCCAACAAATTAATCATTACAGCATTCGTAATGCTAGTGGTATCTCCCAAAGGCAAATTATAAATAGAGCGCAAATGTTGCTCGAATTGGGAAACGTAATTGCCCTCAATGGTTTGATGACCGCTATTGTGCGGACGAGGCGCCACCTCATTTACCAGCAATTCTCCATCACGACCTACAAACATTTCAACGGCTAAAATGCCAGTAATATTCATTGCCGAGGCAATATTTTTGGCGATGTTCTCTGCCTTTTGCTGCAAGCTTTCTGCGTAGGTAGATGGCGAAATCAAAAACTCAACCAAGTTGGCTTCCGGGTTAAATTCCATTTCTACCATCGGAAAAGTTTTCATGTCGCCGTTCGAATTACGGGCAACAATTACAGCTACCTCCTTTTCGAAATCTACCAATTTTTCAATGATGCAAGGTGCATCAAATGCCTTATCTAAATCAGCAGCACTATTAATTCGCATTACACCTTTACCATCATAACCATCTTTTCTCAATTTCAAAATGTATGGAAAAGGAATAGCACTATTTTCTATATCTTCTTTAGTATTAACAATTTGGAAAGGAGAAGTAGGAATATCATTCTCTTTAAAGAACTGTTTCTGTACACCTTTATCTTGAATTAAACGAATCACTCTCGATTGCGGAAAAACTTTTTTGCCCTCTTTTTCCAGCTGCTCCAAAGCTTCAATGTTAACTTTTTCTATTTCAATGGTAATAATATCTGCTTTTTTACCGAAGTTGTAAACTGTATCAAAATCTGTAATAGAGCCATTTTCGAAATAATTTGCAATGTGTTTGCAAGGAGCATCTGGGTCTGGATCTAAAACTAGTGAAGTAACATTATAGTTAATCGCTTGTTGGATAAGCATTCTGCCCAACTGGCCTCCACCTAAAATACCCAATTTTAATTCGCTAATCTGTTTTGCCATTAATGAGAAAGATTATTAAGACGCAAAAATAACAAAAAATTGTACGCCAATTGGGTTTTATTCAAATCAAAAGGTATGATTTTTTTCAGAAGCGCAAGGTTACTGCTACTATTAAAATGCACTCCCGCCATTCGCTTTACTTCACCCAATAAAGAATTGGGTTTCGTGCTCGCTACTGTCGGGGCTATTATAAAACTGATATGCTATCAACTTAGCGCTTAAAACTTATAACTTTGCCTAAATGAATGCTGATGCGATAATTATTGGAGCAGGCGCTTGCGGATTAATGTGTGCGGTGCAAGCTGGCTATTTGGGAAAGAAAGTAATCGTGCTCGAAAAAAATGAAAAACCTGGCGCCAAAATTTTAATTTCAGGTGGAGGTCGCTGCAATTACACCAATCAATTTGCATCGGCAGAACAGTTTATCTCCGCAAATCCACATTTTATAAAATCCTCTTTCACGCAATGGACTGTTGATGATACCATTAGTTTTTTTGAAACCTATAACATTCAAGGTAAGGAAAAAACTCTAGGACAATTGTTTCCTGATGATAAAAATGCCAAAGATGTTGTAGCGGTTTTTACGTCAATCTGTAAAGATTTTGGTCAAGACATTCGGTGCAGTGCTGATGTTAAGGATATTGAAATTTTACCTGATTGCTTTAAGATAACTTACGATAGAAATGGAAAAACAATAATTATAAAAGCCGAAAAACTGGTTATTGCCACAGGTGGATTGCCAATTTCGAAAATGGGTGCCACAGATTTTGCACTTCGTTTTGCCCGTAAACATGACTTAAAAATTATTGAAACTGCACCAGCCTTGGTTCCATTAACCATCACCGGGAAAGATGAAGAATGGTTTGCTCAACTTTCTGGAAATTCTGTTTTCTGTGAAGTAAGTAATGAAGAAATTTCTTTCGAAGAGAATATCTTATTTACACATTGGGGTCTAAGTGGGCCAGCAATTCTGCAGATTTCTTCTTTCTGGAGAAGAGGTGAGATAGTTAACATCAATTTATTGCCGCATCAAAATGTAGTTTCGCTCTTGGATGAGGAAAGAAAATCAAACGGAAAAACACTTTTATCAACGCTGTTGAACCGTTTTTACACCAAAAAATTTACCGATGCCTTAGCGAAGTTTCTTCCTTTAAATAAACCAGTTGCATCGTTAAACAAAGCAGAAATTGATTTGATCGAACAAACCATTCATCATTTTAAGGTTAAGCCGGCTGGAGATAAAGGTTATGACAAAGCCGAAGTAATGCGTGGGGGCATCGATACCAATGAAATTTCTTCCAAAACCCTAGAGTGTAAAAAAATACCCAATTTGTTTTTTGGAGGAGAGTGTTTGGATGTTACAGGCTGGCTGGGTGGTTATAACTTCCAATGGGCCTGGGCAAGTGGTTTTGTGATAGCGCAAAACATCTAGTCGTTTTATAGGTTTGAACATTAAGACCAAATTACCACATAGTTACATCTTAAACATAGCTCAGCCACCATTGCTTGTGTGTTTCCTTGTATTTTTTAAACCATCTGCATGGTAAATATAAAGATGCCACAACGGCCAACCATATCAAATAAACTATGGTTAAATTGAAGCCAAAATCTGTTGGGCGGAACCAGAAAGGTATCTGCACAATCTGATTACTAGTATAACCTGTTGCAATAAATACAACCACCAAAATGGTATGCAAGAGGTAGAAATGAATTACATAATAGAAGAATGGTACCGCACCGTATACCGAGGAAATTCTAGTAAACCAATTATTAATATTTTCTGTAAAAGCGAGGAATAGCATAGCTGGACCAAGCGTCATTGAAATATATTGCAAAGAGGGAGGATATTTACTTACATTAAAAAAGGTAAGTAGGTTCTTAAAAAAATCATAGTGTTCTTTTCTTGGAACCGGATCGCCGTAAATGTTGATAAACCTTAAAAATAAGAATAGAAATACCGTTAGCGAACCAACAATTAAAAGATTACGTCTTCGCTTTTCTCTATCATAGTTTTTATTATACCAAGCACCAACGCCATAACCCACAAACATTACTCCAGTCCATGGTAAAATGGCATAAAAAACACCAATTAAATGGTTATTTGGTAACGGAATAACTGTTCCAAAAGAGGTGAAAAATACTTTTAGTAGCATTCCTGTGGTTGCATCTGTAGGAATGTGTAAAAGATTAAATACGTTGTGGCCGAAAACTAAAATCAACCCTGTTACTAATACGGTTTTGTAAGATATTCTACTTGCTAGCGCCAAAAAGATCATGCTGCAGCCAATAGCCCATATTACCTGTAGAATGATTAAATTATAAAATGGATTGAAAGTTAAGCCTAAAGAAATAATAATGATTTCAACCGCAACGAGCCACAATCCACGCTTTAGTAAAAATGCACTTGCCGCTGCTCGGGTTTTACTTTGGGCTGATAAGTAGGCAGACAATCCTGATAAGAAAACAAAAGTAGGTGCGCAGAAATGGGTAATCCATCTGGTAAAAAATAAAACTCCTGTTGTCGTTTCAGGATCTAACGGATCACCGGTCATTGCGCCGATATGAAAGAAATCTCTGGTATGATCAAGTGCCATAATGATCATTACTAATCCTCTTAATATATCAATAGATAATATACGTTTTGATAAGGGCGATTTGTCAATAATCATGTGAATAGGTTTGGTTTTTTTAAATATATAAATTTTTTATTTGGATGGTTTGGCTTGGGTTCAAAATTCCATTCTGAGTAATAAGATTTAAGGGCAAAAAATGGCAATATAATTCAAGTTTATTTACATCTGTATTTTTAATTATACGTGTAAAAGATTGGTTATGATAGTTTTATGAATAACGAAAGTTTATATTACTACAATTTGTTAAAGAGCTTACTATAGATTACCAGGGAAAGTTGACTATTTATCATTTCATTCTCAATAGGAGTATTCTTTCAAGTTGTTGATAACTAAATATTTAATAGGTCATTGACTCTCTAGAATCTTTGTTTTTGTATATAAAATCCAAGATTTCTCAATTTTGTATCGGTGGATAACTTTATTTAAAAATGTTGATAACAATTGTACAGTTCATGTATAAGTTTATGATAATCATTTACTTACCAATCTAACCAGAATTATTTTTTCGTCTATGATTAACACTGCTCTAGATTTTATTTCGAAAGAAATTAATGGCTATTTAAACAATATTGCGGGTACCACAATAGAGGATTATATCGTGGTTTCGAGCATTGTTTACGATGGCAAATTAGCTATCCCCGATAAAACATTGGGTTTAACTTTAATGAATATTGAAGAAGACCGGGTAGCTAAAGATCAAAGGGTAACGGTTAGAAATATGCAAGGCGAAATCGAAACCCGAAACCCCGATATTTACCTTAATTTATTCATACTCATCTCAGCAAATTTCCATTATGAGGAAACAGAATCTCCAAGGTTAGATTATTTGGAGGGCTTAAAAAGACTATCTCAGGTAATTTCCTTTTTTCAGGGAAAAAGCATTTTTACACAAGCAAACTCGCCGCTTTTGGCTTTAACCGATAGTAAAATAGAGCGGTTAAGTGCGGAGCTTTTTAGCTTCAACTTCGAACAAATGAACCATTTCTGGAGCATTATTGGTCACAGTTATTTACCATCAGTGTTATACAAAATAAGGATGTTAACCATTCAAGAAAATGTACAGTTGGCGCCTGATGGTATTGTAGAAAACATTTTACTAAACACAAGAACTAAGTGATGACGGCCTATAGCAAATTATTTTCGGTGAATGTACGTCATAACTATTATGAAGATTATTTGTGTGAGGATTTAAGTTTTGTACCCACTCAAAACTCAAGTTCAATAATGCGTAATCAACGTTTATTGTACAAAGCTTTTGCTACTGGTTTCAGCCTAATTTGTGAGGTTAATAGTGAAAAAAAACCATTAATTAAGCTTTCAGAAACCAAATTTCAATTCGGAATAAGTTTAAAACTAGCTGCCAAATTTATGGCGATAACTAATCTAAATGAAACTACTCCCGCGAAAGAATTTTTGAGCAATAAGAAAATTTATTTAACCAATGTTGGTTTAAATCCCGATTTAAAATATTCCATAATTGATGCTGTAGTCGGCGATTTAATGAGTTTGAATTTTAGTTTGGCAGCCAATAGTGAAATCACATTAAGGGTAAATTCTTTAGAAAAAAACAATTTGGTAATTGCTTATGATACCAATGGAGGACCAATTCCAAGTCCATACAAAATTAAAAAAAGCGATGACGGAACTTTCAGCAAACTGCTAGATCTATCCAAACTGACTGATGGTTTATATGCTATTTCTATCAAAAATGCTGCTGATACAGGGAACGATTTATTAAGTTTTAAAATCTTCAAAAGCAATGAATTAAGTGCTCAACCCAATTTTGGCGTATTGGATATCAAAATACCAGCCTTGGATGCTGCCGCTGTTGAAACCAAATTCTCGATCAATTTTTTAAGAAAAGAAACCACTTGGAAATATTATGTGATTAATCAAAGTGGAATCGATTTAGATGATTTTGGTCTTTTTGTTAATGATAAAAGTGCCGATGGAAGTGCAAGTGGCAACCCAGTTTATTCAAATTATACTTTCGCTGGGATTCCTGTTCCTGCCGATGATACCGATCCTATTAACAAAATTGCTGATGCGGAGATCGTTCTTTTCACCAGTAATGTAAAGATTCCATTTTTTCAAAAGGTTAAAACAGGTCTAGAGCTTAGCAAAAAAGATGGTCCGACAGAAGTGGTTTTATCAAAAAACTTACCTAATCCAACAGCCGAAAAGCAGGCAGGTGAGGAGAGTAGAATTTACATATATGTTTAAAAATAATTCATAAAGATATGGCGCTAACATATAAACATCCAGGAGTTTACGTTGAAGAGATTTCGACAATTCCACCCTCAATTGCACAGGTAGAAACCGCAATACCGGGATTTATCGGTTATACCGCAAAGCGAGAAAAAAACGGATCGACTTTCGATATCAACACTCCGCAACGAATAACTTCAATGCTGGATTTTGAGCAATATTTTGGTGCCGCATTTCCCGAGGTCTTGGAAGTAACGATCGATAATCCTGAAAATGGATCAGCGTTGCCAAAAATCGTTGTCGCTCCAGCAGCAGATCCATCGGGTTATTTGCTCTATTACCATGTTAAAATGTTTTATGAAAATGGCGGCGGACCATGTTTTATCATTTCGACAGGAACTTTTAATGCCGTTCCGGCAATCGATAAAACGGAATTGAAAAACGGTTTAGACGCCTGCGAACGGGAAGATGAAATTACTTTATTGGTTATTCCAGAGCTTGTAAATTTAACCTCTGCCTCGCAAATAAAAGAACTTAATGATGCCATGCTTGCCCAATGTGCCAAATTGCAGGATCGTTTTGCCATTTTGGATGCACTACAAGGAGATTTGACAACACCTTACTTAGTCGCTGATAAATTTAGAAACGATTACGTCAGTTCTGATAACCTGAAATATGGCGCCGTTTACTATCCACAGATAAAAAGTGGCGCAATTTATAATCGAGTTGCCGATGAAAACATTTTAATCGCAGCAGATAATAGAGGTGGGGCAAACGCAGGGATTTACAAATCTGTTGGCGATGTATTTAAGCCGATAACCGATGTTATTAAAACGGCCGCACAAGTTGGAATCGCTGCATCGACAAAAATTACAATAGACGCTACACCAACCGAGAACCAATCGACTAGCATAGCTGGCATCAGTTTAACATTTGGCCCAGAGGGAATTGCAATTGATGGCACTACAACAGCAACTGCGAAAAGTTTAAAAGACGTGATTAACGCCAACGATGATTTAAAACTATTGGTTCTGGCAGATTCTACAGCAAAAGTAGTCACCATTACTGCCTTGAAATTAGGTGCTGATGGCAACAATATCCCCGTAGTTTACGATCCAAAAGGTGGTGCGTTGGCTGTTACGCTCGAGTCGCCAAGCTTAACTGGTGGTTTCGATAGTGTAGATTTTGTGCTATTCAATCAAATTAAGGCTGCTTTAAATGCATATACGGTTCCACTTTACCCATCGGGGATGATGGCAGGCATTATGGCTCGAGTAGATAATGATCGGGGCGTTTGGAAAGCGCCTGCAAATGTAAGCATCAGAACGGTTGATAAACCCTTAATTACCATCAGCGATGAAGAGCAAGATTACTTAAATGTAGATCCAACGGGAGGAAAAAGCATCAATGCCATTAGAAAATTTGCTGGTAAAGGTACCTTAGTTTGGGGTGCCAGAACATTGGCAGGAAATGATAATGAATGGCGTTATGTTCCTGTTAGGCGGCTTTTTATCATGGTCGAAGAGTCTGTTAAAAAGGCAACGGAATTTGTAGTTTTCGAACCAAATGATGCTAAAACTTGGGTTAGAGTGAAAGCCATGTGCGAAAACTTCTTAAACCAGTTGTGGCGACAAGGTGCTTTGGCTGGTGCAAAACCAGAACATGCCTATTTTGTAAATGTTGGTTTGGGCATAACCATGACCTCCCTTGATATTTTAGAGGGAAGATTAATCATAGAAATAGGAATGGCTGCCGTTAGGCCAGCAGAATTTATCATTTTAAAATTTTCTCATTTATTAGCAAAATCTTAAAGCTATGGCACAGAATTATAAAACTCCAGGTGTTTATATTGAAGAAATCAGTAAACTTCCTGCATCCATAGCACCTGTAGAAACTGCAATTCCAGCTTTTATGGGTAGAACAGAAATTGCTAAGGATGAAAATGGCGATGATATTTTTCCTGCCGTTGGCAAACTTCCCTCACCAATTAGGATAACTTCATTTTTAGATTACCAGAAATATTTTGGCGGTCCAAATTCCGAAACGGATGTTTTCAAGGTCTCTGGCCTACCAACCATTACCGATGTAATTGTAAATGGCGCTGTACAAAGCAGAACCATTACCTGCAATGCCCGTAAGGATTTTGCAAGTGGAAGATACATGTATTACGCCATCCAAATGTTTTACGCAAATGGTGGTGGCCCATGTTATATCGTTTCTAGTGGTAATTATAATAGCCTTTTAAATGATGATGCGGGAAATGCCAGCTTAGCCGCAATTGCGAAGGTTGATGAGCCAACTATGCTGATTTTTACAGATAAGCATAATAGCGCTGGCGCAGCAACATCTGGTTATGCCACACTTTACAATAATGCTCTAGCTTTATGTAACAAGTTGCAAGATCGCATTGCCATTTTAGATCCATGGAAACTTTCTTCAGTTCCTTACGATGATGCCATAATTATTCGCAATGATGTAAGTATGGCTGATTTAAAATACGGTTGCGTTTATTATCCTTGGCTAGAATCTACCTTAAATTACGGCTATAATGAAGATTTAATTCTGGTTAAACATAATGGTCCGTATGACGGTAAGAGCTTAACCGCTATTAAGGCGATGGACTTAAACACTTATCGTTTACTCAAGGCAGAAATTAATAAAAATGTGATTGATTTACCACCATCGAGTGCTGTTGCGGGTGTAATGGCACGGGTAGATAACAATCGGGGCGTTTGGAAAGCGCCTGCAAATGAAAGCCTGAATATGGTTAGTGGCCCATCGATAAAGGTTACGGCACAGCAACAGGAAAACTTAAATATCGATCCAACTACTGGAAAATCCATCAATGTGATTCGCTTTTTTACAGGTAAGGGAACATTGGTTTGGGGCGCCAGAACTTTGGCAGGAAATGATAACGAGTGGCGATACATTTCGGTTAGACGCTTTTATAATTTCGTAGAGGAAAGCGTTAAAAAAGCAACGGAGTTCGTTGTTTTCGAACCTAATGATGCCAATACCTGGTTACGAGTAAAAGCCATGTGCGAAAATTTCCTAAATCAGCTGTGGCGACAAGGTGCTTTGCAAGGTGCAAAACCAGATGATGCCTTTTTCGTCCGCATTGGTTTGGGTATCACCATGACTTCCTTAGATATTTTGGAGGGAAGAATGAACGTCGAAATTGGGATGGCTGCTGTTCGTCCGGCAGAGTTCATTATCCTAAAATTCTCACATAAATTACAAGAATAAACATCATAAATTCTAAATATTATGGCAAATACTTATCCATTGCCGGTCTTCCACTTTCAGGTGGAATGGGGCGGCTCACGAATTGGTTTTACTGAAGTTAGCGGCTTAACAGTAGAAACCCAACCGATAGATTATCGAGAGGGTAATTCTCCAGAATACCATGTTACAAAAATGCCTGGAATGCAGCAATATTCTGCTATTTCAATGAAGAGAGGTTTAACAAAGGGCGATAATGAGCTTTTCCAATGGTTTAATACGGTAAGCTTGAATAAGATTGAGCGAAGAGATTTAACCATAAGTCTGCTTAACGAAAGTCATGAGCCTGTTGTGGTTTGGAAAGTTAGAAATGCATGGCCATCAAAAGTAGATGGACCGACACTTAACTCTACAGGAAATGAGGTGGCAATTGAAACCGTTGAACTGGCACATGAAGGTTTGAGCATCGAATTTACTTAAACGTTATGGCGGCAAAATACCCTCCAGTAGGTTTTCATTTTTTACTTCGGATAGAAGGGCTAGAACTCGAATACCCAGGTATGGCTGATATTGGCTTTACTGATGCAACAGGATTGGAGGCAAATATAGCAACTGAAGAGTATAAAGAGGGTGGCGAAAATCGCTTTGCACACAAATTACCAACAGCGATAACCTACAGTAATTTAACACTTAAACGAGGAATGTTAATCGGATCATCAGCAATGAAATGGTTTAAGGAAAGTGTAGAATCTTTCACCTTTAAACCGCGAGATATTACATTGATTTTGCTTAATGAAAAACACAATCCATTGCAGGCCTGGAACTTTGTAAATGCTTACCCAATAAAATGGGCAGTTGAGGGATTTAATGCGCAACAGAATGGAATCATAATCGAAAGCATTGAATTTGCGCATCAATATTTTAGGAGGATAGATATTTAAAGATTATGCCTGTAGAAATAAGAGAACTCAATATCACGGCAACTGTAACTAATAATGTTGCAGGTTCTGTACCGGCAAGTCCATCAGGACAAACCGCAACAGATCGCAAAATGAAAAAGGCATTGGAGGAATTAAAGCAACAAATTAAAAACAGAAACGAGAGGTAATTATGGCGCTAAGTCAGCTTTTTGGAGAATTGGGCAATTTAGAAAAGCTCATTATCGATGTTTACACCAACGATAACTTTTCGGGTTCGCCTGTAGAAAGCTTTAAGGTTTTATATAATCCGAACACTTATTTTATTGAGTATAAAAATGAGCTGGATAACAATGCGCCTGCCAATGCAGCTGATAGTGTTGGGCAATTTAAATCATCAAGAGGAAAAGAATTAAAGCTCGATTTGTTATGGGATGCAACCTCAGCTTCTTATTCGGGTAACTCTGCTTTTCAATCTGATATACAGAAAGATAAAACAGTTCATAAGGTAATTGAAAAGTTTATCGATACCTGTTTTAAGATCAAGGATGATACGCATCAACCCAACTATTTAAAAATCCATTGGGGGGAATTAACTTTCCAAGGAATGCTTACAGCGGTTAAGGTTACCTACACTTTATTCGATAATACCGGAAAGCCTTTGCGGGCAAAAACTGATTGCACTTTTACCAGTTACACCTCTTTGGTAGAGCAATCGAATGAGCTGCAAAGAAGCTCCCCAGATTTAACACATTATAGAAATGTAGAAGGCGATAGTCCGCTACCGATGATGACATACAACATATATAAAACAGATAGATATTATTTAGAAGTGGCTAAAGCCAATAAACTAAATAATTTCAGGAAGTTAAAACAAGGACAAAGCATTTCGTTTCCGCCAATAGAAAAATAGTAGAACATGCCACAAAACTCAGGAGTGCAATCTTTTAGTATCACCATTGGGGGCGAACCATTATCCGATGCTGTTGGGATATTAGAAATAACAGTTACTAACATCGTAAACGCCATTCCAAAAGCAAAAGTTATAGTAA
Source organism: Pedobacter frigidisoli (assembly GCF_004331675.1). Taxonomy (GTDB): domain Bacteria; phylum Bacteroidota; class Bacteroidia; order Sphingobacteriales; family Sphingobacteriaceae; genus Pedobacter; species Pedobacter frigidisoli. The sequence goes on along the minus strand of NZ_SJSN01000006.1, from coordinate 41,812 downwards.
TGGATGGTAATGCCGCTGCTCAAAACTTTGATTTAAGCAACGGAACAGACTTTATCCCAGGCGCAGAAATTACTATTTCGGCAGGATATGATGGAAAAAATGAATTGATTTTTTCGGGACTGATTATCAGCCAGACCATAAAAGCGAATGAGGATGGTAGCCTGCTGGAAATAGAATGCCGACATAAGGCAATTAAGTTAACAGCGGGTAGAAAGAATAAGATTTGGGAAGATGTGAGCGATGAAGATGCGATAAACGATTTATTAGGACAAAATGGAATTTCTGGCGATTTGAATGATTTAGATTTACATCACAAACAACTCGTTCAGTTTAATTGCAGCAACTGGGATTTTATGATCACTCGTGCAGAATTGAACAGTGCTTTGGTAATTGCCGATGCTGAAAAATTAATTATTGCAGCGCCAGATGTTAACCAGGCCAGTACGGCAACTTATACATACGGTGCTGAAATTTATGATTTTGAGGCGCAGATGGATGCCAGAACGCAGTTTCCTGAAGTGCTAACCAAAACCTGGGATTACACCAATCAAGAAGTGAAAGAGGGAACTTCTTCAGATAAACCAATGCCAGCACAAGGAAATATCACTGGCGATGACTTAGCAGAAGTATTAGGTTGGGCGGATAGTAGTTCTTATCATTCTGGAAATGTTGCAGAGCAAGAGTCGAACCAATGGGCAACTGCACAATTATTTAGAAGCAGGTTAAACCGAATCATAGGCAATGTTAGGGTTTTGGGTGATCATAAACTTAAGCCTGGAATTATTGTCGAACTTTTGGGAATTGGAGATAGATTTAGTGGCAAATGTTTGGTAACGGGTGTAATTCATAGTTATTCTGGCGAGGCGGCTTGGTACAGTCACGTTCAGTTTGGCCTAGATAAAACGCTGCACAATTATAAGTTTGATGATTTGGTAGAAAAACCAGCAACAGGAATTATTCCACCGGTAAATGGATTGCAAATTGGCATTGTAACGCAATTGGAAAGTGATCCTGATGGAGAAAGTAGAATTAGGGTGCGCTTACCAACGGTTGAAAAAGATGGTGATGGCATTTGGGCAAGACTTGCGAGCGTAGATGCCGGAAAGGATCGTGGTTGGGTATGGAATCCAGAGATTGATGACGAGGTAATTATTGGTTTTATCAACGATGATCCTCGAGATGCTGTGATTTTAGGTCGGTTATATAGCAGCGCAAATCCGCCACACTTAACATTTAAGGATGACAATCACCAAAAAGGGTTACAAACTCGTAGTAAAATGCAAATCCTTTTTGATGATGAAAAGAAAATCATCAACATAGAAACACCAGCAGGAAACAAGATTACACTTAATGAAGATGGAAAAAAGATCACCATTGAAGATCAAAATGGAAATAAGATAGAAACCAGCGATGGTGGAATTACAATTGAAAGTAGTAAAGATCTCACTTTAAAAGCCTCAGGAGATATTAAAATTGAGGGAAAAAATATAACAACAGAGGCGAATGCCCAATTGAAACTAAGTGGAAGTGCTGGTGTAGAATTAAGCTCATCAGCTATTGCAAAAGTTAAGGGAAGTATTGTCCAAATAAATTAGCTATGCCAAACGCAGTAAGAGCAACAGATATTACCAATCATGGCGGAACAATTGTCGGGCCTGGGGTACCAACGGTTTTAATCGGTGGCATGCCAGCTTGCGTGGTGGGAGATAGTCATGTTTGCGTTTTGCCACCAAATACGCATCAGCCAACGGTGAGCGCTTTCCCTGCAGGAAGTACAACTGTCTTTATCGGCGGCTTGCCAGCAATAAGAACTGGCGATGCGTGTATTTGTGGCGCTAGTGCCGTGGTTGGTTGTCCGACAGTTACAATAGGTTAATTATGGAAACAGAAAGCAGCTTTTTAGGAACCGGATGGGCTTTCCCACCAAAAATAATCAAATATGGTGATTCGAACCATTTTGCTACAAACATGGCTAGTGATGTTGCCGATATTAATCAAAGTTTGGAAATACTTTTTGGCACCGCCGTTGGTGAACGTGTTATGCAGGCAGAGTACGGCTGCAACTTAGATGACATGCTTTTTGAACCCATTAATGTAACCTTGGTGACGAGAATTACAGAAAGAATCCGGAGGGCAATCATCTATTACGAGCCGCGAATTAAGCTCGATAAACTCGATGTTTTTAAAAACGAGGAGAATGGTATTATTAATCTCGTGGTAGAATACACAGTTAGAAGTACCAACACCAGGAACAATATTGTATATCCATATTATTTAAACGAGGGAACAAACCTTTAGAAAATGAGTAAAAATTGCAATAAAAATAATGCACCAAGAAACGGAACCAACCGTTTAAATCGCTTACCCCAAGCGTTGGATGCATCTTTTGTTGCCATTGATGAACGAAGCAAGGAAGCACTTTATCAATTTGTAGAGCGTTTGAGTGCTTATATTAATTATTACTACTATAATGGTGCTGAAAATAAAACCACTTGGCAAACAGTTTTCAATCTTAATGAAATTAGGAATGATGGCTTAACCGAACCCCATCTTGCGCTTTTTGATGCTTTTTTGGATTTATATGCCATCGCACAGAAAGACTTAAATCAATTTACGGCCAAACACTTAGATTATTTTTTTGAAACAGTTTTAGGTTTTGAAAAGAAACCAGCATCGCCAGATAAAGTTTACTTAACTGTGGAGTTGGCAAAACACATTTCTCAATATATCTTAAATGACAGCACCGAATTTAAGGCGGGTAAAAACAGCAATAAAAAAGAACAGTTCTATAAATTACTTTCCGATTTTAGTTTTAGTAACGCTCAGGTTGGTAGCATAAAATCCATCTTGGTTGATTCGGTTGAGAAAAGTATCATTGCTAGATCACCAATTACTAATTCTGGCGATGGAATTGGTGGCGATTTCGTTAATCAAGATAAAAGCTGGGATGCTTTTGGTGATATTAAACGTGAAAAAGCAAAGATTGGTTTTGCAATTGCTTCGCCGTTGTTTAGGATGGCAGAGGGGAAAAGAAAAATCACCTTAAATATCCAATTGGTTGCTGGTTACAAGACGGCGCCATCAGTATCATCAGCGAATTTCAAAGCATTGGTAAGTGCAGAAAAAGGATGGGAAGAAATCGCCATTCAATCTGCAGCGTTTATAAATACTAACACTTTACAGCTGGTTCTTTTTGCTGATGAAACCAATCAGAAGATTATCGATTACGATTTAAAGCTTCATTTGGAAGATTTTAGAGCCACATATCCTGTGGTTAAGATCGAATTAATTCCCACTAGCGGACTTTATAACTCATTGATGTTTGCGCCAATAAGCAGCGTCAAAATTAATACTGATGTTAGGGAAGTTAAAAATCTTTTGGTGCAAAATAGCTTGGGCAAGTTAGATGCCTCAAAACCAATGGAACCTTTTGGTTCGATACCAACCATTGGCGCCAATTTTTATATCGGTAGTTCTGAGGTTTTTCAGCATGAATTAAAAACGTTAAACCTAAGTTTTGAGTTTTTGAACTTGCCAGGCATGGCTTTCAATAATTATTATAAATCTTATGCAGAACCAGCAAAGCTATATGAGTTTCTTCCTTTAGTCATGATGCAAACCATCGCATTGGCATCGTCTTCAGCAAAGATTGGAACGACTACTGATGACGCTGATGTAAAAACACTTGCAGATACTACACCAATTTCAAAAATTAAGAGTGACACTACAACGAAAGATTCTTCGGTGGCACAAATGTTATCTGTTATTCCAAAATATTGGGAAAAGGATGAAATTAAGACCTTGTTTAGCAATTACGTTAACAATTCTAGTTTTAAGGCTGAGGTTTCCTATCTCGATCATCGTAGCTGGATTCCATTACCACCTGCAGCTCCGCAGAAAGTAAGTTTATTCGGTACATCAGATGCAGCAGCGCCTGTTGCATTATTTAAGTCTAATTTGTCTGTTCCAACAACGTTGAAGTCAAATTACAATACAAATGCTGGCGATGGTTACGATCTAAATTCTGAACGTGGTTTTTTAAAATTAAAGTTTACTGATGGAAAATTCGGCCACGCAGATTACCAATTGGCCTACAGTAGGGACGTTTTAAATAACGTTAAGGAAGATTTATCAACAATAGAATTACCAAATGCGCCTTATACGCCACTCATTCAAAATCTAAGTTTGAGTTATACTTGCGAAACAACCATTCAGTTGACGCCTACAGTAGATTCAAAAAACATATACGACAATAGAGTTCATCAGTTCTATGTTTCAGCGCCATTCGGACAAGCAGAAGTTCATCCTTTTAAAAATAAAGGCGTGGTTTATTTGTTGCCAAATTTTGTAAACGAAGGTGAGTTATACATTGGGTTGGTTGATGTTGTTGTGCCTCAGCAATTAAGCTTACTGTTTCAGGTGAGTGAGGGCAGTGCCAATCCTGATTTTGATAAGGCCATTTTGAGTTGGGCATATTTGCAAAATAACAACTGGTATGATTTTAAAAACATAGAAATTCTACGAGAGCAAACCAACGGGTTATTAACCACCGGAATTGTTACCCTTAACATTCCTAAAACCGTTAATGCAGATAATACTTTGCTGCCAACTGGTTTTGTCTGGTTGCGAATTAGCGCACAAAAGGATGTGCTTTCTATTTGCGATATTATCTCTATAACTGCTCAAGCTGCGGAAGCTGAATTTTCTATATATGAAGATGTTGTGCCTGAAAGTATAGCTATTGAAGCTAGAGTAATTAGTAAGCTAAAAAATCCCGATGCTGCGGTAAAAAAGGTTGCCCAGCCTTACGGATCTTTCGATGGAAAACCTGCAGAAAATGGAAATGAATATTATTTGCGGGTAAGTGAAAGGCTTAGGCATAAGGGAAGATCCATCACTTTGTGGGATTATGAGCGGTTAATTTTAGCGCAGTTTCCAAATATTTATACAGCTAAATGTATCAGCCACACAAGTTATAATGGCAATGTCGGTACTTATAACTCATTGTCGCCGGGTGCTGTTACCATTATCGCCGTTCCAGATATCTCGATTTCGAATGCCCCAAATCCTTTAAAGCCTATGGTTTCGAAAAATACACTTGAAGAAATTAAGGGTTTTATCAATAAAAAGAATTCTGCATTTGCACAATTGAATGTCCAAAATCCAATTTACGAAGAAATTAAGCTTCATTTTCATGTTAAGTTAAAAGATGGTTACGAAGAAAATATCTATTTGCCAATGCTCAAAGAACGAATTAGGGGCTTGTTGGCGCCTTGGACGAACAACAATGCTGTGCAATTAGAATTTGGTGGAAAAATTGAGAAATCTACCCTAATCTATCAACTCGAGAAACTGAGTTATGTAGATTATATTACTTGTTTTAAAATGTTTCTTATTCGCCCTGCTGGTCTAGAAGATATATCTACTAGGGATCTTGAACGGGCAGAAACAGCAACTGCTGCCAGTATTTTAACCTCTTTTCCTGAACATAGTATTTTAAATATAAATGATATTGCTGGCATTGAAAATCCAGATTGTGCATGTGTAGATTGCGAAGATAATATCATAAAATCAACTAAACAGTTTGTTCCGGTAAATGAATGTGGTTGTAACTAAATGAGCAACTTAACAATCATATCGAAAGAAAATCCTCCCTTGGAAAGTATGCATTTCGACAAGCTGCGGGAAAAGGGTTTGCAGCGGATTCAAGAGTTGAGTAAAAACACTTGGACAGATTACAATCTTCACGATCCTGGTGTAACAACATTAGAGGCGCTTTGCTATGCAATTACCGATTTAGGTTATCGCTTAACGTTCGATATGCAAGATTTGCTTGCGAATAATCCGAATGCTGAAGCGGATATCGATTTCAAAAACTTTTTTACAGCTAGGCAGATTTTGCACAATGGCCCAGTAACGATTAAAGATTTTCGGAAACTGCTGATGGATGTTGCAGTGCAAGTTGGTGGAGAAACGATAGGTATAAAAAATGCTTGGGTAACGCCATCTGTCGAATCTGAAATGAAATTATATGTTGATAAGGTTAAAGAAAAACTCGATTATTTTCCTACATCAACTGATCCGAATGGGTTCTTTCTTAAGGGATTATATAATTTTTTGTTTGAATTCGATCAATCTATAAATCATGGCGATTTAAATTCCAATTCACTTTCTGGTACATACATCATTAACGATTTTGTGGATCCGCTATTAGACGGCGTAGAAGTAGAGATTACTATTCATTTTCCTCGTTGGGATGATTCTGGCGTAGATTTTGAAAACGATGCATCGATTACTTCAAAAATCAAAAGCATAAAAGTTGAATTTGATGAAATGCCAACTGGATATCTGCTTTGGGATAGCAATGATTTGGATGCCACAGTTACTTTAAAGGGGATAAAAACAATTGCAAGTGTGCCTGTAGATATTCCAGATCTAAATCTTCTGGATGACAACATTAATAATTTTATTTTCGTGGCCACGGATGGGATTTTGCAACGCTACAAAACAAAAATTGCGATTGTTAAAAGCATCCTAAAAAAAGCTGAAGATAGGTTGAATGATAATCGTCCGCTTTGTGAGGATTATTTCAATACACGGGCTTTAAAAGTAGAACAAATTGCTATTTGTGGTGATGTAGAAATCGACCCATTTGCAGATGCGGCTACAGTTGCAGCAAAAATCTATTTCGAAATTTCTCGCTTCCTATCTCCAGATGTTCTTTTCTATAGTTTGCCCGATATAAAAGCGAAAGGTAAATCTACAGAGGATATTTTCGATGGACCTGCTTTGGAACATGGTTTTATAGATGATGATGAATTAAATGCATCAACTCAAAAATGCACCATCCGAGTGAGTGATCTCATCCAGATTATGATGGATATTGAGGTTGAGGGCAAAAAAGTAGTGCGATCGGTAAGTGGCTTACAATTGGCCAATTACCCGGAAGATAACGACGAAACCATCGCTCAAAAAAGTGTCAAATGGTGCATGTCCTTGGCTATTGATCAACTTTATGTACCACGATTATCACCTGAACTATCAAACCTTTCTTTCTACAAAAATAATTTGCCATTCTCTTTCGATAAAGATGATATGGATATGAGGTACAAGGAATTGTTTTCCAATTCTAGAAAACGCTATCCAGAAAACCCAATTCTAGATCGCCCTTTGCCCGCTGGTAAATGGCGAGAAACTACGGATTACACCTCAATCCAAGAAGATTTTCCATTGGTTTATGGCGTCGGGTCTGACGGCATTCCAAATTTGCCGATAGATAACGATGCTCGAAATGAAAGAATTACGGATGCAAAACAATTCAAGGGATTTCTTTCGTTTTTTGATCAAATGCTCTATGGTTATCTGCAACAAGTAAATGGATTGAAATCACTTTTTAGTCTTAATCAAGAATTAGATCAATATGGCCAACCACTGTTAAATAAGACTTATTTCGGCGAGCCATTAACTTCAGCAACCCTTGATGTTGTGCCGAATGCGAATAGTCAAGAGATATTTGCTGATAATTATAGCAACCAACTGCAAGCAATTACTGAAACAAAGGACGATTTTGAAAAGCGGAAAAACCGTTTCTTGGATCATTTGCTTTCACGTTTCTGCGAACAATTTAGTGATTATGCTTTGATTGCCTATACCATAGATGGGCAAAAAGCAGGAGCAGAGCTGATAAAAGATAAGCTAGCATTTTTAAATTCGTATCCAGAGATTAGCAGCAACCGCGGTAAGGCTTTCAATTATAAAAACGAACTAAGCTGGTTTTACAAGAACGTTTCTGGGTATGAAAAACGCGTTAGCATGCTACTTGGGATTGATCCAAAGAAGCCCGAAGATCTTTTTTTCTCTCATCAGTTTAGGGTTTTAAAAACAGGTACCGTATGGAGTATTGAGACAAAGTCTGGTGGCAAGGTTTATTTTCAAGGTAATAATCCCTTTAAAAATGAACTGCTTGCTAAATCCGGAATGGAGAAAATGATTAGTGCAGGAGTACATCAAAATAATTATAAAATCATATCTGGTTCGGCTCTAAATAAATATCAAATAGTGTTATTTGATGATCTTGTTAGCGAAAATATTATTGCACAGAGTAAAAATACAGCACTGACTTTAATCGGTGCTAAAACTTTAATTAGCGATCATATAATATTGGTTAATAATGAATTATATAACAATAATTTAGCAAATAGAAAGAATTTAGCACCACCAATACTGGCTTATTTCGAGGTGTTAACGCACACTGTTGTCAAAACTACCGTTCCATATTTACACAAAATAAAATATCAATTATTCGATCAGCCTAAGGATGCTCTTGTGAGAAAAATAATTCTTAAAGGAGATATAGAGGGGCCAGAAGTTACAGGTTTGGATGATGCTGAAACTTTAATGAATACAGAGATTAGTTTGCTTTGGAAGCTGATTAGGTTTGCCTCTGACGTTGATTACTACCGTTTCGACCCTGAACACGTAATCAATTATGAGCCAAACTATCGTTTTGAGGTATTTGATATCTATGGAAATACAATTGGGAAACATCAAAGTAAGAACTATAATGGCCCATTGGCTGAAATTATTGAGGACAGTGCCTACACTCCACAATTAAAAATTGTTGATTCGTTGTCTAATAATGGCACTTATACTGTTAATAATACTGTAGCCACCGGACCGAATATTAAAATAGAGATTAACGAGACCTTGCCAAATAATTATCCCGATGGAAAAGTCAAGTTTACAGAAACCTTTACTGCTGAAGTCAGCGATAACGGTCGTGAATTAAGCTTTGATGGTTTAGATCTCACTTCACGCATGCGTGTTGGAGATAAAATGACTTTGATAAAATCGCCAGTGATTTTAATTGAATTTGAAATCTTGAAAATCAGTTATACAGACAACAAAACTACCATTATTTCATCTATAGTGTTGGATCATATAGTAAATGCTAAAATACTGTATGATAATCTATTTTCTATTAAAAGTATAACACCAAAAACAATTACCATTAGGGCTGTAAAGGAGAAGTTGGCTGTTCAGGACATGGTCAGCTTTTTCAATAAAACCTTTATCGATCGGGAGGGAATTCACTTGATCGAACACTTACTCCTACGACCAAAAAAAAATAATTCCGATAAATTGCTGAACATCCATAACGATGTAGATTGCGAACAATGCAAGATAACCGATACTTACAGCTTCGTTATGACGGCTGTTTTACCATATTGGCCTGATCGATTTAGAGATCGAAATTTCAGAAACTTTATAGAGAAAACCTTACGAGAAGAAAGCCCAGCACATGTTGCAATGAATATTTGCTGGGTTAGCCCTTTACAAATGGGGCAATTTGAGAAAGCATACAAGAATTGGCTTATTCAAATCAACACTACCAGTTCGGGAGACGTTGAAAGGGTGCAGGCGCTTAAAAATTTTATAGAGATTATTCAAGGTTTAAGGAGTGTTTATCCATCGGGCAAACTGCACAGTTGCAATGAAAACGAAGTACAAAAGAACACGCTTATCCTCAATCAAACTAACATTGGCATTTTTTAAAAATCTAAGCTATGGAACTCATTAATACAACCACCGTTTTTGAAGAAAATCAAGTACTTACTGCTGGTCAGCTTAACACCATGCAAGATTTTCTTTTTCAGGAAAATAGGCTAACCAGAACTCGATTGATTGGTAGAGGTATTGCTTATGGACTTGAAGTAAATATTAATTCGAATCAAGTTAATATTGCTAAGGGTGTGGGTGTTACTTCATGGGGCTTTTTAATTTCGTTAGGCGATTGTAATCTAACTCACTACAAGGAATACAAACTTCCAGAGGGATTAATTTATCCTTATTTTATGGATGGCTTAGGGAATGATGTTCCCTTATTGGAATTGTTTACAGCAGAAAATGCTTTAGCCACTGGAGCAAAACAGATAGATTCTGGCTTGATATTAAGTAATTACATTGTGCTACTTTTCTTGGAGCCAGCAACGAAGAACCTCCAAAGTTGTTTAGGGAAAAGCTGCGATGATTTAGGGATCGAAAAGACTTTCACTGTTCGGAAGCTTTTAATTACCATCGATGACTTAAATAAAATTAATGCATCAAATGCGAATAGAGGTGGTGCGAAGTATCCTGCGTTATACAATCTCGAAACAATAAATTATCCCCGGGCATTGATCACACCAGCTGAGGCTAGGAATTATGCAGATTTAGTAAATAGTTATTTAAGTCCGGTAGCAGCTATTTTGGCCGATGTAACCAATCAACTGGAAATTATTTTTAAAGAATTACCGATTCTACAGCGCAATTTTCAAAACACAGATATCGGCACAATCCGTGCTAATTGGGAAAATAAGCTGATGGATTTGGCATCGAAATACCTAAATGGAACTGCTTACGGCTTTCAATATGTTTATGATGCTTTTGAGGATATTATAAAGTCTTATGAAGAACTCCGTTGTGCAGCAATGCACCTAAATAGTTCTACTTTGCCCAATGCAGATGCTTTTCCGATGCATTTAATGCTTGGATCGATAGACTGTCCGCCATCAATTAATCGCCAAGAATTTGAATATTCACCCCTTTTTAATGAACACAAAGATTGGAGCAAGAAAGTGGTTTCTATTTTCGGAAGAACAATGACCATGCTCGATGGCTATTTCGATGATTTAACAGAAAAAGGCAAAAAGGGCGTTTTGGCTACGCCTAGTAAAGAAAAATGGCAAAATATAGGTAAAAGGACATTGCCAATTTATTTTGATCCTAATAATAGTGATTTTGAAAAGTATTGGAACGAATCGCTTTGCCACGGTTGCGATAATGGAAAGCCGCTAAGTTATCATTATCAATTGCCGTTGGAAGCCCAAGAATATGGATTAGATAAATTATCTGCACCGCTGTTTTATAATTTCAATGATCAGAATTTCTTCCGATTAGAGGGGCATTTAAGTTTAGACCAAGCAACCGCTGTTAATCAATACAAAAAAATGCAGCGTAGGTTCAATTTGCCATTAAAGGTTAGATCAATTTTTATGGGCGTTGGTGGTTCTGTAACGAGCAACTGTCGCTATCCTGACCTTGATTCACAATATTTAGCTTGGAGGAATTTGATGTTGTACTACCTCAATAACCTCATTAAATACAGCAATTTGGCCGAAAATATGGCTGGAAGATTTGATGATGTAGTTGATGCGGCTAAAGATGCTTTCGACAATGTGATGGGTAACGAAAAGGAGCCAGCCGCTGAAAGTCCCAATGCAAACGGCGCAACTGCTGAAGCACCAAAGGTTAATGTTGATAAGGTTAAAACCTTTGCCACTTTAAATAAGAATTTTATTAAAATGGGTACTGTTTCCGAAAAGATAAATCGGACAGATTACACCAAAATTACCACCATAAAAGTTAAGGCAGAAGATGCTAAAGATGATATCGAAAAAGATGTTTTAAATTGGATATCAAGGTTTAATGCCAATATCGAAGATTTAATTTCATTAATGACATTGGAGTTTTCTGATTTTAAGGATCAAGAATTTAAGATGAAATACACCGGTTTTCTAGACCTGTATGTTGACGCAATGAAAACTCTTGTTAGCATTATTAACAAGGAAAAAGACAAAGAGTTGCTCTCCTATTTAATGATTGGTAGTTTGATTCATAGAGCTTTAAATGTGATTATGATTCGGCCTTATGTAACCATCGGAACGATTATGGATACTCGAAAACAGCGAAATTCGAGTTTAAATATCAATAAATCATTAGCAGATTATTTAAGAGATAGTGCAGCGGAGCATCTTGCTGGAGCCGAACGCGGCAATACCTTGCTCTTGTTATATCATACGGGAAAGGAAAGCGAAATAGTCACCAGGCCGCAGGTATCGCTAGGCAATTCTCGATTGGAAAAATTAAGTGAATTGAAACTGGCAGAAGATGCAATCCATGCCACATATAAAGTTAAGCTGCAAAGTATTCAAGAAGTAATTAAAACAAAAGCTGAAGATATTAAACGAGCCGAATTTGAGGTAGATAAAGCACTCGAAGTAAAAGTAGCTGAGGTTAAAAATCGCGTGGTACTAAATGAAGATCAAATTAAAAAAGGCGAAGAAGAATTAAATTCAGAATTACTTACCCGTAAGAAAGCTTTGTTTAGCACGACAAATAGTGAAACCATTTCCAAAGCCGAAGAATCACTTAAAAAAGAATTTGAGGATAAGGTTAATGTTTTGCGTAAAAGTGCTATTAAAGATGAGAATAAGGAAATTAAAGAGGTTTCAAATGCCTTGAAAATTGATTTAGAAAACAAACGCATAGGGATTACTGAAGAAATTGATAAGAAAACTAAGGAGGAAATGGATACTCAGCAAGAATACCAAAGTCGGTTAGATTTGTTGAATATAAAAAGAAAAGCAGTTGAAGAAGAAAAAGATGATGTATTAGAGGAAGTTGTGGTTGCTGCAAAAAGAATCACTAGAAATAAGTTTCTTACAGATTTTGAGACCAAGTTTAACAAAGAGTTCAATGCCATGGCTGAAAAAATTGGAGACAATGGCTTGAAGAATTTGGGTGCTAATGTAATCGCCGATTTTACAGTTTACGAAGATGATAGTTGCTGTGATTGTAATCCAAAAGATGCCAAGAACAAGGAATTAACGCCATTAGCCGTGCCAATTTCCAGAATAGTAGCTTATAACCAAAGCAAAGCCACTATTAGTAAAGTTCAGGTTTTAAATAATTTATACCATCCAGATTTTTATGAAGTAGCGGTAAAATCAGACCCAAAATATGGTGCAATTACTTTTGAGGAAGAGGTTTATGAACCTATGCCAGATAAAAAACGGCAGGTGTTGGTTTATACGTTAGATCCCAAAAACCTCGATCGAAAATCGTTATCACAAATGGTTGTAATCGATGAATTTGATTATGTGATCAAAGAAAAGGAAACTGGAGAAGAAGTTGGAGCATCAAAATTGAGTTTCTTTATTGCCGTGGGTACAATTGCCCAGCAAGAATTTGAGCTTAGCGGAAGAGTTACCGGTGTTAAGGCTTTTACCATAACAGCACGACAAGGCGATGCGTTAATTAAAACGCAACAGTTCACGGGATCTTACTATAACATTTTGTTACAGCTCGGTCAGTATCAAATTACGGTAACACCATCTGTAACGCAATATCCTCCACAAAATAGGACTGTAAAAATAGAGGATAAGGATAATTTTGCAGATTTCGAATTTGGTAAAGTATAAAAAAAACGATGAGTAACCACATCATACATTCTCAAAAAATGATGCTAACAGTAGATAGTCAGCAGGATTGGGAACTTGTGCAAGCTCAGGTTAAGGATTTTTGCAGCAATGATTTACCAGATTTATTCAATTCTATTTTCGATCAATTGGCTACTTTAGAGAGCATTCGCATTGATAAATTAAATTTGAATTTGGGAAATGTGCCCTTAGATAAATTGGTTGAAGTTATGAAAGAGCAAATTCATAATCAATTATATAAGAAATTGAACGACTATAAATTAAGCAATATGAGTGATGAACTTACTTTAACTAATAAACATTCTTCATTGTTTAAAAATGTAGGAAGTTTTTCAAAGCAGGCATTTCGCAATGAGCAAGGAATTTCCAATAAAGTTGAAACTCATGTAAATGATTATGAAGCACTAGTTTTCTATTGTGAAACGGGCACAAAACCTTGGTGGGTTTCTTCTGAAGTTAATTTTGAACCCAATAAAATTTTGTTAAATATCTATAAATACGATAAGCCACTTTTTGTGCAATTGATCAACGCGGTTAAAGAAGATTCAGTTGTATATCATCGATTAAAACAATTAATTAATAAGTCGATCTTCTTTCATAATTATTTAATATTTAATGAGTACACAAATTTTTTAAGTTATTTTATTTCAATGGTTAATATAGATTTATATAATCTAATTCTTGAAATATGGCTTTCTAAAATTCATCAAAAAGATAGTGAAATTACATATCAGAATTTGGAAACATGGTTGTTGAATTTTGTGAAAGAACATCCACAATTAAAGGTCAATATAGCTGACATTGTGAGGGATTATTTAACAGATAACATTTCAGCAAAACAACAGCAAGTAACCATTATGCCATTGTCTAACTTTTTAACATCTAAAATAAAGAATAATGATGATGAGCCAAAGCATCGAATAATGAAATTAAAGAAGAGCATTCAACAAAAAACGCCTAGTAAAAAGCTCGTAATAGATTCGTTAATGATCGAAAATGCAGGTTTAGTTATTTTTCATCCTTTCATCCAACCACTTTTTAGGCAACTGCAGTTGGTAAACGAAGATGGCTTTTTAAATGATTTGGCGCAGCAAAAAGCAATAGTTTATTTACATTATTTGATTTACAACGAATTGCCAGAAGATGAAAGCTTGCTGTTGTTAAATAAAATATTGTGTGGCGCAGAGCCTGAAATGATTATTGAATTTAACAATATAGCGTTTTCTGCAGAAGACTTAGCAGAATCTAATGAATTAAAAAAAGCAATAATAGGGCATTGGAACGGTTTAAAATTAACATCGCCTGCAGGATTAACAGAAACTTTCATCCTTAGAAATGGTATCTTAAATTACAAGGATGGCAGTTGGAATCTTGCCGTAGAAAAAAAAGGTTTTGATATCTTATTTGATCAATTGCCTTGGGGATTCTCAATTATAAAATTGCCATGGAACAAATATTTAATACAAGTAAATTGGTAAATACAGAATTGCAAGCCAATGCGAACGCTATTCAAGCCGAATTGGCATGGTTTGAAGAAGTGTTGCAGCTCCGCAGTGCCATAAATTTTGGAAATGTTCCTTCAGGGACTTCAATTTTCGATGCTGAGCCTCCAGATTTAAATGCTAGTACATCAAAATACGGCAGTTTTGTTTCAGCCCATAATTTTAATTTCGAGGAGAGATTATTACTTTTCTTAGCCATGGTTAGTCAGGTTAAGCCACAGTGCCTAGATATTTTTCTGGTACAAAATGCCGCAACCGGGCAAATATTCACAGAATTTGGAGGCAGAAAAGGGAATGTATTTAGTGGCTTTCTACCCACAGCAGAAACATTTCTTTTTATAATTGCTGCAGATAATCTTTCGCTTAGGTTCGATTTACTGAAGTTGTTTGACGCTAAACACCCATTATTTGCATTGGATGTGATGGAATACGAGCCACTGCCGCCGGGTGAACCTATTTCTAGTATTCCTTTACACATTAACAAAAATTGGTTCGAGGAATTCACAACAGGAAAAAGAAGTCGGCCTCGTTTTTCTACGGAATTTCCGGCACAGCTTATAGAAACTCAAATGGAGTTTAATGAACTTGTTTTACCGCATCAAACCATGGATCAGCTTGATTTGATAGCCACTTGGCTGCAACACAATGATACAATGATGAACGATTTTGGACTGAAAACCAAACTCAAGCCTGGTTTTAGATCCTTATTTTTTGGCCAGCCTGGAACTGGAAAGTCACTTGCGGCAGCATTGTTAGGTAAAAGACATGGTTTTCCAGTTTACAGAATAGATTTGAGCAGAATTGTGAGCAAGTATATTGGCGAAACAGGCAAAAATTTATCAAAGGTTTTTGATGCCGCCGAAAATCAGCAATGGATATTATTTTTTGATGAGGCAGACGCACTTTTCGGCAAACGAACCAATGTTAGCGATGCTCGTGATCGATACGCAAATCAAGAAACAAGTTACTTGCTCCAAAGAATTGAAGACCATAATGGTTTGGTTATTTTAGCAAGTAATTTCAAACAGAATATAGACCAAGCATTCTTACGACGCTTTCAATCCATTATAGAATTTCCGATTCCAGAAGCAGAGCAACGTTTAAAGCTCTGGCAACAAAGTTTTTCTGCAATTACTAAGTTAGAGCCAAAAGTTAATCTTGTGGAGATCGCTACGAAATATGAACTTTCTGGAGGGGTAATTATCAATGTAGTGAGGTATGCGACCCTAAAAATGATGAAAGATGGTGTTTCTCAAATTCGGCAAAAGGATATTTTCGATGGAATAAAGGCTGAACTTAAAAAATCTGGAAGAACAATGTAAATATGGGCGTTGCGCTGGCATATAGCAATTCATCTTTTAAGTCTGTTACGCAAAACAGGCCAAGTGCAAATTGTGTCCAAGCGAAATTAAAAGTGGGTGCAATAAATGATCCACAAGAGCAACAGGCAGATCAAGTTGCTGAGAAAGTAATGAGAATGCCATCAAACGTCGGCTTCGCAATGGGCGGAATTGGCGGTGGTGCAGTTGGAATGAATGTTCAGCGTAAGTGTAGCAATTGTGAAAGCGAAGAAAAAATATCCCGCAAGGAAGAAGAGCTTAAAGAAATAGATCAACCAGAAATATTACAAGCCAAAGCTGGCGCATCTTTCGCCGCTGGCGGAACAGCACCAATTAGCGTCCAATCGGGAATAGCGGCAACAAAGGGTGGCGGAGCTAGTCTTCCAAGTCATGTCAGCTCAGATTTGGGTGGTAAAATGGGCGCCGATTTTTCTGGTGTAAAAATCCACGATAATTCTCATGCTGCTAAAATGACTGCTCATGTAAATGCCAGGGCGTTCACGGTAGGAAATAACATCTATTTTAATCAGGGAGAATATAATCCAAATTCATCCGGTGGGAAATTTTTACTCGCCCATGAGCTAACCCATACTATTCAGCAAGGAGGAACTGTTCAACGCAAAGCTGATGAAAAGGAAAAGGTTTTGCGAAAAGTTAATGATCCCGAGAAAATTAACAGAAAGGATAATAAACGGGAATTACAGCGAAGTACGCAAGAACCAGAAAAGATTAATCGCTGTGCTTGCAGCGAAGAAAAAGTTCAGCGTTGGGATCTTGGCGAATGGTTGGCAGATAGTGCTTGGGAAATTGTAGAGGAAATTGCTCCAGCAGAATTTGTACAGCTTTTAAGAGAAATTAGTAATAAAGGGATTCTCGGTTTCCTACATGATAAGCTCATGGTAAGCCTCAATCGTTTGTTTGATAGATTCCCAGCAGTGGGTAATTTTGTAACCAATCTAATAACGGTATTCTCGATGCTTTACGAGCGGGTTTCGGTTATCATGCAAGCCTTGATAGCTGGAGATTGTGCACCTTTATTAGCTGCTGTAATCGAGCTCAAAAATGTAATTACCACAATTGCTACCGATGCTTGGGCTGGTTTAACAGATTTTGTAAGGCCTATTGGAGATTTCTTTACCGGTTTATGGACTTCTTTTGGAGCGCCTGTAGTGGATTGGCTTGGGCAAACCGCCAGCGATGTTTGGGCATGGATGCAGGGCATTGGCCAAAGTATTTGGGATTGGACTTCTCCAGTTCGCGAATATGGTTCCATGGCTTGGGATTGGGTGAAATCTACATTAGGAATAGGATCGGATAGCGGTGGTGCAGAAAATTCTAATGGAATCATTCAATGGATCACCGGAAAGGCAGAACAAGCCTGGACATCTATTAAAGAAACGGTTAGGCCGGTTATCGAACCTGTACAGCAAATTGCATCGAAAGTGATGGAAATTCTACCACTTAATGCCATTATGAATCTTAGAGATACGGTTTCTAATTTTGCTGTAAGCGTTAACGGAATGGCAACTGCCATGGGCGATGATGGATCGGGAGTAGCAGCGCAAGCCCAGCAAGCATCTTTACGCGATATTATTTTACCAGCGGTTCAATCAAAAATTGTTGAGGTTCAACAAGGAATAAGCAATACAGGCTTATGGGTTGCTGAAAATGTTGGCGGTTTTGTCGCTCAAATTACAGGGTTTTACAACAATGTAGCTTCAAGTTCTATCTTTTCTGCAGCCGCACCAGCAATTGCTTGGATCAACGATACCGCTTTAAGCTTAGGGAACTGGGTGCAAACGGGTGTCATCAGTTTATTCGCGATGGCGAGTGATGGATTGGGTTATTTGGGCAGTTTCATTAACCCAATTCTAAATGCCTTACAAAGGATAGTAGATACGCTTGGCGATTTAGCGGGTCGGGCAGGAGACTTTATTCTTGGGCAGTTCATGCTCATTCCAGAGTGTATTCGAACACCGATAAAAAACTTCTTGATTGAACAAATTCTAAGTAGAATACCATTGTTTAATCAAATTATGGCCATTGGCGATGTTTGGGCAAGAGCACAGCAAATCGTAATGACTATTTTATATCAGGTTTTTGTGGATGGTAATTTGCCAGGCGCCATGTGGACTTTCTTCAGGGAACTGCTGAGTTTGGTTGGCATTCCTCCAGAGTTGGTCGTTTCTATATTAGCAAACGCTTCGCAGGCTGTTGTCGATATTTTAGGTAATCCAGTAGGATTTTTTATCAATCTGCTTAGTGGTTTGCAGCAAGGTTTTACGCAATTCTTTGGAAATATCGGAACACATTTATTATCGGGTGTAGTAAATTGGCTTACGGCAGAAATGCAGGCCATGGGCATTACGCCGCCTACCGATTTTTCATTTGGCTCTATATTTAGCTTTATTCTTCAAATTTTAGGAATTACAATTGATAATATTTTCAATTTATTGGCCACCAGAATTGGGGAGGAAAGGGCTCAGCGTTTACGAGGAATGCTTGATATGGCGACTGGGGCATGGAGCTTTGTTGCCGATGTGGTAGAACGCGGTCCAGCGGCAATTTGGGAGCGCATACAAGAGCAACTCAGTAATCTTTGGGATACGGTAATTGGCAATATAGTAACCTTTATTAACGAAAGAATCATGGCGCAAGCCACTGCTTGGCTCTTGAGCATGCTCGATATTTCGGGAATTATGCCGGTAGTTAACAGCATTTTGGCAGTTTATCGGGCCATACAAAGTTTTACAGAGTACTTCGTTCCCATGCTTAGAATTATTAATCAATATGTAACGATGTTGGCTGACGTGGCCCGAGGGAATATTGCAGGAGCCGCAAACTTTTTAGAGGGAATTTTAGCGAATTCATTACCAATTATGATCGGTTTCTTGGCCAACCAGTTTGGCTTTGGCAGAATTGCTACACGGATGCAGGAAATTTTAGAATCCGTAAAAGCGAGAATTGACAATGGAATCCTTTGGGTTATCGATCAAGCGATAAGAATTGGTGGAGCGGTGATGGATGCGGGGAGGAGTGTAAGGGACGCTGTTTTGGGGTGGCTGGGGTTACGCAAAGGTTTCAATACAGGTGATGGGCAACACCACGAAATTTATTTTACAGGGCAAGAAAATAACAGCCATTTAATTGTTGCAAGTAATAATCCCCAGCCTTTAGAGGTAAAAATAAGAGCCAGAATTAATAGTCTTAGTGGATCGAGAGAGGCTAATGCAGAGAAGATTGCTGCTTGTGAAAGTGCCATTAGCATCAAAAACGAGATGGACTCTTTTATTACCTCCCATGTTGCAAGTGCGCCTGCTGGTTCTGCTGGCACGCAAGATATTCAAACTAATATTGATGGATTTTTGGAACGAATTAAGAACCAGCTTATTACGGGAGGAGTTGATGAGAGCGATATACCTTTATCAAATGTAACTTATCAAATGGAAGGCGGCAAGGCTAAAAAAGTTACAGCACAACCTTTAACTAAATTAGCTGGAAATACACGGGGGCAAGATGTTGCAAGTGGAAGTAGGCCACTAGGTTGGGAAATTGCCAATTATTTAAACTCGAACAGGACTGAAGGAGTTACCACATCTGGCAGGGCAAGTAGGGTAATTGATTGGAGAAGAGTACACTTGCTAAGTGCAATTTTGCATGGCCCATCCGAAAATTGGAACCTAACGCCCACAACCCAATCGGCTAATTCTCGCCTTTCAAACATAGAAAATGAAGTTTCGAGAGACTTGAACAGTAATGTTATTTATGATAAATATGAAGTAGAAATTAGTGATTTCAACCCAACACAAATTGTAGCAAATGATGTTTTTGGAGCGTGGAATACGGCTTATTTTCCAAGCAGAATAACACTTACAAAACAAAAACGGGGCGAGGCTATGGCGGCAACAACATTAATTGGTGAAAATTTACCAGATCCAGATCCTGTAACCTTAGAAACCAGAATTGATTATTTTGATAATAAACGGCAATTAATTGATGAGTATTTTAGAAGAACAATGATAGGGAATAGGGCTAGTTTTAACAATTATAGTCTTGATAGGTTAAATTTATCTAGGATACCGTCAACAGTTAGGGATGATGTTAGAGGCAGGTTAAGAGTTTATTACGAACAAAATATAACACGATAATGGCTTTAGAAATTAAATGGTGGCTTCATTTGGATGATAATTGGAAAAAAATACTATCAATAAATCATTTTTATAATTTTAAGCTTTCGGCAAAAGAACAAAAAAAATGGCTTGTTTGGGGTGTTAATCCTTTTGATAATTTTAGATATAAATTTCATTTCGAATTTGATAGCATTTTAACAACTGATGAGGAAATAACACAACTTCTAAAAATTAAATTGTTTTATGCATCAAATACAGATTTGATTGATATTAAACCATTAGAATATTTCAGCCAATTATCTTTAATAGATATCAGCTTCAATTCAATTGAAGATATATCCATATTGAGGAAATTAAAGAAACTTATTTTTTTTTACGCTGAATCAAATAGTATAAATAACATAGATGTATTGTCAAAACTAAGCTCCTTAATTGAAATTACTCTAAGAGGAAACGAGATTAGTTTTCCAGATTCAATAAGCTGTTTGAAAAATATACAATATTTAGATGTTGCTCAGAATAAGATAAGGAGCCTAGATTTTATAAGTAAACTTTCTAAATTAAAAGAACTCAGAGCGGATGCAAATCTTCTAACGGATGCATCAATGCTTGAAAACTTTAAGGAAATAGAATATATTAACCTAGCTAATAATTACATTACGAAATTAAGTTCCTTATCATCACTTACGCAATTAAAATTTATAGATATTTCTAATAATAAGCTGAGTGGTTCACAGCAAATTATTGATGAATTGATTAAAAAACATGTTGAGGTGATTCAATAAACGTTAATTTAAGTTAGCTCAAAAACTCTTTCTTCACCCACTTATTATCGGCACTGATTTTACACCAGCCATCGCTTTCTTCGATAACAAATACTTCTTGCCCTTGCGTAAACGATCCAATTTTTGGAAAAGTAGAACCTGGACCACTACGAACATTTAATGTTGTGGCGTTTACTGTAGCTCTACTAACTTCTTTTGTATAACTGGCATTTACCCAATGTTGCTGAGAGCCAGAAATTTTATACCAACCACTTTTTTCCTCGAAAACACGGAGTACGGCACCAAGGGTTGCGGCTTCGCGATCGGTTACTTTTTTGCTTTGCGCATTTGCAGCTTCTCTAATATTCAAGCTATCAGTGGTAACACAAACATATTTTAAAATACTCGTATTCGAAGTTGGAGCAACAGAGCCACCTAAGGCTGCAGCTACTAGCGGTATAAAGTTTTGGTTACAATCAGCAACTTTATTTCCGCCAAAGAAATTTGTACCAGGACAAGTTTTATTGTTTTTGGCACCATTGTTTCTGGCTCCTGTTATTAAATCGAACCAATGGTGATATACAATTTTATCGCAATTTACTGCAATACCGAATTTTTTACAAAGCGCTGCCGTCATTTTTATGATGGTATCTTTATGAGCAGCAGTCATTGTATCTTTCCCAGTATCGAAATTGCCTAAGTTTTCTATGCAAATGGCATTGGAATTAAAGCCAACAATACATGCTGGGGTTTTCTCTAAACTTCTTCCTGTTACAATACTGCCATCGGGAAATGTACTAAAGTGCTGACCAATGTCCATCCAACCGTTATTGCTCACATGGTAAGTTTTCATACCTTGTTGCAGATCGAAATGATTGGCGCCTTTAAACTGAATGTAACTTGGGCTCCAAGTGTGGTGTTGTTGAATATACAAAACTGTACGTGCTACCCGTAAATTCGAAACCCAAGTTTCAAATTCATCGATGTTCATTTTGGTAAAACCGAATTTGGTGTTCATAAGAGTTTTTTGGTTAATAATTAGATGGCGTTTGAGAAGAATTGAGCTGTAAAAGAGTGGAATTGCTATCGCCAAATAAAAATAATTAAATCTTTATTAAATGCATAACTTTTTTATAATCAAATTGTTATGAGATATTTGAAATATTGTCTAATCAGAAATACACCAAAAATTAATGGGCTGTGTTTATTTCTTCCAGCGCTGCGTTTCGTTTCTTACGAAGTAAGAAAATAGGCTGTAGACAAATAGATGTAGGAACCAAATCAACGCTTTAATAAACATGCTTTTATCAGCATAATAAACTGTAATTAGATAAGCAGCAATGGTTACGAAAACCAATATAGGCATGCTGTAAAACCAAATCACACGTTTAAGCACACCACTATTTCCATGATAGGCGAGCATATTGTGCCTCACCTGTGGCAGCCATGAATATTCTTGCTCTAATTTAAGTCCCTCTTTAAAATTTGCATCTAAAAGTTTTTGATAAACACTCAAATCCATATTCCAAAGCAGAATTAAGCCCAGTGATGCACCATAACAAATAAAGGCCAAAAATATGTTTTGATCTATTGGTAGAATTTTAGCATTGGTTAACGCAAAACCAATTCCCGCAAAGCTAGCAAGTAACCAGCCTGATGCAATTTTTCGATATTCACTTTGTAAATTATTGAAGTGATTTTCTGATTCTAGCAGTTGCTTATTCAGATCGAGAACTTGTTGCGTTTCCATAAAATAGCGGTTAATATGGAGGATTAGATATTTTTAACTTCACATAAATATAAGGATTTTTAAAATCGTTTTATCAAATCACAAATTATCTGTAAATAATCTATAAAATCGATTTAGAAATATCACAATCAGCTATTTTGATTTTGATGTTCAAAAAATTATCCTAATATTTGTTTCAGTTCTAACCAGATAATGTCTTTAATTTCTAAAATAATCAATACCGGATTATTGCTTATCATACAAGAACAATTACCTTTTGCTCGAAACTAGTTTCAATCAAAATTAAACCTTGAACCAAATCACAATAACACATCAATAATGAAAAGAAGAACATTTATACAAAACACAAGCTTGTTAGGGGCCGGAGTTGTAGCATCGAAATTTTCTTTCGCTGCCAATTTAGTTCCAGAATTTCCTGTGGTAAGAGTAACTGCTGGTAAGCGCCATTTTCAAAGTAAGGCGGTAGATGCGGCGATAAAAACCTTTCAAGCCAATGTTAAAAACCCAGAACTAACATGGCTTTTTGAAAATTGTTTCCCAAATACTTTAGATACAACAGTTTACTACGAAGAGAAAGGCGGTCGCCCAGATACTTATGTAATTACCGGAGATATAGATGCGATGTGGTTGCGTGATAGTTCTGCACAGGTTTGGCCTTATTTACAATTTGTTAATGAAGATGAGCCACTTAAAAAACTAATTGCTGGTGTAATTATTCATCAAACAAAATGTGTGCTAAAAGATCCTTATGCCAATGCATTTTACGGCGACCCGAATAAAGTAGGTGAATGGAAAACTGATAAAACAACAATGCAAGCTGGTGTGCATGAGCGTAAATGGGAAATAGATTCTTTGTGTTATCCAATTCGTTTAGCGTATAATTATTGGAAAAAAACTGGTGATAAAACACCTTTCGATGCCGATTGGAAGAAAGGTATTGAGGCAACTTTAAAAACATTTAAGGAGCAACAACGCAAAGCGGATAAAGGCCCATATCATTTCCAAAGGGAAACTACTCAGCCCACAGATTCGTTGCCAATGGCAGGTTATGGCTTTCCTGTTAATCCGGTTGGCCTAATTTGTTCGGCTTTTCGCCCAAGTGATGATGCAACAATTTTCCCTTTCTTGGTGCCATCTAACTTTTTTGCAGTTTCAAGCTTAAAGCATGCTGCTGAGATGATTAAAGCACTTCAGCCAGATAAAACTTTAGAAAGTAGCCTGTTAAATTTAGCTGATGAAGTTAATGCGGCACTTAAGAAATATGCAATTGTGCATCATCCTAAATACGGAAAAATTTATGCTTTTGAGGTTGATGGTTTTGGAAGCTCTTATATAATGGACGATTCCAATGTGCCAAGTCTCTTGAGTTTACCGTATTTGGGCGCAATGAGCGCTGATGACCCAATATATCAAAACACTAGAAAATTCGCACTTTCAAAAGATAATCCATATTTCTTTAAAGGCACTGCGGCAGAAGGAATAGGTGGGCCACACGCTGGGCAAGATATGATTTGGCCAATGAGCATAACCATGCGGGCATTAACTTCAAAGGATGATGCAGAAATTAAATATTGTATCGATACACTAAAGAAAACCCATGCTGGCAAAGGTTTCATGCACGAATCATTTAACAAGGATAATCCTGCAAACTTTACAAGGGCCTGGTTTGCTTGGTCGAACACGTTGTTTGGTGAGTTACTTTGGAGAACCTATCATGAAAAGCCCGCACTTTTAAAAGCTTAAAAATATAACCAGTTTCTTAACCGAAGCTGGTTTTTTTATGGGTTTTTACAGCGTATTTATACTTTTTTACCTTAAAAATCTTCATGCTGTGTAAAAGCTATGTTAGATGTTTTGATTACTTCACTTTTAACATTAAATATTTGTAAATTGTGCAAACTTATTATTACGAGCTTTGCAATCATTCCAAAAAAATCTTCTTGCAGATATTGATTCGATTAGCCAAATTCCGGCGGTCGCTCATATTTTAGAAATTGTTTGTAAAACAACAGGAATGGGTTTTTCTGCAGTTGCTAGGGTTACAACAGATAAATGGCTTGCCTGTGCGGTACACGATGAAATAAATTTTGGATTAGTGCCCGGCGGAGAATTAAAGTTGGAAACAACCATTTGTAATGAGATTAGGCAGCATCACGAAGCCGTTGCAATTGACCATGTTGCTGAGGATGAAAATTTTGTAAATCATCACACCCCGTTAATGTATGGCTTTCAAAGCTATATCTCCATGCCTATTATCCTAAAGGACGGCACTTTTTTTGGAACACTTTGTGCCATCGATCCAAAACCAGCAAAGGTTAATAACCCAACTACTGTGGGGATGTTTAAAATGTTTGCTGATTTAATTGCTTTTCACTTAGATGCCCTAGAACAGCTTTCCATATCAAATAAAAACTTACAAATAGAAAAAGAAACTTCCGAATTAAGAGAGCAATTTATTGCCATTCTTGGTCACGATTTACGCAATCCACTTAATGCGGTAGCAAATAGTGCACAGTTATTGGCAAGAATTAATTTAGAAGACCGTACTCAAAAGCTTGTTAAAATTATCAAGGATTCATCATTTAGGATGAATGGTTTAATCGAGAATATGCTCGATTTTGCAAGTGGAAGACTAGGAGGTGGAATAGCTATTGCTCGCACACCAGACGAAGATTTAGAGCATGTTTTGTTTCAAGTTGTAGAAGAGATTCAGGCCATTTCACCTGATCGAAAAATCACGATGAATTTTGATATGCTCCATCCAGTAAGTGCCGATGGTAAACGCATAGCACAGCTTTTTTCAAACCTTTTAGGCAACGCCTTGAATTATAGTCCGCCGGGTGCTGTAATAGATATTACGGCAATTAGTAACACCGAAGAATTTACTCTTTGTGTAGCCAATCCTGGTAAACAAATATCAGAGTCTACAATAGAGCGATTATTTCAACCATTTTCTAGGGGAGAAGTAGAGCCTAACCAAAAGGGCTTAGGGCTGGGGCTATATATTTCTTCTGAAATAGCAAAGGCGCATGGTGGATCTTTAGCAGTTTCTTCTACTGCAGAACAAACTTGTTTTACATTATCTCTACCGGTTATTAAATG
The DNA here is from genome assembly GCF_004331675.1 of Pedobacter frigidisoli. Lineage (GTDB taxonomy): Bacteria > Bacteroidota > Bacteroidia > Sphingobacteriales > Sphingobacteriaceae > Pedobacter > Pedobacter frigidisoli. The sequence goes on along the minus strand of NZ_SJSN01000006.1, from coordinate 15,965 downwards.
ATAACTGTTAGCGATAATAGCCCAACTTCAAATCTTCTTGAAATTAAAGTCGGAGATGAAATTCAAAGTGATTCTCGCTCGGGAATTGTACAGGAAATCGAGATTCAAGAGCGAGATGATTATATGATGTTTCTGTTTGCCTTAGAAAACAAGCAACAGATTATAGTTCGAAAAATTAGGCAGGTTTGTTAAAAATGCATTTTTGCATAAGCAGGTAATCTACATTTAATATATATAATCATTATTAGGGTTCTCGGGCGTTTTAAGATGCCGCTTCCATTGTTAACGCTAGCAAATTTTAAATTAACATATAACCTTGGTTCCTGTTCCACAAACAATAATTATTGATCAGCTTAAACCAAATCAGAAAAGGGTTTTAAAATTGAAGTTGGAATTGGAGAACCCGCAAATGGATATTTCCCGCCATCAGATCTATTCACCGTCGGCGGATAATTTTTGAGGATAATTTCTGTTTCGATGTAACCCATTGGATACCAGAAATCAACTTCATCTCTGATAAAAAAACCGAAGATTACAATATCGTATTTGCTTAAAAGTTTGAACTGTCCTTCATGGATCAATCTTTTTCCATATAATTCATTGTCAAGAATGCTTTTGTTGAGAATTTTTGAAGCATACTTTCTTGGAATGGTTTCAGTTTTAATATCAGCTTTTAAACCTTTGGCAAGGCAATCAAAATCATCGATGGTATCGTAATTTTCCCTAATATTCTTTTGCCAAGCTAAGCCTAATAAACTGAAACAGGCAAATTCACCTAAAAAACCAAGTTCATCTCGGTCGCTATAAGAAAGGTGAGTAACCTCGAAATGATGTTTGATGTTCGGATTTCTCTTTTGCGATTCTATCTTCGCTCGAGTCCGCATTTCATCGGTAATTGCAACTTTCATTTGGCTAGATATTTATTTCATCTAGCGCTAATATAATATTTTGATTGTTAGTGTGTTTAGTTGCAAGCGCAGTTTTTATTTTGCTGGCAATTTGTTGAAATATCACCGTTGGAACAGCCTCTCCAAGGCAGTGGCGGATATTGAGTTCTTCTTTTGCCAAGATTTTCTTCTTTTCTGTTGTGGAAAGCTTATTCAAATCTTCAAAACTTTGGTCGAGCCAGTTAAAGTTTTCTGGAACCGACATCATCAGCATCAATTCCCTGATACTAAAAACACGGTTATCAACAGGATGAACGGTATTCTGACTAGAAAGAATATCATTTCGAGTGTGAATGCAAGGTGCTACCTTATCCCAATATTGGCGTTTATACTTATCACCGTTTTTATTTACATTGATAACTATTTCTCCATCAATCACTTTGTGGGGAATTCTCTTCGAATCCTTGTTATCAAACGCAGATTCTCCCTCACCAATAGCCGAAATCCAGTCTTGCATTTCCGGACGGTAATTTCTAAAGTTATGGTAGATATCGTTTTCGGCAATCTCACCCATGGTTTTTAGCAAAGGTAAATGACCGATTGTTGTCCTCAATAACTGCTCAGGAGATTTTTCAGGATAGAAATTTTCGGGTTGTTTGTTAAGGTCTTTTCTAACACCAATTACCAAAGATCGCGTTCTGCTTGATGGGCAGCCAAAATCCTTGAAATTCAGTATTTGATAACTGATTTGGTAATCTGCAGCTAGATTCAATTCTATCGCCTCCTTAATTGGTATATCCAATCCATCAACATCAGTGCAAAGTGTTTTCAAGAAAGCACGTACATTTTCGAAGATGAAGAATTTGGGCTTAATCTCTTTTGTTAACCTGATCGATTCGGTTACTAAAGAATTTCGATTGAGTTCATTGCCTTTTTTATGGTTGGCTACCGACATTCCTTGGCAAGGCGGAGTAGCAATCAATACATCGAGATCTTTTCCATTGGCTTCGATGTTCCATTTTGCTAACTCTTCCCTAATTTTAACTTTTGCATTATCAGTGGTAATATCCTCGCTGATGTAACCGGAAGCGAATTTACACTTATCGTTATTTTGCTGAATTTTTAATCGTTTAGAGAGAAGTTCTACGGTAGCAACACAATCAAAACCCTCGGTTTTAAAGCCATAACAACCAATTCCAGCACTGCTGAATAAACTTAAATAGGTTAAATTTTCGCTTTTTATCATTTTAAATCAATCGTGTAAAAGTAATTAAAATGAGCTATTCATTTTAAACATAAAACAGATTATATCGAGGTAAATTGATAGGTTTTTCCAACCTGAGTTTTAAAGCTATAAAGGAAATCTTTTCCCGAAGTTTTTTCATTGATAAGTTTAAAGCTGCCTTTCAAAACGTTTGGTGAGCGAATGATGCAATCTTCACCAGATAAAGATTTGATGCTCAAAGAAATTACTTTACCATTTTTCCATTGGAGATCTGTGATTTCAAAATTTCCCCTTGCTTTTAAGCCTTGTATGCTACCAAATGCCCATTTATCGGGTAAGGCAGGTAAAAACTGTAGTTCTCCAGCTTGGCTTTGCAAAAGCATTTCAGAAATCCCTGCGGTATAACCAAAATTTCCATCAATTTGAAAGGGTGGATGTGCGCAAAATAGGTTTGAATAGATCCCTCCGCCTTTATTATAATCTGTTCCTGAGCCGCCTACCGGTGTAATAAAATTTTGTAATATTTTATAAGTATGGTTTCCATCTTGTAATCTCGCCCAAAAATTCATCTTCCAAGCCATAGACCAACCCGTAGATTCATCGCCACGAGCCATTAAACTTACCTTTGCAGCTTGCGCCAATTCTGGAGTTTTTATGGTGCTAATTTCTCTTCCCGGATGCAAACCAAAAAGATGAGATATGTGCCTGTGTTGGTCTTTTGGATCATCACGATCGGTTTCCCATTCCTGTAATTGTCCCCATTTGCCAATTTTTGGTTTTAAGAGATGTGCTTTCAAATCAGCAATGTGGTTTTTATAGGCAGAATCAATTCCTAAAATTCCTGCGGCTTCAATGTAATTTGTAAATAGATCATAAACAATTTGCTGATCGTGTGTTACGCCATCCTCGGTTGGTCCATGCTCTGGCGACCAACCTAATGGAGAAACCAATGTTCCATCTGGTCTGCGTTTCAAGTGGTCATCCCAAAATTCAGAAATCTCTTTTATAATAGGATAGGCAAAGGTTTTTAGGTAATTCTTATCTTTAGTAAAAGCATAATGCTCCCACAAAGCCTGAGCATACCAAGCGCTTCCAGGGGTATTCCAAAGGAAGCTCATGCCTCCAAAAATATTATTTTCTGTTCTAACTGTCCAGCCGCGAGTATTAGGGTATTCTTTTTGAGTATGCATTTTACTCACTTCTCGCATACTATTGATGTAATCTAAATAAGGAATTTGACATTCAGAAAGATTAGTCGGTTCGGCCAGCCAATAATTCATTTGAATGTTAATGTTGGAGTGATAATCGCTTCCCCAAGGTGGCGTGTTGCTTTCGTTCCAAAGTCCTTGCAAATTTGCAGGCAAGCCACCAGGCCGAGAAGAACTGATTAAAAGATATCTTCCATATTGAAAAATTAAAGACTCCAATTCCGGATCTGCTGTTTTTTTATAATTGATTAATCGTTTGTAAGTTGGCAAAATATTTTCACTGGGCGGCGTTGAGCCAAGATTTATCGTTAGGCGATTAAATAATTTTTGATAATCCTGAATATGATTTTGTAGCAATTGCTTGTAAGATTTGTTGTTGACCTTACTAAAAATGCGCTCAATTTTTGGTTCGGGTTCTTCACCTTTCCAGTTTTGTTCTCGTTTATTGCTGTAGTTAGTAGCTGCAGTAAAAATAATGGTGATGGCGTCAGCATTGGTAATTTTTAGTCGCTCTCCGTCATCATCCTTAACATGATTGCTATTTCCATTCTCAATTTTTACAACAGCTTTTGCCTCGTAGTTCATACCGTTTGGCAGTGTTCCATTAAATTGGATTGTATTTCCATTTACAGTGATCAACCCTCGATGTGCATTTTTAAGCCTGATCGTAGCCGAATAAGCTTTCTTTTCGCTGGCTGTCAATCGCAACACCATCACCTTATCTGGAAAGCTGCAAAAATATTCTCTTTTATAATTGATTTTTCCCTGCGTATAGCTGATGGAATGTAGCGCATCAGCAAGATTTAATTCCCTTCGGTAGTTCGAAAAGTTTTTATCTGCCTGATCAAAATCGATAAATAAATCACCAAAAGCCTGGTACATTCCACGGTCGTTTTCGTCGCCAGTCCAAAGGCTGTTTTCGTTAAATTGAATATGTTCCTGTGCTACTCCTCCAAAAACCATTCCCCCAATTCGGCCATTACCGATAGGGTAGGCTTCTGTCATCCAAGTGGTTGCTGGTTTATCATCCCAAATAATAAGCTTGCTTTTATTCTGAGCGGATAGTGGATTTGAAAAAGATAGGAGTAAGCATGAAAAAACTGCACAGTTGATGATTTGCTTGAGTTTCAAAAGCATTTTCGGTTTTATTTGGTGTACTCAAATATATAATTATTGAATGAGAGTAGCTTGGTTTGGCCATATTGATGAGGTCTTTTTCAGTAACGATTCTGATATTTTGTTTCAACACTTATTTGAATTTATATATTTGAACTACACATACTAAAACGATTTAGAACAAATGAACACCCTAACCAAACATTTTTTTATTGTGCTAACGGTGCTTTTATTCGCATCAAATAGCGTTCAAAGTCAACAGAAAACTTCCTTAACAAAATACGTAAACACTTTTATAGGTACGGCGCCTTTAACCGATCCAAAAATATTGGGTTATGAATTGCCTAATGGTTGGAGATCGTGGGCTGGACTTACTTTTCCGGGCAGTTCTTTGCCAAATGCCATGGTACAATTAAGCCCAATAACGGAGTACGGATCTGGTGCGGGTTACGAATACGAAGATAACGTAATTTTAGGTTTTACGCACACCAATAAAGGCCATTGGAACCTTTGCAATATTCCGATTTTACCTATGTCTAATCCTGCAGAAAAGTTCGGATCAAAATTTTCTCATCAAAAGGAAAGCTCATCACCTGGTTTTTATCAGGTTTATTTAGAAGATTATAAAGTGAATGTTAACCTAACTTCAACTTTGAGGTGTGGTTTCCATCAATACGAATATAAAAACGGAACAGATAGGCAAATTCTATTCGATATGGGCAAGGCGAATAGTCGCGTTTCTACTTGGAATATGGAACAAGTTGGAGACTTTACTATTCAAGGATTTCAGGGCGGAGAAAATGTTTTCTTTTACGCTACTATCAATACCAAAATCGAAAAATTAATTAAAACAGAAGAGGGCAAACGCAGTGGAAATACAATTATTCATTTAGCAAATGGTACAAATAAACCAGTCGAATTAAAAATTGGCTTGTCTTTCGTAAGCGTAGAAAATGCGAAGCAAAATCTAGAAAAGGAAATCGGTAACAAAACATTTAATGAAATTAAAAATGAAGCTACCCAAACTTGGGAAACGCTTTTATCTGCCATTCAAGTAAAAGGAGGCACAAATAAGCAAAAGGAAATGCTTTATTCTTGCCTGTATCGATCATTCTTATGGCCTGCATTACGGAGTGATGTAAATGGAGAATTTAAGGATGCTAAGGGTAAAATTACCAAAGCAGATTTTAGGTATTACACCGAACCATCCCTTTGGGATACTTACCGCAACAAGGATGTTTTATTGGGATTAATTACGCCAGATGTTACAACTGATGTAATAAAATCGATGATTGATGTTGGCGAGAAACGAGGTTTTATGCCTACGTTTTTCCATGGTGATCACGGAACTTCATCGGTTGCTGGCGCTTATTTACGAGGGATTGATAATTTTGATATCAATAGTGCGTATCAAGTATTTTTAAGGAATGCAAATGTAGAGGGCGGCGCTCGTCCTTTCATTAAAGAATATATTGAAAAAGGCTACATTTCTGATCCCGATGTTAAAAATCCTCATGTAGAAACTAAGGCCAAAGCGGGTGTTTCTAAAACCTTGGAATACTCGTACGATGATTATTCACTGGCGCAAATAGCCAAGAAGTTGGGCGATTCTGCGAATTATAAAACGTTGATGGCGAGATCAAAAAACTACAAGAACATGTTCGATCCATCAACCCGTTTTATGAGGGGAAAATTAGAAAATGGCGACTGGATTAAGCCTTTTAATCCGCAATATCCCTATTATGAATACATGTATCGTGAGGCAAATGCTTGGCAAGTTTCATTTTATGCGCCTCATGATATGAAAGGTTTAATCGAATTGTACGGCGGTGCAAAAGGTTTCGAATCGAAACTAGATTCATTATTTACCTTACCTTGGAACCCGAAATACATTGCCAGAAATGTAGAAACGATGATTGGCCAATATTGCCAAGGAAATCAGCCCGATCACGAAGCGCCTTTTGCTTATACCTTTATTGGCAAGCCTGAAAAATCTCAGAAAATTATCGATAAAATCTTGAATGAGCTCTACGGAATAGGAGCAGATGGTTTAGCCCTTTCTGGTATGGACGATGCTGGTGAAATGTCATCATGGTACGTTTTCAGCGCTTTGGGTTTGTATCCTTTTTCGGCAACAGATCCTGAATACATTGTAACTGCACCACTTTTTGATGAAGTGAAATGGAGAACAAGCAACGGGAAAATGTTAACGATATCTAAGCCTGGAAAGGGCAGAGGAATAACTTCCATAAAGGTTGATGGTAAAGTAAATAATGGTTATTTTGTTCCTCACAATTTATTTAAGAACGGTGGAAAAGTTGAAGTAATTACACAATAATGATGATGAAAAATTCCTTTTCTTTAATTGTTTTAATGTTGATTGCTTGCTTGGTAATCAGTGCTTTTCGATACAAGAATCCTGATGCAATTGTTCATCAGGCACAAAAACCGAATATCATTTTCATTATGGGCGATGATCTTTCGATGAACGATATCGGTCCGTTTGGAAGTAAACAAGTGCATACGCCCAATTTAGATAAACTCGCTGCAGAAGGGATGTGCATCGATAATATGTTTAATATGGTGCCGGTTTGTTCACCAACAAGGCAATCTTTGCTTACTGGCCTCGGACCCGTTAGAAACGGCGCTTATCCAAACCATACCATGATTTATGATGGCATAAAAACGTTGCCAGTTTACTTGCAGGCACAAGGATATAATACCGCATTGATTGGAAAACGGCATTACGCACCAATGGAAGCTTATCCATTTGATTTTTTGGGAGGACGAGATCATGATAACGGCAACGGGATCGATGTCGATTTAAGTAGGGCGGAACAATACATTCAGCAATCAAAGGGAAAGCCTTACTTTTTGATGTTTACGAGTAACCAGCCTCACGAGCCTTGGACACGCGGCGATCAAAGCGCTTACGATCCTGAGAAAATTAAGCTGAAGCCAAACATGGTCGATACTAAAATTACACGGAAGCAAATGGCAAAGTATTTTGCAGAAATTACTTACCTCGACAGTTTGGTTGGCGTTTGTTTGGAAATGGTGAAACGAAGTGGGCAAGAAGAAAATACAATCATCCTATTTGCTACCGAACAAGGTAATTCGTTCCCTTTTTCCAAATGGACTTTATATGATCAAGGACTTCGATCTGGCTTTATTGTGAAGTGGCCAGGTAAAGTTAAACCCAATACTAGAAGTGCGGCAATGATGCAGTATTGTGATATTTTGCCAACATTGATAGAAATGGCCGGTGGAAAACCAGAAAAAATGAATACGGGTTCGGTAGATGGTTTAGGTAAAAATGGATTTGATGGAAAGAGCTTTACCAATGTTCTATTTGGTGAAACCAACCACCACAGCGATTTTGTTTATGGCGAACAAACCACCAGAGGAATTATTAAAGGGAGCGACGCTTATGCAATTCGATCAGTTCGAACAGCACAATATCTATATATTCGTAACCTTAATTTTAAGGAGAAATTCTCAAATGTACTCACCAGTTCTAATCTTTTTAAGCAATGGATGGATACAAATCCAGAACGTAGCCAAGGATATGTTATTCGACCGGAAGAGGAATTGTACGATGTGATTAATGATCCCTATAACTTGAATAATATCGCTGCTGATGCTAAATATAGTAATACAAAAAAGCTGCTAAAAAATCAGTTGGCGTTATTTATGAAGCAGCAAGGTGATAAAGGAATTGAAACAGAAATGAAAGCTTTAAGCCGACAACCAAAAAACAAAGAGGAGAATTAATTTATGAGAAATAGAAATTTATTTATCATTTGCTTTACGATTTTGCTACATGGAGTTTTTTCTGGAAATGTATTTGCCCAGATTGCAAAATTGCCTACAAAATGGACAAGCGAAGCAATGTTGGCTGTAAATCCATTTCCAGAATATCCGCGTCCTCAACTTTTGCGCAAGGAGTGGAAGTCGTTAAATGGCAAATGGGACTATATTGGAGGCAAAGACAAAGCTTCCGCACTATATCCCAAAATCCCAACTGATTTTAGCGGAAAATCTGAGCAGATCCTAGTGCCTTACTGTCCCGAGGCGGTTATTTCAGGAATTGAGCGCAAGCAAGAAATTAATATGTGGTACCGTAAGCGTTTCGAAATTCCCCAGAGTTGGAACGGCAAGAACGTACTGATTAATTTTGAGGCAGTTGACTATGACGCAACTGTATTTGTAAATGGAAAAGTTGCAGGATCTCATGCTGGGGGATTTGATGCCTTTTCACTTGATATCACTTCTTTGCTTAAGAGTGGAAGTAATGAACTAATTGTTGCTGCTTTCGATTCAAACGATGGGCGTATGCCATCAGGAAAAAATGGACCTAGAGGTGATTATACCTATAGCTCGGGTATTTGGCAAAGCGTGTGGCTCGAACCCGTTAGTTCAGTCCATATTAAAAATATAAGGCTCTTGCCTGATATCGAGCATAGTAGACTTCAGATAACTGTTGATGCTGGTTCATCCAATTTATCTGCGGTAGCGCTTGATGGCAGCAAGATCGTTTCACAAACTTCAGGAAGCTCTGGGAAAGTTTTTTATCTGCCCATCTCAAACCCAAAGCTATGGTCGCCGGAAGATCCTTTTCTTTATGATTTGAAAATTACACTCAAAGATAATGATGGGAAAATTACAGATGAAATTAACAGCTACTTTGGTATGCGGGAGATTAAATTGGGCAAGGTAGCTGGCATTATTCGTCCATTGCTCAATGGAAAATTTATAATGCAGGTCGGCTTGCTCGACCAAGGCTATTGGCCAGATGGAATTCTCACTGCCCCAACAGAAGCGGCGCTTAAATCTGATGTTGAATTTACTAAAAAAGCAGGCTTCAACCTTATTCGTAAGCACATGAAAACCGAGCCTAAGCGTTTCTATTATTGGGCAGATAAATTGGGAATGCTCTTGTGGCAGGATATGCCCGCAATATGGTATCAAAACGAAGATACCGCAAGGGTACGTCCAGCATTTCGTAAAGAACTTAAAGCAGTTATGGATGAACATTATAATTCCCCTTCCATTATTGCTTGGATACCTTTTAACGAAAACTGGGGCGCTTTCGATGTACCACAAATTACAGACTGGGTAAAAAAATACGATCCTTCCAGATTAGTTAACGGGAACTCAGGATTCAACAACAACCCGGGCTATCAAAAAGCAGCTGGTGACCCAGGGAACGGAGATTTTGTTGACACCCATATTTATATCGGTCCTAATGATGCATCTCAACCCGATGATAAAAGAGCGGCTTCACTCGGTGAGTTTGGAGGTGTTGGGCTTTTCGTGCGAGACCACATGTGGCCTGTAGAGAATAATGCTTATGCTTACGAGCCAACCCAAGCTGCACTAACGGATAAATACGTGCTGCTGATGAGTCAGGTTGAGCAGTTGATGAAATACAAAGGCCTAAGTGTTGCAGTTTACACTCAAACCACTGATGTGGAACATGAGGTTAATGGACTGCTGACTTATGATCGAACGGTGGAAAAAATGGATGTAAAAAGGGTAAAGGAAATTAATCAGGCAGTAATCGCTGAGGGCAAAAAAATAAATGCACTTATACAACGTTAGAATGATTAGCCTTATTTACGAAGAACAAGTTTTTTCTTAATTCTGCTTAATGTTTCGGGAGCAATACCTAAATATGAAGCCACAAGGTTTTGTGGTATTCGCTCTATCATCTGTGGATTTGAACTCACTAACCCTACATATTTTTCTTCAGCGGTATAACTAATCGAACTCATGAGTCTTTTTTCCTTAGTCACCAAACTATTTTGATATAGGATGCGGAAATAACGATCCATTACTGGTACAGCTAAATTAAGCGCTTCATAGTTGGCCAATGAAATCGTTAAAAGTGTAGTGTCTTCAATAGCATCAATGTTAAAAACTGCGGGTTCGCCCGATAAAAAACTATTGAAATCGGAAATCCACCAACCTTCCCAGCCAAAAAGACTCATGTGTTCATCGCCCTTTGCATCAATATTATAGGTGCGGATAAGTCCTGTGGCCACAAAGGCTAAATATTTACACACGTCTCCTTCTTGAAGCAAGTATTGTCTTTTCCTTAATTTCTTTTCGATAAAAAAAGACTTTACCAGCGCTTCGTCTGTTATCGCAAGTGAAACCTTTTCCCGAATATGCTTAAAAAGTATATCAATCATATTTTAATCTTAATCTCAAAGGTAATTCTTTCATCGGTAATCAGGTACTTCCAAAATGCATTGGCGCTTGATCTGAATCAAGTTTATTATATGATACAGATCAATAGCTGGCTAAGCAAACATCTCTAATTTTGTAAGGGATTTTTGAACATCACAAAAAAAATAATATATGAAAAAAGTAGCGTTAGTAGTAGGAGCAAGTGGCATTGCAGGAAGTAATTTGGCCGATAAATTAATATCAAAAGGCTGGGAAACTTACGGACTTGCACGTACCCCAAATACCGAAAATAAAGAACTTAAACCTATAAAAGCCGATCTTTTGGATCTTGAAAGCCTAAGAGTAGCCATCGCTGATATTAGACCTACGCATGTTTACATTACCACTTGGATGCGTAACGAAACCGAAGCCGAAAACATCAGGGTTAATGGATTAATGGTTAAGAATATTCTCACGGCACTGTCTGCTGGGAAATCGGTAGAACATGTGGCGCTTGTTACAGGTTTAAAGCATTACCTCGGCCCATTCGAAGCCTATGCGAAAGCAGGTTTTTTACCTGAAACACCATTAAGGGAAGAGCACCCTAGACTGGATTTAGAAAACTTTTACTACGCACAGGAAGATGAGGTTTATGCAGCAGCAAAACGTGATGGCTTTACTTGGAGTATTCATAGGCCGCATACCGTTATCGGAATGGCTGTTGGTAATGCCATGAATATGGGAACAACACTTGCTGTTTATGCTAGCATTTGTAAGGAAACCAGAGGTAAGTTTACATGGCCAGGTTCTGCTGCACAATGGAATGGCTTATCTGATGTAACAGATGCTGGTATTCTGGCTGAGCACCTAATTTGGGCATCTACAACAGATGCTGCTAAAAATGAGGCATTTAATATTGTGAATGGCGATGTATTTCGGTGGAACAGATTATGGAATCGCTTGGCTAATTACTTCGATATTGAGGTTATAGGTTTTGATGGTGAGGTACATCCATTGGAACTAGAGATGGCAGATGATGCCGAAACTTGGAAGCGAATGGCCGAAAAATACCAACTAAAAGAACAATCGTTAAGTCTTTTGGCAACGGCATGGCATACCGATTTAGATTTGGGAAGACCGATTGAGGTGATGACCGATATGTCGAAGAGTAGAAAATTGGGCTTTACCATTTACCAAGATACTGAAGAGGCTTTTTATAAGCTCTTCAAGAAATTGAAAGCTGCACATTTGATTCCTTAACACCATAAATCTTTTTGATAATTTAGAGCTGATTTCTGATACCGCAGAAATCAGTTTTTTGCAATATTGAGATTTGAACGACGGTAATCTTGTTCTTACCTTCGGTTAGCCTTGCTTCCGGAATTGGTATTAATATCATTTTATCGATTGTAAAGTCGTTAGATTCGTAATATTAAAAAATGCATTTCTTACTTTATTAGCTTAAACAAAAAAATATTCTGATAGCTGAATGTGAGCTATTTTTTGCAAATTGCAATTTTTAAAATGCATGATAATTGACCAAAATAAAGAGTTGGCCACCAAGCCACATTACCCTATTTTAGATGGACTACGTGGTGTCGCAGCCATAATCGTTGTTACTTTTCACCTTACCGAACCTCTAGGCACCGGACATTTGGATATTTTGGTTAATCACGGTTATTTGGCAGTAGATTTTTTCTTTTTATTATCAGGGTTTGTAATGGGCTATGCCTACGATGATAGGTGGAATAAAATGACAGTCGGCAATTTCTTTAAGCGCCGTATTGTACGTCTTCAACCAATGGTAATTTTGGGAATGACGCTTGGCGCTATTGGGTTTTATTATACCGATTCTACAATATGGCCACTTATTCATACTATTCCCATTTGGAAGATGCTGCTGGTGATGCTAATTGGTTACACTATTTTACCCGTACCATTATCGCTTGATATACGTGGCTGGGAAGAAATGCACCCACTGAATAGCGTGGGATGGTCATTGTTTTTTGAATACATTGCCAATATTCTTTATGCGGTCTGGATCAGGAAATTTTCAAAAACTGCCTTGTGTATCTTAGTAGGCATCGCGGCCATAGCACTCGCACACTTGGCTATCACTAACGGCGATGTAAGTGGTGGCTGGACATTAAATGTAGAACAGGTACGTATTGGGCTTACCCGAACTATGTTCCCTTTCTTTGCTGGCTTGTTACTTTCACGAATTGCAAAACCTACCCGAATTAAAAACGCTTTCTTATTGTGTAGCCTATTAATTGCTATGGTGCTTTATATGCCTCGAATTGGGGGTGCAGCACATCTTTGGATGAACGGGATCTATGAGTCTATTTGCATTATTTTCATTTTTCCGCTTATCGTGTATCTTGGTGCTAGTGGGGTGATTCAAACTCAAAGAGAAAATAAGATATGCAAATTTTTAGGTGATATATCCTATTCTCTTTACCTTGTGCATTACCCGTTAGTCTATTTCTATGTGGCATGGATCAGCAATAATAAAGGCGTAACTATAGTAGAGGCATGGCCTTATGCTTTACTGATTCTAATAGGTGGAATTGCTTTGGCTTACGCCTCATTGAAATGGTATGATGAGCCGGTTCGGAAATGGTTGAGAAAAAAGTTTGCATAGGATTAAATACGATTTTCTACAACTACATAAATTAGTAATAGTTTAACCCTATATTTAGTTAATGATTAAACTGATTAAAATACTAAGAGTTAAAGCGATAGGTTTTCTTTTGATCATTTTATTAGTAATACCATCTATTGCTCAGGTTAAATGGCCAAAAGATCAGCTGCTTCCATCTTTTGCAGCACCCGCAAAAGTTCAGGATTTAATCACGCTTCGTCAAAAATCGTTTTATTCTGCAGCAGAAATGTATTTATTTGCATCTCTTAAAGGTATCGTGAACAAAACAAAACCACGTATTTTTTCTTATGAAGGTGATGCTTTCGGTGAGGGGCCGCATACTTGGCTGCAGTCTTTGGGTTTAAAATGGTCTGAACCGGCAGATAAATGGGATTTGATTACTAAATACCGAAACGAAATTTCGGGTTTGATCGTTTATGATACCGCCCAAACACACACCATAAATCTAGCCACAGTACTTGCAAAAAGTAAAAATGCCTTGATTGTATCGCCACTATTATTATCTAAATTAACTGCTGCACCTTATAATTTGCCCATACTGTTAGATTTAAGAGGGAAATTTAGTAGTAAGCTTGAAGTTTATCAATCACTATATGATGTGTATTGGCCAAATCTTGATCACCGTTTGCTAATCGGGCTAAATCCTAATGCGCATAAAGCAGCTCTCCGTGAATACGCAGCGGCATTGGGTGTAGCGGTAATATGGCTCGACCCAAAAATTACTGGCGAAAGTGAGTTGCTAAACAAATTTTTATCTTCTATGTCTCCAGGTTCGAGCTTTATGGGTTGGTGGCCACAGGAAGGGCCGGGAGTAGAGCGGGCTTCACAGTATGGTATTGCTACCATTGCAAGTGACTGGTGTTCTAACCTCAGCGTTCATAGCGGTACATCTAGAAAAGTAAAAATAAAACCAATTCCGCCAAAACCAGCACTCAAAAATAAGATCTATGTTGCATTCATTTTAAGTGATGGCGACAATTTACAATTTACAGAACACCTGATGCGCAAACTTTGGAATAATCCAGATCGTGGTGCTGTCCCAATGGGATGGACGGTTTCTCCGGCTATGCTTGATGCAATGCCTGGCGCACTAAATTACTATTGGCAATCTTCCACTAATAATGATAATCTGATTTCTGGACCCTCTGGATATGGTTACACTTATCCTAACAAGTGGCCGGATGAAAATTTATTAAAACAGTTCGCTGCTAAAACTGAGGACTATAATAATCGAGCGGGTTTAAGGGTCATCACCATTTGGAATACTATTGTTGGTGGAATCAATCCCAACGTGGGAAAAATTTATGCTACTCAGGCAAAATCGTTACTTGGTGTAACTGCTCAGAACACAGGAGGTGGACTCACTATTTATAATGATAGTTTACCTGGAATGGCGCTTTCCTGTAATTACTGCACAAATGAGCAGGCAATGAAAAATCATATTGCCGCTGCTTCAAAAGGTTGGAATAAAAACTCGCCTCGTTTTATAATTATACAGGCCCAGCCATGGACCAATATTTCGCCAACAAGTTTCAAAAATGTGGCTAATTCACTTAATGAGGATTATTTAATCGTTCGCCCTGATCACCTTTTTCAGCTTATCCGTGAGGAAAAAGGTCTGTCCATTAATCCAAAATAGAGATACGTTTAAATCTATAAAAGGCTTAAGCAAAAAAACTCACATTTCTGTGAGGTTTTCTGTGAACTTGACTGACATTTTCTCGAACCACTTTTTTGTTTTTGTGATTTCACTACTATGGATATTATAAGGGCGTCCTGTCTATCAATTATATATAAATTAAAACCTTTTTTCTTTAACATGTTTTAACACTTTAACGAAAGTGACAGGATTTATCTTTTGTATATTTAAAATAGTATAAAAGACTTAAACTAAAAAAATGAAGCACATACTTTTAATTATCTTGACAACTTTCGCCTTGACAACGTATGGACAAGACAAATACAATTATGTAAGTTTTAACAAGCTGACAGAAGTTGAAGGAACTGGATATGTGATTGCTCGAATTGAAAATTGGGGTAAAACGGAAGGTTTTAAAAATAGATACCTTTTATTTATTGACACAAAAAATGGACAGACAAACCAAGTTGACTTTCCAAACGAAGGGTATTTCAGAAAGTTGAACAAATAAAAATTGACAGCTTAGGAATTAATTCTTTACTTGTTTCAGCACAGACTGTTGACTTAGACGGAAAGAAAGGAATTGACTGGGATGATCCAATTCAAATTATAGTTTTATCAACAGACGGAAAACAAAAAACTCAACTAACTGACAGTAAATTATTTGTAAGCACTTGGGTAGTTAACAAGACAACAGGAATTATAATTATTACCGGCCATTACGACACAAACAATAATGGCAAACACGACAAAACAGTATGCAGCCTATAAAGTACATATTTAATTAACCATTTATATTTTTAAAGTTCTGTGGATACAGGTCTTTAATTTTCTTGTGGTTTATGGACATAATATTTTCCAGCGTGTATTTAAGCCACTTGTAGGGATTAACCTCATGTTTTTTGCAGATCGCAAAGAAAGAATAGATCATTGCTGATCTTTGCGCCGCTTCGTGGCTTCCTGCAAAGAGATAGTTTTTCCTGCCCAGGCTCACCGGTCTTATTGCATTTTCTACCAGGTTGTTGTCGATTTGAAGGCTGCCATCATAAAG
>NZ_SJSN01000059.1 GCF_004331675.1 Pedobacter frigidisoli | reverse complement strand
CCTTAACGATTACCCCGTTTGGATAGACAACATCGATAAGTGTTGGTGTGATAACAGTTGTGGCAGTAACCCTGACAAAGTTAGAAACAGCCCTTTTCCGTTTGTTGCGGGATACCCAATTGGCAAAAGTGGTGCGTTTTACCCCAAGGGTCTTACAATATTCCTGCTGGGTCATGCCACTTACACGCCAAGCCTCAACGGCTAACATTTTTTCTTCTGATGTTTTCATGAATTTATTTTTTTTCAAAGAAAAACATCTGGAGGGTCAATTAAAATATGGACTTCGTAGGCTGCTTACGAAGAATTCGTGGAGAGAAACTAATTAGAAGCTTTCATTTTAAGCTTGTCGCAGAACGTTTTAAAGCATTTTCGACAGGCTCAATGTGAGAGTTAAAAAAAAACGCCTTGGTTCGTATCCTCAAGAATCGAAACAAAATAATAGACATAATCTTGGTGTGATTTTTCATTCTGAGTTCGTCGAAGAGTTTTTTATAACATTTCGACAAATGCATTATAGGATGATTCAAAAAAACCGTCATTTCGAGTGAAGCCGAGAAATCTTTGAACCGAAAGTCCACAGTTCAAAGATTTATCCATTCCGCTGCGCCTCAGTCGAAAAGACGTTGGTAATCTGAACATTTCGACAAGCTCGATGCGACAGCTCGAAAAACAATCCCATAGATTAAGAGGATTATCGCTGATTTGATCAGCGTAGATCTCATTAATCTGCGGGAGAAATTAGGACAAATGCTCACGCCTCGGTTCGTGTCGTCACGAATCGAAATAAAATAATACGCATTTAATATTTGTGTGATTTATCATTCTGAGTTTGTCGAAGAGTTTTTTATAACATTTCGACAAATGCATGTAAGCAGCCTACGAAGTCCATATTTTAATTGACCCTCCAGATGTTTTTCTTTGAAAAAAAATAAATTCATGAAAACATCAGAAGAAAAAATGTTAGCCGTTGAGGCTTGGCGTGTAAGTGGCATGACCCAGCAGGAATATTGTAAGACCCTTGGGGTAAAACGCACCACTTTTGCCAATTGGGTATCCCGCAACAAACGGAAAAGGGCTGTTTCTAACTTTGTCAGGGTTACTGCCACAACTGTTATCACACCAACACTTATCGATGTTGTCTATCCAAACGGGGTAATCGTTAAGG
>NZ_SJSN01000058.1 GCF_004331675.1 Pedobacter frigidisoli | reverse complement strand
CGAATCTCACAAAGCCGTTCACAGTTCGGATTGGGGTCTGCAACTCGACCCCATGAAGTTGGATTCGCTAGTAATCGCGTATCAGCAATGACGCGGTGAATACGTTCCCGGGCCTTGTACACACCGCCCGTCAAGCCATGGAAGTTGGGGGTACCTAAAGTATGTAACCGCAAGGAGCGTCCTAGGGTAAAACCGATAACTGGGGCTAAGTCGTAACAAGGTAGCCGTACCGGAAGGTGCGGCTGGAATACCTCCTTTCTGGAGTAGCACCACCTACCCGCCTCGCAGCATGATATTTCAAAAAAAGAGAAACAAGAGAATAAGCACCCAGAAGACAGCGGTGTGCAATAGCCTAGCAGCAACGGCATAACGGACGGAAGATGGGGAAAGCCAAGGGAAAGCAGTAGCGGTAAGATACTATATACTGCATGCTCAAGCGGACCCTAAGATCAACAGTCCCGTAGCTCAGCCTGGTTAGAGCACTACACTGATAATGTAGGGGTCTCCAGTTCAAATCTGGACGGGACTACACATTGGATCCTTTTGGGGGATTAGCTCAGCTGGCTAGAGCGCCTGCCTTGCACGCAGGAGGTCAACGGTTCGACTCCGTTATTCTCCACAACATTACATACCTTATTATCGGGATAGATAATATACATTGACATAACTAGGAAATAAGAGGAAGACGCCATTGGGGCACGTATATATAATGTATATGGAACGGTTCGAGACCGGTACTCTCTACTAACAAGTTTAAGCTGAGGGCTTGGGCGCAGGCAATGAAACCTGCAACCTGATACCCCTTACCTGATCTTGGCAAAGTTCTTTGACATATTGGAAGAAGTTAAAAAAGAAGAGCAAACAACAATAGGCGACTGTTGTGTTTGTGCTCTCCCGACGTAAAGTCGGGAATGAGACATCATGACAAGAGCAGAAAAAGCATACCGTACGGCGCAAAAGGCGTACAGGTAGAAGAAAGTAATAAAGAGTACACGGGGGATGCCTTGGCTCTCAGAGGCGATGAAGGACGTGATAAGCTGCGATAAGCTTCGGGGATCTGCAAATATGAATTGATCCGGAGATTTCCGAATGGGGCAACCCGGCATGTTGAAGACATGTCACATATAATGAGCAAACCTGCCGAACTGAAACATCTAAGTAAGCAGAGGAAGAGAAAATAACAATGATTTCCTAAGTAGTGGCGAGC
>NZ_SJSN01000057.1 GCF_004331675.1 Pedobacter frigidisoli | reverse complement strand
CCTGACTTCGCCAATGCGTCACCCAAATTGAGATTTCCAAAAATCATCGGAAAATAGTGGTTCGATTGCTTTCTGTCTTTCGGTAATAATCATTGTTTTACTCATGATCTTTCCGCTGTTTGGTAATTTTATTTTCAGTGTTGTGACCGTCTTAGCAACTTCCAAGACCTTATCTACACTGATCTTATACCGATTATTCTTTAGTATACGTTCTAGTTCTTTATAGACCTTATAAGCTACAAAACAGATACATACATGAGCTTCTATTCGTTTGGGAGTAAAGTGGAACATCGGTCTCATTTCAATCGTCCCCTTGGTAATCCTAAAAGCACGTTCAACCTGCCACAAGCTACTATATTGATTGTAGACCTCTRCAGCGGGTAATTCAGTATTAGTAATGTACCCCTTCAATCCATCCCATTTAGCATCCTCTTCTACATTGCTTTTGTCTATTGTTACCTGGACATCTTTTGAAATCACCAGGAACTTGTTATACCCGCGCTTGTTTATATTTTCCTTAGAAATGGTACCTGCCTTAAATGCTTTCTCCAGACGATTAATTCCCTTGATACGGTTATGAGCATCCTTTTTTGCCCGTTTTTCAGAGTAGCCTACTATCAATCTTCCATGTGCAACCGTTGTTTCATTAAAATGACCTTCGACCTTATCAAGCGACTGCAACCAATCTCTTTGTACCTTATTTGCATTTTTTATGCGTGCACCTATAATATACTTGTATCCCTGTGCCTTAAGAAAATCGATATTCTTCTTGTTTATTAATCCAGAATCAGCGACCAGGACAAAATCATCCAGCTTAAATCGTCTTACAAAATCATCTACAATGGGAATCATAGTGTGCCCCTCATATTGTGTACCATTAAACATAGAATAAGATAAGGGGTATCCATCCTCGCTCACTAATAGCCCTAATACGATTTGAGGTTGGCTGTGCTTACCATCTTTAGAAAAACCAGGCTCCCTAAAGCCATCCCCATAATCTGACTCAAAATAAAGTGTGGTTACATCATAAAACATCAAGCCAATTTTCCCTCCCAATATCTTTCTGGTATGTTCAACGCTGATTTTTTGAATGGATTCCTGTTGCGTATTATAGAGCTTATCCATATAACGATAGATTTTACCCAAATGAAGATCTTCGTCAAAATGTGCCTTCAGGTATTCAATCGTTGCAGATTTGCTCATAGGCTGATCTAGTCTTGAGATAACCAGTTGTCTCAGGATAT
>NZ_SJSN01000056.1 GCF_004331675.1 Pedobacter frigidisoli | reverse complement strand
CGGATATAACGCTTGATGAAAAAGCGTGCCGGTTCACATTCCAGTTCCTCTGTAATCTCTTTTCCAATACACACCATTTCTGTAAGATCACCCTGGGGATGGATCTCAATCTCTTCTACGGGAAGGTGGGATGGTAACTTTGCACGTCCATGGTGATTTGGGCGCTTGCGCACATATTCTATCCTTTGTTTGACCTCTTCCTGCTGTAATAAGGTCATCTGAACAGGAGTTTCAAAGGGAAGCATTGCCTGGTTTGGATCACCCTCAAAGCGTTCACGCTTCTGTCCGAACTGCATGCGTTTGTACATGGCAACCTGTGCTTTCAGGTAGTCTACCTGCTCACCCAGCGCCGAGATAGTACTGTGATTTTCAAGAATGGCAGTTTCATTATTGAGCATAATCTTTTCATGGTCCTGAATAACTTTCTCATGATTCTGAATAACTTTTTCATTATCCTGAATAACTTTTTTATGCTCGGAAATAATCTGGTCACGGGCGGAAATGATCTTTAAAAGATCATCCTTTGATAAGTTTTCCAGTGCCGTTTCCATACCATAAAAATACAAAAAAGCCATGGCTTGGGCAAGTAAAAAGTGTGTTTTTAGACTAATGAATACCGTTTTTTCGTTATACTCCTCACCACGTGTATACCTTCAACCATCAGAACAAGATCGCTCCAGGATATAAGATTACCATCTTTGGTGGGACGGCGAAAAGTACCACTTTCAAGTCTTTTATAATACAGTACAAAACCTCCATGCTCCCAGTGGAGAAGCTTGATGCGTGTGCCACTTTTATTAAGAAAAATGAACACATCCCCACTTGTAGGGGAGCCGCCCAGCTCGGAACTGACCAGCCCGCAGAGGCCGTCAAAACTTTTGCGCATGTCACACCCGGGCTTATAGAGGTGATAAATATGGGAAGAACTCAATGAAAACATAGCTAGTACAGCTTTATTAAATGCGATAGCATTTTCAGGTCATTACCGGATGCCTTGATAATTACTCCGTTTGGGTAAATAACCTCTACAGCTGTCGAAATAGCAACTGGAGGGATGGTAACTCTAACAAAATTGGGAACAGCTTGTTTTCGTCTATTGCGCGATACCCAGTTGGCAAAAGTGGTACGTTTGACTCCAAGGGTCTTGCAGTATTCATTCTGGCTAAGCCCACTGGTGCGCCAAGCCTCAACTGCTAACATTTTTTCTTCTGATGTTCTCATATATTTCTTTTATGCAAAGAAAAACATCGTGAAAGTTATTTAAAAGATGTACTTGGTAGGCTGCTTAC
>NZ_SJSN01000055.1 GCF_004331675.1 Pedobacter frigidisoli | reverse complement strand
GAAATATCATGCTGCGAGGCGGGTAGGTGGTGCTACTCCAGAAAGGAGGTATTCCAGCCGCACCTTCCGGTACGGCTACCTTGTTACGACTTAGCCCCAGTTATCGGTTTTACCCTAGGACGCTCCTTGCGGTTACATACTTTAGGTACCCCCAACTTCCATGGCTTGACGGGCGGTGTGTACAAGGCCCGGGAACGTATTCACCGCGTCATTGCTGATACGCGATTACTAGCGAATCCAACTTCATGGGGTCGAGTTGCAGACCCCAATCCGAACTGTGAACGGCTTTGTGAGATTCGCACCATATTGCTATGTAGCTGCCCTCTGTACCGTCCATTGTAGCACGTGTGTAGCCCCGGACGTAAGGGCCATGATGACTTGACGTCGTCCCCTCCTTCCTCTCTGTTTGCACAGGCAGTCTGTCTAGAGTCCCCACCATAACGTGCTGGCAACTAGACATAGGGGTTGCGCTCGTTGCGGGACTTAACCCAACACCTCACGGCACGAGCTGACGACAGCCATGCAGCACCTAGTTTCGTGTCCTTGCGGACGCATCCATCTCTGGATGCTTCACTAACTTTCAAGCCCGGGTAAGGTTCCTCGCGTATCATCGAATTAAACCACATGCTCCTCCGCTTGTGCGGGCCCCCGTCAATTCCTTTGAGTTTCAATCTTGCGACCGTACTCCCCAGGTGGAACACTTAACGCTTTCGCTTAGCCGCTGACTGTGTATCGCCAACAGCGAGTGTTCATCGTTTAGGGCGTGGACTACCAGGGTATCTAATCCTGTTTGATCCCCACGCTTTCGTGCCTCAGCGTCAATAGAACCATAGTAAGCTGCCTTCGCAATCGGTGTTCTGAGACATATCTATGCATTTCACCGCTACTTGTCTCATTCCGCCTACCTCTAGTCCATTCAAGCCCATCAGTATCAAGGGCACTGCGATAGTTGAGCTACCGTCTTTCACCCCTGACTTAACGGGCCGCCTACGCACCCTTTAAACCCAATAAATCCGGATAACGCTTGGATCCTCCGTATTACCGCGGCTGCTGGCACGGAGTTAGCCGATCCTTATTCCCCCGGTACGTTCAGCCCACTACACGTAGTGGGGTTTATTCCCGGGTAAAAGCAGTTTACGACCCATAGGGCTGTCTTCCTGCACGCGGCATGGCTGGTTCAGGGTTGCCCCCATTGACCAATATTCCTTACTGCTGCCTCCCGTAGGAGTCTGGTCCGTGTCTCAGTACCAGTGTGGGGGGCCATCCTCTCAGATCCCCTAGTCATCGTCGCCTTGGTGGGCCGTTACCCCGCCAACTAGCTAATGACACGCATGCCCATCTCCATCCCATAAATGTTTGATCATTG
>NZ_SJSN01000054.1 GCF_004331675.1 Pedobacter frigidisoli | reverse complement strand
ATTGGTTTTTAATCTTGGCGGGCTAAATGGTTTATTCATCCTTTTTCAGGTATTTGTCCTGTCACTTTACATCTCGTTAAAAAATAGAAAGCCTACGAATATCTTTCAGGGGTTTTTTGGTCTGGGTGATCTGCTCTTTTTGTTATGCGCCGCTTTTGCTTTTTCGGTAACTTACTTTATTGTTTTTTATATCCTAAGCCTGTTGTTCGCAATAGGCATTACCCTATTGCTTAAATTATCCGCAAAAGAAAGGCTGGATAAGGTACCATTAGCAGGCTATCAGGCCCTAATGCTTATGGCTGTGCTTTTGTATGATCAGTTTAGTAGTTCTTGGCACATGATTTCACGTGTTGGCGATACTTATTTTGGAATATAGCAATGGAAATTACAAACGATATCCTAAACATTATACCTAAGGATATTGCCATGCAATATCGTGTATTTCCGATTACCCTGTTAGCTGATCAACTGGATCTATATTGCGGAAAGAGCTGTGACAAGTTTTCCTTAAAAGAGGAGCTGGAGGTTATCCTAGGTTATTCCATCACGCTCAACGAGATCGAGGAGACCGAGATCAGCAGACTACTCTCTACCCACTATTTAAGCGAGGCGAGTAGGGATGGAGATCAAAAGGCAATCTCAACCATATCGGCCAATGATGATTTTTTGAATGTATTAATTGAGGAAGCTCGAAGACTAAAGAGTAGTGATATCCACATTGAGACTTTTGAGAAAAGATCAAGGGTTAGGGTAAGAATAGATGGGATGATGGTGGAAAGGTATCAGGTAAGCAAGGAGGATTATCCCTCTTTGGTCAATAAGATCAAGATCATGGCCAATCTGGATATCGCAGAAAAACGGCTTCCACAGGACGGTCGGATTCAGTTTAGATCAGCCAAACAGGCTGCCTTTGATATCAGGGTATCGGTGCTGCCCACACTTTATGGGGAAAAGATCGTATTGAGGTTGCTTAATAACAGCAGTACCGATATTGACCTCAATACACTCGGGTTATCTCAAGAGGACATGTTCCATTACATGCAGGGGGTTCAGCGACCAAATGGAATCATCCTGATTAGTGGGCCTACTGGATCAGGAAAGACCACCACACTTTATGCAACCTTAAAGCTGCTTAATAAAAGCACACGCAATATTCTTACTATTGAGGATCCGATTGAATATACGCTTGAGGGAGTAAATCAGGTACAGCTGAAAGAGAGCATCGGCCTTGGATTTGCAGCAACCTTGCGGACCTTCTTGCGTCAGGATCCTGATGTGATCATGGTCGGTGAGATCAGGGATCCCGAGACGGCAAACATGGCCATCAGGGCCGCACTCACGGGACACCTCGTATTGTCCACGATCCACACCAATTCAGCTTGGGGAACGGTGTCGCGGCTCATGGATATGGGTATCCCCGGTTTTCTATTGGCCAATATGCTAAACACCACCGTGGCACAAAGACTGATCCGCTTACTTTGTCCTTTTTGCAAAGCGGAAGAGGAGTTTG
>NZ_SJSN01000053.1 GCF_004331675.1 Pedobacter frigidisoli | reverse complement strand
GCCTTAACGATTACCCCGTTTGGATAGACAACATCGATAAGTGTTGGTGTGATAACAGTTGTGGCAGTAACCCTGACAAAGTTAGAAACAGCCCTTTTCCGTTTGTTGCGGGATACCCAATTGGCAAAAGTGGTGCGTTTTACCCCAAGGGTCTTACAATATTCCTGCTGGGTCATGCCACTTACACGCCAAGCCTCAACGGCTAACATTTTTTCTTCTGATGTTTTCATGAATTTATTTTTTTTCAAAGAAAAACATCTGGAGGGTCAATTAAAATATGGACTTCGTAGGCTGCTTACTTTGTTATTGTATGAATAATAACGATATTGCCATTCTTGTGAAATTATTGCGTCCAAAACTGAAATCGCTTTGCAAATTGTCTGCAACGTTTTTTTGTCTGGCAATGAACTGAAGTCTTTTGTCGAAATCATACGGTCAATTTAAGTTGGTCAATGTTTTGTCTGGTGTCGCACTACGCTTGCAGGCAACGTTTTGGGTATTGCCGAAAGCGGAAATTTTCAATCGAAGCACAAAAATTAACTTTGTACAAATGTCCAATCGAAGACGTTCATCCCCGCTTCTGGCAATACCTTGTTAGCCACAGTAGCTTTTCAAATAGTCATTCGCTTTTATTTTCAAACTTTCATATTCCTGTCTTACCTTTTCGCATTTATCCTTTGAATCTGCAGAAGATATGCTTCTCATTCCTTTTCCTAAAAAGTCAATTTGTCCTTTATGTTCATAGAATAGTTTCACAGGCGTTTCATCTGTATAAGTAATGTTTTCTTTCCCTAATAGTACTTCAGCAAAAGCATAGTCTTCTAAACTGCAAAACGCTCTGCCTAATCTTAATTTTTTAATTTTATTATTCTTGATAATTGATTTGAATATAGGATAGATGGATTGATCATTTTAACTCCAAAGCCTATTGCAAGAATTTCCAAATTAGGTATTTCGCTTAAAAAGTCAAAACTCTCAACGGGCTGGCTCCAATCAAAAGTTCCATTTATGTATATATATCTCAAACCTTCTATTCCTGCTAAACCGCCAAAATCATTTATTCTTCTTAAATTTTCAAAATGAACAGATTTCAGCTTTTTTAATTTTCTCAATGGTATCAAATCTGAAAACCCGGAAACATATTCGAGAATTAATTCTTCTAAATTTTCCAAGTCACCAATAAACTCTATGTTTGGTGCTCTCAAAAAAGTTACTCTTAATCGCTTTATGTTTGTCAGTCTGCGAATAGCTTTAACTTGTTCTTTGCTTGGGTCGTGAAGTGTCATTTCTTCAAGATTTAGGCAGTCAAAAATTTGTTCCCAATGATTTTTGTCTTGGGTTTTGCTAATTGTCAATATTTTTACTTCGTCCTTGTTTGCTATTTCAAAGTCGGCAATAAATGCAAACCTTTCTCTATTTGGAATTGTCGTCCAATAGTCGTCTGTTCTATCTAAAAAGTCTCCAAAATGATGTTTCGTTGCCTATGTTTAATGTCTCTTAGCTATTACACCTAACGTTTTGCAGCTTGGCGATGTGGCTGAAATAGAATTCCTTCAGCCGAATATAGTATAAAAGATAAATAGTAGCACAACAGTTGTAAGCAGCCTACCAAGTACATCTTTTAAATAACTTTCACGATGTTTTTCTTTGCATAAAAGAAATATATGAGAACATCAGAAGAAAAAATGTTAGCAGTTGAGGCTTGGCGCACCAGTGGGCTTAGCCAGAATGAATACTGCAAGACCCTTGGAGTCAAACGTACCACTTTTGCCAACTGGGTATCGCGCAATAGACGAAAACAAGCTGTTCCCAATTTTGTTAGAGTTACCATCCCTCCAGTTGCTATTTCGACAGCTGTAGAGGTTATTTACCCAAACGGAGTAATTATCAAGG
>NZ_SJSN01000052.1 GCF_004331675.1 Pedobacter frigidisoli | reverse complement strand
TTTATCTTTTCTATCTCCAGACGAATTTGGGTATTATCAGTTACCATATTCCTGAGTCGTGCAAATATCCGGATGACTTGAATGTTGACATTAATTGCACGCTCACTATTCAGGATACTGGATAACATGGCTACACCCTGTTCAGTGAATACGAAAGGGGTCGCCGGACTGAATTTTGCCGACTTCGGGAGGTTATCACAAATTGTGATAACCTGCTGCCATTCCTCTTTTGTCAACTGGAACATGAAATCGTTTGGAAAACGCTGAATGTTGCGTTTGACTGCCTGTTTGAGTGCACGAGTCTGAACTTCGTAAAGTACAGCAAGGTCGAGATCCAGCATTACTTTTTGATCCCGGATATGATATATTTTTTCTAGTACAACTTGTTCCTGAATTAAGATATTATTACTTATGGTTTTATTCATAATTTTTCGAATTTGCCAGCACCAAAACGTGCTGGCGTAATGAGTCTATTATTTTATAGAGAATCGGTTTTGCAAGATTGCCATATCTGCACTTACCTTTATATCCAGAACCTTAGCATAAATCTGGGTAGTCCTGATATTGGTATGCCCCAGCATTTTGGATACGCTTTCCATGGGAACACCGTTTAACAGGGTAATCGTCGTTGCAAAGGTATGTCTCGCGATATGTGAGCTTAAAGGTTTGTCAATCTCACAAACTGCTGCAATTTCCTTAAGGTACTCGTTTAGCTTTTGATTGCTAGAAACTGGCAATGCCCTGTCTTTGGTGATGCAATAGGGATGATTGCTGTATCTTTCCAGTATTGCGTTTGCCGGTGGTAATAGGGGAACAGCAGACCTAGTTCCCGTTTTGGTTCTGTTCGTGAAAACCCATTTTTTGCCATCCACACCTGTTTTAATATTCGCTAGGCTCAGTTTTTCTATGTCAGAATACGCAAGTCCGGTAAAACAGCAGAAGATAAAAACGTCCCGTACCTGACTTAGCCGCTCGGTTAGGAACTGCTTTTCTGAAATTTTAGTTAATTCATCCTCTGTAAGAAACGACCGCTCTACATTTTTGCTCTTTAGTTTGTATCCAAACATTGGATCGCTGTCAATCCATTTTAAGCTCAATGAAATGCGAAGGATTTTACCAAGGCTTTTCAGATACCTTACTGTSGTRTTGTTRGCRCAACCGTTTACTGACCTCAGGAAAAAATCAAAATCTCTTATAAACGCATGGTTGATATTTTTGATGTTGATATCTGTTATCTGGTATTTTTCGTTCATGAAGGCGGTAAGATGTCTTTCCAAGACCTGAAAGCGCTTCAAAGTACCAATGGCGTATTCCTTTCCTACAAAAGCTCCATTTTTTCGTTATGAACTTTGATGCCTTCCATCAAGGTATGCTTCCGGACTTCCCGCCCAATAAATCTGCACTTAATGCCTTCGGCTGTAATAACTTCACCGGAATCAAAAAGATCCCTGTAAACCTGGTTGATCATTGACTGAAGATTATCCAGATAAGCATTGAAGCTTCTGACATCTTCCTTTTTTCCATCCTGTCTGCCTGATTTGGTATTCCACTTTTCAGGATCGCACTCAAGCCCAGTGGTCATTTCTGACCTTTTTCCGCCAACGGTTATTCTTAAATAAACTGGCACATGGCCGCCATGGTAGTTTTTCTGCCTTTTAAGATAAAAAAGCAGGCTAAAATTAGTTTTCATATAAACTGAATTAAGGTTAACAAAATTAGCCTTGCAGTCTGAAAACGTCAAGATGTTCGATGGTCGAACTACTTGTGAAACAGGTGGTTATAAATAATTCGGTGAGTTCTTTTAGTTGCAAAATTACTCACCTAATCACACACTTTTAATATGAGAATCGGTGAGTATTTTAGTTTTTCCACTAAAACAAAAAAGCTTGCAATCATTTGATTTGCAAGCTTTTACGTAGTTTTGATACTAT
>NZ_SJSN01000051.1 GCF_004331675.1 Pedobacter frigidisoli | reverse complement strand
CCTTTATGATGGCAGCCTTCAAATCGACAACAACCTGGTAGAAAATGCAATAAGACCGGTGAGCCTGGGCAGGAAAAACTATCTCTTTGCAGGAAGCCACGAAGCGGCGCAAAGATCAGCAATGATCTATTCTTTCTTTGCGATCTGCAAAAAACATGAGGTTAATCCCTACAAGTGGCTTAAATACACGCTGGAAAATATTATGTCCATAAACCACAAGAAAATTAAAGACCTGTATCCACAGAACTTTAAAAATATAAATGGTTAATTAAATATGTACTTTATAGGCTGCATACCAATTTTCGATACTTTTATTTTTGGCGAACCCGTAAGATCAATCGGGACAACTTTTTGCTTATGGACAACCAAGCAAAAAAATTGGCAGATTGGAGAAGTAGAAAACTATGAGGACAATTCAGAAGAAATGCTAAACATTTTTGACGGACAACCTCAAATTTATATTGATTGGGCGACAGACTATTTTGAAGAAAGCTATAAAGAAAGTGGCATTCCGTTGGACACAGTAACAAAAATTTACGGTGGACAAACTTTGACAAAAGAAATGGTCTTATCAATCGTTGACGAACTCGAAGATTGGGAGCAACTTGAAACTGACTTGAACGAAATTGGCTATCCATACAATTTTGACTGACACGTGGAAAACACCAGCAGGCAATTTCGGTTTGGCAATATGGCGGCTGAAGTGCTAAGTTCAACTTCAGTTCTTCGATTGAACTTTTGTGCTAAAGTCTCCGCTTTCGGCAATACCCAAAACATTGGCTGCCATTTAGTGGACACTCTTCACAACACAAATAGCAAGAATAAAAATGAATGAGTTTGTAAATAAGTTTAAAGCGCAAATTGATAGTTTTTGGGACGTGGGCGAATACGAAAAAAAGATGGTTTTAAGTGAAGTTTTGAAATATGCTAATTCTAATCAACAGAAGTTTAAAAATGAAATAAATCAAGTCAAATTTGACAATGATTTAATGGCATTGCCCATAATTTCAGAGGCTCTTTCTATGGACACAGAAAATTGGGGACAGTTTTATGTTGACTTATTAGACGATATTTTAGAAACTGCAAAACAATCAAGTAAACCGAATGACATTCTAAATAATTTACAAGAATTTTCATACATAGAGAACGACAGCAAGCCATTTGTACAAAAAATTGTTGACAGACTTTATAAGGAAGTTGACGCTGAAAACTTGAATGTTAAGCTTGCATCAATTTGGACACTTCCTAACTATTTAGACAATAATTCACTAAGAAATAAAAGTTCAATAATTGACAAATTGCGACAACAACTTTATAACCAAAATTGGAAAGTTAGAGTTGTTGCGTTTAAGTCATTAGGCTTTGAAAACTTATTGCCAGACGGATACAAACTTTCATTAAAAGACAAGTTGACAAAATTATTTTTTGGCGAGCCACCAATCATTTGACAAAAAAAAATGGCAGCCAACATCAGGTTTTGTGCAATTGGTGCATTACTTTGCAGCAATCATCAGCAGTGCATATCCAAACTTTATATTCGTCGGACGGAATTCTGTTGGGCAGTAGTTTTAACTTCGGCTTTTAGTTATAAATTTAGCTTCAGTTCCGGGCAGACAGTTGGTTAATTCCGCCACATCGCAAAGCCCCAAAACGTTGCCTGCTTGTAATCAGTAAGTTAATCTGCACAGAAATCGGCAAATAAGAATACACCAAAAACGGCAACAAGAGTGCACAAAAAAAACGGTAGGATAATTAAACCCCACCGTTTAATACGACCTTCATCGGCTTACGACAACTGATGAATATGCACGCATTCTTGAACAAATTTATGATGTATTATGAAATTAAGCGAATGTCCCTTGCCGGACGTTCAGCTTCAAAGATCAGCAAGGCGCTGAACTGTAACCGCAGAACGGTAAAAAAGTACCTTGAGATGGATGACGGGGAGTTTGACGCCTT
>NZ_SJSN01000050.1 GCF_004331675.1 Pedobacter frigidisoli | reverse complement strand
CCTTTATGATGGCAGCCTTCAAATCGACAACAACCTGGTAGAAAATGCAATAAGACCGGTGAGCCTGGGCAGGAAAAACTATCTCTTTGCAGGAAGCCACGAAGCGGCGCAAAGATCAGCAATGATCTATTCTTTCTTTGCGATCTGCAAAAAACATGAGGTTAATCCCTACAAGTGGCTTAAATACACGCTGGAAAATATTATGTCCATAAACCACAAGAAAATTAAAGACCTGTATCCACAGAACTTTAAAAATATAAATGGTTAATTAAATATGTACTTTATAGGCTGCATACCAACAGTTGAGCCTATATTCGTCAGCCGCCATAACGCCAATGCAATGTTGGCACCAGTAAATTTTTCAGTCAAGTTGAACTTTATTTTTTTTTAAATAGTTTTCAAAGTTGTCATATTGGTCTTGGGTCGAAAGATAAAGTGTCCAATGCTTTGCGATTAATTCCCATTCAGTCAAAACAGCTTCCCAAACAATCTTTGAGTCGCATTTTTGCCAATATTGTCGAAAGGTTATTACCTCTTTGTCTAAAACGTCTGGGTCAACAAGAACACCTATTGGAACTTCGTGTCTATAATAGTTGATGTCCTGAGCAATTCTATTTAGCAACGATGAAAGTGTCTTTTGATTATTGTCTATGGCAAAAGATTTTTCAAAAAAATGTCTTGCTTCAAAATACGCTGTGATATTTAATTCTTTTAAAAACGCTTCGGTAGTGGCATTGTCAGAATAGAAAAATTGTTCCAATTGTCCAATCCATTTGATGTGTTTTGCACTGTCGCTTTTATATTGGTCTTTAAGTATTGGTAGAATAATTTCTTTGAAAAGTGAATGTTGAATTCTGATGTCTTTTTCCGATACTTCTGTTCCGTTATTGTATATTATTTTGTCGTCAGCGTCCAATGTCAAACTACAAATATTGTCAACGAATATTTTGATGTCATTTTCGTCTTGTTGTTTTAATAAGTCAATGTAGTCCACCAAAAGTTTATTAGCGGTTTTTTTTTGTCGCCAGCTACTCTCACTTGGTTGTATTTGTCCCAAATGTCAGTCAATTTGTTATGTGTTGTTGTGTCGTCCATTTTATTGGTGGTAACGTTTTGCAGCTTTGCGATGGTGGCGGTTAAGATAAATTTACTAAAAGATTTACAGGGTTGGATAAGAATTTTCCGCTACTTTTGCCAAGCCGTTGTTATTTGCAGTAGCTAGATTATTTTGTCCTGGGCTTCTAAACGAGCAAGTCTTACATTTTCTACAACCTTATTTACTCTCGGCTGTAAAAACCAAATTCCAACCGGTAAAAATAGCACAAGAAAAAAATCGCCAATGTATTGTCCTAGGCTTACCTCTTTACCGGTCTCAATGCACTTCAACAATTTCACAGGGAAAGCTAGACAATATAGAATAGCAAAAAAAACATAAAACATTGGAATAGCATAAATTCCCGAAAATGTCATTCCCTCGCCACTTGACAAAATGAGGATAGATATAAAGGTCCCGAGACAAATGAAAATATTTATAAGAAAGAAATTGAAGTTTACTTCAACTCTCTTTGGTAATAATTGATTTAATTCATTCCCAGTCAATATTGGCCATAATGAATAAATGATTGCACCCAGGATTCTGATAATCATGGTAGAGGTCGGGTCGCCTTTAATAGTGAAATTGTTAAGTATACAACCTACTATAATGATTAAAAAAAACTGCCAATGTTTTGTAAGCAGCCTACCAAGTACATCTTTTAAATAACTTTCACGATGTTTTTCTTTGCATAAAAGAAATATATGAGAACATCAGAAGAAAAAATGTTAGCAGTTGAGGCTTGGCGCACCAGTGGGCTTAGCCAGAATGAATACTGCAAGACCCTTGGAGTCAAACGTACCACTTTTGCCAACTGGGTATCGCGCAATAGACGAAAACAAGCTGTTCCCAATTTTGTTAGAGTTACCATCCCTCCAGTTGCTATTTCGACAGCTGTAGAGGTTATTTACCCAAACGGAGTAATTATCAAGG
>NZ_SJSN01000005.1 GCF_004331675.1 Pedobacter frigidisoli | reverse complement strand
ACTACTACGTCGATAGGCTACAGATGTAAAGGTGGCGACACCATAGTCGAGTAGTACTAATCATCCGAGGCTTTCAAAGGCAACATACTGTTGTTTGCTCCTCTAACTAACTTCTTCCAATAATATGTCATTTAAGCTGATAAGCTTATCTAAAGAAATTTAGGTGCCTATATCGGTGGTGTCCACCTCTTCCCATTCCGAACAGAGAAGTTAAGCCCACCAGAGCCGATGGTACTGCGGTAACACGTGGGAGAGTAGGTCGGTGCCAAATCTTAAAAGCCCAAGAGGCGTTTAACAAGGACCCCGTCAGCAACAGCTGATGGGGTTTCTTCGTATAGAAAGGTTTTTTTAAGTGCGGTCTAACAATATCACCATACTACTATGGGACGGTTGCGATTGCACCACGACATAAATAGTAGCTCACCTCCCCACCACCTAGGCCCGATGGGACGGAAATCCTTTTTGTGGGATGGCCCAACCATTTTACCAGAAGCTTATCCCCAAAAAGATTGTAGGTACAGCGGGACAGAACTCCAAAACATGCTACTGATAGTGCCCTTCACATCAATGGCTATTATTTGTTCTTTTATATGGAGAAAGTACTTGTATAACCCTAACTTCGCCCAACATAAATTATTGGCAGCTGTGCAAACATTAAAACAATTAGTTAGCGGTGAACTTAAAGGAATTGTTTCCTTAAAAATTTCGGAAAATCTTGAGATATTTCCTGTTGAAATTTTTGAATTGGCTGATACCTTGGAGTTATTGGATCTTTCATCAAATCGTTTAGTAAAATTACCAGCTGATTTTGGGAGATTGAGAAATCTAAAAATTTTCTTTTGTTCTGATAATTTATTTAAGGTTCTACCTGAGGTTTTAGCTGATTGCCCTTTTTTAGATATTGTGGGCTTTAAGTCTAATATGATAGAATTTATTCCATCAAAAGCGTTAAACATTAATTTGAGGTGGTTAATTTTGACCAATAATAAATTATTAAAGCTGCCTGCTGAAATCGGTAGTTGTGTGAAAATGCAAAAGCTAATGCTAGCAGGAAATAGGTTAAGAGATCTTCCTAAAGAATTGCAGCTTTGTGAGCATCTTTCCCTGTTAAGGATATCTGCCAACGAACTTCAATATTTACCTGAATGGCTTTTAACAATGAATAGGTTAGCTTGGTTAGCATTTTCGGGCAATGATTTTAATAGAAACCCAATCATAAAAAATATTCCTGTAATAAATTTGGACGAGTTACAGTTTTCTGATAAATTGGGAGAAGGAGCATCGGGAATAATTTACAAAGCTAGTCGAATCGTGGATCAGGTTAATGTGGCTGTTAAGATTTTTAAGGGAGATGTAACTAGTGATGGTTACCCTGAGGATGAAATGAACGCTTACATACAGGCTGGAGGCCATTTTGGACTTGTTAATTTGCTTGGGCAGATTGATGCACCGGAACAGGGAAAAAGAGGATTGGTGATGGCATTAATTCCTTCGAGTTTCTACAATTTAGGCAGACCACCCAGCTTAGCTTCGTGTACTAGGGATGTTTTTGGTGATGACATACTTTTATCAAGCAAATTATTATATAAAATTGCTTTAACTATTGCATCTGTTGCGGAACAATTGCGATCGAGAGGAATTATTCATGGAGACTTATATGCGCATAACATTCTAATTGATAATGAGGGAAATACGTTATTTGGTGATTTTGGCGCAGCTTCATTATATGATTTAGAGGATGATGCTCAAACACTGCAATTGGAAAAGATTGAAGTGAGGGCTTATGGATTTCTGCTGGATGATTTACTATCTATTTGCCAGGATTCTGAAGACCTGTTGTTTAGAAAGGAAATAATGAAGCTTCGTGATAATTGTTTATCCCTAGATTTCAGTGATAGACCTAGTTTTAATGAGATAGTGATGCAGTTATCCCACATCACTCTATTTCCTAATATTAATTCTTAGCTTCTTCTTTTACGGCTAACTGTCCGCAAGCAGCATCGATATCTTTACCCCGGCTACGGCGAATATTGGTATTAATGCCCTGGCTTTTTAAATAATTGGCAAACGTATCTATTTTATCTCCATCAGCGTTGGTGAAATCTGCAAAGGAAATGGGGTTGTATTCGATTAGATTAACCTTGCAAGGAATGTGTTTACAGAATTTTGCTAAATCCATTGCATCAGAAATCTCATCATTAAAATGATTGAAAACAATGTATTCGTAGGTTACAGGGTTTTTGGTTTTGGCGAAATAATATTTCAGCGCATCTGCCAAAGCTTTTAATGTATTGGCCTCGTTAATCGGCATAATCTCGTTACGCTTTTTATCATCGGCAGCGTGTAGGGATAGTGCAAGATTAAATTTTGCGCCATCATCGCCGAGCTTTTTAATCATTTTTGCAATGCCCGCTGTAGAAACTGTGATGCGTTTGTAACTCATGTTTAAACCATCGGGCGCAGTGATGCGTTCGATTGACTTCATCACATTTGCATAGTTTAATAGGGGTTCGCCCATGCCCATATACACGATATTGGTTAATGGATTGTTGTAATTCTGTTTCGCTTGCTTATCAATTAACACTACCTGGTCGTAGATTTCATCGGCATTTAGATTACGTTTACGGTCCATATAACCTGTTGCGCAAAATTTGCAGGTTAAACTGCAACCAACCTGCGAACTTACGCAAGCTGTCATTCTATCTTCTAAAGGAATTAAAACGCCCTCAACGATATTTCCGTCAGCCAGGCGAAAAGTATTTTTTATGGTATGGTCATTACTGAATTGGGAGTTGTTAACCTGAACAGCATTTATAGCGAAATTTTCATCCAACGATTTGCGTAAATCTTTAGAAAGATTACTCATCTCATCGAAGTTAATGGCTGATTTTTCCCACAACCACTGGTAAATTTGCTTCGCCCTAAACGCAGGTTGTTGCATAGCTGTTAAATGCTGCTGCAATTGAGGCAAATCTAATGAGCGGATATCGAGTTTTTTTGCTGTTACCATTTGCTGCAAAGGTAATAAAAAGGATTTAAGCTGAAAGGTTAAAGCAGAAAGCAAAGGTTTGAAATTCAGAAAATTACAATCCGTTGGTTTATCGTCCTCTTTGTCTGGAATTTGATTTTCCTGCAGGTTTGCCTTTTGCTGGTCTAGCGTTTCTATTTGATGAACCACTTTTAGCAGGTGGCTTAGCCGATGAATGACCTGTCGATTTTTTACCTGCGGATTTTTGTGCAGGTTTTGATGGCTTAAAAGATTTCTTAGGCTGGTCTTGTTTAGTCTCTGAGATTTCCTCCCAGGAATTGGTTTTCTTCTTGGTGTTTTTAGGCTTGGATGCAGCTTCTGAAGATGATTTTTCGACACTCTTCATAATGCCGTTCAATTCTTCTTCCGATAGTTCTCTAAATTCTCCTGTAGGGATTCCTTTCAGGTTGATGTTCATAATCCTGGTGCGTTCCAGCTTGGTCACTTCGTAGCCAAAATGCTCGCACATTCTACGAATTTGCCTGTTTAAGCCCTGAATTAAAATAATATTGAATACAAAAGGACCAATTTGACGAACCTTACATTTACGAGTATTTACACCCAAAATTGGGACGCCGTTGCTCATCTCAAAAATGAAATCTTCGGTAATCGGTTTGTTTACCGTAACTAAATATTCCTTTTCGTGCTTGTTACCTGCTCTTAAAATTTTATTAACGATATCGCCATTGTTAGTCAGGAAAATTAAGCCTGACGAATCTTTATCCAATCGGCCAATTGGGAAAATACGTTCACTATGGTTTACATAATCAACAATATTATCTTTAATGTTCGATTCAGTTGTACTGGTTATGCCAACAGGTTTGTTGAAAGCCAGCAAAATAAAATTCGATTCTTCTTTTGGTTCGATGTTGTGACCATTAACCATCACCCTGTCGCCTGCTAAAACCTGGTCGCCAATTTTGGCTCTTTTGCCGTTGATGAAAACATTACCCTTTTCGATAAATCTATCCGCCTCGCGACGAGAGCACAATCCGCTTTCGCTGATGAATTTATTTAAACGGGTTGCAGAGTTGTTATTCATGCTGCAATTTTACGGAAATAAATTTTGTTATGAACCACAAAGGTACAAAGAACACCAAGATTAGTTGATGTTCTTTGTTTTTGTAGATTAAGAAAACTAGAAACTTTGGTCGTCTGCACTTGGACCATAACTTCCTGGAATTGGAATATCCAATAATCGCAGATATACACCTAATTGTGCCCGATGGTGGATGGTTTGGCTAAACGCTACACGCATCATTTCGTATCGGGTTAAATCGCCCAAAATTTGTTCTCCGTTTCTTAAAATCCACTGCTCATCTAAACTATTTAGCTGCGCTTTTTCTAATTCTGCTTTTCCGCTTTTGTAACTGGTTTCCAAAAGTTTAATTAAATCTTCGGTACTATCGATAATTTTTTCCTCGTAGGGTGCGGAGGCAAAATCTAAGCCGTTAGTGGTAAAAGCCAGATTTACCCATTCTGGAAATTCTGCAATGTGGCTTGCCAACGATTTCATTTTCATGCTTTTTTGATGAGGTGCCCAGTCGAACCTGTCAGCTGGTACGAGGGCCATAAATTTTTTGGTGGTGTTAAATTCGGCCTCAAATTCTTTCAGTAATGCTCTTATGATATCCATATTTTTTTGTTTTGTTCTCTCGAATGTGTCTATTTCCATTAATAATAGGTCGGCTATGCTCATGGTTTTTGTGGTTTGTTCATGCAAAGAAAACAAGAGCAAGTGACAGCCCTATGGCAGTATAAAAAAATAAATTATTTTTTTCGTATTTGAGGCAGGGTAACATCAGTTAGGTTTTTAGGCTGGGGGTTTAACTTTGATAGTTGCACTTTTTTTGCCATCTAGACCCGACCTTAGTGAGATGCCGTTTTTCTCGGCAGAAACGGGGGCGGGCCTGCCTTAACCGAGGAATAACTATTCTGGCTTTCCAAAAAAATCAAAAATTAACGGGTAACATGCTCATGTAATCATTTAAGGGCATGTGCTCTGTTTTTAGGAAAGGTTTTTCGAGGTTTCTGAGACAAATAATTCTGGTTAAGCTGAAGTCGCGGTATTGGTTTCTGAAATGGCACCAAGCAATTAAATGCCAACTGAAAGCATAAAATATTAGTCCGATTGGCTCTACTTCGCGGTTGCTAGATTCATCCTTGGCGTTTTTATATTGCAATTGAAGCATATTTTTCTCGGCAATTGCGTTTTGAATAAGCGAGAGATACTCATAGTTAAAAGTAAGGCGCTCGGGAATTTGCAGTCTGATATGCTGATTCATCATCTCGAGTTTTTCTTTCTGGCTGGTTTTTAAAACTGCCTTTACCTTTGTGAGTGCGGAGGCGTAGTGCGAACGAATAGAATTATCGGCGAAGCCTGTAACCAAACTTTCTACTAAAAGCAGTGCGTTTGCTTCTTCCATATTAAACGAAACGGGTGGTAAAAAATAACCCTGAACCAGAAAATAGCCTTTGGGTTGTTCGAAAGCAACAGGAATTCCCTGCTCTTGTAAAGCTTTAACATCGCGATAAACGGTGCGAATACTAATACTGAACCGTTCGGAAATCTTATCTGCAGAGATGTACTTTCTCGATTGAAGTAAGGTGAGAATTCCGAAAAGGCGGTCGATACGGTTCATATTATTGGCTTGGTTAAAATTAAATAAAATTGCCGCGGAAATGCGAAACTCACGGAAATTTATTCTGTGGAGATCGGTATTTCTGTGGCTAAAGTTGATTCCCTATACATAATGTAAACTGTTAAGAATGCTTAGCGCCTCCAACTGCGATAACATTCTAAACCGTTCCTTGGTATGTTATTTGTGCTACATAGATAATATGTCATGAGCGAAAAATTCGTTAGATATCTAGGTATAACTCATCATTAATGGCAGCCATAATTCAGAAAAGATTCTTCAGGGCAATAAAGAGTAAGGTAATTATTGGGTTTTTATTTGCCTGTTGTGCCTTGGTTTTGGCTTGGGGTATAAGCAAATTTGCCTTTATTAGGATGCTTGATACTGTTGAGGAAATTTCGGCACCTAACGATAGACTAAGAATTGTAAATGATTTATCGCACAAAATTGCAAGATTAGACCAATTGCAGCGGGATGAGGCGTTTAATAAACAAGGCAATTATAGTTTTTTAAGAGAATCGCGAAAGTTAAGGGTGAGCTTGGATACGTTGAGAAAGCTTTATGCAGGCGATTCTTTACAACTTGCCAGGATAAAATCTATCAAGAATTTGCTTGTAGAAAGAGATAAACAGTTTGTTTCCTATTTACAGGTTAGAGAAACGTTAGTAAATACCAAATCCTTTTCTGAAGAAGTTAAAAAATTAAATCAACTTGTTGCCAGTCGTGCCCGGCAAACAGATAGTGCCGTTTTGACTACAGAAACCACCACATCGACCACAACAGTTGCGCCTGAGGAGGAAAAAAAATCTAGGGGGTTTTTAGGTAAGCTTTTTGGTAAGAAGAAAGCCGATGTTTATGAAATTATCAACGAGGAATTTAAGGTTAAGCGTGATACTTTGAATGCCAAGGCAGAAGATAGTATTATGAAAAGTATGACGGGTTCCTTGAAGAATATCGAGATAGAACAGCGCCAGAAAAGCCAAAAATTCCTGAAAAGAGAAGCTGATTTATCCAATGCTAGTAATGCGCTTACCAGTAAGATGCTTCAAATTTTAAGGGAGGTTGAAAGCGAAGCGGTTGCACAGGTAAATTTGAACGGCTTACAAGCTAAGGAGGTTGTAAACGATGGAATTAGCCAAATTACAGCTATTATTATCACTTTCTTTTTACTCACCGTTATTTTGCTCTACTTAATTCTTACTGACATTACTAAAAGCAATAAATACAGAAGAGCGTTAGAATTGGCTAAGGACGAAGCTGAATATCATGGTAAGGCGAAACAGCGATTCCTTTCCAATATGAGCCATGAGATAAGAACACCTTTACAATCTATTTTAGGTTACGCTGAATTGATTTCGCAACAAGATCATCCAAAGAAAAAGGATGTAAATGCAATTTATCAATCTTCTATTCACTTACTTCAAATTGTGAATGAAGTACTTGATTATAATCGAATTATTTCGGGAGAATTTAGTTTTAACAATCAGGTTTTTGATGTAAGGAAAGTGTTGGATGAGGTGATTTCAGTAATGCGGCCACTTGCTGAGCAAAAATCGCTTAAATTAATTGCCGATTTGGATTTAGGGCATATTGAGTATGCAAAAGGCGATGCTTTCCGATTGAAGCAAATCTTATTTAATCTTTTAGGGAATGCGATTAAATTTACATTAAAGGGTGAGATTTTGCTGTCTGTTTCGTGCAAAAAGAAAGAAGAAGATTTACACTTTAACTTTACGATAAAAGATACTGGAATTGGATTTGCCGAAAGCGACATCACTAAAATATTTAATGAATTTGAGCAAATAGAATCGCCCGAAAAATACATCATTAATCAAACAGGAACTGGTTTAGGCTTAACCATTGTAAAATCGCTAATCGAAAGTCAGGGTGGAAGAATTTATGTTAAAAGCATGGCTGGTAAAGGCACCACATTTAACATTTATTTGAAATATGAGCATACACACGAGCGGATAAATGACGCACTTGATTTAGAGCATTATGCGATTGTTAGCCCAGGAACTGTTTGGGTAATTGATGATGACAAGCTAATCCTCGAACTATGTGGTTTAATTTTCGAAAAAAATAATATCCCCTTTAAGAGCTTTAGTGAGGTAGCCAATATTTTGCATGAAGAGCCAACTGCCAACCTTAAATATGTTTTGATTGATATGCGTTTACCTGAAATGACGGGTTTAGAATTATGCCATATTTTAAAGAAAAAACTCCCAGCAGAAATTAAGTTTTACGCCATTACTGCTCAGGTTTTGCCCGAAGAGCGTGAAATTGTTCTAAGTGAAGGTTTCGATGGCTTGATAATGAAACCTTTCCGAGCAGTAGATTTACTCTCTATTTTTGATAAAACAGAAATATTAACCGAAAAACCTGAATTTGATTTTTCTACTATAGAAAAAATGACTTTCGGTGACAAGCAATTGCTTGAAAAAATTCTGAATAGGTTTAAGCAAGATTGCTTTGACGATTCAAGGGAGTTAAAGCAATCTCTTGAGGAAAATAATCAGGATAAAAGCAGGTTAATTGTTCATCGCCTTGCGGGTAGAACAGCACAAATTGGCTCGAAAACTTTGGCGCAAGCTTTCAGGGTTTTAGAAATTGAAATCGCAGAAAAGGGGTTCGAGAGTGATATTAAAACTGAAATTTTAATTCAGCTGCAGAAATTAGCTGCCTTGATTACCGTAATGCAGGATATGGATTTGGTTGGAGAAAAGTAGCCTCACCCCTTCATCCCCTCTCCGGAAGAGAGAGGGCTGGGGCAGTAAAATGAATGCATTTATAATTTTTTTTGTTCGGAGAGAAATAAGATGATTTTTATACTAAGAATGGCTGTGAAGAGGTGGGAAAGGATATAAGTTCAAACCAGGTTACCATTAAATCCCTCTCTTCCGGAGATGATAGCAGAAAACTGGCCCAACTTGTTGTTTTGATAGGGTGAGGCTGTAGGATTTTTACTCAATCCCGTATCTTTCCATCTTTGCGTAGAGGGTTTTTCTATCAATATTCAGCATTTTTGCCGCTTTGGATTTATTGTGTTTTGCTTTAATCAGCGTTTCTGCAATAATAGACTTTTCATTCTGCTCATTTACCGCTTTTAAATCCGATGAGCTTCCGGGCGAAGTTTGTTGGTTAACAGAAATCATCATTTCATCGGGTAAGGCATTTACTTGAGCAACATCCCCTGGCGATAATAAAACCATGCGCTTAATTACATTACTCAGTTCGCGTAAGTTTCCTGGCCAATCGTAATTTAATAAAAGCGATTTTGCTTCAGCAGAAATACTTTTTACATTTCTACCTAAATCGCGATTAGATAAGCCAATAAAGTGATTGATAAATAATTCCAAATCGCCCCCCCTATTCCTTAATGCAGGCAATTGAATCTTAAATTCGTTTAAGCGATGGTATAAATCTTCCCTAAATTCCCCACCAGATATACTATTCAATAAATCATCATTAGTTGCGGTAATAATGCGAACATCAACAGCAATTTGTTTGGTGCTTCCTAAAGGTTGAATTACCCTTTCCTGCAAAGCCCGAAGCAACTTAATCTGTACTTCATAGCTTAAATTTCCAACTTCATCCAAAAATAAAGTTCCGCCATTTGCCGCCTCAAACTGACCTTTCTTATCATTCAATGCACCTGTAAAAGCCCCTTTAATGTGTCCAAATAATTCACTTGCCGCTAAATCTTTTGACAGTGCACCACAATCAATTGCAATGAAAGGCTTCTCGGCACGTTTGCTCTGTTGATGCAGGGTTCTGGCAGCAAATTCCTTTCCTGTACCACTTTCACCTTGAATAATTACCGACATATCTGTTGGTGCAACCAAAGCAATGTGCTCATATAGCTTGTCGGCGTTTGCACTCTTCCCCTTAATAAAATCAGAATCTATGGTTTCAACCTTAATGTCTTTAACACTCCCTTTAGCTAG
Organism: Pedobacter frigidisoli; assembly: GCF_004331675.1. GTDB lineage: Bacteria > Bacteroidota > Bacteroidia > Sphingobacteriales > Sphingobacteriaceae > Pedobacter > Pedobacter frigidisoli. The sequence continues at coordinate 306,626 of NZ_SJSN01000005.1, read as the reverse complement.
GGAATTTTTAATAACCATCAAAAGCTCATCAGGATTTACCGGTTTAGTAATATAATCGAAAGCGCCCATTTGCATGGATTTAACGGCAGTACGCACATCATTAAAACTAGTCATGATAATGATTGGTGTGGAGAGGGCAAGATCTCGTGAGTGGGTTATTACCTCAAAGCCAATTCCATCAGGCAGGCGGTAATCGATTAATAATAAATCGAATGCTTGGTTTTCAATAAGTTTAAATGACTGCTTGATATGGGTTACGAGCGTAACCTCATGGCTGTTTTTTGTTAAAAAACCTTCAAGTAATTGAGCAAATGTCGTATCGTCTTCTAAAATTAGGATTTTGGCCATACAACAAAAATAAGAAAAGCCAGACAAAGTCTGGCCATTCTTGTACTAGGTAGATGTAATATTTGGGATTTATTCTACGGGTTTACCATCTTTATCAATTTTCACAGAACCTGTTTCTGCTTCTTTTTTAATGTTAATTTGGTAATACTCTTTTGTTCCTTCTTTAACCGACCAAGCTTCGGTAGGTGTCCAACCTTTATAAGCGTCAGATTTTAATGTGGTGGCTACCGCCTCAGGTAGTTCCTCTAACTTAATAGGTGTTTTTACGGCACTATCTTGAACTGCAACAATTGCAGCATTCTTCATTGTATTTACTTCACTTGCTTTTACTGCAGAGAATCCTGCAAATGCTAAGAACGCGGCTGATAAGATTAACTTTTTCATCTTGCTTTTATTTAATGTAATGAAACCATACTGGCTTCGTGGTTCTAATTAATATTGCGCAGCTCCAAAACTGCCCTCATGGTTGATTATGCCTTTTGTGCCAATATTTATTGAACTGGCTTGCCATCTTTGTCAATTTTAACAGAACCAGTTTCTGCTTCTTTCTTAACATTAATTAAGAAATACTCTTTTGTACCTTCCTTAACCGACCAAGCTTCAGTTGCGGTCCAGCCTTTATAAGCATCAGATTTTAGAGCAGTTGTTACAGGCTCAGGTAATGAATCTAATTTTACTGGAGTTTTCACTGCGCTATCTTGAACTGCAATAATTGCAGTGTTTTTTAATGTATTTACTTCACTAGCTTGTACTGCTGAGAACCCTGCGAACGCTAAGAATGTAGCTGATAAAATGAACTTTTTCATAATTTGATTTTTTAAAATTTAATAGGTGTAACAATACTTGCCAATGTTTCATAATTATGCCAGAACCTAAATTTTATACAATGATTTGATTTCTAATGATTTAACCGTGTGCCAGGGAATTTAATTTGTAGAGTTTCTCCACACATTGGGTGTAATGACAACATATTTAGGCATCGTTCAGTCAAAATTCTTAAACGCTAATTGCCAATTTTCAATTTGAAAAGCAATCGCAGTAGGTTATTTTAAAGTTCCGTCCCGCTAATGCTTCAAGCACCGATGAAACCTGTGCAAACAAGCAAGCATGCAGATAAAAACCAAACTCAGATGCTTAAATCGGTGGCTTTCCGCTTGTATCGGGTTTAATTAATTCTTTTTGTACAAATATTTAAAGTTGCAAACCGTAAAGTAACTACTCGAACCTGGGCATTTGCCATATCATAAATATCAATTTTGATTGTATTCGCCGTGCCAGGCAAGAGGCTATTATAATGTGGTCGTTATAACCTGACGCAAGATTGCTTTGTGCTCAGCAGCGAGAATAGTTAGTAAAAATTTTTATCAAAAGAAGAATTTTTTCTATACTTGCATCCCGAAGAAAAGCCTCCTTAGCTCAGCTGGTAGAGCAACTGACTTGTAATCAGTAGGTCATTGGTTCGATTCCGATAGGAGGCTCTTTTTTTTCTCGTTTTTCTAAAAATTTTAGAGCAGACCATAGCAAACATCATTTCATCATCACAATAAATTGGCAAAGGAAAAATTATTTCTTTGCATCCATTATTCCCGTTAATTTGCATCATGCTTAAATACTTTTCAGCCGATTGGATTTTTCCTGTATCTAGTGCCCCAATAAAAAACGGAGTGGTTGCTATCCAGCCAAACGGAGAAATAATCCAAGTGCTTACTGAAGCCGAAGCAGCAAACCTTGGTTTGGAAATAACTAAGTACAAAGGTGCAATCGTTCCAGGTTTTATCAATACCCATTGCCATTTAGAATTGTCGCACATGATAGATCAAATTCCGGAGAAGATCGGTTTGGTAAATTTTGTGCAAAATATTATTAAAAACAGGCAAGCCGACGCAGAGGAAATTAGGCAGGCCATGATGGCTGCCGATGCCCAGATGTTTGAAAATGGAATTGTGTCCGTTGGCGATATTGCTAATCAAATCGCATCCAAAGAAATTAAGCAGAGCAGTAAAATTTATTACCATACATTTGTAGAGGCGATGGGTTTTAATCCTCAAAGGGCAAAGGTAATTATGGATTATGCCTTAGGGTTAATGGATGAATTTAAACCTTTGCCAGCTTCAGTGGTTCCACATGCACCCTATTCGGTTTCGAAAGAGCTATTTACATTAATAAACGATACAGCAGAAAAAGATAATGCTTTTATTAGCATCCACAATCAGGAAACCACGAATGAAAATTTATTCTTTGAGGATAAATCTGGAGGTTTTTTGCAGCTCTATAAATTTCTGGGCCTAGATATTTCATTTTTCAAACCAAGTGGCAAAACATCATTACAAACTTGGTTACCATACATCAAAAAGCAAAAAACACTTTTAGTACATAATACAGTTTCGAATAAGGCGGATATAGAATTTGCCAAACAAGGTCAATTAGATTTATATTGGTGCCTTTGTCCACAAGCGAATTTATACATAGAAAACGAATTGCCAAATATCGATTTGCTTATTGAAGAAGATTTAAAAATTACGTTGGGTACCGATAGCTTGGCGAGTAATCACCAACTGAATATTTTATCAGAAATGAAAACTTTGCAAGCATATAAAAATGTAGATTTCGAAAAGCTTTTGGAATGGGCAACAATTAATGGAGCAGAATTTTTAGGATTGGATAATCAGTTTGGTTCAATAGAAATTGGAAAAAAACCAGGTTTGAATATAGTTCAACTGACTGATGGTTTTAAAATTGAGAGTGATGTAGTAAAAAAGTTATTTTAAATAAATGCTTTATGGCGTTACAAAAAAATGTAAGTTTATTAATGGATTTATCTATATTTGCACTAACAGTACACGCCACGCTACCCTTAAGAACAGCGTCCCAGGGCGTGTCTTTTGCTTTATAGGCATTTTGTTTCTTTAAGCACATGTATAATAAGCAGTCACTAACCATTGATGAACAGATATCACAATTAATAAACCGTGGTCTGATAATTTCTGATTCTCATTTAGCTTTTCATTTTTTATCGCATATAAGTTATTACCGTTTGGCTGGTTATTGGTGGCCGATGCAATCGGAACCCAAAGAAAATCATGTTTTCAAAGTCGGAAGTAAATTTGAAGATGTTATTTCCTTATATAATTTCGATCGAGAACTTCGAGTTATAATTTTTGATGCAATTGAAAAGGTAGAAATTAGTTTACGAACGAAATTAATTTACCATTTATCTCATGAATTTGACCCTTGGTGGTTTCAAAATTTAGAGATATTTCAAAATGTTCCAGAGGCTGTAAAAACCTTGGCTGTTATAGAAGAAGAGCTGGCTCGTTCAAAAGATGTTTTTATTAAATCTCATAAGGCAAAACATAAGGATGATTTACGCTTTCCTCCATCTTGGAAAACACTAGAATTAACCAGCTTTGGCGCATTATCTAAAATTTACGGTAACCTAAAAACTGATGTTAAATCTAAAAACACCAAAGCAAAAGAGTTGGGTTTGGTTAACCATACTTTTCTGCCGAGTTGGTTGCAATCATTAGGGCAGATAAGAAATTACTGTGCTCATCATAGCAGGTTATGGAACAAGAACCTACCTGGAAGACCTAAGCTTTTGCCAAACCCACCATTTAACTGGATTAATGAAGTGCCTGAAGAAAAGGAAATGCACGTGCTTTATATTCACCTATGCTGTCTAAATATCTGTTAAATATAATTCAGCCACAGAACAACTTAAAAGTTCAATTGGCCAATGTATTGGAAAAATACCCAAGCGTAGATCCAAAAGCATTGGGATTAAAGCCTAATTGACAAAATGAACCATTATGGAAATGAAAAACCCAATCTGCAAACTCCTCAATATAAAATACCCTATCATCCAGGCTGGAATGGTTTGGTGTAGTGGCTGGAAATTGGCTTCCGCTGTATCAAATGCTGGCGGTTTAGGGATCATCGGAGCAGGTTCCATGTATCCTGATGTTTTGAGAGAACATATCCAAAAATGCAAATTGGCCACGGATAAGCCTTTCGGTGTAAATATTCCACTATTGTATCCAAATATTCAAGAGATTATTGAGGTCATAATAGAAGAAGGTGTCAAAATCGTTTTTTCTTCGGCAGGTAATCCCGCCACCTGGACAAGCATATTAAAGGCGAAGGGAATTACCGTTGTTCATGTAATTGCAAATACAAAATTTGCGCTAAAAGCACAAGAAGCTGGAGCTGATGCAGTAGTCGCAGAGGGTTTTGAGGCCGGAGGACATAATGGTCGCGAGGAAACCACTACACTTTGCTTAATTCCCATGATTAAAGACGCAGTTAACATTCCTGTGATTGCCGCCGGTGGAATTGGAAGCGGAAAATCAATGTTAGCCGCTTTCGCACTCGGTGCCGATGCCGTTCAAATTGGTTCTGCCTTTGCTGTTGCAGAAGAATCATCAGCTCACCCAGCATTTAAGAATAAAATTATTTCAGCAACAGAGGGTGATACCAAACTGGCGATGAAGAAACTGGTTCCGGTAAGGTTGTTGAAAAATGAATTCGCTGATGCGATTTCTCAAGCTGAGGCCGAAGGTGCAAATCGCATTCAGCTGATCGAACTTTTAGGCAAGGCAAGGGCAAAACTTGGCATGTTTGAGGGCGACATGGAAAACGGTGAACTAGAAATTGGGCAAATATCAGCTATGCTGAAAGAAATTAAACCTGCTAAGCAAATTTTAGAGGAAATTTGGGAAGAATATAAGGCAGGATTAAAGAGATTCAAGGATTTGCAAGATGAAATGAATTAAAATCATCTCAATAAGCATTTTGGTTTACTAACTTTACAACATCAAAAACATTTCAATTTTCAAATATTAATGAAACACCTCAATATCACTATCACCGGAAAAGTCCAAGGCGTTGGCTTTAGAGAAACTACAAAAATTGTGGCCAACCAAATGATGGTTCAGGGTTATGTACGAAATGAGAAGGACGGTACTGTATTTATTGAGGCAGAAGGTGATGAAATCTTTCTTGAGGAATTTGTTAGGTGGTGCAATGAGGGACCAGACCGCTCGCGTGTAGAAAATGTGATGGTAAGCGAGGGTGAAGTGAAAAACTATCGTAATTTTGAAATTTTAAGAAAGTAGTAAGTGTGAGTATCAAGCAGCAGAACTGTTTATCTGTTGGCTAAAATCTTGATACCTGATACTTTTATCTCGATATTAAATGTCTGTATATAAAAAGTTTCTTGGGCAAACAATGGTTTATGGTATCAGTACCATAGTTTCGCGGTTATTAAACTTTATCCTTACCCCAATCTTCTTAAGAACCTATGCAGCTGCTGCGTATGGTATTTTTACAAAGATGTATAGTTATGCATCTTTAATAAATGCTGTTTTGGCTTTCGGGATGGAAACTACTTTTTTCCGTTACCTTAACAAACACGAAGATAAAAAACAGCAGGTTTATAACAATTCATTCCTCATTGTAGCTTTTATTTCCACACTGGTTTTGATAACCGGCCTGGTATTTACTGCGCCAATAACAAAATGGCTTTTAAATAATGACATGTCTCATTATCAGGATCAGAAAAGATACGTACAATATTTTTATTGGCTATTGTTTGCCGATGCGATATGTGTAATACCATTTGCCAAAATAAGGGCAGATGGAAAGCCCTTTAGGTACAGCTTAATCAAGTTTATTAATGTATTTACCTACGTTTCTGTCAGCTTATTTTTTATCTATGTTGTTCCATACATCATCAAAAATAATTTACCTACAGCAAATTTCTTTGTAATCTGGTTTCGAGAGAGTTGGATAGGGTACGTTTTTATCGCCAATTTAACAGCCAGCGCTTTCACTTTTATCCTGCTAATTCCTGAATTTTTGAAAGTTCAGTTTAAGTTTGATAAGGAAATGTTTAAGACAATGCTTTCCTATAGTTGGCCGGTATTGGTGGCAAATCTTTCTTTCATGCTTAATGAAAATTTGGATAAATTATTGTTGGATAGGTTTTCTACAGAGGCTCAAGTTGGTATTTATGGAGCTGTTTGTAAGATTGCCATTTTCATCAGCATATTTAATATGGCTTTTAGGCTAGGTGCCGAACCATTCTTTTTCAGCCACGCCAAAAATGTTAATGCAAAGCAAACCTATGCAACAATCTTGCAGTATTTTGTAATTGCACTTTCCATTTTATTTGTAGCGTTAATTGCCAATATCGAAATATTGAAATATTTCATTGGAAATAAAATCCACAACGAGGTTTGGGTAGGGCTACCAGCTATACCATACTTGCTTTTCGGTTACGTTTGTTTGGGTATTTATATGAATTTATCTATCTGGTACCGCCTTTCAGATCAAACCCGCTTCGGGTTGTATATATCCTTAGTTGGTGCTGTTATCACAATTGTGTTTAACTTAGTGCTTATTCCGAGGTACAGCTATATGGGCTCGGCTTGGGTTTCGATGGCTACATATAGTACAATGATGGTCATTTCGTACATCCTCGGACAGAAATATTATCCAATTCCTTATAACCTGAAAAAGATTTTAGCATATTTAATCATTTCAGTTTTAATTGTCTTCACTTCATTTTTTATCTTTAATAAAAACATTTACATCGGCAATGCAATGTTAGTTGCTTTCGTTGCAGGAATTGCATATTTCGAAAAGAAAGATTTAATGAAGTTACTGAAACGGTAGAAATTATCTCACTTACGATATAGCCTTTTTGAATTTGGGTCACTAACCATAGACTATCAACTATCAACCAAAAAATGAACATCAAGATTATTAATAAATCCGAACATCCTTTGCCACAATATGAAACCGCACATGCGGCTGGAATGGATTTGAGGGCGTCAATTACAGAAGAAATTATTTTGAAACCTTTACAACGGATACTGGTTGCAACGGGCTTATTCATCGAATTACCCATAGGTTACGAAGCTCAAATAAGACCAAGAAGTGGTTTGGCTTACAAACATGGCATCAGCATTGTAAATTCTCCTGGAACAATTGATGCTGATTACCGTGGTGAACTTAAAGTTTTATTGGTAAATTTATCAGATACTGTTTTCAAAATCGTTAATGGAGATAGGATTGCCCAAATGGTTATTGCTAAACACGAAACTGTTGTTTGGCAAGTAGTTGAGGCACTTGGCGAAACAGGTAGAGGTGAGGGCGGTTACGGACATACAGGGAAATAAGTTTGGAGTCCTCAGTTGGAAGTATTGAGTCCATCATGGCAAATTTTTAAGAAATGAAAAAATATGTATTTCTTGCATTACTTACACTGAGCTTGAAAGCATCGGGACAAACGCCTGTTGTTTCTGCTGCCAGTAGGGATAGCAATATGGTTAAGCAATTGTTTTTTGCTGGGCTGCGAGAAAAAATGTCTGAAAATTATGTGGTGGCCTCAACTAACTTTAACAAGATTGTAGGTTTAGATCCCAATAATCATGCGGCTTATTTCGAATTGGCAAATGCTAATCTTCGTTTGGATAAATTACCAGAGGCAGAACAAAACATTAAACATGCGATTAACCTCAATGCCAATAATCAATGGTATTATCGATTGCTTAGTGAGGTTTACAAACGAACCAATAAAATGCCCGAACTTGTAGAGGTTTTTAATCAGTTAATACGTATCGAGCCAGAAAACGATGCCTATTATTTCGATAAGGCAAATGCACTTTTCTTATCTGATAAGGTAGATGAAGCAAAGAAAACCTACGACCAAATCCAAGAGAAATTTGGTGAGTCTAGGGCATTGCTAACCGCTAAAAAACGACTTCAATCAAACGGTAGCGCAACAGAAAGTGATATCGTAAAGCTATTGGAGGGAAACCAGGCAGACATAAAAAATTATCTATACGCTGCGGGTTTACTCTTGCAGAAAGGGAATGATCAAGAGGCTTTAAAGGTTTTGATAAAGGCGCAACTATTGGATCCAAGTAATTTCGAAATTAACCTGGCATTGGCAGATATTTATCGAAAGCAAAAGAATGATGATGCTGCTTTTGCCTCTCTGAAACTTGCTTTTGCCAGTGCGGATATGCCATTAACAGAAAAGGTAAAAATTATTGCGGCATTATTTTCAAAACTAAACCAGCCAGTTGTTGCCAAAAATGTAACTGAGCTAAGTAAACTTGTCGCAGAAAATAATCCGAATGATGCAAAGGCCTTGGCACTTTATGGCGATGTTCTCTATCAGCAAAATAAACTGAAGGAAGCCTTGGCTCAATATCAAGCCGCATTGAAGCTTAACGAGCAGGTTTATGTAATTTGGGAACAGGTAATTAACATCCAAACCTTAATTGGGCATTATGAAGAAGCTGTTAAAGTAGGCGATGAGGCCTTAACAATCTACCCCAATCAAGCTAGCTTATATTACCACATGGCCTATGCTCAATATAAAACGGGCAAGCTAGAAAACGCACAAAGTAATTTGAAAATGGCTTTGCAGCTGGATGTAGATAATAAAAGTTTACAGGCCCAGGTTTACGCTTTACAGGGCGATATTTACATTAATCAGAATAACTTTGCGCAAGCAAAGCTTGCATTTGAGAAAGCAATTGCTATTGAGCCAGACAATTACCTTATCATGAATAATTATGCCTACTACTTGGCATTAAGGAATGACGATTTAGCCAAAGCCGCAAAATATGCCGAAACTGCGGCGAATGCAATGCCCAATAACTCTTCAGTAACTGATACTTATGCATTCATTTTGTTTAAGCAGCAAAAGTATGATTTGGCCAAGACATGGGTAGAAAAGGCACTGCAAAACAATAATGGTAACAGTGGTGTTTACTTGGAGCATTATGGCGATATCTTATACCAAAAAGGTGAAAAAGACGCGGCCTTAATACAATGGAGAAAGGCAAAAGAGGCCGGAAATGAATCAGCGGTTTTAAACAAAAAAATTAATGAAAAGAAATATTTTAAATAGCGTATTGGTACTTGGAGCAGTAATTTTTGTATCTGCCTGTAAGCCCAAAAAAGAAATCGTTGTGGCTCCTCCAACCAAAACAGAAACCAAGACCGATAACTCTAAAACTGAGGCCCTAACCTTATTAAATAGTAAACAGCTTAAATTTAATACCCTTTCGTTAAAGGCAAAAGCAACGTTAGATATTTCTGGTGATGCCAATGAGGTAACCATGAACTTTCGTATGAAAGATAAGGAAACGATTTGGGTTAGTATTACCGCTTTGGGCGGAATGGCCGAGGTTGCAAGGGCTTTAATTACTCCAGATAGCATTAAGATTATCAATCGGCTAAAAAGCGTATATGTTAGTAAGCCATTTAGTTATGTTTATAATTTCACTAATAAGCAGGTTAATTTTAATACGTTGCAAGCTATTTTAACAGGAAATGCAATGGGCGAATTCTTAACTCCACAATCAAATGTTAAACAGGAAAATGGTGTTTGGGTAGTTTCTGGAAGTAAGCAAGAACTCGATTATCGCATGCTATTCAATACACTTCTCAAGGTTGCCGAAACCAATCTTAACGATTCCAAAAACGGTCAGGCTTTAAAGGTAGCTTATACTGATTACCAAAAATTAGACGAATCGCTTTTTCCAGGGGCCTTAAATATCAATACCCTTTCGGGTGCTAAAAAAATCAATATCGATATGCAGTTTGTAAAAATTGATGGCAATGTTCCGGTAGATTTTCCGTTTAGTGTTCCAAAGAGATTTACGCAAGCGAACTAATAAAAATTTATTTTTCTGTAAAACAACGTTCAGTTTTTCAAGGCACTTCAAGTCCTGTTTTCCGCTACTTCCGATAGAAAAATCGGAACCGCTGCTACCGGGTTTATATAACCAAGTATAGCTGTGCTAATTGGAGGCTAATTAGGATAAACCCCCATTTGAGAAATAAGGTTGCGAGCAATGTTGCCTTCATCCTATCCATGAAGATTGGGTGAAGATGGTTCTGCGCTAGGCGATTATGGCTTTGGTATCTCGATTTTAATATTTTTTACTATAAAATTTTTATACTTTTGGCTTAATGAAGCTACACAAATTCGTATTTATCTTGGTTTTTATGGCCTTTGCCTTTTCGGCAGTGGCACAGCAAACTGAAGCTCAACTTAGAAGAAAGAAAGAAGCTATACAACGTGAAATTGAGCAGCTACAGAAGAATCTAAGTAAAACAGCAAGCGGTAAGAAACTTACCTTACAACAAATTAATGGTATAAATGCGCAAATAAGATTGCGTCAGGATAAGATTGGAACCATCAATTCCGAAATAAAAAACCTCGATAACCAAATCTCTCAGAACACAAATACCGTACATACGTTGCAAGGTCAGTTGGGCGACCTTAAAAAGGAATATGCTGGGATGATACGTTTTGCACAACGCAACAGAAACTCCTACGATAAAATGATGTTTGTATTTGCGGCCAAGGATTTTAACCAAGCTTACAAACGCATAAAATATTTACAGCAATTTAGCCAGTACCGTAAAAAACAGGCTGGTTATATCGAAAATACACAACAAGATCTAAATGGAAAGATCAAGGTTTTGGATAGAACCTTAAGAGAAAAGAGTGATCTTTTGAGAGAGCAAGAAAGAGAAAGAGAGCGTTTAGGCAAAGATAAAAGCCAGCAGGCAGCAGCGTTAAATAACCTTACAAAGCAAGAGAAACAGTTTAAGCAGGATATAGCTTCACGTAAAAAACAACAAGCGCAGATAAATGCCGCAATTAATGCTGCCATTGCAAGAGCGATAGAGGCAGCAAGAAGAAAAGCTTTGGAAGAAGCGAGAATTGCTGCTGCAAAAGCCGCTGCAGAAGCAAGGGCGGCAGCAGAAAAAGCAAAAGCTGAAAACAGGCCTGCGCCAACGGCCCCAACTGTAGCTGCTGTAAAAGCTAAAACTACCAGTGAGCTACTTACTGCAACACCGGAAGCAGCAAGATTATCTGCAGGATTTGAAAATAATAGGGGAAAATTACCGTGGCCAGTTGCCAATGGTTCTATAACCGAACGATTTGGATTACATAAGGTTGATCAGGCAAGTTATACGAATGATGGAGTTGATATTACCACTGCCGACGGCTCTGCCGTTAGGGCAATATTCTCTGGAAAAGTTGTAATGGTTCAAAACATTATGGGCAGAACAGCAGTGGTAATCAATCACGGAGAATACTTTACCGTTTATCAGAATTTAAGGTCGGTTAATGTTAGTGTAGGAAGTTCTGTTGATACCAAGCAAACCATTGGAGTTGTAGCCAATACGGGAGATGATTCCATTTTGAAGTTTCAAATCAGAAGAGGAAACTCAATCTTAAATCCAGAGGCCTGGATTAGTAAATAAAGAACACAGATTTAAATTGTTTATATTTGTATAAAATAGATTAGTGATGTATCAAGGCACGTTATTAGAGTTTTTAAATATGGGTGGATCAGAGATCGTGCTCATACTGGTAGTAGTTCTTTTGTTGTTTGGAGGTAAAAAATTACCCGAATTAGCAAGGGGCTTAGGGAAAGGAATAAGAGAATTTAAAGATGCCTCTGATGGTGTAAAACGTGAGATTCATAGAAATATAAACGCGATGGATTTAGATAAGGAAGAAGCAGAGCAAACAGTTGCCAACAATAATAACGAACATCATCATCCAACGGAAACTGCCATTATTGATCCAAATGCACCTGTGGTAGCCGCAGAACAACATGCTGGTTCTGATATTCCCTATCCTCATGACACTCCCATCGACGAAAAAATTATAACTGACAAAGAAAAAGTTTAAACAAAAAAGTTATGTTAAATACAACAATAGCAGCAATGCTTGGAACGCCAGAAATTATCATTATCGCAGTTGTGGTACTGTTATTATTTGGTGGAAAAAAAATTCCTGAACTTATGCGTGGTTTAGGCAAGGGAGTTAAAGAATTTAAAGATGGTAAAGATGGTGTTGATGGGGAACAAGTAGATCCTTCGAACCGTGATAAAACCGTTTAAATGAAATAATATTAAGTTTTGAAGAAATACAGCTCTCTTAAAGGGATACAAACGCTCATTTCGCAAAAAGCTTTAACCTTACCCGATTTATTGGCTTATTATTTTAAGCAAATTGAAGATAACAAACACCTCAATGCATTCAACGAGGTGTTTTTTTATTCGGCAGAAGTTCAGGCAAAAGCGGTACAGCAAAAGATCGAAAATGGTACAGCGGGGAAACTTGCTGGAATGGTAATTGGTATTAAGGATAATATCTGTTATAAAGACCATATCGTAACAGCATCATCAAAAATGCTTGATGGCTTTGTGTCGCCTTATTCTTCTACAGTTGTTCAGCGATTATTACAAGAAGATGCGGTGATTATTGGCCGTTTAAATTGTGATGAATTTGCAATGGGCGGTTCCAATGAAACCTCATATTTCGGTCCAGCAAAAAATGCCGCAAACGCAGACCTTGTTCCAGGTGGATCATCTGGTGGTTCTGCAGTTGCCGTTCAGGCAGATATGTGTTTATCAGCTTTGGGAACTGATACAGGCGGTTCAGTTAGACAACCAGCTGCATTTTGTGGTCAGATTGGATTAAAACCTACTTATGGAAGAATCTCCAGATATGGCGTTATCGCTTATGCCTCTTCTTTTGATCAAGTTGGGCCAATCACTTCTTCAGTAGAAGACGCTGCCTTACTTTTACAGGTTCTTGCTGGAGAAGATGATTACGATTCTACCGTTTCGCCTTTGGCAGTTCCAGACTATCCCGAACACCTTAATGAAAATAAAAAACAAAAAATAGCGGTATTAAAGGAAACGATTGAGAGCGATGCACTTGATCCTGAGATTAAAACCGCAATTCTAAAATCAATAGAGGATTTGAAATCGAAAGGTCATGTTGTAGAATATGTCTCTTTCGATCTTTTGGATTACTTGGTTCCTGCATATTATATTTTAACCACGGCAGAAGCCTCCTCAAATCTCTCTCGTTATGATGGTGTTCATTATGGACACAGAAACACTGATGCAAAATCACTAACAGAACTTTATAAATTATCCAGAGCGGAAGGCTTTGGAGAGGAAGTAAAGAAACGAATTTTGTTAGGTACTTTCGTTTTAAGTGCAGGATATTACGATGCTTATTACCAAAAAGCACAACAAGTTCGTAGATTAATAAGAGAGCGAATGGACTCGCTTTTTGAAGATTACGATTTAATATTATCTCCCGTTGCACCTACAGCCGCATTTAAAATTGGCGATAATGTTCAGGATGCATTGGTAATGTATATGGCAGATATTTTTACTGTTCTGCCATCATTAAGCGGTAACCCAGCCATTGCCTTGCCATTAGGCAATAATTCAGCTGGTTTGCCGTTAAGTATTCAATTTACAGCCAAACATTTTGAGGAAGATAAGCTTCTGGCTTTTTCTCAGGCATTTTTAAAATAGGCATTAGCTCGGTTGAGCTGTGTTAATAATTTCGTTTCGCCGTGGTTCGTGTTCTCACGAAAAAAAGGTAAATATGATGTTTTGTTATAAACAAAATATGGAAACGAAAATAAAACCAATAGCCCATGATTAAAAAAATACTTTTTACCTCTATTTGTGCTTTTTTAGGATTTGCTTCCTCGTCTTCTGCGCAACAAATCTTAAAACTCGATAGTCTTCCAAAGAGTCAAAATAACATTTTCATCAATACTGATACTACAGCAGTGCCTCTAGTTATAGAGAATCCGTTGATGATGAGCCAGAATTATATCTACAAGCTTAGATTAGATTCCATTACCAAAACAGTTCCGCTTCCCTACAACGAATACGTTCAGCAATACATCGATATTTATGCCAAGCGCAAGGATATGTTTGGTAAAATGATCGGATTATCCAGTTACTATTTTCCCATTTTTGATAAGGCCTTAAAGGATTTTGATATCCCGCAGGAGATAAAATACCTGACGATTGTAGAATCTCAAATGAATCCACATGCTATTTCCAGAGTTGGGGCAACAGGTATTTGGCAGTTCATGTTTGGTACTGGTAAGGCTTATGGCCTCAAGATGGATAACTTTGTTGATGAACGTAAAGACCCTATTCAGGCGAGTTATGCTGCAGCTCAATATTTTAGAGATGCCTACGAAGAATTGGGCGATTGGCTTTTAGCGATTGCTGCTTACAACTGTGGAAAGGGCAATGTAACTAGGGCAATGGCGAAAGCAGGCTCGAGCGATTTCTGGGAAATTAGACAGTATTTGCCAAAGGAGACGAGAAACTATGTTCCGGCCTTTATTGCCGCTGTTTATGTGATGAATTATTCTGGAAAGCACCAAATTACAGCACAAGCCTGTAATATGTTCCTGAAAACCGATACCGTACAAACCAATCGATTTGTTTCTTTAGCTTCTTTAGCAAAAGCATTAAACATCGAGGAATCAGCGATGTTTGCCTTAAACCCATCTTACAAGAAAAAGATTGTTAATGGAACTGAAGATGCCCCTAAAAGAATCATTATGCCTAAGCTTAAGGATATTGATTTTGCTGGTGTTTATGATGTGCTTTATAATAATGACGTTGATGTAGATATGCGTGTTTATCAGGCCAATACCGATGATATTCGTGATTTGCGCAAACTTAAAGCTAAAAAGGTATCGGTTGCTACAGCTGTAGTTTATCACAAAGTTACCTCAGGGCAAACCTTAAATGCAGTTGCCAATAAGTATGGAATAGAGGTACAGGATTTACGGGTATGGAACGGATTGAAAAGTAAAACCATTGTTCCTGGACAAAAGCTGAAGATTTATGGTAAAAACCGTACACCGTTAAAGGTGCCCGCATCATGTTTAAGTTACAAGGTCAAAACCGGCGATACACTTTCTGCCATTGCAGAGAAATTTGATGGTGTAACCGTTCAGAGCATTAGAAGAGATAATCGTTTGGCAAAAGCTGGCTTGCAGCCAGGGATGATCTTGAAGATTAGTAAGGGATAATAGTTTTTGATATTTTGATAATCCTCGTTTATAGCGAGGATGAATGAGATTTGCGATTTCATAGCCCAATCAATATGGAATTATCTATAAATAGCCATTAATAGATAAACAACCCCACTTTCTTTAAACCTTATTGCAGCGATATCCTTTTTGGTTTTGCTGCTTTCATTCTTTCGCTAACCTAATCCAAAAAGATAAAGCGGAAAGAAGGACTAACAATAATTTTAGCAGAAATCTGCTTTTCTAATTATCTATATTATTCATTTTGTATCTCAATATTATTGCGCCATTTTATTTAATTTTTTGAAAGTCTTTTTATTTTAAGCCTCATAAAAAGAATTGTACCTTTGCCCCGTCACTAATAAGTTACTTAATGAGTAATACGAATAGAAAGCAAGATGCGTTGGATTACCACTCACATGGTCGTCCGGGAAAGATACAAGTAGTACCCACCAAACCTACAACATCGCAAAGGGATTTGACCCTGGCATACTCTCCAGGGGTTGCCGAGCCATGTTTAAAAATAGCAAACAATACCGAAGACGTTTATAAATATACAGCCAAGGGAAACTTGGTGGCGGTTATCAGTAATGGAACAGCCGTTTTAGGATTGGGCAATATTGGTCCTGAAGCCAGTAAGCCAGTAATGGAAGGTAAGGGTTTACTTTTTAAGATCTTCTCTGATATCGATGTTTTCGATTTGGAACTGGATGCCAAAAATGTTGACGATTTCGTTAAGATTGTGAAAGCTTTGGAGCCAACTTTCGGCGGAATTAACTTAGAGGATATTAAGGCGCCTGAATGTTTTGAGATAGAGCGACGTTTGAAGCAGGAGATGAAAATTCCTGTAATGCATGATGATCAACATGGAACGGCCATTATCTCTGGTGCGGCTTTAATTAATGCCTGCGAAATACAGAAAAAGAAAATAGATAAAATCAAGGTTGTGGTAAGTGGTGCTGGTGCCGCTGCGGTTTCTTGCTCTAAAATGTACCTATCACTAGGTGTAAAGCTAGAAAACCTGTTAATGTTTGATATCAATGGATTAATTGATATTCACCGTACCGATCTTGATGAAATGAGGATGGGTTTTGCTACAACGAGAAAAGATATTGCCAATATTGGCGAGGCCATGAAAGGCGCCGATGTTTTTATCGGTCTTTCGGCGGCGAATGTAATATCGGCAGAAATGTTGATGGGGATGGCCAAAAACCCGATTGTTTTCGCAATGGCGAATCCAGATCCGGAGATTTCTTATGAGCTGGCCATCAAAACCCGCAAGGATATTATTATGGCCACAGGCCGTTCTGATTATCCTAACCAAGTGAACAATGTATTGGGTTTCCCGTATATTTTCCGTGGAGCTTTGGATGTTAGGGCAACCAGCATTAACGAGGCCATGAAAATTGCTGCGGTGAAAGCCATTGCAGAACTCGCCAAAAAATCCGTTCCAGAGGCGGTAAATTTAGCTTACAATGCTAGAAACCTGAAGTTTGGTAGAGATTATATTATTCCTAAACCGGTCGATTTTAGGTTAATTACAGAAGTTTCGACTGCAGTGGCAAAAGCTGCGATAGAAAGTGGTGTTGCCCGAAAAATTATTACCGATTGGGACGCTTACAACGAACAATTAAGAAAACGTTTGGGCTTGGATGATGCCATTATGAGGGCAATTACGACTAAGGCCAAAATGGAACCTAAACGAGTTGTATTTGCTGAGGCCGATAACTATAAGATATTAAAAGCTGCCCAAATTGTTAAGGATGATAATATTGCCATCCCGATTCTTTTGGGAAACAAGGAAAAAATACAGGCTATAATTGATGAGCATGGTTTGGAGTTGGCAGGTGTAGAGATCATCGATCAAATGCAGAATCCAGAAAAAACCAAGCAATATGCAGACGCACTTTACAAAAAACGCCAACGCAAGGGCGTATCATCGTTAAGGGATGCAACCAAGTTGTTGAGAGATCGTAACTATTACGGTGCATCTATGGTGGAGTTTGGAGAAGCTGACGCTATGATTTCTGGTTTAACCAAAAATTATGGGGAGACCATTAAACCAGCTTTGCAGGTAATTGGTGTAGAACCAGGTGTGAAACGTGTGGCTGGAATGTACATGATGATGACCAAGAAAGGTCCTGTTTTCTTTGGTGATACTACGGTAAATGTAGATCCAACGGCAGAAGAATTGGTGGATATTACTTTATTGGTTGATAAGTCGGTAAAACAGTTTAACATTAAGCCGCGTATCGCTTTGTTATCGTATTCTAACTTTGGTTCGAACGATGGCATTACACCCGAAAAAGTTCGGGAAACGGTAAGGCTGCTACATAAAAACCATCCAGAGGTAGTTGTTGATGGAGAAATGCAAGGTAACTTCGCCATTAATAACGAGTTGCTAAAAGATAATTTTCCGTTCAGCACCTTAGCTGATGCTCCCGCAAACACGTTAATTTTTCCAAATCTCGAATCTGGAAACATAGCCTACAAACTTTTACAAGAGTTGGGCGGTGCAGAAGCAGTTGGTCCTATTCTATTGGGCTTGAACAAACCTGTTCATATTGTTCAATTAGGAAGTTCGGTAAGAGAGATCGTAAATATGGTTACTATTGCAGTAGTAGATGTTCAGGCGAAAGAAGAAATTGCAACATCGAAACGAAAAGGTATCTTTACAAAAACAAACAAAAAGTAGAATTCCATGTACGCCTATATTGATGGTAAATTGACATTCAAAAACCCAGCTTATGTTGTGGTTGAAGCCGGAGGTATAGGCTATCATATTAACATTTCCTTAAACACATACAGTGCCCTTGCCGATGCAGAACGTTGCAAGCTATACACTTGGCTACATGTAAAGGAAGATGCGCATACCTTATATGGCTTCGCCGATGAGGGCGAACGCCGTTTATTTTTACATTTAATTTCGGTTTCTGGTATTGGTCCAAATACTGGTAGAATGATTTTATCATCCATTACACCAGTAGAAATCCAAACGGCAATTGTTCAGGCAGATTTGCCTTTAATTCAACGGATTAAAGGTTTAGGCGCTAAAACTGCCCAACGTTTGGTTTTGGAATTGCAGGATAAGTTAAAAAAAGAAGGCTCAGATTCATTAATTTCTATGCCTCAACACAATACGGTTAAGGATGAAGCGTTATCTGCATTGGTAATGCTCGGATTCGCCAAACAAACTGCCGAAAAAACTATTGATCAGATTTTAAAGGTAACTGAAGGAACGCTATCGGTAGAGCAACTAATTAAACAAGCTTTAAAAAATTTATAGATCAAACGCCTTTGAAGAGAATATCTACACTCCTATTTCTCATCCCACTTTTCCTATTCCTTGCTTCCCAAAACGCTTTCTCTCAAGTTGTTCCAAGCAAAGCTGATACAACTACGTCTAAAAATAACTTTGGCCTACGCGAAAAAGAACGCTTGGGCTTGGGTGCCAGTACAAATCCGTTTAACCCATCACCAAGTAACTTAAAACGTATTGTAGAGTACGATGCAAAAAATAAACGTTACGTTGTAAAAGAGCTTATCGGCGATAGCTATGTGCTGCAAACCCAATATTTAACTATTGATGAATACCAACGTTTGGTAAATAGTGAGATTAAAAGAGGTAACTGGAGAAGTATTTCCAATGCAGAGGTAAGTGATTATAGAAGCACAGGAATTATTCCTCAAATTCAGGTAAATAGTAAGGCCTTTGAAAAATTATTCGGAGGAACGGTAATCGATATTCAACCACGGGGAGAAGCAGAGCTTACTTTTCTTGGACGCATAAATAAAAACGAAAACCCTTTATTTAACGAAAGACAAAGGGTTCAAACCAATTTCGATTTTAACCAGAGAATTCAGATGGATCTTGTGGGTAACATCGGAACGAAACTTAAGATCAAAAGTAATTACAATACCGAAGCGCAGTTCGATTTCGAGAACCAGATTAAGTTAGATTATACTGGTGGTGCCGATGATATTATCCAAAAAATTGAGGCTGGTAATGTGAGCATGCCGCTTAATACCTCGTTAATTACAGGTACACAAGCACTTTTCGGTATTAAAACACAGTTGAAGTTTGGTCGATTAAATGTAACGAGTGTTTACACGCAGCAGAAATCAGAATCAAGGGAACTGCGGATTACCAATGGCGCCCAGCAAAATACAACAACCGTAAATATTGATAGTTACGAGGCCAATAAACATTACTTTTTATCTCAGTATTTCCGGAATAACTACAATAAAAACCTAGCGAATGCGCCGATTATTACCTCGCCAATTCAGATTACAAAGATGGAGGTTTGGATTACCAACAAGGCAGGAAATACGATCGATTCTAGAGATGTATTGGGCTTTTTGGATTTGGGTGAAAACCAGCCTTACAATACCACTTTATTAACTGGTGGAACTTCGGGCCTGCCTGCTGGAACTACAGCAACTGGCTTTAATCAGCAATCAAATAATTTATTATCCAGACTTCCAGCAGGTGCAAGGTTCACCAATTCGAATGATGTCATCCCATTTTTCCAATCGAGCGGAAGTACAGATAACTTTGCAAAATTAACCTACGCCAGAAAATTAACCGATAGAGAATTTACTTTTCAACCTCAACTGGGTTACGTTTCATTAAATAATCCACTCAATGCAGATGAGGTTTTGGCAGTGGCATATCGTTATACTTACAATGGCGTAGAGTATCAGGTTGGAGAGTTTTCTACAGATATTCCTTTTGATGCTGCTAATCCAAAAGTGCTTTACGCTAAACTATTAAAGAACGAAACCAATAAAATCAGTCTGCCGATTTGGGATTTGATGATGAAAAATATCTATTCCATTGGAGGATATCAAATCAGTAGCCAGAACTTTAAATTGGATATTTACCGCATTGACAATGAAACGGGCGTAGATAATCCGGTAATGACCGAAGGACAGAATACTGCTAATAAGCAGTGGATCGCCTTGACGGAATTTGATAGGTTAAACCAACAAAATGAACGTAAGCCAGATGGAATCTTCGATTTTGTGGCCGCTAACAATGCGTTTGGATCTTACTCCACAGCAAGTAATTCCAATACCAATAGCTTATTCGGAACAAATAGTTCTGGCGTAGCTTCGCTGATTACCAATACAAATACGGGCTATATTACTATCGATCCGGCAAATGGAAGAATTATCTTTCCTGTTATAGAACCTTTTGGTAAAGATTTAGCAGCTCGTTTCTTACCGAGTGAGCAAGCCTTAATTGATAAATATACTTTTACAGCACTTTACGATTCCACACAAACGATAGCAAAGCAGCTTTTTCAAAACAAGAACAGGTATGTAATCAAGGTTAATTATCAATCGGATATTGCATCAGAATTTAGCTTAAATGCAATTAATGTTCCAGAGGGATCTGTAAAAGTATTTGCCGGAACCATGCCATTAACCGAGGGTGTAGATTTCACGGTAGATTATCAGGGTGGAAGAGTGAGCATCATCAATCAGGCGCTTTTAGTTTCTGGC
Organism: Pedobacter frigidisoli; assembly: GCF_004331675.1. GTDB lineage: Bacteria > Bacteroidota > Bacteroidia > Sphingobacteriales > Sphingobacteriaceae > Pedobacter > Pedobacter frigidisoli. The sequence goes on along the minus strand of NZ_SJSN01000005.1, from coordinate 285,855 downwards.
CAACCGATTAGGATTACCACCGAAAACAATGAGCTTTTTGGTCTGCAACAGAGATCCTTGTTTGGAACCAGGTTAGATTATCGCGTTAACAGCAAGTTGAATCTGGGTGGTACCATTATGAACTTAACGGAAAAGCCACTTACCCAAAAAGTAAATCTCGGAGAGGAACCGATCTCTAACACCATTTGGGGAGCCGATATCAATTACAGTTCGCCATCGAGATTTTTGACCAAATTGGTAGATAAGCTTCCATTAATTTCTACGAAGGTACCATCTAGCGTTACTTTTTATGGAGAGTATGCGCAGTTAATTCCTGGTCACCCGAGGGCTTTAAACTTTGCTGGAAGTAAAAATGGCGTAAGTTATTTAGATGATTTTGAGGCTTCGCGATCAATTATCGATTTAAAGAGTGCCATTTCTTGGCAACTATCTGGCACACCGCAACTTTTCTCAGAATCTCAATTGGTAGATAATTTAGCTTATGGATATAATAGGGCTAGAATTGCCTTTTATAATATCGATCCTACTTTTTATAATTCTGCAGCATCCACTACACCAGCAAATATCCGCAACAATAGAAACGAGCTTTCCAATCATTATGTAAGAGAGGTAATCGAACAGGAGGTTTTCCCGTTTAAGGAAACCGCTACTGGCCAAGCCTTAAATATTACCACTTTAGATGTCGCGTATTATCCAACGGTAAGAGGTCCGTATAACTTTAGAACCACTGGTTTTAAGACTGACGGATCATTATTGCAACCCCAAAACAACTGGGGTGGTTTCCAAAGGAAAATAGAAACCAACGATTTTGAGGCATTAAACGTAGGGTACATCGAGTTTTGGGTTTTGGATCCATTCATTTATAAGCCTAATTCTACGGGTGGTGATATGTATTTTAACCTAGGTAATATCTCCGAGGATATTCTTAAGGATGGTAGAAAATCATTGGAAAATGGTTTGCCAGATACGAATGATCCTACCAAATATGATGAGACAAATTGGGGAAGAGTGCCAAAATTACAGCCTGTTGTTCAAGCATTTGATAACAATCCCGATTCTCGTAGGGCACAGGATATTGGTTTAGATGGATTATCTGATGCAAACGAAAGGGCGAAATTTGCAGCAGCAATTAATCAGATAAAAGGGCAGTTGAACGCAACAGCCGCTGCGGTAATAGATGCCGATCCATCTTCTGATAATTACACCTATTTCAGGGGTCCGACTTTAGACCAGATCAATGCGGGTATCTTAAAACGTTATGAAAAATATAATGGTTCGGAGGGAAACTCGAAAACCGCTCAACAATCGCAAGAGGAATTGGGTTTAGAAAACTCAGCATCAACTTCGTTGCCAGATGGAGAGGATATCAACCGCGATAACAACATGACGCAAAGCGACGAGTATTTCCAATATAAAGTTTCTATGCGTCCTTCTGATTTGGTGGTTGGGCAGAATTTCATTACCGATAAAGTTACCTCTCAAGTAAAATTGGCGAATGGAAATACCCAATCTGCGTCTTGGTATCAGTTCAGGATTCCTATCAGCCAGTATCAACAAAAGGTTGGTGGTATTCAGGATTTTAAATCGATCCGTTTCTTTAGAATGTTCATGACTAATTTTGCTGATACCGCAGTTTTGCGTTTTGCAAAATTGCAGTTGATTCGTGGAGAATGGAGAGCTTTCAATGCTGCGAATGAAGCTGCTCAAGTAATTGTAGATCCATCTTTGCCAGCACTTACACCAGATAATTCTAGCATAGAGGTATCGACCGTAAACATTGAGGAGAATGGAAAACGTTCACCAATTCCTTATGTTACACCTCCAGGCATTTTACGCGAACGCGATTACAGCAATTATCGTGGTGATACCAGATTGAATGAGCAATCTCTTTCTGTTACGGTTAAAACCCTGAGAGATGGTTATGGTAGGGCAGCTTTTAAAACGGCTTATAGCGATTTTAGATCTTACAAACACCTGGAAATGTTTGTGCATGCCGAAGCCGTAAATAATCAGATCTTAAATAATAATGATGTTTCTGCCTTTTTAAGAATTGGAACAGATAATATTGATAACTATTACGAATACGTGATGCCATTACAGGTTACCGCACCGGGAACCAGTGATCCTGATGCAATTTGGCCTGAGGCAAATAGGATGGATGTAGACCTTACGCTTTTCCAAAATGCAAAATTAGCTCGTAATACCGCAAGGCTTGCTAATGGGCAACCGTGGCCAATCAATATCCCATTTACTTTTACTGATGGAAATAGAACGATTGTGGTTAAGGGCCAGCCCGATATGAGTAAGGTAAGGGTATATATGCTCGGTATCAAAAACCCAATTCGGAACTTGGATGCTGCAGGTAATACAGATGATGGTTTTGATAAAAATGCATTGGTTTGGTTTAACGAATTAAGATTAACTGAATTTGATGAAAAAGGTGGTTGGGCAGCAACTGGAAGATTAAACCTAAAATTAGCAGATTTTGCTGATGTCAATATTTCAGCAAGTAAATCCTCTATTGGTTTTGGTTCGATTGATTCAAAGGTAAGTGAAAGAAACCGTGCTGATAATGTATTGTTAGATGTATCGTCGGCAGTTGAGCTAGGTAAGTTTTTACCGCAAAAATCGGGTGTAAAAATCCCAATGTTTGTAAATTATTCTAAGCAGGTTTCTACGCCACAATACAATCCGCGTACACCAGATATCGAACTTAAAAATGCACTCGATCAATCGTCGAAAGCACAAAAGGATTCGATACTTAACTTTGCTCAAGATTATACCGTAAGAAGAGGAATTAACTTCACCAATGTGAGAAAAGACAGGGTGAATAATGCTAAACCGGTAAGACTTTGGGATATTGAGAATTTTGCGGCTAGTTATGCTTATACACAGTTTAACCACCGCGATTTTATTAATCAAAGTAGTCTTCAAAGTACCTATAGAGCATCATTACAGTACAGTTATTCCAAAGAGGCCAAAACAATTGCGCCGTTTGAGAAGATTATCAAGTCGAATACCTTAGCACTTTTAAGAGATTTTAACTTTAGCATTTTTCCAAGTGCCATTAATTTTAGAATTGATGTAGATCGTTTGTATTCTGAAAACACATTGAGGAATAACGATCCTAACAATACCTTAGGTGTTTACCAAAGTGGTTATGGAACAACCTTTAACAAGAACTTTACCGTAAGCCGGATCTATGGTATTGCCTGGAACCTTACTCGTTCGCTTCAATTGGATTTCAACGCGACCAACTATTCGATTATTGATGAACCAGATGGTAGAATTGAGGGCTTAAAACGTGATACCGTTTGGGAAAACCTAAAAAGATTAGGTCGTACCACGGATTATAACCATAACCTAAACGTAACATATAACCTGCCGATCGATAAGATTCCTGGATTGAATTGGGTAAAAGTAACTACCCGTTACGGAACCAACTTTAACTGGCAAACCGAGCCGCTCTCTACCTTGCTCGATCCGAATATTAACTTGGGGAATACCGTTCAAAATAGTAGAACCATACAGGTTAATCCAACTTTAACATTGGCAACGCTGTACAACAAATTTGGATTTATTAGAAAATCCGGCAGCGATGAAACAGGCGGCAAGGTCAAAAACTTTTTCATCAACCTATTAACAAGCTTAAAAAATGTTAGTGGAAATTACGTGCAAACCAAAGGAATATTCTTGCCTGGTTACTTACCAACTACACAATATTTTGGCGTTGATGATGTAACTGGAGCACCAGGACTTGGTTTTGTTTTTGGTAGTCAACGAGACATTAGAAATACAGCCTTAAGTAATGGCTGGTTAACAACTGATACCTTGCAAAACCAATTATATGTAAATACCTTAAGAGAAGATTTGCAGTTAACGGGTCAACTCGAGCCTTTCCGTGATCTTAGAATTACCTTGAGGGCAAATAAGGCGCAAACCAAAAATTTCTCAACCAACTTTAGGTATGTGGCTAGTGTTTCTTCTTTTGAGAATCTAAGCGCCATTACCACTGGAGATTACAGCGTATCATACATCGCACTTGGAACCGCTTTTAAGGAAAATAATTCGACTGTAATATCTACATTGTTTAACCAGTTTATGGCGAACAGAATTATTATTTCCAGAAGATTGGGCGCTCAAAATCCAAATTCTGGTGGCGTAATAGGAGGTTTTGCAGATGGGTACAGTAAGGAAAGTCAGGATGTAATTATCTCTGCCTTTATGGCGGCTTACACTGGGAAAGATGCTGGCTCTACGAAGATGAATGCATTCCCCAAAATTCCACTTCCGAACTGGAATTTAACTTACAGTGGCTTAACCAGAATTCCATTTATTGCAGATAAGTTTTCATCTGTTGATATCAGGCATGGCTACCGCTCATCATACAACATCAACGGCTTTAATTCCTTGTTGAGGTATCAAGAAGTGAATGGTTTTTCTAGCACCAGGGATGTTAACAATAACTTCTTGCCAGAATATCAGTTTGCACAGGTTACGATATCAGAATATTTCTCTCCATTAATTGGAGTCGATACCAGGTTTAAGAATAACTTAACAGCATCTTTTGAGTTGAACAGATCGAGGTTATTAGGATTGAGCTTATCCAACAGCCAGCTTGCCCAACTATCAGAAAACAATATGGTATTAGGTTTAGGTTACAGAACCAACAAATTCCGTTTTCCTTTCGGTTGGTTTAAGAGCCTAAAAATGGATAACAATATGGATTTCAAGCTAGATGTAGCCATTAGAGACAATAAGACGGTAATCTATCGTGCTGATATAACAGAAGCTGAAATATCATCTGGTGCCAAGAATATTACCTTAAGGCCAAGTGTTGATTATGTTTTAAATCAAAAATTTAACATCAAATTATTCTACGATTCAAATATCACCAAGCCATACACCTCGCAAACGTTTAACACCTCGTTTAGTAATTTTGGATTTAGCTTAAGGTTTACCCTGAATTAGATTGCATTTTGATATTGAAAAAATTTGGGTTCGATTAACACCGTCGAACTCAAATTTTCATGTTTTGGAAATGAAGGTCTGCTAAATATGGCAGCCGATAGCCCTGTTAAGTTTCAAGTCCCGAGAGCCTGTGCAAGTACGTAAAGCATTCAGACAAAAACAAAAATACAGCTGCTAAAATCGGGAGCTTTCCAATTATATCAGGTTTATAAACCTAGGTAAATCTCTTTTTCGAAACAGCAAGAAGCATAATTTACTTGCTTAATAAGTGCTGAGCGAAAGCGGAAGTATTGCTGCGTTGCGTTGAAAAAATGCTGCTCAAAATGACGATTTTAAATCAATGAAGTGATATCCTGCTTAATTACTGAGCGCTTGTAGGCAGTTCATTGTTCTCGTTTGATAAAAATAAATTTTCTGTATAAAGCGGAAATAACTTCATACAGAAAAACATAATAACAAACATTGGACTGTAGCTAAATAGAAAGTTATCTATTGGAACTCCCTGTAATTTTCCAGCAATGAGCAAATAAAGGATAAAGATGAAAATAGGTACAAAAGCTTGCCTTAATAAGTTATTTTTATCATTTTGCTTTTTATTACTTGCCGTTTTATTCAACTTAAATAAGATAAATAAAGCGGTTATTGCCGTAAATACGGCAACATCAATAAATCCAAGGTTGAAGCTGAAATTAAAGTTTGATGGATTGAGCGCCATCATGAGACTAATGTAACCTATGCCTATCGCCATAGTTACTGGAACCGTTACTGCAAATGTAGTTATGCAAATTTTAAGCGTATACAGTATTGCCTCTTTCATAAATTGGGATGTCGTTGATTTAGTTAATGCTAAATTAGTTATTTATTATTAGCATTTTTTGCTGGAAAAAGAGAAATATAAATAACCCCTTAGAAATCGAAGCCCATGGCTAGTAAAAAAAATATGTAATTTGGTTTAATTCCGAGATTGGTAGTTAAATAAATGAATTATTTATCAAAGTTAATTTGGGAGTCATTGTTAATCGTTAAACTAATATGTATTTTTGGTTCGCAACGGTTGTGCCTATATGATTCCGCATAACCGTTTAGGATTCAATCGTAAATCACTGAAACAAAACAATAAAAAACAATGAATTTCCCATCAGAATTAAAATACACAAAAGACCACGAGTGGGTTAAGGTTGAAGGCAATGAAGCTTACATAGGGGTTACAGATTTCGCTCAACGCGAATTAGGGGATATCGTTTATGTAGATATTAACACTGTAGGCTCAGAAGTAGCAAAAGAAGAAGTTTTCGGTACTGTTGAAGCCGTTAAAACGGTTTCTGATTTATATATGCCAGTTACTGGAACAGTATTAGAAATTAATGCTGAATTAAATGATAACCCTGAATTGGTTAATTCTGATCCTTATGGAAAAGGTTGGATGGTTAAAGTTTCACTAGCTGATTTGGCTGAGGTGGAAGCTTTACTTTCTGCAGAAGCCTACCAAGAATTAGTTGGCGCTTAATTGATAAGATTTTGTTCGAAGCACTAAAACAGCAAAAGTGGGCAATATTCTGGACGCTTGTCGTTTTAGTGCTTTGTAATATAAGAATGCCCGAAACCAAAGGAGATGGTTTTTTCTTTGAGGGTTTCGATAAAATGACCCATTTGGGCTTCTTCTTTATTTTATCTGTATTGCTCTTTTATGGCAAAATAAAATATCAGCATACATTTGCTTTCCGAACGTTGACTATTTTTAAAATACTCGTTATCAACGCAATAATTGGCGGAGGCATAGAGTTGTTACAGTGGAAAGTTTTTACTTACCGCTCTGCCGAGTGGTGGGATTTTGCTTGTGATATGTTGGGTGCATGTATGGCTGTATTTAGCTATGTTTTGCTCCATAAATTAAATTTCGATGAAAAGAAAAATTAGTATAATTTGTGTGTTGGTAGCTTTTTGCCTTAGCGGATGCAGTATCTTCAAAAAGGATTGTAATTGCCCAAAAGTATATTACAAGAGCTATCCTGCTCAACAGAAATAAAAAATTTAAATCATTTCCCAAATGATTTGCCGGCTTACCAATAAGCTGTATTTAAATTGTTACTAAGCTTTTAACAACTCTTAACAAACCTTTAGGCTTTTCCGTAGTCTGATAGCTTAGTTTTGTATATAAATCTAATTTTTTCTAATGAAAAAGAACGTTCAAAGGGCAATATTCATTGTTCTTTTATTTAGCGGATATATCGCCCAGGCTCAAAATACTGGTGCTATAAGTGGTAAAGTAATAAATTCAAAAGATAAGAAGCCTGTCGATTTTGCAACGATAGCAATCAAAAGCTTGAAAGATTCTAGCGTAGTAGCCTCTGGACAAACAAACCCTGACGGTACATTTAGCTTTAAGGCAATTGCTGCTGGTAAGTATAGAATTTATGCTGCTTTTTTGGGCTTGAAAACAGTAACTAAAGATGTTGAGGTAGCCAAGGCTGCCGTTAACGTTGGAGAAATTGCAATGGCCGATGATGGACTTGATCTAAAAGATGTAAATGTTACGGCAAGTATTCCAGTGGTTGTTAAAACTGATACATTAGAATTTGATGCAAAATCAATCAAGGTAAGGGAGAATGCTGTTGTCGAAGATGTTTTAAAGAAACTGCCGGGTGTTGAAGTTGCCAAAGATGGAAGTATAAAAGCGCAAGGAGAAACAATAACTAAAGTAAAAGTTGATGGTAAGGAATTCTTTGGAAGCGATCCGCTTTTAGCTACAAAAAATCTTCCTGCGGATATGGTAGATAAAATTCAGGTTATCGATGAGATGTCGGAGCAATCACAATTTTCTGGCGTTGATGATGGCACTAGGAATAAAATCTTAAATATCACAACTAAAGCAGGAATGAAGAAAGGTTACTTTGGTAACAGTACGATTGGTTATGGTACCGATGATAGATATGACGCCAGCATCAACGTAAATAAATTCGATAACGACCAACAATTCAGTGTTATCGGTCAGTTCAATAATGTAAATAAACAAAGTTTTGGCCAAGGTAATGGTGTTGGAAACGGTTTTGGCGGCGGTGGCCGAGGCAACTTTGGTGGCGGAGGTAGTGGCGCAGGTAGCGGTGGTATTACCAATACCAATGCTGGCGGTTTAAACTTTGCCGATAATTATAAGGATGGAACCCAAATTCAAGGTAGTTACTTTTTTAATCGATCGGATGTCACCAATCAGCAAACCAGTTTTACTCAAAACTTATTGGGAAATTCAATTACTACGGTTAACAATACTGCAGATAACAATACCGATCGAATCAATCACAGGTTCAATTTCATGATTGATACCAAATTGGATTCATCAACAACAATTAAGATTCAACCAAATGTATCATTTACAGAAGCTGATGCAACAAATATTAGTAGTTATAACAGAAATTTAATCGCTACTTCAACTATTGGAGATCAGCGTTACATCAGCAATTCAACTACGCCAAACATTACCAATAATTTATTGGTTCGTAAAAAATTCAAAAGACGTGGTAGAACAATCTCACTAAATGTAAACACCAGCGTTAACAATAACGATGCAGATACTTACAATTACATTTCTGAAAGCAATACGGTAAACAATGTAACCACACCATCACTTATTGATCAATTGAATAAAGTAAATAGCAACTCGATTAATAATACATCAAGAGTAGTATATACTGAACCACTCTCAAAAACAACGAGTTTAGAGTTCAATTACCAAAATGGTTACGCCCACGATAATCAGGGAAGACAGGTTTTGGATTTCAATTCGGCAAGTGGCCAATATGATTTGGTTAATTTGGATTACACGAACATTTACGAAAATCAAACTTTAACAAATGCTGGTGGCTTAAGTTATACCACTAACCAGAAGAAATACAATTGGAATATTGGTATAGCGGCTCAACAAACCAATCGTGTAAATACAAACGTTACCACCGGTATGGTTAGGACACAAAATTTCATTAATTTAACGCCTTCGGCAAACTTCAGATATAATTTCAGCAATGCTAGAAGATTAAATATTCGTTATAGAGGTAATACACAACAACCAAGCATCAACCAAATTCAGCCAATTCCTGATAATACGAATACCCAAAGTGTTTTTGTGGGTAATCCACTCTTGAAACCGGCATTCAACAATAATTTAACATTCAACTATAACAACTTTGATTTTGCTAAAAGCAGAATGTTTTTTGCTTTCATCAATTTAAGCCAAACATTCAATGCCATTGGAAATAGCAGTCAATTGGTTACTGATCAAAGTGATGTGGATTTCGGCAAAATTAGAACCACCTATGTTAACGTAGATGGTGTGTATTCTGGTTCGGGAAGTATAAACGTTGGCTTGCCTCTTCTACCTGAAAGAAAACTAAACTTAAACGCTTCGTTAAATGCTAATTACAACAGAAACGTAAACTTTACCACAGCCAATAATAATCCGGCTGATGTGGTTAGGAACGTAACCAATACCTATTCTGTAACAAACCGATATAATTTTGTAACCAACCTTGATAAGTTCGATTTAACTGGTGGTATTTCTGGAACATACAACAGAGCTACCTATTCGGCTAATCCGGCTCAAACTACCAACTTCTACACGCTAAATCCTAGCTTCGATATTAGTTATCTTTTCCCAGGAAATATTCGTTTAGCTATAGATTTGGATTACATTAAAAATACAGGACGTGGAGAAGATTATAACACCGAATTTACATTGGTAAACTCATACATCAGCCGTCAGTTTTTCCAGAATAGAGGAACCTTTAAAGTTGCAGTTAATGATGCTTTCAACCAAAACCAAGGGATTAGCAGAACAGCAACTAACAACACCATTACTGATTTAAACTACAACGTTTTAAAAAGATATTTTATGTTCTCGTTCACTTATTCATTAACCCGCATTGGCGGAAGAAATATGAGTAGTGATATGCAGATGCCTAGTCAAGGTGGAGGCGGCGGCGGACAACGCATAAGAATGTAAAAAGCACAATCATTTTTTAAAGGCTCGTTTTTTAACGGGCCTTTTTGTTTTATGTTAGGTTAAGAATTTAATAACTGTACAAATGACAATTATGTATTTCATTTGTTACTTAACCCAAATAAACCTTTAAAGTATCGGCTAGTCTTTACATTAGAACCAGAAAACTAACCGAATGAAACAAATTTTTACGCTACTTCTCATATTTTCTACACTTTTCGTTTATGCACAAAAATCAGGTACAATAAGCGGTAGAATTATCCAGTCGAAAGATAAAAAGCCAATCGATTTCGCTTCAATTGCCATTAAAAACCTGAGCGATTCGAGTATGGTGGGTGCAATTAGCACTACTGAAGATGGTAAATTCATTTTCAAAAACCTTAAGCCGGGAAGCTACAGGCTGTATGCTGCTTTTCTAGGGTTGAAAAATACAACAAAGGATTTTACCATTGTTGCTGATAAAACCGATGTTGCATTAGGCGATATTACGCTCGAGGGTGCAGCTATCGATCTTCAAACGGTTGAGATCAAAGCAGAGGTGCCCCCAATCGTCATCAAAAAAGATACCATTGAATTTAATGCGAGCTCTTTCAAGGTGATAGAAAACGCTGTAGTAGAGGACTTGCTTAAAAAGCTGCCAGGTGTGGAGGTAGATAAGGCGGGAACCGTTAAGGCGCAAGGCGAAACCATTACCAAAGTAAGGGTGGATGGCAAGGAATTCTTCGGTAACGATCCACTTTTGGCGACTAAAAATCTACCCGCAGATATGATTGATAAAATTCAGATCATTGATGAGCTTTCAGATCAGGCGCAATTTACTGGGATCGACGATGGCTCCAGGACGAAGATTATCAATATTACCACCAAGAAAGATAGGAAAAATGGCTATTTCGGAAATACAACAGCTGGTTATGGATCTGATGATCGATACGATATCAATGCAAACATCAATAAGTTTAATCAAGATAAAAGGCTGAGTGTAATCGCACAGTTTAATAATGTAAATAAACAGAATTTTGGTGGTGGCCTTGGCGGTGGAAACGGGGGCGGTAATGGCGGACGTGGCGGTATTACCGATACAAAAGCTGCGGGATTTAATTTTTCTGATGTTTATGCCGATCAAACAGAAATTAGCCTGAGTTACTTCGTTAACAAATCTGATAACCTAATCTTAAGAAATAGTGTTACGCAAAACCTTTTAGGCGATGTAACAACGATATTCAACAATAATCAAGTTAATAATTCAGATCGTTTAAATCATCGGTTAAACTTCATGGTTGATACTAAATTGGATTCGCTAACTTCCCTACGCATTGAGCCGAATTTAAGTTATACAGATAACGAAAGCCTAAATTCAAGTAAATACACAAGGGATTATAGAAAGTACATCATTAACGGTACGCAATCGCTAAGCAATCATAACACTTCCCCATCTATCAGCAATAATATCTTATTACGAAAAAAGTTTATGCGTAGAGGAAGAACATTATCTCTAAACCTTAATACAAATATTAATAATAACGATGCCGATAATTATAACAATAACCCCGAAACCAGAATTGATAGTGGTGGCGTAATTACAAATAAGGTTACCAATCAATTTAACGATCAGGAAAGCGAGTCGCTAAACCAAAGCACAAGGTTAGTTTATACCGAGCCACTAAGTAAAACACTAAGTTTGGAGTTTAACTATCAAAATGGTTATAACCACAATACATCTGATCGTTTTACTTATAATTTCAATCCTGTAACCTTGCAGTATGATTTGCTCGATCAAACTTTTAGTAACTCCTATGAGAATACCATTCTAACCAATAACGCAGGTTTTAGCTTTAATAAAATGGAGCAAAAGTACAATTGGAATATTGGTATGGCTGTGCAAAATACTGATAGAACAAATAATAACATTAGTAGAGGATTTGTATTAAGGCAGAATGTTTTTAATTACACGCCATCGGCAATGTTTCGGTATAACTTTAGCAATAGCAAACGTTTGGTTTTTAACTATCGTGGAAGCACAAATCAACCTACAATACAGCAATTGCAGCCAATCCCAAACAATACCAATACCCAAAGTATTCCTGTCGGAAATCCGGATTTGAAGCCTGAGTTTAACAATACCTTACGCATCGCTTATAACACATTTACAGTAGGTAAAAATAGATCGCTATTTGTAAACTTAAACTTAACACAAACATCGAATAGGATTGCGAATAGTAGCAGTTTGATACAAAGCGGACCAGATCAGGGCAAGTTGGCGGTTTTGCCAGTTAACGTAAATGGCGTGTATTCTGGGAATATTTCATCATCATTAAGCTTGCCATTGATGGCAGAGAACAAGCTTAATTTCCATATTAATGTTGGTGGAAATTACGATCGCGATGTAAATTTTACCAATTCCATAAGAAACATCACCAATAGCTGGAGCATTAATAACGGTTACCGCTTGGTTTCTAGCTTAGATAAACTTGATTTGACAGCAGGTATAAATGGTTCAATCAACAGGTCAACTTATTCGGTTCAGCCAAATTCAAATACCAGATATTACACTTTTAGTCCGAATATTAGTGTGAGTTACATGTTCCCTGGCGATATTCGCTGGTCGGTAGATGCCGATTATAATCAAAACACAGGCCGAGGCGAAGCTTTCGACACCCATTTTACGCTGGTTAACTCCTTAGTGAGTAAGCAGTTTTTTAAAAACCGTGGAACACTTAAGGCCGCGGTTAATGATTTGTTAAACGAGAATCAGGGTATTAGTCGTACCTCTAACAACAATAGAATTGAGGATGTTAGTTATAACGTTTTGCAGCGCTATTTTATGTTTTCTTTTACCTATTCATTAAATAGAATGGGTGGTAAGAACAGGATAAGGGGCAACCAAGAAGGCGGCGGTAGAAACCGCGGAGAAAATGGTGGTGGCGGTTTTGGTGGTGGCCGACAAAGGAATTAATCACACCAACGTCAAAGCTAATTTCGATATGGAATGAGGGGTGATCTTATTTGGAATAAATCTAAAGAAAGGTTAACTTGTGCCAAATTTAGCACATGAAACTTTCGCATCTAAAAGTTGGAGAAAAAGGAACAATCATCGCATTTACCGATCTTGATATGTCTGTAAAGTTGATGGAGATGGGTTGCTTGCCAGGCGAGGTGGTGGAAGTAGAGCGTTTTGCACCTCTTGGCGATCCAATGGCTATTCGTGTTGCGGGTTATCAGCTTTGTTTGCGTAAAAGCGAAGCCGATGTCATTCTCATTCAATAAATAAGCAGTTTTGGATATTAAAGTTGCGTTAGTTGGTAATCCCAATACAGGTAAATCTACCCTGTTTAATCGCCTAACGGGGTTAAATCAAAAAATAGGAAATTTCCCAGGTATTACTGTTGATAAGAAAACCGGTTTCACGAAACTTACCAACGATAGGGAGGTAGAGATTATTGATTTACCCGGAACATACAGCCTATACCCAAAAAGCAGCGATGAAAGCATTGTTTTTCAAGTATTGGCCGATAAAAAAAACAGCAGCCATCCTGATGTAATTGTACTTATTGCCGATGCCTCTAACCTAAAACGCAACATGCTATTGTATTCGCAAGTTGCAGATTTAGGCATTCCGATGGTTTTGGCCTTAAATATGATCGATCTTTCTGAAAAGCAGGGAATCAATATCGATCTTGATAAACTTGCCCAAAAATTAGGAATCCAGGTGGTATCAATTTCTGCCAGAAACAATATCGGGATCGACAGATTAAAATTGGCCATCGCCAATACCAATAAAATTGCAACACAGTTTCAAGATGTTGATGTTAATTTTTTAGCTCCAGCAGCTATCGATGCCATAAAGTCGAAATTACATACTGCGAATGATTATTACGCATTGCAGGTTTTGCACCAGCATGAATATTTAACTTTTTTTAGTCCAAAAGAGCAAGAGGAAATTGAAGCGATCGAACAAGAATACCATTTCGAATCTTCAAAGGTTCAAGCTGCAGAAACCATTGCCAGGTTCAAACATCTTGGAACAATATTATCTGATGTTGTTGTAGATAATGGTGTAGCCGAAAAATATTCTCTCAGCGATAAATTAGATTCGATTTTAACGCATAAGGTTTGGGGTTTTGCCATTTTCTTGCTGATCCTTTTCGTTATTTTCAATGCCATTTTCGCATGGTCATCTTATCCAATGGATTTGATTGAGACTACTTTTGGTTATATCACTGAATTAGGGCATCAATATCTTCCGGCAGGAATGCTTACCGATTTAGTTTTGGATGGCGTTATTGCAGGTCTTGGCGGAATCTTTGTATTTATCCCACAAATTGCCATTCTATTTGCCTTTATTTCCATTTTAGAGGATACTGGTTATATGGCTAGAGTTACTTTTATGATGGATAAAATCATGAGTAAAGTCGGTTTAAATGGAAAATCAGTTGTTCCAATGATTGGTAGCTTGGCTTGTGCGGTTCCGTCCATCATGGCAGCCAGGAACATCGAAAACTGGAAAGATCGAATGATTACCATCATGGTTACGCCATTAATCAGTTGTTCAGCGAGACTTCCGGTTTATATTTTAATAATTTCCCTAATCATTCCATCGAAAAATATATTAGGTGTTTTTAACCTGCAGGGCCTTGCCTTAATGGTCATGTATTTGGTGGGCGTTGTCGCTGCGGTTGTGGTAGCTTGGGTAATGAAGTTGATTATCAAGAGTAAAGAGCGCTCTTATTTTATTATGGAACTGCCCGTGTATCGTATGCCACGTTGGAAAAATGTTTTCTATACCATGTACGAAAAGTCGAAAACCTTTGTATTCGAGGCGGGAAAGGTTATCATTGCCATCTCCATTATTCTTTGGGTAATGGCGGCTTTCGGGCCCGGAAGTCGTTTTGAAGATATAGATCAAAAATACCAATCTGCGCTAAGCGATACCACTAAAAATACCGATCATATAAAAACACTCGTTGCTACAGAAAAGCTAGAAAATTCTTACGTTGGTATTTTAGGTCATTGGATTGAGCCAGCAATTCGTCCGCTAGGCTATGATTGGAAAATTGGGATAGGTTTAATTACCTCCTTTGCAGCTAGGGAAGCATTTGTTGGGACCATGGCCACGATTTACAGTGTAGATGGTGGCGATGAAGATACATCGACGATAAGAGAGCGGATGTCGGCCTCTGTTAATAGCAGAACGGGCTTGCCTGTATATTCCTTTGCAACGGGAATTTCACTCATGTTATTTTATGCTTTTGCAATGCAGTGCATGAGTACCGTTGCTATCGTTTATCGCGAAACCAAAGGCTGGAAATGGCCGGTTATCCAATTGGTGTATATGACTGCTATGGCTTACGTTGCAGCACTAATAGCATACCAATTGTTGAAATAAAAGCCCCACCCAACCTCCCCCGAGGCGAGGAGCGTAAAGCGTTCATATCTATTTTGCTATTTTACTTTAAGATAGATCTTTGCTTTGGGTTATAGCTAGTGACTAACGTTTCCCTCTCTTCGGGAGAGGGACAGCACTACCCAACCTAATCCACCAAACTTTCATAGGGTGAGGCCTTATCCCAACTCAATTTGTCTTTTAATACTTTCCTCCAAAGAAATTAAGGTTTCGGTACGTTGAATTCCATTAACCGCCTGAATCTCTTCGTTTAGTACATGGCGCAAATGATTGGTATCTCTACAAATTATTTTAGCAAACATACTGTAAGAGCCAGTAGTGTAATGCAGCTCCACAACTTCCTTTATTTTGCTTAACTGCGCAACGGCATCCTTATATTGAATTCCCTTTTCTAAATAAATACCTAAGAACGCACAAATATCATAACCAGCTTTTTGTGGATCGATAATTAAGTGGGAACCTTTAATAATGCCCATTTCTTGCAGTTTCTTCATTCTAACATGTATTGTGCCACCAGAAACGATCAAGTCTTTTGCAATTTCGGTATATGGTTTTGTTGCATCCTGCATCAACTGTTTTAATATATCGATGTCGAGGTTGTCAATTTCTAAATTGGAATTGTCTTTTTTAAGCATATTTTTGAATTATGATAAGCGAATTTACAATTATTTATCAATATTATAAAAATAAAATTAAATGTTTAAAATATTTGCAAGGTATTGATAGTTCTTTTACATTTGTATCAAGCAATTAACAAAAAGGGAACGTTCTTTCACAAATTGCATAACATATTGTAGGGTGGTGAAATAGGCAGACACACCTCCTTGTCTCGGTGGCGGAGAAAAATGGGAAAACCAGCAATGGCTAACCACTCCTTGGAGGTTCGATTCCTTCCCCTACAGCTGTTTCAGTTGACAGTAGCCAATATACAGTTAGCAATAACTGATAATTGAAAACTGCTTACTGAATACTTATAATGTTGGGTGGTGAAATTGGCAGACACGCCTCCTTGTCTCGGTGGTGGGGAATAATGGGACAAACGCAGTTTATTGGGTTGACCACAATTAATTTTTTGAACTGTAGCTAACTACCCCTTGAAGGTTCGACTCCTTCCCCAACAGCATTTTTTATGAATAATAAGTTAGTTAATCGAGCAATCCTGGATAGGTTGCTCTTTTTCTTTTTAAGGGTTTTCGTAAAATAGGTCACAAAAAAAGGGAACAGACCTCGATCTATTCCCTTTTATATAAATGTAATTTAACAGAGTTATACCGTCATTACATCTTTTTCTTTCGCTTCAGCGTGTTTATCAACCTTAATAATATAAGCGTCGGTTAGTTTTTGAACTTCGCCTTCACCGGTTTTAATCTCATCGTCTGAAACACTTTCACCTTTCAATTTTTGGATTTTGGTGTTGGCATCTTTACGGATATTACGAACCGTAATACGTCCACGTTCAGCTTCTTCCTTTACTTTTTTAACAAGATCTTTTCTACGCTCCTCAGTTAATGGCGGCACCACTAAACGAATTACAATACCATCATTTTGTGGGTTAATACCAATATTGGCCACTTGGATTGCTTTTTCTATCGGAACAAGCAATGTTTTTTCCCATGGTTGTATTACAATAGTTCTTGCATCTGGTGTGTTAATGCTCGATACTTGAGACAACGCAGTTGATGCGCCATAATAATCTACGAAAATACCATCAAGCATTCCTGCTGATGCCTTACCAGCTCTAATTTTAGTTAATTCAGATTCACAATGTTCGATTGCCCTTTCCATTGCAGATTCGGCATCCATTAATTGTAATTGTATGAGGTCGTTCATAATTGTGTGTATTTCTACAAAAATAGTAATTTTTTTAAATGCTACTTCACTAGCGTACCAATCGATTCGCCGTTGGCAATTTTCATGAAGTTTCCATGTTTGTTCATATCAAACACAATAATAGGAACTTGGTTTTCTTCGCAAAGTGTGAAAGCGGTCATATCCATTACATTTAGGCCTTTATCATAAACCTCTCTAAAAGTAATTTCCTCATATTTTGTAGCCAATGGATCTTTCTCAGGATCGGCAGTATAAATGCCATCAACTCGAGTTCCTTTTAAAACTACATCTGCCTTAATTTCAATTGCACGTAATGCAGCTGCAGAATCTGTTGTGAAATAAGGGTTTCCTGTTCCTGCTCCGAAAATAACCACACGGCCTTTTTCTAAATGGCGAACAGCTCTTCTACGAATAAATGGTTCACAAATTTGTTCCATTTTAATAGCAGTTAACAAACGGGTTTTGATACCAACTTTTTCCAAGGCATCTTGCAAGGCCATCGAATTGATAACAGTGGCCAACATCCCCATATAATCTGCTTGGGCTCTATCCATTCCACTTTTCTCTGCGCTTAAGCCTCTAAAAATATTTCCTCCACCAATTACGATTGCTATTTCTAGCCCTTTATCGTGTACAGCTTTTATGTCTATAGCATATTGCTTAACACGTTCATTATCAATACCGTATTGTTTTTCGCCCATTAGCGATTCGCCGCTAAGCTTAAGTAGGATGCGTTTGTATTTCATGATCTCAAAAATATCAACATTTTTTTAATACCTAGCTATGGTTTTTAATAATTGATGTAATTATTTAGTTGATATATGTTTGCCTTGGAAAATTACCTCTTTCAGGCCTAATTCATGGTCTAGCACTAATATATTTGCTTGATGATTGTTCTTAATCTCGCCGGCGAGGTTTTCTATACCAATTAATTTTGCTGGATACACACTTGCCATTTTTATTGCTTCGGTTAAGCCAATATCACAATGTGATACGCAATTTTTCACTGCCTGAAGCATAGTTAGCGATGATCCGGATAATGTTCCATCTGGCATTACAAATTTATTATCTTTCTCTATATGTTGATATGGCCCTTTTTCGCAGCCTGTGACAGCATCGGTAATCAAAAATAATCGTTCCTTCAATAATTTCTTAGCAAACTTAACCACCTCAAAATCTAAATGCTGGCCATCTACAATAATGCTACTCATTGCTTTATCATGATTAAAAACAGCAGTTGGAATGCCCGGCTCGCGATGGTGAATAGGACTCATGGCATTAAAAAGATGCGTTGTGGTTTGAATGCCTTTATTGTAAGCATCAGTTGCCTGCTGGAAAGTGGCATTGCTATGTCCTAACGAAACCACTACATTATGATCAAGCAGGTATTGGATTACATCCCAATCCTGACATTCGGGTGCAATGGTCATCATTTTAATTATGCCATCGCCAAAATCCAAAAGTGCCTTAATTTCATCGAGCGTTGCCTTACGTACAAATTCGGGTACGTGTGCGCCTAAACGCTTTGGGTTTAAAAACGGACCTTCCAAATGCAGGCCAAGGAAGTTTTTTGCGTGAGTGCGATGTTCTTTAGCAGCCTTAATACAGTTATCAAAAACCTCTGCAGTATTAGTGGCCATACATGCTAAAAAACCCGTTGTTCCCTTTTTTAGTAAATCATCTTCCATGATGGTTAATGATTCTACTGTGGGTTGTGCCGAAAATAATCTTCCGCCCGCACCGTAGATTTGCAGATCAATAAAACCTGGAACTGCAATCAAAACATTTGCATCATCGCTTTTTGAATTCCTGATTTCAATAATTTTTCCATTATTGATAAAAATGTCTTGATTTGATTTTAAACCTGAACCGTCAAAATAGGCTACATTCTCAATTATTTCCCGCATAACAAACGTTTGAGTAAATTTAATCTTACACGGTGCAATTTAGCTATTGTACCTATATATTTGGCTAACCAGATAAACCTTGTTTCCAAATGAATGATAATCAATGTAATAGAAGGAATTTTTTAAAAGTTGGCTTAACCTTAAGCGCTGCAACAATGGTTGCTCCTGCAAATGCAATCGCAGATATCGCTAGAAATGATGATGAATTTAAAATTGCTGTCGGACCTTATCTTCAAACAAATTTTAATCATTCGATTACCATTTTATGGCTTACCAATAAAAATGCAGCAGGATGGGTAGAGTTTGGCGAAACTGCAGAAAACCTAAACCAAAAAGCTTATGGCAAAACCGAATTGGGTTTGATGCAGGCAAATAGTAAATTAAATGCAGTTACAATCAATAATTTAAAACCTGGGGTAAAATATTATTACAAATTAGTTTCAAAAGAGATAAAGGATTTCCAGCCCTACAAATTAACCTACGGAGAAACAGTTACAAGTAAGGTTGAGGAATTTATAAACACTGATGTGAACAAGGAAGAGATTTCGTTCTTAATGATGAACGACATTCATGATAGACCGGAATCAATTCCACTCCTTTTAAATTTAGTTCCCGCTAAAAAACAAGATTTTATCTTTTTTAACGGCGATGTTTTTGATTATCAAACCGATGAAAAACAGATTATCGACCACATGTTGCAACCTTGTGTAGATAATTTTGCCAAGCAAACACCATTTATTTATGTGAGAGGTAATCATGAAACCAGAGGAAAATTCGCCAGAGTTTTTCCCCAATATTATATGCATGTCGGTTATGCAGCATTTACGCTAGGGCCTGTTCGGTTTGTAGTTCTAGATACCGGAGAGGATAAGGAAGATTCACATCCAGTTTACGCCGGAATAGTAGATTTTGATGATTACAGAATTCAACAGGCAGAATGGTTTAAAACAGAAATTAATTCTAAAGCATTTAAAAAAGCACCATTTCGGATTGTGCTCATGCATATTCCGCCACGGTTCTCAGGCGATGCCCATGGACCAAAACATTGTACAGAATTATTTGAGCCACTGTTAAACCAAGGGAAAATAGATTTGGTTTTAAGCGGACATACGCATAAGTATATGGTCCATCAACCCGATAAAGATTTAAACCATTATCCATTGATCATTGGTGGAGGCCCAAGAGACGGAGCAAGGACCATTACAAAGATAAAAGCGAATAAGAACAAAATTGTAGTGAGTATGCTTGATGATTCGGGAAAGGAAGTTGGTGCTTACACGGCTTTGAAAAAGTAAAAGCGTAGATTAATGATGTGCTTTTGTACCAGCTAGTTGGTATTTTTATTGAACGGTTCTTACTTCATCAAGATTTAAAATCGGATACAGATACTCATAATAAAGTGGCATGGCAGAAAGGATACTTATACAAGCATACCACCCCTTGCCCTCCTAAATAGGAGGGGTGCCGTTAGTACTTGGTCAACTTTGTAATTATATTTTGGGTTCGGTAGCTTAAGCCCATCGACTTAAAAATTACCATACAACTTTCAGCAAGCAATTTCCAGCTCGCTTTTTTAATTTCAAGTAGGGTTAATGGGTTGGTTTTTATCAGCTTTGTGTTTTATATCATTAATTAATCTGTGTTTTTATTGCTTAACAACTTTGTATTAAAATTTTGGACGCGTTAGCTTAAGTTCACCACCTTAAAAATGACCATCAAACTTTCAGCAAGCAATGTTCAGCTCTCTCCTTAATTTCAAGGAGGAGGTTAGGGGGTGGTTTTTTATTAGTTTGTGTTTGATACCTCAACATTTTCAATATGATGAAAGGGCTGTCCAATCTTGTTCAAAAACACATATTCCTTGACTAAAATAAAGCGCATAAAAAAAGTCCCAATTTTCATTGGGACTCTTAAATATGATTTATAAATGCTTATGCACCTAATTGTACACGTTTAAAAGCAGTAACTGTTAAGCCTTTAGCTGTGTTATCTAAAAATTTACGAACATCTACCGAACCATCTTTAACAAACTCTTGGTTTAATAAAGTACTGTCTTTGTAGAATTTATTCAATTTACCAGCAGCGATTTTTTCAACCATTTCTTCAGGTTTGCCTTCTTGACGGATTACATCTTTAGCAATTTCGATTTCACGTTCGATAGTAGCAGGATCAACACCGTCTTTATCAACAGCAACTGGGTTCATTGCAGCAATTTGCATCGCAACATCTTTACCAGCATCAGTAATATCTAGGCCATTAGCACCTTCAAATACAACTAAAACACCCATTTTACCATTAGAGTGGATATAAGAAACGATTTTCTCTCCAGATACATTTGCGTACTCCTGAATAACGATTTTCTCTCCAATTTTACCGGTTAGTTCAGTAATGGTTTCAGCAACTGTACGTCCATCTTCTAAAGTAATCGCTGATAATTCTTCAGCAGAAGCAGGATTGTTGGCAACTGCTGCAGCTAAAACAGCTTGAGCTAGGTTACGGAAATCCTCAACTTTAGAAACAGGCTCAGTTTCGCAAGCTAAAGCAACTAATTTGCCATTTGTGCCATCTGCTGAAACAGCGATGGATACTAGACCTTCAGAAGTAGCATTACCAGAACGAGCGGCAGATACTTTTTGACCTTTTTTGCGCAATAAATCAACAGCAGCTTCAAAATCGCCATTAGCTTCTACCAAAGCTTTTTTGCAATCCATCATGCCAGCGCCAGTTTGTTGGCGTAATTTGTTTACATCTGCGGCAGTAATTTGTACTGTAGACATTTTATTTCCTATTTAAATTTTACAATCTTGTTTATAACAATTACAGGTTACAAGTTACAAGCCGAAAGTTAAACTCATGTTAAGCCAACTTAAAACCTGAAACCAGTAACCTGCAATTAAAAAATATTACTATTCTTCTGTTTTAGTTTCTTCTGATGAAGGCGCTTCAACTTCTGCTTCAGCAGTTACCTTTTTAGTAGTTGGTCTTTTTTCACCAGCTGCTCTAGGCTCTTTTGCTTCAGGAGCATCAGCTGCAACTTTCGCCGCTACTGCTTCTTTTTCAGCTTCATCATCTTTTTCGCGTTTACGCTCATCTAAACCTTCTTCAATAGCTTTGATAATTACATCAGTAATTAAAGAGATTGATTTTGTAGCATCATCATTCGCTGGAATAGGGAAATCGATGTTAGAAGGATCAGAGTTTGTATCAACCATCGCAAAAGTTGGGATGTTTAATTTTAATGCTTCAGTTACTGCAATGTGTTCTTTCTTAACATCAATTAAGAATAACGCTGCAGGTAAACGGTTTAAATCAGCGATACCACCTAAAAGTGATTCCAATTTAATACGCTCACGTTGAATCATCAAACGCTCTTTTTTAGATAAAATAGCATAAGTACCGTCTTTAGTCATTTTATCGATGGTAACCATCTTTTTAATTGACTTACGAACTGTAGCAAAGTTAGTTAACATACCACCTAACCAACGCTCGGTTACGAAAGGCATGTTTACTTTTTTAGCTTGCTCAGCTACGATTCCTTTAGCTTGTTTTTTTGTTGAAACAAATAATACTTTACGTCCTGATTTTACGATTTGTTTAATCGCAGCCGCAGCTTCTTCAGTTTTAGTTAAAGTTTTATTTAAATCTATAATGTGAATTCCATTACGCTCCATGAAAATGTAAGGAGCCATTTTTGGATTCCATTTACGGGTAAGGTGACCAAAGTGTACACCTGCATCCAATAAGTCTTGATAAGTTGTTCTTGCCATTGTTCTTGCCTCCTGTGATTAACGTTTACTGAATTGGAATTTCTTACGAGCTTTAGCACGTCCTGGTTTTTTACGCTCAACCATACGGTTATCACGAGTCATTAAACCTTTAGCACGCAATGCTGGTTTTTTCTCCGCATCTAGTTCTACAATCGCTTTAGCAATAGCTAAACGAACAGCTTCTGCTTGTCCTTTTACTCCACCACCTTGTACGTTTACAGTAATATCATAACGGCCAGTAAGCTCAGAAACCTCTAAACTTTGGTTTACGATATATTGCAAAGGTAAAGTTGGGAAATATACTTTGTGATCTTTACCGTTAACGGTAATTGCGCCAGCACCATCTTTTAAGTAGATGCGTGCAACAGCTGTTTTTCTTCTTCCTGAAGTGTTAGTAACTGACATTTCTTAAAGTTTAATGGTTTTTGGAGATTGAGCCGAATGAGGGTGAGATTCACCAGCATACACAAAAAGATTTGTGTATAATTTCTTGCCCAATTTAGTTTTCGGTAACATACCACGTACCGCTTTCTCGATTACACGTTGAGGGTGTTTCGCCATTAACTCTTTTGGAGAGATAAAACGTTGACCACCTGGATAGCCAGTATAAGAAACATATTGCTTTTCGCTGAATTTGTTTCCTGTCAATTTAACCTTGTCTGCATTGATAACAATAACGTTATCTCCGCAATCTACGTGTGGGGTGTACTCAGGCTTGTTTTTACCACGGATGATCATAGCGATCTTCGATGACAAGCGCCCCAAAATCTCGCCTTGTGCATCAACAACAATCCACTGTTTGTTAACAGTTTTCGCATTGGCAGAGACAGTTTTGTAACTTAACGTATTCACTTGCTTGTATTTAATTTATTAAACAATTATTTATTCCCATTAAATTTGGGACTGCAAAGATAGGTAGAATACTTTTATTATCAAATAGTTGAAGAGAAAAAAGATCCTTTATTTTAAAGAGCGTAATGATTTTGAATCCTTCTGAATTAATAAGGTGATTATTTTTAAAAATGAAATGGATATCAACTTTAATAATAGATTTGTAAATTCAATGCTCTATATGAAAAAATCTTTATTCTATGTCATCCCTTTTTTCCTAATTATTTTCAGTTGTGGAAAACAACCTTTGGAGGCTCCAGACGAAAATCCAATTCCTAAACTCAGCTGTAGAATTAATTATGTAGATATGAGTTATAATGGCGGCGATGTGCAAAGTTGTACGATTGGCTACGATACTGATAAAAATATTTCTCGTGTTGTTAGTACTCAGGACTCTGCTTTCATTTCTTTTTCTGTTCTAAAGTCATTAAATCAAATCGTGCTAAAAACAAAATATTCTGGAGATTGGACCTACCAATTGGATGACAAGCAAAAAGTAATCATTGCTCATGAGTTCTACGACTACACTTTTACCTATAATGCAGATGGTAATTTATCTACGGCAAGAGTTGTAGAAGATCCAACACATATTACCAGTTATGTTTTTTTTTATGACAATGGAAATCTTTCAAGGATTATTGGTGAAAATTCTGGTTATAATACAGCTATAACAATTGATTTTACATATGACCTTGGTAAAACGGCTTCAACATCGGTGAGATTGGCTGATCCGATAAGTTATATCGGTTTGTATGAGGTGTTGCCCGGTTTTTTTGGTAAGGTGAGTAAAAACAAGTTGTTAACTGTAATCAAAAAAGAAAGAAATAAAACTTATGGATTTGGTAGTTCTGAAAGGTATTACCTAGGTTATTCTGCAAATGAAAATAATCAACTTTCGAAAATTATCGTTGATAGGGTATATGGTGATCTAAGTGTTAATAATGTAGAAACCTTAAGCCCGAAAGATAATCTTACCTACAATTTTTAATACGTTTGTGATTAATTATATCTTAAATTCAAATTATTAATTTTTTTTTAAAAATAGGTTAACCTTGATTACAAAACCGTGTAGTCTTAATTTTAGTTATCTTAACTAGTTATTTCTCATTCTATTTAACGCTGTTAGAGCGATTGGCAAAGTATCCCTTTCCAGAAATGTTGCCATAACACCTAAGAAGTGCCAGTATTTATTTAATTAAAAGTTTCGAATAACTCCTGTATTCTTTTATCCAATTCCATAACGCAAACGCAGCAATTATGGTAAAGATTAAATATTCTATTCCAAAGAACTTAGCACCTTTTAAAAAGTACAAGTAGGTTGCAACTACATCGATAATCAACCAAATGATCCAACATTCTATTCTTTTTTGAATCATTAAAAAGGTAGTGATTACGCTCATTACCAAAATGAAAGAATCGACAAAAGGATAGGCACTCTGTAAATTAAACAAGAACGGAAGCCAACTATGGAGCTTGCTTGCTAACGTCCCTATTAAAAAGGTTCCTAATATTCCGATGCCAAGTAAAATGAGGAAATGTTTAAGGGGCATAAAACTGATGCGTAATTCTTTCTTTTTATCGGCCTCTTCAGGCTTTGGATTTGCCCATCGGTACCAGCCCACAATATTGGTAACAAAAAAGAAAACCATTAAAAACATATCTGGATAAAGCTGAATTTGATAATAAAAAAAGGCTGATAAAAATACATTTACAATTCCTACTGGCCAGCTCCAGATATTGGCTTTTGCTGAAAGTATAACTGAGATAATGCCCGTTATTACGGCGAAAAACTCTAGGTAACTCATTTCGTAATCGAGTACGGTAAAAAAAATGATGTGGCTATTGAAGAAATCCATTTTATCGATTTTTCTTAATGATTGAAAACCCTAATGTATTGAAATTATTATTGGCGTAAAATCATCCCGACAAACAAAATGTAAAAGATTGTTGTTGTTAATTTATCTCCTTGGCAATTCGCCTAGATTATTTAACCAACAAATTTGTTTATGCAGTATCTCGACCATTTTTTCGGTTACCCCATTCCGTTGTTTTTTAAGAATCTTATTATTGGAGTTGTGGCCATATTGCTTGGTATCCTGATTAAATTTGTCATTCATAAAATTTTCTTGTTGGTGTCTCGTTGGTGGGATTCCATCATTATAAAATCGACAATAAAACATTTACGACATCCTGTTGGTGTGTTTATTCCAGTCTTATTCCTGAATTTTTCCTTGTCGCTTATGGAAATGGATGTGGTGTACCGATTACCGCTTACGAAAATATTAGAAGTTACGTTAACCATCCTATTTGCGTTGATTCTTATTCGAATTATTGATGTGCTTGAAGATTACTTTTTCCTAAAATATGATTTAAATAAAGAGAATAATTTAAAGGAACGAAAGATTAGAACTCAGCTCCAGTTTGTTCGAAAATTTATTGTTTCGCTAATCATTCTAATTACCGCTGCAATTATTTTATTGAGCTTCGAGAGCATGCGAAGAATTGGGGCGGGCTTACTTACTGGAGTCGGAATCGGCGGAATTATTATCGGCTTTGCCGCACAGAAATCGCTTGGAAATTTATTGGCAGGTTTTCAAATTGCTTTTACACAGCCTATTCGAATTGATGATGTTTTAATTGTGGAGGGTGAGTGGGGAAAGGTGGAAGAGATTACGCTAACTTATGTTGTGGTGAATATTTGGGACCAACGCCGATTGATTTTGCCCATCACTTATTTCATCGAAAAACCCTTTCAAAACTGGACTCGTGTTTCGGCAGATTTGCTTGGAACAGTTTTTCTTTATATGGATTATACTATCCCTATAGAGCCTTTGCGCCAAGAATTAACAAGGCTTCTAACCAATAATTCACTTTGGGATAAAAGAGTAAATGTGGTTCAGGTTACCGATACCAATAAAGATGGCTCAATAGAGATTCGTTTTTTAATGAGTGCTTCTAATTCTTCCAGGGCATTTGATTTGCGATGTATTGTACGGGAAGCGATGATTACGTTTATTCAAACCAATTATCCTGATAGTTTACCTAAAACGAGGTTGGAACATAAGGATAAGTTCGAGGGGATATAGATAGATTGTCCGTCTGAGCCTGTCGAAGACTTATAAAGATACTTCGACAAGCTTAGAAAGCTATTTAAACATCCCTTTCAACTTCGCCAATTTCTCCTGTAAATCGCCATCAGCATTTTTGGGTTCTTGCTTTGACTTGAAATTAGGTTTGCTATTATTCGGTTTGAAATCTTGTTTAGGCTTTTGCTCTTTAGGCCTCTGACTGCGAACTTCAGACTTCGGACTAACCTCAGTCTTCATTGAAAGTGAAATTCTTTTACGAGCAACATCAACTTCCATCACAGTAACTTCTACCTTTTGATGAACTTTAACAATATCATTTGGGTTAGCTACAAAACGATTAGCCAATTGACTGGTGTGAACCAAACCATCTTGATGCACGCCAATATCTACAAAAGCACCAAAATTGGTGATGTTGGTTACAATTCCTGGTAATTTCATGCCAGTTCTTAAATCGGCAATTTCGTTTACGCCATCAGTAAAACTGAATGCTTCGAATTGTTCGCGTGGGTCGCGGCCAGGTTTCGCCAACTCTTTTAAAATATCTGTAAGCGTGGGTAGACCGATTTCATCAGTAACGTATTGTTGTAGCTTAATGAGTTTTTGTAACTGCGTATCTTTCATCAAAGCAGCAACCGTAGTTCCTAAATCCCTGGCCATTTTATCAACCACGGCATAACGCTCTGGGTGAACGCCACTTGTATCTAAAACATTCTCCGCATTGCGGATGCGTAGGAAACCTGCCGCTTGCTCGTAAGCTTTATCGCCTAAACGAGGTACTTTTTTCAGGCTTGCACGATTTTTAAAAGCACCATTTGTGTTTCTGTAATCAACAATGTTTTGTGCTAAAGTTGGGCCTAAACCAGAAACGTAAGCTAGAATTTGTTTCGAAGCCGTGTTTAATTCTACGCCAACGGCATTCACGGCGCTAATAACCGTATCATCTAAACTGGCTTGCAATTTATTTTGGTCAACATCGTGCTGGTATTGGCCAACACCGATAGATTTTGCATCGATTTTTACCAATTCTGCTAGCGGGTCCATTAACCTCCGACCAATAGAAACTGCCCCACGAACGGTAATATCCTGAGTTGGGAACTCCTCACGTGCAACATCAGACGCAGAGTAGATTGAAGCGCCACTTTCATTAACCATTACAACAGTTGTGTTTGGTAAATTTAGGCCACGGATAAAGGCTTCGGTTTCTCTGCCTGCAGTTCCGTTGCCAATGGCGATTGCCTCTATTTCATACTTTTTGCAAAGTTCTAAAATGGTGGCTTCCGCATTTTTTACGTTTCCTTGCCCTGTGTGCGGGTAAATCGCCGTGTTTTCCAACAGCTGACCTTGTTTATCTAAACAAACCACTTTGCACCCCGTACGGAAACCTGGGTCGATAGCCAAAACATTTTTCTGTCCCATTGGTGCGGCCAACAACAACTGACGGGCATTTTCCGCGAAAACTCGAATGGCTTCTTCATCAGCTTTTTGCTTGGTTAATACACGAAGTTCGGTTTCCATAGCTGGCTCTAACAAACGCTTATAACCATCTTCCAAAGCCTGTTGCACTTGCTTTGATGCAGCATTGCTAGCCGTAATAAATTGGTTTTCCAAAATCGCCAATGCATCTTCGGCAGGAGGTAAGGCATCCAAACGTAAAATCAATTCTTTCTCGCCACGGCGCATGGCCAAAACCCGGTGCGAAGCTGCAGTT
This sequence comes from Pedobacter frigidisoli, assembly GCF_004331675.1. Taxonomy (GTDB): domain Bacteria; phylum Bacteroidota; class Bacteroidia; order Sphingobacteriales; family Sphingobacteriaceae; genus Pedobacter; species Pedobacter frigidisoli. Next base: position 257,301 of record NZ_SJSN01000005.1, on the reverse strand, counting down.
TTCACTGGCTCATTCCACTCGAAATAATCTTTGTACTTAATGCCCTCTTCTTCTTTTCCTTTAATTACTTCAGCTTTAAAAACTGCTTTTGCCTGGAAATAAGTACGCATTTTAGTACGTGCCTCTGCATTTTCCGAAATCATTTCGGCGATGATATCTCTTGCTCCATCTAAGGCTTCATCCAAAGTATTTACACCGTTTTCTATGTCGATAAATTTATCTGCCGATGCTTCTAAATCGAAATTATGTTGGTCGAAGATTTGTAAGGCCAAAGGCTCCAAGCCTTTTTCTTTTGCTACCGAAGCACGGGTTTTGCGCTTTGGTTTGTAAGGCAAATAAATATCTTCTAAAAGCGAAATGGTTTCGGCTTCGTTAATTTTTTTTTCAAGCTCTGGGGTTAACTTTCCAAGTTCGGTCATCGATTTTAAAATCGCTTCACGGCGTTTATCTAAATCGCGTAACTGCAAAACCCTGTCGCGAACTGCCGCAACCTGAACTTCGTCTAAACTTCCCGTTAATTCCTTACGGTAACGCGAAATAAATGGTACGGTTGCGCACTCGTCTAGCAAGCTTACGGTTGCGGTTACTTGTTTTTCTGCAACTTTTAATTCGGCTGCAATTATTTTATGGTGAGCTAACATATTCAAAAATTAAAGGGGCAAAGCTAATCAGGATTTGCGGGATTTAAGGATTTTTAAAATCAAGTTTTCCACCGAAATATGTGAGTAAAATTTCTCAATTAACTTGCGAAGTTTTTTAAGATAGAGCATGGGTTAACTTCAAAAGTTTTTAGAATTTTTTGAAAAGCAGAGGCAGAAGCTTTGTTTATTGTTAGTCGGGCTTTACGCTAAATCTTTTAATAAAACAACTTCTGTCATGCTGAGGCACGAAGCATCTGTTTCATCGGTTGCAGATGCTTCGTGCCTCAGCATGACAGCAAATTCAGGGTCGCTGCTATTTTTGGTTGTGTGATGCCGAAAAAAATCAAAGAGTGCTTATTTTTTCTTCTTCACAACTTTCTCCAAATCTCGTTCTGCCTTAAACTTAGTAATTCTTGTAATTAAATCTAAAGGCATGGGTTTATCTATAGGAAACTGAACGGCTCCTTTGCTCCATTTATAATCTCCGAATTCATGCTGAAAGGCTTCTATGCCCGAACCTGTTGGGTAAAATCCAATATGATTTTTATAAGCTGCGAAATAAACCAGAACAGCACTTTGTTTGAATGCAGGCATTTTATAGCTGATAACTTCTTTTGCATTTGGTACTGCTTTATGAATAGTTTCGCGAACTTGTTGTAGAATTTCCTGTGTTTTTAGCGGAAATAAAGCAATGTATTCATCGATGGTTTTTGGTTCTGATTTTTCCATAACATTGAAATCTTGATATGAAAATACAAAAATGATTAGAAACTTGATTTATCAGAATAAGATTTGATTATAGTTTTAACGATTTACTTCAAGGTTTGAGCAGGAGCAGAACTGCGTTTTTTGCACAGGTCTTTGTAAAATAAAGGGACAGAAATGATTCCGATTTTTCATCGGATTAATGGATGGCGGGACTACTGATAGCGAATAATTACTGAACGTTGGTTTTCAAATTATTTGCCACGGAAACAAGGAAATGAACACCCCGCCCTACGGGCACCCTCCGAATAATCGGAGCAAGCTCTCTGGGAGAGGGGAATAAAAAATCCCCCAAATTACTTTGGAGGATTCTGTATTTTGAATAGACTATTGTCTAATTTACTTTTTAACGTACATCACTTCTTTAACCGCTTTAACAACTCTATCAGCATTTGGTAAGCTGGCAGCAATTAAAGTTGGCGAATACGGAAGCGGAACATCGGCACAGGTGATACGTAAAACCGGTGCATCTAAATAATCGAATGCATGTTTTTGAACCATAAAGGCGATTTCGCCTGAAAGTGATGCCAATGGCCAAGCTTCTTCTACTACTACCAAACGGTTTGTTTTCTTAACCGAAGAAATGATTGTATCGTAATCGATAGGGCGAACGGTACGTAAATCGATAACTTCTACGTTGATTCCCTCTTTAGTTAATTCTTCTACAGCTGGGTTTACCACGCGGGTTAACATTTTACCGAAAGTTACGATGGTTACATCAGTACCCTCTTTGGTTACGTTTGCTTTACCTAGCTCGATATAGTATTCTTCTGCAGGAACATCGCCTTTATCGCCGTACATTACCTCAGATTCCATGAAGATAACTGGGTCTTGGTCGATAATGGATTGTTTCAATAATCCTTTTGCATCGTAAGGTGTAGATGGAACTACCACTTTTAAACCTGGTGTGTTTGCAAACCAGTTTTCGAAGTTTTGAGAGTGTTGTGCACCTAATTGACCAGCGTTACCTGTTGGGCCACGGAAAACCATTGGGCATGAGAACTGACCACCACTCATTGATAAAATTTTAGCAGCACCATTAATAATCTGGTCGATTGCTACTAATGAGAAGTTAAATGTCATGAACTCAACAATTGGAACTAAGCCAGCTGTCGCGGCACCAGTTGCAATACCTGCGAAACCTAACTCGGCAATTGGGGTATCGATTATGCGTTTCGCACCAAATTCATCAAGCATGCCCTGACTTACTTTGTACGCTCCGTTATATTCTGCTACTTCTTCACCTAATAAAAAAACGCGGTCATCTTTGCGCATTTCTTCTTGCATAGCTTCGCGTAGTGCTTCTCTAAATTGGATTTCTCTCATTGTAAATTTTAATAACGGTGGCAAATATAATTATTAATCGTTACCAAACCAAAGGGAATTAAGCATGTATTTTGTAATAATTATGGTTGATAATGAAGTTTTTTGCAGGTTTTTAGCCCTTGAATTTTAAGGTATTTTGGATAGACTGAAATATTATTTCGTGTTACTTTCTTAAAACTTGTTTTTGTATCAGGTTTTATGGTTTTTCCGAAATATGTAGATTGAAAATACTGCAATCTTCATTGAAAATATTTCCCATTACTTATTCATTGCTCTAACACTAAACTTTGTTTTATCCATTCGTGGCGGATTGTCTTCAGGGAAATTGTAAGCAATGCTGTTTAAATAATTTGCAATTTGCAAACGTTCTTGCCAGGTTAAAGTACGATAATATTCGGCATGAGATTTTGAGGCTTCTACTGCTGTTTGAGCTTTAAATGCTGTTCTGTCTAAACGATACATAGTCAAATATAATGATTGGATTTAGTGATTAGGATTTGACAATCCATAAATCTCGCTATCTAAAAACTGCCCTCTGAAATAAAAATCTTGTTTAAAATGAGCCTCTTTTACAAAACCATGTTTGATAAGCATTTGTCGAGATGCATCATTTTCTACATTGATATTTGCTTTGATGGTATGCAGATTTATATCATCAAAACCGAAGTCGATTGTTCTTTTTAAGGCTTCGGAAATGATTCCTTTCCTCCAATAATCAGGCTGAAGCATGTAACCGATTTCTGCTCGGTGGTTGGCGAAATCTGTTCGCCAGTAGCCAATGGAACCAATCATTTGGTTTGGGGTTTCTTTCAGTACAATTACCCAAGCCAAATTATCACCATTTTCAAAGCCCTGATTAAATGTGGTAATGAATGTTTTGATTTCCAATAAATCCTGTGGTCTTTCGCGGTCGATATATTTCATTACCGTTTCATTGGTGCGCATGGCGAACAATGTTTCGGCATCAGAAAGTGCATGTTCGCGAAGAATCAATCGCTCGGTTTCGAGGGTTGGGAATTTAGTGAAGTTGAGGGTTAGCATTTTTAAATTTAAGAGATTAACCGCAAAGGGCACAAAGTTTTTTCTTTTGGGTGCTCGTCATTGCGAGGTACGAGGCAATCCTAATGCTATGGGTTTATTAGCGAAAGTTATAAGATTGCTTCGTGCCTCGCAATGACGATGAGGCTATGAAGTTTCGCTGTAAAGTTTCATCTTTAGTTTTTAAGCTTTCCTTTTATCTCCCAAACAGCGTAGTATAGATAGAATATACATAGTTGCCCGAATTCTGACTTGCTCTGAAAGGGATATTGAAGTCGAATAGTTCTTTAAGCTTTTCCCGTAAGGCATTTAGAAATAACTGCTTTTCCGATGCGAGAAATTCACTCTTAAGCAAGCCACCTTTTCCTGTAAAATAAATCCCGTCTTTGCTCATACTTTTAACCACGTAGAGATTCGGCTCTACATTCTCATTTTTAGAAATCTGCTCATAAACATGGGTGTAAAAGAGCGTTTGAATCAGCGCTTTATTAATATTGCCATAATCAGTATCAAAACTTTCTTCTATGGATGAATATTTGAGTTTATCGCCTCCAGTTTTGTAATCCACAATTCTATAAATGCCATTTTTTAAATCAACACGGTCTATAATGCCGTAAAGTTTAATTTGTTGATTAGCACCATTCGCCTCGAAATTAAAACCAACATTCCCTTTCTGCTCCAAACCAATCAATGTAAACGGCGCATCTTCAGTATCCTGTTTCAAGATAATGTTGATGTACTCATTCACAATGGCGAAAACAATTTTCTCCATTCCATTTAATTTGATGGTTTTGGCCAATCGTTTTACATTGATTAATCGGATTTCTTTTGGCTCTTTTTTATCACCATACAAACTATCTGCAAAACCCTCTATAATTAATTCGCGAATATCTTTTCGTTTTTCTTTTATTCTTTCAGCAGTAATTTCTGGCGATTCCATGCGCAACTGCTCATAAAATTGCTCCATGGCATAATGCAGAATCAAACCAACTTTGTAGGCCTCAACAGTTTCCTCTACTTCTTTTGGCTCTTCAATTCCAGCAATGTATTTGTAAAAGAAATCAATCGGATTGGAGATATAGGTGGTTAAAGCAGAAGCTGAAAGATACTTTTGTCCTGATAAATATTTATTTAAAACCGCTTGTACTTTTTCAGATTTTATAACCACCTCTTCTCGTTTCAGTTCCGTTTTAACGGCGAGTTGAAGTTCCTGATGATTAAAATTAAAGCCACTTTCATATTCCAGTTGCTTAATAAATCTTGATGGTTCGCCACTGTTACTTTCATCGGTTAAACTGTTGTAAACAAAATCCAGATTTTGCGCCCTTTGAATCAAGCGATAAAACATGTAAGCAGAAATGGCATCTTGATTTTCGAGTACGGGTAAGCCATAAACCCGCCTCAAACTATCTGGAATAAAAGTTGTCGCTGTTGATGCCTGCGGAACAATTCCCTCATTCAAGCCCAGAATAATTACCCTGTCGAAATTTAGATTTCTGCTCTCCAGCAAACCCATGATTTGAATGCCACTTAATGGGTCGCCCTCTAACGGAACCGCAACCTCTGCCAAAGATTTTTGAATTAGCGAAAGCACGAAACTTAGTTCGATTTCCTTATTATATTTATCGATGTGATGTTGCAAAGTATCTTGCAGTCGGTTAAGTTCCTGAATGGTTTTGCCAAATAACTCGGCATCAATTCTCTTCAAACTTTTACTTGCAAGCTCCCGATGCAGAACATAATCCAGCAAATCATTTAAAATACTTACTGCATTTGTTGTCGAATCAATCGGTTCGAAAAATTTAGCCAGCAAACCTCCTTGTCGCGTTAAACGTTGATATGGAATTTCGACCAATTGCTCCTTAATCAACGCATCGATAATTTTCGGACGCATGATTTCGCTGATTCCAGTTAAGGGATGCGATAAAAATGCCTCTGCGGTTTGGTATTTAACCGTTTTTTTTGCGTACAGCTCCGATTGAACCGTTAACCATAAATCGGCAAGACCATATACGGAAGAGTTGGCCAAACCAAAGCCCATGGTAATATTTACATCAATTTTCTTATTTTCTATTGTTGATGGAATGGTTTGCATCAACGGGATAAGCAAGCTCTCATCAGCCAAAATAATTGCTGTTGAGGTGATGGCTTGATTGTTTACAATCAGTTCCTTTTCTTTGGCGAGCAACTCATTTACAATTTTTGCCTGCGCGGTTTGTCCCTGTACTTTAAACACATTTACATCGCGTGGCGAAGCTTTGATAAAGCTGGATTGGTTGGACAACTGATTTACCAAACCGATTTGCTGTAAATTTCTTCTCAAAAACAAACCCGATTCCTGCATTTCATCCTCCAGATAATAGCTATCCGTGTCGAAATAAAAAATCGCTTTCTCCTCATCTTGCCAGCGTTTAAATGCCTTTGCTTCGGCTTTGCTTAAAGCATTGAAGCCAACAAAAACAAGTTTTTTGCCTGTGTACTTAGCAGTAAAATCGATTTCATTCGTGTTTTCGGCGATGTTTTTATAGAGCCGAGCCATAGTAATAAAATCTTTGGCTTTTAATTGCTGATGAAATTCGTTGTATAGCAATGGCATCCGATGCCACATTTTGATAAATAATTCCTGCTGTTTTTTAAATTTCCCCTCCGAGTAAGATTGCCAGAATTGCGATAAAAATGCTTTCTGTTCTGCTGTTAAAAAATCAAACTGCTGGTTAATTACGGCGATATCTTCGAGTTCGGTAAAAAGCTTGTTGGCATCAACCAAATCATTGTCTATCTGACTAAAATCGCCTAAAATAATTCGGGCAATGTTGTGGAATTTTGCAATAGAGGGAAGTTTTTCAATGCCCTCTTTCTTTAATAATTGGATGTAGCAATCGTAAAGCGTAAAAAACTGCGTGTAATGGTCGGCGATTTTTAGGTTCGTTGCCTCTGCAAAAAACTCTGAAACGGTATAAAAAGACGGACTCCAAAATGGTTTCTTATAAATATCGGCCAGGTGCTTTTGTAAATAAGCTGTTGGGCGCTTATTGTTAAAAACAATGGCGCAATCCTGCAAATTCTGTCCAAATTTGGCAACTAAATCTTCGGCAACTTCTTGTAAAAACGGATTCATATATTCTTTAAACAGCTTTTAGTTTCCCCAATGTGGCATAAAATAAGTACGGTTTCACGTCCTGATATCCCATTGCTTCAATTAAGTTTTTGTAATTGGTAATTTGTGCTACATGAGTCTGGCTCTCTTCAGCCGTGAATTTATAATCGATGATAGAAACCTGTTTCCCGTTCATTACCAATTTATCTGGTCGATAAGTTTTTCCGTCAATACCGATAATCGATTTTTCATTAATCTGATTGGCGTTTTGACTCAATAATTTGCTTAATTCAGGATGTGCCAAAACAGCCGTAGCCTGATTGATGTAATCCTCTTTTTCCACTTCAAGAATCAAACCCTCCAAAGTTAATTTTTCAACCGTTTCTGCTATTTCATCAACTTTGTTTACTTCAGCTAAAATTAAGTGCAGATTGCTTCCCTTTTTGCCAGATTTGGTAATATTGTCTATATATCGCTGTGGCCTGTTTTCGCTTTCCTCATAAACATCTTCCAGCCTGTCAGTTGTTGGATAAGTAGCTAGATTCAATGCCTTTAAACTTTCAATACCATCTCCTTTATTCGAAAATGTGCCGATTTGAATTTCATCTGTATGTTCAAAATCTTCTGCATAAGCACTAAAAACGGCATCGCCAATATGGCTAAGCGATGGTTTTTTCTTCCCAGCAAATGAAATATAAATGTAATCCTTGGCTCTTGTGGTAGCCACATAAAGACTGTTCAAGGCATCCATATAATTCATCAAAAGCTCTTCGAGATAATATTTAGCCACGCTCGAACCTTTTAAAGTACTCGTAAATTGAAGCGGAATGCTTTGCAAATCTTCATAAGGCGTTCCCTCCATCGGTACCCAAAAAGCGTTGTTGGCTTTCCCGCCCAAAGGCCATTCGCAAAAAGGAATAAATACAGCCCTAAATGCCAAGCCTTTCGATTTATGGATGGTCATTACCTGGATTGCATTTGCGGTTTCTGGTGATGGCAAATTCTTGTTATGGCCCTCTTCTTCCCACCATTTTAAAAACGAAGAAATGCCTTTTTCTCCCTGTCGCGATGCTTTGTTTGTCAAATCCCTAAAGGCTAATAGATAGGGCAGAAATGGATTTATTCCGTTCTTTTGGTAAGTATCCAACTCGAAAGCCGTGATTATTTTTTCTATCAATTCTGAAACGGGCAAAGCCATCCAGGTTTTATAATTGAGGCAGAAATCTGCTGGCAAAACATGTTGCAGATGCTCCATTGCTAAATCTTTCAATGCAAAATATTCGTCGCCATTAATTGGTTTTTCATGCAACTGCGCATATAAAGCAATACAGTTTGCCTTGTACAAAGCAGAATTAGCAGGACTTACAATTAGCAATTTTAACAGATTAATGATGAGCTTGATGGCCGTACTGCTTGCAATTTTTAGGGCTTCGCCAGATATTACGTCCAAACCAGCTTCCATTAAAGCATTAACCACTTCGGTAGCTTCAGCATTTGAGCGCACCAAAATGCCTATTTCGCGTTGCTGATAACCTTTTTCGTTTAACAGAAGCCTCACTTCTTGTAGCATTTCTGCCAGTGAAGCTTCCTTTTTATTTTCGGGTTCTGTATCGGTAACAATGGTTTCTACAATTCCATCTACATTATTTTTAGGTTTATCGAACTCGATTTTTTTAATTTTGATAATCCCGCCTTTGATTGTTTTTGGGTGTGTATTTTGCTCTACGCCTTTGTAAATATTCGTGATGATGTTGTTGTATTGATTGGCTGGATGATTCCAAAAATTGCTCAATAACTCATCATCCAAAGGAACTTCTCCATTGATTTTCTCTTGCAAAAGCACCGCCAATTTCTGATACAATTGATTGTTGAAATTGATGATTTCTTCCGTACTCCTGTAATTCTCCAGAAGTTTATCATCGAAGACATTATGCTCCAGTATATCGGCTTTGGCTTTTTGATGCAATAACTTATAATCGCCATCCCGCCATCTGTAAATAGATTGTTTAGCATCGCCAACAATTAAATGGTCGTGGAGTTTTCCATTATGAGTCGAAACCGCATTGTCGACTAAAGGGAAAAAGCTGTCCCATTGGTTGCCTGATGTATCCTGAAATTCATCAAAAAGAAAGTTTCGGTATCTGTTTCCCATTTTCTCCCAAATAAAGGATGGATTTTCACCTGCATCTTTTGCGATTCCGTTTAATAGTTTTTGTGCATCGCTGATTAAAAGCGTCTCGTTTTCTTCACGATATTCGGTTAATAAAACTGCTATTTCTTGCATTAAACGCAAAAAGTAACCGTTTTTGATAAATGCTTTGGCTAAGGTGTAATCGCCGATTCCTGTATTATAAAGGTTTGCTATTCGATGTAAAATAGGATTGATGTCGCTAAAAAGTTCGTTTGATTTTCCTTTTGGAAACCAATTTTCTTCATCATCAATAAGCTTCAAAACTTTTTCTACATCAGCAAAATTGCCAGTCATTATGCTTCTGAACTTTAATAACGGCGAGCGACTTTTACCCTTAAAATCATCAGCAGAAAAGCCACTTACTTCAATAATGCCAAGTGCCGTTTCGGCCAAATCGACAATATCTGTTTCAAATTTCTTGATTAAATTTTTAGAGAAATCGATATATTTTTTAAAAACGACATCGGTATTTTCAGTTCCAAAGCTATTTACTGCAAGTTCAAAGGATGAGAATTTATCCTTAAAAACTTCGCCGACAAGTTTTAGAAGTTCGGCATTGTAATTCCACGATTTGTTATTGCTGATTCTGTCTAGTGCTAATTCTACAACCCACTGCAACAAATTGTCTTTCTCATCTAGTAATTTTTCCAGTTTAGTGGTGAGTTCCTTTTTTACCTTTTCGGTATTCATTTCCAAACTATAGCCACTTTCTAAGCCCAGCTCAAAAGCAAAACCACGAATTACTTTTTGTACAAAACCATCAATCGTACTTACCGAAAAACGACTGTAGTCATGCAGGATTTTGCGATAAATTGCATCTGCTTTAAGCTTTAGATTTTCCGCTTTGAGCTCTGGATGAGATGCCAAAACCAGCATCCGATAATCTTCAATTTTTCTTGATGGGTCGCCTTTTGCAAAACCAAGTAGCACTTCTAAAATTCTGGTTTTCATTTCTTCTGTAGCCTTATTGGTAAAGGTTACGGCTAAAATTTCGCGGTATTTGTTCTCGCCAGAAAATAATAGTGTAAGGTAATGTGCAGTGAGACTGAACGTTTTACCTGAACCTGCGGAGGCTTGAAGAATTTTTACGGGTTGGGGCATAAAATGATTTCGTTTCGGAATTTTAAACTTACAACAATTTAAAATTTTCCCGAAATCATGATATCCACAATTGGTCGAAACCTTGCTGCCTTGTTTCGTGTCCTCACGAACCAATTAACGCTATGAACTTTTCTTCTTTTTCTTAGCCAATGTTTTATGACTAATCCTCGCTGGTCTTTGGGCCATTTCGATTTTTAAATCTAATAAATCCCGAATCACAACCGATGCGCAAGCGCCACCAAATGCTGCAGGAAGATATGAAACCGTTCCATAAGCAGAACGTTTGAAATTGCTTCCGTCGGTCATAATCATAGAGTTTTTATCCATTTCTTCGGTAGAAAAAACGGCTTTAATTTTATCGGCTCCAATAAGTTTATTCAATCTTTTACGCACATAACTGGCGAAAACACATTGATAAGTATCAGGTAGCATTGTAATTCTCAACTTGGTTGGGTCCATTTTGCCACCAGCACCCATTGAGGTTACAATCGGAATATTTTTTTCTAAAGCAGTAGAAAGCAAAGTAATCTTCGGCATCACACTGTCGATACAATCCATAATATAATCGAATTTCGACTCTAAAATTTCCCTGCATTTTTCGGGTGTGAGAAAAGTATTTACCACATGAAGTTTTAATTCAGGATTTATCGCCAGCAAACGTTCTTGCATGATGGCCGCTTTACTTACACCGTGATTTGTTGCTAAAGCAGGTAATTGTCTGTTGCGATTTGTTGGGTCAACCACATCGCCATCAACGATGGTCATTTCGCCAATGCCCGAACGGCAAATAAATTCGGCTGCGAAAGAACCCACGCCACCCAAACCGATAACCAAAACATGTTTGGATTGCAGTTTATCAATTCCATCATTCCCAACTAAAAGGGCAGACCGTGAAAGCCAGCTTGTATCAGACATATTAACCCCCAACCCCTAAAGGGGAGTTTAAATTTAAAAATATATAATTTTTTGTCCCACTAAAGCCCCTTTAGGGGCTTGGGGTTAAATTCAATTTCTTCCAGTCGGCAAAAATACGTGCTTTCAATTCATCAACCGAACATTTTTTTAAATTAGCAGCAGCCAGATAAATTTCCTCAATGGGCGTTACTGAATCATCAGTCTCTAAAAAAAAGTTATTGATATCTTGAATCAATTTTGCAGCTCCTGAATCCGTTCTTAAAATCGACGTTCCAAAAGAGAGCAGAAATCCTTTGGAAATTAATTGTTTTCCGAGTTCTTCATTCTTGTTAAAACCATGAATAATCATCGGAACTTTAACTTTCAGTTTATCTTTTATCTCGATTAATTCAGCAAAACTTTTAACGCAATGAAGAATAATTGGTTTGTTCAATTTCTCGGCTAGCCCAATTTGCTTTTCAAGAATGATAATCTGATTGGCCAAGCTTTCGCCTCGCAACTTATCCAAGCCACATTCACCAATCATTTTAACATTTGGTTGTTGCACTTTAATCTCAAGATTTTGCAATTGAAATTCCAGATTTTGCAATTTAGCAAACCAAGGATGTAATCCAACTGAAACTGAAGTTGCGTTCGTTAGCGGATATAAATCATCATCAGTTAAGGATAGACTCAAAATGCTTTGAACGTGCTGTTTTGGTATAGGCTGATGGGTATGAATATCAAGATATAGCATTTCTAAAAGTTAAAATGTATCCGCTCTGTAAAGAATTCGATAATAATCTATAAAATTAGTAGACTTTATTAATTTTACAGCATCATTCTAAAAAATCATGAAGAAAATATTAATATTCTTAACGGCTGCATTTATTTCAACTGCGGCTTTTAGTCAGGAAAAGGCAGCGGGTGTACATATTTACAACCCTGAAGCAAACGCATTAGGAGATTTGAAAGCAGCCACAGAAAAGGCAGCTAAGGCAAACAAACATGTTTTGGTTCAGGTTGGTGGAAATTGGTGCAGCTGGTGTATTGCCTTTCACAATTTGGTTGATACCACTGCAATATTGAAACAAACCATTAACGATAATTACGAATATGTGTTGGTGAACTGGGATAAAGACCACCACAATGATGAAGCCATGAAATATTTAGGTTTCCCCAACCGTTTTGGTTATCCTGTTTTTGTAGTATTGGATGGAAAAGGAAAAGTGTTGCACATCGAAAATTCTGCTTATCTAGAAACTGATGAAATCGGTGCAAATGGTAAAAAGAAAGTTGGTCACGATGTTAAAAAAACAATATCATTCTTAAAAGGCTGGACGGTTGCTGCCGTAAATCCTGAAACATATAAGCCAAAAGCTAAATAGAGGTAGAGGGTTTAAAGGCATGGGGTAGAGGGCAAAATCCAACGCTAATAAAAAGCCGCAGATTTTCAGATATTAATCTGCGAATCTGCGGCTTTCCTTTTAGTCATCTAAATCGTCTTCATCATCTTTTAGGTCATCTACGTTTAATTCGTAAGATGCTCTTGATGCTTCATCAGCTTGTTCCAACAAATCCTTATCGTGTTCTATGTTGGTATCATCGCCATCTAATTCATTAATATTTTCTGTATCGTCTTCTCTGCGTAAAGCATCGTTCGGGTCGTTCGAATAATCTTCATCTTTTGGGTCTATCATAACTTTGAGTTTTATAAATAGATAATGATTTAGATAAGAGAATTGTTTTAAGTTTTTTATCAAGCTAAAAGACTAAAGCTGAAAGACCAGAGGCCTTTTGCTACAACTACTCCGTAAATTCTATGCTTACTCGGAAATTGAGTTAAACAAAAAATTCCAGATTATTTATCTGGCATCTCGTTGGTGTTCTTAATAACTTTGTAATTAAATCTTGCCACTTTCCATTTATGAATCTCGCTAAGCCCCCCCTTTCAGGGGAGGGTTGGGAGGGGTCTACAACCCATCGCCAAACTTATAATTCGGCAAAATACTCACAGGTAATTTTCCAGTTGGCACTAAGCGATTATTAATCACTGCCGCTGCCGAAATCTGCATGTAATCTTCTTTCTGATAACCAATGACTAACCCTTTGCTGTTCTCTAAGCCAGGCAATCCTGCTAAATTATATGGATTTGCAAATAGCGCAAAAACCGAGTTTTTAGTGGTTAATTCTTTTATGAAATTTTTCACTCCAGCATTTAATGGAATATTATTTCCTGGTCTCGCTCTACTATCGTGAATGCCGACAATCACTTGGTCAAAAGCGCCAATTTCACGAGCGATGTTAGAAATTTGGGTTGCATTTGCATCCTTGTCCAAAACGTAGTAAACAGAGTTGTAAAAACCTTTCGAAACTTCTTTTTGGAATTTCGTAACCGATGGAACACCGATACTAATAATCGCCGTTCTTCTAATCGGAATCATGTTTTTGATGTAATTTTTCCCTTTTAATAAAGTAACCGAAGCATTAGCCAATTCCTGAACCAAAGCATTGCTGGAATTACGATTTACACCAGCAATAATACCTTGCGTTACAATGGTGTCGCGTTTATTCAAGCCTGCCCAATATTTTGCAGTTAGAATCTTACGTACGCTTTCATCAATGGTTTTTATATCAATTCTATTTTGACGAACTGCTTTACGGACTAAATTAATAGCTCTATCGCTATTTTCCGAAAGCTCCAAGATATCATTGCCTGCAATTATTCCCAATAAGTCGGCTTCGCCATTTTTGAAATATTTAACCACGCCTTTCATGTCCATCGCATCAGAAATAATCAAGCCTTTAAAGCCCAGTTTCTCTTTCAAAATGCCCGTAACAATTGGTTTTGATAAGGTAGATGGTAAATTTGGTGTATTATCTAACGATGGGATATTCATGTGGGCAATCATAATTCCCGATGCGCCTTGCTTAATCAATTCTTTAAAGGGATACATTTCCAAGCTATCCAATCGTGCTGCACTAAAAGTAAGTTGGGGCAAATCGTAATGCGAATCTACATCCGTATCGCCATGACCAGGGAAATGTTTTAACGTTGTTAGCAAGCCGCCATCTTGCATCCCTTTCATGTAGGCAGCCGCTTTGGTCGCCACATTATATTTATTTTCGCCGAAAGAACGGTAATTAATTACAGGGTTTTTGGCGTTGTTGTTAATGTCGGCATCGGGCGCTAAATTCATTTGCATACCCATTCGCTTAAAGTCCTTCGCCACTTCTTGCCCCATTTTGTAAATCAAATCCTTATTCTGGATGGCGCCTAAAGTCATCTGGTAAGGGAAGGAAATTGTGCTATCCAATCGCATGCCCAAGCCCCATTCGCCATCGTTAGCGATGATTAAAGGCACATGACTAACCTTTTGATAGGCATTGGTCACGGTTGCTTGTCTGCCTGGTCCGCCCTGAAAAAAGATAACACCTCCAAGCTGCTCTTTCTTAATCACCATCCCAACCGAGTCAGAATATTTTTTGCCCAAGTTTGTATGCGCCCGAACGAAAAACATCTGTGCGATGCGTTCTCTACGGTTCAGTTTTTTAAATGCCGAATCAACCCATTTAGGCTGATTGGCTAACATTTCTAAATAAGATTGTTTTTGTGCACTTGCCGAAAATGTAATAATGCAGGCAAATATTGCTAGGAATAGATTTTTTTTCACGTTGTTTTGTTGTAACGGCTAAATTAATAAGTAATATTTAAATTAAACAAAAACCAATCCATTAATCGATTTAATACAGTAGGTTGTAAAGGAATGGTTAATGTCAGAGTTATTATGGATAATGTTTTTCTGAATTAATTTGAAAATGAACGCTCAGCAATTCTTCGGAAATAGCAGCCCCAATGTTCGCTATAGTCCCGATGAAATATCGGGAGCTGCCGCTGCTATTGGGTTTAATTAACAAAGTAAATGGTTCTTTTTAAAAGCTTATTTCCCCTAAAGCGTTGTAAACCATTCTGAACCAATCACAAAAATTAACATACTTTCAATCGTAACGATTCGTAAACCAAATACCTCCATACATTGCCTTCCGAGGTGTACAAGTCAAAATAAATTGATGTTTAAAAATCTCAATCACCATAATATTTTCTTAAATTGGCAATACAATTCTAACCAATTTTATCATGCCGAAAGATCATTTATATTCAACTACAGTTACTTGGACGGGCAATAAAGGCTCGGGTACAATGGATTATCGTTCTTACGACCGAGATTATGTGATTTCGATTAAAGGAAAATCCGATATTTCCGGTTCTTCAGATTCTGCTTTTCTTGGCGACAAATCCAAATACAATCCCGAAGACTTGTTGTTATCCTCTATTTCGAGCTGCCACATGCTTTGGTATTTACACCTGTGCTCTAAAAATGAAATTGTGGTAATCGATTATAAGGATGAGGCCGTAGGAACAATGGAAGAATCGGCAGATGGGAGCGGCAAGTTTAGGGAAGTTACTTTGCATCCTCAGGTTTTAATTGCAGACAAGGCACACTATGAGCTTGCCGAATCGCTACATATTGAAGCCAATAAAATGTGTTTTATTGCAAACTCGTTAAATTTTCCTGTTAAACACGAGCCCAGCTGTAAAGCGGAGAACAGTTAGCAGTTTTCAGTTGGCAGTTTGAAGTAAAAAGTTGAAGGAAAAGGACAGTTGACAGTTTTCAGTTGGCGGCTTGAATTCAACAGTTAAACAATTGTGTAATTTTCAGTTGACAGTTTCAGTTGGCGGTTTGCAAATTGAAAACCGCCAACTGAAAACTGAATTATTTTACTTCATAAACATTATCTTTTGGAGTAGCATCTACATAAATACCATTATCCAAGGCAATTGATTTAATTTTGCGATTGGTGTTAATCGTCATCGTTATTTCCTTCTGGTTAACTTTCCAAACAGCAGGTGTTTTATGAATGGTTTCCGTTTTGCCATCTGTATCTGTTACCAAAATATCAAAAGGAATGGCAAAACCTCCGATGTTTTTAATTACAAAAGTTGCTTTTCCTGATGAAATTTGAGGTTTGCTTATGGCTAAATCCAAGTAGTTATTAGTGAAGAACCAATTCTGGAAAAACCAGTTTAAGTTTTGTCCCGCACCTGTATTCATCGAGTTAAAATAATCCCAGGGAATTGGGTGTTTGCCATTCCAGGTATTCATATAGTTGTGCAATGCCATTTTGAAAAGCGCATCGCCAAGCATATCCTTTAATGCTAAGTAAGAAAGAGATGCCTTTCCATAAGAGTTGTTTCCATAGCCAGCTCCAGAAACCTGATCTGACATAGAAATCACTGGTTGATCTTCTTCTGCGGATTTATCATTGATGTACTTATCAACCCTAAACTTTTTGTAGAAATCATCTGCAGCCTCTTTGCCGTGCTCGGCAATGCCAATTAAGTACTCAAAAGTAGTTGCCCAACCCTCATCCATATAAGCGTAACGGGTTTCGTTTATACCCATATAAAAAGGGAAATAAGTATGTGCAACCTCATGATCTTGCACCAACTGTGCAAACACAGGATCGCCGAAATTGGAGTCGTTTACCATCATTGGGTATTCCATATCTGCAAAACCCTGAAAAGCAATTGTTTTTACAAAAGGATAGGGAATACCTGGCCAATTGTTCGAAAACCACGCCAAAGCATTTACGTTGTATTTAACGGAATTGATGAAATCTTTTCCAGTTGTGGGATTATAAGCTGCTTGTGCGCTTGCTCTACGGCCAGTCTTTGGATCTACAACTACACTTCCACCATCCCAAATGTAATGATTACTCAAGGCGAAAGTAACATCAGTAATGTGATCTACCTTAAACTTCCAAGTATTCCAATCTTTTTGGGTAGTTACTTTTCCATCTTTTAATTCTTGTTCTGTTGCAATGTGAACAACCTCATCCGTATTGTAAGATTTCTTTAAGCGAGCAGAAATTTCTGGCTGTAGAACTTCGTCGGGATTTAAGAAATCACCTGTGGCATAAACTACATAATTTTTTGGCGCCTTAACGGAGAAAACATAATCGTTAAAATCGTTGTAAAACTCGGCCCTGTCAGTGTGCGGAATTCTATCCCAACCGTTATAATCATCATAAACCGAAATGCGTGGATAGCTGTAAGCCACGAAGAAAGAGTTTGGATCTATCTGTCCCTCTCTTCCACTTTCTTTTGATAAAGGGTAATCCCAATCTATTTTAACGGTAATCTTTGATTTCGGATTTAATGGCTTTTTCAATCTCACATTTCCAACGGTACCCCAGTTCTTGCTGTCAACTTGATAGGTTTCTCCATCAACAGAAAAGGCAGAGATGTTTAAACCTGTACTTAAGAAATCCTCGCTCACAGCGCCTCCTCTTGGTGAGGTTGGCTTATGCAAATTATTAACAAAGCGTATGGCAAGTGTTTTTAAGGTATCGCTACTGTTATTGCTATAAACAATTTCTTCTTGTCCACTTACCACTTTTGTCTCAGCATCCACTTTAATATCCATATTATATTTTCCGTGGTTTTGCCAGTAATTAGGACCGGGTGTGCCACTAATAGATCGTGTTCCCTTATCGTAAGCGGCCTTAATATTTCTTGGCATATACAACTCTTGCGCCGAAAGCGAATAACTGCCCAAGCCAATTAGCAGGGCCAGTGAAAATATTTTTTTCATTTTTCTGAATAATTTGCACTAAAATATCACAATTGGATGAATTTTGAATGAGTATCGGGTTGAATGTTACTTTTGAGTTTTAAGCGAAAGATTGAATTAGGGAATGAACGTTTTATTAATGTGGTGATTAAGGGCTGATTGATCTCAAAATCTAAAAATCCTGTAAATCTTGATCTTTTATTTGCTTTTGTAATTTCCACAATTTATCTTCGTTATAATTGAAGCAAGACTATGTAGCAAACCAACTATGTAGTCTTGTTTGTTTTTTATAGCATTTGAATAATAATTAATAGAGCAATGACAGAGGTAACGTATTACACACAAGATGGGTTAGATAAATTGAAAGCAGAAGTTCATTACCTAACCACAACCGGCCGTCAGCTAATATCTAAAGCAATTGCCGAGGCGAGAGATAAAGGTGATTTATCGGAGAATGCAGAATATGATGCCGCAAAAGAGGCGCAGGGATTGCATGAGGCAAAAATCTCAAAATTAAAAAATACTTTGGCGAATGCCCGCTTAATTGATGAATCTAAAATGGATTTATCGAAAGTATTGGCATTATCCATCGTTAAAATAAAAAATGTTAAAAACGGTGCCACCATGACTTATCAATTGGTAGCAGAAACTGAGGCCGATTTAAAAACGGGAAAAATTTCTGTAAAATCGCCAATTGCTCAAGGTTTGCTAGGTAAATCTGTTGGTGAATTTGCCGAAATTGAAGTGCCTGCAGGTAAAATGCAATTCGAAGTACTCGAAATCTCTAGATAGGACTTAGGATAAAAGGTGTAGGGCTTAAGGTTTAGAGGCCATCCTACATCTTCCATATTACGTTTTCCACCTTTTAATATTTCAAAAATGGCTACCATCTTTTCCAAAATTGTTGCAGGAGAAATCAGCGCACATGTTGTTGCAGAAACTGTAGAATATTTAGCTTTTTTAGATGTTCAGCCATTAACTGCTGGCCATGTTTTGGTGATTCCCAAAATCGAAGTTGATTACATTTTCGATATGGATGAAGATCTTTATGTTGGTTTATGGATGTTCGCGAAAATTGTATCGAAAGGTGTTAAGGCTGCTTTTCCATGTAAAAAAGTTGGTGTTTCCGTAATCGGATTAGAAGTTCCTCATGCCCATATTCATTTAATACCTATGAATAATGTAAGTGATATGAATTTTAGTAAGGAAAAACTGAAGCCAACAGATGCAGAATTAACAGAAGCTGCAGAAAAAATTAAGCTGGCTTTGCTTGCAGAATAAAAAAGCTGGTTGGCCCAAACCAACCGACTTCTCTAACCCGCCTAACCCATATGATTATAAATTTGGAGCAACCAACGAAGTTGTGTTTAATATTGGCCAAAAGCCTGGCGCTGGACCAACACTTACCCCTTTGTTTTCACCTCTTTTGGTATCTTGACTAAAATAGTATAAAGGCCATCCTTTATAGGTTAACTGTTTCTTTCCGAAAACATCAATCACAGTTATTAGATCTTTTGTTATTACTGATGGTAGACTTTTAAGCTCCATTTCATACACAGGCCAGATGGCATTGTTGCTTAAATCTGCAGCGGTAAAGGTGTTCTTGTTATTTTTGTCACGAGAAAATGCGTAAACCGTTCTTCCCATTGCATCGGTAAAATATTTGGTGTTTCCTGTTCCCTCAATGTAGGCACTTGTATATTGTTTGCCATTTAAGCCAAGCAATTGTGCATTGGCGATCATTAGGGAATAATCTGGCTTTGCCACAAACCAAATGCCGCCTACACCATCTCCCTTAATGTCTCCGATCACAGCATCACTTGCATAATAATATAACGGATAGCCTTTGTAGGTGCTTTGTTTTCGGCCATCAGGCCTAATAATTTCTCCAACCATTGTTTTATCAAGGTTTAAGTCCGAACTGGCATCTGCCGAATAATATAAAGGCCAAACGGTTTCGCATCCGCCCGTACAATTTGCCGTTCCAGCAACATCAGAGGCGAACATATATAAGGATTTTCCATCCTTATCGGTTAATACGGCTCCAAATTTTGCATCAGCAGCCAGCTGAATTCCTTTTTTGTCAATAGCAGGATCTGTTGAGTTTTTTTTGCAAGAAACTGCAAATATCAATGCTACACAGGTTATAGCAATTAGATGTCTTTTTAAGTAGATTAGCATAAGATTTTGTTTTAGTTTAAATTGTAATAAGCGACTATGCTTACATTACGCCTCGAAGTTGTAAATGGTTGCTTAGTGTTTAAATTTTAAAGATATCTGATTGAACAAATATTTTTATTGCTAGCAACCTTTAGTAAATCTTCAACGTAATGTGTTTTGAAAGGAGAATCTGTGACCGCTAATCGCGATAGTGAACATATTATACAAAAGCACATTCAGGGCTGCGTTAGAAATGAAAGAGATAGCCAAAAAGCGCTATACAAACATTTCTACAGCTTTGCTATGGGCATTTGTTTACGTTATGCAAACGACAGATTGGATGCTGCTGGGATATTGAACGATGGATTTTTTAAGGCTTTTAAAAATATTTCTAAATATGAACCTGCTAAAGCTTTTATGCCTTGGCTTGGCCGGATTATTACCAACACTGCTATTGATTATTATCGTGCCAACCTAAAATTTGCCGATCATGTCGATTTGGAAGATCATGAAAATATCAGTCAAGTGAGTTCGGTTTACGATAAGCTGGCATACAATGATTTATTAGCACTTGTTCAGAAACTAAGCCCTGCTTACCGTACAGTTTTTAACCTTTATGCCATTGATGGATATACTCATGAAGAAATTAGTGAAACCCTAAAAATATCCATCGGAACATCAAAATCTAACCTATTTAAAGCAAGACAAAAATTACAGGAAATGTTAAAGGTAACTGATTTTAAAACCTATGAAATTAGAAGTTCTACGGTTGATCGAAATCTTTTACAGGTTAGGTTAAACACAAATTTGCAATGAAAGAGGGAAAAGATATTGATAAATTTTTTAAGGATGGTTTGGATAATCCAGACATTCCTTTTAACGATTTAGATTGGGAAAATCTGGAGGATAAAATGTATCCAAAAGTGAAGAGGAGGATTGTGCCTTTGATTTGGCTTAGTGCCATAGCAGGCATTGCTGCAATGTTGTTAATCGTTTTTTTATGGGTTAAGCCAGGTTCAAATGAATCAAAAAATACTGTAATCGTTAATAAAACAAAAGGAAATAAGGCTGGTGAAGGAAAGAAAAAATTAGATGCCAATACTCAATTATCAAATCAATCACCGTTGGTAGCAACTAATCCGCAAGCGATAGAAAATGTTTACCCTAACGATAATTTGCCCAACCAGAATGAATATTTAAAAATAGGTTCGGTAAAGGAAACTTCTTCAACATCAACTCTTGATTCAGTAAATTCCAATATGTTGGCCAATTTGAATCCACCAAAAACAATTTCAGCGTTAAGATACCATGCTGCGGAATACAAAAACAATAACGCAGTAAAGGATTTAACACTTCCAAAAATTGATAAAAACGCGATTGCAGTAATCAAATCCAAACCACGAATAGTTTTAAGTTTATCTGCCGCCCCAGATTTAACAAGCGTACAAAAATCGGGAAGAAGTAGCTTAAGTGGAGGTTTAGGTATTGAGGCTACAATTTTCTTAACCAAAAAACTGAGCATTTCTACTGGAGCTGCTTATGCAAAAAAAATATACGATGCAGATTTTAGTTTGTACAATCCCAATTCCAGTTATTTTTTTAAGACAATACCTACGAATATCCATGCAAATTGCGATGTTTTGGATATCCCTTTAAATGTCAATTATAACATTTTAAAAAGCAATCGAAATTCAATTACGTTAAGCACCGGTTTATCTACTTATTTAATGTTGAAAGAGGATTATTATTATTCTTATGCTAGTTCTTATGGCGCTGGACGAGATTCTTATGAGGTTAAAAACCAAAATCAGCACATTTTGGGCATTGCGAATATTGGCATTGAGTTTCAACGAAAAATAAATAACAAATTAAGTATAAGCGCTAGGCCATTTATGAAAATCCCGTTAACTAACATTGGTTATGGCAATTCTAAACTATCATCTACAGGTATAGCCATTTCTGTAAATATGGATTTGTTTAAGAGGTAATGCTTATGCCTCGGTTCGTGTCCTCACGAAACTGAATTTAGAACGATTTTTAGGATAACGACATGGCGGCAAATTTCATTTATAGGCAGTTTACTATGAGCGGAACTTGATTCAGGATCCTAATGATAGAAATGCTTAAAAGGAAAGATGCTGAATCAAGTTCAGCAAGACAAACTAATTACAGCTCATTTGTTTTATTTCTTCTGATAAGGATTTTGATTTGGCAATGGAACAAACTCAGTTTCTCCGGGAACAGGCTTAAACTTTCGATCTAACCAATTCTGTTTTGCTTTTTCAATCAATTCTTTATCCGAGGCTACAAAATTCCAGTAAATAAACCTTTCCTCGGGAAAAGGGTTGCCTCCGAAAATATAAACGGTGGTATTTTCCAACATCGTAAACTCGCAAAGTTTGGCGTCGTTAGCGATTAAGATTAGTCGGGGCTCAAACAAGTGTCCATCACTTTCTATTCCGCCTTCCAAAATGTATAATGCACTTTCTCCAAATAAATTATCTCCAATCTTTAACTTTTGCCTTGTCGTACTTTTTATCTCAATAAAATAGAGTGGGCAATAAACAGGAACAGGAGATTTTTTTCCAAAGGCTTCGCCAGCAATTAATTTAATATTTACGTTGTTTTGTTCCCAACTTGGTATTTCTGCATCATCTACATGAAAAAACTCAGGCTCCATTTGTTCCAATGCTTTTGGTAAGGCCACCCAAATCTGCAAACCATGCAGCATTTTATCGGTATGGCGAAGATATTCTGGAGTTCTTTCTGAGTGAGCGATGCCACTTCCAGATGTCATCCAATTTACTTGCCCAGGTTTAATAATTACATCATTGCCAAGGCTATCCTTGTGTTCAATTTCTCCCTCGAATAGAAATGTCAAGGTAGATAATCCAATGTGCGGGTGAGGAGGGACGTCCAAATTCTCATGATCGCTCATCGCCGCTGGCCCCATGTGATCGATAAAAGCAAATGGACCAACCATCCGTTTGTCTCTAAAAGGCAGCAACCTGCCTACCATAAAATTACCAATGTTTGCGGGGCGTTCTTCTATAATGAGTGAAATGTTCGACATGAGATGATGTTTTTTTGATGAGGTCAATTTAAGGAAAATCCTTGGCAAAAATGGGTTGCCGCAGATGCGAGATTATTTTGATTGCCCCTTATTGACTATTATTCTTGGGTAAAGAGTCTAGTCTCGCGTTTTTTTTGGCTAATTATAAACGGTCGTCCTCCTGAACTTGATTCAGGATCTTTATAATTAGGAAAATCCTTGCTAATTTCATAATATTAAAAAAAAAGCATCCCATTGCTGAGATGCTTTTAAACTATAAAAAGAAAAAAAATTATACTAATTCGGCCAAAGCTTCCTTACTAAAACCCTTTAATTCGCCCATGCGGTTGTTTTTAATTTTTTCAACCCAGTTTGGATCAGATAAAAGTGGGCGACCAACGGCTACCAGATCAAAATCTCCACGATCCATTCTGCGTACCAATTCATCAAGAGAGCTTGGCTCAGAGCTTTGACCAGCAAAAGCGCCAAAAAAATCGCCATCTAATCCTACTGAACCAACAGAGATTGTTGCTTTTCCTGTTATTTTTTTAGCCCAACCCGCAAAGTTTAAATCAGAACCCTCAAATTCTGGTTCCCAGAAACGACGTTGCGAACAGTGGAAAATATCAATTCCAGCATCAGCTAATGGCGTTAACCATTGCTCCATCTCATTTTCATTTTTTGCCAATTTAAAATCATAAGCTGCAGGTTTGAATTGCGATAAACGAATGATTAAAGCAAAATCTTCACCTACGCGTTTACGCACTTCCTTAATTACCTCCACAGCAAAACGGGTGCGTTCGGCCAATGTTTTACCGCCGTAAATATCTGTGCGATTATTGGTTGCATCCCAGAAGAATTGATCAATTAAGTATTGGTGTGCACCGTGAATTTCCAAGGTGTCAAAGCCTAAAGCTTTAGCATCAGCCGCAGCCTGACCAAAAGCAGCGATTGTATCTGCAATTGCAGCATCTGTCATGGCAATACCATTCTCAAAACCCGGACTATTAAAACTAGATGGACCCTCGAAAGGCGCACTTGGCAACCAGCCCGAAGCATGGTTTGCAGATATTCCCTGGTGCCATATTTGCGGGCCCATTTGGCCACCAGCTGTATGAACATCGTTAATAACTTCTTGCCAACCAGCCAATGCCGCATCACCATAAAAATGAGGAATGTTCGGATCAGCAGAGGAAGATTGGCGATTTATTACGGTACCTTCTGACAAAATTAAGCCAACATCTCCAGCTGCTCTTTTTGCGTAATATTCTGCAACAGCATCAGTCGGAACTCCGTTTGGAGAAAACGACCTGGTCATTGGAGCCATTACAATTCTATTTTTAATATTTAATGTTTTAAGGCTAAATGGCCTAAATAAACTATCTGTATTCATTTTAATTTTAAATTTATAATTCGGAATTGATGATTTTGCTTAATTTTTCTACGCCTTCCTTATTGCGTTTATAGTAGGTCCATTGCCCAACACGGGTTGCAGAAACCAGATCGGCACGCTGTAAAATAGAAAGGTATTCGGAAATGGTACTTTGAGATAAGCCAGCTTTCATTTGAATTTGCCCCACACAAACACCAACGTTTTCGAAATCGGCATTTTGCTGATCAGGAAAACTTTCTGCTGGTGTTTTAAGCCAGTTTAAAATTTGTAAACGGGTTTTGTTTGATAAGGCTTTAAAAACTTCTACTTGATCCATGGCACAAATGTATATCGACTTTTCCCGATATGCCAATTAAAAAATCAAAGATTACAATAACATGTAAATCGCTAATAAACGTTATTTAAACGTTTTAAATTCACCGTTATAATTAAGATTTTGTTAGGATTTACGTTAAACAATTTCTTACATTTGTTTAATCATTCTAACCAAATGTCTACCTATAAATCATTAACTGACCACGAACTTTTCGTCCTTATGCAGGATGGAGATAAGTATGCTTTCGAGGAAATTTACGAGCGCTTTAACGGTCTGTTATACATTTATGCCTGTAAAATGGTGCCCGATAGGGAAGATGCGAGAGATATCATTCAAGAGATATTCGTTTACCTTTGGAGCAATCCGAACATTCAAATCAAATCACAATTATCTGCTTATTTATATACAGCGGTTCGATATAAGATCTTCGATTGGTTGGATAAAAATAAATCGAAAACCAACTATCTGCAGTCGCTGGAAGATTTTTCTCAGAAAGGCGATTACGTTACCGATAACTATATCCGCGAAAAGGAATTTGCCTCCATAATAGAAAAAGAAGTGAATTTATTGCCTCCAAAAATGAGGGTGATTTTTGAAATGAGCAGACAGCAACATTTAACCCAGAGGGAAATTGCTGAGATTTTGCACTTATCAGATAAGACGGTTAAAAAACAAATGAGCAACGCTTTAAAGGTATTGCGATTGAAACTCACTTCATTTTTGTTGCTGGCAATCATTCTATTCATTCGCTGATTTTTTTTGGAAAGCAATTTCAATGCTTATCGGTTTCTTCAGCCCCGCTCTTTGCTACAATCTTTTTGCGAAAGTTTGTGCATATTGAACATTTCTACATCAAAAAGTATTTCCGCATCACTCGGGTTTAGGGGACTTGAGTTAGTGCAACCCACTTCGTCTCTAAACCCGACATTGCGGATACCGGTCAGGCGCCTGGGGCCTGCAGGCGTTTGAGCAAATGGCGGGAACAAACTTCGAAATGAAAAACAGGTTTTGCTTTTCTAAAAAAAAGATACTCCAATTTGTTCCTATGGCAC
Organism: Pedobacter frigidisoli; assembly: GCF_004331675.1. Taxonomy (GTDB): domain Bacteria; phylum Bacteroidota; class Bacteroidia; order Sphingobacteriales; family Sphingobacteriaceae; genus Pedobacter; species Pedobacter frigidisoli. The sequence goes on along the minus strand of NZ_SJSN01000005.1, from coordinate 231,640 downwards.
TAATCTAAAAAAAATAAAATTATTTTCATTTCATCTACTACTTAGCTTGGGCTTAACCTACATGTAATTAATAGACCAAATATTTTAAAGTGATGAGTAAAGCAGAAGTTGAAAAGCTTTTAAAAAGATACAGCGATGGGCTTTGTACCGAAGACGAAAAAGCTTTGGTAGAATCGTGGCATTTAGCTGAGCTATCTACTAAAAATTCTGATCTAGATCATACAGAATTAATCGACGCCAAAAACCAAATCTGGAATGCTATTGAATTGGAAACTGAAATTAATTCGGGCAATAAAAAAACTTTGTGGCTAAAACTTGCAGCTGCGGCTGTGGTGCTCTTCTTTATTGGTTTTGTAATCAATAATCAAATTAAAAGCAAGTTTGGAAGTCCACAAAGCATAGTAAAAAATCAAGATAAAATTATTCTTCCTGGCGGCAACAAAGCAACCTTAACACTTGGCGATGGTTCTAAAATTTCGTTAACCGATGCCAACAATGGTATGATTGCGAAGCAGGCAGGCATCAACATTACAAAAACTGGCAATGGAGAATTAATTTACACCATAGCCGCAACTTCTACTAGTAAAAAATCACTTTACAATACAATCGAAACGCCACGTGGCGGTCAATATCAAATTAATTTACCCGACGGAACCAGGGTTTGGCTAAATGCAGAATCATCGTTACGATATCCAGCAGCTTTTAACGATCTAGAAAGAATGGTTGAACTTAAAGGCGAAGCTTATTTTGAGGTTGCAAAAAGAACTACTAAAAATGGATCAAGATTGCCTTTTAAAGTGAGGACAGAATTAGGGGCGGGCAGAAACCAAGAGATAGAAGTTTTGGGTACGCACTTCAATGTAAATGCCTACAGAAATGAGCCAAGCAATAAAACTACCTTATTGGAGGGCAGTGTGAAAATTAAAAACCTGCAATCGAATACCACAAGCCTACTAAAACCTGGTGAGCAATCAATCATCAGCGCATCATCTGGCTCGGTGCTGGTTCAAGCTGTCGATGCAGAAGAGGCAGTAACTTGGAAAGATGGTTTCTTCAGTTTTAATGAGGAAAATTTAGAAACCATTATGAATAAGATTGCCCGTTGGTACAATGTAGATATCGATTATCGTGGCAATAAGATCAATAAAACTTTTGGCGGTAGGATATCACGTTTCAACAGCGTTAACGAGGTGTTGGATATGCTGCAAACTACAGGAGCCGTGCATTTTAAAATCGATGGAAGGAGGATTTTAGTTATGCCATAACCTATACTTTCTTCATCAACCATTGATGATGATTAGCATAATGCCTAACTAAAAAAATCGGAAGCGCGGCAACGCTCCCGATCCTATTTAAGGCCTTAAGCTAATCGTAAAATTGTGAGATACAACTATTTTAAACCTAATAACCAAATATATGAATTTTTATACTGAATGGTTGCCCAAACCTAAAGGGCGCCTGTTTAAATTTCTGTTGATTATGAAATTGACTTTTGTCTTGCTAATCACTACATTTCTACAGCTCAGTTACGGAGCTGCAAGTGCGCAAAACGTAACCCTATCCGAAAAGAATACTACACTGTTAAAGGTTTTTCGAAAGTTGAACAAAAGCGTAGGCTATAGCTTTTTGTACGATTTGGATCTTCTAAAAGAGGCCAAGCCAGTAACTATAGAAATTAAGAATACCGACATTAAGGAAGCGCTAAAACGAATTTTTAACGAGCAGCCTTTAGGTTACACTATAAAAAATAATACAATAATTATTCACCGTAAGGCCGCCGATGGCATGCCATTAATGGTTAGATCTTTTATTGATATAAGGGGTAAGGTGGTTGATGAAAAGGGACTACCTATGGCTGGTGCAAGTGTTAAGGTAAAGGGCGCTAACCAAGGTGCCGTTACTGATGAAACAGGAGCTTTCACCTTAAGAGATGTAACTGAAGGTGCAACATTAGTGGTTTCGTACATTGGATACGAAAACAAGGAAGTTACGGCCTCAAACGGATTGACAATAGCATTAACGCCACAAGCTGGTCTATTGGCCGATGCGGTGGTTATCGGTTATGGTACGCAAAAGAAAAGCGTAGTAACTGGAGCGATAGCATCTGTGAAAGCATCAGATTTAAAAGATATGCCTGTAGTTAGAATCGAGCAATCGCTACAAGGTAGGGCATCTGGCGTAACCGTTACAACCAGTTCTGGTCAGCCTGGCGATGGCGGAACGGTTAGAATTCGTGGTATAGCGAACATTAATAACGCCAATCCTTTGTACGTTGTAGATGGAGTAGTTATAAATGGAGGGATCGAATTTTTAAATCAATCGGATATAGAATCTATTGAGGTTTTAAAAGATGCCGCTTCTGCGGCAATTTACGGTACACGTGCTGCCAATGGAGTAATTATTGTATCCACAAAAAAAGGTGCGAATACTGGAAGAGTTAGAGTTGAGTACAACAATTACATCGGTACACAGGCACCATCAACCCGATTGAATTTATTAAACGCCACGCAATACGCTACCATTTATAACGAATCGCAATTGGCAGATGGTGTTACAGCAGTTCGTTTTCCCAACCCAACACAATATGGCGCCGGAACGGATTGGCAAGATGCCGTTTTTAATAAGAGCGCCATGATCCAAAACCACGATTTAAACATGAGTGGTGGAAATGAAAAGTCAATTTATTACGGATCATTCAGTTATTTTGATCAGGACGGTATTGTTGCTACTTCAAATTCAAAATTTAAGAGATTTACCGCTAGATTTAATTTTGAGCATAAAATCACTAAAAATATCAAATTTGGTAACTCAATTGGCTATACAAGAATTAATTCGACTGGGGTAAGTACCAATACAGAATATGGTTCTCCGCTAAGCAGAGCCATTAATATGGACCCGATTACACCTGTTGTAGAAACTGATCCAGCTAAATATGGCTTGCCCAAATATTTAAACAATCCTGTGGTTAGAAATGATGCAGGTTTTCCTTATGGGATTTCAGACTATGCACAATCGGAGGTATTGAATCCCATTGCCGCTTTGCAAGTTGCACAAGGAAACGCATGGAGCGATAAGGTTGTCGGAAATGCCTTTGCCGAAGTTGAATTTATCAAAGGATTAAAGTTAAGAAGTACAGGTGGTGTAGATTTAGCCTTTTGGGGTGGACAATCTTTTCGTCCGATTTATTTCTTAAACTCCATTAACCAATCTACCTTAACCGCTTACACAAGAGATAGCAACAGAGGTTTATTTTGGTCACTGGAAAACACATTAAGTTATGATAAAACCATTGGCAAGCATGTAATTACTGCTTTGTTGGGTTACTCAGCTCAAAAAAACAAGGGAGAAACGAATGGTGGAATTAAAGAAGGTATTCCAGTAGACAATATCAAGGATGCTTCTTTGCAATTTCCTGTTGCGAGGATAAATTCTGATTTTTATGGTGGGGAATATCAAAATACCTTAAACTCTATTTTCGGAAGGGTTATTTATAATTACGATGAGAAATACCTTTTCACTGGTATCGTTCGTAGAGATGGTTCATCACGTTTTGGTCCGAACAACAAATACGGTTATTTTCCATCGGGATCTGCAGGATGGGTTGCTTCGAGAGAAGAGTTTTGGCCAAAGAACAATATCGTAACGTTCTTAAAATTTCGAGGTTCTTACGGTGTTAATGGTAATGATAATATTCCTGATTTCAGTTATCTAGCTACCGTAAGTGGAGGCAGAAACTATTCGCTAGGAACTGCATCTGGTCAGGCTTTAACAAATGGCGTGAGTCCGAATGCGCTTTCTAATCCAGATTTAAAATGGGAGGAAACATCCTCTTTCGATCTGGGTTTTGATGCAACATTGTTTGAGGGGATTACTTTATCAACCAGCTATTTCAATAAGAAAACCTATGGCATGTTGCTTCAACAAGTGGTTCCCTCGTATGTAGGTAACTCTGGCCCGTATGCAAATACTGCTGATTTATATAACCGCGGTTTCGAGATAGAGTTGGGTTGGAACAAACGAGTTGGCGAATTTAGCTTCCGCATTGCCGGAAACGCTGCTTTCATCAAAAATGAGGTTACCCTTTTAGGTGCAGATAAAGATTATATTCCAAGTAGACAAGCGATAACGCCGCAAGGTTTGGAAGTAACTCGTGTAGCTATTGGTCAGCCTGTAGATTCTTTCTTCGGGTATCAAACTTCGGGATTATTCCAAAACCAAACAGAGATAAACAATTATAAAAATAGTGCAGGTACATTAATTCAGCCAAATGCTAAACCTGGAGATATCAAATTTTTAGATTTAAATGGCGATGGTGTAATCAGCGATGCTGATAGAACTTTCTTAGGGCGATCAAATCCAAATTTTACTTATGGTTTAACTTTTTCAGCGAAATATAAAGGTTTCGATATCTCCATTTTCGGACAAGGGGTTTCGGGAAATATGATCTTTAATGGATTGAGAAGATTCGATTTAACGCCATCCAACTATACAACAAATATTTTAAATAGATGGACTGGTGAGGGTACTAGCAACGTGGTTCCAAGAGCAACCTTGGCCGATGATAACAAAAACTATAGCCGTGTATCGAGCCTTTTCTTAGAAAGCGGTGCTTACTTCAGATTGAAAAATGTTCAGTTAGGTTATACACTTCCGAAAACATTGATTAATAAAATTGGCTTAGATAACCTTAAGTTTTATGTAATGGCGAGCAACCTTTTCACCTTAACAAAATACACCGGTTACGATCCGGAAATTGGTGGAGGAAGTTTGGGTGTAGATCGTGGTTTCTATCCACAAGCGAGATCATTTTTTGCAGGTGTAAATGTTGGATTTTAATAATACACAAAATGAAGATTAAACATATAAAATATTCAATTGCCATTTTGGTGATGATACAATTAACGGTTTCTTGTAAGAAAGACTTTTTGGAATTAACACCAAAGGGAACAGCAACAGAAGAAAACTTCTACCGCAACGAAACTGAGGTATATCAAGGCTTAATTGCCGTTTATGATGTAATGCAGTGGGGAACAACCGGCGGTTATACCATGAAGCAACCCTTAATGAGTGCGGCTTCTGATGACTGCTGGGCAGGTGGCGGTAATGCTTCCGATCAACCAGGTTGGGTAGCTTACGATAACTTCAATATGGATTCGAGATTAGGCCCGCAGGTTGGCTTATGGTCTAAGAATTTTACAGGAGTAAATCGTGCGAACATCATTTTAGAAAAAATAGATAAGGCAACAACTTTAAGCACAACCTTTAAAACGAGGGTTACGGCAGAAGCAAAATTCTTAAGGGCCTATTTTTATTTTGATTTGGTGCGTTTCTTCGGGAATGTTCCATTAATTATTAAAACGATTCCAACGGCAGATTTATATACGCAAACACAAGTGGCGCCAGCGGCGGTTTATGCTCAAATTGAAAAAGATTTGAGGGATTCTTATCCAAATTTGCCAGCAGTTGTAGCTAACGGAGAAAAAGGTAGAATCTCAAGAGGGGCTGCTAAAGCATTGCTAGGAAAGGTTTTGCTTTTCCAAAACGATAATGCAAAATTGAGCGAGGCAGCAACCTTATTTAACGATGTAAATAAAGTTGGCAATGAGTATGGTTATTCACTTTTGCCAAACTATGCCGATATTTTTAAACCTGATAATAAATTCAATGCAGAGGTAATTCTAGAAATTCCGCATTCTACATTAGCGGCTTGGGGCGATTGGGGCTGGGTTAACGGTGGCGAGGGAAATGTGGGAACACAATTTGTTGGAATGGATAGCTATAACGGCGATACCTATTCTGCAGGCTGGGGCTTTTGTCCGGTAACATTGAGCTTGGTTAACGTAATGAAAACCGATCCTCGTTTTGTAACCTCAATTATTGATGGAGCAGCATTAAAAACCGCTGGCGGAACCTACAATGCCCGCTACCAAAACACCGATTATTTTATCAAAAAATATGCGCCGCTGAAAGCTTACCGTTCTAACAGTGGTACGGCAGAATTAAATTGGCCAATTGATGAAATTGAAATGCGTTTAGCAGATACTTATTTAATGGAAGCTGAGGCATTGGTTAGATCAGGTGGCAGTGCTGCTCGAGCTTTAGAATTATTAACTGCTGTTCGTGCTAGGGTAGGTTTAACGCAGCTTCCAGCAACCTTGGATAATATTTATAACGAGCGCCGTTTGGAATTGGCTTTCGAAGGTCATCGTTTCTTTGACTTGGTACGTACCGGCAGAGCCGTTTCAGTTCTAGGTCCAGTGGGTTATAAAGCTGGAAAAAGCGAATATCTACCCGTTCCTCAACAAGAAATAGATTTAACCAAAGGGGTTATCAAACAAAATCCTGGCTATAATTAATTAGATATATCATCATGAAATTAAATTATATCATCAAACAATCGGCTGGGTTTTTTGCCCTGTTGATTTTGTTAAGCTTCACCGCTTGCAAAAAAGAAAATACCAATAAGGATTTAGGCGCCATGCCTACTGCCGATCAGGTAAAGTTTTCTGTTACACCAACTGCAACCAATGCCAATATAGTTACTTTGGTTAATCAGTCACCCGGTTTTAAGGCCTTGTGGGATTTTGGTAACGGTGCAACTGCCGATGGAAATACAGTAAACGCGGCCTATCCTCTGGCAGGAACCTACACGGTTAAACTAACCATTGTAACTGATGGCGGTTCAGTATCGAGCACAAAATCAGTGGTTATTGCGGCAACAAATCCGGCAATGTTAACCGATCCAGCTTTTACAACATTATCTGGAGGATTATCAAACGCAACTGGATTTACCTGGGTTATCGATCAAACACAGCCAGGACATTTAGGTGTAGGGCCAAGTACATCTCAAACCCCAGATTGGTATCAAGCCGGCCCGGATGAGAAAAACGGATTAGGTTTCTACGATGATGAGATGACTTTTAACATGAATGCATTGAAATATACCTATAAAAACAATGGTACAACTTTCGCAAATGCATCAAATGCCACCGCTATTGGCGGACCAGCAGGTTCAAGTGACCCAACGGTAAACTACACACCACCAACAAACTTGACTTGGTTAGTAACCGAATCGAATGGCGCAAAATACATCACCATTTCTGGAGGAGGATTTATCAGCTATTATTTGGGCGTTTCTCAATATCAAATTTTATCTCTTAATGATAACGAGATGTGGTTGCGCTGCCTTGATAAAGCAAATGCGGGTAATGCTTGGTACTTAAAGTTGATCAAAAAAGGCTATGTAAGGCCAATTGTTCAAAAGCCTTTGCAAGCTGCAAATTTAACCGATGATTTTCAGGCTACGGCAAACTTTACTTGGACTGCCGAGAATATCGACTTCACCAAACCTTACGATAATCCTGCGAAGTTCCCTGTAAATACTTCCACGAAGGTTGGTTATTATGAAAAAAGGACAGGTGGAGATGGCCAGTATGGCAATTTAAATGTTACGTTTCCTTATCGTTTCGATCTTTCTACAAAGAATAAAATCAGGTTAAAGGTTTTCTTTCCTAGTGGCAACGATTTTACAAAAGTGGCACCAACAGTTTCCGTAAAACTACAAAACTCGTTATTGGGCGGTAATGCCTATACCACGCAAGCAGAAATTGTTAAGCCAATTACTGCTTTGCAATATAATACCTGGATTCAGCTGGAATTTGATTATTCTGGCATCAGTGCACAAACGGTATTTGACAAGATCGTTGTTCAATTGGGTGGCGAAGGACATCCAAATCCTGGTATTTTTTACCTGGATGATTTTGAATTCAAATAGAAAAACTGAGTACCTCAATAGGGCTGTTCAATTAGGAAATTGCACAGCCCTTTAAAAATTTACAAATGAAAAGTTCAATGAATTATTTTACGAGAGCGGGTTTTGCTGCGGTTGCAATTACGGTAATCGCATTGAGCTCTTGCTCAAAAAAAACTGATGATGGGCCGATTTATGTTCCGCCTGTTGTGGGGCCACCGGTAGATAAAGGCTGGTCGTTCGAGAGCAGCCCAAATTGGGCTGATGAATTTACAAATACAGGAGCACCGCTTACTAGTAATTGGGATTACGATACCGGAGGAAGTGGTTGGGGTAATAATGAGCTAGAGTTTTACACCAACACCACTAACAATGCGAGTGTGGCAAACGGGCTTTTAACCATCACTGCGAAAAAAGAAAACATGGGGGGAATGGCATATACTTCATCTCGAATGGTTACTCGTAATAAGCTTGATGCCTTATACGGCCGGTTTGAGATAAAGGCAAAATTACCATTGGGCAAAGGAACCTGGCCTGCGATTTGGATGTTGCCTACTGATCGCTTTTATGGCGATTGGCCAAAGTCTGGAGAAATCGATATCATGGAACATGTTGGTTACGATCAGGATATGGTTCACTTTACCACGCATAGTGAAGCTTATTATTTCAAGATTAATACCCAAAAATCGAGCACTAAAAAAATTGATGGTGTTAGTACGGCTTTCCACTTATATAGGGTAGATTGGACACCTTTCGCTATTCGCGGATATTTTGACGATGTTAAGGTTTTTGAATTTGCCAATGAAGGAACGGGTTATAAAGCTTGGCCTTTCGATAAACGTTTCCACCTGTTACTTAATGTTGCAGTTGGCGGAGATTGGGGTGGGGCTCAAGGCGTAGACGATTCCATCTGGCCACAAAAAATGGAAGTAGATTATGTTCGATATTATAAAATGATCGAAAAATAGGATATGGTTAGTTTAATTGTTAAGTCGTTCCATTTGGAACGGCTTTTTTTATGACTTACGAAGTTTAAAAGGCTTTGTGGGAGGGAGAACTTCATTAGTCTAATGCTTGATTTTTTGACCACCTAAGACATTTAAGAACAATTAAGCTGGGGGTTGAATTTTGATATTGTAATTATGCCTTTGGAATTTGTCAGTCTGAGGGGTAATTTGTTAATGTAATTTTGCTTAAGGCGATCGTCCTGCTGAACTTGATTTACAAGAATATATTTTTTTTAATAGGCATTGTAGCTACTTCTTGGTCAGCATCTTTACTGCGTTTTTGTTTTGCATTAAGACCCCATTCGATAGCTATCAGTTCGAGCTGAGGATAACGACCGTTCTAATTTTCATTTCTTAGGTGCCTTTAGCTGTCTAAGGTGGTGGAAACTCTAAGAAAACTTAGCTTTCTAAGCTGGTGAAATACCCTCTAAAAAAGAACGGGGATAAATCATACCGACCTATCCCCGTCATCTAAATTAACGCTCTCATATATATAAACAACCAAAAAGGCGATTTATTATATCAAGCTGAAAATATTTTTATTTTTTTGCTGCAGGCTTCTTAGCTGCGGCTTTTGGTTTCTTTTCAACAGCAGGAGTTTCTTCCTTTATCTCAGCTTTTTTCTTTGCAGGCGCTTTAGCTTTTTTAACCCCTTCGGTTGCCTCAGCTTTCTTTTTAGCTGGCGCTTTAGCTTTCTTAGGTTCAGCAATAACTTCTTCGGTTACTTCAACTTTCTTTTTAGCTGGTGCCTTAGCTTTCTTAGGTTCAGCAATAACCTCTTCAGCTACAACCTCTTTTTTCTTGGCTGAAGCTTTAGCTTTTTTAACTTCTACAGTAGCCTCAATAATTGGTGCTTCCACAACAACTTCTTCTTTAACTTCTGCCGCTTTTGGTGTGGCTACTTGATTTAGGTAATTCGATAAAACCTGTCTTAAATATACCTCTGGTTTAGGCATATTGATAATTGTTCCACGTTCCTTATCTTGAGATTGTTTAATATAAGCTGATTTAATTTTGCCCCAATCCTTAGAGTAAAGTTTGATAAACATCTCTACAAATTGTTCGTCTGTATATTTTTTAGGCAACCTACCCAGCACTGCCTGAATTTTTTCTTCTTTTTTATGTAATACCGCCATTGATTTTATTTTGTACAAAGATAGCCGAAAATAATCATTATCAGTTTTTTGGTTTTAGGCGTTTAAAACCAACCACTTCAACCACGAATTCTCAGCTTTATTAGGGATAATTAAATCTCAACCTCTTCTAAAACAACTTCAGCTCTTCTATGTGCAACCAACCTTTCCCGGTGCTGAAATCCCCAATTTCTAAGTTCATCGAGCACTTTTTCTAACGAGCCACTATATTCTGTTAGCTCATAGGTTACCGTAACTGGCGTTGTAGAAAATACCTTACGAATCACGAATTCGTTAAGCTCCAAATCTTTCAGTTCTTTCGATAAAATTTTGGGTGTAATCTCGCCCAGCGATTTTTGAATCTCGTTAAAGCGTTTTGGACCATCTTGCAGCGAAAGGATCAGCGGCAATTTCCACTTTCCATTTAACACATAAAGCGCATCTTTTACTGCATTCAAACTTGCACTGCAACTTTCTTTCGTATGGTTTTCTCTTCTAAATGCCATATACAAAGGTAATCGCTTTCTAAAACGATAGCGCTATCTTTTAGGAAAGTAGTATCGTTTTGATAGTGATTGTGACAATAGAATTAGTTTTAGACTATTTTGGGCGTTAACCCAATCCCGAAGAAACCTGTGCAACAAGCAAGCATACCATTAAAATTTAAAATGCCAATGCTTAAATCGGGATTGGGGTCGGGCTTTTCAGGGCTTCGCTTCGCTACGGTACCAATATAGAATTGGTACTGAACCCTTACAATCCCTAACGCGAAAAGCCCCTCAAATTTTTAGTACAAGCTTCCTAGCTTTTCTATAATTTCTTCAGTGGCTCCAACTTCACCAATTCTGGGGAATATTCTCTTCAAGCTATGCTCATGTGCATCGGCAAATAAATAGCTCATTGCATCTTCAGCAAAAGTGATGTTGTATCCGAGTTCGTTTGCACTTCTGGCTGTGCCCTCAACACCAATACTGGTAGATATCCCTGCCAAAACAATTCCGGTAATATTTCTACTTTTTAATTCTACCTCTAAATCAGCGTTTGTAAAAGCATTCCATGTTCTTTTGGTGATGTAAGTATCATCAGCCATGGTTTTAATTTGTGGTACAATTTTTAACCATTCTGCTGTTGGTTCAAAAGCACCTATTTTTGCATCTTTACGCAATTTATTAGGTGTAGGATTAACATTTACAACCACAATTGGCAATTGTGCTTTTCTAAATGCTGCAACTAATTTTGCTGCGTTATCTAAAATATTTTTAACCGGATGCACCACTGGAAGATTTACAATTCCATTCTGCAAATCAATTAAAACCAACGCTGTATTTTTGTCTAATGCTGTAATCATATCTTTATATTTTCTCAAGTACGAGTTCACTAACGGGTTTAACTGCTTTCGTATTTTTAATTTCGCCTTTGTATAATCTTCTGTACGATAAACAACCAATAAGTACAGCAATTGCGCCTTGGAATAACACCGTGTTCTGCGTTCCGATGTGTTGAGAAATACTGCCAATCAACAAGCCGCCCAAGGGCTGCATGCCGAAGAAAGCCATGGCATAAAAACTTATAACCCTACCACGCATGTTCGGGTCTACCGTGGTTTGTATCAGCGTATTGCTAATGGTAATCTGCGACATCATTCCGAAACCTGAAATGGCAGCAAAAATTAATGCTACGGGGTAAAAAGTGGTGTGGGAGAACAAAGCTAAGCCTGCCCCAAAAATTAAGGTATTTATGGCCAAAATTTTCCTTAGGTTTTTACCTGGCTTTAATGATGCTAAAAATATCGCCCCCGAAAAGGCACCCAGCCCAATTACACTATCGATTACACCAAATGTTGATGCCGTTCCCTTGAAAATATCTTTCGCGTAAACCGGAATCAAAGTGCTGAAAGGCAGAACAAATAAACTAATCATCGCCAGCATAATTAGAACATACGCAATAGATGGTGTATCCTTAATGTAGGCGAAACCCTCTTTCAGTTCGCCCACAATATTTTTGGTGTGTGGTTTTGAAATGTATTTGGGCAGCTTCATCATTAATAGGGAACCGATTACAGCAATAAAACTAACAGCATTTAAGCCAAAACAAACATCATCGCCAAGTTTTTCCAAGGCTAAACCTGCCAATCCTGGTCCAATCAATCTCGAAAGGTTTACCATTGATGAATTTAACGCCAAAGCGTTCGGTAAATCCTCCTTGTTCTCTACCATTTCATAAACCAGAGATTGCCTTGCCGGAACATCAAAAGCATTTATTAAACCTAAGAATGCGCTCAGAGCAATAATCTGCCACATTTCATAGTGCTTCGAAAAGATTAAAACCGTCATCAAAATCGCCTGTACCATCGATGCGATTTGGGTAACCAGTAAGAGTTTATACCGGTCATACCTATCGGATGCGACTCCGCCAATAAACGAGAAAATGAACGATGGAAATAAACTGGCAAAGAGCGTTAGCCCAAGCATGAAGTTAGAATGTGTTTGCTCGTAAACTACCCAGCTTGCGGCTGTTTTTTGCATCCATGTTCCAATTAAGGATATGGATTGGCCGCCAAAGTAAAGGCGGTAATTGCGACTTTTAAATGCATTAAATGTACTGATGTTCATAATTCAAGGCCATCTGATTAGAAATTAACCAGTTTCGTTAAAGGACCTATAGCTTCTTTTAAAATTAATTGTTCTTGTGCTGTGCAAACTTCTGCAATGGCTTTACTCAACCATTCATCGCGTTCGTGCCTTACCCTTTCCAACATTTCTTTTCCTGTTATTGAAAGCGAAACATGAATTTTTCGTTTATCTGTTTCTGATGCTGTTTTGGAAATTAAATTTAAATTGGCAAGATGATTTAATAATTGCCCCATAGATTGAGGTGTTATTTTCTCCAATACAGCAAGTTCTGCGGAGAGCAAATAATCATGCTGTTCCAGCAAAACCAAGATAGAACGTTCTGTTTGAGACAAAACCGTATTTGATGGAGATAACTTTCGCATTTTGCGATTCAACCTAGTTAAAACGGGGCGAAGTGCTGAAGCAATAGAATAGCTGTTTTCTTTACTCATATTTGTAAGTAAAACTTATAAGTTTACCTTACAAATATAATGCAAATTGGATTTAATTTTTAAAAAATAAATTAATTGACAATTAAAAGATTTTTCACAATTGAAAAGGGTTGGAGATTATTTCTTCCAACCCTTTTTCATTTTCTTGTAGGCCTTTTTACTAATCTTCGATTTCTTTTTGGATCGCGATTTTCCTTTTTTCTTTCGGGCGTTGATGTTGTTTACTAGCGAATTTTTAACGCCTAACTTATTTTTCTTAAGTCCTTTTTTCTTTTCTTTCTTTTTGCCACCTTTTTTCTTGGCTGCTTTCTTCTTTTCCTTTGCCATTGCTTAATTATTATGAATGATAAAATCATAACATTAAATAATTGATAAAGGTTCGATAAAAATAGAGGTGAGCTTTTTAACAAAATAATTTGAGCCTATCAACAAAACGTAAATTTTATAACTGGCTTACCTTTGATTAAATAAAAAATAAGAATATGGAAAAAATTTGGGTTATAACAGGTAGTTCTCGCGGGTTGGGAAGAAGCCTTACGGAAGCAGTTTTGGCAAAAGGTGATAAAGTGGCGGCCACGGCCAGGAATACAAACGCCTTAAAAGATTTTATAGAAAAATATAAGGAGCAAATCTTGCCCATTACCCTCGATGTAACCGATTACGACCAGGTGCATTTAGCAGTTGAAACAGCAGTTGAGCATTTTGGTAGAATTGATGTGTTGGTAAATAATGCAGGTTTTGGAATCGTTGGCGCTGCCGAAGCTTTTACTGATGAGCAGGTCCGCAGTCAGCTGGAAACCAATTTGTACGCACCAATTGAAATTACTAGAGCTGTTTTGCCCTATATGCGCAAAGAGAAATCAGGGCGAATTCTACAAATATCCTCAATTGGTGGGAGAGTAGGGAATGCTGGAGTAAGTATTTATCAGGCAGCGAAATTTGGTTTAAGCGGCTTTAGCGAAGTATTAGCGAAAGAAGTAGCTGATTTAGGTATTTTAGTTACCAGCATAGAACCAGGTGGTTTTCGTACCGATTGGGCGGGCGATTCTATGACGTATGCCCCAAAAATTGACGGCTACGAATTGGTGGATAAAAGAAGTGATTTCTTCCAAAGCATGGACTTTATTCCAACCGGTGACCCCGAAAAAGCTGCGAAAGTAATGCTCGATTTAGTTGACCATCCACAACCACCAGTTCACTTGGTTTTAGGTAGCGAAGCTATTGGGATGTTAAAACATGCCGATACTGCACGAACCGAAGAAATGGAAAAATGGATGGACGTAAGTTTATCAACAGATCACGATGAGGCTACTAATTTTTTAGATACCGATTTGGGTAAATCTTTTACGAAGAGGTAAAATATAGCTTATTGCCATGTTTTTTTGTTGCCATTAGCAGCGATTTTTGCAAGCTAAACCCGATTGTATGAAGGCCATTTTTCTTGGCCGTAGGTAAAGCGGGACTCACATTAAAATTTGTACTGCAAGTGCTTTCCAAATCATAAATTTTGATGTAAATAATATTTTATAAATTTGATTACGATGCCAAATCAACTTAAACGCCCGAATATTCTTTATTCCTGTTACTCGCAAAAAAGTAGTGAGGGTGAGCAATTTATACCTGATCATGTTTTTGGCTATATGATTTCTGGGACATCTGAAAACTACATTGGCGACGAGAAATATGTTTTTAAGGAGGGCGATTTTAGGTTGTTTAGGAGAAATCAACTAACGAAGTACACCAAATATCCACCACCGGGAGGTATTTATAAATCGATATCGATTGTGCTGGATCAGGAAACGTTAAGAAAGGTTAGCGAGGAGTATGGATTAACGGCAAAAGTAAATTCGCAAACCGCCAAAGCGATGTTGTTGGAGCCCAATAAGCTCTTTCAAAATTATATGGAATCGATAAGGCCATATTTGGAAGATACCAATGAATTTAATAAGCTTTTAACTAATTTAAAGGTTAGGGAGGCGATTATGATCCTATTGGAAACAAACCCAGCGCTGAAGGATATCCTCTTTGATTTTTCTGAGCCAGGTAAGATCGATTTGGAAGCCTACATGAATAAACATTATAAGTTTAATGTAGACCTTAAACGTTTTGCCTATTTAACAGGCAGGAGCTTGGCTACATTTAAACGCGATTTCGATAAGGTTTTCGGTCTCTCGCCAAATAAATGGTTGCAAAAGAAGCGTTTAGCTGATGCCCACTACTTGATTAAGGAAAAAGGCTGGAGATCATCGGATGTTTATATGGAGGTAGGCTTTAAGGATTTTTCGCATTTCTCTTTCGCTTTCAAAAAGGCTTATGGAATTGCTCCATCGAAATTAATTGCTTAAAAAAAAGCAACACCATTTTTGGTTGATGTTAAAAGTCAATTTTGTATATGCTCATTGATAAGATTGGATAAGGTTTGCCTGCAGCATCTTCGCTAAAGCGCTCTATGATAGAGAAACCTAAGTGCTGATAAAACCCAACTGCCTGCTCGTTCTGTTCGTTAACGTCTACATTTCGAATTTGCTTTTCGTTGATGGCGAATTTTATGAATGCCTTTCCCAAACCTTTTCCACGAGCATCGGGATGGATGAATAACATTTGGATATTATCTTCATTGAGCCCAATAAAACCTAAAATTCGATCCTCTGATTTTATGCAATAAAGATCTACCTGGTCAAGATATTCGTTCAGGATTAGTGCTTTATAAGTTTGAATATCACTTTCGGTTAAAAAGTGATGTGTCGCCCGAACTGATGCTTCCCAAACGGTGATAATTTCAGGATAATCTGTTGGTGATGGCTTATAGAATTCAGGACTGTTCATTAAAGCTTATTTAGTGAAATACCAACAGGTTTTTGAGAGGGGAAGAAGATGAGGCTTAACTCATCTTCTTAATAATTATACTTTTTTTGGAGGAAGATCGAAAGCGATTGCTTCATGCTCAAAATGCCCATTGTGTGCACCATCGCAAAATGGTTTGTTTTTCGAAAGTCCGCAGCGACATATTGAAAGCACAGTTCTACCCTGCAAGCCATATTGGTTTCCATTTCTATCAACGATTTCAAAATCGCCTTCAATTTTAACCGAACCGTTATTATTGATTGTAAGTTTTGTTTTAGACATGTAATTGTTAGTTTACCACAAAACTAAAATATTGGTACCGTAAATTTTGATTTGATTTCAATTTAGACACATTCTCAATGCATTGAAAATTAGGGGATATTTTTTTTGTAAACATCTTATTATCAGTATAATTAATTCTTATATTTATGTTAATCAAATATCAAAATTATGGCACTCAATGCATACTTATCGCTAAGGGGAGAAAAGCTCGGTCAGATAAAAGGATCTGTTATTCAAAAAGGGAGAGAAAATAAAATTATGGTTATTGCCGTTTCCCATCAAATAAGTTCAAATCCAAGTATTATTGGTAGATCGGGTGGAGGGACGCATCATACCCCTTTTATAATTACCAAAGAGTTAGATAAATCTACGCCCCTATTGTTTAGCGCATTGGCAAGTAATGAAGTTTTAACCGAATGGATATTGCAATTTTGGGCACCACAAAATATGGCTTCATCAGGATCGGGAACTGATATGCAACGGTATACGGTTAAGCTTACCAATGCCCGAATTACCAACATCAACTTCATTATGCTAAATAATAAAAACCCAGAATTGGTAAAGTTCACAGAGTATGAAGAAATTTCATTTTCATACGAAAAAATAGAATGGTTGTGGACAACTGGAGGCATAACCGCCATGGATGATTGGAATGTAATCTAAAACCGCTTACTAGATCTTTTTTAATGTAAACTGATTAAAGAAAAGCGGAAGATTGAAATTTCTGATGCCACAACATTTCCAGTGTAAAGTGGAGGTGTTTTGCATTGCCTAAGATTCCACAAATTAAAATATCCCTAAAAACTTCTTCTTTTTTTTCTGCTTACCATTTTGTTTTCTAGCCTTCTCTGCAATTTTTACTTGTTCTGGTGATAGCATTTTTGCTGTTCGAATGCTATCCTCTCTAGCTTTTACTAATCTCTGTTGATATTGTTTATTATAGGTTATAAATGGCGATTCATAAGGGGTGGTTTGCGCAGTTGTAACAACGGTATTTGGAGTTTTAAAGAAATTATAACTTAAGAATGCAATAAGGATTAGGCATGCCGCCGCACAGCCTAAAAAAACTTTTCTAGGGATGTTCAAATAATCTTCTTGCTGATACTTTCCACTTGCCTCATTGTATTTAATGCCAGCTTTGAAAGCTAAGGGTTTCAAAATTGCTAGTTCATTTTCGAGCTTTTCGGTCTTTTGCCTTGCCTCGCCTTTTAATGCTTCAAAATTTAATGATTCGTTTGGAAAGGTACTTTCCGTACTTTGGAAATTCAGAGGTGCCGACGATATTAATCCATTTGTTACGGCCTTATACAATTCCATTCCATTGGCAAACCTTTCGGCGGGATCTTTTTGTAAACAGCGCTCGATTAACTTGAGTAACCAATGCGGTACTTGCATTTCGCTAATTAACACCTCATCTTGAACTGCATTTGCCAAATTATTTTTACGAAGCGCCATGGCGTCAGGAATTTCCTTTTCCAGATGTCCAATCATTACTGAATTGCGGCCAGTATCGCCATTGCCCTCTAGCGGGAAAGGAACCTGGCCAGCGAGCAACTCGTAAAGGATGATTCCATAACTATAGATATCGGTTTGTAACAACATTTTTCCCTCATGTTGTTCTGGCGCCATAAATTCTATAGCTCCCGCATGGCGGATGCTAGTTCTGCGCTGCTCTTCGCTCATAATGGCAAGGCCAAAATCCAATAACACATAATTGGCCGTTTGAATATTGTACTTTACATTATTGCTTTTAACATCGCCATGTTTAACATCAACCTGATGGCAGTGTGCAAGTGCTGCGGCCAATTGTTCGGCAACCTTTAACAATTCCTTCACGGTAAAAACTTTTTGATGAGGCGGCAATAACAGTTCGCCCAGTTCTGGCCCTTCAATGTATTCCATTTCAATATAAGGAAACGACCCGCTATCGGTAATGCCAGAGCTTAGTATCTTCACCACATTCGGACTAGGATGGATATTTACCTGTTGTAGTTTGGTAACCTCATTCAGAAAGTTTCGGTAGTTTTTATCGCTATCATCCTCCACATAAATTGGCGTAGGAATGAGTTTAATAGCCGAGTAAATCGGACCCATACGCATGCCTTTATAAACTGAGCCTTGTCCACCAGTTTTTAATGCGCCAAGATTTTGCAGCCCTTCGGTAATGGTAAAAATCTCACTCATGGTTTTGTTGCTGAAAACTAAACTCCAATACAACCGATTCTCCCAAGATGATTTGATCGCCTTCCTCTAATTCTTGCCCAATTTGCGTGGCATGCAGTTTTACTATTTTTTCAGTTAGTGCAGATCTAAGCTTTACCTTATTGCGTGGTGGTATCCCGCCTTCATCGGCAAAGATTACGAATTTGGCTAGATTTTTATTCCATTCGATATGCGCATGTTGCCTGCTGATATACTTATTGCGTTCATCATCACTTTCTGAAGGAAATGCAATGTGGTTTGTGCGGAAATAGCCTTCATCAGACTGTGCCTTTTCATCTCTGCCAATATTGTACTTTCCACCCTCCGAACTTATCACATAGCTTAATTGTAAAGTTTTACCGCTAAGGGCTTTTACGTAGGCTGTTGCTTGCTGTTTTACAAAATGGGTTTTGGTTTTAACAAAAAGTGCAACTGGTAAATTTTGCATTTTTACAGCATCATCTGGAAAAGCATCATCAAAAGAAATCGTGAGCGCCCAGTTTGTAGGTAAATCGAGTGAATAATCATCGCTAATGCGCTGTATTTCATTCTTGAGTTGATCGGGATCTTCAGTAAAAACTGCAGCTTCATACACTTGTCGCTCTGCAGATGCACAGTTAATGTAGATGCTTAAACCTTTGATATTTGCTCCTTCACCGCCCTCTGCTTTCTGAAGTTCTTGCTTCACAAATTGCAGTAACGCATGTCTGATCCCCTTTACATCATCGGGATGTTCTCCACTTCCGCTTTTGAATAAGTCGAATATCATTTTCATCTGTTTGGATTTATAAATACTTTGCTACTGCTTCATTGGAATTAATGAACTTGTAAACTCAGTTTGTTCTCAATAGTAATAAAGCTATCCTGATTTATTTCCTCTTTGCGATCAATAAATCAGGATGGTTCATTTGATTAATTAGGGTTTTACAAATTATTATTATCAAATTTAGGCGGCGGAACAATGCTTTTGATGTAGCCACCTTCTTTCAGGAACGGTATTACATGTTTACCAGCCAATCTCACCGCATCTGATGAACCTTTTGTTGCCTCAATACGTACACAAACTACGACATTGCCTTTGCCATTTGCGGTTGGAGCAAAAAATACATACCAACCATCATTAATTTGCTGTTTCTTCCAAATTCGTTCTGGCGTACCTGTTTTACCGGCAACTGCCAAGCCCAGCGTTCCTGTCTTCAGCTCACTTTGCTTGATCATGTAAACTTGCATCAGTTTTGCGTACGCTGGATTATTTACCAATTTCGTACCAGTTTTTATAGCCTGCGGCTGATCACTTACCTTAAGTACAAATCTATTGGCAATCATATTTCCATTGTTTGCAATTCCAGCCGCCATCCTTGCCACTGCAGCTGGCGTTGCAATGAGTGCACCTTGCCCCCAAGACATGCCTGAAATTCCTTTGGCCCTCGTTCTGCGGATGTTATTAGGGTCGTATTTTGGTTTGGTATTAAATTCTGTCTTGCGCCAAAGCTGTTTCCATTTTTCTTCTTGAGCACCATTTTCGCTGGGTTTATTGTAATAATACCCTCCAGCTCCGTGTAGAAACATGCCCGTTTTTAGGTACAGATCGCCCATGTTTTCTTGCAGTTGTTCTTGGTTAGCCAGTTTAATAAAATAGACATTGTTTGATTTTACAACCGCTCTTTCCAAGTTTATCCATCCCGTTTCATCTGGCTCTATGCCTTTGGTACGAATACGCTCCCAAGATGCCACCTGATATTTTTTATCGGGAGCCGCCATGCCGAGTTTATTGAATGAAGCCATGGCCGTAATCAACTTAGCTGTTGAGCCTGGCTGCGTAAAGTTAGTAAAGCCAAGGTCGGCAGTGGTTATCCAGCCAGAAAGCTGATTCTGTTCTGTATTGGTCATGGTTAACCGTTCCCAATCGTGAATGGGCGGTAGTGGATATACAGCTGAGGTAAGTACATCGCCAGTGCTTGCTTCCATAATCACCACAGAAACCCGATTATCCAACAACGAAGTATCTTGGGCAATTGATTTTTGTATTTTGGTTTGCAAACCTGCATCCATTGTTAATTGTACATCGCGGTTCTTATTTTTAAAAGCTTCCACTTCTTCGCTAGTGATACCGGCAAGGAGTAATGGAGAAAGTGCTGCATAATCTTTTTTAACAACGGTCATTTCCTTAACGCCTCTTGCCAAGAAACGGTTTTCGCTGTATCTATTTGCAAGTACAGCGAAGCTCTTTGTAGGCAGTTTAAATCCACGAAGTTCGGCTGCATGTTCATAATCGGCAAAATAACCATTTACACTTCCATTAAAGATGCCTGAATTTGCATCGCCTGTCCAAAAAAATAATTGTTCTTCAAAGGGATAATATCTGTCTAGGCGTTGATGTACTGCAGAATCGAGATTGTAATGGGGGATACCTGCACCTATAAGTTTAAAATGTTGGGCCTTTACACTATCAACGTTACTTGTTGCCAATAAAATTCCATTACGATCATGTATGGTGCCCGCCTTTAACCTGTTCATTAGTATTGCAATACGTGGATTGTAACTGAACATTCGTGCACCACTCCGATCGGCCACCAAAGCGGGCTGCACTACCCATTTTTGATTGTTTAGTACATAGCTCGCTACGTTAGCACCCAATAATATAATGCCCAAACAAGCGGCGATTAAAGCAGGGACAAGATTTTTGTCTTGCTGCTTGGCTATATATTCCATTTGCACTTCTGTACCTCGTACTGTAGAAACCGACATTAAAAAACCTGCAGCTAAAAAATTGAGCACCAATGATGATCCGCCATAGCTTTGAAAAGGTAGGGATACACCCGACAATGGTAAGGCGCCGGTGGAACCACCTGCGATGAGCAGAAACTGAACAAAGGTTGATGCACCAATCCCTGCACTTAAGTAAAATAGAAATGGAGAGCCTGTTCGCCTACCAATAATGATTGACCTGTGTAAGTACAATAGAAACAGCAAAAAGATGCACAACATTCCGGTTAATCCGAATTCTTCACCAATTGATGGTAAAATCATGTCGGTATGAGCCTCGGGAATGGTTTTCGCAAAACCCTCTCCAACGCCTTGACCAGTTGCGCCACCTGTAGACATGGCCCATAAACCATTTGCCACTTGGTCGCCGCCATAAACCTCATTATTCCAGGCGTCTTGCCAAATTGCTTTACGATCGCCTAAACGCTGTACCGGACCGGGGAAAACTTGGTCTAAATAGGGGATTTGATCAATTGTTAAAAAGGCCGACATAATTACCAGCACTATGATAGCCGATTCGCTGATTTGCCTGCGTTGAAAAAACATCAGCAAGCCAACCAAAAGCAAGGTTATTCCAGTAGATATCCAAATGTTATCAAAAATCCATGAGGCCAAAACATATAAAACTACAGCACCTGCCATGAACATGAAATCGCCCCGCGAGAATGAAAATAAAATAATAAATGTGAAACAAACCACCATCGCCGGACCAAGATCGCCCAATATTAGGAAGAGCATCAGCGCTAACAATATCGCCAGTAAAGCGAACGAGAAAAATGACCATCTTTTATTCCAGCTGGTATATTCACTGATCAGTTTTTCGTTTACCGCAAAAAATCCCGCTAGGAAGAAGATGATTAAATACTTTACCACTTCGCTGGGCTGAAAACCAAATAGATTTACCTTTACACCACTGCCCTCTGGCCCAGTTCCAAATAAAATGGTAAGTGCCAGCAAGCCAATGGCCACTAAAGCCCAAGGCCATCCATTGGCAGCCGATCGAATATTTTTAAATAGGAGCAGGCGGTAAACCCAAGTATCGGTATTGAAACGACGCAACTTAATGCACAACATCAGCAACATGCCGCCAAAACCCATTAATAAATATAGTAGTGAATCCTTGGCTAGAAATCGATCACGTAATGGATCTTGCAAACTCAAAAGTGTAAGGAATGAAATGCCCGTAAGCAGCATCACTATCGGCAGTATGATTTGGTCGGCGCTGCTAAACTTCCACGATAAAATAAGGTGCACAATAATAAATCCACCAATCAGGCTTCCGCAGATAATAAAAAACCATTTATTAAATTCTTCTGGAGTTCTTATGATTAATGATTTTTCCTTTTTTAGGATATTAAAATC
Organism: Pedobacter frigidisoli; assembly: GCF_004331675.1. Taxonomy (GTDB): domain Bacteria; phylum Bacteroidota; class Bacteroidia; order Sphingobacteriales; family Sphingobacteriaceae; genus Pedobacter; species Pedobacter frigidisoli. The sequence goes on along the minus strand of NZ_SJSN01000005.1, from coordinate 209,230 downwards.
CCTGGTGGAAAAAAGTTTTATGGTGTGCGGACGTTGCTCAAAAGTGAAAACAGCGTTATCATCGAGGTTTTGTACTCCTTTAGAAGCGCCAAATTGGAAGCCAGGTTTTAAGGGCAATATTTTAAATGCCTCATTGTTGGGCAACTGGTTAAAATTGAATGTACCCGAAGCATCTGTTCGTAGGTAAGCTGTTAGTTGTTGTAATTTTCGTTTGCCAGCAGTATCCAAAATAAAAACCTTGGTAATGCCATTCGCTTTTTCTGTGCTATTTTTTATGGTTTCCGTTGGCTCATCATTGTAAATACTGTCTTGCGGCAAAATCATTTCCAAGCGGATTAATATCCCTGAAATTGGCTTTTCGTTTTCTAGTATCTTCCCGCTAATTTTGTGCTCGCCCAGCCCGAGATCTACCTTGGCTGCATATTGTAGCGGGTTTTTTTGTTCTTGTGCAAATCGGAGTGAATCATCACCTGTATAGCCAAGTAACGCCCGAGATGCCATAACTCTTGCCTTAAATGATTTTCCCCCTTTTGCAAAGGCTTCATCTGCAAGTATAAAGTAGCGGCGTTTATTTACTTCGCCAATGTTATCAAGTTTTTGGATGTTTTGTGTTGCACTTGCTACGGTTGTTTCGATAAGATTAACGTCTCGCTGATCCTCAAAATAATAACCTTTTTTAAGTAAGTCTCGAATATTTTCGGCAGGTTTTCCAGCATTTAGATTCACCATAGTGCCCGCTTTTAAACGTGGGGCAACTTCTGCAAACCTAGGCTGAATGATTGTGTATAATTGGTAGAAGAATAGGGATAGAACGATTCCAATAGCTAATATGAAGATTCGTTCACGAAGCCGACTTACCTTGATGACCGCTTTATTGTGCTCCATTTTTCGAATCTAATTCTTTAGAAGTGATATTTTTCAATGGATTAAGTTTGGGGATCTCGGCATTTACCAATTGCTGATTTGGAAAGTTGTAACTGTTTTTAACAGGCAATATGCAATTGGTAAAAGTGATATTTTTAAGCAACAACGCTTGGTTTGAAAGGGCAATGGCGGTTCCAAATCCCGTAAATTGCATACTATCTAATTTTAGAAGTTTTGATTGGGATAACATGTTTATAGCCGCACCTTTATATCCACTATCTGCTTGCAATACAATGCCATTAGCAAAAACGTATAAGGTGTCTTTTCGTAGGCGTAAAGTATCGCTAATCAAAACCGGACTTTTAAAAATTGAGTCGGAGAGTATTAGTGTATCACCAACAGCATGATCGAATGCATCTTGTAACAACTGCTCTTGGCCATTTCTAACTATTTTTTTTGGTGATGAGGTTAAAGTAGAACCATGATTCACTTTGCCTTGAGTTTGCAAATACAGATAGACAGTAGTGCCAAGCAAGATGAGGCATAGTATAATCAACGCAGTGAACCAATAATTTCTCTTTGGCGTTGTGGGTCTTGTTGATTTTGTATGATCAACGGGTGTTGTGGTTTCATTTTTTTCTATCGCTGCCGATACGGGAACCTGTTGTGCAAGGCTAGGTCGGGTAGGTTCTACTTGCTGAGCTTTTTTATTGTTTTGTAGTAAAACAACGGTAATATTATCGCGGCCACCATTTTCATTGGCAAGGGCGATGAGGTTTCCCGCTTTTTTGGCGAGTGTATCTCCTTGAAGAATCAGGCTTATGATATCTTGCTTGTTCACCATATCGGTTAATCCATCACTACAAAGCAGTAGCAAATCGCCGGGTAGAAATGGTGATTGGCCAGTTTCAATATAACTTTCGTCAGTTTCAATTTGGTCACTAAAACCGATGGCCTTATTAATTTCATTGCGTTTTGGATGCTGCATGGCTGCGGCCTCGTCCAATCTTCCAGAATCTTCCAGAAAACCTACAAATGAATGGTCTTTAGAGATTTTAATCAGTGATCCATCACGCAGTAAATACAATCTGGTATCGCCTACATGAGCATAATAAAATTGATTATTTTCGATGTCGGCCAGCACTAGCGTAGCTACGCAAGCCATTTCCGAAAGGTCTTTTTCTGCTTGCTTTTTTGCAACGATCACTTCGTTTGTACTTTTAAACGCCTTGATCATTTGAGAAATCGGATCGGCAGGGCGACCTGAAAATTGCCTTGAAATTTCTTCCTTGGCAATGGCAGCAGCCACTTCGCCACCGTGATAGCCACCAACGCCATCGATTACCGCTGCCAAGATAAATTTATCGTCGGAAAGGGACTCTGCAATAAAGCTATCCTCATTGTTTTCTCTGGATTTGCCGGTATCTGTGAGGCCAAAAAAGTGTTTATCCATTTTTATTTCGAGAGTTTTTAATGTCTTTAAAATGAACGATCAGCAGTGCAACGACAAGTGATAACAATAGGATTGATAGGAGTTGCGACATGTGTTATGATTTAAACAGATTTAATCCAATTATGCCATTGAGCAACATCCTGGAGTTAAGTGGCAAGGGAACCCATTGCGGCGAATTGATCTCACTTCGCTGTACCAAAACCTCGTTCAGGGTCGTGAGCTCGCCGAAAGAAGCCAAATAAAAATTACCGTCGGCTTTGTTATAGCGAATGTGTAAATGCGGTGAATTGGCCCATTCTGAGGCTATCTTAAAAATATTGGCATCATCACGTTCGTCTTCATTTCCTGAAACAATGGTATCTTCTGTTTTAATCAGGAACTCAATTTTTTTGCCTGAAAATTGTTTGTCTGGAATGATGGTTTCCAGCCGAGCGATAACGGCTTGATTCGATGCTGGAACAGTTTCACCATCAACATATTCTAGTTGCGCTTCGTATGGAATTTCCATATAGCCCTCGCTATAATAAGTGAAACCCTTTAAAATATCATTATTTATATCAAATGTTTGCGCAATACCAGTTTGACGAGGAATGAATGTTACACGGAGATTTTCTGATTTTTGATTATTGTCTGGCAGCAGTTTTCCAATAAAACCCTTATCGCCCCTTGAGTAATCGGGATGTGATACCAATCGGAAAACCCATTTAGAACCCGATGGCTCTACAGTTTTACCAGCTTGACGGTATTCCTTTAAAATCTCGTAAAATTTTTTTACGGTTTCTTGAACAATTAAGCCAAAAATACCTTGTTTGTTATCTATAAATGCCCTGTAATCTTCCGCATTGAAAGTGATGATGAACTCGTGATAAAAAACAACGCGGTCGGCAAATGATAGCTCCTTGATGGATTCCCTAAATTTATCGACGATAAAACTATAGATTGTTTCTGGAGTGAGCTGCGGGACTTTCTCGTTACTGCCTTTGGTTTCATCGGTTAGAAACCAATCTTGAATGCCAATACGCTGCCAGAAATTTGATTTTGTTTCCATAAATTACGATGCCTAAGTGCCGATTAAGGCAATTGTATTGTTTGAGCTAAAACTCCACTGGTTTAAGTGAAGTGTCTGGGGTAAGGTCTTCGGTACTATCGGTAGCTTTCTCTCCAGCTTTTTTAATCTCTGCCCTAATGGCACTATCCACTATTCGCTTTGTGGCGGCTGCTTCTGCTACCTTGCGCTCATTAGCTAATCTTTTTCTATCAATTTCTGTGGTATCGGCAGCAGGTGGTATCGAATCGATTGGGCTTGAAACTTGTTGTGCCTGTGGTTCATTACCAAACTGCGAATATCCAACGAAGGCAATCAATCCAATAATTAATATTATTAAACAGGTGAATGCAAAATGAGATAATAGTATGCCCTTTCTTTCAGACTCCTGTTCCACTTCTACATTTTCCAGTGTTTCTACTTGTTGTCGAAGAGATTCGTTCTCACTTCTCAATAGATCAATTGCAGCATCATCAATCGGTAATGCGGTGTGAGATAAGCCTCCATCCACAACCGCCTCATGCAATGCCATTCCATCATCGTACCTAAGCATTGGGTCTTTCTGCAGGCATTTGTCGATTAGTTTTAAAAGCCAATCAGGAACCTGCATTTCCCTTGTTTTCTGTTCCTCTGACCAGCTTGCGGGTAAGTTCGTTTTGCGTAAATCCAAAACATTCGGTACTGCGCTTTCCATGTGGCCAAGCATCACTGTATTGCGACCTGTATCACTATTTCCAGGTAAGGGAAAGGGAACTTGGCCGCCCAATAATTCATATAAGATTATGCCGTAGCTGTAAACATCACTTTGCAGGAGCATTTTGCCCTCATTCTGTTCAGGCGCCATAAATTCAACTGCACCCGCATGCCTAATGCTACTTCGCCGCTGTTCCTCACTCATAATGGCCAACCCAAAATCGAGGAGTACGTAGTTGGCCGTGTGTACATTATATTTAACATTATTGCTTTTAACATCACCATGTTTAACCCCTAGTTTATGGCAGTGCTCGAGTGCAGCAGCCAACTGTTGTGCTACTTTAATGAGTTCTTTTAATGTGAATATTTTTTCGTGTGGAGGTTGAAGTAGTTCGCAAAGATCGGGTCCGTCAATATATTCCATTTCTATAAATGGGAAAGAACCGCTTTCTGTTATGCCGAAACTGAGCATCTTTACAACATTCGGACTAGGATTTTCATTTACCTTTAGCAGTTTTGATACCTCATTCTCAAAATTGCGGTAGTTCTTATCGTTACGGTCCTCGGTGTAAATTGGAGTTGGGATTAATTTTACCGCAGAGTAGATTGCACCTATGCGCTTCCCCTTATATACAGAGCCCTGTCCGCCTGTACGCAGCGCCCCTAAATTCTCTAGCCCTTCTGTTATTGTAAATACTTTGCTCATAGTTCTCCTTGATAACAATTATAAGAATTTTTTGTTGCCAAATAATGAATAAATTATGGTCAGTCCTCCCAAAGCCGTAATAATGTTGTGCCAATATTATCTTATTCGCTTAGTGGCTAAGAATAAATCATCAGCGGATTATCTTTACAACAAACAAAAAAGATAGGCTAATGGATTTTTTTTAATATGACAAGCATGGTCGCATATATTCCCATTATGAAATCAGCATAAATGCAAAATCGTATTGAAGTATTTGTAAATCAATGGAATAACTGCGCTCAAAACGATATAGAATCTCTCCATTCCAGCTCAAATAAACATCATAAACGTGCAATCTTTTGGATAGGATTTCTTAAATCCTCACGATTTTCGTAAATTTGTAACAAATTAATTACTTATAGCCTATCGATAAACACACCTACTTTTCTATCATTTCACTCAAATCATTCCTATGAGAAAATACATTTTAGAGATATCAGGTATCGCCGTTATTGCTTTTTCACTGCTCATTAGTGCTTACAAGAACGAACATAGTGCAGCAGAAAATAAAACTAGTGTTAAAGTTATCCGTATCGAGGATGCCTACAAGCATTATGCTAAGCAAGTTTACGATTCAGCACATTTAAATCAGGCCGGACTTACCTTTACCGTATTTGAGAAAGCACTTACTGGTTACTATAATTTAAAGAAAATCGGAAAAGTATCTGAAAATTCTTTACTAACCATTGCCGATTTTGATCAATCGAGCAGAAAAAAAAGATTGTACATCATTGATCTCAAAAAAGAGCATGTATTACTCAATACTTGGGTGGCACATGGTCAGCGAAGTGGTGAAGATACTGCTGTAAAGTTTTCAAACCAAAACGATTCGTTTAGTAGCAGCATTGGCTTTTATCTTACGGCTGAAGAATATAAAGGTGCTCATGGGCGTTCCTTAAGGCTCGATGGGATGGATTATGGATATAATGACAATGCCAGATTACGCTCAATCGTAATCCATGGCGCTTCTTATGTTAGTGAGGGCACTATTGAGGCATTAGGAAGATTAGGTCGCAGTCAGGGTTGCCCAGCGGTGGCGCCAGAACTCTCTGAGCTGGTAATTAATACGCTAGGCTCAGGGAGTGTACTTTACATCAATAAAACGGATGAAGAATATCATTCAAAATATCTTGATGAAAAGGTTGCCGCCGTTTATGCCAGTTTACCAAGTAATCCGCAAGCTGGTTTCAGCGAGAATAATTACCAGCATCAATTCGATTAATCGATTTTAATTAAGGCTATTTAGATGGGTATACAGTACTGCATCGAGTCCGTAGATGTCTTTTGCAAACCTGAGTTTACCCGTACCTGAATCTCTCCAACAGGTATAGTAACTCAGGTATAATGGAACTTTCGGGCTCAAGCCAATATCTTCTGCCTTTGGCTGGTCGCTTGCCATTTCAGCCTTAATTTTCTCTGTCTTGGTTCCTTTTCCAAAAAGGATTTCAGCCAATTCTAATGGTTTCTCAAGGCGAACGCATCCATGGCTCACTGCCCTAACAGGTAAGTTAAAAGCATCTTGTGCAGGAGTGTCATGCAGGTAAACACTACATTCGTTGTTAAATAGGAACTTAATTTTTCCGAGAGAATTGTCATCGCCAGGGCGCTGTTTAAAGGAATAGGTTTTACCCACATCTGCGGCAGACCAATCTATCGTTTCTGGATCATCTACCAGTTTGCCTTTGTAAAAGACATCGATATTTTTGTTAGCCAGGTAATAACGATCCTTAGCCGCATATTTCGTAATCTCATTGGTGGCAATGCTTTCGGGAATATTCCAAATAGGATTTACTTGCACACTATGTATCTCACTTTTTAGCTGAGGAGTTTCCCGGTTAAAAGGTCTATCTTTTTTCAGTTCACCCTCGTCATATTCTACAAGCGATGTTGCTGCATTATTATTCCTGCCTTCGCCTACACAAACTTTCATGGTTAAGGCTACTTTTCCTGCATCTATTACCTGAAGCGAGAAATCTGGAATATTTACCCAAACATATTTCTCTTCCGTAGGTTGATTTTGCCAACGCAAACGCTCTAGGTTCACCAATAATATTCGATTGGTTTCTTCAACAGACATCCCCGGTGCAGCTACATTTTCTTTCAATGCCGCTTGCAGGGTTTTATAGGGAGGCGCTTTTGGTTGAATACTATCTAAAAAGGAATCCAAGTTGGATGTTTCGAATACTTTTCCAAAACTTACAGAATCGGGGCGCTTGGTAGCGGTATAATATTGGGCATATATTTTTCGAGGAGACATTACGCCAAATCGCATGGCATTGGTATAGTCTGTGATTGAGGAACAGGCCGATATCTCTAGTGCAATTAATGTGCTATAGGCATCATCGACTGTTTTTATCGAAGCCTTGTTATAAACCTTTGCCACAAGATCACTTAGTTTATTAGATTTAAACATCGTTGGCGAAAGGCCATGTTCACCAACTTGTGAAATTTGTATAGCGGCATTTCTCAAGCCGCTATCTGCCAAAAATTTCATCACTAAAATTGGCGAATAATCATGCGCAGCATAAAAAGCTTCCATAAACTTTGGATTGCGTAGCGATTTATCTGCCGCAATGGCTACTTTCAATTTTTCTGCAAAAACCTCCGCATCCACATCCTTAAATACCTTGTTACCTGTTTCCTTAAATATGGCGGCGGCAATATCAGATCGACTCTTCTTACAGCCCTGTGTTACTACTAAAAAAAGTGTTATTAATAAAAGCCACGATGCTAGCGGGCGAGAGGAGTTTTTACTATTCATAACCCTATAAATCTCCATAATCCTCTTTTTGTTTGGAATCCTTAAAAATTTCTGTTTTATCGGCTTCTCGGACTTGGAAGCGCATAGTTCATGTGGGTTTATTATGGCTAAAACTCCTCGTGCTAGACCTCAAAAAGTTAGCCAAGTATTTTACATAAACTTATGTGCATAAACATTGTTAAGGTGAAATGGAAAAACTCAACCAATCAGTTAATACAATATTTCTCTTTGTACTGGTATTTGCAGGTATTTACTTCGCATCGCCCTTTCTAATTCCGGTAGCGCTTGCAGCAGTGCTATCCATGGTATTTATTAGGTTATGCAACTTTATAGAAAGAAAAGGAGTAGGTAGGGCCTATGCCAGTTTAATGTGCATATTGCTTTTTGTGCTTTCGGTGGGTTTAATTATTGGCTTATTATCCATTCAGCTGGGCAGCTTGGCAGAGAATTTGGGCGGAATGGAAAAACGGCTTACCAATATGTTCGAATCCCTAAAGCAATGGGTGAATGAGGCTGTTGGTATTAAAAAAGATGCGCAACAAAAGGTGATCGATCAAAGCACTAAGGGAAAATCTAGCGGAATGATCCTTTCTTTTGCAGCGGGCTTTATGGGCATTATGATCAATACCATACTGGTGCTGGTGTACATGTTCCTTTTCCTTTCCATGAGAGGGCACATCAAAAAGTTTATCTTAAAACTAGTGCCCAAAAAAGAAAACGCCGATACTACAGATGTAATACAGCAAACAGGCCAAGTGGCACAGAAATACCTAAGCGGACTTGCTGCCATGATTGTGATGTTGTGGATTATGTATGGCATTGGTTTCAGTATCGTTGGCGTTAAAAGTGCGCTGTTCTTTGCGGTGTTATGCGGTTTATTGGAAATTGTGCCCTTTGTAGGTAATCTAACTGGTACGAGTTTAACGGTGCTTGCGGTAGTGGCTCAGGGTGGTGATAGCAAGATGATCATTGGCGTATTGATCACCTATTTTCTTGTTCAGTTTATACAGACTTATATTTTAGAACCCATAGTTGTAGGCGAACAGGTTAATATTAATCCATTGTTTACCATTATGGCGATTATTCTGGGTGAATTGATTTGGGGTGTTGCGGGAATGGTATTAGCGGTGCCACTCATTGGTATGTTGAAAATCATTTGTGATAGCTACCCTCATTTACAGCCTTATGGTTATTTACTCGGGCCTGAAAATCCTCGAAAGCCAAAAACCTCGGTTGTAGATTACCTTAAAAAGTTATTCTCTAAAAACTAATAGCTTTGTTTTTTTATATGGGGAAGTAAAAGTCACACCCTATCCAAGGTGTGACTTATTAGCTATTGTTAATACATTCCCGTGTATCGGTACAAAACTAAAGTTAAACCAGCTCTTGAGGTATAGCCCAAAAAGGCTAATGTGACAAATCGGAAAATTGGGCGTGATGTATGATGTGGTTTTGCTAGAAGCAAAAAAACCTGCAAATGATTAATTTACAGGTTTTGAATTTTATTGAAGTAGCCCGCAGGGGAATCGAACCCCTATTTCCAGAATGAAAATCTGGCGTCCTAACCGGTAGACGAGCGGGCCAAAAAATAAAAGAGTGTCTTTCAACTCTTTTTGGTAGCGGGGACACGACTCGAACGTGCGACCTTCGGGTTATGAGCCCGACGAGCTACCAACTGCTCCACCCCGCACTCTATATCTTCAAATTTTCTTTGTTTGAAGGAGTGCAAAGGTATAATATGTTTTGGTATTTGCAAAACATATGGCAACATATTTTTCAAGAAAATAGATTTAAGAACCTAATCTGCTTGCTTAATGGCATTTTTTAACAAATTATAATCTGATAATGAGGAGTTTGTAAAGTGGTGTAAAAGAAGGTCTTTGCAGTTTTTTATCACGGTAGATGAATGAAAATAATCAAAGATATTTCTTGTGGATAACATGAGAAATATTTTTATAAAGATTTTTAATCAAATATAAGTTCGGCTTAAAACAAAAAAGCACCAATCTTATGGATTGATGCTTTTGAATTTCCTGTAGCCCGTAGGGGAATCGAACCCCTGTTTCCAGAATGAAAATCTGGCGTCCTCACCCCTAGACGAACGGGCCATTTTCAGTTTCAAATTTCCAGTAGGCAATTAAAGTTGCTAACTGAGAACTATTAACTGAATTGGTAGCGGGGACACGACTCGAACGTGCGACCTTCGGGTTATGAGCCCGACGAGCTACCAACTGCTCCACCCCGCACTCTATACAACTCGTTTTTTTGTCTCGAATTAAATCCTTAACTCCTTTTCCGAATTGGAATGCAAAGATATAATTCGTTTCTTTGTAGTGCAAATTTTTTTTAAGAAATATTTTAATGGCGCATAAAGCAGGTTTTGTTAGTATAATAGGTAAACCAAATGTAGGTAAATCTACCCTCATGAATGTGCTTGTAGGCGAGCGACTTAGCATTATAACATCAAAGGCTCAAACCACAAGACACCGCATTTTAGGGATCGTAAATGAAGAAGATTATCAGATCGTTTTCTCTGATACTCCAGGTATAATTAAGCCGAAATATAGCTTGCAAGAGAGTATGATGAGCTTTGTTAACGGATCCTTAACTGATGCTGACTTGCTTTTGTTCGTAACAGACATCAATGAATCTTACGATGAAGACGATGTTTTGGAGAAAATTCTGAACCGAGATATCCCAACAATCGTGTTGATTAATAAGATTGATAATGCAACACAAGAACAGGTTGATGAGAAAATTATTTTTTGGCAAGAGAAGCTAAATCCGGTATCAATACATGCAATTTCTGCGCTTCATAAACACAATGTCGGCGGAATTTTGGATCTTGTGCTAGAAAAGTTGCCCGAACATCCACCATATTATGATAAAGAGGAATATACAGATCGCTCTGAACGTTTCTTCGTTTCTGAAATTGTTCGTGAGAAAATCTTCCTCAATTATCAAAAGGAAATACCTTACAGTACTGAGGTTATTGTAAAGAGCTTTAAAGAAGAAGTACTTAAAAATGGTAAAGGTGAAATGATTAGAATAAGTGCAGAAATTGTGGTAGAACGCGATTCGCAAAAAAATATTCTAATTGGCACTGGTGGTAATATGCTCAAAAAAGTGGGTACCGAAGCCCGTTTGGAAATTGAGAAGTTTTTGGATAAAAAGATTTTCCTAGAACTGTTTGTTAAGGTAATTCCAGACTGGAGAAGTAAAAAGAACTACCTAAAAAGCTTTGGTTACGATAATTAACCGTACCTTTGCAGCCCGAAAGAAATCGGTTAGTAGTTGATAGTCAATGGCTGATAGCCAAATAGTTTAAGCATATTGCTTAACATCCCGACCGTTAACTATAAGCCATTAACTATCAATAAGAAATACCATGAGTAACATTATAGCCATCGTAGGCAGGCCAAACGTAGGCAAAAGCACCCTTTTTAATAGATTAACAGAAAGCCGTAAAGCAATTGTAGATGATATCAGCGGAGTAACCCGCGATAGACATTATGGTGTAGGCGAATGGACGGATAGACAATTCACCATCATTGATACTGGCGGTTATGTAGCCAATTCTGAAGATGTTTACGAAGCCGCAATCCGCGAACAGGTAATGATCGCCATTGAAGAAGCCAGCGTTTTAATCTTTATGGTTGACGTTACCACTGGCATTACCGATTTGGATGATGACATTGCACAAGTTTTACGCAGAAGCAACAAGCCAGTTTATGTTACGGCTAATAAAGTAGATAACACGGCTTTGCATAGCGAAATCCATACGTTTTATGGTTTCGGATTAGGTGAGGTTTTCCCACTATCATCAATGACGGGTTCTGGAACAGGTGAGTTATTGGATGAGATCGTTAAAAACTTTGAGGATATTCCTGAAGAGGAAAATCAATTGCCGAAGATTACCATCGCTGGTCGTCCGAACGTTGGTAAATCATCTTTAGTAAATGCCTTAATTGGTAAGGAGCGTAATATCGTAACTGCAAATGCAGGAACCACTCGCGATTCAATCAAAATTCACTATAACCAGTTCGGTCATGAGTTTATGTTGATCGATACTGCAGGTTTACGTAAGAAAACCAAGGTTAAGGAAAATTTAGAGTTCTATTCTGTTATGCGTACCATTAAGGCTTTGGAAGAAGCTGATGTTGTGGTATTAATGATCGATGCTGTTGAGGGAATCGAAAGTCAGGATATCAACATCTTCCACCTTGCAGAGAAAAACAAAAAAGGTATCGTAATCTTGGTTAACAAGTGGGATTTGATCGAAAAGAATACCCAAACCATGAAAGCTTTTGAAGAGCACATTCACGAACGGATTCGTCCTTTTACTGATGTGCCAATCGTTTTCACTTCAGTGTTGAACAAGCAGCGTATTTTTAAGGCGATTGAGGTTGCTTTAGAGGTTTATCAAAACCGTAGCAAGAAAATTCCAACGTCTAAACTAAACGATATTATGTTGCCGTTGATCGAGAAATTCCCACCGCCAGCATTGAAAGGTAAGCACATTAAGATTAAATACATTACACAAATTAATGCCACTTCGCCAATGTTTGCATTTTTCTGCAACCTGCCACAGTATATAAAAGATCCGTACAAACGCTTCATAGAGAATAAATTAAGAGAGAATTTTGATTTTTCTGGTTCGCCAATCCAAATTTATTTCAGACAGAAATAAGCTTAAATTTTATAAAATAATTAGAAAAGCAGGGCTTGCATTCCATCGGGGAAAGCAGCCCTTTTTTTGTAGTCCTCAAATGATTATTAAAAGGATGCAGATATTCATCGAATGACTAGGGATTGTTGGTTTATACAATATATTTGGTATGATTATTTTGCTACTTGATTATCCATCTGTTAAGGCCTAACCACTCCATCTCCGTTCAACTCTAATCCGGCCTAATAAATTTTTCGGAATATACAGTCCAAGCCGAACCACTAACTTGAATAGAAAAATTTTCAGCCAGCAATTTTTGTTTCTTTTTGTTGTCAAAAAGAAAAAAGCCTGTCCGGCCAGGACAAATAGAAGTCCGTCTTGCGAACCCCTCCCAATTTATCGGGAGGAAAGCAAATCGTAACACTCAGCCTTACATATAATTTATATTGATTTTCATAAAATGAATTAATCCTCAACACGACATTTGATCTAATAATGCTAAGAATAAAAATTATTTCCGCTTCAATCAGGTTCAGATAACTCAAGACTGAAATCCTTATCTTCGCCCATGCAAATTCAAATACAAAATAGCCAGTCAACTGATATCGATGTTATTTTCGAGTTTTACGATATGGCGATTGCTCACCAAAAAAAGGTTTTTAATAAACATTGGCAGGGTTTCAGCAGAGAATTAGTAACCAATGAAATTGCAGAAAATCGCCAATATAAGATCTTGGTTGATGGCGTGGTGGCCTGTGTTTTTGCCGTAACTTTTAATGATAAATTAATCTGGGGAGATCGAGATCACGATTCCATTTATATCCACAGGATTGTAACACATCCAAATTTCCGTGGTTATTCTTTTGTTAAGGAAATTATTAAATGGGCTAAAAAATACGCCTTAGAAAATCATTTAAAATATATCCGCATGGATACTTGGGCTGATAACGAGAAGCTGTTAGCATATTATACCGGCTGCGGCTTTGATTATGTTGGTATGGTAACCCTAAACGAAACTGAGGGTTTGCCTAAACACTACGAGGGAATAAGCTTAAGCTTATTTGAGATTGTAATATAGTTGATTCATCTTTTGGGCTGAGCGGTTAGTTTAGCTTCTTATTATAATCTTCCACATCAACATATCATCAACTTCGCCGACATGGATAAAGTTATTCTTTTCTAAAATAGAGTAAGAGGCAATATTGTCTTTTGCGGTATTGGCGAATATTGATTTTACTTGAGCTTGTTCTTTTGCCCATTCCACAATTCTGCCAACGGCCTCTGTCATAAAACCCTTACCACGAAACTCTTCATAAGTGCCATAACCAATCTCAATTTCTCCATTTGGGTCGGGTTCGCCTACAAAACAAATATCGCCAACCATTCTATTGTCTGGTTTGGAAATAATGGTCCATAAGGTATTGTACAAATAATCTTTATCCTTATCGAAAACGTTGGGGAGAATGGTTTGCTCCAAGGCATCATGTAGGGCAGGGGAGATGTTCTTTTTAGTTGGAAGCAGCTTAAGTTCCTTTTCTAAAGAATGATCATCCTTAATGTATTTCAATAGCTGATCGTGGGTGAGGGGTTTTAATATCAAACGTTCGGTTTCTATCATTTTGATAAATTAGATAGGCGAATATAGATCTTTGGCTCCTAAGACCGAAGTTTTTAAATCAAGCTTTTGTTAACTAAACCTGATGGGAATGGCAGCGGAGCTTTTTGCGAAGCTATAATGCACAGCAGGACGAACACTAAAAAAATCTGCTGTCCTTGCTTTTCTAAAAGTAAGTGAAAATTAGTTATTGCAAATTTACGAGTGCCTGTTTAATAGCGTTGTCTGTTTGGTTTGCGGCTCGGTAATAACCAACATCGCCAAGGTAATAGCGGCAAAGCAAAGCCTTTAAATCGTTTAAGATAACAGCCTTCGAACTGTATAATTGCATCCGATCGATAGCGACATTCTTACGTTGGATGTAACCAATAAAATCTCTAAAATCGGTATCGCCCAAGGCAAACGAATTGATGTTCTGATCTATAAAACTGGCGCTGTAACGATTTGTTAAAACATTGAAAACATAATCTGACAATACTTTTTTGCTCACCAAATTGGCGTAAAACTTATTGTATCCCGAAGTATCTAGCTTCACAAATACATCAGGTTGAATACCTCCGCTGGTTTTAATCCTTTTATTCGGCTGAACATTTACACCCTCATTTTTTTCTATAGAATCTTGAAAAGAGGTATGATCTCCGGTAAGTTCACCATCCATCATCCGTTCATCCAACTCGTGTTTGTAGGCATCGTAGCCTTTTTTATACGATTTTTGGATGCTACGACCCGATGGTGTGTAATATCTAGCAATGGTCAGGTTAAGCGCAGAACCATCATCAAAGGCAAACTGTTCCTGAACCAAGCCCTTTCCAAAAGAACGGCGACCAACTATAATTCCACGACCTAAATCTTGAATGGCGCCTGCAACAATTTCACTGGCCGATGCGGTGTTTTCATTAATCAGTACAGCAAGTTTTCCATTTTGGAAAGCGCCTGTTCCAGTAGAAAAATAATCGGTTCGGGGCTCATGCTTGCCCTGCGTGTAAACGATAAGCTTGTTTTCAGCAAGAAATTGATCTGCCAAGCCTGTGGCGGCAGAAAAATATCCACCTCCATTATCGCGAAGATCGAGAATGAGTTTTTTCATTCCCCTTGCTTTTAAATTGTTGGCTGCTGCAGAAAAATCGCTATCGGTATTGGCGCCAAACTTACTAATGCGAACATAGCCCGTTTCAGCATTTATCATGTAGGCAGCATCAATACTGCTAATGTTTACCTTGCCTCGGGTAACCATTAAACGGCTTTGCGCTTGGGTGCCGTTGTGCATTAAAACTACGCTAACGCCACTGCCTGCCTTACCTCTAAAACGGCCAGTAAGTTGATCCTTCGGTAAATTTCTACCACTAACAACTGCGGTATCTATGCTTAAGATTTTATCGCCCAGTTTTATGCCAGCTTGAGAAGCCGGCCCATCCTTAACTACGCCAGTTACCATCATGGTATCGTTGAGCATGTAATATTCTATCCCAACACCCTCGAAATTGCCTTCCAAATTGTCGGTCATATCTTGCGCATCTGTTGGCGGCAAGTAAACACTATGCGGATCTAATTGATGTAAAACGCTATCGATTGGTAGATTTTCGAGTGAATCTGTATTGATATCATCGACATAATTCTTGTTGATGATGTGTAGAATTTCCGCTAATTTTCCGTCGCTATTGCTGGCTAGTTGCGGACTTCTTTTAACGCCAAAACCTTGGTCTTTGATGAACTTTATGCCCAAAACCATACCCACTATTAAAATCACAGAATAGCTTATTGCAATTAATATATTATTACGGGTATTTTTTTTCATCAGCCTTACTGCAAATTTATGAAAATTAGCGAGTTGGTCTATTTTTTAACGGTAATTTCGTGTCTTTTGTTTCTAATATTTAACATAAATTAACGGGGTAGATGTGCCATTTGAAATTTATGACACATATTTTTGGGTCTTTAGGGTAGTTTTTAGAAAGAATTTACCGAATTTTATCAAAATTAATTTTATGAATAGAGTTACCGAGCAAGATTCTAATTATAACCACATTGATGAAATGTCTGTGTTGGAAGTTCTGCAGGGCATTAACAACGAAGATAAAACTGTTGCCTATGCAGTTGAGAAATCTTTGCCTCAAATAGAAAAATTAACGTCGGCTGTTGCCGAGCGAATGAAAAAAGGCGGTCGTCTTTTTTATATTGGTGCTGGTACAAGTGGCCGTTTGGGCGTTGTGGATGCATCCGAATGTCCGCCAACTTACGGTGTACCTTTTGATTGGGTGGTGGGTATAATTGCCGGTGGCGATACTGCAATTAGAAAAGCGGTAGAATTCGCCGAAGATGATGATGTGCAGGCCTGGAAAGATCTTCAAGAGTTTAACATCAACGAAAAGGATTGCTTAGTGGGTTTGGCCGCGTCTGGTACTACGCCTTATGTGATAGGCGGTTTAAACACGGCTCGCAAACATGGTATTTTAACGGGATGCATAGTTTGCAATACCGGCGGGCCAATTGCTGCTGAGTCTGACTTTCCTGTTGAGGTTGTAGTAGGACCTGAATTTATTACGGGTTCAACGCGTATGAAATCTGGAACTGCTCAAAAATTGGTTTTAAACATGCTGAGTACCACAGTAATGGTTCAATTGGGTCGTGTTGTCGGAAACAAAATGGTGGATATGCAGTTAACCAATAATAAATTGGTAGATCGCGGAACGCAAATGGTGGCCGATGAATTGAACATTGAATATGATGAAGCCGCAAGTTTATTATCACAATACGGAAGTGTGAGAAAAGCTGTAGAGGCAGGGCAACAATAGGGAATGATTGAGTTAGAGAATAATGGGTGAATTTTGAATGAGTGAATGAGAGAATATAGCGATCGTTTAACTACACTCACTCATTCAAAATTTATTTTCGATAGCCAGTAAGCCATTCACTCATTCAAAACTCACCCATTCAAAATTATTTATCGATCGCCAGTAAATCATCCACTAATTTAATATTATGCATGAAATAGAGCCTTATTACCAATGGAGAGATGATTATATCTCGGCAGAAGATGAGCGTTCTCCATTTTACAACACCGAATACTCTGAGCTTTATTTCGATAAGCAGATCTATAACTTCTTATTACACCCTCAATGGGATGAGTTTGGATCGAATACGCTTTACATGAAAGTTTTGTATGCAGATTACGATCGCTGCTATGCCATTATAGAATTTATTGGCGAATGGAACGATGCCATTAATAACGATATCATGTTATTGAAGCGTGATATTTTGGAGTTGATGATGGATGAAGGCATTGATAAATTTATCCTGATAGGAGAAAATGTATTAAACTTTCATGCTTCTGATGATAGTTATTATGAAGAATGGTTTCAAGAAGTGGAAGATGGCTGGATTGTTGGTGTAAACTTTCAGGAACATGTAATTACCGAGTTTAGGGATAATAGCATTGATTATTACATTAACTTTGGTGGTGCTTTTGATAATATGCCCTGGCGAACACTTAAGCCGCTACAGTTCTACAAAAAAGTTGAAGAATTGCTGACAAAAAGATTGAATTAAAATATTATTTTTATACTGTTTAAATACATAAAAATTAAAATGGAACAACAAAATTATAATTATCAAAAGGACAGTGTTTTTGTGCAAGAAGGATCAGTTTCTAAAAAGTTCTTCGCAAATGTCTTTTTATGGATGTTTGTAGCATTGAGCTTATCGACTGTTGCGGCATATCTGTTCGGTACAAATGAACAATTAATGCAATACTTAATGACAATTAATCCTGAAACTGGGAAAGTTGGTATGTCGATATTTGGCTACATAGCCATGTTTGCACCACTTGGCTTGGTCTTGTTAATGGGATTTGGTTTAAGTAAACTTTCATTACCGTCGTTAATAGGCGTATTTGTACTTTATTCTGTGCTAACGGGAATTAGTTTAAGCTTTATTCTCCTTACATATACATCAGGGTCGGTAGTAAGCTGTTTTGCTGGTGCTGCTGGTATTTTCGGTATCATGGCCTTCATGGGGTACACGACAAATATCGATCTAAGCAAATTCGGACCGATCTTAATGGTTGGTGTAATTGGTTTAGTTATCGCAACAGTAATCAATATGTTCATCCAGAGCGAAAGCTTTAGTTTATTTATGGCATACATTGGTATTGCAATATTTACAGCTTTAACAGCTTATGATGTTCAAAAAATTAAGCGTATTGGTGAAGGTATTGAGGCAAGTGGAGAACAGGTTTTGGCTGTAGAGTCTAAAAAGATGGCTATTGTAGCTGCCTTATCATTATACTTGGATTTCTTAAACATCTTCCTTTTCTTACTTCGTATTTTCGGAGGAAAAAAATAATCCTCCAAACAGAACAATATTCTTAAGGCCATGCAGTTTTGCGTGGCCTTTGTAATTTTATTTGGTAGCTAACCGATAAATTTTGGAATTGATGATGCTTTGTTGCATTTTTGTATGCTTATTAAGAAAGACGGAGGGATTAGACCCAACGAAGTCTTAGCAACCTGTGACCACACAAGGTGCTACATTCTATCCCGAATAAATTCGGGACCAGATAAGTTTAGGATTACGATTCACGTACCAACTTTTTGAATAAGCCTTTTTGGAGATGTAAGATGTTTAATGTAAGATGTTTGATGTGTCTTTCCATTTTCCATTTTCCATCCCACATCTAATAACAGAATGAGTATAAGAGAAGAATTAGAGAAACGTATTTTGGTGATTGATGGGGCGATGGGCACCATGATTCAGCGATATACTTTAACGGAGGCCGATTTTAGAGGTGAACGTTTTGCAAACCATCCTTGCGATGTAAAAGGCAACAACGATTTGCTGAATATCACTCGTCCAGATATTATAAAAGCTATACACCTAGAGTATCTAAATGCTGGCGCCGATATTATCGAAACCAATACCTTTAGTACTCAAAGGATTTCCATGGCCGATTACCAGATGGAAGATCTTTCTTACGAGATGAGCTTTGAAGGTGCTCGTGTTGCCAAGGAAGCCGTTAACGAATTTATGGCGGCCAATCCCGATCGGAAATGTTTCGTAGCTGGTGCAATAGGCCCAACCAATCGTACGCTTTCTATGTCGCCAAATGTAAACGACCCAGGTTATAGGGCAGTTTATTTTGATGAACTGGAAACTGCCTATTACGAGCAAGTTCGTGGTTTGGTAGATGGTGGTTCTGATGTGCTATTAATCGAAACCATTTTCGATACCTTAAATGCAAAAGTGGCCATTGTTGCCATCAAAAAATACGAGGAAATTATCGGTCGTAAACTGGAAATTATGATTTCTGGAACCATTACCGATGCCTCAGGCAGAACACTGTCCGGACAAACGGCAGAAGCTTTTTTGAACTCGGTAATGCATGCCAAACCATTGAGTATTGGTTTTAACTGTGCATTAGGTGCAAAAGAAATGCGTCCACATATTGAGGAATTGGCTGCAAAAGCTGGGTGTTATGTTTCAGCTTATCCAAATGCAGGTTTGCCTAATGAATTTGGCGCTTATGATGAACAGCCACATGAAACTGCACATTTGGTTGATGATTTTATTGAATCGGGTTTTGTGAATATCGTAGGTGGTTGTTGTGGTACTACACCAGAGCATATTGGCTGCATTGCTAAGAATGCTAGAAAAGCATCACCAAGAAAAATCCCTAAAATTGAGCCATTCATGCGCTTAAGCGGGTTAGAACCCGTTACCATCACACCAGAAAGCATTTTCGTGAACATCGGCGAAAGAACAAATATTACTGGTTCTCCAAAATTTTCTAAACTGATTTTAGGGGGCGATTACGAAGCTGCCCTTGCCGTTGCCTTGCAACAAGTAGAAGGTGGTGCGCAGGTAATCGATGTGAATATGGATGAAGGAATGCTGGATTCGGAAGCTGCCATGACTAAGTTCTTAAACTTAATTGCTTCTGAGCCGGATATTGCAAAACTGCCCATCATGGTCGATTCATCTAAGTGGTCGGTGATTGAAAATGGTTTGAAATGTTTGCAAGGAAAGGGAATTGTTAACTCCATATCTTTAAAAGAAGGAGAGGATAAATTCCGTGAAAGTGCCCGCAAGATTATGCAATATGGTGCTGCCGTTGTAGTAATGGCTTTTGATGAAAAAGGTCAAGCCGATAACTATGAGCGTAGAAAAGAAATCTGTAAGAGAAGTTACGATATCTTGGTTCATGAGATTGGTTTCCCTGCCGAAGACATTATTTTTGATCCAAATATTTTAACCGTTGCTACAGGACTGGAAGAGCATAATAATTATGCAGTCGATTTTATAAATGCCACAAGGTGGATAAAAGAAAACCTACCTCATGCTAAAGTAAGCGGAGGAGTTTCCAATATTTCGTTCTCTTTTCGAGGAAATAATACGGTTCGGGAAGCGATGCATTCCGCCTTTCTTTACCATGCTATTCAAGCTGGATTAGATATGGGAATCGTAAATGCTGGTATGCTTGAGGTTTATCAAGAGATTCCGCCAGAATTGTTGGAAAGGGTAGAGGATGTTTTGCTTAATCGCCGTGAGGATGCAACCGAGCGTTTGGTTGAATACGCCGATACCATCAAAAGTAAAGGCAAAGAAATTGTTCGTGATGAAGAATGGAGAAAAGGAACGGTTGAGGAAAGATTATCGCATTCGTTAGTAAAAGGAATTGTAGAATATTTAGATGATGATGTGGAAGAAGCTCGTCAGAAATACGCTAGACCAATCCAAGTAATCGAAGGTCCGTTGATGGATGGGATGAACATTGTTGGAGATTTATTTGGTGCAGGAAAAATGTTCCTGCCTCAAGTGGTAAAATCTGCAAGGGTAATGAAAAAGGCTGTTGCTTATTTGTTGCCTTTTATCGAGCAGGAAAAACTAGATAATCCCGATCAAAACCAAAGTTCATCTGCTGGACGAGTTTTAATGGCTACTGTAAAAGGTGATGTTCATGATATTGGAAAGAATATTGTAGGCGTAGTTTTGGCTTGTAATAACTTTGAAATTATAGATATGGGCGTAATGGTTCCTGCGCAGGAAATCATTAAAAAAGCCAAAGAAATAAATGCCGATATTATTGGTTTAAGTGGATTGATTACGCCATCGTTAGATGAAATGGTTCACTTTGCCAAAGAAATGGAGCGTGAGGGTTTTACCATTCCATTGATTATTGGCGGCGCTACAACTTCTCGTATTCATGCTGCGGTTAAGGTTGCGCCAAACTATTCCGGACCAGCAATTCACGTTTTGGATGCGTCGAGAAGTGTTACCGTTTGCAGCACGTTAATGAATCCAGAAACAAAGGATGAGTACGTTGCTGGAATTAGAGCAGAGTACGATAAAGCTCGTGAAGCACATTTAAACAAACGATCTGACAAGCGTTTTAAAACAATAGAGCAGGCTCGTGAAAACAAGTTTAAAATCGATTTTAAAGAGGATCTTCCAGTTCCTGAATTTACCGGAACGAGAGTTTTCGATAATTATCCGTTAGAAGAATTGGTTCCGTACATTGATTGGACACCTTTCTTCCATACTTGGGAACTTCGTGGCAGTTATCCAAAAATATTTGCTGATAAAAATGTTGGCGATGAGGCCAAGAAACTTTTTGATGATGCTCAGGTATTATTAAAACGAATCTTGGATGAAAAATTACTAACTGCGAGAGGCGTAATAGGCTTTTGGCCAGCGAATTCGGTAGGAGACGATATTGTATTGGATGTAAGAGGTAATATGGAAAATGGAAATGAAAAACCATCATCCATTGGCCATCTTCCATCGTCCATTGGCCATCTTCCATCGTCCGTAACCATTCACACCCTCCGCCAGCAGGCAGAAAAAGTTGATGGACAACCTTATTATGCTTTATCAGATTTTATCGCTCCGAAAGAAACAGGAATCCAAGATTATTTTGGTGGATTTGCGGTTACAACTGGAATTGGTGTTGATGAATTGGTTGCCGAGTTTGAAGCGAATTACGACGACTATAATAGCATCATGGTAAAAGCATTAGCGGATAGGTTGGCAGAAGCATTTGCAGAACGTATGCATGAGCGAGTTCGTAAGGAATATTGGGGTTATGCCAAGGAGGAAAATTTAAGTAATCAAGAATTAATTAAGGAAGAATATGCGGGTATTCGTCCGGCGCCAGGTTATCCAGCTTGTCCGGAACATACCGAAAAAGGAACTTTATTCCAATTGCTTGATGCCGAAAATGAGATTGGCTTGCGATTAACCGAAAGTTATGCCATGTATCCAACAGCTGCCGTGAGTGGTTTTTACTTTGCTCATCCAGAATCGAGATATTTCGGATTAGGGAAAATAACCAAAGATCAGATTGAGGATTATGCAGAACGAAAAGCAATGCCAATTGAAGAAGTAGAGCGGTGGTTAGGACCGAATTTGGCTTATTAAAGTTGTTCTGCTTTCTGTCATCCTGAGGAACGAAGGATCTCCAAGCCAAGAACACAAATCATTAATTTACGGAAGTAAGCAACAAAAGAATTACTGCTAAAATGTTAGAGATGCCTCGTGCCTCAGCATGACAGATATAAAATAGGTATGAAAATTACAGACCATATAAAAAACGCAAAGGGTAAAACCTTATTCTCATTCGAACTTTTGCCGCCAATTAAAGGACAAAGTATTCAATGGATTTACGATGCCATTGATCCTTTATTGGAGTTTAATCCACCCTTTATTGATGTAACCTCTTTGAGGGAAGATTATATTTACAAAGAGCAAGAAAATGGATTGTTGCAAAAGGTTTCTTACCGTAAACGCCCGGGAACGATTGCCATTTGCGCTGCCATTATTCATAAATATAATATCGATGCTGTTCCGCATTTAATTTGCGGCGGTTTTACGAAAGAAGAAACAGAAAATGCATTGATCGATTTACAGTTTTTGGGAATTGACAATGTTTTGGCGTTACGTGGCGATGCCCGTGCTGCCGATCATTCTTTCGTACCTACCAAAGGCGGACATTGCTATGCGACGGATTTAATTGAGCATATTAAAAATCACAACGAAGGCAAGTTTTTACACGAGGATATCGAAACCTTTAAAAGTGATTTCTGTATCGGCGTTGCCGGATACCCAGAAAAGCATTTCGAGGCGCCCAACTTAAATGCTGATTTTAAATTTTTGAAAAAGAAAGTAGATATGGGTGCTGAGTTTATTGTAACCCAAATGTTTTTCGATAATCAGAAGTATTTTTATTTCGTTAAAAAGTGCAGAGAAAATGATATCAATGTGCCGATTATACCTGGTTTGAAGCCAATTAGTACGCTTTCGCAACTAAATGTGTTGCCAAAAATCTTTCACATAGATTTGCCAGAGGAATTAACAGATGCTTTATCTTATGCCAAAAGTAACGCCGAAGCAAAGGAAATTGGAACAGCGGCGATGATTAAGCAAGCTAAGGAATTGATGGATTTTGGTGCTCCGGTCTTGCACTTTTATACCATGGGTAGGCCCGGCCAAACAAAGGAAATTGCAAAGGCAATATTTTAATCTACACAAGCATTTACTTTATAAAATCCATTATTCTAGGTTATGAATAACGGATTTTTTTATGCCACCAGAACTTTACATACAAATGAATATTCTTAAACTGAACAACTTATATTTGTAGCTAATGAATATCAAAAGCCCAAAATATCTATTTATTGTAGCTATTGCGCTCACCTTGTTCTTAAAGGTTAGCAATGTGGTATGGTATTTTGGCAATTCATCTGTAGATATTGAAAATGTTGCTACTAACGATGCAACAGAAAAAGAAGAGAAGAAAATCGAGACCGAATGTCTGGTTCATAGTGTTTTTCTTTTTGAGGATAACCTTTATGCATTACAAAGCTGTAAAAAAGTGATTAGTCCTATTCACTTTAGTAAACCAAATTATTTCCCCGAGGTTTTAACACCTCCTCCGTCAGTTTAATACGACTCATTTTTTTCGATTAATTCCCTGTTTTAAGCAGTGGAAAGTAACTCACTATTTCATTAATTTCAAATATCATTATACTATGAAACGAGCAATTTCATTTTCTTTTGCCGTATTTTTAATATCGGCATCTCTAAAAATAAGCGCACAAGAAGTTGCGCAACAAAATGTAAAACCAATTGAAAAGGCTTTGGAGATGGTTTCAAAGCTTCAGCCTGTAACTTTTAATTACGATAAAGCTTGGGCTGAAAAACTGAAACTCCCGTCGACTTCTCAGTATGGATTTGTAGGCGTAGATGCAAAAGCTGCGGTTCCATCAGTGGTGAATGTGCAAGCGAAACAATATCCAGCAGGTAAAAATGCTTTCAGTTCTGCCAACATAACCAAGGTTGATAGCGAAAGCCTAATCCCTTTACTAGTGGGTAGCATAAAAGAGCAGCAACAGCAAATTGATGAGCTCAAAAGAGAAATAAATAGCCTCAAGGCTCAAAATGCGAAATAGTTTTTTTTTAGTTTTTAGTTTGGAGGCTGGGATGAAAATCTCAGCCTTTTTTATTTAATAATATATTTAGTGTAGATTCAAACAAATTAAAATCATTATATGAAAAAAACCGCTCTAATCATCATCCTTTCCCTATCCCTAAATTATCTTCATGCTCAAATTACTTCCATCTCAATGAGTGTGGATGATTTGAAAGATGCGCCATTTAAGTTTAAGGGAACTAGGGCAATGATGGTTGATCGGATAGATGATGCTTCATCGAAAAACATCTTTGTGTTTTCGAAAGTAAAATCTGGTAGTAATCCAGATACTTTATATGCAGAGAAATTCACCAAAATAAATGAGGTATGGAAATTAGTGCAGCAAAACGCCATCACGTACAAAGGTATAATTAGCATTTGGGGTGCTAGAAAGGCTTTCGGCGATGCCGATAAGGATAAACAGGTTGATGCTTTATTCATCTATAGTTTTCACGATACTGATATGAAAAACCAACTATCGGTGAGCCTTTTGTTGATGCATAAAGGGGAAAGTTACACAATAACTGAAACCCCTGACAAGAAAAATACCTTTAGTGCTAATTATGTATCGTTACCCGAGAGCCTAAAAACCTATGTTAAGGAGTATTGGGATAAGCTGGATAAGTGGAAATAATTAAACTATAATTGATTGCGATTCCCTATTGTTATCTAATTATTTTTTAAATTTTTTATCCATTTTAAAATGAAATTCTTGAATAAAGTAGACTGGTGGAGTTTGCTAAAGGAAATTGTTATACCACACGTTGGAACGCTAATTCTTTACCTTATATTATTTTTTATTGTTGGGATTGTTTGTGGGTTGATATATAATTTAATTTTATGGAAGAAACAGTTCTATAAAAGAGCACCAAAATATTACAACTGGGGGGCTAAGCTTTATATTGTAGCCAGCATGGGCGCTTTCATTTATTTTTCCATTCACCTTGCCTTTATTTTTGCAGCAAAAAGCATCATCAAAAAAGAAGAAAACCGAATTGTATCTCAAATTTATGAGCAAGCAGCAGTGATGGCTTTTGAAACACCCGAACTGCGAAATAATTTTATCCGAAAGATTCAAGATGGTACCATCGAAATTCAAGCAGGCACTAAAAATACTGCAGTTGCTTTAAGTAAATATGTGGCATCTAAAAATGTAGGAATCGGCTTTGTTGATAACGGCAAAAACAAACTGGCGTTTTATATTTTCGATAAATATAAAGAAGATATTTACAGTGCAAGCTTATACGGAATGCTGCTTGCGGCGGGAAGAGGACATGTAAAAATCGAGGATTTAAGTTACAATGATTTAAAGGCGCTGGTTGCCACCTTAAATACTTTGGAGCCTAAAAAGATAGAAGAATCTATAAAAATTAGGCTCACAGAAAAAGTAGATGAATTGGTTTCAGCGAAAATAAATGCACTCATTAAAAGCACTTTTTTTTTATTATTTCTGATCCTGTTAATTCCAATAGTGGAGTTTTACATCTACACTTGGTGGTGGAAACGGAAAGTTGAACAAGAATTGGTAGCCGATGATGTTTTAATTATTCCATTAAATCGGGTCGACAAACCTTTGTAGCCCCGATAATTACATTTTTATACGTTTAACCTTTCAGTAAATAATTCTTAAAACCCTCAAAATCTACATTCAATTTGTCTGCGTGTTGTGGTTTGCTTTCCAAAGCTTTTACTTGCTCGGGAATTTTAATTTTAGCCGCAATTTCTTTTGGAAAAATATCAGGGAACTTGCAGGCGTGTGCTGTTGATAAGAAAACGGCTGCACTTTCATCGTCTGGATTTTCTTCTCTAAATTTTTCAATGGCCAAATATGCAATCGCCGTATGTGGACAAGCAACATAATCAAATTTCGAATCGATTTCTTTGATGCCAGCAAGCGTTTCTTCATCATTGAAACGATAAGAAGTAACCACTTTTTTCAATGTATCAACATCGCCATTAAACAAATCCATAATGCGAACCCAATTGCTTGGTGCGCCAACATCCATGGCGTTTGAATAGGTTTGGGTTGATGGTTTGGTTTCGTAAATACCGCTTTCCAGAAAGCGGGGAACCGTATCATTTATATTTGTTGCCGCGATAAACTGTTTAACGGGCAAACCTAATTTATAAGCCAATAAACCTGCACCAATGTTGCCGAAATTTCCACTTGGAACGGAGAAAATTACATCATTTAAACCCTGTTTTTTCAGTTGAGCATAAGTGTTGAAATAATAGAATGTCTGCGGAATTAACCTCGAAATATTAATCGAATTGGCAGAAGTCAGACGGAATTTTGCGTTCAGTTCCTCATCAGCAAAAGCTTGTTTAACTAAAGCCTGGCAATCATCAAATGTACCTTTAACCTGAACTGCTCTGATGTTTTCGGCGTTGGTGGTTAACTGCAATTCCTGTATCGGACTCACTTTTCCCTCCGGATAAAGAATGGTAACTCTTGTATTTGGTACACCTAAGAAACCTAAGGCAACTGCACCACCTGTATCGCCTGATGTGGCTACAAGAACATCTAATAATTGTTCGCCGTCTTTCAGGAAATAAGCCATCACTCTGCTCATAAAACGAGCACCAAAATCTTTAAAGGCCAATGATGGTCCGTGGAAAAGTTCCAAAACAAAAGTGTTATCGTCAAGCTTTACCGCCGGTGCCTCAAAGTTAATGGCATCTTCAATTAATGCTTTTAAATCTTCAGCAGGAATTTCATCTTTTAACAGGGTTGAGGCTATTTTATAAGCAATTTCCGGCAAAGAATATTTTTCGATATTGCCTATAAAATCAGCATCTAATTGAGGAATTTCCACAGGCATGTACAAGCCTTTATCCTGCGGCATGCTGTTAAAAACGGCTTCTTTAAAGGAAACACGTAGGTATTTATTGTTGGTGCTATAAAGTTGCATTGTTAAACTGCTTTATTGTTTAATTGTTTGGATAGTCCAATCTTGATATTCATTTTATCCATGGTCTGTGTCCCCACAGACCATCATGTATTATTTTCGTTCTGTGGGGACACAGAACGAGGAGCTGGTAAGATGTATAGTGTATTTTCACATCTTCCATTTTCAATCTCCCATTATACATATTTACATTACTCTCGGTCCCTCGGCGTTAACCGAAGAAACGTAAGCTTTGCTATTAATATTAATTTTTTGAAGATATAATTGTTGTGCTTTGGTTATTTTCTTAGCCGTTTCCTCATCTTTCGTCAATGCGAAAACTGATGGGCCTGAGCCTGAAATTCCAAAGCCGATGGCGCCGTTTTCCATGGCAATGGTTCTCATTTCTTCAAAGCCCGGAATCAAGATTGAACGTGTCGGTTCTACCAGCACATCTTTCATACTACGGCCAATTAAATCGAAATCGTTCATGAATAACCCGCTAACCAAACCCGCTACATTTCCCCATTGGGTAACAGCATCTTTTAAAAATACCTTGCTGCGAATCATCTGACGGGCATCTTTTGTAGGAACATCAACTTCAGGATAAACAATTGCAGCATACATTCCGGCAGGTGTTGGTAAGGAAATTACATCCAAAGGTTCATAACTTCTCACCAAAACAAAGCCCCCTAAAATCGCCGGAGCAACGTTATCGGCATGACCATACCCACAAGCCAATTCCTCGCCTTTCATGGCAAAGGGAACCAATTCTTTTGCGGTTAATAAATCGCCCATCAGTTTGTTAATGGCAAATAAACCCGCAACCGTACTGGCAGAGCTCGAACCCAAGCCGCTTCCGATAGGCATTTTTTTGTGGAGTTCTATTTCAACGCCAACATCTTCTCTACCAATGTGTTTCAAATAATGTTGAACACTTGCACTCACCGTATTTTTTGCAGCATCTAAAGGCAAACGACCATCATCGCCGGTAATTTTTAATAATCGAACACCAGGCTCGGTTACCAAGCGCATTTCTACCTCATCGCCTGGTTCGTTAACTGCGAAACCCAACACGTCGAAACCACAAACAACGTTGGCAACGGTTGCTGGAGCGAAAACGCGGATAGAATTCAAATCCCCCAAACCCCCAAAGGGGGCTTTTGCCTTTCTAGAGGTAATATCTAGCGTCTCAGCAGGGCTTGAATTGTTATTTATATTTTTTGACATTATATTTTAAATATTGTTTTCAGGGTTAAAAACTGAGTTATACGCTAATCATTTATTTTGGTTTTTTTGCTCTATCTATTTCCACCTCGCCTTTAGTTCCCCCTTCGGGGGCTAGATTATGGGATTTATGCCCCAACATTTATAATATCAGCAAAAACACCCGCTGCGGTAACTTCTGCACCTGCACCTGGCCCTTTTACCACCAACGGACGAGATTTGTACCTATCCGTTGTGAACGAAATAATGTTATCACTTCCTGAAAGCATATAGAACGGATGACTATCATCTACCATTTGCAGACTAATTTCGACATTGCCATCTTCGAGTTTTCCGATGTAGCGTAATACTTTTTTGTCGTTTGCTGCCTTAGTTTTCAATTCTTCGAAGTAGGCCGAGTTTTTTTGTAATTCAGCGTAGAAATCCTCCACAGAAGTGGCATTTAAGCAAGCTTCGGGTAAAATATTATCGATTTTTACATCCACGGCTTCCAAAGGATAACCGGCATCACGAGCCAGAATCAACATTTTACGCATGAAATCCTTTCCGTTCAAATCATCGCGAGGGTCGGGTTCGGTGTAGCCCAATTCCTGCGCTTCTTTAACCGTTTCGTAAAAACCTGCATCGCCTTTAAAATTGTTGAATATGTAAGAAATGGTTCCTGATAAAATTGCCTCAATACGAGCCACTTTATCACCACTCATCATCAATTCTCTCAAAGTACGAATGATAGGCAAACCTGCACCAACATTGGTTTCGTAATAAAAATCTACACCGAATTTACGGGCCGTATCTTTAAACGATTTATATTGGGCGAAATCAGCAGAGTTTCCTTTTTTATTACAAGTTACTACGGAGATGCTGCTTTCGAAAATGCCCTGATAAAACTCAATCGGCGATTCTGCTGCTGTGTTATCCACGAAAACGCAGTTTGGTAAATTTAAGGCTTTCATACGTTCGACAAAACTAGCCAAATCCGCTTGTTCACCATTCATGACTAAGTTCGTTTCCCAATCTTCAAGAGATAAACCCTCGGGGTTGAAAATCATTTTTCTGGTATTGCTGATTCCCGCAACTTTAACCTGTAAATCATTATTAGCTGCCAAAAATGGCATTTGCTCTTTCAATTGGTTGAACAACGTTTTGCCGATATTTCCGGTTCCCAAACAGAAAATGTTCAGCGTACGTTTTAAATCGGTGAAGAAAGCATCGTGAACAGCATTTACGGCTTTCGATAAATCGGCTGCGTTGATAATTACCGAGATATTATATTCAGAAGAACCTTGCGCAATCGCCCGAACGTTGATGCCATTTCTGCCCAAAGCATTAAACAATCTTCCGCTCATACCCGGCGTACGTTTCATGTTTTCGCCTACGATGGCTAACACTGCCAAATTATTTTCCACTTCCGGTAAAGCAAGTTTATTGGCATCCAGTTCCAATTCAAACTCCTTTTTAATTAACGAGATCGCCTGTCCGGCATCAGTCGGTTTAACCGCGAAAGTTATGCTATGCTCAGATGAAGATTGGGTAATCAACACCACGTTAATCTGTTCGCGAGAAAGCAAAGAAAACAATCTTCCGCTGAAACCAGCTTTACCCACCATACCGCTTCCGGTAAGGTTAATGATACTGATGTGGTCGATAGAAGAGATGCCTTTAATTGGCAGACTTGATGCTTTCACATCGCTTTTAATATAGGTTCCTGAAAAATCAGGTTCAAAAGTATTCTTGATTACAATCGGGATTTTCTTCATGAAAGCCGGAATCATCGTTGGCGGATAAATCACTTTCGCTCCGAAATAACTCAATTCCATTGCTTCCGTATAACTCAATTCAGGCAACGAAAAGGCCTTTTTCACGATGCGTGGGTCGGCAGTCATCATTCCGTTTACATCCGTCCAGATTTCAATTTCCTCGGCATTTAAAGCTGCTCCCCAAACTGCTGCAGTGTAATCAGAACCGCCACGACCTAAAGTTGTCACTCTGCCTGCCGCATTGCTGGCAATGAAACCCGTAACAAATAAAACCGTGCTTTTATTCGCCTTATAAAAATCGTTAATCAACATTTCGGTTAGGTCGGTATCAACCTTTGCCTGCCCGAAATTACTATCAGTTTTAATTAATTCCGAACCGTTCACATACAGCGCTTCAACGAATTGCTGCGAGGCGATGTGCGCAATCATAAACGATGAGCAACGTTCGCCGTAGCTCAAAATCTGGTCTTTGGTTTGCAAACTCAACTCGCGGAGGTTGGTTACTGCCTGCAATAAATCTTCCAGCTCATTAAAAAAGATTTTCAAGCGGGTAAATACCGGGTTTTGTGCCGCTGCCGGTAAAAGCGAACGAATAACCGCGAAATGTTTCGCCTCAATTTCTTTTAAACTCGCATCGTAATCTTCGCCACGTTCGGCCCTTTCGGCCATGTCGGTAAGCAAATTGGTTACGCCACTCATTGCCGATAATACAACTACCGGATTGCTTTGTAATTTTTCTTTGGCCACTATGCTCAGCAGCGTTTTAATGTTCTCGGCCGAACCTACGGATGTGCCGCCGAATTTTAATACTTTCATTTGGTTTGGGTTTAAAAAAAAAGCGCCCCGATTTGTGTCGGGACGCTTTCTGTGTTTTTATGTTTTTAATTCAACTTACAACAAATTAGCCCCGCTGGTTTATCCCGGTGGTAATAATAATCGTTGTAATAATCGAAGTGTTAAAATTCATTTCTTCCTGTGTATTATCTACACCGTAAAGAAGCAGATTATTTTTCTTAATTGCAAACGATTTCGAAATTTATTTGAAAATATTTTAATAAAACGTTTAATGAGATGAAATGAATACATTTTCTGAACCGAAAACTGATTTAGATTATTGGGCGGTAGGTTTAACTCCCCTCCTTTTTTTAAGGAGGGGTGCCCGTAGGGCAGGGTGGTTGATATTACAACCATTAGAAAAGGTGCTTCAGTAACTCTTCGGATGTAGCAGTCCTGCTCTCCACTGTAGCTCCGATGAAAAATCGGAGGCTGCCGTTGCGATCAGGTTTAATTTAATTAGGGTTAAGGTACTATCTGAGTTTGTTGCCGGTATGGTGGGTTAGACATTCGAAATAATAAAAATTTCTTGTGTACATATTGAAGTTGCACACGCGACACGCGTGCGCCAGCGGGCGTTATCATTGTTGCCATAAAACAAAAAGAATCAAGAAAAGAATATAAGCGGTTGAGGCCTTATCTAGAAAAATAGTAATCTCCTATTCAATACCTATAAAAATCTCTACTTCCGAATCCGCTCCTTGCAGAGATTTTTCTCCATAAACTTCAAAATCGGCAACATAACTTCTGTTTAATGTAGCATCATTAGCCCAGATTTCTTGCCAAGTTTCTACAACTGCATTGGGCATTTCGCCTTTAGCTATATATTTAAAAAGTTTTTCATTTTTAATTTTTCTGCCAATCAATCCATCTGGAATGCTTTCTAAAGAACCTACTCTTTGCCCGATAATGCTGGTGTATTTACCTGTGTAGTCACTTTCATAATCGGTATAAATGGCATAAACGTCCTCACTTTCTTTATCAGGGATTTTATTGAAGATTTCCTCAGCATAAAATCTTTGCCAAAGTTTACCTAAGTCAGATGCCGCTTGATTATTTTGGTTAGTGGTTTCTATAGATATACCAATAATTTTGAAGTTTTCCATGAGTTAGATTTTAAGCGAAGATAAGAGAATCTATAATATTAATATTGTCAGTCTGAGCCTGTCGAAGACCTTTTTGCCTTAACCTTACGCTAAGCTAAGGATGACAAGGTGGATATAAACCCTGCAAGAAACCTAAGTTTCATTGCAAAATCTTCAGTTTCTAAACCTGATGGCAGCGAGCATCCCGATATTTCTTCGGGATAAAGCGTACAGCAGGGCAAACATTAAAATGAAGTACAGGTTTTGCTTTCCAAATCCTTAAAAATCATCTTCCATTTTTACCTCCTACATCTTCCATCCTTTTCTTACCTTTGATGCAAATATGCAGGGCTTAGTTATTAAATCTACGGGAAGTTGGTACAACGTTTTGGCCGATAACGGCGAACGCTACAACTGCCGTATTGTGGGCAAATTCAGAATCAAAGGGATTAAAACCACTAACCCCATCGCGGTTGGCGACCGTGTGAAATTTGACTTGGAGAGAGATAGTAACCAGGGTTTGATTAACGAAATGCTGCCACGAAAAAACTACATTATCCGCAAGTCGATTAACTTAAGTAAGCAAGCTCAAATTTTAGCTGCTAATTTAGATATGGCTATTTTGGTAGTTACTTTGGCTTCGCCAAGAACATCGTTAGGTTTTATAGACAGGTTTTTAGTAACTGCCGAAGCTTATGATGTGCCTGCGGTTTTGGTTTTTAATAAACTCGATTTGTTTAGCAAAGAGGGTTTGGAAATTCTGCAAGATTTTAAGGAAATTTACCAAGCCATTGGTTATCCATGCTACGAAGTTTCGGCTTTGAAAGGCATCAATATTCCGCTAATTCAAGAGCTAATTACGGATAAAATTACACTGATTTCAGGTCACTCAGGAGTTGGGAAATCGAGTTTAATCAATGCTTTATTGCCTGACAGAGATTTGCGCACAGGTGAAGTTTCAGAATGGAGCGATAAAGGACAGCATACCACAACTTTCGCAGAAATGTTCGAATTGCCTCAAGGTGGTTTCATTGTAGATACACCTGGCATTAGGGAATTAGGCGTTATCGATATCGAAAAAGAAGAGTTAGGTCATTTTTTCAGAGAGATATTTAAAACTTCGCACGATTGCCGCTTTAACAATTGTCGCCATGTTAACGAGCCTGGCTGTGCAGTAATCGAAGCTGTAAATGAGGGCAATATAGCCGTTTCGAGATATGAAAGCTACCTAAGTATTTTTCATGGGAACGATACAAGGCATTAACCCCCCAGCCCCCTAAAGGGGGAGCTGAATAACAGGAAGGTTAGGCAAGAGTGCAATAAACAAAAATAAATGTTTTGGCGTTGTGCTAAAGCTATAGAAAGTCAAAAGCCCCCTTTAGGGGGTTTGGGGGTTAAAACTTTAGAAAGGAGAAGTCCCCTTAGGGGATTTAGGGGATATGAAATTCAAACTAGGAGATTTTGTTCGTTTTGTTGATGAAAAACGTGAGGGTTATGTAACGAAGATTATCGATAGCCAAACATTAGGTGTTACCGATGAGGATGGTTTCGAAATACCTGTTGCGGTGAGTAATCTAACTTCTGTGCATGGTCATGGTGTTTCTGCTGAAGAAATTGATGCGCCTAAACCCATTCAGGTTAATATTCCGAGCGTAAGTAAAATTGAAAATGGTATTTATTTGGCGGTTGCAAATGATAATAAAGCCGGTAATGTGGTTCATTTTCACTTGCAGAATCAAACACCAAGCGCTTTATTAGTTGCCTTAAATACGGAGCGAAAAGAAAAGTATGCTGGTGCTTACCATGGCGTTATCTCTTCATATAATTCAGTGCTGGTTTACTCGGCATCTTTAGCCGATTTAGATATTTGGCCCGAGTTTTTATTTCAGGTTTTATTATTCAGCACAGCTGATATTAAACCATTAGCGCCCTTGGTTATTCGCAAGAAATTCCGTGCAAAGGATTTTAGTGGCGAGCTGAAAGAGTTGCCAAATTCAAAACAAAAAGGATGGTTAATTCGCCTCGACGAGCAGGCTCCAATTATTGATGTGCAAAAATTAAAGGAAAGCTTTTTTAAGGGTGCGGATCAAAAGAAAACGATAGATGCGCCTGCGAAAGAGGTAGATCTGCATATCGAAAAGTTAAGAGACGATCATCATTTTCTAGAGCCCGATGAAATGCTTAAAATTCAACTGAATCATTTTCAAAACGCTATCGATGCTGCTGTGGTTCATCATTTCGATAAAATGATTTTTATTCACGGATCAGGAAACGGAACCTTGCGGGATAAAATCCACAAGCTGATCAGCAAAAATCCAAATGTAAAAACCTATATGGATGCTCGCAAAGAGAAATTTGGTTATGGTGCGACAGAGGTAGTTTTTAAGTAATTGATATATTGTTGGATTGTTTGATTGCTGAATTGCTAAATGCAGGATCAGTCATCGGATGAATATAAAAGGATAGAAATTTCATATAAAAATCGAGGTACAGTTTTTGAGCCAATCTAATTTCTTTTTATAAAAGATTAAAACTAGCTTTGCCCCAAATTAATGAAACACCTAGTTACCATATCTCTTGTATTTTTTAGCTTAACACATTTGGCAAAAGCCGAACGTGTTGAAGGGCTTAGAATATTAAATGAATATTGTAATGAGCATAAAATTGGTGCTAATGTAACGGATAGAAGTTCTGTTCAGCTCAACGAACAACACAATCCCTATTTATTATCTTACACCAGTCTAGCTTTAATAGGAACCCAAAATCCATTAAGGGTTGCGAAATATATCAGTGTTAATCAGGTAATTGCCGATTTAACCATTCGTAAAAATCCAAAGAATAACAGTCCTTAGTTTTCTTTTCTTATCAAATCTTATATAAGGTTTTTGAGCCTCATTTATACCAGCAACAGCCAAAATGACTTGCAAAAAGCCATGGCTCAGTTGTTGTATCACATCAATTTTTAATAAAATTTACGATTTAATATATAATAATGTTAGGATTTTTAGCGAAGGTTTTCGGAAGTAAATCAGATAGAGATATAAAGGCTATTCAGCCATTAGTTGTTCAAATTAACGAACAATACAATAAACTTTCAGTGCTTAGCAACGATGATTTGCGTGGAAAAACCATAGAATTTAAGGAAAGAATTTCTGCTTTCTTAAGTGATATCGATGCAAAAATTGCGGGCTTAAAAGCAGATGCCGATGGAGAAGATTTAGATCTTCACCAAAAAACTGCCTTGTACGATCAGGTTGATGCTTTAGGCAAAGACCGAGATGCAGAATTAGAAAAAGTGCTTTTGGAAATTCTTCCTGAGGCTTTTGCTGTAGTAAAGGAAACTTCTCGTCGTTTAAGTGAAAACGATTTTTTAGAAGTTACAGCTACACAATTTGATAGAGATTACGCAGCTCGTAAAAACAATGTGAAAATTGTTGGCGATAAAGCGCATTGGGCTAATAAATGGGATGCTGCCGGAACTGAGGTAGCGTGGAACATGGTTCATTACGACGTGCAGTTGATTGGTGGTATCGTGTTACACAGCGGTAAAATTGCCGAGATGGCTACTGGAGAGGGTAAAACTTTGGTAAGTACGCTTCCTGCATATTTAAATGCACTTGCCGGACAAGGCGTTCACATCGTAACGGTGAATGATTACCTTGCTCGTCGTGATAGTGAATGGAACGGACCATTGTTCGAGTTCCATGGTTTAAGTGTTGATTGTATTGATAAACACGAACCAAATTCAGAAGAAAGGAGAAAAGCTTACGCATCGGATATTACTTACGGAACCAATAATGAGTTCGGGTTTGATTACCTGCGTGACAATATGTCGCAAACGCCAGACCAATTGGTGCAGCGCAAGCAACATTTTGCAATGGTAGATGAGGTCGATTCAGTTTTGATTGATGATGCCCGTACACCGTTAATTATTTCTGGTCCAATTCCTCGTGGCGATGAGCATGAATTTTATGAGTTGAAACCACGTATCGAACGTTTGGTAAATGCGCAAAAAGCTTATGTGTCTTCAGCTTTAAACGAAGCTAAAAAATTAATCAATGCTGGAAACAGTGGAACTGAAGAAGGTGAGGGTGGTTTAGCTTTATTACGTGCTTACCGTGGTTTGCCAAAAAATAAGGCATTAATTAAATTCTTAAGTGAAAGCGGTGTTCGTGGTTTGTTGCTAAAAACTGAAAATCATTACATGGCAGATCAATCTAAGAACATGCCTAAGGTAGATTCTGAATTGTTCTTTTACATTGATGAGAAAAATAATCAGGTTGAGCTAACTGAAAAAGGTATTGAATTGATTACCCAATCGGGTGAGGATCAAAACTTTTTCGTTTTACCAGATGTAGGTACTGAGGTTGCAGATCTAGAGAAATCTGATTTGCCTTTGGAAGAGAAAGTTGTTCAGAAAGATGCCTTAATGCGTGATTATTCTGTTAAAGCGGAACGTATTCACTCGGTTAACCAATTATTAAAAGCTTATACTTTATTCGAAATTGATGTGGAATACATCATCGATGAGGGAAAGATTAAAATTGTTGATGAGCAAACGGGTCGTATTATGGATGGCCGCCGTTACTCTGACGGATTACACCAAGCAATTGAGGCCAAGGAAAACGTAAAAGTTGAAGATGCAACTCAAACTTATGCTACAGTAACCTTGCAAAATTATTTCCGTATGTACCACAAACTTTGCGGTATGACGGGTACTGCAACTACAGAAGCAGGTGAGTTCTGGTCGATTTATAAACTAGATGTTGTTGAAATCCCAACCAATAGAAATATCTCAAGATCAGATCAACAGGATTATGTTTACCGTACAGTTCGTGAAAAATACAATGCTGTAGCTGATGAGATTGTAAAATTAACAGAGGCAGGAAGACCAGTATTAGTAGGTACAACTTCAGTTGAGATTTCGGAATTATTGAGCCGTATGCTTAAACTTCGTGGAATTAAGCACAATGTGTTAAACGCGAAAATGCACCAGAAAGAGGCAGATATTGTTGCCGAAGCTGGTCAGGCTGGTCAGGTTACCATTGCAACCAACATGGCTGGTCGTGGTACGGATATTAAATTGGGCGCTGGCGTAAAAGACTCTGGTGGTTTAGCAATCGTTGGTACGGAACGTCACGAATCTCGTCGTGTTGATAGACAGTTACGTGGTCGTGCTGGTCGTCAAGGTGATCCGGGTTCTTCTCAGTTCTTCGTTTCATTGGAAGATAACTTAATGCGTTTGTTCGGTTCGGAGAGAATCTCCAGCATTATGGTGCGTATGGGAATTGAGGATGGAGAAGTAATTCAACACTCGATGATTACCAAATCCATCGAACGTGCCCAAAAGAAAGTTGAGGAAAACAACTTTGGTATTCGTAAACGTTTATTGGAGTACGATGACGTGATGAACTCGCAACGTACGGTTATTTATGCTAAACGTAAAAACGCCTTATTTGGAGAGCGTTTAGATGTAGATATGAACAATATGGTATTCGATGTTGCCGAAGATATCGTAACAGAATATAAGGAAGAGGCAAATTACGATGGTTTCAAACTAGAAGTAATTAAAAACTTCTCGGTTGATACTGCCATCACTGAAAAGGAATTCTCTTCTACAAATATTCCAACCTTAACAGAAAGATTATTCGAAGAAGCTGAAGCATTTTATGCTCGTAAATCAGAGGCAATTATTCAGCAATCGTTACCAGTCTTAACGCAGGTTTACGAAGAACGCGGTCAGCATATTGAGCAGATTGTTGTGCCATTTACCGATGGTATTCGTGGAATTCAAGTTGCAGTTGATTTGAAAAAAGCTATTGATCACAAAGGAAAAGAGGTTGTTCGTTCGTTCGAAAAAACAATTGTACTTGCCTTAATTGACGATAGCTGGAAAGAGCATTTACGTGAAATGGATGATTTAAAACAATCAGTTCAAAATGCAGTTTACGAGCAAAAAGATCCATTGGTAATTTACAAAATGGAAGCTTTCAACTTATTCAAAAACATGCTTAATGCGGTGAATAAGGAAGTAGTGAGTTTCTTGTATAAAGGTGGAATTCCAGTTCAGCAAGAAGCTGAGGATGTTAGAGAAGCACCAGCTCCTGTAAAACAGCCTAAGTTGCAAACCACTAAACAAGAGTTTGGTGCCGAGCAGCCAGGTGTTGAGTTTGGAGATACAAGAGAGGCGATTCCTCAACAGCCAATTCGCAAGGAAGCAACTGTTGGTCGTAATGAACCTTGCCCTTGTGGAAGTGGTAAGAAATTCAAAAACTGTCACGGAGCAAACTTTTAATAGCAATTTGCGATAATATTATAGCTAGGCCACATCAAATGATGTGGCCTTTTTGATTGCTTTAATAAAATTAAAGTAACAATGAATTGGTATAATTCAATCTAATTGCCTAAAGAATTGCAAATTTTATTTTGTAATTTAGATAGATGGAAACTTTAACGATTAACATACCTGATGATAAAAGTTCAATTGTAAAACAAATTCTAAAAGAATTTGGCGTTACCATTATCGGCACAAACTCACAAAGCAAAATCTTAAATCTGTCTCCCGAACAGAAACAAGAGATTATTTCATCCCAAGAACAAGTTAAAAATGGCTTATTTGTAGAACAATCTGCACTTGATGATGAAGTAAACGAATGGCTAAAAAAATAATTTGGTCTCACAAAGCGAGAATTAAACTCTACGCTATACTTGAATTTTATGCTCAAAGAAATGGCAATAAAAAGTATTCTGCAATACTTTATAAAAGATTCAATAAGGACATTAGGCTCCTAATAAAGAACCCTCACCTGGGCATTCAATCCTCAAAAGCAAATATTCGAGGATTAATTGTATTAGATTATATAATTTTTTATGAGAGCGAAGATTTTCGGATTATCATTCATGCCATTTGGCCTACCAATCAAAATCCAGATAAATTAATAATTTAACAGTGTAAACTACCATTTGCACAACCCATAAAGAATGCCGAATTTTGCACGAAGTTTGGCTTTTTTGTTTTCTAAACAATTTTCGAATAGTCAGGGTTTAATTACACATGAAAATAACACTAACTTTTATATTTTGTTTATTCCTTTTTACTACGTCTTTTGCTCAAAGGGGCGAAGTAACCGTTATAAAAGATCCATTAATAGACAGTTTGATTGCCAAGCGTTCGCAAGTTTATAAAACACCTGGCGAGGTAAAGATTGGTAAGCCAATTGTTTCTGCCTACGGTTATCGTGTCCAGATTTTTTATGGGTCAGATAGACGGGAAGTTTTTAGCCAACAAGCTCGCTTTAAAAGCCTTTATCCAAGATTTAATACCTATCTCATTTATAAAGAGCCAAACTATTATGTTCGGGTCGGCGATTTTAGAACACGATTAGAAGCTCAACGTTTAATGAGCGAAATCAGATCAACTTTCCCAACATTATTTATTTTTAGGGAAAAAATTAATGCACCAAGTTTAGATACAACAACTGATGATCAAAGATAAAATACAGGAATTAGCCGCCAACATCTTCAACGATGTCGTAGGCTATCGTCAACATATTCATGCCAATCCAGAATTATCGTATAAAGAATTTGAAACCTCATTATTTATTAAAGATAAATTAAAGAAGTGGGGAATTGAGTTTACCAGTTGTGCAAATACGGGTGTTGTAGGTTTAATTAAGGGAAATCTGCCATCAGATAAGGTAATTGCCTTACGTGGCGATATGGATGCATTACCAATTCACGAGGCGAATGATAAACCTTATGCCTCAAAAAACCATGGTGTAATGCATGCCTGCGGACATGATGTGCATACGTCATCACTTTTAGGTACAGCTTATATCTTAAATCAATTGAAAGATGATTTCGGTGGAACCATTAAATTGATTTTTCAACCTGCTGAGGAACTGCTTCCTGGGGGCGCTAGTATTATGATTAAAGAGGGTGTTTTGGAAAATCCGAAGCCCGATTATATTGTTGGTCAGCATGTGATGCCGTTAATTGAAACGGGTAAAGTTGGCTTTCGCTCTGGCATTTATATGGCCTCTACCGACGAATTATATGTGACAGTTACCGGAAAAGGTGGGCATGGTGCACAGCCTCATCAAAATATCGATCCGGTTTTAATTGCCTCGCACATCATCGTTGCCCTACAACAAATTGTTTCCCGAAATGCAGACCCACGTTTACCTTCCGTTTTATCTTTCGGCAAGGTAACCGCCAATGGAGCAACCAATATCATTCCAAATGAAGTTAAAATCGAAGGTACTTTTAGAACTTTGGATGAAGATTGGAGAGCTGAAGCGCATGTTCGCATGAAGAAAATGGCAGAAGGCATGGCCGAGAGCATGGGTGGAAGTTGCGATTTTGATATTCACAGGGGCTATCCATTTTTAATTAATGAAGAGAAACTAACTGCAAATGCAAGAAGTTTTGCTGAAGAATTTTTGGGTAAAGAAAATGTAGTGGATTTAGATATTTGGATGGCTGCCGAAGATTTTTCTTTCTACTCACAAGTAACAGATGCCTGTTTTTACCGTTTAGGAACTGGAAATGCAGCGAAAGATACTCAATATTCAGTCCACACGCCAAGATTTGATGTTGATGAAGATGCGCTTAAAATATCTACTGGCTTAATGGCTTTCATTGCCTTAAAGCAATTGGGCAATTAGAAAAACGGACAATGTAAGATGGATAATGGAATTTCCATGCATATCTAAAAGGGCATTGTTTTTGCCACCACAACCAAACATGAAGAAAATATTCTTACTTATAATCATCACATCGTTTTTTTACAATGGTTTCGCACAAGAGATTCCACGTTTCAATCCCGATACCATTAAAACCATTACTTTAGATTCTACCGTAAACATTAAGGCCGAAAAGTTAAACATCGAAACTTTTATCAATAAAGTGGTAAATGATACTTCATTTTATCAGTCTTTTAGGGATATGAAACGATATAGTTTTGTAGCTGAAAATAGGATTTTTAGCTACGATAAAAAGAATAAGGTTGAGGGCAAAATCTACCGCAAGATCAAACATAACAATAGCGGACAGTATAAAATGGAGTATCTTGTAAAAGAGGAAAGTGGTAAGCTTTACAAGAAAAACGGTAAGTACCAGCTTTACACCATCGAGATGTTCGATTATATCTTTATGAATGCTTATAACACCGACTTTATCCCAAATGCGCCAGCTAGCGATGGTAAAGGTGGAACAAACGAAAGTTATAAGGATAAATTGAAAACCTTGATCTTCAATCCAGGCAGGCCAGTTAAGGTGCCTTTTATTGGTAGCAAGACCGAAATTTTCTCGGCAAATATGCGCCAGTATTATGATTATGGTTTTACCAGCGGAACCTATTTGGATTCTATTCCGGTCTACCGTTTTAAGGTTTCTATGAAACCAGATTTAAGCAGCTGGACTAAAGATGGATTAATGATTAAGGAACTGATTACCATTTTCGATAAGCGGAATTTTAATATTCTCGGGCGATATGTCGATATGAAATATGGCAATATGCTTTTTGATTTTGATGTCCAGATGAATATTGAAATGGGTTATTTCGGTGATGATAAATTGCCAACTAAAATCACTTATCAAGGCAATTGGGATTATCCTTTCAAAAAGGAAGAACGAGCAAGTTTCCTAATCGTTCATAAAGATTACCAACTCGAAAAGGGCAAATAAGGATTTACTAACGCATAAAAGATTTATTATCTTTAAACGATTATTTAAACCCATCAAAATGCAATTCCTTTCTTCTTTAAAATTTAAAATAACAGCCATTTTATTCATGTTTTGCGGCGTTAATCTGCAGGCACAAGTGCTTACCTCAAAACAGATTGATAGTGTTGTAGAAAAAACCTTAACCACTTTTAATGTTCCAGGAATTGCGGTTTCGGTCATAAAAGATGGTAAGATAATCCATTTGAAAGGTTATGGGGTTCGCTCCATAAAAACGAATCAAAAGGTTGATGAAAATACACTCTTTGGTGTGGCATCAAATACCAAGGCTCTTACTGCAGCTGCCTTGGGTATGCTGGTTGATGAAAAGAAAATCACTTGGGATACAAAAGTAACCGATGTTATTCCAGAATTTAAGATGTACGATGCTTACGTTACCAGTGAATTTACCATTCGCGATTTGCTAACGCACCGCAGTGGCTTGGGTTTGGGTGCTGGCGATTTAATGATTTGGCCAGATTCTTCAACGGTTGACAAAAAACAGTTGATTCACAATCTTCGCTATCTAAAACCCGTTTCATCTTTTAGAACTAAATATGATTACGACAATCTAATGTATATTGTTGCGGGAGATGTGGTGGCCAGAGTATCGGGAATTACATATGAAGATTTTATAGAAAGCAGAATCATTAAACCTTTGGGGATGACAAAAACTGCCGCCTCTTGGTATCGCCTAAAAGATAAATCGAATGTAATCGATGGTCATGCGCCTTACGAGGGGAAATTGCTTCCGGTAGGATTAAGTTTTGGGGAAATTGCAAATGCTGCAGGCGGTATTTATTCTAACGTTACCGATATGAGTAAATGGGTAATGGCAATGATGAACGGTGGAAAATACGGTGATAGCATGGATAAGAAATTATTTACTCCTGCTGTTGCTAGAGAACTTTGGACACCCCAAACTATTATTACTGGTGGAAATCCTGCAAGTTTTAGTAGTTATGGATTAGGCTGGTTCTTGAGTAATGTTAATGGTAATTTCCAGGCAACGCATACCGGTGGGTTATCTGGCATTGTAACGCAGGTTACCATTCTTCCCGATCTTAAATTGGGTATTATCGTGTTAACCAATCAACAATCTGGTGCTGCATTTAGCGCCATTACAAATTCAATCAAAGATGGTTATCTTGGCATTAAAGGTCAGAATAGGATAAAAACTTACAACGATAATAGGCTTGCAAACGAAAAACAGGCTAACGAAATGGTGACAAAGGTTTGGGCAGATATTAGTGCTCAGCAAAAATCAAATGCCACAAAACCTGATGTTAAAAGCTATTTTGGAACTTATCGCGATGCTTGGTTTGGAGAAGTTACCATTAGCGAAGTAAATGGGTAAAATGCATTTTCAAGCTAAAAACGCACCAAAGCTACGTGGCGACATGACCTACTACAAAGGAAATACCTTTATTGTAAAATGGTACGATAGAAGCTTAGATGCTGATGCCTTTGTAAACTTTAGTCTCGATAATAACGCAGTTGCTAATGGTTTCAAAATGGAAGCCATTTCACCATTAACAGATTTTAGTTTTGATTTTCAGGATCTGGATTTCAAAAAGATCGATAAGAAATAATCCCTAACCAATTTATAACATGAAAAACCTATTTAAAACAAGTATTTTACTTGGCTTTTGCTTAATCGCATTAACATCAATGACATTTAAACCGAAACGAATCATCTTTTTTGGCGATTCAATTACACAGCAAGGCTTATCCAAAAATGGATACGTAACCCTCATTAAAAAAGCTTTAGATTCTACAAAGTACAATGTGCTTGGAGCCGGAATTGGTGGTAACAAGGTTTATGATTTATACTTGAGGTTAGAGGATGATGTACTTAGTAAAAAGCCAGATTTAGTGGTCATTTATGTGGGCATTAATGATGTTTGGCATAAACAATCATC
Source organism: Pedobacter frigidisoli (assembly GCF_004331675.1). Lineage (GTDB taxonomy): Bacteria > Bacteroidota > Bacteroidia > Sphingobacteriales > Sphingobacteriaceae > Pedobacter > Pedobacter frigidisoli. The sequence continues at coordinate 165,487 of NZ_SJSN01000005.1, read as the reverse complement.
ACATACCGGTACCGATTACGATAAGTATTTGAAGTTTTATCAAGCATTGATCAATAAGATTCAAGGTGTTGGAAGCAAGGTTGTGTTGGTTACTCCATCGGTTGTTGGAGAAAAGAAAGACGGAACCAATGAACTAGATGCCGATTTAAATAAATATGCCGCTGGAATTAGAGAACTGGCTGCAAAAAACAATTTGCCAGTTTGTGATTTAAGGAAAATCTTTGCCGATTACGAGGCAAGTAATAATCCAGAAGATAATGAAAAAGGAATTCTAACTGTTGATAGGGTGCATTTAAATGATATAGGCAATAAATTGGTTGCAGATCAATTATTGCCGTTGGTAAAGTAAATTCCCCCTAGCTCCCGAAGGGGGAAATACAGGCGAGTTGGAAATAACGCTGTACAATAAGTGTAAATTCCGTAGACAGATATAGAAGCAAAGTTTTTGGGAATAGGTATTAAAACGATAGAAAGGAAAAGCCTCTTTAGGGGTTTGGGGTTATGATCAACCGCGAAACAATAGATAAGATAATGGATACCGCTCGTATAGAGGAGGTAGTTGGGGATTTTGTGCACTTAAAAAAACGCGGAACCAGTTTAATTGGTAATTGTCCCTTTCACGGCGAAAAAACGCCATCATTTCACGTATCAGTTACCAAAGGCATTTACAAGTGTTTTGGCTGTGGTAAAGGTGGCGATTCGGTGCGCTTTATTATGGATCATGAAAAATATTCATATCCAGAAGCACTTAAGTTTTTAGCTAATAAATACAATATAGAAGTTGAGGAGGCCGAACTTACCCCTCAAGATGCTGAAGTGCAAAGCGCCAAGGAAAGTCTTTATATTGTCTCTCAATATGCGGCAACCTTTTTTGTAAAACAGCTTTGGGAAACTGATGAGGGTAAAGGCATTGGATTAAGCTACTTTAAGGAAAGAGGTTTTAGAGAAGATATCCTTAAAAAATTCGAGGTAGGTTATTCGCCTGATGTTTGGGATGCCATGACGCAAAGTGCGATCAATGCAGGACATAAACTCGAGTTTTTGGAATCAACAGGTTTATCCATAAAAAATGATAACGGGAAAATTTACGATCGTTTTCGAGGTCGGGTAATGTTTCCAATTCATGGTTTTACAGGTAGAGTGATTGGTTTTGGAGGTAGAACCCTCAAAACAGATAAGAATGTTCCGAAATATGTAAACTCTCCAGAAAGTGAAATTTATCATAAATCGAATGTTTTATACGGACTTTTCCATGCTAAGAAGGCAATTCGAGATTTAGATAATTGTTATTTAGCAGAGGGTTATGCCGATGTGCTTTCGGTGCATCAGGCTGGGATAGAGAATGTGGTTGCTTCTTCAGGAACTTCATTAACGGTTGAGCAGATTAAATTAATTGGGCGGTTTACCCAAAACATTACCATTTTATTTGATGGAGATGCCGCAGGTATTAAAGCCTCCCTCCGTGGTTTGGACATGATTTTGGAAGAAGGACTCAATGTTAAAATTGTTTCCTTTCCTGATGGACATGATCCTGATTCATATATGCATCATGTTGGTGCAGGTGCATTTAAAACTTATCTAGAAAATAACAGACGCGATTTTATCCTATATAAAGCCAATGTATTATTAAAAGATGCAGGCGATGATCCAATTAAAAGGGCAGGCATTATCCGCGATATAGTTGAAAGTATTGCCAAAATTCCCGATCAGATTAAAGCTTCAGTTTTTATTAGGGAGTGTAGTAGTTTGCTCGAAATTGAAGAACGAATCTTAATGAGTGAACTGAACAAAATGCGCTCGGCCAAGGTTAAGAAAAGCTTCGAAAGTAATCAAAGGGCTAACAATAACAATTCAAGTAACAGTCCATATTCCTCTGGTCCGCCAGAACCGCTTGGCCCACCAGATAATTTATGGGATGATAATGCCGGACCACTTGATCAACAAAGCAATAGCACGGAAAACGATGAGCATCAAGAAAAGGAAATTGTGCGTTTGCTATTAGCTTATGGACATGAGTTTGTAAATTGGGATAACATCGATGACATGTACATTGGCTCTTTCATTATGCAGAATCTAGCAGATGTTGACTTTGAAAATCCAGTTTGCAAGAAAATTATTGATTACTATAAATCTGAAATTGACAATGGAAGGTTGCCTACCGCAAATCACTTTGTTAAACATCAAGAGAGGGACATTGCAGATATGGCCATTACACTTTCAACATCAGAATATGCCCTGAGTGAAAATTGGTTAAACAAACACTTAATTTATGTTAAGGATGAAAGCATGAATTTGAAAGCAACAATTTTAGGTGGAATTTTTCACCTTAAAAAGCGTAAGGTTGATCGAATTTTAACCAACCTTTTAAAAGAAATTAAGGATGAAAAAGATCAGGATAACCAAATGATTTTAATGCAACGTTATGGCGTGATAAAAGGTGTAGAGCGAGAGATTTCAAAATTCTTGGGTTCTGTTATCGTTAAATAGGATCAAGATTAACAAGATTTAGGGATTTTTGGATCAGGGCAGTTTATTCATTTTTTCAGAAAGGTATCATTCACTCATTCAATAACCCATCATTCAATAATTCATTAAAATGGCAACTCATAACGATTTAGGTAAGGATGGAGAACGTATTGCCAAACAATATCTGGAGGATAATGGTGATGAAATCTTAGATGAGAACTGGACTCATGGTAAATCAGAAGTAGATTTAATTGCTTACAAGGATAGAATCATGATCTTTGTTGAAGTTAAAGCAAGAACATCCATAGCTTTTGGGGCACCTGAAGATTTTGTCGAAAAGGCTAAACAACTTCAAATGGAGTTGGCGGCAACAGAATATATTGAAATCATGAATCATCAAAATGATATTCGTTTTGATATTATTGCCATTACATTTACAAAAAATAATAAATATACATTAAACCACATTGAGGATGCTTTTTGGCCAGAAGACTAACCAAATAAAAACATTATTATTTATCGCAGTTGCGACCGCTTTTGTTAGCGCTTGTAAGGATGATACTCCAAATACCTATCGTAGCTTTATTGCTCCCTTGGTGGGTTTAAATGTTTCCTCTGGAAATGATTTTGAGGTGAAAGTACTTTTTGGTAAAGAGCAAAAAGTGGATTCTGTAGTTTATTTATTAGATACCACAACAGTTATTTCTAAAACAGATACCACGGCAATAAAACTAAAAACCGCTGGCTTAAAATTGGGTAATCACCTATTAACTGCCCGCATTTATGGTGAAGGAAAATCGGAGGAATTAACTTCCAATATTAATGTTTTGGCAGCACAGCCTCCAGTAGAATATTCGTACAAAATAATTAAAACACTTCCTCATGATACCTCCTCATATGTAGAGGGTTTGGAATATCATGATGGATTTTTCTATGAAAGCGCTGGTGATTATGGAAATTCGAGTCTGCGTAAAGTTGATCCTGCAACAGGTAAGGTTTTGCAAAAAACGGATCTAGATAAGAAATATTTTGGCGAGGGGATGACGGTAATTGGTGATAAAATTATTCAGCTTACTTATCGCGAGAAAGTGAGGTTTGTTTATGATAAGGCAACACTTAAAAAGCTTTCTGAACTTCCTTTCTCAATTGGTAGAGGCGAGGGTTGGGGCTTAACTTTCGACGGCAAAAAAGTGTTAAATACCGACGGATCGCACACGATTTATTTTTTGGATAAAAATAAGTTTACCCAAATAGGATCAATCGATGTGTATGATGATAAAGCCGCAATTGAAAACCTAAATGAATTAGAAGTTATTGATGGGAAAATTTATGCCAATGTTTACACCACCAATAATATTTTAATTATCAATCCAGAAACTGGCGCTGTAGACAGTAAAATCAACTTAATAGGCTTGATACCAGATAATTATTTTAAGAATGATGATGCCAAGGCCAATAACGTGTTAAACGGAATTGCCTACGATAAGGTTGGAAAACGACTTTTTGTTACTGGTAAAAAGTGGCCTCATGTTTTTGAAATTAAATTAATTAAGAAATAACTAAAAAGCCAGATTCAAAAATCTGGCTTTTTTTTATTGATCTTTTTTCTTTGGCTCATCTAAATACCCATTAAAAACAATTGGTTGCTTGTTAATGCTGCTGGCCACCAGCGAGGCGTAACCACTTGTAGTGATGTTCAGTGTAAACCTATAATTCTCTCTCTGCACATCTTTCGTATTAATCTGAATGGTATAAGCGCCTTTCTTATTTTTACTTTCGGTGTAGGTGAAATCTTTTGAGGTAAATTTTATCCCACCCTCGCTTGGGTTCATCGGTGCGCTGTAAGATCTTCCAAAGTAAGGTAGATACGCCACAACACTATCCTTAGTAACTCGAACATCATACTGTGATCCGGTAAGGTTAATCATGGAGCCACTTTGAGCGCCGGGCATAGCACTAAAGATTCTATTAATATCATTGTTAGCCATTGGCAAAGCTGTACTTGCAACAAAATTATAGGTTTTATTTGCTACAATCTTTGCTGTAGTTTCTTTGTCGGTTTGGGCAAATGTTTGGACGGTAAAAGAAATAAAAGCTAGGCCTAATATAAATTTTAAATGTTTCATAGTGTGTGTGTTTTAAAGAATGAACAATTTAAAGATGCATCAGTTTCCAAGATTCCATAACGATGCCAAAAATGATTGATAAGTAAATTTACTCATTAAACCTCATTGCCGCTCTTGTTTGTCGATATGAATCTTCATTTTAAAGACATTATTCTTCTTGTTGCTTTCCCTATACCAATGATGTGGATCAATCTCAATCTCCAAGGTGTAGTCTCCATTCTTTAAGTTTTTTGGGAGGTTTAAATATTGTCCTTCGTACAACATTCCGTAAGTATCATAGCCGCCAACGCTAATTCCTTGTTGATCGAAATTACAAGTTGGGTAAAATCCGAGGCCATAATTTGGCATATTCTCTCCATACTGTTTGCCATTGATTAAGCTAAAATTATCAGATTTATAAAGTATGCCAGTGGTGAATAAGCAATAACTTACCTTTGATCCCCTAGATATAATGTAACGTTTTTTGCCTTCCATTTTAACCAATCGGAATTCAACCCAATCATCAACATGGTAATGGTTATGCCCAGGCTTGTTCTCAAAATACATGGTTCCTGCAGGCAAATCCTTAAAAGTTAAAGTGCCCTTTTCTTTGCTATAGATTCGCTGGTTAACATTTAAGCGACTGGTTTTTCCATCGGGACAGGTTTGTGATCCATCAACCTTTGTTGTTCCGCAGTACCAATCTTTTGTTCCTTTTATTTCCATTGGCCCATAACCAATATTGGCGATAGTAGCAGCCAAACGCAACTGACCAGGATACAATTTATCATTCCAAGCATATTCCTGAATTTGATTCTCTGTAAAAAACGGAATGATTACCAAATCGGGGAGCAATTCACACGATTGTTTTCCTGAAGCGCAATCGCATAAGCCAATGTTTTCAAAATCACATTTCTTAATAACAATCGGCTTTGCAGGATTATTACTGAAACTAAGTTGGATGCTATCTAAAAAGCCTGTGTAATCTTTCTTTAAATCCTCGATATAAAGTTTCCAAGTTCCATTGGGGTTTTGGCCGTGGTTTAAAAATTCTAATTGGCCATCTGGGCGATAATTCCCTGTAAATGGAGATCTTGCTGCACTGATTAACCCCGATTTACCAAATTGTGAAAAAGTGGTATTAATGTAATTGGCACCAGAATCTTTTCCGTTTCTGTTGGTAAGCCAAATACTCGTGCCATCAGGACTTTCTAAAGTGATCTTTAAATCGCTAACTCGTTCGTGATGTAAATTCAGTTTTACTTCAGCTAAACCAAATGTGCTATCTGCAATAGATGATAAGCCACTTACCTCAATCTTAAATTCCTGCCTAAAATAGTAGCCGTAATAATCGTACAGTTCTGCACCTTTTTTGGTAAATGTTTGTGCAGAACTTGGCAAAGAATTGAGGAGTAAAGTAAAAACCAGCAGCCAAATTAGGCTGCTGGTTTTTTTTAATGGAGTGCTTTTAGTGTTCAATATTAAATATTTTAATTTTGCTCTTATCGGCTGGTAAAACATCGGTTACGCCATGCCCACCTGTTGGTGGTTTTAAAATAAATTCACCACAAACCATCTTCACACATTCATTGCAATTTAAATCTTTGAAAGTGAATTTTAGGCATAGGTACACTTTAACTTCGCAACAAGATAACTCAGTTATTGTAGGTAAGGAGAGTTTAATATTCAATGTTGCAGGATTCAAAAATATTGGTGATGTTGAACTCAATACCGCTTCTCTGTAATCTGCAGCGATGCTTCCAGTTGTTGGCCCAACGTATCCACTTAATGTCATAGGTTGCGCATTAATGTTGGCTGCTAGGATATTTCCCCAAGTTACAGGCCTGTTATTACAGTTTAAGCAATTTGGCGAGGAGGCACTTAATCTAAATTCCTCAACACTTACCCGCACTTCGCTCATTGGCGTTGTTGTTGAAATATTAAAGCTACTTGATCCAATCGAAAAAGCATTTGGATTGGCTAAATTATTTACGATATTAAAAGATGCAGCAGTTTGTTTAATCGTAATTTCTGCCTTGCAACAGCTAGGTGGTTCGCAAATAATGGTAATTGGAATTGTTAAACTTTCGCAATTGCTATCCCCACATTTAGCCTTAATGGTTAGTACATATTTACCACAGGTAAATTTGGTGTTGTATTCACTCAAGTTAATTGGCAAACTATTTCCCGAGGCAACATTCACGCCTGTAATTGCTGTAATTTGCCAAGAATAGGTTGCGCCGCAATCTCCGGTGCAAATGTATAGCGCATTTATTATCCCAATAACATTCCCTTGGATAAATTGTAAGGGGTAGCTAACTGGAAGTTGTAATTGCTCCGCTTGATCTAAAGATTGATTTTGCTTAATCTTACTTGAGTTTCCTGTCGATAATTCGGGATGAATTATTGAAGATACCGCAGGGATAGGAATATCTCCAAGCGTTGGGGCTGATGCCCATTTACCACAACCACAGGTAACACAATTGATCGGTTTTTTGTAAACTTCAATATCGCCCAACTGCATTTTATCTGGACCAGCACTTACGTTATCATCCTGATCAATCCAGATTGAATTTGCCAAAGAATTTCCAACGCCTCTTTTCATTCCCTGCATGCCATATACATATTGGGCGGGTGGAGGTGGATCTCCAAATTTAATGTAATCGGATGTGAAATATGCCGAGGTATCACAAGCCAAAGCAGTTCCAGTTCCTAATAAAACGTTATTGGAGTAGCTTACCCCTCCAACGCAGTTTGTAAACGATCCCTTGCCAGATGGGAAAACATTGGCGCTAGCTATCCAAGTATTGCCGCTAACAAAAGTAAATTCTACAACTGAAGATTGGTGTGCGCTTAAGGATCCAAAGCCATACCAAGTTTGTTGGCCAACCAACATACTCTTTCCGTTTGAGGTAAAAGCTATATCTGCAATTGGTTGATAAGTGGGAATGGCTGGCGTAGTTACCAATGTTTCTGTAGCAGGCAAAAACGCTCCCGCCGCATCAATATCAACACTGTAAATTTGGTTTCCACTATACGGAGCACTATTGGTGTTAATTTTAGAATAATAAAGTCTAAAAGCCCCACCACTCACATTTCTAATGGCCAACCCATAAGGTAATAAAGTGGGATCATCAACCGCCAAACCAAACTTTGGGTTAAATGGTGTAGAAATCGCCCATAAACTTGCCGATGCTGAATTTCCAGTAAGCCGATGAATTTTTCCGTCATCCCAATTGGATACATAAATGTTTTCCGTACTTGGTGTTCTAAAGTATTTTAAGTTTCCCAGAGATTTTGAAGTATTTGCAAAATCATAAACCAAGGTATGTGCACCAGTGTTACCATTTAATCGCCATATTTTGCTGGCATTTGTGGCAGAGCCACTGTATATCTGGCTCGATGATACGTAGATATTTGGTTGTGGTTGATCATCCAAAGTAATTCCGAAAATACTTCCTAAATTTTGAAATGTCCAATTTGAAGCATTCCAATTGGTGGGTTTTAAACCAGCAGGAACCATTGTTGCCGTGTTCCAATTTGCACCCAATGGCGCAGAGCTCGTATTGTTGGTTTTAACTGTTCTGAGTACAATGTTACCCGCACTTATGCCGCCACTATTATTATTCGGACTGTGGGTAACTACTGCATCGCCCTGCAAAAGTGGTAATTGGGCTTTACTGTAGCTTGTTGCAAAATGCATTATCGCAAGCAACAAGAATATTTTACAAATGGCATTTTTCATCTTAATTTCTTTTGAAAGGTTAATTATTTGTGTTTCCTTGTTACCACATAGCATTTTACAAAACTGCATGTTTGGCACTCTCTATTGGTAAAGCTATATCTGATGCAAAATTTGATTACATCATCACAGCAGGCAAGTGTGCTAAAAGGCGGGGCCGAAATATTCATGCTCACCTGCGAGCCTGCCAATTGGGTAACTGGTGGACTAAGCGAAAACCAACTCAAGGTATGATGCGTATTGCCTCCACCCGATGGAATTACAGGAAACAGCCCATTTTGAACTTCCCAACCAGATGATGTAAAGGTTCCTGAGGTAAAGTTTCCAAATGTATTACTGTCTTTATTGCAACCAAAACATTCTTCTGTTCCGTTAGCGGCCACATGTATAAAACTGATTAGCTCAGCCTTGAAATACTTGATCATAACATTTGGCGAAGCTATCGTTGTAGAAATGTTGATGCTGTTGTTTGTTGCTTGCGTGGTGGCCGTAACCTCTTCTTTCGAAAATTCCCACTTAATATTATCGCAATAGTTACAAGTGCAAGGTTTTACGGGTATGCATGAAAATGTATTGTCGTTTATTACGGTTGCGCCTTGTTTACTGCTGATGTAAATCTCTAGATTCAAACAGGTTGCATTTACATTTGTTGGTACATAATTAATGGTAAAAGTTTGTTGTGCGCCTGGTCCCAAAGTAGTTGGATAGGTACTCGCAGCGAGGGTAAACGTGCCTGCCGCACCTGCATAAACAATATTGGTTATGATGTTACCAGGAATAGCTACATTTTGAGCAACGTTAAGCGCATTATTGACATCGTAAGTAACGTTTTCTGTTGGAGTGCTGAAGTTTTTTAATGTGATGTTAATTGAATAAACCGGTTTCCCTGCGGCATTAAATCCAGTACATTTTGCGGTATCAATCAAAACATCCAAGCGGTGAAGTGCCGAGCTTACACTAAACGATACAGGATTTGCGTTGCATGTTCCATTTCCCACAAAAGCGATGTAACTGCCCTCATCCAACCTATCCAAATTTGTAGCAAAGCCAGCGCCACTTGCAGATAAGCTCTTTGTTATTGCTTTACCCTTAATGCTTTGCTCAACCATTCTACCGCCGCTTAAACTTACTGGATTAATAATCTCATTTCTTTGGTTTTCTGTTAGGGTGCCCAAATAATCTGGGTTATCAGAAACCTTGTAAACCCTAACGTTTTTTTCTCCAGTAAATGCTGATGAAAAATTAACTGCAAACCTGATTTTTTCTTTCAAATTAAATCTTTGAGATTGCTTTGGAGAGGTAATCGATGGATTACAGTTTTCTTGATCGTTGGTTTGCATCAAATCAAGGGAGGGATTACTAACCTCTTTATTACTTTTCAAAACTTCTACTCTTCTTTCGGCTAATGGATTGATTGTGCTTCCCGATTTATCTTCGTAAAGTGGGTTTTGGGCTTTTGCAGAAGCCATATCACTATGTGCTTTGTAAGAATCGAAACCTTTTTTCGATAGAGCGTAGCTCAGCCCAAAATTAAACCCTAGTGCATCGTATTTGGTGCTTTTAGGTAATGCCTGATTTGTTCCCAACAACATTTGATCGATGTTATAACTGCCATCTTTTAGCGCATCACCTTGAGGCTTAAAAAATGTTGTCTCATTGTTTATTGTTGGTCCGGCGGTATAATTTCCCTCTACAAAAAGGCCAAGTTTACCAGGGAAATATGCTACCCTTAATTTAGGAATAACGGCAAAGCCAGAGGTTTTAGTTTCGGCTTGCGTGTAAAGATTATAGTCTGCAGTTTTGCCATTAACGGTACTGGTTTGAGTAATGGTAAAAGCCTGTTGTTTTAGGCTAAGGTAACTCCCATTTAAGATGGGTGAAATGGTAACATCGCCAAAAGAAAAATTGGCCTGTGCTCCACTCTCAAATTTAAAACCCTGTTGTTTGGGGCTTCCAGCGCCATTAGCCGAAACTGTTGGAGATCCACTTTGCCCAGAAATATTAATCGGCGTATAAGGACTTAAGTTATAATCCTTGTTGCCAGATAAATACCCACCACCGAAGTTAATGCCCAAGGTTTTGTTGATTACGCCTTTAGTAGCTCTACCAAAATCGGTTAGGGGAACATAAGCACCAACGTTAATATTGGTTAGATTGGATAAATTGGCGCCATCTTTAGTCGGTTTTGTGGGATTGGTAATGCCTCCATCTAGTGATATTAACATACTTCCACCTGGGTTTCTACCGCCCTTAACTACGATGCCGCCAATTGGGTTTCCGGGCGTTTGGGCCTTTGCATAAATAGTACAAATGCAAATTAAAATTGTAAATAATTTCTTCATAATTTATCAATTAGTGCGTTAAAGAAAGCCTTTCTCAAGCGAGATAGGCAACCGTTAATTTTAAATTCAAGAAAAGACGCTTCATAGAAATTGCTCGATTTCTTTTATTTGGCTGTTAATGAATACACTAATTTGTAGAATTTGGTAATGCAGAAAATCCCTAGATGTAGGGATGGAGATTTGTTAGGAAAACATTGTTTAACTGATAGAACCTGACTATTTTAAATTTTTATAATAGTAGGCAATGGCCTCACCAAGTGAAGAGATATGGAGTTTTTCGTAAATGCGTTTGGTATGCGTATTTATGGTGGTGTAACTTACGCCAAGTTTATCGGCCACCATTTTATAACTTAATCCTTCTGCCAATAAGGAGAGTACATCGTTTTCTTTAGGGCTTAATGGCGATTTATTTTTATTTGGCTTAAAGTAATCCAATACCTTTTGTGCGATGGCCGGATTCATGGCAGCACCACCCTCATTAACCTCTTCAATGGCTTGTAAAATTCGCTGAGGCTTATCGTTCTTTAAAATATAACCACTGGCACCATTTTTAATACTAGTGAAAATCTTTTCGCTATCATCATAAGCGGTTTGCATTAAAACCTTAATCTGAGGATACTTGCTCTTGATCAATTTTAAACCTTCCAAACCATCTACTTCTGGCATGTTAATATCCATTAAAACCAAATCTGGATAAAAGGCCTCGACATCTGCAATTGCGTTTTTGCAATTCGATGCTTCGCCAACAACAATAATATCATCATTTAGACTTAATAATGCTTTTAAGCTATCTCTACGCTCGATGCTATCATCGTAAATGAATATGCGAATGCTCATATCATAAAAGTAATTACTAAAATTGGCAATGGATTGTAATTAAATCAAGGGACAAGCGGAATTACAACAGCGATGATCGTTCCTTTTTTTTCAGCAGATTGTATATTAAAACTTCCATTAAGTTCTTTTGCTCTTTTTTTGATGTTTGCCAAACCATTTCCCGCCGCTTTGCAAACCTCAAAACCAACTCCATTATCGATAATGTTGAGGTAAATTAAATCGTTTACCACCTTTATGCTAATTGTTGCCTGCGTAGCATGACTATATTTGGCTACATTGTTAATGGCCTCCTTAGTGATAAACACAATGTTTTTTCTGGTGTGTATATCGATCAGTTTTTTGTTAATAACAGCATCTATCTGCACTTTATAGTTAATATTTGTAGCACCCAAAATATCATTGGCAAAGTTTTTAATTCGACTGCTAATGGTCATAAATTCATCCTTTCCAGGTTTCATGCTCCAAATAATATCACCTATTTTATCGGCAAGGCTTTTAGCTTGGTTTTCGATTTTCTCTAAAATTTTCTGCGTTTGCTTAATGTCTTTATTAATGAGTTGACTGGCAACTGCGCTGTTTAATTGTAAGCTACTTAATGTTGCGCCAATATCATCGTGAAGATCGGCTGTGATGTTACTTCGCTGTTGTTCTAATGCCAGTTGTTGCTCGAACATGGTTCTTTGTATCGATAATTTTCGCCTGCTTAGAAACCAAAATATAATGGCCGATAAAAATATAGCCATGCTTGCCCAAAACCATATTGCCTTGTAAAAAGGCGTTTTAATGTAAAAATGAATCTTTAAATTTTGCGTACTGATATGATTGTTTACATCTCTAGCCCTTACGAAAATATCGTTTTCGCCATTATTAAGTTGAATATTAAGGGTGTTGCCATCCAAGTCGTTCCACTTGGTTTTGTTGTTAATTGCATATTGAATATTCTTGAAATGCCCGCTCAGTTCTACCCCTGCAAATTGAAGTGTAATGTTATTCTGATCGCTTTTTAAATTATACTTATTAGATGTTTTTACTACTTCTTGGTTGATTTTTACTCCGGTTAGCTCCGGTTTTATCTCAAAAATTTTATTCCGATAATTTGCTGGAATCTTGGTTATTCCATTTTCTGTAGCGGCATAAATGGTATCGTTATATAAAGAAAAATCGTTAATGTTGTTTGATGATAATCCATCGTTTTTGGATAGATTTTTTATAGAATAAGTGGCTCCAGATGGTTTGATGCAGTAATCAATTATCGAAATTCCTGATTTACTGCCCAACCAAATTCTATTTTTATTAGCCAGAATGCAATTGATGTTTTCGGGCATTCCTGCACTTTCTGGTATGCAACTAATAATTTTATCCTTATAAAAAATTAACAGCTTACCACTTGCGGTACTTGCCCAAAGTGTACCATCGGCAGCATAAGCAAGCGTATTAAATTTTTCTGTTGATCTATTTTTATCTAATGGAATAAACTGAGATAACTCGGTCTGTAAATTATATTTATACAATCCTTTTTGGCCAATGTAGTACATCGAATTGCCAGCTTTTACCAAACTTAAAGTAATTTCTATCCCATTGTGATGAACCTGTGAGGATTTAAGGGTATTGGTATTTAACTTAATTAAGCCAGAATTGCTCCCAATCATGATTAGGCTATCGTTAATTAGTGTTGCTGTTTTTACATAAGCAGGCTGCCCCTTTTCGGTTAATATTCTTTTGGTTGCTCCAAAATTAACGCTATAACCCATATCATGAATGGCAACGGTTTTATTTTTGGCGTAAATAATTTTTCTAATCCAGGTAGTTCTTCCAACATTTTCTATTGTTTTTTTTGATATCAATTTATTTTTAAGTTGAAGAATTTCTCCGTAATAGTTGCCTGCAGTTACTTCTCCGCTAGCACTTGTTGCTATGCTTAGGAAATTATTATTGATAAAATTTTCGGCAGTTTTTATGGTTTTAGTAGTGTTCCTGCTGTAAAATATTAAACCTTTATCTAACGTTCCAATCCACAAGTTTTCGTATTTATCAACGTATGCACAGTTTGTGGCCAATCCAATATCAATTTTTTGCTGGAGCTTTAAGCTATTTCTGTCGAAAATAGATACCTTACCATTTCTGCCGATAATGTTTAATTTGCCATTGGTAAATTTTTGCAAGGTGTTATTAGAGAACAGATTGATGGTATCAATTTTATACTTAAAAGGTTTAAGACTTAACAAGCAAATTCTATAACCCATATTCCCGCTCGAAAAAAGAAATAGGTTATTGTTATCTACCATATAGTTCTGCATTTTAAGAGCAGTTTTAAATAATATGCTATCTAATTTTTTCTTCCCCTGAGTAATCACAAGCTTTTCGCAATATGAATTGTCTTTTAACAAGCCTCCCTCAGTGTGCAAAACCAATTGTTGCTTGGCAATAATAAACTCATGCGAATAAACATTATTAGCGCTTATTGGCTTTTTATTCTTGAAAGTAACAGTGCCCAAAAGGTTAAAGAATTTTGCATTTCCATCTGCGGTGATGGTAGTTCTTAAAAGCGATTTAGAAATTTCGTTGAGTATTTCATTGCTATTTATGGTGATGAATTTGTTGCTCACCTCATCAAAATAGGCGGGAAGTTGCTTAAAGCAATTTACCCAAATGATGCCATCCTTATCCCTTAAAACCTGTAAAACCTCATTGGATGGAAGCCCTTGTCGCACCGAAAAATTCTGAAAATATTTGCCGTCAAATCTCGATATGCCATTATCTGTAGTGATCCAAAGAAAGCCTCGATTGTCTTCAACTATATCGTAAATGTGGTTGCTGGGCAGACCTTGGTCGGTATTAAAGGTATTTAATTTGACATAGTTTTGCCCGTGTACAGGTTTGTACAAGAAAAAAAAGATCATCAATATAACTAGAGGCGTTTTGATGGATTAAGATATTTGGTTAGTTAAATCTAATCAAAAACATCCAATTATACTTTCTTCTTTTTCTTCGATGCTTTTGCCAATGGATTGAATTCCAATGCAAGTTCGATCCAAAAGTCTAAGTCTTCATTTCTAATTAAAACATCTTCAGAAACTAAGATATATCCATTCATTGCTTTGGTTCGCATTGTCATTTGTTCCCAGCCGTCCTTATCCTCCAATGCAGCAATGCTGGCTGGGTTAATTCTCAGCATGAGTTTATCTTTCATTACACCGATGCACATTTTGCCATTCACCATAAAAACCAATCCACTGAACATTTCTTTTCCTTCTACATCAGCAAGGTGCTCCAGTTTTTCGGCTACGCGAGCGGCAAGGTGTTCATTGTATCTCATCAGCTATTTGTTTAAAACTAATTTACTGTTTCCATATCCGTTTGACAAAATTTAACCGTTATTCTTTAAATTTGCATCAATGTTATTAAACTGTTACCAAGAAGAATTTATTGAGGCTGGTTGCGATGAAGCTGGTCGTGGCTGCCTTGCCGGGCCTGTTTTTGCTGCAGCTGTAATTCTTCCGAAGGGTTTTGTGCTTGAGGGTTTAAACGATTCCAAACAATTGTCTCATGCTCAAAGAGATTTGTTAAGGCCAATTATCGAAAAAGAAGCCTTGGCTTGGGCGGTTGCATCTTGCGATCATGAGGAAATCGACCAAATTAACATTTTAAATGCTTCATTTTTGGCCATGCACCGAGCCATTGAAAAATTACATACTCCGCCTCAATATCTAGTAATAGATGGCAATCGCTTCAAGTCTTATCCCCAAATTCCACACAGTTGCATTATAAAAGGCGATGGAAAATACCTCAATATCGCTGCGGCATCTATCTTGGCGAAAACGCATAGAGACGAATTTATGGGGAATCTTCATGTAGATTATCCACATTACAACTGGCAACAGAATAAGGGTTATCCAACCATAGCGCACCGTAGAGCGGTTATCGAAATTGGTTTATCGCCTTTCCATCGCAAAACTTTCAACGTTAGCGATCCTCAGTTAGAATTGTTTTCTAAAAGCATCTAAAAATTCGTATTTTCACAACAAGTGAAAATACTATTAATTACTAAGCGGATTCCCTTCCCGCCAAACAGTGGTTATCCGATTGTGGTTTACAATACCATGAAAGGCCTACTGCAACTTGGTGCAGATATTACTTTGTTTAGCCTGAACCCCACAAAAGGCCAAATTGATGTGGAAGATATTTCCGATCCGGTTTTTGAAAAAATTAAATACCACATTGTAGATCTGGATACAGAAGTAAATGTTTGGTCGGCATTCTTTAATATTTTTACAAACGAATCTTACAATGTCTCTCGATATTACAACGAAGATGCTGCACGACAACTCGAAAACTTGCTTCGTGAAAACGTTTTTGATGTCATCCAATTCGAAGGACTTTTTGTTGTGCCTTATCTTGATGTTGTAAAAGCCAACAGCAGTGCAAAATTGATTTACCGAGCGCATAATATCGAATTTACACTTTGGGAGCGACTTTCACATTCGGAAAAATTCTTGATAAGAAGAAAGTACCTTGCCTTTCTAGCGCAGCGATTAAGGGCTTATGAAACTGATCAAATCAACCGGTTTCACCAGATTTTTGCGATTAGCGAACCCGATAGACAAAGTATTTTACGCTTTGGTTGTGAAGTGCCTATGACGGTTTTTCCTGTGGCCATTGACTTGGAAAAATATAAGGTCGATAAATCGAAAACGAGTTTCCCGACACTTTTTCATTTGGGAGCGATGGATTGGCGACCAAACCAAGAGGGTTTAGAGTGGTTTTTGGATGATATTTGGCCAGATATCGAAAAACTAAACAAAGATCTGCGGTTTTACATTGCCGGGAAAAACATGCAAAAGCATTTCTTTGAATACGATTCTGAAAATTTAATTGTCGAAGGAGAAGTTTTTGATGCCATTGAGTTCATAAATTCTAAGGCGATCATGATTGTTCCGCTAATTTCTGGAACGGGCATGCGTGTTAAAATTATTGAGGGAATGGCTATGCAGAAATGCATTATTGCCACAACAACAGCTGCCGAGGGAATCAACTGTAGGCATGGCCATGATATTCTAATTGCAAACACAGCTGATGAGTTTTACCGGTCCATTTTACAATGTATTATTAACCCCAAACGCTGGATGGAAATAGGGGAGAATGCCCGAAAAACTGTTGAGCAGGATCACGGTATTTATCTCATATCGAAAAAGATGTTAGAAATTTATCATGGATTGGTAAGTGCTTAGCTTTATTTACGAACCGGAAGATAAAAATTATGAATTCATAAAAGCTTTTAATTTTGGGCTTGTAATTAATTTGTAGAAAAATAAAAGACCGCCAATTACCTTAAAGACCAATGCCGCAATTAATAGAAAACTTCCGCCGTAAACATGCATTATTTTTAAAATTGCGCCAATAAAATCCATACCGAAGCCAAGGGCAAATATGATTATGGTGTGTTTAACTTTCATTCGTTTTGAGGGATAATTGCGTTAATGATTAATATTTAAATCTAATATACCTCAAATTTATATTAAAAAAAATGCAAGGCAGTTTTCTCCGGGGTATTTGTATAATGCTTACTTCTCTAATAAATTTTCTGTTTTTGTTAAAAAGTGTTCAACCGCATCCTTAATATCAATGTTCATGCGGTCTGCGATTACAGTTAACCACCAAACACATTCTCCTAATTTGTGCTTTAACTCAGCATCTGTTTCTGTTTTTGGCCATCGTCCTTGTTGCGACATGGTATTTCGTCCAACCAAACCAGCATCGGTAAGAAATGCCAAAGTATCTTCCTCAATTGTCCATTTACTGCCATGATGCTGTAATTCTAATTGATGATACGCTGTTCTTATATTTTTTGAGCGTTCGATTAGTGTGTCAAAATCAGTTTTTTCCATGTTGGTTATTTAGTTTTTTTGGAATGATTGTTTAAATTCAATCGGGGTGAAATGGGTTTTTCTCTTAAAAATCTTATTGAATGATTGTGGGTGTTCGAAGCCCAATTGATAGGCTACTTCTGCCACTGTTAATCGATCACCCGAAAGGTACTCCTTGGCTTTCTCAATCAGTTTTTCGTGGATATGTTGTTGCGTATTTTGACCGGTGAGGTTACGCAACATATCGCTTAAATAACGAGGCGAAAGATTTAATTGTTCTGCAAGATATTGAACAGTTGGAATTCCTTGAATTAAAGACTTTTTATTATCGAAATAATGATTTAAAAGCGATTCCAGCTGTGTTAATATATTATGATTGGCTGCTTTTCTGGTGATAAATTGACGCTTATAAAATCGGTTACTGTAATTCAATAATACTTCAATGTGCGAAATAATTACATCTTGACTAAAGTCATCAATGTTCCCATTCAGTTCTTCTAAAATATGTTCAAAAACTTCGGAGATAGTCCTCTTTTCCTTGGCGGATAAATACAAGGCCTCATTAGCAGAATAAGAAAAGAAGCCATAGTTTTTTATAGTCTTTAATAATGGATAATTATGCAGGAAATCGGGATGGATAAGCAAGGTATATCCAGAATAATCTTTCTCATCTTCTTTGGAGGCGATAATTTGATGAGGTGATATAAATGATATGCCGCCCTCATCAAAATCGTAATAATGTTGTCCGTATTTTATTTTACCCTGTAAGTTGAATTTGTAGGATATTTTGAAAAAGTCTAATGTCATTACTTTGGGTAAATCGGTTTCTGGCGTAGTAATATCTGCATAATTAACTAAGCTTACTAACGGATGCAGGGGTTTAGGTAAGCCTAATGCCCTGTGCAATTCCGGTATGGAAGTAAATTGTTGAGGAATACGATCGCTACTTTTCATTTATCAAATTTATTATTTAAATGGCGTGCTCCACTGTGGAAATATTCCAACTCGCTGTGCTTTGATCAATCATATCGTGTACAATGGAATTGCTCAACTCAGCCATTAATCTGTGCATTGCGTTGGTGCCTGTTTCCACGTCATCCCAAATCAGCATATCTACGATGGTGCTGCCTTGCTCAAATATTCTCCTCGATTTGAAACCTTTTTGGCGTTGTAAAAATTCATCGATCTCCTTATTCGCTTTTATAAATTGTTTACAGCTATAACCATTCAATTTGAAAGTGGTAATTTCTACTGCCTCTGTGTTGTCTTTCATTTCTATTAATTAATGCTTTTGTAAGGAGATTCAAGATTAAAAAGATGCGTTAAGTTCTTTCTGAAGCTTTCAGCACCAAGCTCCAGCCTTTGTTGATTGATTTTTATAGCGTCGTTTCCTGCAAGGTAACGTAATTGATCCTTGTTATCGGTAGCGGCTTCAAAAACTACTGCGGCTATTTTTTCGGCTTCCGTAAATTCAATCAAGGTACCATCGGCGAATAATTCTCCAAGTCGTTTGTTGAGCGTTTCATAATCTTGGTCAATTACCGCTTGCATTCCGTTGATGAAGTTACTTTTGATACCACCGGGAGCTACGGTTTTAATGCCAATATTAAACTGTGCTAAATCATAGGATATACTTTCGCTGAAGCCCTCCAATGCCCATTTGGTAGCATTATAAACCGACGACATTGGATTTGACGAAAATCCGCAGACTGAAGTGGTGGTAATAAGAAGCCCTTTTCTTTGTGCCTTGAAATAAGGAATAAATGCTTGTACAACACGAATCACACCTGTGAGATTCGTATCGATTTGTTGGGTAATTTGTTGATCGGTGTACGATTCCAACGCACCTACCAATCCATAGCCAGCATTATTGAACACAACATCAATGTTGTATTTGGAAGTGATTTCCTTTACAGTGCTATTGATTTGGCTAAGGTCAGTAACGTCTAATGGCAAAAGTTTAACGTTTGGCAATTGATTTAAATCTGTTTCCTTTTCGGGATTGCGCATAGAAGCAAGAACTTGCCATCCTTTTGATTGAAATAACTTTGCGGTAGCTTTTCCCAAACCTGTTGAAGCACCTGTGATGAAAATTGTTTTCATTTTTCTCTGTTTAAAATTTACATCACAAAGGTGTTGTTATGCAGAATGTTCTATGTTGCCATATTGAAGAATGTTGTAGCCATAATGACGTTCCTAATCATTTAATCCTTTTCCATTAAGAATCTGAGGTATGCATTTTTCAATTCTCGAATCCCGTGTTTTGGATTGCTTCGTAGCAGAAAAATAGAGGTTGTAAGCCCTTTGTCGGCCCGGCGTTAATGCTTCAAAAGCAGTTTTCAAATCAGGAATTGCTGATAGTTTATTTTGAAATTCCTCTGGAAGCTCCAGTTCTGTATTCTTTTTCAACTCAACTTTCAAGCCTGCTTTTTCTATCTCGATCGCTTCAAAAATGTAAGATCTTAAAATACTCTCCTTTTCTAAAACATCGCCGATGCTTGTAAAACGTATTTGTCGGGCTGCTTGTACATTTTTGGTTTGTTGAATTAATACAGCGTTGTTGTCTTTTAACAAAGCACCCTTAAAAAACAAAATGGCGCAGTACTCTTTAAATACATGTAATAGAACAACATTGCTTTTTTGAAATGTATAACACGGAACGCCCCATTTCAATTCTTCGTTAAGGCCACAATCGAGCACAATTTTTCTTAAAAGTTCTAGTTCATTATGCCATTTTTCCTTGGCGAAGTAAAAATCAACTTTGGGATTCATCATTTGCTTCTTTGAAATTCGATAATCTTATCGTAAACACTTTTTACATTTTCGATGAATTCAAGTTGAGGTGTTTGCTTTACTCCTGGCCATTCCACACCTTGCATCATCGAAGACCTAAAATCAACCGGACCAAGTGTAATCGTTCCAGTATTATCTGGCTTTTGATTGATGGTGATATCTGAAAGTGTTCTGATATTTAAGGATTTGATCTCTCTGCTAAATATTCCAGATTTAATGATTATTCTGTCGGAGGTGATTCCATAAACAGTATTCGATCTCTTTTTTGCATCAACGAAAAAACGGCCAATGGTAATGTAAAGCCCAGCAAGTACAAATGGAATTCCCCAAAGCTTGAAAAAGAATGGTCCACCAGAAGCTATCACAGTGCTTTCCCAGAAAACAGCAAAACCTCCCCAGAGTATACTAAACGGAATTAAAAATGCATCTGATCCTCTCAGTATAATTCCAGTCTTTGGTTTGCCTGTCCAGATAATTTGTTCGTTTAAACCTAAAATAGGTCTTAGTTCATTTTCAATGTTATAATCAATCATAAAGCACTTTAGCGTTAAATTTGAGTGTTGTTGAGGTAGATTGTGATTATTTAGACAAAGTTCTATTTCATTGCCTCCAACTCAACCTCCAATCGATCGAAATTTTCCTCATTTTTATTCACCACAAAACCTTTAAGTTTATTGCATTCTTCAGGCGAATTAAAAAGCATTTTGAAAATTACTTGCGTTTCATTATCTGAAATTTTTTCAAATGTTGCGACAACTTGAAAAAGTGGCTTTGAATGACGTTTCCAAGCAACCAGCGATGGTTTCTCTATCTTAATAAACTCACATTCGTTGGGGTAATTGCCTTTATCTGGCCCGTGCATAATGAAGCTCCATTTTCCACCTACCCTAAAATCGAACTCATTAAACGTATTTGTGAAGCCATTTGGCCCCCACCAGTTTTTCAAGTGATTTGGATTTGTCCAGGCTTTATATACAAGCTCTTGCGGTGAATTAAAAATTCTGGTGCTTACAATCTCAGGATCTGGTGTAGTTGAGATAATTTCTGTTGCCATCTTGACGATATTTTGTTGTTTGAGCTGGGCTTTAATTATTAAGTCTCACAATTAGATTTAACGAATATAAAGACTTGTACGGTTTATAGCAATTTAAGTTTTACAGAAGAAATTGCGTTAATTGAACCTGATTGGAGCGAACACGAAACCCGATTTTTTTTATCGGGTGAGTAAAGCGTAAAGCAGGGGTAAAAATGCGATGAAATACTTCCATTCATTTCCAAAACCTAATTAAACCTACATAAAATTTAACCTCAAAATTTTGTCTTTTTCTTAGTAGTTTTGCCGCAAGAATAAAAATACGATGAGAAATACCGCATTAACTGAAAAACACATCGCTTTAGGCGCTAAAATGGTTCCATTTGCAGGTTATAATATGCCTGTTACTTACGAGGGTATTAATGCAGAACATGCAACTGTTCGTGCTAGCGTGGGTGTTTTTGATGTGAGCCACATGGGCGAATTTATTTTGAAAGGCGAAAATGCCCTAGATTTAATTCAGCGAGTAACCAGTAACGATGCATCGAAATTGTACGATGGAAAGGTTCAGTATTCTTGCCTGCCAAATAAGGATGGTGGAATTGTTGATGATCTTTTGGTTTACCGTATTGATGAGAAAAGTTATATGTTGGTGGTTAATGCATCGAACATTGAAAAAGATTGGAACTGGATTCAGCAGTTTAATGATAAAGGTGTGGAAATGCACAATATCTCGGATAAAACTTCTCTTTTGGCTATTCAAGGTCCAAAAGCTGCTGATGCATTACAAAGTTTAACGGATGTTGATTTGGCATCGATGGAATATTATACTTTCGTTAAAGGTGTTTTTGCTGGTGTAGATAATGTAGTGATTTCTGCTACAGGTTACACTGGTGCAGGTGGTTTTGAGATTTACTTTGATAATGAACATGCTGATAAAATTTGGGATGCGATTTTCGAAGCTGGAAAGGCCAATAGTATTAAGCCTATTGGTTTAGGCGCTCGCGATACCTTACGTTTGGAAATGGGTTTCTGTTTGTATGGAAATGATATTGATGATACCACCTCTCCAATTGAAGCTGGCTTAGGTTGGATTACCAAATTCTCTAAGCCTTTTACCAATTCTGAGGCTTTGTTAGCCCAAAAAGAAGCAGGTATTCAAAAGAAATTAGTAGGTTTTGAAATGATAGAGAGAGGAATTCCTCGCCATGATTACGAAATTGCTGATGCTGATGGAAATATTATTGGTAAGGTAACATCAGGAACGCAAGCACCATCGTTACAAAAAGCAATTGGTATGGGTTATGTTGCAAAAGAATTTTCGAAAGAAGGAACTGAGGTTTTTATCTTAATCCGCAATACGCCAATTAAGGCTAAAATTGTGAAGTTTCCATTTTATAAATAGGATTTGAGAAAATAGATATGAGATTTGAGAGCGGTGTGCATCTAAATCTCATGTCACAAATCTCAATACTCAAATCTCAAAAAATGTCAAAAAAAATAGAAGTTTGTTTAACGCCTTCACTGATTGATTTATACGATATCGAACAGAGTATTGTGGTGGTGATTGATATTTTAAGGGCAACATCATCCATTACTTACGGAATAGAAAATGGTGCCACGGCTATTATTCCAGTAGCCAATGTAGAAGATTGCCTAAACTATTCAGATAAAGGGTATCTGCTTGCTGCAGAGCGAAATGGTGAGGTTGTAGAAGGATATGATTTCGGAAACTCGCCTTTTTCTTACACTAAAGAAAAGGTTAGTGGAAAAATAATTGTGCTCACCACAACAAACGGAACGAAAGCTCTGCATTTAGCTAATAAAAGGGCTTTTCAGGTGGTTATTGGTTCTTTTTTAAATCTAGATTCGCTTTGCGAGTATCTCAAAAAACAAGACAAAAATGTGTTGTTGCTTTGTGCAGGATGGAAAGATCAATTCAACTTGGAAGATACCTTATTTGCTGGGGCAGTGGTAAGCAAGCTTCGTAAAAACTTTGAACATTTCGACGATTCTAGTGTTGCAGCTGAGGATTTATATAGCTTAGCGAAAGATGATTTGCGGAAATATCTTCATAAATCTTCTCATAGTCACCGTTTGGCGCAATTGAATATTGAGGAAGATGTGGTTTTTTGTTTGCAGTTGAATGTTTGCGAGGCTATTCCAGTTTTACAGGGAGAAAAGTTGGTTAAATTGGTTTCTTAGCGTTCCATTAGATTATAAGAATATGAAATGGATTAGTACGAATGTTGTATATGATGAATTTCCTTTGTATTTAAGACGTCCCGATTATCAAGATGTTTGGAATTACAAGATCAGATTTACACAACGTTTAAATATTTCACACCATCTTGATAAAGTAAAGCAAAACGGTCTTCCTGAATCTGATTATAATTTATCCTTGAGTGATTTTGATTCGGATTTATGCAATCTTTTTGATGATCATTCAGAAGGAATTATTTTTTTAATCGAAACATACGGAGGTGAACGAAATTACTGGTACTATATATCAGAGCAAACCGATTATCTGAATAAGATAGAAAGAATTAGACAGGAATTTCCTAATAATGCTATAGAATCCGATTTGAACGATGATACAAATTGGGGATTCATTAAATCATATCCTTTCGAAATTTACAATAAATAAAAAAGCCTTTACAAACTGCCTTTCCGTTGGGAAGGCAAAGCCCCCTTTAGGGGGTTGGGGGTTATAAGCTCCCTAATCGTTGGATGGTTTCTGATTGTAATTAGCGCTTCTTCGTGTGCCAGCCAATAAATGTCTTCAGCTCGTTTCATATCGAAAGTACTAATTGCGCCTAAGCCTTTAGGTTCGATCATGACGTTACAAAACTTCGCTTTTCGTTCCATATCATGATTGATCGACATTACACCAGCTCTACCCATTAAATTCGTAATTCCAGTAATTTTATCAACGGGTTTTAAATGATTGCAAGATGACCCGATAATAAAATCGCATTCCTCCATTAAGGGTTCTACTGGGAAATTATTCAAAATCCCACCATCCACATACATTTGACCGTCAATCATAATGGGTCTGAATATGCCTGGAATACAACTTGAAGCATGAATTGCTCTAATTAACGGGCCTTTTGTAAAATAAACCAACCTGCCCTCGCTAAAATTTACGGCAGCAATGGTTAAGGGAATTTTTAGTTTCTCGATGGAATCTTCAGGGAAATATTCTTTTAATATCTGTGCGGTATTTTCTATATTAATTAAACCTAAGGAGCCAACTGCTGGACGAACGAAACGCCATAATTTAGTTCTTAAGAATATATTTAGTCCTTCCTCTGGATCGATTCCTGCAGCAAAAAATGCTCCGGCTATTGCCCCGGCACTTGTACCGCTAATGTGACTAAAGGTAATACCTAAATTGCTGAAAGCTTTCAAAACACCCAAATGAGCTATTCCTCTAATTCCTCCGCCTGATAATACAATGCCAACTTTCATGTTTAAGGGTTGATTTTTTGAAATGTCTAATCGGTTAATTGTATAATATTGAAAACTGCTAACTGAAAACTGCCCAATTACTTTTGTTTCGGTTTATACTTTGATTGATTCAGAATCTTTTGTGCATCGTTATCTGCCATTAATTGTTGCAAGGTTATATCAGGATGCGCAGCCATATATTTCCTCACAATTTGCCAACCAGTCCAAACACCCAATTTTGGTGCCGATTCCCTATTTTCACCCAAACCAGGCGTAAAAGGTCCTTCAGATAAAAATACCTGTATCTTTTGATAGTCGGTTTCAAACAAATAATTATTCTCTAAAAAGTATGCCCAAATATCGCCTTCAAAATTTTGTGCCCATTCCATTTGCTGTGTTGTATAACCTATTTTAGTACTATCAGCAGTATTCTCGGGTAAAACCTGATCTAGAAAATACAGCACTTTCCCTTGAAAGATCATTTTCGATAAGAGGGTTCTGTTTTCATCAGGTTCTTGAAAAAGCTCTTCATGTGCATAGGTTTCCGCTACACGAGGGACAATATATTCAGGTGTAAATCTTTTAGATAAGTAGAGTGGAACATTTTCTATAATAGATTTATAGAATTTGCTATCCTTGCCCAAAAACATATCCAAGCCAATGCCTAAATAATTATCGCCAACGGGCATTTGGTAAGCAAAACCCGAAACAAAGGAGATCATTTTAGGAACCTTTGCTTTCGGATAATAGTATTTAATGTATTTAAAAGTCTCTGTTAAGTCCGCTTCTTGTACTTTGAGGTTCGGAAAAACGCTATCCACTTCCTTGGTTAAATCTAAATAAGCCTGATCTTGATATAAGCTTGATAATGACTCCGTATTTGAAAGTTTACTGTCAAGCATTTTACGGATAAAGTCATCATAAAAGATGCCATACTTTGAGCCAAGTTGTTTATCTACCTCAACAATGTTTTTGTTTTTGCCAGCAAATAGCTCGTTATCAAATCTTTCTATTTTAATATCGAGTTTAATATTACTTACATCAGGCCTGTTGCTATGCTTGCAAGAAATAAATATGATGGCAAAAAGAAAAATTAGATAAATTTGCCTGTGTTTTACGTTATACATCATGTACAACAAACTTAGAGAAAATACTTTTGTTGTTAAATACATTGTAAAAACAAATTTAACGATCAATCTCAGTACAGCTTTACTGAGGTAATTAATCCAAATCAGCATGAGAAAAATAACGACAATTCTACTTCTATCCTTTATTAGCTTTGGTGTTTACGCGCAAGATTTTGCAGTAAGGAACTATGGTTTTAGATTGGGTTTAACGGCTACACCAACCATTGGGTGGATAAAACCCGAGCAAGGTAAAACGGAAGGCGTTGGGCTTGGATTTTCTTACGGCTTAATTGGAGACTTTAACTTCGCCCCGAACTACAGTTTTTCAACTGCTTTGACCATAACTACCATCAACGGGAAAAGTACAGAGGTAAATGTATCGCCATACCATGCAACAAGCAGTAATGCCATTCCAGTGAGTTACGATTTAAAATACAGAATGCAGTATATCGATTTGCCTTTAACCATAAAATTAAAAACTTTAAAAGCTGATGGGAAACGTTGGTACGGGCAGTTTGGCTTATCGAACTCTTTTATGATTGGTGCGAAACAAGATGCTATCAGAAGCAGTGCACAAGTTGGCGACAATGTTAACATCACCGATTACAGTAGATTTTACCGTGCCGGCTTAATCATTGGCGGCGGAGGTGAATTTGATATCTCTGGAAATACGAGTATCCTTGCAGGCTTAACCTTTAACAATGGTTTTACTAATATTGCAAAAGATGGAACCAGAGATGTTAAAAATCATTATCTAGCCCTTAACTTTGGCTTGTTCTTTTAATCTTGATACCTGATACTCAATACTTAGAAAATGAAAATAGCGCTTGCACAACTCAATTATCATATCGGAAACTTTGAGGCGAACACAAAAAAAATAATCGATAATATTCAATTGGCAAAAGATAAAGGTGCAGACCTGGTCGTATTTGCCGAGTTGGCCATTTGCGGTTATCCGCCTCGCGATTTTTTGGAGTTTGATGAATTTATCTCACTCTGTGAAACTGCAGCTTTAGAAATTGCCAAACATTGTATTGATATTGCTTGCATTGTGGGCTTACCCATTCGAAATGATATTCTTCAGGGTAAGGATTTATTTAATGCAGCATATTTTATAGAAAATGGTCAAGTTAAGGCCGTGGCGAAAAAGGCGCTTTTGCCTACTTATGATGTGTTTGATGAATACCGTTATTTCGAGCCCGCTACCAATTTCAATTGTATCGATTTCAAGGGAAAAAAAATCGCGTTAACCATTTGTGAGGATCTTTGGAACATTAACGATAATCCGTTGTATGTTTCTAACCCGATGGATGAACTGATCAAGCAGCAGCCTGATATCATGATTAATATCGCCGCTTCTCCATTTTCTTATACACATGATGATGAGCGAATTCAAGTATTGGCTGATAATGCCAAGAAATATAATTTGCCGGTGTTTTATGTAAACCAAGTTGGTGCGCAAACTGAAATTATTTTTGATGGTGGTTCGCTAGTTTTCGATGCCGATGGTGCAATGAAAGCTGAAATGAAATACTTTGAGGAAGATCTTCAGGTTTTTGATTTGGCTGAGGTAGAAAATGTGCGCAATAAATATCCTAAACCAGAGCGATTGACTGATATTGAGCAAATTCACGATGCGCTCGTTTTAGGAATTAAGGATTATTTTCGGAAATCTGGTTTTAGTAAAGCTGTGTTAGGTTTATCTGGCGGAATCGATTCTGCAGTAGTTTGTGCTTTGGCTTGCCGGGCTTTGGGAGCAGAAAATGTAATGTCGGTTTTAATGCCGTCTAAATTCTCTTCAGATCATTCTGTGAATGATGCTATGGATTTGGTGAACAATATTGGCTGTATGCATGAAATTGTGCCCATTAAAGAAGCCGCTGAAGCCTTTGATCTTATCCTTGCTCCAGCGTTTAAAGGTTTACCATTTAACTTAGCAGAAGAGAATATTCAGGCCCGTATTCGTGGGATAGTTAACATGGCAATGAGTAATAAGTTTGGCTATATTTTGCTTAATACTTCTAACAAAAGTGAGTGCGCCGTGGGTTACGGAACATTATATGGCGATATGTGCGGTGCAATCGGCGTGATTGGCGATGTTTATAAAACACAGGTTTTTGAGCTGGCAAAGTACATCAACAAGGATCGAGAAATTATTCCGATTAATACCATTGTTAAACCGCCATCGGCTGAGTTAAGGCCAGATCAGAAAGATTCTGATTCGCTACCCGAATATGATATTCTTGATAAAATTCTGTATCAACATATCGAAAGGAAACAGGGATCAAAAGCCATTATCGCCCAAGGTTTTGATGAGGCATTGGTTCAGCGGATTTTAAAAATGGTGAATATCGCAGAATTTAAGCGCTATCAAACTCCACCAATCTTACGCGTTTCGCCGAAAGCTTTTGGTATGGGAAGAAGAATGCCAATTGTAGGGAAATATATGGCTTAAAAGAATAATAATGCTGATGGAAATCAACTACTGAATACCTCAGCATTTCAGTTAGATCAGTTGCTTGCAGCTGATTTATCTAATTTCTCACGGACAATTTTTTTAATCTCGTTGTCCTTTTCAGAATTCAAAATGTGAGCAAGACTTTCTGAATCACTGATTTTCTCGACAGCCATTTTTCTAATTTCTCTATCTTTTTCAAACGTAGCAATGTGGAATAGACTTTCCTCTATGTTCATCTTCTCCACTGCAATCTTTCTGATTTCCTTATCCTCATCATTACTGGCGATGTGAAATAAATGATCTTGTGTATTCATTTTCTCAACTGCCATTTTCCTTATCTCTTTGTCATCATCAAGGCTTGCAATATGGAATAAGCTTTCCTGATTGCTGATTTTACCAACAGCTAGTTTTCTAATCTCTTTATCTTCATCGATACTGGCAATGTGAAATAAACTTTCTTGATTAGTAATTTTTCCGGTAGCCAGTTTTCTTATTTCCTTGTCCTCGTCGGTGCTTGCAACATGAAATAAGCTTTCCTGTATTTTTAATTTTCCTACCGCAATTTTTCTGATCTCCTTATCTTCATCAGTGCTGGCAACATGAAATAAATCCTGCTGGTTGGTCATTTTCTGTACTGCCAACTTCCTTTTCTCTTTATCATCATCAACTTTTTGTATAGCCTTTAATGAGATAAAAGCTTTTTGATGGGATTGACTCAACGTGCTTGCGCTAACATTATTTAAGCCTACTAGGTAGACAGCTATACTTAAAATAATAAGGGACTTTTTCATATCGATGAATTGAGATACCAAGCTATTAAATAAAGTTGAGATTAGTCAGTTTTCAATTGCACAAATAACTGTCAATTAAATAGTTGTGTTTTACAGGTTTTCTCACAATTAACCAGTTTAATAACAACCTGTATAAATTTCATAAAAAAAGCAACCCCTATGTAGAAGTTGCTCTATAATATTTTTTATTGTCTTATGCTAAAGTAGCATCAACAGTAATGGTTGTATTTAATAGTTTAGAGATTGGGCAGTTCTTCTCTGCATCTGCAACCAATTGATCAAATTTTTCTTGCGTTAAATCTGGAACAGATGCTGTTAATGTTAAATGCGATTCTACAATTTCTCCTTTTGATGGATCTAGGTTAATTTCGCATTTAGTTTCTAATTTAGTAGCCGTAAAACCTGCTTCAGCTAAGTTTGCAGATAGTTTCATGGTAAAACATCCAGCATGGGCAGCTGCAATTAATTCTTCTGGATTTGTTCCTACGCCTTCAGCAAAACGAGAATTGAATGAATATTGTGTATCGCTTAAAGTTGTGCTTTGAGTAGTAAGTTTACCACTTCCTTCTTTAATAGAGCCTTGCCATACGGCTGTTGCATTTCTTTTCATAATGATATTTTATTTTGGTTGATTAACAACTAAAGATAATTATATGTTTGTAAAAATGCATTTCTCATTTGTTAAGAAATCATCATTTTAAACCAATTATTCCATTTCAGTTGAAGTTTCTTCGGTCTGTTTTACCTTGCCTCGAAACGATTGGATTAAAAGCACACCAACGCCAATCATAATAGAAATATCAGCGAAGTTAAAAACGCCAGTCTGGAAGATGTAGAAGTCCATGTGCATAAAATCGGTTACAGATCCATGAACAATGCGATCATAAAGATTACCTATTCCACCACCTATTAAAAAGCACAGAGCGATTTGCATGCTAATTGGCAGATTACGTTTTGCAAATAAGAAATACAAACCATAACCGAGGAACAATAATGGTAATCCAGTTAAGATAATTAACCTGAAAATATAGGGCATTTGATCGCCCAAACTTAGAAAAGCACCACTATTTTCTACCTTAGTAAGTGTAAAACGATCTTTGATAATACTGATGTGCTCATAATCGCTAATCTCGCTACGCACAATTTTTTTTGAAATTTGATCGCATCCAAAGTTTAAGGTTAACAATAATATAAGGATAGACCAACGAAGATTTTTAATGTGCTGCATGTTATTTTAGTTAGCTGTCATTGTGAATTCTGGTATAATTAACTCTTTACTAATCTCTGGAATTAACTTTTTAAGTTGCATTTCCCTTTCTTTATTGGCATTAATAAAATACCAATTTTTTCCATTATTGTAGGAAATGCCTATCAAATAGCTCTTAGCTTTGATCTTTTCATCCCGAACTTTCGCTTCAGAAATTTGAGGTATTAAACATTGAATTACTTGCCCCAATTTAATTATTTGTTCATATTTTCCCGTACTCACTTCAATATATGAAACACCTCGTTCTTTAATTATTTCCACACCTTTTTTAAGAGTTACCAGAGCTGAATCAACCCCACCCATAAGTGAGATGATTTTTGGATGTGTATATTTTAATAGCGTTTGAAAATCATTCTCCTTAAATGCTAATACCATTGCTTTAGATTGTTTATCAAGACTATCTAAATAAATTTGTGCTTTTGCACAACCTATAAATAAAAATAGCACAGCTAGAACTTTTATTTTTTTACCCATTTTCTATATGGAATAGTTAGTGCCAAGATAACGGCCAAAGCACTTAATATTTTTGCGATAAGATCGCCATTTTTAACGTAAAAAGTAATTTCATCATTAAGGTTAATATCTCCTTTAATTGCGGTTCTTGTCCACCATTTGGTACTTTGCCTAATATCGCCACGTTGATTAATGAAACAAGAAATTCCTGTGTTGGCCGAACGAGCAACATCACGATGGGTTTCTATTGCCCGCAATTTGGCGTACATTTCGTGTTGAGATTTACCAGAAGTATTTCCCCACCAGCCATCGTTGGTAATAATGGCTATAAATTGCGCTCCATCCTTAACCTGCTTGCCAATCCAATCTCCCCATAAACTTTCGTAACAAACTACTGGAGCGGCGCCTATTCCACTTTGAGCATATAAAACGCTAGGTTTTTCTTGCCAACCCCAACCGCTTACACTTCCGCCTAGCTGAGAAAATACACCGTCCATAAAAGAGAAAACTTTTGGGAAAGGCATTTTTTCTGCACCTGGAACCAGTTTCGATTTATGGTAAAACTGAACGTTAGCAGAGTTTTCGAGCTGCATAGCAGAGTTGAAGTTATCGAGATACATTCCATTAGGATATTTTTTAGCAGATATTGTTCGCTTATCAGGATAGATTTTTATAGTTTCTATTCCAGTAATTAATGTCCCGTTCTTGTATTTATTTAAAAATCCTTGTAAACCAATGATTTCCGGATAGCTTCTTATTCTGTCTTCATCTGCATAAATTGGAAGTGCTGTTTCAGGCCAAATAAAATATTCAGTATTGGTTTGGGCTACAGAATCTGATAAATGGGTTAAAATCTTGATTTGTTCTGCAGGTGGAATATCGCTTAGCTTTAAATAAGGATCAATATTCGGTTGAACCACCACTACGTTACTTGGGGTTCCTATTTGTTTGGCGGTAAGATATTTAGTTAATGATATTCCAATGGGAATGATGACAATGAGTGCCCAAATTCCCAGCGGCTTATATTTTAAATAACCAGTTTGAGATTTGAACTTTCTATAAGCTTCGAAAGCCAAAATATTACTAAATAAAATCCAAAGCGAACCACCATAAATTCCGGTGTAATCGTACCATTGTGCCAATTGGTGCATGCCAGCCAAGCCGTTGCCTAAGGTCATCCAAGGAAAAGCTAAATCCCAGGTTTGCTGTAAATATTCTAAAGCAATGTAAAATGAAATTAAACCGAGGTAAGCGATTTTTCTGTTGGCGTATTTGCTTAAACGGTAGAAGAGCCAGAAAGCAAATGTCATTAATAAAGCACCTAAACCATAAGGTATTAAGGATACTGGAATGGCCACTGCCACACCATTATAAGCACTTATAGCATTATAAACCCAATAAATGGATGCGGTGTTCCAAAGTAGAAATGTTAAGCCTGCGGTCAGAAAAATACGTTTGCCTGCTTTTTTAATGTTGCTTTTGGATATGCTTTCTAGGGCAATAAATAGTGGCACCAACGCAATTAGCAACAGTGGAGTTGTAAAAGGTATTGGAGGCCAGGCAAGCCAAAGTAAAAATGCGCTTAATAAAGCGAGGAGGTAAGTTTGTTTGGATTTCATTTTGGATATTCCGTCATTGCTAGGCACGATTTTATCGTGACGAAGCAATCTTTAATTGTGATTTTTGAGATTTTGATTCTTTAAATAAGATTGCTTCGTCGTTCCTCCTCGCAATGACGGATTATTGTAGCTACAAACTATCTAAAATATTCGCTTTCTTGGCTTCGTATTCTTCTTGAGTAATCAAGTGTTTGTCGTACAAGGTTTTCAACTTCCTAAGTTTTAGCGTTGCCTCATCCTCTGGTTCTTCTACAACCTCTGCAATTTGAATGGGTTCTGGTTCGGGGCTTGGCGCTTCGATTGGTGCAAAATCGGCAAAAGATTGGATAGGCTCAATAACAGGTGCATCAGCAACTTTATTTTCTTCTATTTTTTGCTGATGAAGCGTTTCTTTATAGATTTCGAGTTGCTCATTCGCCGCTTGGTATGATTTTCTTGCCTGCGTTTTAGGGATAAATTCTGTAACGATATTTTCTCCCGTTTGCGGCACACAAATAAACTTAGAACCAAATAATTCCTCCTTAAAAGAAACCTCTTTAATGTTCTTCAAAGAAATATCCTTGAAGTTCATTGTTAAGCCCAAATTACCTGGCTCACAATAAAAAATACGTTTATTGGTGATGGCAATGCTATCTGGCAACAAGTTTACTGCTGGTTTTTTTTGTACCGCTAAATATAAAATTTCTTCGCCTATAGTTAAAAGGTCGTTTAATTTTCCAATAACTTTTTCAACTGCCTTTGGATCTTGTTCGTCACTTAAAAATCTATCTATGCTAATCATAATGTGGTTTAAATTTTTTCTTCGAGATAGTTTGATATCTCTTTTTGTAAAACGGGTATATCTTTAATTATAATTTTCCATATAACGATATCGTTGACATTATCATAAGAATGGATTATTTTATTTCTCAAATCAACGATTTGCCTTGAATAAGAAATAACTATTTTATCATTTACTTTTAGTAGCTTATTAATTGCCTCACCAATAATTTCAACCTCTCTTTCAACAGCTCTTCTTTTGGTTTTATTTGCTTTGTAGATTTCGAAATCAAAGTTGTTTTCTAAGTGGTCGTAAATAGACTCAATTGAGATTTTGATATCAGTAAGAAGTTTTTTTTCTTCTAATAATCTCATATCAATTTAATTTTACTTTGATTAATACTTTCAATTAAATATGGATTACTTAGTGTTTCCTCTGCAACTAAATCAACATCTCTCTTCAGTAAATCTTGTAAGGCATAAAGCAAATCAAAATAATTATTGCCGTAGTTTTCAAAGTTAGATTTATCAGAAAAATTAATTAGAAAGTCAATATCGCTATCTTCTTTTAGTTTATTTTTTGCTGCACTACCAAATAAATAGGCCTCTTTAACATCATATTTTTTAAAAAGACTTTTTATTTCTGGCAAATGTTCTTCAATTAAATTTTCCATGTCGCTAATTCAATTAATCCTACTCTTCAGCATCATCATATTTGTTTTTGCTTTTCGTTACCGATTTTCCAGCAATGCAAATTACAAATTCTCCTTTTAAAGTATTGTTCTCGAAATGTGTTTTTATTTCAACTAAAGTTCCGCGAACAGTTTCCTCAAACATCTTGGTTAATTCTCTGCTTACAGATGCTTGTCTGTCAGCACCTAAATATTGTGCAAATTCTTCCAAAGTTTTTAATAAACGATGTGGACTTTCATAAAGTATAATTGTTCTATCTTCTTCCGCCAGTTTTTTAAACTTCGTTTGTCGGCCCTTTTTTACGGGAAGAAATCCCTCAAAGCAAAAAGCATCGGCAGGTAAACCAGAATTAACAAGAGCCGGAACAAAGGCCGTAGCACCAGGCAAACATTCTACAGCGATTTCATTTTTTATCGCTTCGCGAACCAAGAAAAAACCAGGATCGGAAATTGCTGGCGTGCCAGCATCAGAAATTAAGGCAATTTTTTGTCCCTCGTTTAAGAATTTAATGATCTCCGAGGTTGCTTTATGTTCATTATGCTGGTGATGAGAAAATACTTTTTTATCGATTCCGAAATGCTTCAACATTGGGGCACTGGTGCGGGTATCTTCCGCCAAAATTAAATCGCATTCTTTTAAAATCCGGATAGCCCTAAAGGTCATATCTTCCAAATTGCCTATTGGCGTGGGTACGAGAAATAGTTTGCCACTCATAGTATCAAGTATCAAGTATCAAGTATCAAGATTGAAAACTGCAAACTGAAAACTGAAAACTCTTTCTATCTTTGTAAAAAAATTAAATAATGCTGCAAGTTAACTATATCCGCGAAAATAGAGAGAAAGTTTTAGAACGTTTAAGTGTGCGTAACTTTAAACAACCAGAGTTGGTAGATGAAATCATTAAAATTGATGAAGATCGTCGCTCTACTCAAACTTCGCTCGATCGTATTTCCGCAGAAGCAAATGCAGCAGCCAAACAAATTGGCGATTTAATGCGTACCGGCAAAAAAGAAGAAGCAGAAGCAATCAAAGCAGAAACAACTTCTCATAAAGAAAATATTAAAAACCTTACTGAAAAATTAAATGAATTGGAAACAGCTCAATTTAACGCAGTGGTTCAGTTGCCAAACCTCCCTTATGATTTAGTGCCAAAAGGTTCAACTGCAGAAGAAAATGAAGTGGTTTATCTCCATGGTTCGCCAGCAGAATTACCAACTAAAGCCTTACCACATTGGGAGCTGGCCGCAAAATACGATATCATTGATTTTGAATTAGGCGTGAAGATAACTGGCGCAGGCTTCCCGGTTTATAAGGGAAAAGG
Source organism: Pedobacter frigidisoli (assembly GCF_004331675.1). Lineage (GTDB taxonomy): Bacteria > Bacteroidota > Bacteroidia > Sphingobacteriales > Sphingobacteriaceae > Pedobacter > Pedobacter frigidisoli. Next base: position 130,367 of record NZ_SJSN01000005.1, on the reverse strand, counting down.
AGCGAGGCTACAACGTGCTTTAATTAACTTTTTTCTAGATCATGCGACTGCTGCGGGTTACAGAGAAATGCAAGTTCCTCATTTGGTTAATGCAGCCTCAGGTTTTGGAACAGGGCAATTGCCAGATAAAGAGGGACAAATGTACCACTCAACTGTCGATGATTTATATTTAATTCCAACTGCGGAGGTTCCCGTTACCAATTTATATCGTGACGTGATTCTTAAGGAAGAAGATTTACCGATTAAAAATACTGCTTATACTCCCTGTTTCCGTAGAGAAGCAGGTTCTTATGGTGCTCATGTTCGTGGTTTAAATCGCTTACATCAGTTTGATAAGGTTGAAGTAGTGCAAATTACGCATCCCGATAAATCTTACGAAACGCTGGAGGAAATGAGCCAATATGTGCAATCTTTATTGCAGGAATTGGGCTTACATTATCGTGTTTTGCGTTTGTGTGGTGGCGATATGGGTTTCACCTCTGCAATGACTTACGATATGGAAGTTTGGAGTGCGGCGCAAGAACGTTGGCTAGAGGTTTCATCAGTTTCCAATTTCGAGACTTACCAAGCCAATCGTTTGAAGCTTCGTTTTAAAGGAAAAGAAGGTAAGGCACAATTGGCACATTCACTTAATGGAAGCGCATTGGCATTGCCGCGTATTGTTGCCTCGATTTTAGAAAACTATCAAACAGAAAATGGAATAAAAATTCCCGAAGCATTAGTGAAATACACAGGCTTTGATATGATTGATTAATTATCAATAATTCGTCATTGCGAGGTACGAAGCTATCTTACTATTAGGGGTAGCCCAGTAGCGACCGCTTTAAGATTGCTTCGTACCTCGCAATGACGAAAACTCCATACCTTGCGTAAATTCATTCTTCGGTTTGTGTCATCACAGACCGAAATGAGGGAATTTATCACAAAAAAAAGCTTTGCAGTAATGCAAAGCTTTTTGTTTTTTATAGGTAGATGTGTTTTGTATTCGATGTTTGATTATAAAATCAAGATCAATAATAAGATGATGATGATAATTGCACCAACTGAAAGGTAAACACCACCAGAAACTGCACGAGCCTGACCTTTTAACTCTCTCAGTTCGCTACGTAATGCTTTACGCTCAGATTTTGTCAGGTTTGATTTATCCATGTCTCTGATTTCTTCAACACGGGTTTTAATTCTTTCTAACTTTAAAGTTTGTTCTGCAGTTAATTCCGTAGGGTTTTTTGCAGGTTTTTCAGCAGCCTGAACAGAGTTGAAACTAATTCCTAATGTGAAAATAAGGGCTAGGGTGTAAACGAATTTTTTCATAATATTTAATTTTTTTAGTGTTTCGATGTCTACCTAACAAAAAACCTACCAAAAAGTTCTGGTAGGTTTCATATTGACTAATAAAGTTGTCGACTTTCTCTATTTAATTTCGAAAACTGTGTTTACGCTAAAGTTTAGCTTAATTTTTTTGAAATCTAATTCAGCCGATTCTTGACCAGCACTCATGTCTGATTTCAACATTCTCACATTACTGTACATTGCTTGCGGCATAGCGCCATCACCACCATCTTGAATATCGATAACGCCGCCTAATTTATCGCCCAGAGCCTCGACCATATAAGTTGCTTTTGCCTTTGCAGCTAGAATGGCCTTGATTTTAAGCTCTTTCTTTAAGCTTTCCATTTTCGAATAATCATAGCTTTCGATATTGGTGTTTGCAATCCCTTTAACATCAACTGCAGCAATAATTTCGTTGAACTTGTTTAAATCGCTCACCTTTAAACGATATTGTTTGCTCGCTAAAAAATCAGGGTTTTTCTTTTTTTCTGTAGCATAATTCCAACTGCTTAAATTGCTAATTGTTAAATTTTCCTTTGCTATGCCTGCTTTTTGTAGAGCAGCAAAAAGTTGGTTTTCTAAATCAGTAATCTCTACTTTTTTCTTGCTATTGTTGTCTTTTAAGTACTCTTTCAACGAAATGCTGATGTAAATAATATCAGGTGTAACTTCCGTTTCGGCAGAGCCACTAACGCTTATTTTTTTGCGTAAATCTACTTGTTGGGCCATTGCTGAGGTTAGGCCGAAAAATGCAACGAATGCAATTGCTATTAACTTTTTCATAATTCAAATTTTTCTTTGTGTGTGCTGTAATGATGTAAATGTATTGCAAATTCCACACCGAGATTGAATTATTTTTTAGTTTTTTTGGAAATGATCGACTGAAAATTAATGGCGAAACCTATGCCGCTATTCGCTTTACTACGTTGTCAGCCACGAGGACTGCCTCTACGTGTTCGCTGCTATCGGGTTTATTTACAAAGGATTGTACTGCTATTTCGGGTTGCATTTTGGCTAGCCAGTTTTGCCAATTACATGTACGAAACGTTCCTACGAAACGAAAAAATAACTTCTTTTTTCTACCCATGAGCCCTCCCCAAGTGACGGGATTGGATTTTCGATATGTTAAAAAAGAATTATTGTTTTTGCCCCTTAAACCCGACAGCGCTAAATAGCCCGGAGTGTAGCGCAGCGAATGAGGACTATGAGCAATGGCGGGACTGATGTAGCCGATTAATGCCGAAGCCTGCTTTTCTAATAATTAGAATTTATACTAAATGGAAAGACAAAAGTCTTTTAGAAAAAAAAAATATGCGCAAGGTTTTATGCTTAAATAGACGGAATTATAAATGGTTATAAAACCTAGCGCAGCAGATATTTCTGCAGAATTTTTATCGTGTTACAGTTTTAGAAAACTGTAAAATGGAGAATTAATTTTAGGTTTCTTAAACCTTTGATACTTTAACAGCAGTTGGTCCTTTCTGACCCATTTCTACTTCGAACGTAACTTTATCGCCTTCTTTAATTTGAGTTACCAAACCATTTGCGTGAACAAAAATACTATCCTGAGTTTCTGTGTTTTTAATGAAACCGTAACCTTTACTGTCGTTAAAGAAAGTAACTGTTCCTTTTTTAATCGGGTTTTCATCAATAATATCTTCTTGTCTCGTAATTCCGATTTGAACATCTTCAATATTGAAAACTTTCTTCTTTTTCGGATCTGGTGGAGTAGATGAGATATTACCATTTTCATCAACGTATGCAAACATTTCTTCAAGCGCTAGGCCCTTTTTTGCATTAGACTGACGCTCTTCTTTTTTCTCTTGCTTGTCTTTTTGCTTTTTTAGTCGTTTTTTTTCGTTCTCTTTTTTACTGTATGTTGCCTGAGATTTAGCCATATTTATTTAATTGTTTTGTTTTATGTGGAGTGAGTGAAATCGAGATTTATACAAATATAACAATACTAAAGCAGAAATACGATTTTATTCCAATTAGCGCTGTATGTAACTATGGATTTAAAAAGATTTTCAACCGTAGATTAACCACAGATAAAAAGGATGGACACCGCGATTTTTAGGATTGAGATTATAAAAATGCTGAACCTCATAATATCCGGTTTATCTGCGTTCAGCTGTGGCTAATTAAAATATTTTAATCTGCGAATCAGCGGTTCTATCCTCTGTTCTCCCATTTATCCTTATCAATCTGGTAAACGAAATTCCATTTTACGGCTTCACCATAATAAGCTACCTCGATTTCGCTTACTTTTATGGCGCCCAATTTCTCCGTTGCCTTTTGCGAGCGGAAGTTAGTGGCTCCAATATGTAAAATCACTTTATCTACAAACTGAAAAGCGTAATCTAGCATCAGTTTTTTCAAAGAAGCATTATGCCCCTTACCCCAAAAATCGCGACCGATAAAGGTATAACCTACAGCTACCGAACTGTTTTCCTCATCGAATTCGTAATATCTAGAACTGCCAACAACATCGCTAGTTTCCTTATCATAAACAATAAAAGCACCTTTCGATTCCATAGCACCTTTGAAGAAGTTCTCGAAAACATCACGTTTATAGCGGTCTTTATTCGGGTGCTGTTCCCAAATTAAAGGGTCTGAAGCTACAGTAAATAATTTTTCGAAATCTTCGGCTTTTAGCGGAACAAGGCTAATTAAATCGTTTTCTAATGTAGGTTGTAAATCGAAATTCATCATCCTCTCCCAATTAAAGTAAGTAATAAAATACTGTTCCTCCTTAGCCCTCTCCAAAGGAAAGGGCTTTAAAGTGTTTTGCGGAAACCCAAAAGCCTTACCCAATTAAGGTAAGTAATAATGCTGTTCCTCCTTAGCCCTCTCCCAAGGAAAGGGCTTTAAAGTGTTTTGTGAAAAACAAAGATGTGCCTCTAAAATTTATCTTATAATTACTTGGTTAAAAGCAAAAACGCTGTTTCCCTCCCCTTTGGAGAGGGATTTCCACTAATTATCCAAAGAACAAACTTTCACAGGGTGAGGATGTAAGTATTTTTATTCTACTAACCCCTCAATTTCCACCAATTCATTCGCATCTTTCTGGTAATCTACCTTATCAATTTCGAAACCAAATAAGCTTAAGAAATCTGAGCGGTAACCAGCTAAATCACCAATTGCAGGTAAGGTTTCAGTTGTGGCTTCTTTCCAAAGTTGTGCAACCTTAGCTTGTACATCTTCACGCATTTCCCAATCGTCGATTCTGATTCTGCCTTGCTCATCCACTTGGACAGCACTGCCAGTATATAATCTTTCTGCATATAAACGTTGGATTTGCTCAATCGTACCTTCATGAATACCTTCCGCTTTCATTATTTTGTATAATAAAGAAATGTATAATGGAATTACCGGAATCGCTGAACTTGCCTGTGTAACCAATGCTTTGTTTACAGAAACGTAAGCTTTGCCATTAATATCTTTCAATTTATCGCTGATTTTGAAAGCCGTTGCTTCTAAATCATCTTTGGCTCTGCCGATGGTTCCTTTACGGTAAACGGCTTCAGTTAAAGATGGGCCTATATATGAATAAGCAACTGTTGTAGCGCCATCAGCCAATAGGTTTTCTGCCTTTAAAGCATCAATCCACATTGCCCAATCTTCGCCACCCATAACAGCCACTGTATTTTCGATATCCTCTTCAGTTGCTGGTTCAATAGAAATTTCCGAGACAGTTCCGGTATGAAAATCAACCGTTTTATTGGTGTAAGTTCCGCCAATTGGTTTCAGAGTAGAGCGGTGTAAAACCTCCGTATCAGGGTGTTTTCTTACTGGAGAAGCCAAACTGTAAATCACTAAATCTACCTGACCCAAATCAGCTTTAATGGTTGCTAAAGTACGCTCCTTAATTTCTTTCGAAAAAGCATCGCCGTTAATACTCTTAGCATATAAACCTGCCGCATGCGCTTCCTTTTCAAAAGCCGCACTGTTGTACCAACCCGGAGAGGCTGTTTTGCCTGCTGATGGTGCTTTCTCGAAAAATACACCAATTGTAGCTGCATCAGAACCATAAGCTGCGGCAATTCGCGATGCCAAGCCGAAGCCTGTAGAGGCACCAATTACCAAAACTTTTTTAGGGCCATTAATAGCACCTTTAGATTTTACATATTCAATTTGGTTCATCACGTTTTGAGCGCAACCATCTGGATGTGCCGTTAAACAGATAAAGCCCCTCATTCTCGGTTCAATAATCATTTTGTTCTTATTTTACGTTTTGTAATATAGAAATTGGCTTTTATTGTAATGTTGAGGCCAAATCTTTAACGAAGATAAATTTTTAATTCCTTAACGCTAAATGAAATTTTAATAAAGCAGTTTTAGTAGCGGATAGGGGTTTTATTAGAAAAGCAGTTGCAGTAAGTTTTATGCTTATTTCTTCGGGCTATACGCTATAGCTCCGATAGAAAAATCGGAGGCTGCCGCTACTATCCCGTTTAAGTGGCTAAAATATTACAACTATTTAAGGTTGCATAGTTCAAGACTTATCCATGTGAAAGACCCGAATCCAAACTTTAGTATTCTACATTAATAATTTTCTGCTAATTTAGCGGCACAACAGATAAACCGGATTATCTTTTTATGAGAAAAATATTATTACTGGCTATGATTTCATTCATGGCATTAGGAAAGCTTTCTGCACAAACGCAATATCAAAATTCTGGCTGGTTCTTTTTTTTAAACAACACTAAGTTTAATAAAAAATGGGGCTTGCAGTTCGATGCTCAAATCCGTTCTGCCGATGATTGGGGATATGTTAGGAATACCTTAATTCGCCCGGCACTACAATATTTTATCAATGATAAACATAATGTGGCACTAGGATATTTGTGGCAAACTACAGATTTGAGGTTGATTGGCACAAGTAAAAATTTATTTAACGAGCACCGAATTTTCGAACAATATATTTATACACATAAATTAAAATCAATTTTTGCAAGTCATCGTTTTAGGGTTGAACAAAGATTTATTGAGCGACCTAATGAAGAAGTATTTTCTCAGCGTTTCCGTTACTTTTTTAGGTTGATTCAGCCCTTGCAAAAAGCTCAGCCAACATTTACCAATGGCGCTTTCGTGGCTTTACAAAACGAGGTTTTCTTAAACTTCCAAAATAAGGATAAGATTAATAACAGTGTTTTCGACCAAAATAGAGCCTATTTGGCCTTAGGGTACCGTTTTTCGAAAAAGTTAGATATTGAGGCAGGTTACATGAATCAAGCTGTTAAAAATTTATCAAACCATACCAATAATAGCATCATTCAATTAGCTGTATATACTAGGTTTTAAAGTCTAAAAGTCATTTTTTGTCTCACTAGGATTACGAAATGTTAAAGATCTTGTAATTGATGCTGCTTTTTGCTCAATTTGTCGCGTGAAAAAATTCTCCATTTTATTTTTAGCGCTCTTGTTTGGAAAGCGGATGCAGGCACAAGAGATTACTACTTCATCAACCGATGTTGCACCCACTTCAAAAAGCTTATTTAATCCTGAACATAAAAGAAAAGATTCTCGCAAGGGCGATTTTTATTTTCATTGGGGATATAACCATTCTTGGTATGATAAGAGCGATATCAGATTTCAAGGTCCGAATTACGATTTCACATTAAAAGATGTAGTTGCTCACGATAGGCAATCGAAGTTGAGTTGGCAATATTTAAATCCAGGTTTAATTACTGTTCCTCAATATAACATCCGCGTTGGCTATTTCATTAAAGATAATTACAGTGTTTCCATTGGTTGGGATCACATGAAATATGTAATGGATATTCCACAAAATGTAGCCATTACAGGCCATATTGGTGCTAACATTTCCCATGATAATGTACCTACAGGGTCCATGGCTGGAGATTACAACGGCCAAACCATTAACGTTAAAGAAAACATGTTAACGTATGAACATACAGATGGTTTCAATTATGCCAATATCGAGGTTGAGCGGTATGACGATATTTGGGTTGCTCCTGGAGGGAATACGTCGTTGACTTTAGAAACAGGTTTGGGTGCAGGTTTACTCGTTCCACGTAGTGATGTTCGACTTTTTGGTGAAGGCAGGAATAACCATTTCAGTATTTCTGGTTATGGCATTTCGGCTAAATTGGGTTTGAAATTCTACGTTTGGAAAAACATTTATCTCCAAAATACAACCAAAGTTGGCGCTACAAACTTAACCAATGTGCATACCACTGGTTGGGATGAGCTGGATAAGGCTAGTCAGAAGATTAATTACCTGGAGAATATGTGGGTAATTGGCGTGCAGTTCTAAGCTAACGATCTTATTCTATTTGCAGATCCTAATTAAAAGAAGCCCTGAACGCTAATGGCGAAAGATTGGTTTTGGTTTTGAATAATTTGCTGAAGGATTGGGGATGTTCGAAGCCCAATTCGTAAGCAATTTCACTCACCGATAAGTTGGTTATTGATAACTTTTCCTTTGCTTTTTCAATGAGTTTATCGTGAATATGCTGTTGTGTACTTTGCCCGGTTAAAACCTTTAGCAAGCCACTTAAATAATTGGGAGACATATTTAAAGTCTGTGCAATATATTGAACGGTTGGCAAACCTTTTGTTGGCTGATCATTTTCGAAATATTTTTCTAGCATACTTTCTATTCGATCGAGGATGGTATGATTGGCTATTTTTCTGGTCAAAAACTGGCGATGATAAAATCGATCTGAATAGGTAAGCAACAGTTCTAGTTGAGCAAGTATCACATTCTGACTAAATTTATCAATATTCGAATGGTATTCCTGCTGTATGTTTTGCATGATGGTCGCGACGGTATTTTCCTCTTTATCAGAAAGAAAAAGTGCCTCATGTACAGAATAATCGAAAAACTCGCATTGCTTAATGATCTTGGCCAAAGGCGTGTTCCATAAAAAGTCGGGATGAACGAGCAACATCCATCCCGAATGATTTAAAGGATTTGCTTTCTCTACCTCAATCCGAAAAATCTGACCAGGTGAAATGAAGAACATAATGCCTTCATCGAAATCATATTCTTGTTGACCATACCTTATTTTGGCATTAAAATTTCTCTTCAGGGCAATGGAATAAAAATCGAAAACAATATTGTTTTTACCCTCAGGCATATTATGAACATCAGCCAAATTTATAACGCTGATTAACGGATGCTCGGGCTTTGGTAAACCTCTGAACTTATGAAATTCGCTGATCGTTTTAAATTTATGAAAATGAGTGGTGGCCATAATCTAAGGTAATTAATTATTTAAATGCAGTTGCAAATTCTTTAGCAAAATCTGTCATTTTTACCTTACCCATTATGGCAGGTTTATTTTGGTAATAATCTTGCGCTAATAATCCGCTGTGAAGTGCGCCGTACATCTCCACCAAACCAGCTGCGATTTTTGGGTTCATTCCAATAGAAACCAAGCCATTTAAAGTTTCTTCATCAGAAACAACAACCCATTTTAAATCTGGTTTACTAATGGCTTCGCCTAAAATCCTGGCAGTTTCATTGCCCGAAATATCGTCACTCGCTACTGATCTGGCTTTTCTACCCGCAAAGGATGATGTTAATTCTTCGGCAACGGCAGCAGCAATATCAATTGGTGAAACCCATGGAATGATATCTTCTCCACCATAATTGGCAGCGATAATCCCAGCCGATTTTATCATTTCTACATATCCAAATAGATTATAGTAAAATGAATTGGGACGCATGTGTGTGATGGTTACGTTTTCAGGCAATTCGTTTAAAAGCAATTCTACTTGGTGTGCACCCGCTAAAATACCGTTGCCCTCTGCTAAATTTCCACCAATTGTACTCAAGTTAACCACACGTTTTATGCCTGAAGCTTGAATGGCTTGTACATAATTTTTCCCAAAGCCGGTAAAGTATGCTAATAAATCGAGGTTAGGATCGAAGTAATTTCCTGGAGGAACCATGGTGTAAACGGCATGTGCACCATTAAAAGTTGTTGTTAAAAAATCTACATCTTGTAGTGAACCGATGGCAGCTTTTGCCCCCAAGGCTTCAATCTGTTTTTGTTTTTCGGGGTTACTGCTGATCACGGTAACCTCATGTCCTTTTTGCACCAACTCGTTTGTAAGTGGCTTGCTAATATGACCTAACGAACCTGTTATGATAATTTTCATTTTCTATTGATTTGATGCTTCAAATTTCAGAAGAATCAAATTGATAAATGAAGCCGAATCTACTGGATTTGTAGCCGAAAAAGAGAGAAGAAGATTTGTATTTTAGTTTAACAATAAAGTTCGCCGCTTTATAAAGTTTATGATAGTTGGTTCACTCATTTAAATCTGCATTGAGCATGGAGAGTTCGGTGATCATCTTATTCTCTCTGGAAAATGCTATCAGCTGTGCTAAGCGATTCTCATTGTTGTATTTTAGAGTTGAATTTAACTTTCTCTGGCAGTGTGAGCAGAGCCTTAAAATACTTTTATCTGTTTCTTTCATACTATTTGTTCCATTCATTAAACATTGCGCATACAGGCAGTGGCTCAAGCCAAACATGTGTCCAATTTCATGAGCACTCACTTTTAGTAACCTCGTTGAACTCAACCGGTAGTTTCTTTCTGATAAGGGACCGTGCTGTAATCTAAAAGTTGAGCTTACAGCAACTCCTTTTTGATAGGATGCTAATCCAAAAACAAAGTTCCACTTTTTATCTGGGTACAGATCCATTTCTGTTATCCCCATTATTACGATACCGCCGGCTGGTTTATTTAGCATTACTACCGAATCTCGAACATAAGGCGCAAATAGTTGCTCATGATTTTCCGGTCCGATTCTTCTGGCATTTTTTGGGATTACAACATTACCTACTTTATCTAATATAACCGTTTTAAGTTGGAAGAATAAAGCCATATAAGATCTGGTATACTCTATCTGCTTTAATTGGAGAGGGGAAAAGTTACCAATAGGTTTTAGATAAATTATTTTTTGTTGTTGATTTGGTGTTAGTGGTTTAGCATTGACAAAATCTTCTAGAGTTTGTGGTGTTTCGTTATGATTATAACGCCATTCTCCACGTTTAGGCATTTGCAAAGGGAGGTCGTTTTTGGCTATTGTCTTAAAATAAGATTTTTTATCTGTAGAACATGAATGTAAAATTGACAATAGGAAAATGCTATAAATGATTATTTTAAGGTCAATGATGAAGTAAGAGCGCATTTTAAGTTTGTTTTTCGTTTTTACTCGGTTTTTTCAAAATGGTTTATAACGGTTTAGGTAATGCCTCTTTTCTTTCTGTCATTTCAGGGTTACTATTTTGTCTGCAACTTGCCTGCAATGGTCAAGGTTTCCTAACACTCCAATTGTCACTGCTTCTATTTCGTGCAAAGCCTTTGCTATGGTCTCACTGTCTGCTCCGATTGTTTTTAATTTAAAAATAGTTGGTGTGTAGCTTTGATATTCATCCCTTGGTGCAATATCATTAATGCCAATTGGGTCCCAATCTTTCCATAATATCAAGTCAATTGCTTCATAAAGATTTGTAGGTTCTTCGTTTTTAAGTAGCTTATGAAAGTCTGTCAAAAGAGGTTCTATGCCAGTCTGGTCTGGTTCAAAACTGAATTTTAAGTAATTTTCTTCATGTGAACCACCAACTTGTCCATATACAATTACTTGTCCGTGAGGCTTCATTTGGAAATTTATATTTGCATCACTATCGTTGTCTTCAATTATTGTGTTGCCTGATATTACTTGCCTCATTGTAGTCAAGTCAGAACACATTTTTTCAATTTGGTCACGCCTCACACAAAAATGAGAAGTTCCGCGGAAGCCATCTGAAATTACTGTCAAGTCGAAAGTAAAATTGATTTGAACTAAATATCTTGTCGCAAACGATAGCTGTTCCGATTCTCTATTAGTTTTTAATTCTATTATGTCGTCAATTTCTATCATTCTTCTGTTTGTTGCAGGGGCTTCCTAAAGTGGCAAATAACTCATCGCTTTGCACTACTATTTCAATTTAAATATTTATACACGAATATAAGTGTTTAATACCCAATTGTAGTTGTTTAGCTCACTCATCCAACAACCTTCTATGATAATTTATCTGCCCTAAATGATAAGCCAAATGTGTTGTTAAATGGGTAAGGAAATATGCTGTTGAGCTTTTATCTTCTAAAACCAACATTGGGTATTCCACTTCAATTTGCTGATCCGTGAGCCTACTTAAAGTTTCATCTACGATTTTAGCGGTTTCTTCAATCTTAAGAATTAATTCCTTTTGCGGAATATCTTTTAATGAAAATTCTAGTTCACGATTTCGAATATAGTTAGTGCCGCCTAAAGTTGCACCGATATAAGTATTCAGATTTCCAATTAAATGGACACAAAGATTGCCGGCAGAATTTGAAATGCTAGCATCAATAATCCACAGATTTGATTCGGTTTGATAAGATTCAATTTCAGTCTTAAGTCGTTTAAGATCGCGACTGAAAAGTGATTGGAGTATTACTATATACATTGAGCTTTAGAATTGAATAAACTTAAGAAATATAGTAGGGATCTGGAGTGTTTTAACAAAAAAAAAGTCTCGAATTGCTTCGAGACGTTCCTATAATTAATTAGAATTTTTTAGATTTTTCTTACTCGGCCAGAACCGATAACTGTTTTATCTACAGTTGCATTTCCCGAATAGTTTACATTTCCAGAACCGCTTATTACGGCATCAATTTTTCTATCAGCCTTGATATTCACAGAACCAGATCCACTCACTGTTGTAGATAAGTCATTCACTGAAAATCCTTTTCCTGCAAAATTTCCAGAACCGCTGATTACCACGCTTGCATCATCTGCTTTTCCATTTATTGAGATGCTTCCCGAACCACTGATTACGCCAGTAAAATCATCAACATCAACCGTTGCTTTGATGCTGCCCGATCCGCTTAAAGTTGCTGCCAAATCCTTAGCGTTAACAGCTCCATTTATAGCCATGCTTCCAGAGCCACTCATGGTTAAGCTTGTTATCGTTTTAGCGGTAACATAAGCAGTAATTTTTCTGTTTTCGTATTTTTTCTCCCAACTTTTCCAGCTGTTTTGTGGGCGGATGATGAGTACATTTCCCTTTACTTCAGTAATTAGGGTTGCAATGGCATCTTCATCTCCCTCAAAACGGCAACTTTCCTTACTCCCTAAAGTGATTACTACATTAATCGGGCCGCCGGCAGCAACTCCGCTGAAGTTTTTTACATCTCTTTCATCATCGTTATGTTTTGAAGAATTGATGTTGATTTGTTCTTTTGCAATTACATTAATGCTTGATGTTAAGGTTAATGTAGCTAATAAAATGGCGAATATTTTTTTCATTATTGTAGAGTTTAGTGCCTTTTCGAGGTTGATCTCAACAGGCGATTAAAATAGGTTTTCTTTATAAGACGGTAGATTTTTTAAAAAGTTGCACCAGTTGTTAAATCTTGTTCACTTTTTCTTCTTTCGAGCCATTTTGTAAAGATGGTATAGAAAACCGCCATGATAATTGTGCCCTTAAACATCCCTGTAAATCCCCAAGCAATCATGCCACCAACAACGCCTAGAAATAAAACCAGAAAGGGAAGTTTACCACCGCTTTTAGCAATGAGGATAGGTTTCAAAATGGTATCGATAATCATCACGCCGACCGCATAAATCACTAAGAAGATGGTCCAGCTGGTGTGACCTAAAGTTGCGTACCAGATAATTAAAGGTATCCAAACAAGTAAAGGTCCAACTTGAATTACCACCAAAAAGAAGACGAGCGCTGCCAAGCCCAAAGCAAAAGGAACACCCGCTATTGCAAAGCCAATCCATGAAATTAATGCCGCAAAAAATGCAGTTCCCATTACGCCAATAGAAATTCCTTTTACAGCTTGGCCAGTTGCTTGGAGCAATTCTATTCCATCTCTTGCACCCAATAAATGTTTCATTGCAGCCTTTACAGGCAGTAACATTTTCTCGGCTCCAGCTAAAAAGAATGCCGAAATAATGATGCCCAGTACGAACTGAAATGTAGCACCTAACATTCCTGCACCAGTAGTTAAAACATGGTTAAATGCTGCCTTAATCTGGGGCTCATGCGGGCCTATGGTTTCCTGTGGATTGATTAATATATTTTTCCAGAATGATTTAATTTGTTCACCAACTATTGGTAAGGTTGCAATCCAATTTGGAAGCGGTGGCAAGCCATGTTGCTTCACATCAGTAATAAAATTGAGGCTTCTTTTACATGATTGGCAATTGCAGATATGATAAATACAAATGGCAGTGTGATAATGGAGATTAACAAAACAGCATAAATGGTTGCGGCTAACTTTCGTTTGTTTTTTAAAAGTTTAACCAACTTTTCATAGGGTTTAGCAAATGAGACCGAGAAAATTAATGCGAATGTAAATACACCAAAAAATGCCCGAAGAACATCATACAAAGCAAACATGAGTGCGAGCAAAAGCAGCATTACTAAAAACAGTTTTAATCACATTGCGTGAAGAGGTCTTTGGATTGGTAAGCATACAACTTTGTTTGATTACCCAAATTAAGAATAAATTTTGAGTTTTCGGTTTTGGATAAATTGATATTCAAATGTTTAACGGCAATCGAATTAAATTTTTGCTAAAAATAAAACCCAATGCGAATTTGCATTGGGTTCATCTCTTGACATAGATCTTAAAAATCCTTAAATCAATTTAATCCTGATCCTTTTTTATTTGGATGTAGTATAACGGATCATTCTTAAAATTTTCAGTGGTTACACTTGCATCAATCTTAGTGGTTTTCCATTCGTTCGTTGGTTTGATTAGCGCAAAACTTCCAGCCTTTAAAGTTACTGGAATTGGCATATCGAAATCTTTTACATCAGTGATCCAACGGTAAGATAATGTGCTGTTTTTGATCTTATATTCCAGCACAGGGATTTTTGCATGGCGAAGATATTGGTCGAAAACCTTGTCTAATTTTAATCCGCTTTGCTTGGTTATGTAATTTTCTATTTCTGCTGTAGTTACTGTTTTGTGGTAGAATGTTTTGTTTAAGCCACGAAGAATTTGCCTAAATTTTTCATCGTTATTGATTAACTGGCGGATGGTATGAATGAGGTTTGCACCTTTATAATACATGTCGCCAGAACCTTCTTTATTTACGCCATACGGACCGATAATCGGAGCATCATTATCGATATTTTTTCGCAGACCAATTACATATTCGTTGCCAGCTTCCTTATTTTCTGAGCATTCGGTAAATAGCGTTTCAGAGTAATCGGTAAAGGCTTCGTGTATCCACATGTCAGCAATATCTTTTGAGGTGATATTATTGCCAAACCATTCGTGTCCGCTCTCGTGAACGGTAATGTAATCCCATTTTAAACCATGTCCGGTTCCGCTCAAGTCTCTGCCCAAATACCCTTTTCTAAATTGATTTCCATAGGCAACCGCAGTTTGGTGCTCCATTCCTAAATGCGGTGCCTGAACCAATTTGTAGCCATCTTTATACCAAGGATAAGGTCCGAACCAATATTCGAAACACTTCAGCATTGGCTTTACATCAGCATCCCAATGTGGACGAGCTTTAGCGCTATCAACCTGTAAGGCCCAATAGTCAATGGAAAGTTTTCCATTTTCTCCATTGTAACTATCTTGCCAGTGCGCATATTTTCCAATGTAAAATGATACATCATAATTGTTGATTGGATTACCCACGAACCAATTATATTGTTTGTAACCGTCTGCTTTATCTACCGTATTTCTTAATCTTCCGTTGGATATTTCTTGCAATGTTTTGGCTACGGTGATGCTGATTAACATGCTATCCACCTCATCACTTTGATGATCTTTAGTTGGCCACCAGCAACTTGCGCCAAAACCTTGGCAAGCAACAGATACAAATGGATTTCCTGCCGAATCTTTCTTGAAAATAAAGCCACCATCCCAAGGTGGATTACGGGCAATTACCGGGTTACCCGAATAGAAAACCGTGAATTTATCCTTGCTTCCCTTTTTAATCGCTTTAGGAAATGTTACAAAAACTGCATTGTATTCTCTAGTAAAAGGTAGTGATGCGCCATTATAAACGACTTTTTCTATTTTTAAATTAGCAAAAAGATCGAATTGTAATTTGGTAAAATCTTGTGTCGCCGTAAAAGCAAACTCATTACTGCCGCTTATTGATTTCTGATCAAGATCGATCTTAACATCCAAATGGTAGTAATTAATATCGTAGCAAGTGCGTAAAGGGGTAAGCATTCCACGCAGACTATCTGCTCGGGAATTCACTTGGTCTTTGCCAAGGAGTTGAGCGTTTGCACTGAAAATGCTTAAAGCGAAAGCAAAAAGTAAGAGTAGTTTTTTCATTTTTTGTGATATTTTTCGTCATTGCGAGGCACGAAGCAATCTTAACGCGGTCGCTATCAACATTAGTAGTAAGATTGCTTCGTGCCTCGCAATGACGGTTGCCATAGACATATTTGTAATTCAATTTATCTAATCACATCAACCTCGATAAAACTATCGTTAAAAATAGTTTGAGTGGCTTTTATATAATCGGCTTCCGTTGCCTTATAAGGATTATCTACAAATTTCTGAGGATTTCTAGCAAATAACGGAAATGCTGTACTTTGTACCTGAATCATAATTCTATGCCCTTTTTTGAACGTGTGCAATACATCTTGCAACTGAAAATTAACATCGGTTTTTTGGTTGGCCACTAAAGCTTCAGGTTTTTCGAAACTGTTACGGAAACGAGCCGGCATAATTTCTGAACGTACCATTTGCCAATAATTGCTTAAAGTGATATTCTTGTTTGGCATGTATGGATTATTTGGTTCATCAGCAGGATAAACATCAATCAATTTTACAATAAAATCTGCATCAGTTCCAGTAGTGGCAATTTTTAAGTGCGACATTATTTCGCCACCCAAAGTGATATCGTTATCTAAAATATCAGTCTGATAAACCAAAACATCAGGTCTGCGACCCGCAAAACGCTGGTCTTCGCTCATGTAATTATGTGGTGTAAAGCCTAAAGTTGTAGTCAAATCTTCGGTATAAGGTACAGGTTTCAACGGATCACTAATGTAATTAACAGAACCCGCTTTGGCAGCAGCTGTCATGCTTAACTTACCATCTGAACCTAAATACAATTTCTGTTTTGAAGCTTTTTCAGCCGGCCATTTTGCGAAAGTTTCCCATTCTTTTTTGCCAGTATCGAACATATAAGCCTCTGGCAATCCAGAATTTTTATCGCCATTGCCTTTTAAGAAATGATTAAAAAAATTCGATTCTATTTCCTTTTGATAAAATGTAGCAATGCTATCTCCAAAATAAACGTTGCTGTGCATGGTGTGGCCAGTTTCACGACTCCATCTTCCATGGCCAAACGGCCCCATTACAATCGTATTATATGCATTTGGATTTTTCTTTTCAATGGTCTTGTAAATATTCAGCGGACCGGATAAATCTTCTGCATCATACCAGCCACCTACAACCATAACAGCCGGTTTAACGGTGCTATAGTGTTTAAGCAAACCTCGTTTTTGCCAAAATTCATCGTAATTTGGGTGATTTACCGTTTCTTGCCAGAAGAAATTATTTTTATAGTATTTGTCTGCATTGGTTAATGGACCTAAATCTAAAGCAAATTGATAACCATCTTTTGTTTTCGGATTGATCAATTGATTATTGTACCAAGCCTTACTTGTGGTATCCGTCTTCTGTACACCAAACACTGGGAAAGTAGAAAAATAGCTTTGTAGAAATGAGCCGTTGTGGTGGAAATCATCAAAGAAAAAATCGGAAATTGGTGCTTGTGGAGATGATGCTTTCAAGGCTGGGTGGTTACTTAAAATTCCTGCTGCGGTGTAAAAACCAGGGTACGAAATTCCCCACTGACCAACTTTGCCGTTATTGTTGGTTACATTTTTTACCAACCAATCAATCGTGTCGTATGTGTCTGATCCCTCATCCACATCCTTTTTAGTTTTCTTGTTATCGATTACAGGCGTCATGTTGGTCCAGGTGCCTTCACTTTTCCAACGACCACGAACATCCTGCATCACCACGATATAGCCCTCTTTCATCATCAATTCTGATGGACCTAAACGTGCTGGGAACTTATCTTCGCCATAAGGTGCAATGCTGTAGCAGGTGCGCTGCATAATCATTGGATATTTTTTGCTCGATGAAGCATCTTTCGGTGTATAAATGGCGGTAAAAAGTTTGGTGCCATCTCGCATCGGGATATAAATCTCTTTTTTAGTGTAGTTTTCTTTCGGATAATTGGCATCGCTTTGCGCAAATAAATTTGAGGCCGAAAATAGAATGATAATAAGGCTAAGGTATTTCATGTTGATTTATTTTAAAACGGAAACGGTAATGAATGAGCTATTATTCACGTCGTGGTAAATTTTATGAGTTGCTTTTTGGAAATCGCTAGGCTCTGCCTGATAAATATCCATAAATTTTTGCGGATTACGATCAGCTAGTGGAAACCAAGAGTTTTGAATCTGAATCATAATTTTATGTCCTTTTTTGAAGGTGTGTGCAACATCAGGCAATGGATAATTCACTTTAGTGATTGCACCAGGTGTAAATGCCTCTGGTTTTTCGAAACTATTGCGGTATTTTCCACGCATAATCTCACCACGAACCAACATTTCATATCCACCCATAATTAAATTTTTAGGGTTTGGATTTGGGTTTGGCGCATCCTCAGGATAAACATCGATTAACTTTACCACATAATCTGCATCAGTTCCGGTAGTTGAAACCACTAAGTTTGCTAAAACTGGCCCAGTAAAAGTGATATCCTCGGTTAAGGCATCGGTTTGAAAAGTTTTAACATCTGGTCTGCGGGCTGCAAAACGTTGATCATCGATCATGTACTCCCGTGTACGCCTGGCTTGAACGCCATCTTGGTAAGGTACAGGATTGTTCGGGTCGCTTACATATTCATCCCAGCTATCGGTTCTGCCCACTTTTTCAAAGCCCAGTTTCCCATTAGGTTGAAGGTAAAGATTTTTGTTTTCTACGTCTTTTGGTGGCCAGCTGGCAAATTTTTTCCATTCGTTGCTTCCAGTTACAAAAATATTGGCTTCGGCTGCATTGAAATCTCCCTCACCCTTTAGGTAATGTTTAAAGAAAGGTAATTCATATTGTTGCTGATAATCGATACTGGTAGTTTTTCCGAATTGAATATCGCCAAAATAAGACCCATCGCTACGTACCCAGCCGCCATGAAACCATGGTCCCGCAACTAGGATATTATTGGCCCCAGGATTTTGTTTTTCAATTGCTTTATAGGTATCGAAAGTTCCGTAAGCATCCTCAGCATCAAAAAAGCCACCTACCACCATTACGGCTGGTTTAACATTGGTTAGATGTGGGGTAATTAATCTCGCTTTCCAAAAGGTATCTAAATTTGGATGCTTCACTAAATCATTCCAGAACTGAATGCTATCTGCAAAATATTTATCCTTTAGGTTTTTAATGGAACCAGATTCTAAATAAAAGCGATAATTATCCTGAATAGGAAATTGGAAGCCTTTCGGACCTTTATCTGGTGTAATCGGTTTCGGACGAGGAACGCCAAAACTGCCCATAAAGCTAAAGGCATCCATTAAAAATAAAGTTCCACGGTGATGAAAATCATCTCCCATAAACCAATCGGTAACGGGTGCCTGTGGTGAAACCGCTTTTAAGGCAGGATGTGCATTTGGTAGCGATGTAGTAGAATAAAAACCTGGGTAAGAGATACCATAAATCCCTGCATTACCATTATTGCCCTTTATGTTCTTAACCAACCAATCAATGGTATCGTAAGTATCGGTACTTTCATCAATTGCGTTCTTGCCTTTTTTGGTAGTCTGTGGACGAATATCCTCAAACTTGCCCTCGCTCATCCATCGGCCACGTACATCTTGGTAAACAAAAATAAATCCCTCACGCATCATTGCTGGGAAATTTCCGAGGCTTAATTTGTATTTATCTGCTCCATACGGCGCAACGGTGTAAGGTGTTCTGTTGATCAGAAAAGGATATTTTTTGGATTGATTTTTGGGTATATAAATGGAAGTGAAGAGTTTAACCCCATCTCGCATGGGAATCTGGCTTTCTATTTTGGTATAGTTTTCTCTAACGTATGCCGAATCGGTTTGCTGAGCCAACAATTCATGAGATATAAACAAACAAAATAAAAGACTGAAAATTCTAGTAAGGTTCATTTAGGTTTAGTTTTTAGGAATAAAATTTAAATATAAGCGATTAAGAACTCATTAGAAAAAACATCCCGTAAAAGGTTTGTTAGCAAGAAAAAAGGATTCGTCATCCCTTTATCAAAATTTAGTTAAATTGTTTTAAGGGATAATCTTTTAAGAATTTTCATCGTCATATAGATAATTGAATTAAACACAGAAAATGAAAAGGTTATTAAATAAAGGATTGGTTGTTTTCGCTGCAGCAGCGATGATTGCAACATTTAGCGTAGAGAATGTTTCTGCACAAAGGCCAAGCAGAGGCGGAGGTGGTGGTGCTCCAAGTGGAGGTGGCAGATCAAGTTCTGTATCGCCATCAAGAGGAGGGTCAATTTCTTCAAGGCCATCGATGCAAGCTCCATCATCTGGCAATAGAATTTCGCAAGCACCTAATAGAAGTGGTTATGCACCAGGACCAGGCAGAACCAGCGTAAGGCCAGAGCGATCAGGTTATAGTTACAACAGACCAGGCTATCGTCCAAATCCGGGCTACCGTCCGGGTGGAAATTACAGACCAGGTTACGGTTACCGCCCAGGTTATGGCAGGCCAGGATATAACAATAGGGCTTATTTTGGTTACTATAATTATTACAGACCATTTATCGGTTTCCGTTTAAATGTATTGCCTTACGGATATTATCCATTTTATTATGGCCAGGATCAGTTTTATTATTCCGGTGGCTTATTTTATCGTCAGTATGAAAATAACTATCAAGTTGTAGTTCCACCAGTAGGTGCCGAAGTGCCAACTTTACCATCTGATGCCAATTTAGTAACAATAGATGGTGTTGATTATTACGAGTACAAAGGCGTTTATTATACTCAAGGTGAAAATGCCGATGGCAAAACCGTTTATATAGTTGCAGGGAAAGATGGCGTTTTAAACACTACCGATGGTCCTGTTGATACGCACCAGATTGGGGATATTATTAATCAATTACCAGAGGGATGCAGGGAAGTAACCATCAAAAATGAGAAATATTTTGTTTCTCCCGATGATGTTTATTACGAAGAAGTGGTTGATGGAACTAATGTTTCTTATCGTGTAATTGGGAAGTTATTTTAAATCATTATTGATTTTGGTAAGCCGTTTCAATATTAAATTGGAGCGGCTTATTTATTTAATCTAATTCGATACTTTTACAACAAAAATTTTTGATTTGAAAAAAATATCCTCGAAGATCTCCCTTTTCTATTTTGCAATAATTTTAACTCTCTCATCTTGCGCAGTCAATAAATCTGCCCCGCTAAACAAAAGGGAAACCTCCATTTCGTCTGTTAAATTTTTGAGTGAATATGTTTTGCCATTAAATGGTACTTTCCAAAACACCTTGGTTGGTGGTTTATCAGGAATAGATTACGATGCTAAAAATGATCAATATTACCTAATCAGCGATGATCCCTCGCAGTTTAGTCCCGCCAGGATTTATACTGTTAAAATCGATATTAAGGAAAACAAAATAGACACCGTTAAACTTACTGGCGTTACTTTTATCCTACAGGAAAACGGTAGCCAATATCCAAAATATCAGTATGGCGTAAATTCAAAGGCCGATGGAGAATCGGTTCGATACAATCCCATATATCAAACTTTTATTTGGAGCAACGAGGGAGAAAGATTATTCCGTAAAACGGATATAACAATTGTTCAACCTGCGTTAACTCGAATTTCTACTAATGGAAAATTTTTAGACACCATTCCTTTGCCAGCTGGTTTCCACATTACCAAACAAGAAAGTGGTGTAAGGAAAAATGCATTTTTCGAGGGCTTAGCTTATGCTGATCATTACAAAACCTTGTACGCTAGTTTAGAGGAACCACTTTATCAAGATGGGCAGCAATCTCATTTTGAATTTGATAAAGCCCTTACTCGAATTTTGAAATTCGACATGGAAAATAAAAAGAATGTTGCGCAGTACGCCTACAATTTAGATGCTTTGCCAATTAAGCCAACTGTAGAAAGCGATTGGAATTTGAATGGGATTTCAGAAATATTAGCCATCAATAACCATATGCTTTTGGTAATGGAAAGGGCTTGGGCAAAAGGGCGAGACGATCATTCCTTTGTGAAGCTTTATTTGGTCGATTTAAAGGGTGCAGAAAACGTAATCAACAATCCATCATTTGTTGCTAATCCTCCAAAACCTTTAACCAAAAAACTACTTTTCGATTTTGATACATTAAATATGCACATCGATAATATTGAGGGAATTACTTTTGGACCTAAATTGCCTAACGGACATCAATCTTTGGTATTCTGTGTTGATAATAACTTTGGCAAAGCCCAGATTCAGCAGTTTTTTCTGTTTGAGGTGTTTCCTTAATAGACGGAGGTCCGAAGTCGGGAGTCCGAAGTTTGGGAGCCGAAAAAAACTAATCAGTGTAATCCCTTAATCTGTGCAATCAACCCTAAGAAAGAATGAGTAAAATAAAAGCGTTATTATTTGATTTAGATGGAACATTAATTGATTCAGAAAAATTCCATTTCGACTGTTGGAATGAGTTTTTAAGCGAATACAATGTTACGCTAGACTTTAAGGATTGGCTAACAAATTATGCAGGCATTCCTTTACCGCAGAATGCAAAGACAATCATCGATAAGTACAAAATTAATGCAAATCTCGAAGACTTTGTCAATAGAAGAGAACAAATCACTTTCGATGGATTTAAAACAAAAGATATCGAATTAATGCCTTTTGCCTTAGATTTTATCAAATTTTTTTACGAAAAAGGGCTTACGCTTGCGGTCGTTACAGCTAGTCCAAGGGTAGATGTAGAGGCTGTTTTTGAAAGAAATGGCTTGGCAAAATATTTCAGTTTGTTCATTACCAGAACCGATGTAAGCAAAAGCAAGCCAGATCCCGAAAGTTATAATATTTGTGTGGAGCAGTTGGGCTTTCAAAAAGATGAATGCATCGTTTTGGAAGATACCTTAAATGGCGTAAAATCTGCAGTTGCAGCTGGAATAACCTGTTTCGCCGTTCAAAATAATATCAGGGCACATCAAAAGCTAAAAATTGCCAATCAGTTATTTTTGAATCTGGGTAACGTTAAAGATTATATCATCAAAAATCACTTAATCGACTAAATACGCCATAATTTTACTACTGCATGTTTTTGCTTTGAGCTTTGGTCTTTAGTCTTTCAGCTTTTTTTAATTACCTTTGACTAATCAAAATTCTCAAGAAATTATGCAATACGATGTCGTTGTTATCGGTTCAGGGCCGGGCGGTTATGTAGGCGCAATCCGTTGTGCTCAGTTAGGTTTAAAAACTGCCGTTATAGAAAAATACAAAACTTTTGGAGGCACTTGCTTAAACGTAGGCTGTATTCCATCAAAAGCATTGTTAGATTCATCAGAACACTATCACAACGCTGCTCATACTTTTACCACTCATGGTATCGATCTTAAAAATCTTAAGGTTAATATGCCACAAATGATCGCCCGAAAAGACGATGTTGTTGCACAAAATACTGCCGGTATCACTTATTTATTCAAGAAAAATAAAATCGATTCTTACGAGGGCGTTGGTTCATTCGTAGATAAAAACACTGTTTTAATTACCAAGGAAGATGGTTCTACTGAAACCTTAACCGCTAAAAACGTAATCATTGCTACAGGTTCTAAACCAACAGCTTTACCGTTTTTGCCAATCGATAAAAAACGTATTATTACTTCAACCGAAGCCTTAAATATTAAAGAAGTTCCAAAATCGATGGTTGTTATCGGTGGTGGTGTTATCGGTTTAGAATTAGGTTCTGTTTACGCTCGTTTAGGTACAAAAGTTTCAGTTATTGAATTTTTACCTTCAATTATTGCGACAATGGATACCGGTTTGGGTAAAGAACTTCAACGTGTGCTGAAGAAAAACCTGGGCATGGAATTCTTCATGAACCACAAGGTTACAGGCGCAACTACAAAAGGTAAAACTGTTACCGTTACTGCAGAAAATGCTAAAGGTGAGGCCGTAAATTTCGATGCAGATTATTGCATTGTTGCTGTTGGTCGTACGGCTTATTCTGAAGGTTTAGGCTTAGATAAAATCGGAATTACAATAGAAGAAAGAGGAAAGAAAATTCCTGTAAACGAACATTTAGAAACTTCGGTTCCGGGTGTTTATGCCATTGGCGATGTCATTACTGGTGCAATGTTGGCGCACAAAGCGGAAGATGAGGGAACTTATGTTGCTGAAACTATCGCCGGACAAAAACCACACATCAACTATAATTTAATCCCAGGAGTAGTTTACACTTGGCCAGAAGTTGCTTCTGTAGGTTTAACCGAAGAGCAATTAAAAGAAAAGGGAACAAAATATAAGGCGGGTTCATTCCCATTCAAGGCAAGCGGAAGAGCAAAAGCGAGTATGGATACCGATGGTTTCATTAAGGTTTTGGCCGATGCTACAACTGATGAAGTTTTGGGCGTACACATGATTGGCCCACGTGCTGCAGATATGATTGCCGAAGCAGTTATTGCCATGGAATTCCGTGCATCTGCAGAAGATATCGCTCGTACCTGCCATGCGCATCCAACTTACACGGAGGCGTTAAAAGAAGCTGCTTTGGCCGCAACCGATAATAGAGCAATACACATTTAAAATCCTTGGTCTGTGCCATCACAGGCTAATATATAGAAGAAAGCCGGTAAGAAATTATCGGCTTTTTTTATGGTGTTGACCGATGAAAATCTCACTTCCAAATTTTTTGGGCATGCCCCAAGCTGCGCAAGGGTCGGGCTATTTGTTGCAATCTTTTTTGAAGAAAAATCAAAAAAGGATTTCCACTACTATCCCTCATGTAAAACCCAGCGCCCAAATTTCAAATTCGGCCTTTGGTCTTTAAGCTTTAGTCTTTCACCTCTAGTCTTCCTTTCACAATTCCTTAACAAAATGATAACAGATCGAGACTAGAAAAGAGCGTTAAGCAGATTTATTTTTGCGGTTCAGATATTAATACAACCATGAACCTTAAAAAACTATTTGGCGCATTGCTTATTGCGTCTGTAGCATTTGCTGCATGTAAAAAAACTTCAACAGATGAGCCAATTGTAGATCCAGTAGAAACCATATTACCTGAGAAAATCGATAGCTTCAAAGAAACCGCTGTGATTGATTTAGGAGGGGAGTTTGCTTCAGAAATTTCTGCTTATGATCCATCAACAAAAAAATTATTTGTGGTGAGCAACGATGGCGGTACGAAGGTAGATGTTGTAGATATGAGCGCTTTCCCAACGGTAACAAAACTTAAAACGTTAACCTTCGCAAGTAATGCAGGCATAAATAGTGTTGCCGTTAGCAATGGTTTATTGGCTATCGCTTTAGACGGTGCCGATAAACAGGGAAATGGTGATGTGGTTGTGTTAAAAACATCAGATTTATCAGAAGTTAAAAAGATCACCGTTGGTGCAATGCCAGATATGGTAACTTTTAGTCCTGATGGAAACTACATTCTTTCTGCCAATGAGGGAGAACCCAACGATGCTTATACAGTTGATCCAAAGGGAACAATTTCAATTATCAATGTAAAAGATAATTATAGCGTTAAAACCATTGATTTTACTTCATTCGAATCGCAAAAGGCAACATTAGTAGCGGGCGGTTTTAGAATTTACGGTCCGAATGCAAGTTTTGCACAAGATATCGAACCAGAATATATTGCGGTAAGTACCGATTCTAAAAAGGCTTATGTTACGCTACAAGAAAATAATGGCGTAGCAGAAGTTGATATTGTTGCAGGAACCATCACGAAAATCAATCCGCTAGGTACAAGAGATATTAGCTTGGCTGAAAACGCTTGGGATGTGAGTGACGATGAGAAAAGTGGAAAGAAAATACAATTGGAAACTTGGCCTATCAAAGCATTCTATTTGCCAGATGCCATTTCATATTTTACAACCGGCGGAACATCTTATTTGGCTCTGGCAAATGAAGGCGATACCAGGGCTTGGAAAGGATATGATGAAGAAGCAAGGGTTAAAAGCTTGAAATTAGATCCAACGAAATTCCCAACAGCCGCAACTTTACAGCTAGATGCAAATCTTGGTAGATTGACCGTAAGCAAAGCCTATGGAGATGCCGACGGTGATGGCGATTACGATGAATTATATGCAACAGGAGGAAGAAGCTTAAGTATTTTAAATGCTAATACTGGTGCTTTGGTTGCTAATATTGGCAAGGATTTAGAGCAGCGTGTTATAGATGCAGGTAAATATGATGATAGTCGTTCTGATAATAAGGGTGTGGAAGTAGAAGGCGTAACTGTTGCGCAAGTTAACGGCAAAACTTTGGCTTTTATTGGAATGGAGCGGGTAGATATGATTGCCGTTTATGATGTAAGTGTTCCAGCATCTCCAAAATTTGTACAATTATTTGCAACTGGCGATGCACCTGAAGGCGTGTTATTTGTGAAACCAAAAGATAGTCCGAATGGACGTAGCTTGCTGATTGTTTCCAATGAGGCGGATGGAACAGTAAGGTTTTTTCAACCCGACAAAATTTAATTTATAAACAAAAATTTGAAGCCCCGACCCAAAATCGGGGCTTTTTAATTATATCCAAATGATAAAAGAGCCTTTAGTTTTCCAATTGATTTGAGGAGCTTTGCCAAATCATCCCACGGTTCATATAATAATCACATTTTGGAAGAAGTAAACGCTAGTCAGGAAGTATTAAAACAAACAGAAGTTAAGCCTCCAATTGCTACAATTTCCCTAAATCGCATTCGTTTAGCAGTTTCATTGTTTTACTTCGGACAGGGAATTGCCTTTGCCAGTTGGGCAAGTAGGATTCCAGATATTAAGCATACGCTAAGCCTATCTGATGGTGAGTTGGGGAGTATTCTTCTGGCACTTCCATTAGGTCAATTAGTTACTATGCCAATATCTGGCGGCCTAGTAACGAAATATGGTAGTAAAGCAATTTTAACGATTACTGCCCCACTGTATGTATTGGCTTTAAGCAACTTGGGCTTAGCCAGTGCGCCTTGGCATTTGGCTGCTTTTCTTTTCTTATTTGGGGTAATTGGCAACATGTGCAACATTGCTGTAAATACCCAAGGTTCGGAAGCAGAAAAATTATTCGGCATGCCGATTATGACCTCGTTTCATGGCGCTTGGAGCATTGCGGGTTTTACGGGGGCCTTAATAGGTTTGTTGATGGTGAATCTGCACATTGCTCCATACCATCATTTTTGGATAATCGTTGCTTTAATTTTCATAAATGTATTTTTTAATTATAAACACCTTGTTCCAGGTAAGGGAACCAAAACCGAGGGTAAACGGAAGTTGTTTGTTAAACCAGAAGGAGTACTGCTTCAATTGGGTATAATTGGTTTTTGCAGCATGGCCACTGAGGGCGCAATGTTCGATTGGAGTGGGGTTTACTTCAAGGAAATCGTTAAGGCTCCATCTTCCCTTGTTATTTTAGGTTATGCATCATTTATGGTAATGATGGCTACGGGTCGTTTTGTTGGCGATAGGATTATAGCCAGACTGGGTAGAAAAAGAACCATTCAAATTAGTGGCTTAATTATTTCTGCGGGTATGTTTACCTCGGTGGTTTTACCTTATGTAGTTACGGCCACAATTGGTTTTATGTTGGTTGGTATTGGCGTTTCCAGTATTGTTCCAACGGTTTATAGTGTAGCAGGAAAAAATGGTAAAATATCGCCGGGTATGGCAATTGCAATGGTTTCTAGTGTTAGTTACTTGGGCTTTTTAATGGGCCCACCGCTTATTGGATATATTTCAGCACTATCTAGTCTACAATATTCGTATGGTGTAATTGGAGTTTTTGGGTTATTGGTTAGCTTTTTGGTAACGAAGATGAGGGCTATTGATTAGGTTAACGTATAAACTTACGAAATTTCATAGGGCAAAGCGTTGGAAAACTTCGTCAGTTTAAGTCGGACTAAAGAGATTTATCCTTTAAGATTTGCGAAGTTTCTCTAATAATCATGCCCTTTCAAACTTCGGAAGTCATCACTCTTTCTTTATCAACCCGTGCTCTTTTAGCACGGCGATGGCAAGCTCAATCAACCGCAGGTTTTCATATTGATGACCATGCTGTACTTCTACATTAATGTACGGGATATTATTTTGCATGGCATAAACAGATAATGAACCATCGTTAGAAACAAATTTTGATTGCAGGATTACATTCACATTTGCTTTTTTTAAGCTAGAAAATAATCGAGGCTCTGTTACATAAATTAAGTCATCGCCATCCATTTCGAAGTTAATGAAAACCGAATCTGCAGTGCTAGATAAATCGTATCCTGGTAGATAAGATGAAATTCCAAAACCACCATCGGCATTATTGTGAAGGGTTAAAAAGTAACCAACAGATTTTGGGTCATAAAAATCTACGATCTGCTTTCCGGCGTCGAGGATAAATTTCTCGACTTCGTTAGAGCTGTAAGCATCTTTTTTTAAACGTGTATTTACCCCAACCTCAGTATAAATTGCATTAGGATCTATTCTGTAAGCATCGCTCATGTAATCGAAAGTGTAATCCCTAACGCCGCCATATTGGCTGTCGATTAATTCTCCACCGCTCCAGCGGATATAATCGAAACCTGCTTTTACGCCTGTGTCTTCGTTATCATGAACAACCAAGAACCTAATGCCATTGGGTTTGTAACTGTATTTTACCAAAGTGATGTTTAGGTCTGCAACCTTAATAAACGACGAATCAGTAGTCATTGCAGGAAAAACCGGTGGATGTTGAGCTTTTGCGAAGAATGAAATGCTAATAAGAAAGAGGGATAAAACGACTTTAAACATATCACTAATATACAATGTTGCGGATTATTTTGTTTCGCTATCTGCATTTTGTGCCAAACTTTGTAAATAGACGGGATGGGAGTGGTATCCTTTTTAGATGCATTTACTTAGATATGGAGCTGCTTTTACTAAAAAGATTTAGCGAACAGCCCGACTTCGATTCCCGATGAAAAACTGCCCGTCCTTTTCAAAAAATTAAGCATAAAAAAACCCCGATTTGCATCGAGGTTAATTTGATTATTAATTTGGGATATATTAATGTTCTAGATCTGCATCATATTCCAATACATCCTTGTGATCGTATGGTTCTTCTAGCATTTCATCAATTGTTTTTACCTTTTTGTTGAAACCAAGTCTGTCTAACATTCTATCGAAAACGAGGTAAACTACGGGTACAACAATTAAGGTTAGGAACAGCGAACTCGTTAAACCGCCCACAATAACCCAAGCCAAACCATTCTTCCATTCGGCACCTGCACCGCTTGCCAATGCAATTGGAAGCATACCAAAAATCATGGCGATGGTTGTCATTAAAATTGGACGTAAACGAGCATGGTTGGCTAAAATTAAGGCATCGATTGTCGATTTTCCTTCGGCTTTCATGTGGTTGGTGAAATCGACTAAGATAATCGCGTTCTTCGCTACCAAACCCATCAACATAATAAAACCTAAGATGGTAAATATACCTAATGAGTTATTTGTTAAAGCTAAAGCTAATAAAGCACCAATTAACGCCAATGGAAGTGAGAACATTACTACTAATGGGTAAATAAAACTATCGTATAAGGCTACCATAATAAAGTAAACTAAGATAATAGAAGCCAATAAAGCGATACCTAAAGTACCAAAACCTTCAGCTTGATTTTCTTCATCGCCACCCCATGCATAACTTACACCAACTGGTGCTTTCAGTTTTCCGTTTTCTTGGAACTCAATTAATTTAGCCTTAAAGTCTGAAACAATTGTTCCCGTAGGGCGCCCAATTGATTGCGCCTGAACAGATACAGATGTAGATTTGTTTAAACGTTCTAACTGACTTGGACCTGAACCTTCGGTAATGTTTGCAAATTGAGATAACTTAATTTGCGCACCTTTATCGTTTACGAAAATTAGATTACGTACATCATCAATATCTTTTCTGTTGAAATCTTGATATTGGATGTTAATGTCGTATTCATATTCGCCTTTTCTATATTTACCATCCGTATTGCCGGCAAAAGCGGTTTGCATAGTAGAACCTACCGTAGCTAAAGTTAAGCCAACTGCTGCCATTTTATCACGATCTACCTGAACGTTAATTTCTGGTGTTCCTTTTTCTACAGAAAGTTTAATCTCAGTAGCTCCCGGAATCGTACCTAATAATTTTTTAGCACCTTCGGCATATTTCAATGCGCTATCCAAGTCTGAGCCCATTACCACTAAACTAATAGGCGCATTTTCTGCGATACCCAAAATACTAATCGGCACGGTTTTAACTTTTGCTCCAACCAATTCTTTAGCTAATGCACGACTCATTTTCGTAGCAAATACATCAGATGACACGCCTTCACGCTCCTTACGGTCGACTAACTTTACGTTGATCTCCGATTTGTAGGCTGTTGCTTGCGTTCCACCAAAATCACCACTGGCTTGCCCAACAGTTGTAATTAACTGAATAATTTCTGGTTGTTTATCTAAGAAAGCTTCAGCCCTTTGGGTGTAAAAATTCGTTTGCTCTAAGGGTGCATCTTTCGGTAATTCGATCTGTACTAAAAATTCTCCTTTATCAGATTTCGGGAAAAACTCTGAACCAATAAACCCAGCACCTAATAAACCACATGAACCTAAGAACAATACAAAAACCATAATTAGGGTTAATGCTTTGTGGCGTAAAGACCAGTTTAAGATGTTAGTAATCCAAACTGTGAATTTTTTAAGTTGTTTTTCAAACCATAAAATAAAACGACCGAACATGTTTTTACCTTCAATGTGCTCTAGCTTTCCATATCTTGAGAAAAGTAAGGGAACAATGGTAAATGATGCCACTAATGAAAGTAAAGTTGCAATAATTACCACCACACAGAATTGACGCAAAATGTTCGAAACTAAGCCAGAACTTACTGCGATAGGGAAGAACACCACCACAATTACCATGGTAATGGATACTACTGTAAAACCAATTTCTCTTGTTGCATCAGAGGCTGCTCTTACTTTGTTTTTACCCATCTCCATGTGTCGTTGGATATTTTCCAATACCACAATCGCATCATCCACTAGTATACCAACCACGAGTGATAGACCTAATAACGACATTAAGTTTAACGTATAACCGAATAAACTAATACCAATAAATGTTGCAATTAATGATGCCGGAATAGATACCATTACAATTAATGCATTACGTAAACTGTGCAGGAAGAAAAGCATAACAAATGCTACCAACACCACTGCGAGAATTAAATCGTGTATTACCGCATCTGCCGATTCTAATGTGAAAATCGAACTGTCGTTTACAATTTTAATGTCTAGCTTTTGTGCGCCGTATTCAGTTTTAAGTTTTGCAATAATGGCATGTACACCTTCACTCACTTTTACGGCATTCGCATCACTTTGTTTAATAATTTGAATGGCAATAGATGATTGACGATTAATACGAGCAAGTTTCTCTGTTTCCTTTTTCGAATCTTGAACATCGGCCACGTCACCTAAACGAACTTGTGCACCGTCTTTAGAGGTCATCAACACTAAGTTTCTTAACTCCTCAAGACTTCTGTATTTACCAGATAGACGAATTAAAACATCTTGATTTTGTGTTTTAACACTTCCTGTAGGGAAATCTAAGTTTGAGCTTAAAATCAATTGCTGAACTTGAGGAACAGAAAGGTTGTAGCCTTGTAATTTAGCCGCATCTAGCGCAACCTGGATTTCACGCTCAGAACCGCCAACTAGATTTACCTGTGCTATACCACTTACCCTCGAGATTACCGGAGCAATTCTTTGGTCGATTAAATCGTAGAAAGTAACATCATCCATGTTTGCCGAAGCTGTCATGGTAATTACTGGTAAATCATCTAATGAGAATTTACTTAGTGATGGTGTTTTTACATCTTCTGGTAAATCAGAAAGGATGGTATTAACTTTACGTTGCGCATCGTTCAATGAAATATCGATGTTTGCTGCATCTGTTAAAGTAATGGTTACAACGGATAAACTTTCGTAAGAAACTGCATTCAGTTTCTTAATGTTTTCCATCGATGATACGGCATCCTCGATTTTTTTTGTTACCGTATTTTCAACTTCTGCTGGTGATGCACCAGGATATATGGTTGATATAGATACTACGTTGTTTGAGAATTTTGGAAGTAATTCATAACCTAACGAAAAGTAACTAAGCAGCCCAAGTAAGGTAAGTGCGGTAAATACCACAATTACCAGCGAAGGCCTTTTAATAGATATGTCTGTTATCTTCATTTTTTTAGATATTAGTATTGAGATATTAGATTTTAGACCGATGGTCTTTGCTCTACATCTGCAAACTGAAAATTGTGAACTAGACTATTTAACGATGCTAACGGCAGTACCTTCAGCTAAGTTGATTTGACCACTGGTAATTACAGTTTCACCTTCTTTTAGGCCATCAAGAATCTCAACATTATCTCCTAAAATGCGGCCAGTAACTACTTTTCTTACCTTAGAAGTATTGTTAGATTTATCGTAAACGAAAACCTGATTGCTACTTACACTACCAACAAATGATGTGCGGGGTACAAGAATGCTTGGTGCTTGTTTAGGGAAATTGAATACTGCAGTTCCGTACATACCAGCCCTTAAACTGTTTTTTGTATTGTTAGATACCTCAACCTCAATTGGGAAGTTTAATGTTGCATCGGCTTTAGCCGCAATGAACGTTACTTTTCCAGAGAATTTTTCATCAGGGAATATAGACGATTTGATCTCGATGTTATCACCAATTTTTAAGTTAGCAACCTGAGATTCGTTAACGTTAACTTTTAACTTCAATTTAGAAACATCAACAATCTCGAATAATTGAGTGCCTTGTGTATTTACAAACGCTCCAACCTCGATATATCTTTTGTTTATAATACCGTTAATTGGCGATTTAATATTTGCATCGCTCACTTTTCTCTGAGAAGCCTGTAAACGCAATTTTGCATTTCGTGTCGCCAATTTAGCCTGATCTAACTGTTGTTGTGTTACACCGCCAGTTTCATAAGAGCTTTGGTATCGAGCTTCGTCTCTTTGTGCATTTTGTAAGGTAGCTTGAGCTGTTTCTCTATCTGTGTTAATGATTTCTGCATCTACACGGGCCAAAACCTGACCTTTGCTTACACGGGCACCTTCATCAACATAAATTGCGGTAACGCGACCAGCATTTTCCGATAAAAAGTTTAGTTCCTGCTTTGGAGCAAAGTTTCCGTTTGCAACAAAATCCAAATCAACAACTTTTTTCTCAACGGTAGCAACACGAACAGCAACTGCGCCACCACCTTCAGCAATAAATGCAGTTTTTGCTTCGTTCTTCTTTTTATTGTTGCTTAATACGTAAGCTATTGCACCAAGGGCTGCAACAATTACAACAATTATTATAATTACTCTTTTCATTTTTATTGTACTAGCGATTTAATATTTCCGTTTGATTTGATTAATTGTATTTCGGCTATTTTATAATTTAATAATGCCTGTGTATAACTGTTTTGAGCTTGGGTTAATGAGTTTTCAGTATCCAATAAATCAGTTAATGAAGCTAAGCCGTTATTGTAGTTGTTTTGAGTGCTCTTGTAAATCTCTTGCGCTAAATCTGCGTTTTTACGTTGAGAAGTGATGGTGTTCAAGTTGTTGCGAAGCTGAATTTTAGCATTCTC
This sequence comes from Pedobacter frigidisoli, assembly GCF_004331675.1. Classification (GTDB taxonomy): domain Bacteria; phylum Bacteroidota; class Bacteroidia; order Sphingobacteriales; family Sphingobacteriaceae; genus Pedobacter; species Pedobacter frigidisoli. Next base: position 97,173 of record NZ_SJSN01000005.1, on the reverse strand, counting down.
GTAAGCTAAGTTTAAGGAGTTAAGGGATTCCTTTCTATCTTCTTGGGCTTTCTTGATATCAACATCTGCCTGACGGATTTTTGAACGTGTTAAAAAACCATTAAAAATTGGCACCCTTAAAGTTAAGCCCACTGCTGATGCGCCGTATCCAATAGCGGCTGCATTAGATTTTAAGAAATCGAAACTATCACTCTGACTCGAATAAGTATAATTACCTGTTAAAGCTAAGCTAGGGTAATATTCCGCCACATAAGCTTTTCTTTGTAGCGATAAAAGTTTGTCTTGGGTATCTAAAATCTTAACCTCAGTTCGGTTTCCAAATTCGATCGCTTCAGAGAACTGTGGCAGGCTGCTAACAGCTGTTAGTTCTGTTTTAGGTAATACAATAGCTGTTGTAACCGGCATTCCCATCGAAAATTTTAACTGATTTTCCAATTGAGTAATGGAGTTAAGCGTTTGCTCACGTTGCGTAGTTAAATTGGTAATGTTTACGCTAATCCGATCGACATCAATTTTTCTGGCCAAACCATTTTTGTATTGATTAGAAACGATTTTTTCTACCACTCCCACATTTTTAATGTTGGTGTCAATTACATTTAACTGTTGTCTGCTTACCAATACCATATAATAGTTGTTGGCTACCATTTCTATAATCTGCTCTTCAGTTAATTGAGAAGTTAGGTTATAATACTCTTCACTAGATCTTGCTGCTTGCAAACCCGTAAAAACCTGTTGGTTAAATAACTGTTGCGAAAGCTGAATACCAGCTGATGAATTCCAATTCTGACCTAATTTTATTGCTTGTGTTTCGCCACCGAAATTTGCAACCAATTGACCAATAATAGGATTGTAGGTTAACCCTGCATTACCTGTAAGTTGCGGTAAAGCCTGCGCTCTAACTTCCTCAACCTTATATCTTCCGCGTTCAATGTCCAATTTCGATTTGCGAACATTGGTATTGTTTTGAAGCGCATATGTTAGGGCTTCCTTTAAGGTAACCTGCTGTTGCGCAGATACCAGTTGCGGTAAAGCCATGCCGATGATCAGGATGAGCATTAATTTTACCATTTTTACTCTAAGCATAATGTATTGATTTTTGTTTTTAAAGAGCCTCACTCCAGCCCTCTCCGACAGAGAGGGAGTTTTAAACGCCCTGTTGTTTTTGTTTATATTAGTCTGTTTGCTTTAGTCTTTCTAACACTTTAATCCCTTAACGAAAATCGTTGAGAGGTCTTTTTGCTTCAAAGTCATTCTATTAACTGCTTTCTTATCTGGCAACAAATCCTTTCCGAGCTCTACGATGCACATATTGGTTAAGCCTAATAAGCTTTCTAAATACAGCTCGGCTACGTGGCCCATATTTTCGTGCTTAATCTCACCTTTCTCTTGAGCTTTTTCAAATAACTCCGCATAAAATGCTTTCTCTGAGCCTTTCAGTATTGTGAGTCTTTCTTTCATCGCACCATCGCTAAAAATATCGGGCATGCCTTCTGAGATACGCAACATGAAATACTTCATAAAAAAAGTATTTCTTATATCTATTGTTTGGAAGAGAATGGCTTCAATTGGGGCATCTGGATTATATTTCTTTTTTAATAAATCGAAATAATCGGTAAATACCTTTTCTATAACACCGAATATGAGGCTTTTCTTATCTGGAAAGTAATAATAAAGAGATGGTTTGGAAACTGAAAGATCTTCGGCAATATCGTTCATGGTAGTTTTGCCAATGCCGAAATGGCTGAAGCGTTTTATAGCACCCTCAATAATCTGTTCTCTCTTTTTATCAGCTACAATCATTTTACTTTTCTACTTTCTGACTTTTTTAATATTTTAGTCAAAGTTAGATGTTTATTTCAAATGTTAATCACTTGATTAAAAAATAGAATATAAGGTTACATTTTAATGACATTGAAAACGTTTCTCTTTGGTTTATATATCTTTACCTTCTACAATATCCCAACAATGTCGATTTTATTCAATGTGCTTATTATAATTGCGACACTCATTTTCATGGAGTGTTTCTCATGGTTTATTCATAAGTATTTGTTCCACGGACCGCTTTGGTTTTTGCATAAAAGTCACCACCAAAAAAGTCATTCTTTTTTGGAGTGGAATGATTTGTTCGCTATATTATTTGCTGGGCTTTCGCTTTACCTGATGTATATCGATAGAACCAATTTTGGCTATCGATTTTTTATAGGCCTAGGCATTACCGTTTATGGATTAATCTATTTTATAGTTCACGATTGGTTTGTGCATCGACGTTTGAAGACTTTTAAAAGCAATAATACTTATTTGCAGGCCGTAAGAAGGGCGCACAAAATCCACCATAAGAATAGGGGTAAGGAAAAAGGGAGGGCTTTTGGATTATTGTTTGTTAAGAAAGGGTTGCTGAAAAGCTAAATCCATCTAATATGAGAAATCACATAAACCTTTTCGTGCTTGCCGTTACTGTCACACTTTTATTTTCATGCGCTAAGAAATCCGATAAAGACCGAGCGATTGAGCTTGTCGAATCCAAATACAAAACTTCTGATCAAAAGCTAGATTTTGAAAATGCGAAACTTGACAGTCTTTATAATATATATCCACAAGCTCATGCCGATAGTATTAAAAAAGGGAATGAGCTCGATTCTACCTTGGCCGTTTTAGAAAGTGAGATTGAACACCTAGACCAAGAGGAATCGGATAGTGTTGGCATCATCAGTGCAAAGCTTACCAAAGAAAGATATAGTCTGCTTGAAGTAGCAAAACTAAAACCTCAATTTATTGGCTGGAAATTATCGAATGTTAAAATTGAAAGCGACAAATCAGAAAGTTTGATTTTTAATTTTGATAAGGGAATTACGAAGATTGTGGAATAATGATTAGGTTTAATCATTGCTAACCAATTATAAATCAATTATATTATGAAAATATTGCTTTATTTATTGCTTTTGTTTTCTTTTATTGAAACTTTCCCTCAGCAAAGCGATCGTTTTACGCTAAATGGAACCACAAACTTAAAGGATGGAGAAAAGATTTCTTTTAGGTATAATGGGGTTAATGACTCTACGACTGTGTTAAATGGTCAATTCTATTTTAATGGACCATTAGAGGAGCCTACTTTTGCCGTGCTCATTCATAGGGAAACCAACTTAATGGAAGGTCCTAAATCAATTAGATTTTTTATCGAGCCTACTCAAATGAAAATAGCAGCTTTAGATGGGCAATTCATCAAAGCAAGAATTTCGGGGTCTGAAATACAAAAAACTTTGGAGGAACTTCGATTAAAAGAAGCTATAGATAAGGTAGATGACGCCCTATCTTATTGGGAAAAGGAAATCAGAAAACAAGGTGATTCGGAATTATCAAAAGCAAAGGTAGATTCTTTGCGTAAACAAAAATCGATTATTATTAATTCCGCCGAGAAACTTCAACTAGATTATGTTAGGCATTCCCCTGAATCATATCTTAGTCCTTATTTACTATTTGCGGGAAAATTATCCCTTGATTCAATGAGGTTTTTTTACAACAGTTTTTCTCCTTTGGTGAAAAATAGTGTTTGGGGAAGGGTAGTTCATAAAAATTTAGGCTATGCCGATTTAAGTAAGGTTGGGCAACCTGCGGTTAATTTTTCGGCGAAATTATTAGATGGGTCTGTATTAAATTTATCATCGTTTAAGGATAACAAATATGTTTTGCTCGATTTCTGGGGCACTTGGTGTGTGAAATGCAGAAAATTAAGCCCAGATTTGATCGAAATCTATAGAAAACTAAATGCTAAGGGATTAGAAATCATCAGTATTGCAAGCGATCGTGATGTTAAGGTCTGGAAAAAAGTAATTGGTGTTGATCAAACAGGTTTGTGGAAACATATGTTACTTAAAGATGCTATTTTTGATCACCCTGCCGACGATCTTATCAACCAATACAGCATATCCGGTTATCCCACTTTCATCTTGATTGATAAAGAAGGAAAAATTGCGGGGCGTTATGATGGGGCTGGAGATGAATTTCATGTAGACTTGAAAAATAAGCTAAAAGAAATTTTTGAATAAGATCGTCCTTGTAAATTGATCAGATCAAAGCTTATTATTTCTTACTTTTGCAGCGCAAATCAAAAAAACATATGCTTCAAATCCAGCAAAATATTTCGCTCAAACCTTACAACTCATTCGGTATCGATGTTAAAGCAAGCCATTTCGCAGAAATATTTAATGAAGATGATTTGAAAGAATTATTTGAAAGCGATTTAATAACTACGCAAAAAATTTTAATCATTGGCGGTGGGAGCAATGTGCTTTTCACGCAAGATTATCAAGGTTTGGTAATCAAAATCAGTATTAAAGGAATCGAATTTTCCAATGAAGGCGAAAATATTCTCGTAACTGCTGGAGCTGGAGTGGTTTGGAATGATTTTGTAAATTACTGCGTTGAACACGGTTTTGCGGGTGTAGAAAATTTAAGTTTAATTCCTGGGACGGTTGGCGCATCACCCATCCAAAACATTGGTGCTTATGGTGTAGAGCTTAAAGATGTTTTTGACAGTTGCACGGCATTCGAAATCAAGACTGGAGAAATCAAAACATTTAATTTTAGTGATTGCCATTTCGGTTATCGTGAAAGTATTTTTAAGAGTGACTTAAAAGGACAATACATTATTACATCAGTCACTTTTATCTTATCAGCTCAGCCAAAAATAAATACCTCTTACGGCGCCATAGAAACAGAACTGCAAAAAAGAGGGATTGAAACCCCAAATATTGCCGATGTTTCTGCGGCCGTATCGCACATTAGGGTAAGTAAGCTTCCAGATCCATCAACCATTGGCAATGCTGGTAGTTTCTTTAAAAACCCTGTAATTGATAAACATGAATTTGCCGATGTTGTAGCCAACCATCCCGATGTAGTGCATTACCCAACTGCCGACGATAAAATTAAACTCGCAGCAGGTTGGCTAATTGAACAATGTGGTTGGAAAGGCAAAGTTGTGGGCGAAACTGGAACCTGGAAAAACCAAGCATTGGTTTTGGTTAATCATGGAAATGCAACAGGTAAAGAAGTTTTTAATTTTTCTGCACAGATTATAGACAGTGTGAAGTCTACTTTTGGAGTCACTTTAGAACGTGAGGTAAATATTCTGTGACGAAACCTTGTGCCTGCGTAATTCTACGCAATTGGCATCGTGCCAAAAATTTTTGGTACTAAGTTTGTTTAGGTTTAGGCGAATGAACATCAATTCATTTGTTTTTTAATCTTACCTAAAGCTACACGTCATGACAAAATTTGAATTCAACCATTTGGTTAACCATCACTCGGTATCACTTAGATCTTACGCTTTAAATTTTACCAAAGACGCAGAAGACGCAAATGATCTTGTTCAAGATACGATGTTGAAAGCGATTACTTATTACAACAAATTCAAAGAAGGTACAAACTTGAAAGGTTGGTTATTTACCATTATGAAAAATACCTTTATCAATAATTACCGCCGTTTAGTAAAAACAAATACTTTAATTACACAAAGTGAAGATATTTCTTCCGCAAATCTTTCTTTTAGTGCGACTAAAAATCAAGCTGAAAGTAAATTTGTACTTGGCGATATTGATAAAGCACTAGCACAATTACCAGAAGAATATTACGTGCCATTTATTCGCTATTTTGAAGGTTATAAATACCATGAAATTGCAGATATGTTGCAAATTCCAATCGGAACTGTTAAAACCCGTATCCACGTTGCGAGGGGAATACTTAAAAAATACCTTAAAACATATTCGAAAGATATTGCTGTTGCAGAAACGGCATAAAAAATACCCAATGAAAAGCATAAGGCTCAGATTTGTCTGGGCCTTTTTTATGATCTTATTTTTTAGAGGATCAATTACAGCATTGCATCGGTTGGCTTCGGCCCCGCTTTTCCTCCTGCCGATCGTTCGGCAGGGCATCAGCATCCGTTCAATCGGGTCTATTTAACTTTGGCAAATCACAGAACATATTCATAATTAGCAATCTTAATGTGCCTTGATTTGTAAAGTAGTTTAAGATCCTTCTTTTAAAGCAAACAAGACTTACTTAAAATCTCCGAAAATCATTTTGATCTGCGGGAAATAAAAGGTTTAATTTGGGACTAAGATCAGGTTACTGGCAAGTAAAGGATTCGAGCCCTTGAGTCTTGAGCAAAAGCTAATCACAAAAAGAAAAAAGCTTGTAAAAAGCAAAAGGCCTGGAAACTACCGGGCCTTCTTGCTTATCATATATTTGGTTAGTTGATTCTTATTTTTGCTTTCAACAATTCGCCTTCTCACTTATTTCGAAACAAATGCAAACCCCGAACAATTATGCGTTTTAAGGTTGTTTTGCACTGTTTTTGTTTTGTGGTTATAAAGATAAGGGAAATTTTAAATTTGTCAAGCTTTTTTTAACTTTTTTTTTATTTCTTTTGCTACTACCTGTCCTGAGATGATTGCAGGCGGCACACCAGGTCCTGGAACAGTTAATTGGCCAGCAAAAAAAAGATTCGAAACCTTACTCTTCATCCTTGGTTTTAAAAAAGCGGTCTGTTTCAAAGTGTTAGCTAATCCATAAGCGTTACCTTTAAAGGCATGATAATCGGCTACAAAATCATTCATAGCATAACTTCTTTTAAATAAAATGCTGTCGCTAATATCGTTTCCAGTTAAATCTTTAAAGCGATTGACCAATAAGTTGAAGTATTCTTCCCTTTTGGTTTCGCTATCTTTCAATCCAGGTGCAATCGGAATTAAAAAGAAAAGATTTTCGCAGCCGTCTGGTGCAACACTAGCATCTGTAACCGACGGACAACAAGCATAGAACAGAGGTTTTGCTGGCCATTTGGCATCAGTATAGATTTCTTCGGCGTGTTCGTCGAAATTTTCATCGAAGAATAAGTTATGGTGCAGAATGTTATTTAGTTTTTTATTTAAGCCAATATAAAAAAGCAGGCAAGATGGGGCCATGGTTCTACTTTCCCAATATTTTTCATCATAATTTCTATATTCTTGATCTAAAAGATGTTGGTCTATGTGGTGATAATCGGCATTGCCAACAACAAAATCAGTTTTGTAAGCTCCTTTATCGGTGATTACTTCCTCCGCCAGGTTATTTTTAACCTCTATCTTATTCACTTCGGTATTGAATATAAACTTCACGCCTTGTTCTTCAGCAATTTTTTGCATAGCCGAAACAATTTTATGCATCCCGCCGATTGGATACCAAGTGCCCAAGACTAAATCGGCATAATTCATTAAACTATACAAAGCTGGCGTATTCTGTGGCGTGGCGCCCAAAAACAAAACCGGGAATTCTAACAGTTTTCTCAGTTTCTCATTTTTGAATAGTTTGTGTACATGTTTTCGCATGTTCCCGAGTAACTGCAATTTAATTCCGCTAATCGCCAGTCGCGGGTCGAAATATTCCATAACACTATGCGATGGCTTGAAAACATACTCATTCATTCCTACATCGTACTTGTATTTCGCTTGGTTTAAAAAGGATTCTAAGTTTTTCGTGCTACCGGGTTCTAGTTCTTCAAAAAGTTGGTATAAATCTTCAAGCGTTGCCGGAACATCTATGGTGTCCTCTTTTCCGAAGTAAATTCTGTAAGATGGGTTTAATCTTTTTAGCTCGTAAAAATCGGAAGTGGTTTTTCCAAAAAGTTGGTAATAGTTTTCGAAAACATCAGGCATCCAGTACCAGCTTGGGCCCATATCGAATAAAAAACCATCTTTTTCCCAGGTTCTGGCACGGCCACCAGCCATTTCATTTTTTTCTAGAACAGTAACCTCGCAGCCATCCTTAGCCAGCAAGGCAGCTGCAGATAATCCTGCGAAACCAGCACCAATAACCGTAATTTTAGGTTTTTTATCCATTGTGTAAATAAAGCGAATTTTGATGATTTTGTTTGTGAGAATTTGTGTACAACCAATATCAAAATTTATCACCCCTTTGCCCTTTCTAAAATTGGAGGGAAGCTGTTAGTGCTGAGGGCAGTTTTCAGGTTTTATAATAGTTCTGTAGGTTAAACCCAGCGACTTTAAATGGTGCAGAAATTTTCAAAATGCTTGTCAAACTCCACTCCTTATCTTCAAGGAAAGAGTTGGGAGTAGTTTTAATCGGGTCATGGTTGGTCTCGTTCATTTGATTATGCAATTTTTCAAGAAATACTGACTTCTAAGGACAGCGCCTAAGAATCATACAAAACCAATTCCCTTTTCTTACCTTTACGCCAACACATGATTAAACTACGATTTTTATTTCTTCTACTTTTTGCTACAGTCCAAATTTGCAGCGCTCAACTATCGCCTAAAGAGATTTCTGTTCTAAAAACAGATTTGATCAAGGCAGTCGAAAACTCAAAGCTTACAGATTCTATTTACGATAAACTTAATAAGTTGCCAAACAAGAATGCGCTAGTTACCGCTTATTGTGGTACGCTAGAAGCCTTAAAAGCAAAGCACTCATGGAATCCATACAATAAAATTAAGTATGTAAAGGTTTCTTTAAAAACCATGCAGAAAGCAATTAACATGGATAAGGAAAATATGGAAATACGTTTTATGCGGTTTTCGATAGAGCATTTTACCCCAGGGTTTTTGGGTTTCAGCAAAGATTTGACCGTTGATAGAAAGGAAATTGTAAAGCATTACCAAAACAATAACTTTGTTGTTGCCGATAAAGAACTCATTAAAAATGTTGCCAAGTTTATGATAGAGAGCAAGCGTTGCACCGCCGAAGAAATTAAAATTTTAAAGAAGTTTAGCTAAAATGAACTATACCTATCTGCTCATCAATATTGCCGTAATTTTCTTCCCCTTAGTTTTATCTTTCGATAAAAAGGTACATTTCTTTAGTAAATGGAAATTTGTTTTGCCAGCTATTTTCATCACTGGTGGTTTTTTCCTCATCTGGGATTTGCTCTTTGTTAAACTAAACGTTTGGTCCTTCAATCCCGATTATATTTTGGGATTAAAGTTTTTAGGATTGCCGTTGGAAGAGATTCTATTCTTCTTAACCGTTCCTTATGCCTGTATTTTTATTTACGAATGTTTGAACGCATACTTCCCTAAAGATAGTTTACAGAAGTATAGTTTCTCGGTAAGTAATTTGTTATTGGGCCTGTGTATCGCCATGCTTTTTTTAGGCTATAACCGATGGTACACCGTCATTAATTTCGGTTTTTTGTTTTTGGTTCTGGGTTATGTAGAATATGCAAACATCGAATTTAGGTTTATGTATAAGTTCTATAGAGCTTACGTGGTTGCGCTAATTCCTTTTTATATTGTTAATGGTTTTCTAACCGCAATACCCGTTGTAATGTATAATAACAATGAAAATTTGGGCTTTCGGGTAGGAAGTATTCCTTTCGAAGACCATTTTTATTTAATGGGCTTGCTATTGCTGAATGTTTATCTGTATGAGTTTTTTAAAAATAGGGTTGCGATAAAAACAAAAGTTGCATAGTTTTTTGAAAATGAACGGCCTGTGGTTCTTGGAGGTTTTCAGTCCTGCCATTTGCTGTAGCCCAGCAGAAAAGCTGGGGCTGCCGCGACTGTCAGGTTTATGAACATCGTTTCTGTACCCTGCAAATCCCAAAAATGAGAAACAATTTTTGCCATTTAGCCCCGATTGTAGCGAAAAAGTAGCATCAGCCCTCGCAGCTGATTAGCAAGTAAAAAGTAATTAGTTTGCAATCACATTGCGCTCCAAAAAATAGAAAATTTAAATAATGGATTTACCAAGTTACACCAAACAGCAGCTTGCCTTACGCAACGGACAGGATAAACCGCAAATTTGGGTGGCCTACAAGGGTTTTATTTATGATATGACCGAAAGCCGCTTATGGCGAAACGGCAAACATTATGAGCATTGGGCGGGGCAAGATTTGACCGACGAATTGCCCGATGCACCACACACCGAAGCTGTTTTTGAAAAGTTCGAGCCAATAGGGAAAATAAAATAGCCGCTAATTCATTGATTAAAAATAATAATCTGCGAATTAGCGGCTAAATTTAGAACTGAAAACTTCTTATTGTAATTGATTAGAGTTCAATATTAAAAGCGCTTAAGCTAACAAACTCCTGAATTCTTCCTGCAACCTCTTCATCAGTTAAGTTTAATAATTTCTCTGTTCCGAATTTTTCTACGCAGAAAGAAGCTAAAGCCGAACCGTAAATAATAGCGTTTTTCATGTTGTTGAAGTTGATGGTTCCAACTTTGGCAAGATAACCAATAAAACCACCAGCAAAAGTATCACCGGCACCAGTTGGATCGAACACTTCTGCTAAAGGCAAAGCAGGAGCAGAGAAAATCTGATCTTCGTGAAACAACAATGCACCATGTTCACCTTTTTTAATGATCAAGTATTTTGGTCCCATTCCTAGGATTTTCTTCGCTGCCTTAACTAAGGAATACTCTCCCGAAAGTTGACGAGCTTCAGCATCGTTAATGGTTAAAACATCCACCATTTTAATGGTTTCCAATAAATCATCCATCATAATGTCCATCCAGAAATTCATGGTATCCATTACGATTAATTTTGGGCGATTTTTAAGGCGTTTAATAACCGTTTGTTGTACTTGAGGTGTAAGGTTCCCCAACATCAAGTACTCACAATCTTGGTAGCTTTCTGGGATAATCGGGTCGAAGTTCTCCAATACATTTAATTCTGTTACTAAGGTATCGCGACTGTTCATGTCGTTGTGGTATTTTCCCGACCAGAAAAATGATTTTTCTCCTGCTTTAATCTGTAGTCCTTCGGTATCAATTCCGTGTGCTGTAAAAATATCAATGTCTGCTTGTTGGAAATCATCACCTACAACTGCAACAATTTTTGCTTTATTGTAGAAGTAAGAAGCGGCTAAACTTGCGTAGGTTGCAGCGCCACCAACAATTTTATCCGTTTTTCCGAATGGAGTTTCAATAGCATCAAAAGCTACAGTACCTATGATTATCAGGCTCATATATTTTAATTTGAATTTTTTTAAAAATTTTTCACTGCAAATATTGCATAAATAATTTAAAAGCCCTAATATTGCATTCCCAAAACGAACAAGGGTATATGTACTGCAAAGCACAAACAACCTCGTTTTAGGAAACGACCAGTACTCCTTCTTAGCTCAGCTGGTTAGAGCATCTGACTGTTAATCAGAGGGTCGCTGGTTCGAGCCCAGCAGAGGGAGCAAAAATCCTCACAGTAATGTGGGGATTTTTTATGATACGAATACCAAATGATTTTGGTAAGTTTATAAAAACCAGGATAAATATTCCTTCTTAGCTCAGCTGGTTAGAGCATCTGACTGTTAATCAGAGGGTCGCTGGTTCGAGCCCAGCAGAGGGAGCCATAATGGGCAAGCACGGTAAAACGGTCGCTTGCCCTTTTTTTTTGCCCATCATTTACTATTATTTGTAAGATATGCGCAAACAGGAAACTCACCCTAATGGTTTGAAATTTCATTTATAATGCTGTACACTTCCTGAAGCTATCCCTTATATTATTGATATTTTACTTTACGGAAACTTAGCTTATATTTAAAGTTGAAGATTTGTGTTTCGATTTCCTACCTTAACGGAGAGCTATAACACGTTATTGAAATCAAAACCTATGGATATATTAAAACAGCTATTAATTATTTCAATTCTCTACCTGGTTAGTATGCCTACCAAAGCTCAAGATGCTATAAAAAAACGTGGTAGAGATCTAGGAATTCCTTTTGATGGAATTCCCGGAAAATATAACGCCATTACTGATGTACCTGGAATTGAAGTTGGCTATAACACGCTTATTAGTGGCTCCGGAAATAAAGCGGCCAGAACCGGAGTTACTGTTATCTTACCCAAAGGTAAAACAGATAAGAGTTACCCCGCAGCATGGTTTTCTCTTAATGGTGATGGCGAAATGACCGGACTACCTTACATCGAAGATTATGGCAAAGGGAATGGCCCTATTGCCATCACGAATACAAATAGTGTGGGCGTTGTTCGTGATGCGGTGGGAGAATGGAGCGTTAAGAAATTTTCGAATAATAATCAGGATGATTTTTCTTTTGGCTTACCTGTGGTTGCAGAAACCTGGGATGGAATGTTGAATGATATCAATGGATTCCATGTCAAAAAAGAGCATGTATGGCAGGCTTTAGATAACGCATCTAACAAACAAATAAAAGAGGGAAATGTGGGTGGCGGAACTGGTATGATTTGCTATTGGTTTAAAGGAGGAAGTGGAACAGCCTCGAGGATATTCACCATAGATTCTGTTCAATATACTTTGGGTGTATTTGTGCAAGCAAACTTTGGGATAAGGAAAGACTTAGTCGTTTCAGGAGTTCCGGTAGGTAAGGAAATTCAAGACTTAATGCCCATTGAGAATAAGGTTGACCGAAAAGATGGATCAATCATAGTAATTGTAGCAACCGATGCCCCACTACTACCAGGAACATTAAAATTAGTAGCAAAGAGAGTTACGCATGGAATTGCCAGAACAGGATCCATTTCCAGTAATGGCTCTGGTGAAATTTTTTTAGCGTTAAGTACAGCATCCCCTACTTACAATAGTAAACACTCAGAAGAAACCTGGAATGTAATTTCAAAATGGAGTCTTGACCCGATATTTAGAGCAACCGTTGAAGCCACAGAGGAGGCAATTGTAAATGCGTTGTTAGCTGCTGAAGATATGGAAGGTAAAAACGGGAATAAGGTGTTCGCTTTACCTCAAAACCGTTTACAACAAATTCTTAAAAAGTATAACCGATAGCCCAGCCAATATTTGTTTGTTGTTATAAATCAACCCAATATTTTTGGTTCATGCGCCTCGCTAAGTCGTTGGTTGGTAATTATGAGCAGATCCCAACGCTCAAATCCGTGCTGTTTTATAAAGTCATTTTGCCCATAGCCTATCAGCTTTCTAAACTTATTCTCACTAGATGCAATTAACCTACATTCTTATCAGGTGGCTGAAAGTTCATCTAGATAAACTTAATAAATGCATAATATAGTTTTAAGTGGCCTTGGCAACGAATTTGAGGTGTTACTGCTTATTTACCGTACTTTTAAAAAATCTTATCACCACCGCACTTGCTTCTGATGGGTAAGTATGTCCGCCAGGATGCACATATAATACAACAGGCGTTTCAGTTGTTGAAAAATATAGTGTGGCATATTGGGCATACGCTTTTCCTTGATTATTGCAAGCGTTGATTTTTAAAATCCGCTGGCACATTGCCCTTTGCCATTCTGGTTTAACCAAGGGATCTTGCTCACCCATAATGTGCATAGCAGGTTTAGGTTTTAATAAATGTACAACTTTACCGCCTACGGCAGCTGATGGTGCAAAGGATGCAAATACATCACCTCTGGTGGCCCAAAGTAAGTAGGTAAATCCGCCCCCATTTGAATGGCCTGTTGCATAAATTCTTTTATTATCAACCATACAGTCCTGTCGGAGTGTTTTCAGCATGGCGTCAAAAAATAATAAGTCTCTATCTTTCATATCGCCAGGTGTTTTTTGCCATCCAGGCAATTTGCCTTGCGGGTCTGTCAGCTGCCCTGGGGTATTAAGGCCTTGCGGGCAAATAACAATGGCTTCGGGCCAAAGCTTCTCGAAACCTCGGCTTCTGAACATGTTTCCCATCGTTCCGCCATGCCCATGAAAAACAAAAATAATTGGCGTTGCTTTTGTCTTCGCTGTAGTGGGGATGTAAATCATGGCTTCTCTCGACGTATCTCCAACAACCCAGTGCATCACTTTAACAGGCGCAACCAATGCTTGAGCATAAACGTTGACTATTGAAACGATCATCAATATTCCTAGGAATAAAAAAGATTTAATGAATGCGTTTGAGAAGGGTTTCTTAAGCATAACTTTAAGACGAAAGATTACATCTTTGGTTTAATTCGCTGATTTAAGAATTTGCAAGTACATTTTCTTCACAAAAACATCAATCATTTTTCATGGAAACATCAATTTTACTATATTGGTAAGTGGAATAAGCCATAAGGCAGAACAATAAAATCACAGTTTAAGAAATGAGTAGTAATAAAATAGCATTATCATCCGTAGAAAAGCAAGAACTAATAAACCTTTTGAAAGCTCGATTCGAGAAAAATATGGATCGGCATAACGGACTCGAATGGATTAGTGTAGAAGCAAAGCTGAAGAATAATTCCGAAAAATTATGGTCATTAAATGAAATGGAAAAAACTGGAGGCGAGCCAGATGTTATCGGATATGAAAAAGGTACAGATGAATATGTTTTTTTCGATTGCTCGGCTGAAAGCCCTAAAAATCGCAGAAGTATTTGTTACGATCAAAAAGCATTGGATTCAAGAAAAGAAAATAAGCCAGCCAATAGCGCAATAAATATGGCTACAGAAATGGGCATCGATATTTTAAATGAGGAACAATATCGTGCTTTACAACTATTAGGTAAATTTGATACTAAAACATCTAGTTGGATCAAAACTCCTGATGAAATAAGAAACCATGGCGGTGCCATTTTTGCCGATTACCGCTACGGTAACATATTTATTTACCATAATGGTGCAGAATCTTATTATGCAGCGAGAGGGTTTCGTGGGGCATTGAGCGTATAGCTTGCACTGATACAAGTATAGGAATACGGTTTATAACAACTTTTCATAACAATAAAAACGTAAGCCCGGTCGTTTGGCTAGGCCAATTTCTCCACTAAATTCGTAACCAAGCTTGGGGAATAGTGCCCTAGTAGCCAAGTTTTCGCTATTGGTATCTACTCTTAATATCTTGATGCCTTTATTTTTGGCCACAATTTCTGCTTGTTCCATTAATGCTCTTGCAATACCCATTCCTCGGCAATCTGGATCTACCGCTAATCGGTGTGTTACAATTGCTTCATCGTTAATTTCCCAACCTGCATCAGCATACTCTGGATCTTGATCTTTGGTAATTGCTGAGACGCCAGCAACATCACCATTAATTTCTGCAACCCATAATTGACCAATTTCAATATCCTCTGCAAATACTCCAGGATTTGGATAATCATTTCCCCACTGGAAATTTCCTGCGGCTTGCATTAAGGGAACAACCTTTTTTACCAATTGCATAATCTTTGGTATATCCGCTTCTACAGCAAGTCTAATCTTCATTTCGCAAAGATAAAATAATGAATCATTCAAATTGATTGGACATTTGTAAAAATTGCTCCAAACTAAAAAATCACTTGCAAATAATTTGATTGCTTTTTTTAACCATAACACTAAACAAAATTTAAAACTTCTTGATCTACACTATATTGTTAATTCTACAAGTGTTGATATCGCTAATTCATTATTAAAACTGATATTTGTAGATCACGTATATCCGAATGAAACCTTATCTCCAGCTTTTCGATTTCTCAAAAAAAATTAATTATAAGATAGAAATCCTTGCAGGGCTAACAGTTGCAATGACAATGATTCCTGAGTCTTTGTCATTTGCGATTCTAGCGGGCTTTCCTCCTTTAACCGGTTTATATGCTGCGTTTATAATGGGCCTTATTACTGCTATTCTTGGCGGAAGACCTGGTTTGGTTTCGGGTGGGGCAGGGGCAACTGTAATTGTACTAATTGCTTTAATGAAAAGCAACGGAATAGAATATGTTTTCGCAGCGGTGGCGCTTGCGGGAGTAATACAAATTGGTGTAGGGCTTTTTAAACTTGGAAAATTTGTAAGACTAGTTCCTCAGCCTGTTATGTTCGGTTTTGTAAACGGATTAGCGATCATTATTTTTATGTCGCAATTGGAGCAGTTCAAGACCGTTGTAAACGGAAAGGTGGAATGGTTAACAGGAATGCCTTTATATGTGATGATGGGTTTAGCTGCACTCACCGTTTTAATTGTGATTTTTCTGCCTAAAATTACTAAGGCAGTTCCAGCTTCACTTGTTGCAATAATTGTTGTTTTCTTAGTTGTTCTAGGTTTTGGTATAGATACTAAGTTGGTGAGCGATATTTCTTCGGTAAAAGGTGGGTTTCCTCCGTTTCATATTCCCAAAATCCCCATTAATCTTGAGACCATAAGAATCATTATTCCATACTCAATAATTATGGCCGGCGTAGGCTTAACCGAAGGGTTATTAACACTTAATTTAGTTGATGAAATTACCGACACAAAGGGAAACCGAAATAAAGAAAGTATTGCACAGGGAATAGCCAATATTACTAATGGATTTTTTACTGGAATGGGAGGTTGCCCAATGATTGCCCAAACGCTCGTTAATTTATCTGCTGGTGCACGTGCTCGATTATCAGGCGTAGTCGCCGCCATTACAATTCTTATAATCATTTTGGTAGGTGCGCCAGTTATCGATCGTTTACCCATGGCTGCACTTGCTGGTGTTATGATGATGGTTGCAATAGGCACCTTTGAGTGGATGAGCTTTAGGGTAATTAATAAAATGCCTAAACAAGATATAGTAATAGGGATTTTGGTGGCTGTTATTACGGTTTGGCTACACAACCTTGCATTGGCGGTATTAGTAGGGGTAATTATTTCTGCTTTAGTATATGCATGGGAAAGTTCGAAAAGAATAATGGTAAGGGAAGAAACAATTGATGGAATAAAAGTTTATCAAATTTTCGGTCCTTTATTTTTCGGGTCAGTAGCCAATTTTAATGAATTATTCGATGTAAAAAACGATCCTAAGCTTGTCGTGTTGGATTTTAAGGATAGTCGTGTTTACGATATGTCAGGGATCGACGCCTTAAATAAACTTACGGAAAGCTATAGTAATCAAAATAAAACCCTTCAGTTAAGACATTTAAGCAATGACTGTAAACGTTTGTTAAAAAATGCTGATGCAATTATTGATGTTAACATCATCGAGGATCCAATCTATCGTGTTGCTACCGAAAAGTAACCTTAATCCAAATATAACCTTGAGGAATAAGCTTGTATGACTAGCTACCTACTTTTTAATCAGTAGAATTTACCAATTTATAATCGTTAATTTAACAGTTATAAATGCGTAATGATTTTCTTTTAGGTAAAACGTTTAACTAGATCTGGGTTTGCTTAACATAAAACGACTTAAATTATTGCACTTCAGCATAAAAAGTACATTTAAATGTTATAATTGGGTATTTCATTTTGGCAAAATAAAACTTAATACATTAAATTAAAATTTATAATAACCTTTATTATTTATCATTTTAATAATTTTATTAATTATTTGTGATATTTTTAATAAAAATTAAATTTTGTAATTAAAACGTTTTACTATTATATATATTTGATTTAACCAAATTAACTAATTATGAGATTGAACAACTACTACAACCAATGTACCTATCTTTTTAAGTCAGGACATATCTTGCTGCTTCCAAAAAAATAAATTTTAAGAATCATTTTTTTACCAATTAAAGATCCATTAACTATGCGATACTTATGGGTGTGCCTTGCACTTTTTGCGCTGCTTTCATTAAACGTTTTATCAAGCTTTGCGGCAAGTACTGGGCTTAACACAAGTCTAACAAATAATTATTCTCTCTTTCAGGATACAACTAAGGTAAAGTTTGTAACCCCAAAAGATTCTTTGAGAAAAGATAGTCTAGACCGACTTAAACTGAAAACAATTTACGATAAATTGTCTGGTGGTGTATTAAAGGATACAAAGGATTTATCTCTTTTTCCAGCCATTTCACTACAACAAAACTTAAAGGGCAATTATGCTGGGTTATATGTTCAGGAGCCATCAGGCGAACCTGGCTCAATCCAGAATATGTTCTTAAGAGGTGCGCCGATGCCGCTATTGTCTAAAAAGGATGTTTATTCTTCTCAACCACTGGTTGTTTTAGATGGTATCCCTATGGTTGGCGAGCACCCATTTGCCTTTGATATCCAGCAATACGATTTCAATAGAATTGGCCCTGCAACTAATTTACTTGCGGGTATCGATATTAATAACATCGCATCTATCGAAGTATTAAAAGATCTTGCAAGTGTTGCAGAATACGGGCCACGTGGAGTTAATGGTGTTATTGTATTAAAATCAAAATCTGCTGAGGGAGTTGCCCGCAGCATTAGTTTTAATTCTTACATCGGAATGGTACAAAAACCAACGGTTAACACTATCAATGGGAGATATGAAAATGAATTTAGACAAAGGTTCTACGATATTTATACCACAAATGGTAGATATTCTGATGATGAGATTTACCCTGTTTATTTAAGCGACTCGCTAAACAATGTTTATAGTGGTAAATCTGATTGGACAGATCTTTATTATAAGAACGCCCTTATTTATGGTGTTAACTTAGGCTTGAGTGGTGGTTCTGATAGAGCAAGTTTTAGGTTTTCATTAGGAAACACCAAAAGTGAAGGCGTAGCAGATGGAACTGGTTTAGATCGCTACAGTGCAATGTTCAATATTAATATGAGACCGGTTAAGTGGTTATTATTCTCAGCTATGATTAATGGTAACAGGATAAACCGTACCAGAAACCGAAGCTTAAGAGATCGATTTGCTCAGCTAAATTATTTTCCTGATTTAAGTGCTCCATTAGCACCAAATAAGGATTACTATGCTAGTTATTTAAATGAATATGACAAAGGTTTTGATGATAATAAAACAAATACTATTCAGGGCTTCGCAAAGTTAATAGCAACTTTTGGCAAGTTTAAGGCTGTTTCATCTTTCAATGTAGATTATAATGAAGGTTATAGAGATATTTTCTATGCGAGAACATTGCTGCAAGGAAATAGTTATGCATCAAACTACTATGGCTTTAATCAAAGGTTGATGATGGATAACAAATTAACCTATGATTTTAAACTTCAAACTGTTCACGATTTTCATGTAGAATTAGGCCAATCCATGATGTGGGATATTTACAAGTATAACAACGCTTATGCTTATAGAGGTGCTAATGATTATATCAAGATCAATTTATTAGAATCTGACCCGCTTAATGGAAACTATTTGAATCCATTGGCATTTCCTAAGGAACTAACCTATCGTTTCTTAGATAAGACAGCTGATAATCTTTTGTCATTCTACGGAAAGGCAAATTATTCTTACAACGATAAATATTTCTTATCAGGAACATTGCGCTTAGATGGATCATCAAATGCACAACCTACTAAACGCTGGTTTTATTCACCAGTACTATCTGCAGCGTGGAACATCAAAAATGAGTTATTAAAAGATACAAGATCTGTAGATGATTTAGTTCTTCGTGCAAGTGTTGGAAGATTAGGCCGTACATTCACTTATGATAACTATGCTCAAGGTCCGCAATATACGGCCTCAGTTGGTTATACAGGTAACTTAACGGTTCCAGGTTATAATGCAATCGGTGTACTTACCAGACCTTATTCCTTTGGATGGGTAGGCTATGATGTTCCTTGGTCTTATTCAGATCAGCTAAACGTAGGAGCTGATGTTTCTATGTTAAAAAACCGCTTACACGTATCAGTAGATTTCTATACTAAAGCAGAAAAAAATCAATTGATCAATATTCCAGCCTATGCAGAATACGGCTACAAACAATCTATAGAGAGTGGCTTGGATATGACAAATACGGGTGTAGATCTTTCAATCAGCGCTCAAATTATTGCTAAAAGTAAATTCTCTTGGAATTCAGCCTTGAACTTAAATCATAACACCAACAAATTAAAAGCGCTACCTAGGGGCTTAGATCAAATTATTATTGGTAACCGATTCTTAAAAGTTGGCCAACCGGTAGATCAATATTGGTTATTGGAGAATGAAGGTATTTACACAGCAAATAGTCAAGTTCCAGTAGTGAACGGACAACCACTTAAATACAATGGTACGCCATTAAAAGCCGGAGACCCGATTTGGAAGGATCAAAACGGTGATAATATTATTGATGAGAAAGACAAAGTGTTAAAGGGCCATTCAATGCCGCTTTTAGCAGGTGGTTTCGATAACTCATTCAAATACGGCAATTGGAGCCTAGGTACAACTTTATACTTCAACCTCGGTAGAAAGATAATTAACCAAGATATGGCGAATCGTTTCGACTTCGTTAATCGTGAAGGAAATACCGATGTCACTTCAGTTAAAGAAATTACTTTCTGGGAAAAAAGAGGTGATTATACCAAATATCCGCTATACAATCCATGGAGTACTGTGATTCCATACCGTGTTGATCAAGATTTATTCTTAGAAAATGGGTCATTCCTAAAACTAAGATCTGTATCTGTTGGCTATGATTTAGGTAATGTATTGAAGAAGAAAAATATAAAGATTAATAAATTCTTTATTTATGGCTCGGTTAACAATGTGTTCGTAATTACGCCTTACACCGGTCAGGATCCTGAACTTGTTAGTTACGATGGTATTGATACAGGCTACGGCCAGCCAATACCAAGAACTTATACATTGGGTGTTAAAATGGAATTATAATGGAAAAAAGTACTAACAAAACATCAACAATGATGAGAAATATATTATACACATTCCTGCTTGCTGTAATTGTACTGTCTAGTTGCAACAAAGCATTGGAAACAGATTCTACTCGAGTTGTGGGGGAGAAGAACATGTGGAATACCGTAGAAGATTCACGTGCAGGTATTATGGGTGTTTACGCATTAACTCGTGCTGCACTATCTGATAACAACGGACACTGGATTTATGGAGATGTAAGGACAGCAGAATTTGTAAGTCCAAAAAGACAGGATTTAAAAGCGGTGATTAGCAATAATTTAAATGCATCTTATCCTGTTATAGAATCATTATCAGATTGGACCAGGTTTTATGCAATTATTAACGGTGCGAATGTTTTCTTAGAGAATGTTGCGCATGTAAAGGCCAACGATAAACGCTATTCAGATAACAACATGACCGTTGATATTGCTCAAGCTAGATTTTTAAGGGCTTTTGCTTATTTCTACATGGTGCGCATTTGGGGTGATGTTCCATTTGTGATCTCTTCGAACGAGGGTGTTTTTGAAAATAAGCCGCGTGAGAGCCAAGCGAAGGTATTAGCTTGGGTGGAGTCGGAAATGTTAAGGGCTTCAGCGGATCTTCCATACATATACAGTGATGGCGATATCCAGCAACCCAGTAATTATTACAATGAAGATCGGGTTCGTTGGGGCGGGGCGCTTGCCACAAAAGTTACGGCCTATGCTGTTTTAGCACATGTTGCTGCATGGAACGGAGATTATTCCAATGTGGCCAAGTATGCAAAATTTGTGGAAGACAACTATGGCAGAAGTGGGGGTGGTTATACATCGGTAACAGATCTAAGCAATTCTAATGGTTTTTTCTACAATAAAAATACCAGACAAATGTTTGGTTTTAACTCTGATTACGGTCATATCGATGGCTCATCAACAGGTCACTTAGAGGAGCTTACTTTAGCGGAACCAGTTATCACGAAATCAATACCTGATATCTATCTGCCAAAGGATTCGATCTTAAAGTACTTCAATTTGACCAAAGATGAGCGATTCTCGGTGGATACATTAGGACAATCAAGATTTGAACGATATTTTACCAACCTAAATGGTAAGTATCCAATCTTTAGCAAAATTAAAGTTATACAAGGTGGTGGTACTGATCCAAACTTCAGGTATTTTACCAGTGCCCTAATATTTACCAGATTAGAAGATATTGTGTTGTTACGTGCTGAAGCGCTTTCCGTTTTAGGAGACCAAATTGGTGCTTTAAATGAACTTAACAATGTCATTTCTAGAAGACGTACAGCTGGGGAAGCTTCACCTTACACTACTACAGATGATGTTCTTAAGGTTATTTTCGAAGAAAGACATCGTGAGTTAATGGGCGAAGGACAACGATGGTACGATTTAATTCGTTTTAATAAAATTAGACAAAACGATGCCAAATTCAATGCTTTAATCAGTTCTGGTGGTATATACTGGCCAATATCTCGTAAGCTTTTATCTCAAAATAATTTATTAACTCAGAATCCTTACTGGCGCTAAATCATACATATATGAAAAAATTAATCAAATATATGGGAGCGATAACAATGCTGTTGTCACTCACCTTAATGTATTCTGCTTGTAAAAAAAATGGTGGCTATTATGATGCTTCTGAAGAGGCAACGCCTTTTGCGGGAAATACATACGAATACTTAAAAAGCAAGCCAGGTATTTACGATTCGCTAATTGTAGCGATTGATAGAATGGGTTTGAAACAAACATTAATGGATAGTAGCGTTACGTTGTTCGCTGTTACCAACCCAAGTTTCCAATTGGCTTTAAGAAACTTAAATACGCTTAGAAGACAATCAGATAAGGATCCATTATTCTTATCCAATATTGACGGAATTCAACTAGATACAATGGTATCGTATTATATCATTCGTGGTAAAAAACCAACTGATTCCTTAAAACTTCAGGATGGGCTTAATTTGGCCAGTGTTAAAATTGGTTATCCTATGCATGCAAAATCAACCAAGGGATCTGCTTCTGGAGAGGTAGGTGCTGGCCCGGAGGTTATCGAATTTAGCAATACCAAAAAAAGCAAATTTATTAGAAACTGGGCTACCAGTACAACTGCTTCTAATAATATCAAAACTAAAAACGGTATTGTACATGTGATAAGTCCTGATCATATTTTTGGCTTCGATGGTTTTGTTACCCGGTTAACCTTTGTTCCACCTCCACCAAATTTAATGGTTACGGTAGGTGGTACATTCTCAGCCAATCGAGAAAATGGTGGTGGACCAACAAGTGGCGAAAACTCTAAAAAAGTAATAGATGGTGATGACCATACCAAGTTTTTATGTGATTTACAGGGCTTTTTAACCATGCAGTTCAAACTCAAGACGCCAGAGGTTTCATCAGTATACACCTTAATTTCGGCAAATGATGCCCAAGAACGAGATCCAAAAGCTTGGACATATGAAGCATCAAATGATGGCCTAAATTGGACTGAACTACATCGTGTAAACAATTTCTTTTTCGAGGAAAGATATCAGCAAAAAGTTTTTAGGTGTACAAATACAGTAGCATACCAATACTACCGCATAAATATCACTGAGTTAAGAAGTGGAGGTACTTTCCAGCTTGCAGAATGGACAATAAATAAAACGAAATAAGCGATGGAATACGGAAAAAATAAAAGAGAAAAACTTATGAAATCAATTATAAAAAAGGAGTTTGTATTTATCTTATTTGCACTGGCATTATTCAGTGGTTGCAAAAAGCTTTACGATTTACCAGAAGAAAAGGATTATTTAAGTAATAATGTAAATTTCGATAATAAAGTGCTAGAACCTATAATCGGCAGAAATAATTTGATAGGCGGGTTTAACGGAGATAACTCCACGCAACCTATTACCTTCGAAATTATAAATGCAAGGTTTGGAGATGGAAAGCCGGTTACCGATATATTTCAGAAAGTACCCACTTACGTTTGGACTGCACCTTACACAGGGTTTGAAACCAGTCTGGCAGAAATTGAGGCAAAAAGAAAGATTGAGGAGCATCAATTATTCGAAATGCGCTCATCTGGTCAATTTATTCTATGGGCTTCATCTACTAACCAACTGATAAAACCAAGACCAATTGACAGTACAAACTTCTCTCAAGACACTAGGTTTTTCGATGTTAAAGTTAAAAACACAGGTGGTGAAAGATTAATTAAGGATTTTCAGATCAGGCCATGGAGAGAGCGCCCGTATGAGCCAGCAGACGATGTTAATCTTTACACAGGAGGGCCTGCGCCCGATCCTAACAATCCACTTGATAAGCGTTTTAAGAACTACATCAGGCCTTATATGGGTAATGTAATTGGGGTTGCTTCAAATATTGACTTGAATGATAAGGGTAAGAATCAAAAAGAAAATAATTTGGTAGTCTACATACGTCCATTTAGTGGAGGCAATGGACATACACTTAGGATTAAAGCACTTAATAAGGATTCGGTTGAGATCAATCCAGCATTTTTTAATGAAACCGTTTGGGATAAAATGATCCATGGTTTTAACATGCAAAAGACTGATAAGTATGTTCAGTATGACGTGGCGTATCCTATTCCATTAGTAGAAGTACCAACATTTTATGCCAAGGGTGGATCTAGAGCTAAAGCCGAACTCAGTTATTCGAGAGGTGCTTTTGGTGGTGGTCGCACGGTAGCCAACTTCGGTGTTGATTTCGCCATTTACAAGGCAGGAGACTGGGAAATTGTGTTTCACTTTAGAAAAGAAAATCCAAAATTTGCCAGCGAGTAGGTGACATTTAAAGCTATTATTATGAGAAGAAATATACTTTTTTATGCATTACTTATTGTATGTATAATTTGTGGCACAAGTGCTTACTCGCAAGATAAATTTATTATTGTGAATGGTACCGTTGTGGATAAAGAATCTAAACAAGGGGTTCCAGGGGTTTCGGTAATACTGGAGCAAACGAATAAGGGGCTAACTCAAACCAATGGTAAAGGACAGTTTTCTGTTAATGTGCCAATTGGTGGAACACTGCTTTTTAAGTTTTTGGGTTTTACAACTCAAAGAGTCAAAATTACTGGGGCAACCAATATCAATGTAACCATTAGTGAAGATCGAACAGCTTTAGATGAGGTAATTATTGTAGCCTATCAAAAAAGAAGCAAGGAAACAACAACAGGATCTTCGGTATTGATACAGGCAAAAGATGTTCAGGATATCCCAGTTTCCAATGTAGAACAGCTTTTGCAAGGAAAGGTGCCGGGCTTAAATATCCAGAATAATACTGGTGCCCCGGGTTTTAGGGGTTCTGTACAAGTTCGGGGTTTATCTAGCTTAAGCATTTCAGGAAGCGGTAACGAATCATTTTTGCAACCAACCTCACCATTGTATATTATTGATGGTGTGCCTTTAGATGCTGATAAAGCAGCTGAATTCGGTTTTCAAACACAAGGACCAGGCGTAAGTCCGCTTTCATTAATCCCGCAGGAGGATATTGAAAATATTCAGATTTTAAAGGATGCTCAGGCAACTTCAATGTATGGGTCCAGAGGTGCTTACGGTGTAATCATCATTACCACTAAAAGAGGTAACTCTAAAATTCCAAGAATTAGATATGTAACCAATGCTTTCGTAAATGCACCGCCAAAACTCCGGGAAACCTTAGGTGGTAATTCAGAAAGACAATTAAAAATTCAACAGATTATCCTAAATGCGCAAAACGTTAACGATATCAGAGCGATCTCTAATACGCCATTCTTGGCCGATAGTTTAAACGCTTATTGGAACAACTCAACCGATTGGCAGAGTGTTTTTTATCAAACTACTTATAACCAAAGTCATAATTTGGCTCTAGATGGTGGCGATCCAAAATTCAACTATAAAGCCAATGTTGGTTACTATACCGAAAAGGGGGTAATTAAAAATACAGGTTACGATCGCTATAACTTGAACATGAACATGGAATTCAAGCCGAATGAAAAGTTTAGGTTCTTTGGTTTCATAAATGGTTCGGTAGGTAAGCAAAATAAGGGTAATGGTGTAGGGCTCTTACAATCTGGCGTTGCAGCAAATGGTCAGGCATCTACATTATTGCCTCCGCCATCTTTCTATCAAGCATCAGGTGGTGTTTTATCTGCACTACAAACCTTAAATGACAATAATTCTCGAAACTTAAGAACAAATGTTGAAGCACGTTATGAGGTTATACCTGGTTTAGCTGTATCCTCAACAGTAAGTTATGACTATACATCTGATACGGAAAGTACCTTTACGCCTGCTGCGGCCAACGGGCAGTTTGCAAAGGTTTATGATTATGTTGGTAGAAATTACCAGTTATATAATCGTAATGGTATTACTTATGCAAAAACGTTTGGCGAAAAACATAACTTGTTCATAAATACCTTTAACGAGATTTACAAACAAGGAGCGCAGGCAGGAATTACACGTCAGGAGAGAACACCTAACGATCAGTTACAAGGTCCGGTAGGTTACGATGCCTACAATTCAAGAGGAGGTGGTGTATTAGGAAATTACCGAAATGCTACCATTGCATCTTTTGCAGGTTCACTTTCTTACGATTATGATAAAAAGTATGTAGCAGAATTCTCGTATCGTTTAGATGGTACGTCATCAAGCGGATTAGAAAATCCATACTCTAAAAACCCATCCGTAGGTTTAAGATGGAACTTTAACAAAGAGAATTGGCTGGTTGATATGAAATGGTTATCATATGGTAGCTTAAGGTTAACTTGGGGACAAAACATTGTTCCAACCGGTAATCTACAGAGTATTTATGGTATTTATAACCTAAACGGAAATTTCAACAATAACCCAACGATAGGTATTAACTATGATCTTGTTCCAAATCCAAATTTAAAACCAACAACAACTTCTCAATATAACCTAGGGTTTGATTTAGGTTTATTTAATGAAAGAATTTCACTAAACTTCGATACCTATTATAAAAAAGTAGATAACTTGTTGTTTGATAGATTTTTATCGAATAGTACTGGTTTTAATAAATTGGCAAGTAACGATTTAGGTATTGCAAATTACGGTACGGAATTAATGATTACCGTTAGACCAGTAGTGAGTAAGGACTTGGATATTTCATTCTCTGTAAATGGCGCAATTAACCGCGATGTGTTGTTAAAGTTACCAGCCGAATACAACGGTCAGTACATCAGATTTGATACCTCTCCCTATTTGCAGCACAACGTTTATCGCGTTGGTAGAAATACTTTATCAAACTATTTAAGAATTAATCAAGGTGTTTACAAAAACGATACTGATGTTCCGACAGACCCTGTTACTGGTAGAAGATACCAAGCTAATGGTCAGTTCTTTTTAGGTGGCGACCCTATTATGAAAGACGTCAATGGAGATTACATACTTGATGGTCGTGATTACGAAGTTACAGGTAATTCGCAACCCTTGGTAACGGGTGGTTTATCAACCAACATTAGGTATAAAAACTGGGGGTTAAACTTATATGCAACCTATACTGCAGATAGAACAATTTTGAATAATGCTTTGGCTGACAGAATCGGAATCATGCGTGATCCATTCTCTTTAACATCCGTTGTCCCTTTAAACGATCTGGATATCTGGAGAGCACCTGGTGATGTTGCAAAGTACCCATATCCATATGATTACAAACGCTTCGACCAAATTCAACCATTAAGGGCCGATCAAACCCTTTGGCAGGAAAGCGGGACCTACTTAAAATTAAGTAATGTAACACTTTCTTACATGTTCGATAAAAAGTTTATTAAAAGATTTGGCTTAAATCAATTAAGAATTTATGCCTCAACAAATAACCTGATTACTTTCTCTAAGTACAGTGGACCTAACCCAGAAAACGTAACCACTCTGGGTAGAGATATTTCAACAGGCTATCCTGTGCCACGTACCTATAATATTGGTTTAAACTTAGAACTTAATACAGGCAACTAATAAATATTATTATGAAAAAAGTTATTATTTATACCATAGTTATTGCAGCATCATTTTGCCTGCCATCGTGCAAAAAGTTTTTGGATATTCAGCCTTTAGATAAATTAACTGGAAATAACTTCTTCCAATCTAAGGAAGATGTTGTTGCCAATATCTACAATCTATCGAGAATCGTTTTTGGTAAATTCAACGAAACACATTTCATTGGTGCCACCGGCGAATATCGTTCAGGAGAGGTTTTGTACGAAAGCTTATCTGACTTAGCACCAGCTCGTGAGTTTGTTGAGATTTTAGGGAAGAACAATATCCTTAATTTAATTTCTGGCGGCAGACCTTGGGATTTCTACAACTTTGGTAGAATAACCGATTGGACAGCATATTACCAAGCCATTCAAGGTGCAAATATTTTAATTTCGAAACTTGATGAAGGTGTTCCCGGGGTTTCAGAAACCGAAAAAAATTCTTTTAAGGCAGAAGCTGCATTTATCCGTTCATTAAGCTACTTTATTATGGTACGCTTATACGGAAATGTAGTGTACTATACCGACGCATTCCACTCTACTGCCCAGCCGAGAGAGAATTTCGTTTCGGTGCTAAACAAGTGCATTGCAGATTTAAAAACTTATAAGGGCTCAATTGCTTGGACATATACAGATCCATCGTTAAAAGGCGTGCGTGCAAGCAGAGGTGCCATTGTTGCATTAATGATGGAAATGAACATGTGGAATGCAGGTTTCGATCCGAACAATGCGAACAAGTATTATCAGGAAACGGCCGATTTAGGTAAAGAACTGATGGCCAGTGGCGCATTTAGGTTACTGCCGATAAATGAGTGGGCAACGGTAGTTAAGGGAAGATCAGATGAGAGCTTGTTCGAGTTTTATCGCAGTATCAACTATGGTGATGCAAATACGAATATTTCTCCTGTTGCAGATATGTTTTTGCATTACCCATATAAAAGGCCTGAATACACACACCGTGTAAGCTTTGCCTATTATAGAGGAGAATATATGCAAAAGATTTTTCAAGATGGGAGCGATAAAAGAATTACCACTTGGTTTAATGAGGATATTTTTGCCGATAATGGAAAATTTATGATGTTGAAATTTGCACAAAACTCTTTCTCAACTGGAGAAGAGGATGCCAACCCGGATAATACATTCATGATTTTCAGATACGGTGGCGAAGTTCTTTTGGCTGCGGAAGCACTTGCAAACCTGGGCCAAGATGACGAATCTATCAAATTAGTTAATTTAGTGAGAGACCGTGCCCAAGCCTCTAGATATTCTGGTGGTGGCGGCTCAGCGCTTAAGGATTTTATATTCTATGAAAGGTCTAGAGAACTTATCGGCGAAGGTCATCATTATTTCGATTTAGTGCGTACCAAAAGAATTCTAAGTAGCCAATGGACCTACAACGTACTGAGCTCTGATAAATTTAATCGAGGTGCTTGGACATGGCCATTAAGTGCTAATGCGCTAAACAACAATCCATTTATGGTATTGAACGAGTATTGGGTTAATGGTGGTAATTAATTTATTAACAAATTATATATGAAAAAGCTAGTTATTATATGTGCAGCACTTTTACTGATGCTAAATGCCTGTAAACGTGATGAATATTATATAGATGGAGGCAAGGCAAATCCTGATTATCAAGGCAATATGCTACAATACCTTCAAGCCAAAAAAGTGCCTTTCGATACTGTTGCTCAAATTGTAAAACTTGCAGGGATGGAACAACAGTTTAGTACGGAGGATTTTACTTTCTTTGCGTTTGATGATGATGTTGTGAAGAGAACAATCGGCAACATAAAAACTTTTGGATTAAACAACATGCTGTTTTACTCCGGTAGAGACACCGTCAAAACATTAGATCAGATCGATCCTGCAATTTGGAAAAAATACCTCCAACGTTATATGTTTAAAGGCATAAACCGCTTGAAAGATTATCCGCAGATTGATCTAGGTTTAAGAAGCGTGTACCCTGGCGCATTGTATTACGATTACAACAACAACGTGGCCAACATTGGTGTAAATTTTAATGATGCAAATGGCGTTAGATACATCGGTTATAGGCAATTGGTGCTTTCGTACATCCCCGATATATCAAAACCTAACGATAACTGGTTTTCTAATTTTATTTCATCGTCAGATATAAAGCCAACTAATGGGCTTGTTCACACCTTAAATTACAATGGTACATATATTGGTTTTAACATTAACGAGTTTTTCTCAGATGTTTATTTTACCGGCTTAAGGCCAAGTGTTTCCAAATAATTGGGTTTTAATATTAAAGAATTAATCATGAAAAGAATCAAATATATTCTAGCCATATTTTTCCTAATTAGCTTGGCTATTCAGAGCTGTAAAAAGGAAGAAGACTTAGGGGAAGATCCGTATGGTAATGGAAAGCAGCCTTTAGGTATCGTAATTAGCCAAACGCTTGCCCCCGTACCTGCTGAGGGTATTGTGGGAAGCACAGTTACTGTTAAGGTAACAGGTCTAATGCCATACAAAGATCAATTATCATTTATGTTCAATGGCGAAAAAGCTGAAGTTGTAAGCGTTTCTGCCACCGAGATTGTTGTTAAAGTGCCAGAAGCTGGAAGTACTGGTGTTACATCAATTTCTATCGGAGATCAATTAATTGTGGGTCCGCAGTTTATTGTAACAGGCTTAATCAAAACAGATATTACATGGAAAGCTACTGCTGGTGCTAATGGTTATGTAAGTCAGTATTATGAAATGAACGATGGCAGGGCCTTAGTGGTTGGTGGGTTTAACAACTATGATAACAAAGGGATTGTTACGCCTATCAACAGAATTGCCAGGGTATCTCTAGATGGAGATTACGATCGTACTTTTAGAACGGGTAGAGGTGCTAATGGACAGCTATCTAGAGTAATCGAAGTTGGGGGTCGTTTTGTAATAGCTGGGGGTTTCAATGGCTACAATCAGCGTACCG
This sequence comes from Pedobacter frigidisoli, assembly GCF_004331675.1. Classification (GTDB taxonomy): domain Bacteria; phylum Bacteroidota; class Bacteroidia; order Sphingobacteriales; family Sphingobacteriaceae; genus Pedobacter; species Pedobacter frigidisoli. Next base: position 66,849 of record NZ_SJSN01000005.1, on the reverse strand, counting down.
AAAATATTAGCAATATCACAACCTTATTTCCTAATGGTGCAATCGATACGGTTTACATTAGGACGCAAAGAAGACCAACCTTAACGGATACAATCACTCATAAGTGGTTCCCTAAATTTAATGGAGGCACAAACGAATACATCAATCGCGTTTATCCTCACCAGGGAAAAATTTTAGTAACAGGTAACTTTAGGTATTATGTAAAGCGAGATTATCGCAAGGCTAATTATGATTTTAGCAGAGATACTGTTATCTTAGATAGTACCGAAATCCGTCAGATTTTGAGGTTTAACTTAGATGGAAGTTTAGATAAAACCTACCGTTTTAATGCTGCAACAAATAAAGGTAATGTAAGCGGTAATGGTCCTATCGATTCTTATATGCACACTGATGCTGCGAATTTAGAAAAGCTAATGGTATTTGGGAACTTCGTTACGTTTGATGATCAGCCAGCAGTGCGCATCCTCAGGTTAACGGCAAATGGAACAATAGATCCTAGCTTTAACCCTGGTAGTGGTGTTGATAACGGCATTAGCTCACTGACTTATAACGCAACTACCAAAAAATATTTAATTACTGGGATCTTTACCCGATACAATGGCAAGCCTGTTAATGGCATGGCGCTTATAAATGAAGACGGAAGTTTGGATGAATCCTTTATTCCAAGATCGCTTGAGGGTGGTTTTCCAAGTTTCGCCAAACAACTCTCGGGCGGTTTAATTGTAGTTAGTGGTGGTTTTAGAAAGTACAATAATGTTACTAGAAATGGTTTCATGGTTCTTACTGCAGCTGGTCAACTCGCTGCTGGATACAATGCTACAGGTCCTTTCAATGGAGGTTTATCTGATGTGATTGAGACAAAATCTGCCGATGGTAAAAAAGCATTATTGTTGATTGGTAATTTTAACCGGTTCGATAATCAGCCAGTGAATAATATTATGAGAGTTACCATTGAATAACCATTAGGAAGCCTAATCAAATATAAATTAAGATGAGCATGATGAAAAAATATAAGTTATTGATTGGTGTAATCGCCACAATAATTACTACGGCCATATTTTCTTGTAACAAAGATTTCGATAGAACACTCACCGATAAGGATGGAACCGACACTACAAAGGTTAGATACGGAAATCGTAAGGTTTTGTATCTAATAGTAGATGGGGCTAGAGGCCAATCGGTAGCGGCTGCAAACATTCCTAATATCACAGCTTTGCTGCCAACATCAATTTATAGTTGGGTAGCGTTAAACGAACCTGAGGCAACACAAAACTCAAGTAACTGGGCCAATATGTTAACAGGCGTTAAGAAGCCCAAACATTTGGTAAATGATGATGCACTTACCAATAACAACCTGCAGAACTATCCAATTATCTTTAAGAGAATAAAGGAAAGTAGACCACAAACTAAAATTGCTGCATATACTTCCTCTACCGTATTTAAGTCGTTAACTACAGGTGCAGACATTAGCACCTTATTAACTACGGATGATCAAGTTAAGGCAGCAGTAATTAATCAATTAACTACAGATACCGCCTCTGTTGTTGTTGGGCATTTTACTGATGTTGACAAGGCTGGAATAGCGAATGGGTACGACAACTCATTTCCTGGCTACAAATCTGCAATAGAAAAGTTTGATACAAGTGTTGGTGAGGTTATGGCAGCATTAAAAAAACGTCCAACATACAATAATGAAGATTGGTTAGTTGTTATTGCATCTAGCGATGGTGGTGCATTTACGTTACCTCCAAATACCGATGACCAAACTATCTTTAGCAAACCTGCCAATAATGCTTTTATCATTTATTATAGTTCTACCTATAAGAAAAGAATTATTGTTAAGCCTTTTACAGGGAATAGATATTTAGGGAAAACAGTTAAATTAAAAGGGACAGAAATTAGAGCTGAGATTCCTGGTGTGGATGCTGATGTTTATAATATTAATGATACCACAAAAATGACTATTGAGCTTAAGGTAAAAAAGAATCAGGATATTTTTAGATGGCCAAGTATTTTAGGTAAGCGGAACGAGTGGTCTAGCGGACACCCAAGTGTTGGCTGGGTAATTTATTTGGAAGAGCGTTATTGGTATTTTGAATGGAGAGGTAAAACTGATGGTGACTATAAACAATGCCGTGGTGCAGATTTAACACAAGGTAGATGGGAAAATCTTTCAGTAAAGCTAGAGCAAAGGGGTAATCAAAGATTTATCCGTACCTACACAAACGGTGTTTTTAATAATGAAGTAGAGATTACAGCCTCTGGTTCATTAGCCAATACAAATGCCTTAAAGCTAGGGTATTTGAATGGAAATGGTCATGGTGAGCCCGATGTATATGTAACTGATATCCGCTTCTTTAAATTAAGTGTGCCCGATGGCGTAATTGGTCAATATGCTTGTGAAACATCTATAGATCAAAGTCACCCTTCGTACAATTTCTTGGTAGGTTATTGGCCAGCAACTGATGGTAACGGCTCAAAAATGGTCGATTTATCTTCTCAAGCCCGTGATTTTAACTTACAAGGGGCATTTACTTGGGAAAATTTTAACGATTTAATTTGCCCACCATCTGCAAGTACATTGGCAGTTTTGGTTCCTCAAACGTCTGATATACCTTCTCAAATAATAAACTGGTTAAAAGTCGCCAATAAGCAAACTTGGGGTCTTGATGGTAGAGTTTGGTTAGATCAATAACAAGAATATTTGATAATTTAAATATATCGAAAATGAAAAAAAATATATATTCAGTAGTAATAGGTTTTGCCATCATGATTGGCGCCTATTCTTGTAAGGAATCACAAATAGATGATTTGAAGTTAGCCGATTCCCCAAGTAGAGGTATAACTGGTGAGGGAATTGTTGTTGGTAATGTTACTATCGACAATCAGTTTGTAAGGGTTCCATTTAAAATTTCTCTAAACGGAATGGCCGAGGAAGCATTTCAGGTAGGTTTAACCTTAAATAACGATACTGTAACGCAGTTGATTAATAACGGAACCTTAACAAATACCATTTTAATGCCATCAACAGGCGTAGAATATCCAAATGTAATTAATGTGGCGTATGGTACAGATAATTCAGAAGGAATAGCAATCGTTCGTCGATCGGTATTGGAACGTAACTTTGGTAAAAAAGTAGCATTTGCATTAAAGTTATCCGCTCCTGGAAAAGGCAATAAGATTGCAGCTGGCAAATCATCCATTTTGGTAATTATCAACACAGCTGAGATACTTAAGACTACAGATATTCATTATTTGACTTTCCAAGGTGGTGGGACTTATAATGTGGTGTTTGGTGGAAATTATATTGTTGGCCCAGAAGGGGTGACTATTCCGTTAATTGTAAGCTTGGAAAATGCGCCATCTACTGCATTCAATATCAAGATTAAGGAAAACGTAGATACCATTGCAACCCTAGTATCCAAGGGTACGCTTCCCGCAAATGCTATTCACTTGGCTGCCAAAGATTATGGCATAGATACTTTAGTGAGGTTTGCAACAGGTGCATCAAGTGCAACCGTTAGACTTACCATTCCATGGCCAGTTTTCGATGCAAATATTATAGCCAATAAGAAATTTGCTTTCGCTTTCAGTATCAGCGATGCAACCAACCATGTTATCCATCCAACAAAGGGTAAGGTAATCGTAGTTGTTGATCCTAATGTTAACCTAGACAACAACTCTTATATTATTGGTAATGGTACAGGTTTAACAGCAAAATATTATACTAATACTCAATTAGATCCAGATGATGGACGTGCGCCATTTGTAACCAGAGTAGATGAAACGATTAATTTTGGTGGGGATGGATGGCCAGACAATGTTAAAAACTCTGCAGGAGTTTCTTTGAGTAGAGATAATTATGCAAGTAGATGGAAGGGCGAATTTTTAGCTCCAGTACGTGGAACTTATACTTTCTATCAAACCCGTTGGGATGATGGCTCGAGGTTATATGTAAACGGTGTAGCGCTGGTGAATGATTACAATACAACTTGGGATAAGGATTTCAGAAAAGGTACAATAGTTTTAGAGCGTGGCAAACGTTATACAATAGAAGCTCATCACCGTGAAAATGTAGGTGGACAACAAGCTTATTTGGAAATTGAAGTTCCAAATGTTTTAAGCAAAAGGGTAATACCAAAGCAACAATTATTTCCAACTCCATAAATAATAAGTAGATATGAAAAATAATATGAAAAGATTATTCGGGGTATTATCTCTTTTGTTACTTATCGTGGTACTAACGGTAAAATGTAAAAAAGATGAACCGGTAGAGGTTGTGCAAGAAGTTGAAGAGCCTAAGCCAATAGTAGTATTTGAGACTAAATTACCAGATCCAACAAAGTTTCTTGAAGTCCAATTCACAGCAAATGTGCAAAATTACAAGTCTTTACTGTGGCAATTTGGAGATGATAGCACTTCAGTAGAAATTTCACCTAAACATGTTTACAGGTTTCCAGGTAAATATCATGTAGTATTAACTGCAAGAAATGGTCAAGGATATTCTGCTAGCCAGGAGATAAATATTACTGTAGTTGATCCAACAATAAACTATTCAATTTGTGGCGAAAACTACATGCAAACTGTAGGTGGAATTTTCTCTGTAAATTTAGAGGCTGGGCCTGGTGCAGATAGTGCAGAGGGTTCTAAAAAATTGGTAGATGGCGATACGAAATCGAAATTTTTACAGGCTGGCTTTGATGGAACGCAACGATGTACATTTGAGCTCAAAACGCCTCAAGTGGTGGGTGCTTATACCTTAACCTCTGGTAATGATGCCGCCGACCGCGACCCGAAGTTATGGATACTACAAGGTTCTACCGATGGTATACAATACCGAGATCTGCATACAGTTAGTGTTAGCCCGTGGGAAAATACAAATACTGGAACAAGTAGAAACCAAACTAAATTATTCCATTTCGATAATTATGTAGCTTACAAGTTTTACAGGCTTTATATTAAGCAAACTAGATCTGCAACAGTTTTCCAATTGTCTGAATGGACCATCAATAAAAAACAACCATAGTTAGCGCTTGGTTTTGCACACAATTTGAGAGATACATGAAGAGTAAAAGCTTCATGTATTTTTTTTGGGTGCGCCGGGCATGGCAATCGACTATAGGGTTAGAGTCCCGAACACGCTTAGCAGTGGGAAGTGTTAGCTAGAGACAAGGGTGTCGTGGGTGACTGCGAATCTGAAAGAAGTCTGCGGCAAATATGGGGGCTTACGAACAGAAACTGTATATGAGGCGGATTTAGTCCGGGTGATGTTGCCCAACAGACAGAAGCCCAATACTGCACGGGGACTATTACGTATATACAGAGGCCACATCCATAGGAAGTAAATTGTCTTACCCCGGGAGATCTGAATGAGTTCTGTCGAGTGTAAGCGCGATTACAGGAGAGGAAACATTTGGCGGGGACGTTCAATGGCTCACTCAGAAGTCAGCAGCGGTAATAGTACTGCATTTAGGGTGCAGGAAGGACCAAATGTTGAAATGGCAAAGGAAACAGGAAGTTTATGGTAGAGCGTTTACAGCGGAACCACATTAGAGAACTGCTTATATGAGGGTAGGACGGAATCCGAGAGTAAAATATAAGAGGAGCTGAGCCGAGCCGTGCAACCAATGGGCACAATGCCTGGCAATAGGTGAATATCATCAGTTGACAAGAGATACTGTTTCAACAAACCGCTGTATACCGAACGGTACGTACAGTGGTGTGAGAGGACAGATAGGGAACTAATCCCTATCTTCCTACTCGATAATACGAGTAACTACTTATTTTTCTCTGGCTATCTAGTTCAGGAATATGGTAAATTTAGGCAATTAATAAATAAATATTTTATACTTTAGTAAAACGTTTAACCAAGTTTTTTCTAACCGAAACACACATATAAAACTCATACACACAAATTATGAACAAATTCAAAACCATTAAATTATTGAGCATGGTGAGCTGCCTTTTAATTAGCAGTTTACTACAGGCGCAAGAACGAAAGGCGCCGTCTTATCCGTTAATTACGCATAACACTTATTTCAGTATTTGGTCTAATACAGATAAGTTAAACGAGTCGTCAACAACCCATTGGACCGGTGCTGATCAATCTTTATTAGGGTTAATCAATGTCGATGGAAATATTTATCGCTTCTTAGGAAAAGAAACGCCTAGCTATAAAACTGTATTATCTACTTCGGATGAAAAAGGATATGAGGTAAAATATACCGAAAACCAACCGCAGGGAGATTGGAACGCATTTAGTTATTCGGGCAGCAATTGGAAAACTGGTTCTGCACCAATTGGTGATGATGAAAAAAACGTTAAAACATTATGGAAATCTCATGATATTTGGGTACGAAGAAACTTTACGGTTGCCAATCCAGCGTCAATAAATGAACTTTTCTTAAAGATTAATCACGATGATAATATCGAGGTTTTCTTAAATGGTAAGAAAGTTTACTCGAAGGAAGGCTGGACAAGTGGTTTCCAGTACATTGCCTTAAGTAGTAGCGATAAAAGTGCTTTAAAGTCAGGCGAAAACGTTATTGCCATCCACTTGTTAAACACTGCCGGTGGTCGATATCTCGATTTCGGATTGGTCGACAAGGAAAAAGACAACGCACAAAAAGTACAAGTTGCTAAGCAAAAGAGTGTAGATGTAACGGCAACGCAAACCATTTATAACTTTACGTGTGGTAAAATCGATCTAAAATTAACATTTACGTCGCCGCTTTTAATGAACGATCTTGGTTTGTTCGCCAGACCAGTATCTTACATCACTTATCAGGTAAAAGCTAATGATAACAAAACCCATCAGGTTAAGGCTTACTTAAGCGCATCATCTAATATTGCTGTTTATCGTCCATCACAAGAAGTTACAGCAACCAAATATGCTACAGCTAAACTATCTATTCTAAAAACTGGAACAGTAGAACAACCAATTTTGAAAAAGGCTAGTGACGATATGCGTATTGATTGGGGATATTTTTATGTTGCAGCACCGAAAACAAGCAATACGATTCAGTTTGTAACCACAGAAAAAGATGCTGCTGATGCTTTTAGAAAAGGTAATTCTGCATCAACTGCTAAGCAAGGGAAAGCACTTTCATTAAATACCATTATCCCTTTTGGTGCTGTTGGTAAATCGCCAATGGAAAAATTTGTTGAATTAGGTTACGATGAAATCTACTCCGTTCAATATTTTACAAAGAATTTAAGACCTTGGTGGAACACTTCTGGTAAGGAAACTATTGAGGGACAATTAACAGATGCCGCTACACAATATACTGCAGTAATGCAGAAATGTAATACGTTCAATAATTCAGTTTATGCCGATGCATTAAAATCTGGCGGAAAAGAATACGCAGAACTTTGCATTTTGGGTTATCGCCAAAGTATCGCAGCGCACACATTGGTTAAAAGTCCTGAGGGAGAAATCTTATGGTTATCTAAAGAAAATAATAGTGGTGGTTTCATTAATACGGTTGATGTAACCTATCCATCGGCGCCGTTATATTTAATTTACAATCCATCTTTATTACAAGGGATGTTGAATGGTATTTTCTATTTCAGTGAAAGCGGAAAATATCCTCACCCTTGGGCTGCTCATGATTTAGGTACTTATCCTTTGGCGAATGGTCAAACTTACGGCGAGCCAATGCCAGTGGAAGAATCGGGAAACATGATTATCCTAACAGCAGCAATCGCTAAAGCACAAGGAAATGCAAACTACGCTAAACTGCACTGGAAAACTTTAACCACTTGGGCTGATTATTTAACCAAAGAGGGATTGGATCCAAAAACGCAATTGTGTACGGATGATTTTGCTGGTCACTTGGCTAGAAACGCAAACTTATCGGTAAAAGCTATTGTTGGTATTGCCTGTTATGCACAGATGGCACAAACGCTTGGGTACTCCGAAACAGCCAATAAATATAGAGCAATTGCAGAAAGTATGGTGCCAAAATGGATTGATATGGCCGATGCTGGTGATCATTACGCATTAACTTTTGATGATAAAAATACTTGGAGTCAAAAATATAATTTGGTTTGGGACAAGGTATTGGGATTGAACTTGTTTCCTCAAAAAATCTATGATACCGAAACTAAATATTATTTAACTAAGCAGAATAGATACGGTATTCCATTAGATAGTAGAAAAGCTTACACCAAGAACGATTGGATTTTGTGGACAGCTACTTTCGCACCAACGCGTAAGGATTTTGAGGCTTTGGTTCACCCGGTTTATAAACATGCAATCGAAACGGAATCAAGAGTGCCATTGAACGATTTTTATGATTCAAATACTGGTATTCGCGATAACTTTAAAGCCCGTAGTGTTGTAGGTGGTTTTTATATGAAAATGTTCGCCGATAAGCTTCAAGGCAAATAAAAATTTCAACCAAATAAATTAACAATTTCAGGCTCTGCATTTTTATGTGGAGCCTTTTTTATTGCTACATTAAAAGCAATTATGCTGTTTGAGAAAATCAAAATTGGCAGATCCTCTTGGTTCATTCATGGCTGATTTGTTTTACCTGCAATTGATAATCTTAACGATGAAGCTAAACAAACGTTTGTTTCATTTTTCATTAAATAGCGGTATTTCCACTAGGTATCTATAAATTAGCCTAAAACAAATTCGAAATGAAATTTAGGCTTTTTCTATTCCTCACGGTGCTTTGTCAGTTATCTGTTAGTGCTCAAATTCTTAAATATACTAACGGAAATAATGCTTGGAATCCTGATTCACTTGGGAACCACAGAGTAATGGTTCAGTTCAATGGAACAGGCAAAGTTGCTCACGTGAAAATAGATTGGAGACGAAGAGATGAACATGCTGAATCGAAGAAAATAATTATTCAAGACGCTGCAGGCAAAAATGTTTCGGTTTTGGGCGTGGATAATTTTAGCAGAGAAAGTGCCGATGTATATTTTGAAGCACCAACGAAAGGGAAATACTTTGTTTATTACATGCCTTATAAAAATGAGGGTAAGAGCAATTATCCAAAAGGCGTTTATCTAAAAGCTGATGATAAAAAAGTAAGTAAATCAAATCAGGTAGCGGTTAATACGACTGTTTCAGAAATTCAATCTATTGATGCTTTTAACTCTTTTTACCCAATGGAAGTTATCGCTATGGCAAAAGAAACTGCAGCAATAAAATCTAAATATCCATCAGATTCTTTCATTGTTTTTCCTGAGGATAGAATGTTCCCCATTAAAATGCAAAATGACTTGCCTTATCGTTGGATTCAGAAAGGTGTTTCAAATTCGTTTAGTGGCTCAGCAAGTAAGGGGGAGAATTATGCATTTCAATTGGCTGTTTATGCTTTAAAGGATTTGAAAGATGTTAGAGTTTCCTTTGGCGATTTAAAATCATCAACAGGAAAAACAATTTCTGCCAAATATATTAACTGCTTAAATACAAACGGAATAAGTTACGATAACAAGCCATTGACGGAAACGGTAAATGTTGCTGCAGGAAAAGTACAGCCCATGTGGATTACAGTTGATATCCCAAAAGCTACTTCCCCAGGCATTTATAATGGAAGGTTTACTGTAAAATCCAACGGAAAATCTAAAGTAATTGATGTAAAATTAACGGTAGGAAATCAAGTTTTAGCTGATGCAGGTGTCGGAACACCGAACAAACAGACGCGGTTAACCTGGTTGAATTCTACGATGGCACAGGCAAATACCATTGTTGCGCCTTACACGCCGCTAAAGGTTGATGGAAATGTGATTTCTTTATTAGGGAGAAAGTTCGAAATTAATACCGATGGTTTCCCGAAGCAGATTCAAACTTTCTTCAATGCGGATATGACGGGTTACTCTGAAAAACCTAATAACATTTTATACGAACCCATCCATTTCCATTTTTACAATACACCAAAAACTCAGGAGAAATTTGTTTCTAGCAATTTTCAAATAACCAATAAAGAAGTGGGAACGGTAAAATGGATTACAACCAATACATCTGAAAACCTTAAAATGGAAATCGAGGGTGCTTTAGAATCCGATGGTTATGTACACTATGTGGTTAAGGTTACTGCACTAAAGGATGTTGATTTTAGCAATGTCGATTTTCATATCCCATTTGAAAAAGGTTCTACAAAATATTTGATGGGCTTGGGTGAAAAAGGTGGTGTGAGGCCAGATACGGTTAAATGGAAATGGGATGTTGCGCATAAAAACCAAGATGCAGTTTGGATTGGAAATGTAAACGCTGGTTTGTATTATAATTTAAGAGATGAAAATTATGTTCGTCCGCTTAATACCAATTTCTATTTGCAGAAGCCTTTATTGTTGCCAAAATCCTGGGGGAATGATGATAAGGGCGGCATTCAGATTAATGTAAAAGGCAGTTCTATGCTGGCTGATAACTTTACGGGCGCCAGAACCATGAAAGAGGAAGATGTTCTTTACTACAATTTCAACTTATTGATAACGCCTTTCCATCTATTAAATACTGATTTTCAGTGGGATAATCGTTTCTACCATAAATATGGAGAATTGGATTCTATTAAAGCAAAAGGTGCAACTTTGGTAAATATTCATCACGCCACGCCGATAAATCCATGGATAAATTATCCTTTTATCGAATCGACAAAAATGAAAAGCTATATTAATGAAGCCCACTCAAAAGGATTAAAGGTTAAAATTTACAATACGGTTCGCGAGCTTTCCAATCATGCTTATGAATGGCCTGCCTTGCGTAGTTTGGGTACTGAAGTTTATTCGCCAGGCAAGGGCGGTGGCTTTAGTTGGTTGCAAGAGCATTTGGATTCGAATTACATTGCTGCATGGTTTGTGCCTGAAATTAAAGATGCGGCAATTATAAACAGCGGAATGAATCGCTGGCACAACTATTATGTAGAGGGCATGAATTGGTTGGTTAACAATGTTGGCATTGATGGCGTTTACCTCGATGATGTGGCTTTCGATAGGGTGACGATGAAACGCATTAAGCGAGTTTTAACGCAAAATAATCATCCAGGGATTATCGATTTACATTCGGCAAACCAATACAATAAAAGTGATGGATTTAATAACAGTGCCATTTTGTATTTGGAACATTTTCCTTATCTGAATCGCTTATGGTTTGGAGAATATTTCGATTACGAGAAAAACAATCCTGATTTCTTTTTAACGGAAGTAAGTGGGATTCCTTTCGGGTTAATGGGCGAAATGCTTCAGGATGATGGAAATTCATGGCGTGGAATGATTTACGGCATGACCAGTCGTTTGGGTTGGTCTGAAAAAAGCGACCCGAAACCGCTTTGGAAAGCCTGGGATAATTTCGGTATTAAAGGCTCAGAAATGATTGGTTACTGGAGCGATAACTGTCCTGTTAAAACGGATAACCCGAAAGTTCTGGCCACGGTTTACAAACAGAAAAACAAAACAATGATTGCATTGGCCAGTTGGGATGAAAGCGATACAAAAGTGAACTTAACTATTGACTATAATAAATTGGGCTTAAGCGCAGATAAAGTAAAAATCTCGGCTCCAGGTATTGATAAGTTTCAAACTGCAGGAAATTATCCAGAGGGAAAATCGATTCCTGTAGAAAAAGGGAAAGGTTTGATATTGATTTTGGAATAGCTCAAAAACTCGTCATTGCGAGGAGGAACAACGAAGCAATCTTTTCTGCAAGTAAGATTGCTTCGTTGGCTGAAAAAGCCTACTCGCGATGACGATTTTTCTATTATATCTTCACATTTTGCATGCCATATTGCTTCAACACATCATCAGGAACGCCCGCCCATTGGTTTGGCGAATTTCCTACATAACCAATATCTTTTACGCCAATTTCACTTGTGTAAAACCCTGATGCGGTTAAATCTATCATTCTGTTGAAAAAGGCCACACCAGCTTGCATTTCGGGTCTGGCTTTTTTAGGATAAGCAATTTCATCAACAATTGATAGCTGGTCACTTGAGGAAAGCTCAACAAAAGATTTCTGAAATTTATTAAAGCTATAAATATCCAGCCATTTCAAGCCACCACGCATCGGTACTTTGTGCTCGGGGATATCTTTTACAATAAACTCAATAAATTCGGGAACTTTAGCATCAGAAGCACTTCCCGAAACATCATCTTTAGGAATAATAATATCGGCTAAAACGGTAATCGTAGCCATTTCATGCATATCAAAAAAGGTTTCCGATTTAAGCTTTTTATCCCTGTCCATTTCCCATTGCTCTCTTCCTACTTCTTTTGTTGTTTCGGCAGGAGCTGCGACTTCGGTTTTGGTTTCGGGTTGTTTACAGGCTTCAACCAGTACTGCTGTACTTAAGGCCGTTATGCCCAAAGCCTTTATGGAATCTCGTCTGTTCATATTAAATGTTTTGTTTTTTCTTTTGTGCCAAAATATATTCTGCAGTTCTCATTGATAGGGCCAGGATTGTCCAGGTTGCATTTTTATCGCCTTGCTGTACGAAAGGACCAGCATCAACAACAAATAAATTTTTGCAATCGTGCGCCTGACAATACTTATTCAAAGCCGACTTTTTAGGGTCATCGCCCATACGGATGGTACCAACTTCGTGAATAATCTTCCCTGGATTTAATAGGCCGTAGTTTGTATCTGCACCATGAATTTCAGAAGTTACAACAGCGCCCATTTCTTTCATAATGGATAGAAATGTTTCCTGCATGTGTTTCGCCTGAAGAATTTCTTCCTTAGCCCATTTATAGTTAAATCTCAATACAGGGATACCGTATTTATCAACCATATTCGGGTCGATTTCGCAATAGTTATCTTCACGGGCAATTGCCGTTCCGCGACCAGCCATCCCAACACTTGTACCGTAAAAGCGGCGATAATCGTCTTTTAACGATTTACCGTAGCCACCAGCTTCCTTTTTCTTGCCGTTTCTATCAGGAACCATTCCGTTAATTGATGGAACGCCTCCGCCAAAACCGTATGATGGCATACCCATTCCACCGCCATATTCGATATGATAACCACGAGGGAAATTCAATTTTTTGTTATCCAGCCACCATGGAGAATAAATGTGAACACTTCCTAGCCCGTCTTCATTATAACGTTTTCTATCCATTAGTTGAGGAAGAAAACCATACACACCAGCACCTGTAGAATCATGCAGATATTTTCCAACTACGCCGCTGCTATTTGCTAAACCACCAGGATGTGCTGAAGACTTTGAGTTTAATAAAATACGGGCAGACTCGCAGGCACTGGCGCCTAAAATTACCAGTTTACCATTCACCTGATATTCTTGTAAATCTTTTCGGTTTACATAAGAGACACCCGTGGCCGTCCCGTCTTTATCAGTGATTACCTCACGAACCATCGCATCGGTAATTACGGTTAGATTTCCTGTTTTTACTGCAGGAATAACCAAGCAAGATGAAGCCGAAAAATCGCCGTAAACTTTGCAACTCCTGCCACACTGACCGCAATAGAAACAAGGTGCACGGTCGTTATTTCCTTTTATCGATTCTGTCATTACCGCTCCGCGGCCTGTAATTACTTTTACGCCAGCCTTTTCAGCACCTTTTTTGATGAAAAGTTCATTCAGGCGGGGTTTTGGTGGCTTCATGAAGATGCCATCAGGTTCGTTTTCCAAACCCTCAGCAGTTCCGTAAATACCAATCATGCGGTCAACTTTATCGTAGAAAGGTTTTACATCATTGTAAGTAATTGGCCAATCGTCAGTTAATCCATCCGTTGGTTTAAAATCCTGCGGACCCATTCTTAATGAAATTCTACCCCAGTGATTGGTTCTTCCACCAAGCATTCGCGACCTAAACCATTCGAATTCTGTTTTATTTTTTTGAGTATAAGGTTCGCCCTCTAATTCCCATCCGCCATAAGAGGCATCAAAATCTCCAAACGGACGAACTGTTCCTGCACCACGGCGAGGAGATTCCCAAGGCCATTTTAATTGATGAGAATCTAATCGTGGGTCGAAATATTGACCAGCTTCGAGCATTAGAACTTTTTGGCCTGCATTTGCAAGTACATACGCAGCCATTCCACCACCTGCACCCGAACCAACAACAATGGCATCGTAAACAGTTGGCGATTTTTTTATCTGAAAGTCACTCATGAATATGGTTTAGAAAATAAATCAAATTCTAATTTAAAGCTAAATTTTCTGAATTGGAAGCATATTCAATAATCATTATCTACTTTGGAATGATTACAAATATTCTTTCTTGAAATGTTTTCTAAATCGTATTAGTAAAATGTTGCTGGTAAATATTTTAAGGATGATTTTATCAATCAATTGGAAGAAGTTGAATTGTTTAGCTTAAAAAAGTCGTGCAATTGTTACATTATGATTGTTTGAGATTGTGACCAAATAAATTGGTTTATCTTTGTGTTTTAAAATTAGTCTATGGTATTTTCAGTACAAATCGAACAATTTATTTCTGCTTTAGAAGCAAGTTTAGCATCACAAAACTTCGTTAAAATTTCTTTAGGGAATTACAAAGGAGCGGAAGAAGCCTTAAAGCAAATACTTGTTCGAAAAGTGGTGATTAAACGAGAAGATAAATTGGCTTTTACCTTTCGCTATAAAACCCGAGATGTGGTGAAGAATTTTGATTTAAGTGAGGGCGTTAACTTAATTTCTGAATACTTAAATACTGGTTTTAAAATTGGAACACTATTTACTACTGAAAGGGATTTAATTTTTGAGGAGTTGAACAATGGTAAAGTTGTTTTCAGGGAAACAAAGGCATCAACGAATGTAGTTCCAGCGGCAAGTCATGATAAGGAAAAATCGAGACTGATTAAAGCTGACTCAAAGTCGTATTTAACGGAATTAAAGATTACCGATGCTGATGGAAAAGTTTTCAAAAATGCACAGGATAAGTTTCGTCAGATTAACCATTACATCGAAATTTTAAGCTCTTTAATTAAGGAATTGCCGGAGGAAACGATTAAAAAAGTTGCTGATATGGGTTCGGGTAAAGGTTATTTAACTTTTGCTTTATACGATTACCTGCATTCAGTTTTAAAGTTGGATTCTGAGGTTATTGGTGTTGAGTACCGCCCGGATATGGTTGATTTATGTAATGCAGTGGCTGATAAATCTGCTTTCGATAAACTGAATTTTGTTCAGGGAACAATTGAAGATTATAATGCTGATGATGTGAATTTGTTAATCGCACTTCATGCTTGCGATACCGCAACCGATGATGCGATTTTTAAAGGCATTGAAGCTAATGCCGAATTAATTGTGGTTGCACCTTGTTGCCATAAACAAATCCGCAGGGAAATTGAGCAAAATAAAGTGAAGAACGATGTTTCGTTTTTGACTAAATACGGTATATTTTTAGAGCGTCAAGCGGAAATGGTTACCGATGGAATTCGTGCTTTGATTTTGGAATATTTCGGTTATAAAACAAAAGTATTTGAATTTATTTCTGATGCGCATACGCCGAAAAATGTACTTGTTGTAGGAGTTAAAAAAAGTCAGAAGTCTTTAGTCGGAAGTCCGATGAGTGAGGAGCAGAAAGTGATTTTAGAAAAGATTAAAGCCAGTAAAGCGTATTTCGGAATTGGTTATCATCATTTGGAACGGTTGCTGGAATTGTAATAACTCACTTGTCATGCTGAATTCATGTCAGCATCTACGTAAAGGAGATTTATCTTTTGTCTTAGCCAGACGGGCTTCTTTCTTTTTCTTGATAAAAAGAAACAAAAATCAAGGCTTGCGAAGCTTTATCGTAAATCCCTAATTAATCTTTAGGCGTAATCCTAAGCCGTGTGAAAGTTTGCAAGCTTTGAAAATTTGTATAACACTCGTAGGATTTCTTGCTTCATTAGGTTTATGAATGTATTTGCAACAAAGATTTATTGGTATTTGCTTCTAAATCTTCTGAGGCCAGTCCTCGTTACTTTGAATGTCAATGCATTGGCTTTAAAATACTTCTAATAATTTCCTATGTACTTTTAACCCAATGTATTCTTCAAGGATATTAGGGTTAGCCCCACCTTATTTTAACAGAAAGATTAGGGATAATTAGGTGTCATTGCAGTTATTTAAACATAAATCCAAAGCAACACTGGTTTTTTCTTGTTTTTTAAAAGGGTATCAATCTTTCTCATAGTTCCGTCAGCTAAAACAGGGCAGCCAGCACTTTGTCCGAAAAGGGTTTGAGGATAAATTTCGTGATTTGGCACTGGCGTGTATGAATGCAAAACTACAATCCGCTTAAAAGCATTACTGTTTGTTTTTTCCAAACCATGCATTTTATAGTGGATGTTAATTCCCCAGTTGCTGTAAGAACGACCTTCAACTTTATACTTTCCTAAAGAAGTGCAGTTACTACCAATAGCATTGCTGAATACTGGTTTAGTAGCTGTACTTCCGCCGCCTACACCGTGAGCGCAAAGTCCCTCGATAGCGATTTGTTTTTTCTTGAAATCGTAAACGAAGATTCTATTTTTGCCAGAATGGATACTCATATCTACCATAATACAAATTTCTGTATCCATTTTGTTTTTCTTGCAAAATGCTAAAGCATCGTTGATTTTTGATTCACTTATTTTATTATTTGAGGCTGGTTTAAAGCTGAAGAGGGTAAAGAGGATAATGAGGATTGTGAAATTTCTCATGCTTTAATTTATCTCACATGTAATAAAATCAAAGCCACCAAAGCTGGGATGGATTGCACATAAAGTATCTTTTTACTAGCTGTGGCTGCGCCATAAATGCCAGCTATAATTACACAGGTTAAAAAGAACACGGCTACATAAAATCTCCAATGGTGGTCGGTAATGCAAAGCGACCAGATTAAACCCGCGGCTAAAAAGCCATTATACAGTCCTTGGTTTGCTGCGAGCGTTTTGGTTGGTACGAATAAATCTTTTGGGATGGTTTTGAAAACTTTTGGTGCCCTGGTTGTCCAAGCGAACATTTCTAACCAAAGAATGTAAATGTGAATGGCCGCGACTATGCCGATAATGATTTCTGCTGCTAATTGCATATTAATTTGATTTGGTAATTGAAGATACAATAAAATTTTCTTCATTGTAGTTAGTTTGAATCAATGAGTTTTGTTTTGTCTTGGCCAGACGGGCTTTTTTCTTTTCCTTGATAAAATGGAGCAAAAACCGAGCTTTTCTGCGAGCTCATGAATACCGTTAAAAACAAATAGACACTAATGAATAATCAAGGCTTGCGCCTGATTGGGTAAAAAAGCGTCAAATCGTTTTTGAAAATAATTTCTATTGGGCATTTATTATTTTTTATTTGAAATAGAGCTATCAAAGTTGAATAAACTTTGACGGTTGAGGGCTTTGCCTTTGCTCTAAATCCACTTCGCAGACTACAAATTCTTTTGGTCTGTGGTTTTTTTTAAAGGATTGGATAACGATTTCAACGATTTTTCCTCCACTCAGGCTGATGCCAGTCCTCGCTACTTTGAAAGTTTGTGGTTTGGCAATAATATTTATTAAACTACATTCTGTGCCTTTAACCAAACGTTTTAGTAGAAATCTTTATATCTGCACATCCAACTCCCCTCCTTATTTTCAAGGAGGGGGCGGGGGTGGTTTTTACCCTAAAAGCTCCCTAACTTCGTTCATAAACCCGATGGCAGCGAGCACGGAGTGTAACGAAGTAAAGCGCACAGCGGGGCAGGTGCAGCCTAAGAACTACTAACATTCATTTCCAAATAAATTTTATAACCTTTTAGGTTCATCATCCATTTTCCATCCTACATCTTCCACCTCTTTCTGTCATGCTGTCAGTACCATTCAGCTCTGTTTTTTACATTTTATCAGTCTTTTACCCATATTATCTGCCAAAAACCAATTGGCACAAGCATTGTTTAATAGCTGTAGAAATTATAATACTTTAAAAAGAGAAATTAAAAATACAATGGGAAAAATTATTGGAATAGACTTAGGAACAACAAACTCTTGCGTGAGCGTAATGGAGGGCAATGAGCCTGTAGTTATCGCAAACAGTGAGGGTAAACGTACTACACCGTCTATTGTTGCTTTTGCAGAAAACGGTGAGCGTAAAGTTGGCGAGCCTGCTAAACGTCAGGCTATAACCAACCCAACTAAAACGATATATTCGATTAAACGCTTTATGGGTAACAGCTACGACGAAAGTGCGAAAGAAGCTGGACGTGTACCTTATAAAGTTGTTAAAGGTGATAACAACACACCACGTGTTGAAATCGACGACAGAAAATATACTCCACAAGAGATTTCTGCAATGATTTTGCAGAAAATGAAAAAAACTGCTGAAGATTTCTTAGGATACGAAGTTACTGAAGCAGTTATTACTGTACCAGCTTACTTTAACGATGCACAACGTCAGGCTACGAAAGAAGCTGGCGAAATCGCAGGTTTATCTGTAAAACGTATCATCAATGAGCCAACTGCTGCTGCTTTAGCTTATGGTTTGGATAAAGCACACAAAGACATGAAAATTGTTGTGTTTGACTGTGGTGGTGGTACGCATGACGTTTCTGTTTTAGAATTGGGTGATGGCGTTTTCGAGGTAAAATCTACTGATGGTGATACACACTTAGGTGGTGATGACTTTGACCACATTATTATTGATTGGTTAACTGAAGAATTTAAATCAGAAAACAGCATGGACCTTGCAAAAGATCCAATGGCGTTACAACGTTTAAAAGAAGCTGCTGAGAAAGCTAAAATTGAATTATCAAGCACTACTTCCACTGAAATTAACTTACCATATATTACTGCTGACGCTAGCGGACCAAAGCACTTAGTACGTACATTATCTCGTGCTAAATTTGAGCAATTAGCTGGTGATTTAATTAAACGTACTATCGACCCATGTAAATCGGCATTGAAAAATGCAGGTTTAAGCACAAGCGATATCGACGAAATTATCTTAGTAGGTGGTTCAACTCGTATTCCTGCAATTCAGGAAGCAGTTAAAGCTTTCTTCGGTAAAGAGCCAAGTAAAGGTGTTAACCCTGATGAGGTTGTAGCAATTGGTGCAGCAATTCAAGGTGGTGTTTTATCTGGTGATGTTAAAGATGTATTGTTGTTAGACGTTACGCCTTTATCATTAGGTATCGAAACTATGGGTGGTGTAATGACCAAATTAATCGAGTCTAACACAACAATCCCTACTAAAAAATCGGAAACTTTCTCAACTGCAGCTGATAATCAGCCATCGGTAGAAATTCACATTTTACAAGGCGAGCGTCCAATGGCTGGTCAAAACCGTACAATTGGTCGTTTCATTTTAGATGGTATTCCACCATCGCCTCGTGGTGTACCTCAGGTAGAAGTTGCTTTTGATATTGATGCTAACGGTATTTTACACGTAAGTGCAAAAGATAAAGCTACTGGTAAAGAGCAAAAAATCCGTATCGAGGCATCTTCAGGTTTAACTGATGCTGAGATTAAGAAAATGAAAGAAGAAGCGGAAGCTAACGCTGCAGATGATGCAAAAGTTAAGGAAGAAGCTGACAAAATCAATGGTGCTGATGCTTTAATCTTCTCTACTGAGAAACAATTAAAAGAGTTTGGTGATAAATTATCTGCTGATAAAAAAGCGCCAATCGAAGCTGGTTTAGAGAAATTGAAAGCAGCGCATTTATCACGTAACTTCGCAGATATCGATGCAGCACAAGCTGAATTGCAAGCTGCTTGGAACGTTGCATCAGAAGAAATGTACAAAGCTGGTGAGCAACCTCAAGGTGGTGGTGAACAACCACAAGCTGATGGTCAGCCTCAAGGTGGCGATAACGTTACTGATGTTGATTTTGAAGAAGTAAAAGAAGACGATAAGAAATAAGTTTTGAGTCTTAATCCTGAGTCGAGAATCTTGGGAGCATATAAAAAGCGTTTCTGATTAATTTCAGGAGCGCTTTTTTGTGTTTCGTCATTTCTAGGAGTCTTTTTCACCTGAGGAAGTAATCTCATTACCATGCTGCTTATATGTTTCTTAAATGTCTTATATGGTTAAAAGGGATTTGGAAATGAATGTTGTGGTAATGTTGATTTTGAGGAATGAGGACGATAAGATATAAGTTTTGAGTCTTTAGTCCTGAGTCTAGTGAGAATATAAAAAGTGTTCCGAGTAAAATTATGACGCTTTTTTTGTTATAAAGAATTTACCACCTAAGAACATGTAAGCTTATATTTTCTTAAATGTCTTATATGGTTAAAAATATTTGGAAATGAACGGTTCGGTTCTTTTCGGAAACTGCAGTCCCGCCATTCGCTATGATCTTTTTAAACTTCTGTCATGGTGAGGCACGAAGCATCTGTTTCATCGGTAGCAGATGCTTCGTGCCTCAGCATGACAGTATATTCAAGTTGCTGCAAATAAAAAGTATTTCGCTTCTGTCGGGTTTAAGAGCTCAAGCTTGCTCAAAACTCAAACTCCAATTGATTAGTTTCTGGTTTATCAATGGGTACGTCATCGTAAAAACGTGAAAGCGTTATACCCAATAACCTTACTTTCGAAAAGCCAATGTCTGCTTCCTCCAAAAGTTTTATTGCTTCATCGTAAATTACATCCGCCTTATTTATTTGTATTGGGAAAGATCGGCTGCGGGTAATTAACCTAAAATCTTCAAACTTAATTTTTAAGGTGATTGTTTTGCCGCTTAGTTGATGTTTTTCCAATCGTTTTGCTACAGTTTCGCTAATTTGCTTTAGCAGATCATGCATCACCGAATCTTCATTTGTATCCTCGAAAAGCGTATCCTCGGCACCAACAGACTTTGTTTCGCGGTGCGATTGTACGGCACGATCATCTATTCCGCGAACAATTTTGTAATAAAATATGCCCGATTTACCGAACTGGGAAATGAGCTGAGCTTCGGTTAACTTTTTTAAATCTGCTCCAATATTAATCTGCATCGCTTTCATTTTCGCTGCAGTGACCTTACCAACGCCAAAAAACTTTTCGACGGGCAATTTTTCCATAAAAGATTTAATTTTCGATGGACCTATGAAAGTTAAGCCATCTGGCTTATTCATATCGGATGCTACTTTCGCTACAAATTTGTTAATGGAAACTCCTGCAGATGCGGTAAGGTTTAGTTCATTTTTGATGGCATCCTTTATGGATTGTGCAATATCAATCGCCGATCCAATACCCAATTTATCTTCGGTAACATCTAGATAGGCCTCGTCTAAAGAAAGGGGCTCAATAAGATCAGTATAACGATGGAAAATTTCCCTGATTGCTTTGGATACTGCTGAATATGCATCGAACCTGGGATATACAAAAATAGCAGTGGGGCAAAGTTGGTAAGCCTTACTGCAAGACATGGCAGATCTAATTCCATATTGGCGGGCTTCGTAACTCGCTGTAGCAACAACACCACGACTATCGGGTTTGCCACCAACAATCAAGGGTTTGCCACGATATTCAGGGAAATCACGCTGTTCTACCGAAGCATAAAATGCATCCATATCAATGTGGATAATCTTCCTTAAAATAGGTAAAGCTTGATTAGACATGTAATGATCTAAATTTCGGGATTTTTATCTTGATTATTGACTTAGATTTTTTTTCTTTACAAAAGATATGGAAAGAGCCATTAGATTTTA
The DNA here is from genome assembly GCF_004331675.1 of Pedobacter frigidisoli. Lineage (GTDB taxonomy): Bacteria > Bacteroidota > Bacteroidia > Sphingobacteriales > Sphingobacteriaceae > Pedobacter > Pedobacter frigidisoli. Next base: position 45,302 of record NZ_SJSN01000005.1, on the reverse strand, counting down.
TAAAAATGCAAAGCAAGATTGGTATGCCGATATACCAGAATGGGGTGGAGATATTGCCGATTTGCAAATGGTTGAAGGTGCGGATGAATTATTAAATTGGGTTGCAGCCTCTGGAGATGAATGCAAATTGTTAATGGCCGACAAACATTTTGAATCGTCCGAAATTCTTGAATTGGTTTACACTAGAGAAGAGAATTTAGGTGGAGGTGGCGATTATATGCTAGAGAGCTTTAGGGGAGAAATTAAAAATCATAGGGTTTGGCTTTGTGGAGTAACTGAGTACGTTTTTAAACAATTACCACAAAGAATATACTTTAAGGACTTATATAATCTATAAATGGTGAATAATTAAAATATCAATGGTTAGTTCAACAAAAAATCAACTTTATTTAAAAGTGAATCCATTTCAAAAGGCTTTTCCATAAAATCGTTTGCACCAGCATCCATGGCAGATTGCCTAATATCTCTACTGGCAGATATCATCAAAATAGGAATTTGCTTATAATTAGGGTCGTTTTTTAACTGTCTGCAAATATCTCTTCCATCATGGCCACTCATCCAAATGTCAAGCAAAATAAGGTCTGGTTTATTTTTAACGGCATCAATTACAGCTCCACCGTCATAAGTGTACTCAACATCATAGCCCATAACTTCTAATATCATCGTTACAGCATCTACAATACCCTCATCATCATCCGCGATGAGTATTTTCTTATTTCCCATTAGTAAACATTAGATCCATTTGATTTAATTATGCAGTTGAACACAAAGATGATAATAGTGCATAACTACTAATGCTTTTAATGTTCATTTTGTTTTAAAATTTTTATAATTTATTTTAAGCTTTCAGTTATGTGGTTGCATTAGCCGAGATATCATGTCTGTTTCTAATAAATTCATTAGAGGGCTAACATAAAATACCCCTATTTAGATAGAATGAATCTTCGGAGGTAAAAAATAACAATTTATGAGTAGCCATAATCTATTTAGGGATTTTATAAGTTATATTTACGGCATCAAAATCAAATTAAGTGGGTTTATTGGCCGAAAATGGATAGTATTAATATAAAGAAGTTAGCAGAAGCTTTAAATCTATCTACTTCTACAATTTCTCGTGCTTTTAGAGACAACAGTGACATAAATGGGGCTACTAAAGCGCTTATTTTAACCAAAGCAAGAGAGTTAAACTATCAGCCTAATCATTACGCCAGTAATTTAAGAGAGCAGAAAAGTAAAACCATTGCTGTGATAGTACCTGAGCTTGCAAATAATTATTTTTCGCAGGCTATCCATGGTATTGAAAGGGTAGCGAGAGAAAATGGTTATCATATCTTAATTTACGTAACTGATGATGACTACAAAAAAGAAGTAAATTTTATTCGCCATTTACACAACGGTAGGGCCGATGGCATAGTAATGTCGGTTTCTGGCGAGGCGAACGACCATAACTACCTCAATAAATTCGGTGCTAAACGCTTGCCATTGGTTTTTTTCGATCGTATTTATGAGGATATTGAAACACCTAGGGTAATTACGAACGATTATAACAGTAGTTTTTCTGCCACAGAGCATTTAATTGAACAAGGTTGCAAGCGGATTGCCTATATGGTAATCAACAAAAGCTTATCTATCGGTAAAACCCGTATGCAAGGTTATATCGATGCATTGCAGAAACACCATATTGCATTCGAAGAAAACTTGATTGTAGATTGTAGCAACAGTTATGAGGAAAACAGCATTATTGTTAAACAAGCCTTAACCGAGCTTAAGCCTGATGGCGTTTTCACTTCCGTAGAACGTTTGGCTTTTGCAACCTATTATGCCTGTTATGATTTGAATATCAATATTCCTAAAGACTTGAAGATCATTAGCTTCTCGAGTTTGGAAATTGCGCCATTGCTCAACCCATCTCTAACCACTATTACTCAACCAGCAACAGAAATTGGCGAACAAGCCGCTAAATTATTGTTTACGATTTTGGATGGTGATGTAGATAAAAACATGGCAAATGAGATCGTTTTACAGTCCAAAATTATTAAGAGAAACTCTACCTCAAATTAGCTAAAAAACACCTGTAAACTAGGCGTCTTTTTTGCTTCAATTTTTTCAAAAATTTTCATCACTTAGTGTAAAATAAGCAGAATTCCGATTGATTTTCGGGAACGTTCCCGAAAATCAATCGGAATTTGTGTTGTTTTTTTCGGGAACGTTCCCGAAAAGAAGCGTAAAAATGGCTTAGTGTAAAAAATACACATTAAAATCTATTTTAAGAGATATAATTCATTGAAATATAGCTATTTAAAACAATAACATTTATTTAATGTGAAATTAATATTGTTAAAAAATGCAAAAAATATCAATTGATTTCGGCTTGAGAAATGGTTGTGAAATATATTTTTCAAATATATTTTGAAATATCATTAAGTGCTGTAAATTAGGCCTATGTGTAAATCACTATAATATTTAACCAAATTTTTATACTTAAACGAGCTATTAATATGAAAGTATTTTACCTGTTAAAACAGGGGCTTTTAATGCTGTTAGTTTTTTCAGCATTGATCGTAAAAGCACAAACTGGATCAGTATCTGGTAAAGTGCTTGATGAAACCGGCCAACCTTTACCTGGTGCTTCCCTTTTAGTTAAAGGAACTACCAGAAGCACATCGACTGATGTAAATGGTAATTTTAAATTGGCAGGTTTACCTAATGGTTCGGTAACCATTTCTGCAAGCTTTATTGGTTATCAAACACTAGATAAAGCAGTTACAGTTTCTGCAAATGCAACAGTAAGTTTCCAATTGGTGCCAGATGCACAAAAACTTAACGAGGTTGTTGTAATTGGTTACGGTACAGCAGAAAAGAAAAATCTAACGGGATCTATCACAACAGTATCTTCTAAAGATTTCCAAAAGGGCGCAATTACAACGCCAGAACAACTAATTCAAGGTAAAATTGCAGGTGTAAATGTAATATCTAATAGCGGTCAGCCGGGTGTTGGAAGTACAATTCGTATTCGTGGTGGTGCTTCGCTTAATGCAAGTAATGATCCTTTAATCGTAATTGATGGAGTTCCTTTTAGTGGTAACACTATTGATAATGCGCCAAGTCCACTTTCGTTAATCAATCCTAATGATATCGAGACATTTACTGTTTTGAAAGATGCAAATGCAACAGCAATTTATGGATCAAGAGCATCGAATGGTGTAATTTTGATCACCACGAAAAAAGGAGGTTCTGGTGCGCCTGTAATTAACTTCAGCACCAATAACTCAATTGCAACTGTAATTAAAAAGGTAGATGTACTTTCTGCAGATCAAGTTCGTGCTTATGTAAACGCTAACGGTAGTGCAAGTCAAAAAGCATTATTGGGTACAGCAAGTACAGATTGGCAAGACGAAATTTACCAACGAGCTTTTACCACAGATAACAATTTGAGTATTGCAGGCTCGTTTAAAGGTGTTCCTTATCGTGTTTCTGCTGGTTATTTAGATCAGGATGGTTTATTAATAACTGATAAATTAAAACGTGGAACAGGTTCAATCACCTTATCACCACGATTATTCGGAGATCATTTAAAAATTGATTTGAACTTAAAGGGGTCATTAACTGATTCTCATTTTGCAAATGGCGGTGCAATTGCCAATGCCATTCAGTTTGATCCAACTCAGCCTGTAAATGCAACTAATAAATATGGCAACTATTACGAGTGGACACAAGGTACTGGTGCCGATATGGTTCCAAACCCAAATGCTCCACGTAATCCGGTTGGTTTGATTAGGTTGCAAGATAATAATGGAAATGCAGCTAGAAGTGTTGGTAATGTGAAGTTTGATTATTCATTCCATTTCTTACCAGAACTGCATGCAAACTTAAACTTAGGTTATGATGTATCCAAAGGTTATGGTTCAATCAACGTGCCTTCTTTCGCTGCTCAAAGCGCATCTACACAAGGATCTGCCACCCATGCGCTTAGAACGGGAAGCGATAAATTCTCAGAATTTTACTTAAACTATGCGCATACGGTAGAAAGTCTTCGAAGCAGATTTGATGTAACTGCTGGTTATGGTTATTATGATAACTCAACCACTGGATACAATTTTACCAGTTATACAGGTACAGGTGTAGCACTTGTTTCACCAGTTTTCACTTTTTCTGTAGAGCGTAACAAATTGCTTTCTTACTACGGTAGATTTGTTTACACCTTGGCTGATAAATATATTCTATCTGGTACAATGCGTACTGATGCCTCTTCGAGGTTTGCTCAAGATAACCGTTGGGGCTATTTCCCTTCAGTTGGTTTTACCTGGAGAATTATTGGTGAAAACTTCCTAAAGGATAGTAAAGTGATCTCAGACTTAAAATTAAGATTGAGTTACGGTGAAACTGGTAATAAAGATGGAGGGGATATCGGTAACTATAATTATTTATCAAGATACTATGCCAATACGAACACTGGTCAATACCAAATCGGTAATACTTTTTACAACTATTATGCGCCTGCCGGTTACGACCCTGATTTGAAATGGGAAACAACCACAACCTATAATGCAGGTTTGGATTATGGTTTCCTAAATGGAAGATTGTATGGTAGCTTAGATGTTTACTACAAAAAAACTAAGGATTTACTAAGTACGATCAACATTCCTGTTGGAACAAACTTCACCAATTTATTAACTACAAATGTTGGTAATATGGAAGTTAAGGGGGCTGAAGCAAGCTTAAACTTTGTAGCTATCAAAACAGATAACATTACTTGGGATTTTGGTGTGAATGCTGCTTACAACAAAAGAAAAATTACAAATTTAACCTTAAATCCAGATCCAGGATCTAAAGTTAGCGCTGGAGATATTACAGGTGGAACAGGTGTTACCTTGAAATATAATGCAGTAAACCAGGTACCAGGTTCGTTTTTCGTTTATAAACAAGTATATGATGGTGCAGGTAAGCCATTGGAAGGTATTTTTGCAGATTTAAATGGTGATGGTGTGATTAACACTAATGATCAATATTTCTACAAACAACCAGATCCTAATTTTACTTTCGGATTTAATACTTCATTCAGCTATAAAAAATGGACCGTTAACACAGTGCTAAGGGCTAACATTGGTAATTATGTTTATGATAACGTTGCTTCAAACTATGGTATCAAATCTAATATTCTTACTTCGGTAGGCGTTTTAAATAATGCTAGCACTAATTTGTTGACTACTGGTTTTACAAATAATCAATACTTGAGCGATTATTATATTAGAAATGCTTCATTCTTGAAAATGGATAACCTTGGCCTAGCATATAATGTTGGTAAATTATCTAAAAATGGAAATACCACCATGCGAATTTCAGCAAACTGTCAAAATGTTTTTGTCGTATCTAACTACAAAGGTTTAGATCCTGAATTAACCTCAGGTATCGATTACAATCTTTACCCTAGACCAAGAACATACACATTGGGCTTAAACGTTGGTTTTTAATTAAGATATAAAAATGAAAAATTCATTTAAAACAATATTAACCTCAGCAGTTTTATTGCTGTCGTTAAACTCTTGTAAAAAAGAGGCGTTAAATTTACTTCCAACAAATGATGCAACAGAGAGTGTAGTTTATGCTACACCTGCTGGTTACAAACAGGGGTTGGTAAGGTTATATGCAAATTATGCTTTAACAAGTCCATCAGGTTCTGATAATAGCGATGTAGGTGGATTAAATGCTGGCTTTGCAGATTTTTTAAGATTATTTTGGACAAGTCAGGAATTAACTACCGATGAGGCAGTTTGTAACTGGGGCGATACTGGTATTCCTGAACTAGATAATTCTACTTGGTCTACTGATAACCAATTTTTAAGAGGATTATATTCAAGAAGTATATCTCAAATCACATTGGTTAACGAGTATCTACGTCAAAGTACACCAGAGCAATTGGCAAGTAGAAACATTACTGGTGCTGATGCAACTAATGTTTTACGTTATCGTGCTGAGGCTCGTTTCTTACGTGCTTATCAATATTGGGTTTTGTTAGACGCCTTTGGTAATCCACCTTTCTTAACTGAAAACGATTTAATTGGGAAAGTTAATCCTAAACAAATTCAGAGAGCAGCCTTATTTGCTTACGTAGAATCAGAATTGAAAGCTATTGAACCTGATCTGGCAGATGCTCGTACAAACGAATATGGACGTGCAGATAAAGGTGCAGATTGGGCATTATTAGCAAGATTATATTTAAACGCACAGGTTTATACTGGTACTGCAAAATATACGGAGGCTATTACTTACTCAAGTAAGGTAATCGCAGCTAGTTATATCTTAAATCCAAGCTATGCAAACTTGTTCAAGGCTGATAATAATGTTAATAATACCGAAAACATTTTAACTATTAATTATGATGGTGTAAATGGAACAAATTACGGTGGTACCACATTCTTAATTAACGCGATGGTTTATACTGCTACAGATGCTGCCGGTATGGTTTCAACTGCTTATGGTGTGCCAAACGGCGGATGGGCTGGTAATCGTACTCGTCAAAATCTTCCTGCATTGTTTCCTGATGCTAGCGGAACCTTAGATAAGCGTGGAATTTTTGCAGGTTCAAAAGCTACAATTGATGCAATTGATGCACCAAACGACGGTTTAAAAGTTACTAAGTTTAAAAATGTTACTTCAACTGGAACAACTCCTGCATCACTAAATGGAACATTCAGTTCATTAGATTTTGCATTATTCCGCCTAGCAGAACAATATTTAATTTATGGCGAAGCGGTTGCAAGAGGCGGTTCTGGCGGAACAGCTGCGCAAGCTTTATTGTATGTAAATGCTTTACGTCAACGTGCTTATGGCAATACTAGTGGAAATGTTGTGGTTGCAGCTTTGACAACAGATTTTTATTTAGATGAGCGTGGAAGAGAATTATATTGGGAAGGTCACCGTCGTACAGATTTAGTACGTTACGGCAAATTTACTGGTGGTACTTATTTGTGGCCTTTTAAAGGTGGTGCAAAAGCTGGAACCAGCGTACCTGCTTATCGTAATTTATATCCAATTCCAAATGCAGATTTAATTGCAAACCCGAACTTGGTTCAAAATACAGGCTATTAATCTTAATATTTTAAAAAGATGAAATCAATATTTTTAAAATCCTTGGCGCTTGGTTTAATAACCTTATCGCTTTGGTCTTGCAAAAAAGACGAAACTCAAATAGTTTCAAATGTTAGTCCAACAGGTACTTTAACGGCTTCGGCAACAGCATTAAGTTTGGTGCAATCAAACGGAGCTAAACCAGCTTTAACATTCACATATCCGCTTTCTACCTCAACAGGATATGTAGTTCCAGTTGCAACAAGTTTGCAGTTTGATCTTAAAGGAAATAATTTTATTACAGCTAAAGAATTTGTAGTAAGTAGCGCATCATATTCTCCTACAGTTAACGATTTTAATACCATGTTATTAGCATTAGGTGCTAAAATTGGTACCTCAGCTCAAGTTGAAGTTAGGTTAAAATCGGGAGCTGCAGCAAATGCTATGACGTATTCAAACGTTGTTACGTTAACAGCAACACCTTATTTGGCATCGGCTTGGATTTACGTTCCTGGGAATTACCAAGGTTGGAATCCAGCAACCGCTGATAGTTTGGTTTCGTTGACAAGTAATGGTATTTACACTGGTATAATCAAATTTGATGGTAGCCCATTTAAAATCACTCCAGCAAAAAAATGGGATGTGGCTTATGGCGATGCAGGTGCAGGAACTATTAGTACTTCAGGTGGAGACATAAGCTCTATGTCTGCAGAGTTTAAATTGCTAACAGTAGATTTAAATAAGAAAACTTATACCATAGCTAAAGCTGATTATTGGTCGATAATTGGGAACGCCGTACCTGGAAGTAACTGGGCGGTAGATACTGATATGAAATTTATTAACGACGGTAAAGGTAGCTGGTCTATTACAACTCCACTTACAGCTGGAGAACTTAAATTTCGATTAAATCATGATTGGGCCACTAGTATTGGTGAGGGATCTGGAAATATAGTAATTTCGACAGCAGGTACCTACAAGCTAACTTTAACAGTGAATACTGATGGCAAAACCGGAACGTATACTGCAGTTAAACAATAATCATTAACTAGAATAGCCCTGTGAGAATTGAAAAACTTTCACAGGGTTTTTTTTAATCATTTCAAGTTTTAGCATGATCAAATCCCTTATCTCAATCCCATCATTCTTCGAATCTCCTTTTAAATTGAATGCTCAAACTAAATTTGCAGTTAAGTCTTTTGATGCAATCGGAATAAAAAAAATCATTATTGCCCTTATTATACTTTTAATCAGTGCAAATCTTTTTGCACAAAAACTCGAGCGAATTGAACCAATGTTCTGGTTCGCAGGGATGCATAATCCAAAATTACAATTGCTTGTCCATGGCGATAATATCGCAGCAAGCAGGATCTCATTATCTTATCCTGGCGTTAAATTGGTTAAGGTAAACAAAGTCGAAAACCCTAATTATTTATTTGTGGATCTAGAACTTTCTTCAACAGTAAGGTCGGGAACGTTCCCGATTAATTTTACTGTTAAAGGGAAAAAAGTATTTAGTTATAGCTACGAGTTAAAGAATCGCGATAAAAGCGCTGGCAGAATTCAAGGTGTAACTCAAAAAGATTTTATTTACTTATTGATGCCCGATCGTTTTTCGAATGGCGACAAAAGTAATGATGTTGTTAAAGGTTTAGCTGAAACAGCACTCAACCGCGATAGTATGTATTATCGCCACGGTGGAGATATTCAAGGGGTAATCAATCATTTGGATTATCTAAAAGATTTGGGGATTACCACCGTTTGGATGACTCCAGAAATAGAAAATGACATGGAGAAAGCTTCCTATCATGGTTATGCGGTAACCGATCATTATAAAATTGATCCTCGCTACGGAACAAACGAACTTTTTAAAAAATACGTAGAAACTGCTCATGCTAAAGGCATGAAGGTGATTAAAGATATTGTGCACAACCATATTGGTACAGGACATTGGTTTTTCAAAGATTTGCCAATGAAGAGCTGGGTACACCAATGGCCAAAATATACACAAACCAGTTATCGCGACCAAACCGTGATGGATACACATGCATCAGCTGCCGACCGTAAAAAAATGCTCGATGGTTGGTTTGTACCCTCAATGCCTGATTTGGATGAGCAAAATCCTTATGTCCAAAATTATCTAACACAAAACCACATTTGGTGGATTGAATATGCAGGAATCGACGGACTGCGTTTGGATACCTATCCTTACAACGACCCTGAATATATGGCTAATTGGGCAATTAAATTAAAAGCAGAGTTTCCTAATTTATCAATCTTTGGAGAAACATTTGTTTCTGGTGTAGCCAATCAAGCCTATTTTACTGGCGGAAACACCGTAAATCGTGGTTTTGATACACATCTCCCAGGAATTACAGATATGGCAGTCAAGGAGGGAATTTACGAAGCTTTAAATGGAAAGAATGGTTGGACAGATGGTGTGAACCGCTTGTATGATGTTGTTGCGCATGATTTTCTTTATAAAGATCCTACTTTGAATTGTATCGCTTTAGATAACCATGATATGAGTCGTTTTTACTCGGTTGTAAATGAAGATTTCGACAAATATAAAATGGGCTTGGCCTTATTGTTAACCATGCGTGGTATTCCTCAAATGTATTATGGTACCGAGATATTGATGAAAAATTTCTCTAACCCTGATGGTTTGGTTCGCTCTGATTTTCCTGGTGGATGGGATGGAGATAAAAAAGATAAGTTCATCGTCGATGGCAGAACAAATAAAGAAAATGAAGCTTTCAATTTTGTGAAAACCTTGGCCAACTACCGTAAAAATAGTGCTGCCTTACAAAAAGGTAAATTGATGCAATTTGTACCTGAAGATGATGTTTATGTTTATTTCCGATACAATACCCAACAAAAAGGAACAGTTATGGTTATTTCTAACAATACAGAAAAAGAAAAAACTTTAAATACCGATCGTTTTGCAGAAAGAACCAGTGGAATTACCACTGCAAAAAATGTTATCTCTGGTGAAAGTATTTCAATCAAAGAAATTAAAGTGCCAGCCAAAACAACATTGGTCTTAGAATTAAATTAGTCATTCATTGCCGTTCGGCTTTAGCCAACGGATATTATAAATACACATGCAAGAAATATCAAATATACTACCTGCAACATCTCAAATTAAAGCCTGTCTCTTTGATTTGGATGGTGTACTGGTAGATACAGCAGTTTACCATTATCAAGCTTGGAAACGTTTGGCCAATACCATGGGATTCGATTTTACTGAAGAACAGAATGAGCAATTGAAAGGCGTAAGCCGTGTAGAAAGCTTAAATAAAATTTTGGCTTGGGGCGGTGTAGAAAAAACAGATGCTGAAAAAGAAGAATTAGCCACCTTAAAAAACAGCTGGTATGTAGATATGATTACCAAAATGACTCCTGCTGAAGTTTTATCTGGTACAGTTGATTTTTTAACGGCGATTCATAAAGCAGGTTATAAACTGGCCTTAGGTTCGGCAAGTAAAAATTCTGGAATCATTTTAGAAAAAACAAATCTTGCTCATTTTTTCGATGAGATAGTAGATGGAAATATGGTTACGAAGTCAAAGCCAGATCCTGAGGTTTTCTTGAAAGGTGCTGAACTTTTAGGTTTCAAACCTGATGAATGTGTAGTTTTTGAAGATGCAGTTGCAGGCGTTGAAGCCGCAAAACGTGGTGGAATGAAAGCGATTGGTATCGGCACAAAAAGTGTACTTACCGAAGCAGATGTGGTGGTAAGCGGATTAGATAAATTAACAGTTAAGGATTTAGAGGAATTGTAGGTTTACCAAGGCCGTCATTGCGAGGCACGAAGCAATCTAATAAAGAATTCAATATAATTGTGAGGATGAACGCTCTGAAAGGAGATTGCTTCGTGCCTCGCAATGACGAAAGCATAAAAGATGAAGAATTACATTAAAGCAGATGAGTGGAACATTATCGAAGAAGGCTTTGATCCACACTTAAATAAAATTTCGGAAAGTATTTTCAGCTTGGGAAACGGCCGTATGGGGCAACGTGCCAACTTTGAAGAAACTTACTCAGGCGAAACCCTTTTAGGAAATTATGTTGCCGGTGTTTATTATCCGGATAAAACCCGCGTGGGTTGGTGGAAAAATGGCTATCCGGAATATTTTGCTAAGGTTTTAAATGCTGCAAACTGGGTGGGCATCGAAGTAAAATTGGATGGTGAAGTTTTAGATTTGGCAACAGCTGAAGTAAGCGATTTCAAACGTGTTTTGGATATGCATGCGGGTATTTTGGAACGTACATTTACTGCAAAACTGAAAAGTGGTAAAACGGTAAAAGTTAAAGCAACACGTTTTTGCAGCATAGCTGATGATGAAGTTGGTGCAATCCGTTACAGCATTACACCTTTAAACTTCGATGGTAAAATTACGTTGATGCCGTTCATTGATGGTGATATTAAAAACCAAGATAGCAATTACGATGAAAAATTCTGGGATATGGTTTCTGATGAAATCAGCGGAACGGAGGCTTACATCAAACTAAGAACGAAAAAAACTGAATTTGAAGTTTGCACAGGAAGTAACATCGAATTGTATAAAGATTCAGAGAAAGTAACTATCAATCCTGAAGCTGTTCGTAAAGAGAAATTCGTCGGACAAACTTTTTCAGTTGATATAAAATTAAACGAAGAAATCACTTTGATTAAAATCGCTGCAAATTTATCTTCAGAAAATTATCCTAAAGAATCACTTTTAAAAGAAACAAAAGCAGTTATTGCAAAAGCTACTGCAAAAGGTTTCGATACTTTATACCAAGAGCAAACTAAAGCCTGGGCAACTAAGTGGGAAGAAAGCGATATCATTATTGAGGGCGATGTTTCTGCTCAGCAGGCCATCCGTTTCAACATTTTTCAATTATTCCAGACTTATACAGGTAAAGACGACAGGCTAAACATCGGTCCGAAAGGCTTTACAGGCGAGAAATACGGTGGTTCTACTTATTGGGATACAGAAGCTTACTGTGTGCCATTCTATTTGGCAACTGCGCCACAGGAAGTAAGCAAAAACTTATTAGTTTATCGCCACAAGCAATTGGGTAAAGCGATTGAAAATGCGGCGAAATTAGGTTTTAAAGATGGCGCCGCATTGTATCCGATGGTAACCATGAATGGCGAAGAATGCCACAATGAGTGGGAAATTACTTTTGAGGAAATCCACCGTAACGGCGCTATCGCTTTCGCAATTTACAATTACATCCGCTACACAGGTGATGAAAGTTATTTATCAGATTTCGGTTTGGAAGTTTTAATCGGCATTGCCCGTTTCTGGAAACAACGTGTAAACTGGAGCGGTGAAAAACAAAAATATGTAATGCTTGGCGTAACCGGTCCGAATGAATACGAAAATAATGTAAATAATAACTGGTACACCAATCTATTGGCAACCTGGTGCATGAAATATGCAACTGAAGCTGCTGAAATTGTAAAAACGCAACAACCGGAAAAATATACAAGCTTATTAAATAGCTTAAATTTCGATGATAAAGAATTTGCTGATTGGGCAGATATCATTGAGAAAATGTACTATCCTGAAGATCAGGAAAAAGGAATTTTCTTACAACAAGATGGTTATTTAGATAAGGAACAAACTTTAGTAAAAGATTTACCGGCAAGCGATAGACCAATTAACCAAAAATGGAGTTGGGATAGAATTTTGCGTTCGCCGTTTATTAAACAGGCAGATGTTTTGCAAGGATTGTATTTCTTCGAAGAAGATTACGATTTGGAAACGATCAGAAGAAACTTCGATTTTTATGAGCCGCGTACCGTTCACGAAAGTTCTTTATCGCCTTGCGTACACAGTATTTTAGCTGCTAAATTAAATGATGAAGCCCGTGCTTACGAATTCTATTTACGTACTGCCCGTTTAGATTTAGACGATTACAACAACGACACGGAAGATGGTTTACACATCACTTCTATGGCCGGAACTTGGATGAGCGTGGTAGAGGGTTTCGCAGGTATGCGTGTTCGCGATGGAAAATTGCAATTCAATCCATTCTTACCTGAAAAATGGAAATCGTTCTCGTTTACCATTGGTTTCAGAGGTGCAACGTTGAAAATTAACATCACTGAAAAGGGAATCAATATCAAAAACAACAACGCGGTTGATTTAGAAATCGGAATCAAAAACCAACTTTATAAATTAGCAGGGAACGCAGAAATTGAAGTAAATAACGCGGAGTTGGTATGATTGTAGAGGTAAAACGTAAAATGGAAGACGGCAACTACTCAATAAGTCGTCATTGCGAGGAGGAACGACGAAGCAATCTCACTCCAATGATTTCAGTGATAGCATTTTTCCTTTTACTAATTTCACAATCATCCTTTGCACAAAAAAAGAGTAAAAATATGAACGATAAACAAATCGTTATATATCAGTTATTGCCCCGTTTATTCGGAAATAAAAACACAACGAACATCCCTTATGGCACCATTGAACAAAATGGTTCTGGGAAGTTTAATGATATTACAGATAAGGCCTTAGATGGCATTAAAGAGCTTCATGTAAATTACGTTTGGTACACTGGCGCCATTGCTCACGCCAGTTTAACCGATTATTCTGCTTATGGAATTAAGGTTGATGATGCCGATGTGGTTAAAGGCAGAGCGGGTTCGCCTTATGCTATTCGCGATTATTACGATGTAAATCCTGATTTGGCGGTCGATGTTAAAAACAGGATGAAAGAGTTTGAGGCTTTGGTGAAAAGAACGCATTCAAAAAATTTAAAAGTAATTATTGATTTTGTTCCGAATCACGTTGCCAGAAGTTATCATTCTTATGCCAAACCAAAAAATATTATAGATTTTGGTGCGAAGGATGATGTAACCAAAGGTTTCAGTGCGCAAAACGATTTCTATTATATTCCTGGTCAAAAGTTTTTAGTGCCCCAACATGAACCCAAGCAAACACCAATTTCTGCGTTGCAAGATGGCAAGTTTGATGAAAATCCTGCAAAGGCAACAGGGAATAATGCATTTGTTGCGCAGCCAAAATACGATGATTGGTTTGAAACAATCAAACTAAATTATGGAGTGGATTATCAAAATGGAGAAAAACAATATTTTGAACCTATTCCACCTGTTTGGACCAAAATGCGTGATATTTTAATCTATTGGACAAAAAAAGGCGTTGATGGTTTCCGCTGTGATATGGCCGAAATGGTGCCGATTGCTTTCTGGAACTGGGTTATTCCGCAGGTAAAAAAAGAGAATCCTGATTTGATTTTTCTGGGAGAAGCTTACAATCCACAGGTTTACAAGCAATATTTGGAAGAGGGTAAATTCGATTATTTATACGATAAAGTTGGACTTTATGATGGTCTGAAAAAATTGATTAGAAACGAACCATCTGCAGATGTAAAGGATATTCGTCATGTGTGGCAGGTAGAAAGCGCCGGTTTTGGCAAACACATGTTGCGCTTTTTAGAAAATCATGATGAAGAACGTATTGCATCGGTAGGCTTTGCAGAAAAAGCTGAATTGGCTTTACCTGCAATGGTGGTTTCGGCAACTTTAGGCTCGGGTCCGGTAATGCTTTACTTCGGACAAGAGGTTGGCGAATCAGGAAAAGGTGCCGAAGGCTTCGGAGGTGATGACAACCGAACCACAATTTTTGATTATTGGGGCGTTCCCAATCACCAGAAATGGATGAATGGAGGATTATTTGATGGTCATAAACTAAATGCTGCACAGCAAAGTTTAAGAGCTTACTACAAACAGTTGTTAAAAGTTACTTCAACAAGCGATGCAGTTGTAAACGGCGAAATTTATGATGTTCCACAAGCTGGAAATATGAATAACCGCATGTATGCTTTTATTCGTTATTCTGGTAAGCAACGTTTATTGGTAGTCGCTAATTTCGATAGAACGCAAACATTAGAAGCGAACTTCGAAATTCCTGATAGCATTTTAAAAGTTAAAAACTCATCTCCGGTTACGGATTTGTTAACTGATAAAAAATTAAATATACCCGTAGGAACGAGCATTCCTGTAAAACTTGCACCGGTATCGGCACAAGTGATAGAATTTTAGAATAACGAGAATTAACCGCAAAGAACGCAAAGATTATCGCTAAGAACACAAAGCATATATGCCCAGCTTTGCACCCTTTGCGTTATTCACTTAGCGCTCTTTGCGGTTAAACTAAACTAAACCAAATATAATGAGCTTAAAAACAATATTCGAGAACCCGAAATTAACGCTTGCACAAATTATCAATATGAGTGTCGGGTTTTTCGGAATCCAGTTCGGTTGGGATTTACAACGTGCCAACATGGGGCGTATTTACGAAAACCTTGGCGCCAATCCTGATCAGGTTCCCTTATTGTTTTTGGCAGCACCGCTGACTGGTCTATTGGTTCAGCCGATTATCGGTTATATGAGCGACAGAACTTGGCATCCGAAATGGGGAAGAAGAAGACCTTATTTTATGGTCGGTGCCATTGTGAGCAGTATTGCCTTAATTTTTATGCCACACAGTAGTGCCCTTTGGATGGCTGCTGGACTACTTTGGGTTTTAGATGTTTTTGGAAATATCGCAATGGAACCTTTCCGTGCTTTTGTTACTGATAAATTACCCGATAGCCAAGTTAACCGTGGTTTCATTATGCAAAGTATGATGATTGGTTTAGGTGGAAGTGTTGCCTCGGCATTGCCCTGGTTAATGAACAATGTATTCCATTTGCAAAATACTGCAGCACAAGGTAATATTCCCGATAACGTAAAAGTTTCATTTTATATCGGTGCGTTTTTCTTCTTTGCGGCGGTACTATGGACAGTTTTTACTACCAAGGAATATCCCCCACAAGATGTTGATTTTAAAGAAAAAGTTCGCGAAAGCAATAAAGGTTTTGGTGGTGGAGCAAAAGAGATTTTCCACGCATTGAGAAACATGCCAAAACGGATGCAAATCGTTTCTTTGGTTCAGTTTTTCACTTGGCCAGGTTTGTTCTTGATGTGGTTTTATTACACCACAGCAGTGGCGGTTAATGTTTTTGGCGGTAAAGATGCAGCCGATCCAGTTTACGCTCACGGTGCCGATTTCGGTAGTTTAACGCTAGCTTATTATAGTGTAATTACTTTCCTGTTTGCGTTGGTTTTACCAAAAATCGCTGATGCTTTAGGTCGTAAAACCACTCATGCCTTATGTTTACTTTGCGGGGCAATCGGGTTAATCAGTGTGGCTTGGGTACATGATAAAAACATGCTGTATTTGTGTATGACGGGTGTTGGAGTGGCTTGGGCAAGTATTCTTTCGATGCCTTACGCCATGTTAAGCGGTTCGTTACCCAAAGATAAAATCGGTATTTATATGGGGATTTTCAATTTCTTCATTGTATTGCCAGAGATTATTGCTTCACTTGGTTTTGGATGGTTAATGCGCAATGTGCTTAATAACGATAGACTTTTAGCTGTTCAGCTGGGTGGTGGATTAATGATTTTGGCAGCAATAATCTGTTATTTATTCATAAAAGAACCAAAAAAAGTAGACGACGTTTTAGCCGCTGAACTTGGAATAGAAGAAAATAGAGCGATATAAATAGACTACTCGTCATTGCGAGGCACGAAGCAATCTTATTACTATAGGTAGCCCAGCGAGCGCTTTAAGATTGCTTCGTGCCTCGCAATGACGACTCTAAATCTAACCAAATGAAAAAAATATTTTACTTATTGCTGTTAGTTACAGCTTTTAATACGGCTTGTAAAAAAGCATCAAGCGAAACTCCTGAAGTTGTTCCTGTGATACCCTCAGCAGATTTGCCAGCAGGTGCAAAGGATGGCGTCACTTTCATCAATAATGGAACATCAGCCATTGTAACGCTTTATGCGCCTGGAAAAACATCGGTTTCACTGATAGGGGAATTCAATGATTGGTCAACATCGGCTTCCATAATGAAGAAAGCATCTGACGGAAATACTTGTTGGATACAAATGGATAACCTAAATCCAAATACGGAATATGCCTATCAATTTTATGTTGATGGAAAATTAAAAGTTGCCGATCCCTATTGCGAAAAAATTCTAGATCCAGATAACGATAAATACATTTCGGCAACGGTTTATCCAAATTTAAAAGCTTATCCTACGGGAAAAACAACTGGTATTGTGAGTGTTATGCAAGCAAACCAACCAACATATACTTGGAAAAACACAAGTTTCAATCGACCTGAAAAAAACAATTTAGTTGTTTACGAATTGCTGATTCGCGATTTTACTACCGAACATAGTTACGCCTCTACATTGGCGAAATTGGATTATTTAACTGGATTGGGAATAAATGCCATCGAATTAATGCCGGTAAATGAGTTTGAGGGGAATTTGAGTTGGGGCTATAATCCATCGTTTTACTTTGCACCAGATAAATATTACGGAACAAAAACCGCACTTCAAAATTTTATAGATGAATGCCACGGAAAAGGAATTGCCGTAATTTTGGATATGGTGCTCAACCACTCATTTGGGCAATCGCCAATGGTTCAAATGTATTTTGACGGTTCTAAACCTACGGCAAATAGTCCTTGGTTTAATGTAGATCCAAAACATCCTTTTAATGTGGGCTACGATTTTAACCATGAAAGTGCAGCTACGAAAAAATTCTCAAAAGATGTAATTAAATTCTGGATGCAACAGTATAAAATTGATGGTTTCCGTTTTGATTTATCCAAAGGATTTACTCAGAAAGCTTCTACAGATGATTCGCAATTTAGGCTTTATGATGCGGGTCGTGTGGCTACCTGGAAAGATTATAACAGTTATATCAAAAGTTTGGATGCCAATAATTTCTATGTGATTTTGGAGCATTTTGCAGAGGAATCAGAAGAAAAAGTTTTGGCTGATGATGGCATGGTGCTTTGGAATAACCTCAATTACAATATGAATGAGGCTACAATGGGTTGGTTGGATAATTCTAATTTTCAGTGGGGATTCTACGGTAATCACGGCTTTGCAAAATCAGAAAACTTGGTTACTTATGGCGAGAGTCATGATGAAGAACGCTTAAATTTTAAGAACATCACTTATGGAAATACATCGGGCAGTTATGTAATTAAAGGAAACTTGGCTACATCTTTAAAGCGTGAGGAATTGGCTGCAGCATTTTTATTTGCCATTCCCGGACCGAAAATGGTTTGGCAATTTGGAGAGTTGGGTTACGATTATAGCATTAATTATAACAACGATAGAACTGGAGAAAAACCAATTAAATGGGATTATTACTCAGATCCGAATCGCAAGGCTTTGTATGATGCTTACGCTAAATTTATCCGTTTGAAAAAAAATAATAGCATTTTCAATTCTACCAATTCTACTTATAATTTAGCTGGTGGGATTAAATATATCAAACTTACTGAGGGCGCAAACGCAGTTGTGGTTATTGGTAATTTCGATGTGGTAAATCAGGCAGCAAACATCGATTTCGGAGCATCTGGAACTTGGTTGGATGCCGTTGGATCGAGCATCAGTCTAACTACCAATTCTTATACAAAAACTTTAGCACCGGGCGAATACCACATTTACAGCAAAACTGCCTTAAAGTAAAGTTAGATATTCATTTCTGAGCCGCAAGTTCACAGGTTTTACATAAAAATAAAATCTGCGGATCTGCGGCTTTCTTTGTAATAATCTTATGGTTTTTAGTTAATATTGCTTTAACAACTAATCACCCTAATGAACCACAAACTATCGCATCACTTATTATGGGAACGACTACGTGTTGGCGATAAAGATGCTTTTTTTGATCTCTACAAAGAATTATATTATCCATTGGTTAACTTCGGTATTCGTGTTTGTGCCGATGCAGATACTTCTAGCGAAGCTACCGATCTCGTTTTTACCACCATTTGGGATAAACATGAAACCTTAACTCGGGTGGATAATGTTGAAGCCTATCTCCGCACTTTTCTGAAACGTAAATTACTTCGAATATTAGAACGAAAGCGTAAAATCAACGACGCCCTTTTTAATGCAGGAGCGGATGGCGATTGGATGGAAATGAGTTATGAAGAGTTTATTGTAAAAGTGCAAAGCGATGAATTGGTAAAATATCAACTCAAAAATGCATTAGAAAAACTTACTTTCCGCCAAAAACAACTCATTCATTTAAAGTTTTTTGATGGATTGAGTTATGAGCAAATTGCCGAACAAAGCAATCAAAGCATAAAGACTGCTTACAACACCATTTACGATGCGCTAAAAATCTTAAGGAAAGAGTTTAATGCGTAATCCGACTTACGAAGTTTAGGTGGGATGTGAAATGGGGAACTTCGTCAGTCTTCAAGAAAGATTAAACTTCGTCATCTTTAATAAAGATTCTACAACTAAACTTTCGAAGTCTTTCCTCGCTTCTGTTCTTTGAGACTTCGGAAGTTGGATTTTTCGACTCACGAAGTTTAGGTGGGTTATGAAATGGGCAAACTTCTTAAGTCTTTAAGAAGATTCTGCGACTAAACTTTCGAAGTCTTTCCTGGCTTTTGGCCTTTGAGACTTCGCAAGTTGGATCGTTAAACTTAGAATCCTAAAAATTAAATTTCCTATTTCTTGCCATCGCCAACCCACATATTCCGTCATGTTAAAAAAAAGTTAAAATATCCTTAGGAAAAAGTAAAGCTTTTGGGCACTGATATATAAAAGGTGAATTATAATGGTTGATAGAAGTAAATTCAATGCAGAAGATTTTCTTGTCGATAGTACATTCCAGCAATATTGTGCCGGAACCGATAAGCTTTGCGTTGAATATTGGGATAAGTACAATAATGCCCATCCTGAGCAGGCTGAAGTGATTACAGAAGCGAAAAAATTATATGCGATTTTAAGTGGAAACAAACGCCAACAAAACAAACAATTGGAAGCTTTTAAAAAAAGCATGTTTCCAGAAGAAAAGGTGATCAGAATGAACCGCTTTCTTTGGCTGAAAATTGCTGCGGCAATTATAGTAATGGTTGGGGCGGCACTTTTATACGTAAGCTATAATAATTTCAAGCAAAGTGAATCTACTCAAGAAGTATTTACATGGGCAACAAAAGGTGGTGAGCGTAAGAAAATTCATTTATCAGATGGAACAGTTGTGCTCTTGAATGCTAAGAGCTCATTATCAATTATAAAAGGATTTAATAAAAAGACACGTGAAGTTAATTTAACAGGCGAGGCTTTTTTTGATGTGGTTCACTGCAAGGATGTGCCCTTTAAGGTTCATACGGAAGATTTTAATATCAACGTTTTAGGAACGGCTTTTAACGTAAAGGCATATCCAGATGAAGTAACTTCTGAAGCCACATTAATCCGTGGTTTAATTACCATGGAAGCTACAAATGGCAACGGCGGAACCATTACTTTGAGGCCTAGTCAGAAAGTTACGTTTTATAAAAATACGGTAACTCCACAGAAAGCAAAGCTCGTTAAGCCATCGTTATCACGACCAGAAATTACAATAAACCATTATACCTTAATAAAAGATAGTACGATTGTAGAAACCGCTTGGACCAAAAACCGGATAGAGATTTACGATCAGGATTTTGATGAGATTAAGAACATTTTGGAGAAATGGTATAATGTAGAAATTAAGTTTACCCATCCAGAATTAGAAAAGTATCGTTTTACGGCAACTTTCAGTAATGAAACCATAGACCAAGCTTTATCGGCATTACAAAAAGTAGAAAATTTCAAATATGAGATAAAAGGAAACCAAGTGATCATCTCAAAGTAGGAACAAAAAAAGGACGGTGTTGGAGCACCGCCCTTAACAGTTTTCTTCTTTGATTAATTAATGGCAGTTTATGCGCAAACAGATTGCTGCCAAGAACTTATGCAACCAAAAAAAACAAAAATATGATTTATTATTACTTACTGCAAGGGCATCCGAAATACCGGAGGCTTTTAAAATTCATTATGCTAATGAAATTGGCCTGTATTATGGTTTTCATTACTTGCCTTAATGTTTCTGCATCGGTTTTTTCTCAGGAAAAAATTTCTCTCGATGTAAAGAAAACAAAACTGGGCAAGGTTTTACAGATTATTGAGCAGCAAAGCAGTTACCATTTTGTTTACAGCTCTTCGTATGTTCCAGTAAATAAGGATGTAAGCATCACCGTTACCAATACTTTGGTAACCGATGTTTTGGCGGCCATACTGAATAGAACAAACTTGAAATACACTATTTCTGATGGTGGTTTAATTGTGATTAGTCGCAATAAAGAAGTTCCGATTTCGGGTACGGTTAAAGATGCACTTGGAGGTGCTTTGCCTGGTGCTAGTGTTCGTGTTAAAGGAACGGGTATCGGCACATCGACAGATATTAATGGAAAATTTGCCTTAAACGCACCTGAAAATGCAGTTTTGGTAATTTCTTACGCAGGTTTTCAGACAAAGGAAATTTCGATCGGTATTCAAACTACAATTGAGGTTGTATTGGCAGAAGACACCAAACAACTTACTGAGGTTGTCGTTACTGCCTTAGGTATCAAAAAAGAAAGAAGAGCATTAGGTTATTCGGTAACGCAAGTGGCTGGAGAAACACTAACTCAAGCGAGAGAAAATAATGTATTAAATTCGTTGGTTGGCAAGGTTGCTGGTTTAGATGTAAGTTCCACATCTGGAGGTGCAGGGGCCGCAACAAGCGTCGTAATTCGTGGCGTTTCTAGTTTGGGCCAAAGTAGTCAGCCTTTATATGTGATTAACGGTATTCCGATGGAAAGCGAACCTGTTGGTCGTTTCAATACCAATTCAGTTGGTAACTCTGGCGGACAATATGATAATTCACCCGATCGAGGTGATGCAATCAGTAACCTAAATCCTGATGATATTGAAAGCATCTCTGTACTTAAAGGAGCGGCTGCAGCGGCTTTATATGGTTATCGTGCTAAATCTGGGGTTATTTTAATCACCACAAAAAGCGGCAAAGGTAATAGCATAGAATTTAATAGTAATTATGTTGGAGAACAGGTAATGGATCGTACCAACTGGCAATATGTTTATGGTCAGGGCGTAAACGGACAAAAACCAACAACGCAATTAGCAGCGGCCTCTACGGGTGGTTCGAGTTGGGGCGCCCGTTTAGATGGATCGAATGTAATCCAATTTGATGGAGTAAGCAGACCTTACACTGCACAAGAAAACAATATCGAGGATTTCTATAAAACTGGAAATACCTTTACGAATACATTGGCCTTAAATAAAACTTTTACCGGAGGTGTAATCCGTGTTTCTGGTAGCGATTTGCATAATAATTCTGTTGTGCCTAATTCAGGTTTAAACAGGCAGAATTTTACCTTGGCAAGCACATTCGACCCGATTAAAAGACTGGTGATTGATGCTCGATTTAATTATATTTTGGAGCAGGCTAAAAATCGTCCGATGGTTTCTGATGGCGCTGGTAATGCCAATTACAACGCTGCATTTTTGCCAACAAGTATCAATATAAAAGATCTAGATCCTTGGAAAGATGGCAAGGGAAATGAGGTGTTATACAATACTGGCAATCCTTATGCTACTAATCCATGGTTTGCCGCGTACGAGTTTATTCACAACACCAAAAAGGAACGTTTATTAAGTTCTGCCAATGCAAAATATACTTTTGATAACGGTTTATTTTTGCAAGCTAGAGCTGGTAGAGATGCTTATACTGAAAATTATCTTGGTGTAACTCCTTCAGGAACTGGATACGATCCAGATGGGGGTTTCACAGAGCAACTTACTACTTTTTCTGATGTAAATGTGGATGGATTAATTGGTAAAAGCTTTAAAATTGATGATATCTCTATCACGCCAAATATTGGTGCCAGCTATCGCAGAACTAAGTCGGCACAAACTACAAATCAAGGTGCTTCATTTCAAATCCCTGGGATTTATACGCTAACCAATACGGGCGGTAAATCGGTCGGTGTTGTTCAAAGCGACCAAGAAACACAATCTGTGTATGGTACCTTAGAATTCACTTACAAAGATATATTCTATTTAACCGGAAGTGGTAGGAGCGATTGGTTCTCAACCTTGGCAACCCCGGGGAAAGATAATAAGCTTAGCGTATTTTATCCTGCAGTAAGTGGCTCATTTGTGTTTTCCGAATTGTGGAAACCATCTTTTTTAAGCTTTGGTAAGTTAAGGGCTGGTTATGCTGTTGTTGGTCAGGGTGCATTACCTTTTAAAACGCAATTGTATTATAACTTAAGAAGTGAAACCATAAACGGAACGCCGATTGGAAATATCGTTAACCCATCGATTCCGAATGCAAGCTTATTTGCCTCAAAAGCTAAGGAATTAGAGATTGGAACTGAGTTGCGTTTTTTTGGCGATCGATTAAACTTAGACGTAACTTGGTATAACAAAAAATCGACAGATGAAATTCTTGATGTGCCAACCTCTACAACCACAGGATATAGTGGCGCAACCTTAAATATTGGAGAGCTTCAAAACAAGGGAGTTGAGGCCTTGATTTCAGGGGTAGTTCTTAAAAATAAAGATTTCAATTGGACATCGAGTTTAAACGGTTCTTATAACGATAACAAGGTAATCACTTTAGCTCCTGGAGCAGCATCACAGTTATTGGCAACATCCAGAAGCGGAGTAGGTTTCTTACAAAACGTTGCTGGTTTGGCTGGAGCGCAAGTTATGGCTTATGATGCCCTTTATGATGCCAGTGGTAATATCGTAAAAGATACCAATGGGGTTCCGCAAAGAGGTGAGTTAAAACCGTACGGTTCGGCCTACAATAAATGGTCTGCTGGTTGGAACAACGAATTCAGCTACAAAGGCGTTAATTTATCATTTTTGATTGATGGGAAATGGGGAGGAAAGATTTTTTCAGCTACTGATTATTATGGTTATGTATTTGGTTTGCATCAAGCTACGCTCGAAAATCGTGATGCACTCGGAAATAATGCCGCGAATTATTACAGCACTTATGCCAATAATGTCTCGAAACAATTTGTACAAGATGCAAGCTTTATCAAGTTCAGGCAGGTGATTTTGGGCTATAATTTCCCAGCAAAAATGTTCAATAACAAGATTAAGGGCTTAAACTTAAGTTTCGTTGGGCGTAACTTATTTATTATCATGAAGAAAACCGATAACATCGATCCGGAATCTAGCTACAACGCAACCATTCCTGGAATGGAGTTAGGCGGCGTGCCTCCTGTGCGTACTTATGGTTTAAATTTAAGTGTTAAGTTATAATCCTTTAAACGAATTGAAAATGAAAACGATCATAAAATTATACGTACCACTTTTATTATCTGGGTTAGCACTGATAACCAGTTGTACTAAAGACTTCGAAAAAATAAATACCGATCCCGTTTCGGTTGGGCAAGAACAATATAATCCCAATTATCTCTTATCAACAGCACAATTAAATTACACCGGAAGCATCGATTTTGCTTACGAAACCTGGAGGGGGAATTTAATTTATGCCGCAACGATGATGCAGGGAATGTCATCAGTAATTGGTTATTGGGCTGGAGACAAATACATGCTAAATGAGGGTTACACTGCTGCTTATTGGGAAAAGGCTTATCCAGATCAGGTAAAATATGCTGCCGATTTGGTAGAATTTACCAAAGGGAAACCACAATACAATAACGTTTATCAAATGGGCAGAATTTGGAAAGCCTTAATTTTTGAAAGGTTAACTGATTTGTATGGCGATGTTCCTTATTTCGATGCCGGAAAAGGTTACTATACCGCCAACTTATATCCGAAGTATGATGCGCAACAGGCCATTTATGCCGATCTTTTGAAAGAGGTAGATGAAGCTGGAAATGCTTTAAATGCAGGTGGAGATGCAGTAACTGGCGACCTGGTATATGGAGGCGATGTTGCTAAATGGAAGCGTTTTGCAAGTAGTTTAATGTTGCGTATGGCAATGCGCCTAACAAAAGCCGATGCAGCCTTGGCACAAACCTATATTAACAAGGCAGTTGGTAAAACCATGACTGGCGATGGCGACAATGCGATCTTTAAGCACGATGCTAATGGTGGCCGTGTAACGCAAAATAGAAATGCACAGGTTTTACTAGGAGATGGTGGTCAGGAGAATTATTATACCAGATGGAGCAGCACTTTCATCAACTTTTTAAAAACGAATAACGATCCACGTTTAAGTAAGGTTGCGGTAACTAAATTGTATTTAACTGATCTTACAAAAGATCAAAATCCTGCATTTATAACTTCCGCTGCTGTTCAAAAAGGAATGCCAAACGGTAAGGATTTAAGTGGTATTGCTGGTAGAGATGTTCGTCAGGATGCTTCTTACACCGATTTTACGGATTATTCTTCACCAAATCCGGGTATGCTGAAACGCAATGGAAGTACATTTATTTTAACTTATGCAGAAACCGAATTGCTTTGGGCAGAAGCGGCACAGCGTTATAGTATTGGCGGTTCAGCTGCTACACATTATAATGCTGGCGTTACCTCAGCCATGACTTTTCTTTCTCAATACGATGCTACAATGGCCTTAACCGCTAGCGATGCAAATACTTACTTAACAGCTCATCCTTATGTTGCCGCTAATGGATTGGATATGATCGCTACACAATATTGGGCACATACCATTACCATGCTCGATTTTTATGAGGCTTGGTCGAATTGGAGAAGAACAGGAATTCCAGCTTTGGTTCCTATTGTGTATCCAAATACAAATACTGGCGGTTCAATTCCTCGCCGTTTCCCATATCCACTTGGAGAAAATGTTACCAATGCTGCGAATTATAAGGCAGCTTCTTCGTCCGTTCCTGGCGGAGATAAACTCGTAGGTAAGGTTTGGTGGGATAAATAATTAAATAGTCTCGATTTTTTTTACAAGCCGGTATCGAATATTTTCGATATCGGCTTTTTTTATTGAGGTGTTTTTCGATTTTAGAAAACTCATTAATCAAACGTTTGTGCTGTAATTTATCACGATTTTGACACTGTCTAGCAATATGTTTTTGATTGAAAAGGAATCTCTATTTTTTGACTTTATATAAGCTCATAATACATTGTTAATGTGTTATTTGAGGCTTCTGGATGGCTTTTTTATATTCAGCCTAATCAAACGTTTGCGCATTGTTTAGTTAAAATATGTTAAATGTTTGCCCTTACCTTTAGATGACAAACAGATTCGATATCCCTAAGAATTTTTGTCGCTTACTTTTTTTGTAGGCAAAACGGAAAAGGAAACTAATCACAACTAAATAAATTTTCTATGATCAAATTTTACACCCGAAAAATCGGCTTGCTCGCCGTTTTTCTACTCGTTGTTGCGTCCGTAACAGCGCAGTTAAAAATCACCGGAGTTGTCAGGGGATCTGATGACGGCTTAACCTTGCCGGGCGTTTCGGTAAAGGTTAAAGGCGCCGCCA
This sequence comes from Pedobacter frigidisoli, assembly GCF_004331675.1. GTDB lineage: Bacteria > Bacteroidota > Bacteroidia > Sphingobacteriales > Sphingobacteriaceae > Pedobacter > Pedobacter frigidisoli. Next base: position 18,875 of record NZ_SJSN01000005.1, on the reverse strand, counting down.
CAGCAACAAGTACCGATGATAAAGGTAGATTTAGCATTGCAGCTACAAGCGATGCAGTGTTAATTTTCTCCTATGTTGGCTACAAGGCCAAGGAAGTAGCTGTTTCTGGGAAGAGTGAAATTAATGTTTCACTAGTTTCTGATGCAAAATCATTGACCGATGTTGTGGTGGTAGGTTATCAAGCAGTGAAGAGAAAAAACTCTACTGCTGCATTAGCTACAGTAACCAGTAAGGATATCGAAAATTTGCCAGCTGCCAGTGTTGATGTGCTTTTACAAGGTAAGTTGCCAGGCGTAAATGTTCAAAATTTTACGGGTCAGCCAGGCGTAAGCACATCTTTAATGGTTAGGGGAAACACAAGAATCATGTCTTCTGGAGAATTTGATGGAGATAGGGCGTTTAGTAATCCTCTATATGTAATCGATGGTTTACCAATATCCGATGATGAAGTTGAAGCTTTCAGCCAGACTGGAACCAACTTTTTAACTTCTCTAAATCCAAATGATGTAGAGTCTATTGATGTATTAAAAGACGCATCTGCCGCAGCAATTTATGGATCGCGTGGCGCAAATGGAGTTATATTAATTAGAACCAAAAGAGGTGTTGCTGGCGTTCCAAAAGTAAGTTTTAATACCTATTACGGCGTGGTAAGGCAGCCAAATTTTTTGGAAACTGTAATTGGTGCAGAAGAGCGTAGACGTAAATTAGAACTCATCTATCATTATGGGAATCCTACCCAAATTGCAAATGGACAGCCAATTATGCTCACAGATAGTTTAAATCCATCATTTAATAATAATAACAATTGGCAAGATTTATTCTATCAAAATGGAACAGTATCTAATCAAGATCTTGCCATCTCTGGTGGAAGTGATAAATTTAATTACCGAGTTGGTGTAGGTCATTACAATGAAAAGGGAATAATTAAGGCAACTGGTTATGAACGTTATTCCGTTAATGCGAATTTGGGTGCAAACTTTAGCGAAAAGTTCCAGATGCAAACCTCATTACGTTTAAGTAGAGGAATTCGGATGGTTGGTAGAGTAAGGCCAGGTGAGCAAGGCTATCGCAATGCTTTCCAGATTAGTCCAATTAGTATGCCCTCCTCATTATTTTATCTGTCCGATCAAGATCGAGCAGATATTGAGACGCCCTACGAATCGGTTAGAAACAGCAATGCCGATAATAATGTGAGTATGGTAACTAAATTAACGTACAATATTGTTAAGAACTTATCTTTCAATACCGAAGCTGCAGTTAATTATAGTTCATCAAAAAGAGATTTCTTTAGTCCGGCCCGTAGTGAGTCTGACGGATTAGCTTATGCATACTCTGGTTTTAGTGAAGGCTTAAAGTATTTAATTACCAATACAGTTTTATACAATTTTTCTATCAATGAAAACCATAATTTAAACTTCTTGGCAGGGCAAGCATTCGAAAAAAGAGATAATCAATCACTAAGAGTAGCCGGAAATGGTGTGCCAAATGATAATATTAAAGTAGTCTCAGGTGTTGCCCAAGGCAATGTGGGGGGTAACTCTGATCACTCCACTTACGCTAAATTATCTTTCTTTGGAAGTGCGCACTATGATTTTCAAGAAAAATACCTTTTCGATTCATATATCAGAGCTGATGCATCTTCTAGATTTGGCCGTGATAATCGTTGGGCAGTATTCCCATCTTTTTCAGCTGCGTGGATTGCAACAGAAGAAAATTTTATGAAAAACTTAAGCTGGGTCGATTTAGCTAAAGTAAGGTTTAGCTGGGGTTTAAGTGGTGATGAAGCCAGTATTGGAGATAATGATCGGTATAATAGTTTTGCACTTGGACAAGCTGGTTACGATGGAAGTTATAATGGGTCATCTGATGCAGGAACATATAACGGTGTACCAGTAATTTATCCAAATTTCGATAAGCTAACCAATAACAATTTAACTTGGGAACAATCGGCTCAAACCAATATCGGTTTAGACTTAGAGTTTTTTAAGCGCAGGTTGAGCTTAACAGTTGATGCTTATGTTAGAAATACAACTGGGCAGATGCTAAAAGTTCTAGTTCCTGAAACCTCTGGCTATAGTACATCTTTAAGCAACGCTGCAGGCGTGAGGAACAGTGGTTTAGAATTTCAGATTAGTGGAAGAGTTTTTAAGCCTGAAGCCGCATTTCAATGGAGCCCATCCATTAATATTTCATTCAATAGAAATATGGTCACTTCATTACCAAATGGTAATCGGGATTTGATTAGTAGTGGTCCAAACGGAACAACTATTTATGTGGTAGGAAAGCCATTAAATATGTATCGCATGTATGTTACCGATGGCGTTATCAACTCGATTAATGATTTATTGGTAAATCCATACACAGGCCAAGTAGGTGCTACAAAATGGGGAACATTGCTATTAGGAATGCCGAAATGGCGTGATATAAGCGGAGATTATAAAATTTCTGACAACAATGGTGAAGATGATAGAACTTTCTATGGTGATCCAAATCCTAAGGCAACAGGAGGGATTAATAATGCTTTCCGTTATAAAAATTTTTCATTATCAATCTTTACTACATTTACACTAGGCAGAACAATTGTTAACAATACCCTTGCGCAAAGGCTGTCAAACGGATTGTTTTACGGCAAGCCTGAAGATTTAGCCAGAGCATCAATTGGAGATTACGAACAGTATAATTATTGGCGCAACGCTGGCGATAATGCAACTTTTCCTGCCTTAAATCCATTCGCAGGATTATACGTATTTAGAGCTGAACAAACATTTTATGTTGAGCCAGGTTGGTATGTTAGGATTAAGAATGTAAACCTTGGCTACGATTTTACACCACAGAAAAACCTGTGGATGAAGAAATTAAGTCTTAATCGCTTGAAACTTTATGCGATGGTGGATAACCTAGTGATGTTTCAAAAATTCTCGGGTATAGATGCAGAAGCGGTTAATGCTCAAGGATATGACTTCGGAGATGGATATCCAATTCCGAAAAAATATACATTTGGTTTGCAGGTAGAATTTTAAATATTAAGAGGATGAAAACAAAAAATATAAAAGCAAACGGCGGTTTATTTATGATCGCGATGCTATTGATCATATTAATCTCTCCATCTTGTAAAAAGGCGTTAGATAATGAGCTAGACAATGCAACTTACGATGATAAATTTTGGAAAACAGAAGCGGATGCACAAGGCGCCATAAGTGGAGCTTATGCACTTTTAAGAACAAGTTTGTATAAGGATAATGCTTTCTTTATTTGGGGTGATCTGCCAGTTGGTGAAATTCAAACATTTGATACAAATATGCAGGGCCCTTATTTAAGCGGAAATTTGGCAGCAGTTTATTATCGAGAAGAAGGAGCACACAACTGGACAAATTGGTATAAGGTAATTAATGTCTGCAATTTGGTTATCGATAAGGTACCATCAATTCCAGATGCATCATTCGCAAATGGTACAAAAGGTAAAAATTATGTAATCGGAGAAGCATATTTTCTAAGAGCTTTGTGTTACTTTTATTTAGCACGCGTTTGGGGAGATGTTCCATTACAGAATGTTCCAATCTACACTGCAGAAGAAATTAAATATCTGCCCCAATCGCCAGAAGATGTAATTACCAAACAGGTTCAGAGCGATGCTGGTAAAGCATCGGCATTGCTAACTTTTGAGGGTACCGCCCAATACCGTAGAGCAAGGGCTAATAAGGGTGCAGCTTTAGCATTACTTGCTCATGTTAGTGCTTGGCGTCATGAATATGATAAAACAGTTTTATATACCGATTCTATTATTAGTAGAGTAGATACGTATAAGCTAGAAACAGCCGATAACATTAGATTAGCTTTCAAAAATTCATTCTCAACGGAAAATATATTTGTTATAACGGCAAGTAATTCCAATAATGAGGCGAACTTTTCTATCCCTAACTATTCTGAAGCTATAGGTTTTAAGACGCTAACCTCGCCTTATCTAACTACAGTAACGGGTATTCCGCTGTATTTTGTTAACTATGATTATTTATACACTATCTATCCAAACGATAATGATGCAAGATTGGCAAATTTTTATGGCTATAGTAGTAGTGCAGATGTTGATCTTTTAATAAAATATAGCGACGTTGGTTTTAAGACTCCCAATCAGCCATTTATAGAAAGCAACTTAATCATTTATCGGTTGGCTGACATGTATTTGTTAAAAGCAGAAGCACTAAACTTTCTAACCCGTGATCCTGAGGCTAGAACTGCGCTTAATGTAGTTAGAGAAAGGGCCAATACAGATGTTACTGCACTTTCAGGTAACTTGTTGAAGATAGAAATTATGAATGAGCGAATTAGAGAGTTAGCCGGCGAGGGCCAAAATTTCTTCGACGGTGTAAGAATGAATCGTAGTCCTGTTTGGATGACTGATGCCAGAAAAGCATTAAAGGGTTGGAGATGGCCAATCGCAAACAGCATTCTACAAAACAATAATTTAATTAACCAGACCGAATTTTGGAAAGGCAAATATTAATAAGACATAATATGAAGAAGTATATATTTTTAATTTTTTCGGCCATCATCGTCATGTTTGGTTGTAAAAAAGGAAATGGAATTATAGATGGAGGATTAAGTAATCCAAAAGTTAATATGACAACTTACGATTTCTTAAAATCTCACAATAAGAAAGTTTTTGATACCACATTGATGGTTATTGATAAGGCTGGGATGAAAGATATGATCAATGGTGATGTCACTTTCTTTGTTCCAAATAACTACTCCATTAATAATTTTTTGAATATTAAAAGAGCCGAATTGAGGGAGATTGATGAAAACAACAACTATACATTAGATTCATTATTTAAGTATTTCACTCCCAAAATGCTTCGCGATTCTTTAGGGATCTATGTTTTTCAAGGCAAGATATCTTATCCACAATTAACTGAAAATGGAAAAATTTACCATCCTGTAGTTTCCGCTAAAGAGAATTTTTTAATCTCCTATACTAAAACTCCAGGCTTTACAGTTGATGGAATTATCACCACAGAAGCAAGGCTTGTTTATTTTGTTAAAGTATTAGGAGAGGTTGATATCATTGTTGATGGTAAGACCCAAGACCCAAGTGGGGATGAAGCTTTATTAGATAGAGCTGCAGTATGTCAAACCTCAGGCATCGAAACTACAAATGGTATTGTTCACGTGCTACAAAATTTTCATCCTTGGACTTTCAAGATAAAAGATAACTAAAATGAAAAAGATATATTTATATGCAGGACTACTTTGTTTAGTTGTTACTGCTATTAGCTTTAATGCTTGCAGAAAGGTTAAGGAAGGATTTTTAAGTGACTATTTAAGGTATTCTTCAAACCCATTAAGGGTAAATGCTGGCCAATTTTATATTTCTCAAGGCTTAATTCCCGATGCATCTACACCACCGTTTAAGGTGACTTTATTGGATGTGCGAAATAAGGCTACTGGAAAGCGTCAACAAGAATTTTTTAACCTCTACAACGTAGATATTTGGACATTGCCATACGACCCTACAACAGATACAACGCTGGCATTAATTAATAAAAAACGTACCACAGTGAAGAAAACACCATTCGAGATCGCTCCAGTGAGTGGGCAAATGGTATTTAATGAAGCCAGTAATAATATTCCATCAGGAGAATATCTATTAGATTTACAGGTCGAAAATCCGAATGGCACTAAAGTCTACAATAATATATGTACAATTATTTTATCACCACAGGTTGAATACGAATATATCAATGCACCTTATGCTTTAGCTGTTGAGGCCAATAGTGAAACTGCTGTTAGGTTTGCTTATGATGCTGATTGGATCAATGCAGCAGTGGGTAGATCTACAACCGCTTGGTTGAGAATTAAGCGGGTTGCTGATTCACCAAATCAGGTAGCATTGAAATTTGTTGATAAAAATGGAGCATTATTTGCCCCGTCAGAATATAAGCAAAGACCAAATGGAAACAGCTTCTTAAAAACCCTATCAACTTTTGCCTATAAAACTACTGTTACTGATACAGCTGTACTGTATGACTATGCTACAACACCATTCCCATCATTATATTGGGATGGGCAAAGCAATGGTATTAACTGTTATTATAGGATAAATGCAAGTAACATTGCCTCTATTGACACAGCTTCTGCTGCAGGTTGGAATCCTCCAAATGATCTTCCGTATGGAACTTGGGCAAAAAGACCTGTTAAATTAAATGTGAGGTTTAATACCAGAATTAATAGACCTGGAAAATACATTTATGAGATAATGTTAAAGGCTACCAAGAAATAATTAATACACTTAAACTAAAAGCAAATGAAAAATCGTAATTTAATAATGCTGTTAATAACAACAATTTGCGCATTTGGAAATTTAAGCGCAGATGCTAAATTTGAAAGTAAATTAGTATCCCCACCAATAATCGTTACTAAAACTTTTTATGCTGATAATGGCGTAATCTGCACAGCGAGTTTGCAATATAATTCAGGACAACTTTATAATAACGTAAAGGCCACGGTACAAGGCGTTACGATAAATTTAGTAAATGTATCCCATTCTGGCGGTACAATTAATGCTGATGGTTGGGAGGGAGTCATTATAAATGGCGACATAGAATATCATATTAAGTTATTGATAACTGGTAGTTTCACTATTGGCTGGCAGATCAACCAAGCTAAAGCAGAAACCATAGTATAAAGTCATAAACCCTAATTAATTACAATCCCCTTAAATCGCCGACATTGCCAAAACCAATGTCGGCTTTTTTTTATGCGTAACATTTCTAATGTGAGTTTTGATTAACGCTGCTTTAATTTGATATTTATAAACCAAACCAAACGCAATGAAATTCAGACTTATACTCACCACTTTATTTTTTTCAGCACTTTTATCTCAAGCCCAGCAAGAACCAAGAAAAAAACCATCAAAGGAAACAGTTACAACAACTGAGGTAACCGTAAAAGAAGAGCCAAAAACTACAGGTAACGAACGTGCAATCAAAGTAGAAAGTGCCGTAGTCACCAATCATTCGGTAAATATAGATGGTAAATCAGTGCCATATAAAGCAACAACAGGTACGCTTCCAGTTTGGGATGAAGATGGAAAGGCCATAGCAGGTTTATTTTATACCTATTATGAAAGAAGCGATGTTTCCAATCGCGAAAAAAGACCTTTGGTAATCTCTTTTAACGGCGGCCCGGGTTCGGCTTCTGTTTGGATGCATATTGCATACACTGGCCCTGTGGTTTTGAATATCGATGATGAAGGTTATCCTATTCAGCCTTATGGTTATAAACAAAATCCTTATTCAATTTTAGATGTTGCCGATATTGTTTACGTAGATCCGGTAAATACAGGTTACTCTCGAGCAATTAACAAAGATGTACCCAAAGAAAAATTCTTCGGTGTTAGAGCCGATATCAAGTATTTGGCCGAATGGATTAATACTTTTGTCACCCGAAATAACCGATGGGCTTCTCCAAAATTCTTAATTGGTGAAAGTTATGGTACAACAAGGGTTTCTGGTTTAGCGTTGGAGCTTCAAAACAGCCAATGGATGTATTTAAATGGCGTTGTGCTGGTATCTCCGACAGAATTGGGCATCGAAAGAAGCGGCCCTGTAGATGCCGCTTTGCGTTTGCCTTATTTTGCAGCTACCGCTTGGTACCATAAAGTTTTGCCTACCGATTTGCAGGGCAAGGATTTAACAGTGATGCTTCCTGAAGTTGAAACTTTTACCATTAACGAACTTATTCCTGCAATATCGCAAGGTGGAATGCTTAGTTCCGAAAAAAAGAAAGCCATTGCCGCTAAAATGGCTCGCTATTCTGGTCTTTCAGAAAAAGTAATATTGGATTATAACCTCAATGTGCCGACAGATTTCTTTTGGAAAGAGCTGATGAGGGATAAGGGATTCACTGTTGGAAGATTGGATTCTCGCTATCGTGGCATCGATAAAATGAGTGCCGGGGAGGGACCAGATTATAATGCCGAACTCACTTCTTGGTTACATTCTTTTACGCCAGCGATCAATATGTACATCCGCAACGAGCTGAATTACAAAACAGATCTAAAATATAATATGTTCGGTTCGGTTTATCCTTGGGATAATACTGGCGATAAAACAGGTGATAATCTTCGTCAGGCGATGGCACAAAACCCCTACTTACATTTATTGGTGCAATCGGGTTACTATGATGGTGCTTGCGATTATTTCAATGCAAAATATAGCATGTGGCAATTAGATGCTGCGGGTAAATTGCAAGATCGCATGAGTTGGGAGGGTTACAGAAGTGGGCACATGATGTACCTCCGTAAAGATGATTTAAAGACAGCCAATAACCATATTCGCGAATTTATTAAGAAAGCATTGCCAAAAGCCGGGGAAGCGGCAAAATTTTAACCAGGATTTTTGGAGATTTAAGGTTTTTAAGATCGATGAGCAGAAAGTACATTGCCTACGTATGGGCGAGGTTGCGAACTCCATGGTCTGTGTCTCACAGACCGTTTTAATTAACTTTAATAATTTTTTGAAGCGCAATAGGCAGTACAATAATTATCGTTCGTCCTGCTTTGCACTACGATCTTTTTACTGTGTTGTTCTGAGTGATTTCGAAGAACAGCTAAAAATGATCTTCGCTTCAATCAGGGCTAGATAACCTTGGCTTTTCGCACGGAAACTGGCATAGTTGCATAAGTTGAGTAATATAAACCCGACCTGAATGGATGCTCCCGATTTTTCTTCGGAGCAGCAATGGGGGCGGGACTGCTTTAACCGAAATGCTTCTGTAATTGCTTTCCAAATTAAAATATAGATCGTGGTTGTAGGTTAATTGGCTAGCAAAAGTTAAACGAAAAACTGTTGACGGCAAACTAAAAATAATTACTTATTTTTGCAGATCAATTATGCAGCAAATAAAAACATCATTCGATTTTGAGAAGCCTATTGCAGATTTAGTTCAGCAGATAGAAAAGGTTAAGCAAGTTGCCGAAAAAACTAAGGTAGATATGTCTGCCACGTTAGATGAGCTTGACGGTAAATTAGATGAAACCACGAATAACTTATATCAAAATTTAACAGGTTGGAATAAGGTTCAAATGAGCCGCCACCCTGATAGACCCCAAACGCTTGATTACATCAGCATGATTTGCGATGATTTTATCGAGCTTCACGGCGATAGAACGGTTAAGGATGATAAGGCAATTATTGGTGGTTTTGCTACTATAAATGGCCAAACGGTAATGGTTATTGGTCACCAAAAGGGCAAAAATACCAAAGAGCGTCAATTCCGTAATTTTGGTATGGCAAACCCCGAGGGTTATCGCAAAGCTTTACGTTTAATGCGTTTGGCAGAGAAATTTAATAAGCCTGTTGTTTCCTTAATCGATACCATGGGTGCTTACCCCGGTTTAGAGGCAGAAGAACGCGGACAAGGGGAGGCCATTGCCAGAAACCTATTAGAAATGTCGATTCTTCGTGTACCAATTATATGTATCGTGATTGGCGAAGGTGCCTCTGGTGGTGCTTTAGGGATTGGTATCGGCGATAAGGTTTACATGTTGGAGCATACTTGGTATTCGGTTATCTCTCCAGAATCTTGCTCTTCTATTTTGTGGAGAAGCTGGGATTTTAAGGAAAAAGCTGCTGAGTGTTTAAAATTAACTTCTGACGATATGTTTGGTAACAAGCTGATTGATGGAATTATTCCTGAACCACTTGGAGGTGCGCATCAAGATCCAGAGTTAATGGGTAATACTTTAAAAGAATATATTATTAGGGATTTAGCTTCGTTAGGTAAAATAAAAACAGATAAAATGATTGAGCAGCGGATTGAAAAATTCTGTGCAATGGGTGTAGTCAACGAATAATCATTAACTAAATAAATTTGAAGCCTGTTTAACGGATGTTAGACAGGCTTTTTTATTTTACGATATCGACTTACGAAGTTTAGTTGGGTTGTGTGATGGAGAACTTCGTCAGTCTCCAAAGGGTAAAAGGTGTTGGCAGAACCGTAAAAGTCTGATGGGATTTTTAGGTTAAACTTACGAAGTTCTCCAACGCACCGTGCCCTTAGAAACTTCGTAAGTTACCAGCCATCGACTTACGAAGTTTAGTTAGGTTGTGTGATAGAAAACTTCGTCAGTCTCCAACGGGTATTGGCAGAACCGTAAAAGTCTGAAAGGGTTTTTAGGTTAAACTTACGAAGTTCTCCAACGCACCGTGCCATTAGAAACTTCGCAAGTTGAAATCTGCGGCAAACCCCTAAACCAAAAAAAAGCAGCTATAAATTAATGCAGCTGCTTAAAATTATTTTTAGCCCTTGCTATTGCGGACTTTGTTGAGGGAAGAACATCGATAATCTACTTTCTAAACCAGTAAATATCTTTTGCAATTTATCGCTCACTTTATCTTGTCCGGCGGCTTTACTCGTTCTAATCATTCTATCTAAATAGTATAATCCAGTTTGAATGTTTTGCGAACCCGTCAAACCTTTCGTTTTAGAAAGATCGGCTAAATAATTAAGCTCTTTGTTAATATAATCTGCAGATTGATTTAAAATCTCGTTCGCTCGAGCTGTTTCCCCAAGTTTATAAAGGTTTTCTGCCATATAATATTTAACCACAACAGTACGCAGTCCGTAAAATTTCTGAGGCATTACTGCATAATATTTATCAACTACCTTTTTAGCTTCAGCTGTTTTACCTTCTTTTAGTAGGCTTCCAGTTAAGTTGCTGAAAATGTTGGTGAAGATAAATGTATCATCAGATGATTGAGGATCTAAATAGGTGGCGGTTTTCATATTGCCCCATGCAAACTTAGTCATTACATTATTGTATAAAACTGGCGTATTTAATTGCTCAGCTTTTTCATCAGTTGTTGTGGTATCAGCTTTTAAAGGTAATAAGCGTAAGGCCAAACCTTCACTATATAAATATTTATCTAAACCATTATACTGCTCTGATGGAACGGTAGAAGCGAAATAAATCGGACGTTTCCAGTTGTTGTGCGCTAAAATATCGAACATCGCTAATGTTCCCTTGGTTACATAACCCTTATTGAAGGTCCAATCCATTACCGGAACAATCTTCGAAGCATCTGCCGCAGGAACTGTTCCTGTACTAACAACCTCTTGTGGATTAATCGTAATCTTCAGGTTTTTGGTTGGTAAGAAGTTAGATTTTGTACCATCTTGCATCGGTACTTTATCGCCCTCATCATTCGATAATAAAAGATCTACAACATTCTTAAGTTCAACGCTTCCAGAAATTTTATAATCATCGTACGGCATTACATCACGTTCACCTTGAACATATTGCTCTGGTTTCATGGTGATTGGCAGTGGAGCCGATTCGTTCTGTTTTTGCCTTAAACCATTGATGTACCAATCTGTATCGAATAAACTTAAATTCACAATGCGAATATCCGGACGAACATTTTCTACCTCTTGGATGTACCAAAGTGGGTAAGTATCATTATCTCCGTAGGTAAACAAGATGGCGTTTGGTGCGCATGATTGTAGGTAATCTAAAGCGATATCGTGTGGTACCATTTTAGTAGAACGATCATGATCATCCCAACCTTGCTCAGCCATAATTACTGGCGCAGCAAGTAAACCAATAACTGTCGCTCCAATTGCGCCAGTTGTTGGGGTGAGTTTCTTAAATAACCATTCCTTAATGGCGAGTACCCCGAGCCCAATCCAAATGGCAAAGGCATAAAACGATCCTACGTAGGCATAATCACGCTCACGAGGCTCTAATGGCTTTTGATTTAGGTATAAAACAATCGCAATACCAGTAAAGAAGAATAGTAAGGCGATTACTCCAGCATCTTTTTGATTGCGTTTAAAGTGCCAAACCGCACCCATTAAACCAATAATTAAGGGCAGGAAGAAAAATCTGTTATAAGCTTTATTGTCTATTGTTGATGGCGGTAAATTAGTTTGATCACCCTGACGTAAGGCATCGATTGGCTTAATTCCGCTAATCCATTCGCCTTCGTGTCCGCTTCCTTGTCCTTGCTCATCATTTTGGCGACCAATAAAGTTCCATCCGAAATAGCGCATATACATATAACCGATTTGATAGCTGAACAAGAAGCCAACATTATCCACCAAATTCGGATTTTTTGCATCATCCATGTGCATCCATTCCTTATAAAAAGCCGCATGTTTAGGGTCATCACTGTACATTCGAGGAAGAAGGGTATTGTTGCTATATTCATAATCGGTCTTTTTGCCGGCTACTTCATATTTCTCTTTTCCTTTTCTCCAAATGGTTTTTCCTTCTGTTACACCGGTTCTTTCAGAATTATAATTCGGTCCGTAACCTAATGGTCTATCTCCGTATTGCTCACGATTTAAATAACTTAAAAATGAGAAAGCATCTTTCGGTGCGCTGTTATTTAAGTTAGGATCTGCCTTTGCCCTAATGATAATCATAGAGAAAGAGGCGTATCCGAATATAATTAATACCGTAGAGATTAACCCTAGGTTTAACAGTTTCTTTTGATGTTGAATAGAATAACGGATACCCCAAACCAGTGCCCCGATTACCAGAATTGCAAAGAATAATACACCAGTTCCGAAACCTAAGCCTAAAGTATTAACGAAGAATAAATCGAAATACGCACCGAATGAAACTAAATATTGAATAATACCATATTGGATTACAGCTAGGATTAGAATACCAACAATTAAGGTTTTGATAATGCCCGATCTCGTTGCCTTACCCGTTCTTTTAAAGTAGTAAATAAAGGCAAGCGCTGGAATAGTTAATAAGTTTAACAAGTGGATACCAATTGATAGACCCATAATATAGGCGATAAACAACAGCCAACGGTCTGCTCTTGGCTCGTCTGCATGTGCTTCCCATTTTAAGATTGCCCAAAAAACGATGGCTGTAAATAACGATGATTGTGCATAAACCTCAGATTCTACTGCTGAGAACCAGAAACTATCAGAGAAAGTATAAGCCAATGCGCCAACTGCTCCAGCGCCCATAATGCTGATCAAATTTCCTGTAGAAATTATTTCACCAGATTTAACCAATGTTTTTTTAGCTAAGGCAGTAATTGTCCAGAAAAGGAATAAGATAGTTGCTCCACTACAAACTGCAGAACCTACGTTCATCCAATAAGCGATTTTAGTAAGGTCGCCAATAGCAAAAATAGAGAAGAAACGTTGAATCATTAAGAATAAAGGTGCTCCCGGTTGGTGAACAACCTGCATCCTAAATGCTGAGGCGATAAATTCCCCGCAATCCCAAAAACTAGCAGATGGCTCTAAGGTTAAAACGTAAGTTATTGTAGCAATTAAAAAGCAGATCCAGCCTACTATATTATTGACTTTTGAATAATTCATTGGTTTGTTTAATGATATTAAAAAATGGTGTTCACATAAAAATGCTGCCGAAATTAACTATTCTAGTCGATAAAACAGGTAAATTTTTGGATTGATTTAACAAAATTATACGGCTTAAGCTCATTATGGCTTAGGATTAAAAGTCATTTTTTAATAGATAAAAATCCCAAAACCCATAAACAGAAATTGAAAATCTGCTTATGGGTTAAAATTTAAAGTATTTTCAAGCTAGCCGGTGGCGAATGGCGTAAAACGATCGAGCAAGTTATTGTATTGTTTTTCGAGTTTCTTGCTCAGGGTATTCTGCTTAAACGTTTCTGTTAATTTTACCATTTGGCCAAGATAGGTGAGGTAGAAACGAACATTTTGTTCAGATGCCAATTGGTTTTTGCTTTCCGAAACATCAGCCAAGTGCGTTAATTCCTTATCAATATAATCTGCAGATTTGCTGATCATTGCATTTGCCCTATTGAGGTCGTTGATTCGGTAAAGGTTTTCCGTTAAATAAAAATTGCTCATTACCTGGCGCATAGTATAAATTTTCTCCGGCATAACCTGAAAATATTTATCTGCAACTTTTATGCTCTCTACGATTTTGCCATCGTTAATCAATCCATTTAATAAACCATTAAACATATTGGCACACATGGTTACATCATCCGCAGATTGCCTATCCAAATGATTTGCATTCTTGATATTTCCAAATCCATAAACATTCATCAGGTTATTGTACATCGGTTTTACGTTAACCAATTCGAATTTTTGGGTTACCGAGGTATCAGGTTTTAGTGGAAGTAGTCGCTTATTCAACCCCTCAATATAAAGGTATTTATCAAGCCCAATATATTGTTCATCGGGCATTGCCCCAGTAAAATAAATTGGTCTTTTCCAATTGTTGTGGGTTAAAATATCGAATAACGCTAATGTTCCCTTACTCACATAATCGCCATTGTAAGTCCATTCCATGCTGCTTGCAATTTTTCCAGCATCTTCCTTCGGAACCGTTCCCGTATCCAAAACCTCTTTCGGGTTAACGGCCAATTTTAGGTTTTTGGTTGGCAAAACATTGTACTTGGAGCCATCATTCATGGTTACTTTGTCTTCATCATTATCAGATAAAAGAACATCCAAAATTTCTTTCAATTCAATGTGTTGCGTAATTTTATAGTCTTGGTAATACATCACATCTCTGGTTCCTGCAACATATTGGGCAGGTTTGATAGTTAAAGGCAAAGGCTCTGATTGATTTTGTTTTCTCCGCATCCCATCGATATACCAATCTGCCGTAAAAAGGCTTAGGTTTACCACCCGAACATCAGGGCGGATATTTTCTACTTCCTGTGCATACCAAACGGGAAAAGTGTCGTTATCTCCGTAAGTAAAAAGAATGGCATTTGGCGCACAAGATTTTAAATAATTAACAGACATATCATGCGCCACGTGACTTTCAGAGCGGTTATGATCATCCCAACCTTGGCTAGCCATTATAATCGGAGCCGCAAATAAAGCAATAATCGAAGCGAAGATACTTGCCCTTGCTGGAGTAAGCTTTTTAAATACAAAATCTTTCAAGCCGAAAACACCCAAGCCTATCCAAATGGCGAACGCATAAAAAGAACCTACATAAGCATAATCTCTTTCTCGGGGTTCGAGTGGGATGGAATTTAGGTAAACTACAATGGCAATGCCAGTGAAAATGAATAGTAAACCAATTACCCCTGCATCTTTTTGATTGCGCTTAAAGTGCCAAACAGCTCCAATCAAGCCGATAATCAAGGGTAAAAAGAAGAATCTATTATAAGCTTTGTTTTCTACTATTGATGGCGGCAAATTGGTTTGATTGCCTAATCTTATAGCATCGATTGGTTTAATGCCGCTTAACCATGCACCATCATTGCCGCCATGTTGCCCATCTTCATTATCTTGTCGGCCAACAAAATTCCACATAAAATAGCGCATGTACATTTGTCCCGTTTGAAATGAGAACATGTATTTTAGGTTATCCATCAGGCTAGGCTTGTGGGCATCATCAAAACCCATGTAGTTTTTGTAAAACCTAACATGTTCGGGTTTATCGCTATACATTCGAGGGGCTAGTGTTTTATCGCCATAAATATATTCCGATTTCGTTCCTGCTGATTCATATTTATTTTCGCCTTTCCTATAGAGCTGATCAGTTTCCTTAATGTCTATCTTCTCCGAATTGTAGTTTTCACCATAGAGCAATGGGCGATCTCCATATTGGGAGCGGTTTACATAACTCAAAAAGTTAAAGGCATTTTCTGGATCGGTGTTGTTTAAATTGGGTTTTGCCTGCGCTCTGATAATCATTAATGCGAAAGAACTGTATCCGAAAATTAAAAGCACGGCAAAAAGCATGATCAAATTCATTGCTTTCTTGTTTTTAACAATAGAATACCTGATGCCGTAAACCAAGCCAGCTATAACAAGAATGGCGTAAAATAAAACACCTGTTCCGAAGCCAAAACCCAATGTATTTACAAAAAAGTAATCGAAGCTTGCGGCAAAGGATATCATATATTGGATAATGCCAAATTGAACAATGCCTAAAACAACAATTGAAATGATAAAAACCTTTAAAACACTTTGCCAATTTGGAGATTTGGCCTTTTTAAAATAATAAACAAAGATAAGTGCTGGAATGGTTAGTAGATTTAAAATGTGTACGCCGATTGAAATACCCATAATGTAGGCGACAAACAACAACCATCTATCAGCTTTTGGTTCATCGGCCAGCGATTCCCATTTTAAAATCCCCCAGAATACGATTGCGGTGCAAAGTGATGACATGGCGTAAACTTCAGCCTCAACCGCAGAAAACCAAAAACTGTCTGAAAATGCATATGCTAAAGCACCAACTAAACCTGCGCCGACGATGCTGATGATTTTAGAATTGGTTAATACTTCATCTTTTTTAATGATGGTTTTCTTTGCCAAGGCCGTAATGGTCCAGAACAAAAATAGAATTGTTCCTGCACTTGCTAGGGCTGATGAAAGATTCATGAAATAAGCGATCATGGTTTTATCACCCATGGCCATCGTGGAAAATAATCGCTGAATCATCGAGACCATTGGTGCTCCGGGTTGGTGTACAACCTGCATTCTGAAAGCTGTGGCGATAAACTCACCACAATCCCAAAAGCTAACCGATTGATCTAAGGTTAAGATGTAGGTGATGGCAGCAATGAAAAAACACGTCCATCCGGCCAGGTTGTTGATTTTTGAATAGCTCATAGTTTAGTTTAATGAAGTAACTGGGTTATAGGTTTCCTATAAAGTCGGATTTCGAATCACAATGTTGCACCACAAAAAAACTTTTTTTTGATCTTCAATCAGTTAGAAATAAATTTTAACTTTTTTTTAAAAACACTATTGCATAATTAAAATATGCTACCTACATTTGCATTCCCTTTCGAGGATATATCCTTGATAAGCTTTTGTCCGATAGTATAAGGGTAGTACGACAGTTTTTGGTACTGTTTGTCTTGGTTCGAATCCAGGTCGGACAACAAAATTTAGCATCGGATCGTGTATTTTAACAATACATGATCCGATTTTTTTTTAACTAGTAAACTACACACGGATCATGCCATTGCAGTTTAATCAGGTAAAGCTTTTTTCTGGAACAGGTTCTAGAGGATTATCACTAAAAATTGCCGAGAGTTACGGCAAGCCGCTTGGTGAGGTAACCATTCACAAATTTAGTGATGGTGAGTTTCAACCTTCATTTGATGAATCGATCCGTGGGTGTGATGTTTTCTTGATCCAATCTACTTATCAGCCTAGCGATAATTTAATGGAACTTTTGTTAATGGTTGATGCGGCTAAAAGGGCATCGGCACATTATATTACAGCAGTTGTGCCTTATTATGGTTTAGCCAGACAAGATAGAAAAGATAAACCTCGCGTGGCTATTGGTGCTAAATTGGTGGCGAATTTATTAAAGTCTGCAGGTATTCACCGTATTATGACGATGGATTTGCATGCTGCACAGATACAAGGATTTTTTGATATTCCGGTAGATCACTTAGATGGGTCGGTAATATTTGTTCCTTATATTAAAAGCTTAAAATTGCCGAACCTAACCATTGCATCGCCAGATATGGGCGGTTCTTACAGGGCTCGTACCTTTGCTAAGTTTTTTAATGCAGAGGTTATTATTTGCGATAAACGCCGTAAACGTGCCAATGAAATCGAATCAATGTCGATCATTGGTGATGTTACTGGGCAGGATGTCGTATTAATTGACGATATTTGCGACACTGCAGGAACCTTATCAAAGGCAGCAGCCCTGATTATGGAGAATGGTGCAGCAAGTGTAAGAGCAGTTTGTACACATGCTGTTTTATCGGGCAAGGCAATTGAAACAATAGAAAATTCAGTTTTGGCTGAATTAATAGTAACGGATACTATTCCATTGAAAATGGAAAGTCCGAAAATTAGACAGCTGAGTACAGCAAGTTTATTTGCAAGGGCAATTGCTAATGTAAACGAACACGGATCAATCAGCGATCTATTTAAAGTACAAGAGTATTAATAATTAAATAAATATAAAATGAAAACAATCGCAATTAGCGGTTCTCCAAGAGAGAACGTAGGGAAACGCGATGCCAAAGAGCTTCGTTACGAAGGTAAAGTTCCTGCGGTATTGTATGGTGGTACATCACAACAACATTTAGCTGTTGTTATTGCAGACTTAAGAGACGTAATTTACACTCCAGAAGCAAACTTTGTAGAAATCGAAGTGAACGGTGCAAAAACTAAAGCAATCGTTAAAGACACACAATTTCACCCATTAACTGATATTTTAATGCACATCGATTTTCTTCAATTATTTGATGATAAAGAAATCGTTATGGAAATCCCTGTAAAATTAACAGGAACTTCTCCAGGTGTTAAAATGGGTGGTAAAATGGTTCAAAAATTACGTAAACTTCGTGTTAAATCGTTACCAGCTAAAATGCCTCAATCTGTTGAAGTTAGCATTGCTAAATTAGAAGTTGGTGGTTTAGTTCGCGTTCGTGATATTAAAGGTGATGGATATGCAATTACTAATACTCCAGAAGATACAATCGTATCGGTAACCATGAGTAGAGCATTGAAACAAGCAGAAACAGAAGCTGCTAAAGGTAAAAAATAGTAAAATGATTTCACTGATTTAAGTGATTTCACAGATTAAAGAAAGCGGTGCAAATTTATTTGTACCGCTTTTTTTTGGGTGCGCCGGGCATGTCAATCGACTATAGGGTTAGAGTCCCGAACACGCTTAGCAGTAGGAAGTGTTAGCCAGAGACAAGGGTGTCGTGGGTGACTGCGAATCTGAAGGAAGTCCGCGGCAAATATGGGGGCCTACGAACAGAAACTGTATATGAGGCGGATTTAGTCCGGGTGATGTTGCCCAACAAACAGAAGCCCAATACTGCACGGGGACTATTACGTATATACAGAGGCCACATCCATAGGAAGTAGATTGTCCTACCCCGGGAGATCTGAATGAGTTCTGTCAA